>NZ_CP059732.1:4718750-5955625 GCF_014117325.1 Spirosoma foliorum | reverse complement strand
TCCGCTGCCGAATAGGCAACAAATGGCATCAATAAGGTGAAGCTGATAGCTACCAGTTTATTGTTGGGAAGCCGTTCCAGGAGAAACCCCATCACTCGGCCTAGCGCTGCCCCAACCAGAAAACCTCCCGCAATGAGCAGTAAAAACTGTAAGCCAGCCTTCCAGAATACGAATGAACTGCCCGCAACAGCAGCCACTGATAGGCGATAGGCAATCAGGCCGGAAGCATCGTTGATCAGACTTTCACCTTCTAAAATGGTCAGCGTTTTGTGTGATAAGCCTAAGCCTTTGGTAATACTCATAGCGGCTACAGCATCGGTAGCCGACAGAATCGCGCCTAATACAAACGCCAGTGGCCAGGTCATGCCCGGAATCAGGAAATAGGCTGTAATAGCAATTCCGCTCGCGGTTAGAAAGACCAACGCAAAGGCTAACGAGGAAATCGTGTTGATGTTCTTTTTGAATTCCCGCCAGGAAATATTAAAGGCGGCATCGTACAGCATTGGTGGTAGAAAAAGTAGAAAGACTATGTCAGGGTCAAGCTCGATTTTGGGCATTCCCGGAATGAATCCGACGGCAATTCCCGCCGTTACCAGAAGGATAGGATAAGGTAAACGAATCTTATCGGCCACTGCCGACAGGCCGATCATGACCGCCAACAGAAATAGAATAATACTGTAATTCTCCATAAAATGCTTATTTCTTTTCGACAGGATTTACAGGATGAACAGGATTTTACGAAATCGAAGAAATCCTGTTCATCCTGTAAATCCTGTCGAAAACAGCCTCTCTATCTTTACTAAAGCAAGCTTATTCCGGATGGTTCAGGTGCAGCTACCGATTAGTGATTTTTAAGCCAGATTAGTTTTTGTTAAGCAATTCTAATCCCAGTACTGCATAGATACAATAGCTTGTATATAGTTGGATCAAAATAGAAAAAGCCTGCTAATTTGCGAATTAGCAGGCTTTTTCTATGTCTATGTACGTCAATTACACGCCAATATTCAGCGTACTTAGTACACCGTTCATATTCCGAACGGCATCTGCCGATTTGTTGAAGGCAGCTTGTTCTTCATCGGTCAGTTTGTAATCGATGATTTCTTCCCAACCGTTTCTTCCTAAAACAACAGGTACACCCAGGCAAATGTCCGACTGACCATATTCACCTTCGAGCAATACACAGGAAGGAATAATACGCTTCTGATCGCGAAGGATACTCTCGACCATGTAAGCGCCCGCTGCACCTGGTGCATACCAGGCAGATGTACCAATTAAACCTGTCAATGTAGCACCACCCACCATTGTGTCGGCAGCTACTTTTTTCAGGGTTTCTTCATCCAGGAAGTTGCTGACAGGTACGCCAGCTTTAGTTGCCAGACGGGTTAATGGAATCATGGTTGTATCGCCGTGACCACCAATAACCGAAGCCTGTAAATCGTTTGGCGAGCAGTTCAGTGCCAGCGACAGATACGTTTTGAAGCGAGCTGAATCCAACGCACCACCCAGACCGATAACCCGGTTTTTAGGCAGTCCCGACGATTTTAACGCCAGATACGTCATCGTATCCATTGGGTTCGAGATGATAATGAAAATCGCGTCGGGAGAGTATTTCAGAATATTTTCTGTAACGCCTTTTACGATCCCAGCATTAATACCGATGAGATCTTCACGGGTCATGCCGGGTTTACGGGGAAGGCCCGAGGTAATAACAACAACATCCGACCCCGCTGTTTTGGCATAATCGTTGGTAGAACCTACCAGCTTAATGTCGCAATCAAGCAGCGTCGATGCCTGGAGCATATCGAGAGATTTACCCTCACTAATACCTTCTTTAATATCGAGGAGAACAACTTCGTGGGCAAGCTCCCGACGAACAATGTTGTCGGCGCAGGTGGCTCCAACGGCTCCGGCACCTACTACGGTAACTTTCATACTGTATTCGGAATTAAAGGGTTAACAAACGATCGCAAAAGTACGTCCCACGGTCAAGACAAACCAATAGCGGTCGTAATAAAACTTCTGGTTCAGTTCGAGCGTTTATAGTACGAACAAAAGTTGTTAGATACATACCACCCTTTACTTTGTTAGACTGGCCCGTGCTGGAATAACAAATCAGTCAATGAAAAACAGTAGTCTTATATCCAGGATTCTATCCTCCATTTTCTTTAAGCGGGCCAGCGATGGAGCTGCTCGTTACGCTCGTAATACACGAAGTTTGTATGACCTGATCCGGGAAGCTATTGACAAGAGCGGTGGTTTATCGGGTGCCAATTTTGCCGCCTTTCGGGAGCAATTAGGTATTGTTACCCGTTTGTTGAAAGCTTATGCATCGGGCGAATACCGACAATTACCCTGGAAGACTCTCCTTCGGATGATTGCCGTACTCATCTACTTTGTATCGCCCATTGATATTTTACCCGATTTCCTGCCAATTGTGGGCTTGACAGATGATATTGCGCTCATGTTCTGGCTCTTCAATGGAATTAAAGACGACATTGATAAGTTTCGGGAGTGGGAATACACGGCGACCAATCAACGACAGGAGTCATCCCGTCCGGTTGAGACTATTAAAATAGGGTGAGTATAAAGTTTCAAGTTCAACGTTTAAGGTTTAATGTTTCCTGTTTGATTAGGTGAACGTTTAACCACTTGAATAAAACTTGAAACATTAAACCTTAAACGTGAAACCAAACTGAGCCTTCGCGCGTAAGTTTCACTACGTTTTAATAGATTGTACGAGAGAGTTTTGTTAATTTTGCATACATTCAAATTCCAGAAATCATGGTATTGGCAAGCATTTTTGCAATTATGGGTTTGGGCGGTCAGGAAATGATCTTTATTTTCCTGGCATTGCTCCTGTTGTTCGGCGCTAAGAAAATTCCCGAACTCGCACGGGGACTCGGTAAAGGCATCAAAGAATTCAAAGACGCTACCAAAGACGTTCGCGAGAATATCGAAGAAGGTCTGAAAGAGTCGGAGAAATAAGTTAAGTCATGTTGTATGACAGCAGACAATCAGGCGGTACCAGTCAGGAACCGTCTGATTGTCTGTTTTTATTAGTTTATGGTTTAAGGTATTTAGTTTACGGTATTCGGTTTACGGTGGGCTGATGCAGAATTGCTTTCGCGCCAGCCCACCGTAAACCGAATACCGTAAATCATAATCTGTTCTTTGTGATTCCCTATCGTAGCTTCTCCTCTGTTCAGGCCGATCTCAATAATGGCACCGTTACCTGCCGTCAATTGGTAGAGCAATACCTCGTCCGTATCGATGAGCACCAATACCTCAATGTATTTACCGAAGTATATGCCGATGAGGCCCTTCAGCAAGCTGATGCGGTCGACCAAAAACTAGCAGCTGGCCAGGCAGGTCGGTTAGCTGGAATGGTCATCGGTATAAAAGACGTTCTCAATTACACCGGGCACGGCGTTCGGGCCGGAAGCCGGATTCTCGACAATTTTACGGCTCAATTTACCGCCACAGCCATTCAACGTCTGCTGGACGAAGATGTCATTATCATCGGTCGGCAAAACTGCGACGAGTTTGCCATGGGCTCGTCCAATGAGAATTCTGCCTTTGGCCCGGTCCGTAATGCAGCCGATCCTAGTCGCGTACCCGGTGGATCGAGTGGTGGTTCGGCAGTAGCTGTACAGGCTGGTCTTTGTTTAGCTAGTATAGGTTCTGATACAGGTGGATCGGTTCGTCAACCTGCCGCTTTTTGTGGTGTTGTTGGGCTAAAACCAACCTATGGGCGTGTCAGCCGTTGGGGGCTGATTGCATACGCATCCTCTTTCGATTGCATCGGACCGATTGCCAACAACGCGGAAGATGCCGCTTTGCTGCTCGAAATAATGGCGGGGCCTGACGATTTTGATAGTACTGTATCGAGCCAGCCCGTTTCGGCCTATGCGCAGGCAACACTCCCAGAACGCCCTTTACGCATTGCTTATCTGCGTGATGGTGTTGAGAGTACCGGGATCGATGAAAGTATTCGGAAGGCTACCCAGCGTAAAATCGACGAATTAAGAGCTGCGGGGCACGTAGTAGAACCTGTTGATATTTCCCTTTTAACATATCTTCTTCCCACCTACTATATTCTGACTACTGCCGAAGCGTCGTCGAACCTCTCGCGTTTCGATGGGGTACGGTATGGGTACAGAAGTGTATCTGTCGATACATCAGCATTGGACCTTTTGACGTTGTACAAAAAAAGCCGTACAGAAGGATTTGGAGCTGAAGTGCGTCGGCGGATTTTACTCGGCACGTTTGCGCTGAGTGCGAGTTATTACGATGCTTATTATACCAAAGCGCAACAGGTTCGGCGATTGATTCGTCAGGAAACAGAGCGGTTGTTTGAGCAATATGACTTTTTGCTTTCGCCTACAACGCCTACACCAGCGTTTAAATTGGGCGAAAAAACAGACGATCCGCTGCAAATGTACCTCGCCGATATTTTTACGGTGCAGGCCAACGTAGTGGGTTATCCGGCCATATCGATTCCAAACGGTACAGATGCCGAAGGGTTACCGATTGGATTGCAATTAATGGCTCCGCCTTTTAAAGAGGGAAAATTAGTAGCATTGGCAAAGACTTTGTAGAATATATATGATGTATGATATAGGATGTAGGATATATGACACGTACTACGCTAAAAAATACATCATACATCCTATATCATACATCATATATAAAGTGAAACCTATATGAACTACCTGAACCGTAGCCTGTTAAGACTGGGGCTGTTGAGTGCGGTAGTGGGACTGGCAACAGCTGCTCACGCCGAGACTACGATTCAATTGGACAGTACAATCGTGAAAAAAGATACACTGGCGTATGTACCCAGTGTACCTGACAGCCTGATTCGGGAGCGGCTGGCGAAGTTACAGAAAGACATTCCGCTGAATTATCACAAAGCGGTTCAGGCGTATATCGATTACTTTACGTTCCGCAGGGCGAGTTATACCCAAACGATGCTCGAACGAATGCCGCTCTTCTTCCCGCTTTATGAGCGAATGTTGAAACAGTACGGTCTTCCCGACGAGTTGAAATATCTCTCCATTGTTGAATCTGCCCTAAATCCACGCGCTATTTCGCGGGCTGGCGCTGGCGGACTTTGGCAGATTATGCCCGGTACAGGTCGGGATCTGCGTCTGTCGCAGGATGAGTATGTGGATGAGCGGATGGACCCCGTAAAAGCTACCGAAGCTGCCTGCAAATACCTTCGGGATCTGTACAACATTTTTGGCGATTGGGAGATGGCAATGGCCGCTTATAACTGCGGGCCAGGCGCTGTGAAGCGGGCCATGCGTCGGTCAGGTGGAGATTCGTTTTATACCATTTACGATGCCTTGCCGAAAGAAACCCGTGGCTATGTGCCTCAGTTTGTGGCCTTCACCTATCTGATTAACCATGCTGGAGACCACGGTATCGTTGGCGAAAATTTCGAGTATCCTATTCCGCATGATACCATTCAGGTGAGTGGCTATTTCAACCTCGAAACCTTCGCTAAACACAGCACAATGGCGCTGGCCGATTTGCAGAAAATGAATCCAGCCATTACAACAACCATCCTGCCTGAATACACCAAACGATATCCACTTCGTATACCCCGCGAGCAGTACGACTATTTTGCATCGAATCGTCGGGCTATTCTGGATTCGGCGAGCCGGATACCAGGTAAGATGGAGCACATTTTGTTAGCTAGTGCCGAAAATGTCCGGTATGGTGCTGATTCGATGGGTTCATGGACAGCCTTGAATCGGAATCCGCTAGCCAACATAAGCATGCAGGAAGCACCCGCGTCTGTTGCTCAACTGGCCGTAGTTGAATCGGTTGATGAGCCTGAGGACGATATCGAAACCGTTGTTATGCGGAAACCCCGCAAGCAGACGTATGTTGTCAAGAAAGGCGACAATCTGGGAGATATTGCCGAACGATACAACGTTGAACTCTACGATCTGAAACGCTGGAATCACCTTCGGTCAACTAAAATTCAGAAAGGACAGAAGCTGACCATTTTGAAAGAAGTAACCGAAACCCGTGCCGAACGGTTGGCCGATCAGGGAACGGCTAAAGGTCGCAAAAAGGCAGAGGCTGTCGCTAAATCGAAGCATTACAAACCACGTTACCACCGAGTACAAAGTGGCGATACGCTCTGGAATATTGTTCAACGGTACGATTTAACGATCGATCAGCTTAAGAAAATGAACCACATTAAGAGCAACGCGCTCCGACCCGGCCAAAAGCTGATTGTTGGTTAATTGTTCAACGTTTCAAGTTCAATGTTCCATGTTTAAATCGAGCAACCGTAGCGATTGCAGTTGCTAGGGAAACATTGAGTCTTAAACTTGAAACAGCTAATACACACCCACGATTTTAGCGATAAAGTCGTGGGTTTTTCGTATCTTTATCTATATCTAACACGCTTAAAAACAAGCCTTTCTAATCTACGAATGATTGCTTATTTAGACGGAACACTGGCCCATAAAGAACCTACAAATGCCATTATTGATGTCAATGGCGTAGGGTATATGGTCCATATTTCCCTTCAAACATATGCTGTTCTGCCCGGCGGTGGCGACCGGATCAAACTGTTTATTCATCATCTGTTTCGCGAAGACTCTCAAGCGCTATACGGCTTCGCCAATGCCGATGAAAAGTCGCTTTTTCTGGATTTGATTGGTGTTTCGGGTGTTGGACCGAATACAGCGCTTGGGATGTTATCAGCCATGCAACCCGGTGATTTGCGACTGGCAATTTTGGGCGAAAACGTTCGGGCAGTGCAGGCCATTAAAGGGATTGGTGCCAAAACAGCCCAGCGCATTATTCTTGAGTTGCGCGATAAAATGAAGAAGTCGGGTGTGGTACCTAGCGGGCCTACCTACCGTCAATCAGCGGTTGATCCCGTTCGCGAAGAATCGTTGGCTGCTTTGGTTGCACTCGGCTTTCCCAAACCAACGGCGGAGAAAAGCGTGGATGATGCCCTGAAAGCTGATCCTACCTTATCGGTTGAGGATGTGATTCGGCGGGCGTTGCGACCGGCCTAATCAGGTATCCATACAAAGAAACAAAAAACGTGGCCCGATCAATCGGGCCACGTTTTTTGTTTCTCTGTCTATTACTAATCGACTCCGGCAGCCTTTTTGGTTTTTGCTTTAGCGACTGCTTTCAGTTCTTTAGCTTCTCCTTTCAGTTCTTTCTTTTCGGCCTTCTCCATTTTCCGGTCAGCTTTAGCCATTCTCGTTTTTGGATCAGATATACCTTTAATCTCAAGGCCTTTGTGGGTTACGGCTTCTTTTCTGTACTCATGAGCCTTAGCCACTTTCTTTTCGGCCTTCATTTCTTTTTTGGCTGCTTTCCCTTCCTGAACAGCTTGGGCAAAACCAAGTTGCGATACGGTTAGCAGGCTGCATAACGAAGCAGCGATGATTAGTTTTTTCATAGCAGTTGATCGTTTTACTAACATACCTACGGATTCGTAAGTACTTATGAAAATACCTAACATGAGATCTGCTATTTTGTTTTATAAATGGGAGGCCAAAGCAGTCAATTTAATCAACGAATAAGGTATTATTTATGGCTAAGTATTTGATTGTTAGGGGGTATTTTGATTTTAGTTTTTTCGTTGAATTACCTAGCTACTTAGTGGTTGACTAGGTAATTCAACGCGGGAGAAGGATTCTTTAATTTCGTGAAGGCAAGATCAATAACCTGCCTTCACAAAGGCGAAGGTTAATTCAACGGCCCGCTTTTCAGATACGTTTCCAGATAAGTCGTGTATTGCTGGTACAGGAGCAGCTGCGTGCCAGCGCTATACGCTACACCATGAGCACCCGGTGGATAAATACGCAGATCGGCGTCTTTGCCTGCATCTTCCAGCGCATTCATGAGTTGAAACGTATTCCGGACGTGTACGTTTTCGTCCATTGTTGAGTGAGCAACAAACATTTTGCCAGCCAGATTTTTGGCATAAGGTGATACCGCGCTGGCCTTATATTTCTCCTCGTTTTCGGGAAGTAAACCCATGTACCGTTCCGTGTAGATCGTATCATAAAGCCGCCAGTCGGTAACGGGTGCACCTACGAGGGATACTTTAAACACACCGGGATGTGTAAGCATGGTGTAGCTGCTCATATAACCACCGTAGCTGTGACCGCGAATGGCCATCCGATTGCCATCTACCCAAGGCTGTTTGGCTAACCAGGCAGCCGTTTCGGCAAAATCCTGACTTTCATACTTCCCTAGTTTCTCGTAAACGATTTTCTCGAAAGCACTGCCATAGCCACCGCTGCCCCGGTTGTTCACACTCACGACCACATAGCCCGTTTGCGCCAACCACTGATGCCAGCCCGTTCCACTCCAGTCGTTATAAACAGATTGGGAGCCGGGACCGCCGTAAATATCCATCACAACCGGATACTTTTTCGTTGGATCGAAACCAAGTGGTTTAATAACTGAGATATCAATTGCTAACCCATCCGATGTTGTGAAATTGACTAGTTCTTTAGGTGCATAATCGTGACTGGCTACGTACTCGGTTACTTTGGGGTTCGTTTCCAATGCTTTGATTAACTGGCCTTTGGTATCGCGAAGTTCGACTTGTGTGGGTGTCGACGTGTTGGAATATTTATCAATGAAATACTGACCATTGGGTGAGAAGTTCACCGTGTGTCGGCCTGGTACGGTTGTTAGCCGACGTTTATTTTTCCCGTCCAGATCAGCCACAAACAATTGGCGTTCTAAGGGTGAGGCTTCGGTTGAGGTGAAATAAACCTTCTTAGCCTTAGGGTCGATGTGGTGCATGAACGTGACTTCCCATTTGCCGCTCGTGACGGCATTGAGCAGTTTGCCCGAATAGTCGTAGCGATACAGGTGCGAGTAGCCATCCCGATCGGATACCCAGTAAAATTCCTGAACGCCAGCCGGAAAATAGAGCAGATGGTTAATGCCCGCAAAGAAATCGAAGACATCAATCCAGGTGTTCGATTTTTCTTCCATGATCTGTTTGGCGTCGCCGGTTCGGGCGTTCGTCATGAACAGTTTCATATGGTTCTGCTTGCGATTCATGTGTACCACAGCCAGTTGACCTTCGAGCGAAGTCCAATAGACGCGAGGAATGTAGCCGTCCCCTAAATCTACTTTCATCCATTGCTTGTTCTTGTTGGCGATCTCAATCACCCCGATACGAACGATGGGATTCGGGTCGCCAACGCGTGGATAGGGGAGAGAGTCGAATTTCTCATCGAAACCTTTATAATCGGTGAGTTTATACATCGGAACCTGCCGCTCATCGGATTGCCAGAACGAAATGAATTTGCTGTCCGGCGACCAATCCCAGGCTTGCGCTAGTCCAAACTCTTCTTCATACACCCAGCCATATCGACCATTCAGAAAGGACGCTTTTGCGTCGTCGGTGAGTTGCGTTTCTTTCTGAGTAGCAAAATCGAATACGAACAAATTGCCACCACGTTCGTAACCCACTTTCTGGCCGTCGGGGGCTAGTTCAGCGGTTTGTGCATCCTTTGCTACGAGTTTCAGCGTCTTATCGGCAACCGTATACACATAGTAATCAGACACCCCCGATCGCCGGTAAACGGGACGGAAATTGCTTTGGAACAGGATGTTTTTCGAGTCCTTCGACCACTGGAACGAACCGTAGGAAAATGGCTTTTCGGTACCGGGAAATTTTAACTGACTACCATCAAAAATGACTTCCTCTTTCTGGTCTTTGGGCGATAGAGTTTTAATTGTATTCTGCCCATCGATAAACGAAAATTTAGTGCCCCCTTCAATCCAGTTTACACTTCGCGGCCCCTGTGAACCAGTCAACTGCCCACCCGAGAAAACGGCTTGCTGAAGGGTTGAATAACGTTGTTTAGACTGCGCTTCGGCAATTTTTGGAGTAGTCAGATGAACGATTAAAAGAGCAATGAAGAAGAGTTGCCCGGAGAGCTTTCGGTTGATCATGAAGTATAGTATGACTTATAAAAGATTCAAATTTACTAAAAAAAGACATTTCATTTTTTTGAGAGTAAACTGACCCTGATCATGGTTTGCGTAGTCATTTATCGCTACATTTCGTAATTAATTTGATTATGTTTTCATTAACTCACCCACAAATTAATTCGTACGTATGACCAACAAATACTCACTCGTTATCCGACAGTTTTGCCTGCTCTGGTTAACGGTTTTGCTTTGTACCGCAGCCTTTGCGCAAAGCACTCGCTACACGATTAAAGGTCGTGTTACAGACCCCGAGAAGCTACCACTTCCGGGCACAACGGTCGTAATTGTAGGTACTACCGTTGGTACAACTTCCGACGCCGACGGGAACTTTACACTGCCAGTAAGCCTAAAACCTGGCCAAACAACAGTGGCTTTCACCGCTATTGGGTACGAAACCTTACGCCAGAATGTAACGCTGGGTAGTGCCACGGAGGTTACGCTAAATGCACAATTAGTGGCAGCTGCCACGAACCTCGATGAAGTAGTTGTAACGGGTTCTACGCTGTCGGCTCCCAAGCGGGAACTGGGGAATGCCATCAGTACCATCAAAGGATCTGATTTATTGCAATCTGGCTCGGGTAATCTGATCAACTCATTACAAGGCAAAGTGCCGGGCGCACAGATCACTCAAAACTCGGGCGATCCTGCCGGTGGAATCAGTATCCGATTACGCGGTATCAAGTCGCTCGTTGGTTCGTCTGATCCATTGTATGTTGTTGATGGGGTCATCGTAAGCAACGCCAGTACGAACGTATCACAATTGGCACTGGTCAACGACGTAGGAAATGCCAATGTTGGCCAGAACCGCATGTCTGATATCAATCCCGATGATATTGCCAGCATCAACGTGGTTAATGGTGCTGCTGCGGCTGCTCAATATGGTTCACGGGCTGCCAATGGTGTTGTGATTATCACCACAAAACGTGGTCAATCAGGTAAAGCACAAGTCACGTTTACGACTTCGTTCAATGTCAACGAATTGCGGAAAAGTGTGCCGGTTAACACCTACGGCAAGCAATTCGGATTTGCATCCCTTCGTCTTTACCCAATTGGTGTTATCACGCCAGCGCAGGTTACGGCCAATCCAGGTACAACAACAACAAATATCTACCGGGATGGTGCCTATTCGGCGCTGGCCACGAATTTGGTTGATGTTCAACGGTACAACTACTTCGATCAGATTTTCCGGACTGGCTACGGCACCGACAATAACCTGTCGATCTCGGGTGGTCGCGATAACACACAATATTATGTGTCGTTTGGCTATCTGAAGAATCAGGGGATTATCAAAGGCACTGATTTTACGCGGTACAACCTCCGCGCTCGTGTTGATCAGCGTTTGACCGACTGGGCGAAAATTTCGGTGGGTTTGAGCTATGCAAATAGCCTATCTAACGAAAAAGCCAATGGTAACGTGTTCTATAGCCCAATCAACGCGGTCAATATCACGAACAACATCTATGATATTACCCAACGCGATGCCGCTGGAAACTTACAAGCCGTTGAGCCAACCCGTGTGAACCCACTCTCGACGATTGAAGATATGAAGTTTTCGCAGTCGGTGAGCCGGACTATCAATAGCCTTCAGTTGAATTTGACGCCATTGAAAGGATTGAGCGTCGACTATATTGTAGGTGTAGATGCGTACTCGCAATTCGGTAAAAACTACATTCGGCCTTATCCTTATCAGGCTATTGCTGGTTTACCTGCTGCTCGGTATCCCGGCGGATTTGCGGCTACGGCTACCAACCAGGTGTTGCAATTCAACAATGACCTGAACGCACAATATGAACGCCAGTTCAACGATAAGTTTAAACTGAATGCCGCCATTGGGTATAGCTACCAGTATTTTCAGGCCGATTACTCGCTCAACAGTGGACAAAATCTAGCTCCGTTTATCGAAACGGTTAATGGAGCCAGTAGCACCACATTAGGCGTTGCTTACAACCTGGATCGCTTTAGTTTGAGCGGTTTGTTTGCCCAGGCTACGTTTGGCTACAAAAATCTGGCGTTCATCACCGGCGCTGTCCGTCGCGATCAGTCGTCGAAATTCTCGCCAAGTCAGACCAATCAATATTATCCGAAAGTCAGTGGTTCGTTCATTGTATCGGATCTTGATTTCTGGAAAAATCTGTCGTTCAGTAATGCCTTCAACAGTCTGAAACTACGGGCTAGTTATGGCGAAGCTGGTAACCTGTCGGGTATTGGTTCGTATGCTCGTTTTTATCAATTCAGTCCGGTGGCATTCCTGGGTAAGAATACCATAACGCCTGGCACGCAGTTGGCCAACCCCGATGTACAGCCCGAACGGATGGCCGAACTCGAAGGTGGTATCGATCTGGCGTTCCTGAATGGTCGGATTGGGTTGGGCGTAACGGCTTATCACCAGAAAATTACCAATCTGGTTGTAAACCGGACGCTGGCGCCAACCACAGGTGGTACCAGCATTGTGAACAACGTGGGTGCGATGGAAAACAAAGGTTTTGAAATCGTGTTGGATGCTACGCCCGTTAAAACCAAGAATTTGAGCTGGGATGTCACGTTCATCTTCAACCATAACCGTAACAAGGTGCTGGATTTGGGTGGTCTGCCGATCATCAATCCCGATGCTTCTTCTGCGTCAGGGTCACCAGTTAACCTGATCGTCGGTCAGCCTGTTGGTGTATTCTATGGCACTCCTTATGCTCGTAAGCCAGATGGCTCACTACTGCTTTCTCCGTCTGGTTTCCCACAATCTGATCGGGCTGTTGGACAGGCTAACGGCGCAGTTAGCTACGTACAGGCTATTAATCCAGATGGTACGCTGGACGTAACCAAACCAACCGCCAACGCGATTATTGGTAACCCGAACCCAAAATGGACCGGTTCGTTCAGTACAAATCTGGCTTACAAAAAACTGTCTCTGCATGTGTTGTTGGATATGGTTCAAGGTGTCGACGTCTTTAATGCGGATAAACGGACACGTCAGGGCGTAGGTTTAGGCGATTATGCCGAGCAGGAATTACGGGGTACGTTGCCAAGGGGGTACATCTTCGGCGTTTATAACACGCAGGAGTTCCGGGTTGATCCAGGCTCATACACCAAGCTGCGGGAAGTGTCGCTCAGCTACACATTGCCTCCGCTGATTAAAGGACTAAGCCGCCTGACGGTCTCTGCCGTAGGTCGTAACCTCTATTCATGGGACAAATACACCGGTTTCGATCCAGAAACCAACGCAGGTGGTAATAACGACTTACTGCGAGGCATGGACTTCGGAAACGTCCCTATTCCACGTACCTACCAGTTTAAACTAGCCGCGACATTTTAAAAATGGTATTTGGTTTATTGTATTCGGTTTATGGTTAGCTGCCGCGTGATTACAGACAGGCTACTTACCGTAAACCTGAAACCGTAAACTGAAAACCTAAAACTGAACTCATGAAAAAGATTCTCATACCAACTCTCCTTACGGGCGTACTCCTGACCCAGGTGGCCTGTAATAAGGAATATTTAAACCCAAGCACGATCAGCCAATCGCAGGCGGTTAGCTCGCCCGATGGGTTAATGACGCTTGCCAATGGCTTGCAGTACCGTTACACAACAGGTGCTGCCGGGAGTGTGCTATACGCCAGCACAGCCGGAGCGGGGCTGACAACCAAAGAGGAGTTTGTGCTGAATGCTGGTAACCTTGATGAAGTCAATCTGACGGTTGGCGCTGGTAATGTCAGCAATATCAATAGCGTTGTGGTTAACCTCTGGACCAAAAGCCATCTGGTTCGGGCTAACGCCGAGTTGATTCTGGCAAACACGAACGTTGTATCGGATGCCGGGACAAAGAGTGGCATTATCGGCTACGCGTCCATCTTCCGGGCTTTGTCGCTGGGTACACTGGGCTTGTTTTTCGAGCAGTCGCCTATTACTACGGGTACGAACGTGCCGTTTGTTCCTCGGGTCGATGTGTTTAAGTCGGCCATTGCTACTTTGGAAACAGCTGCTACGCAGGTAGCCAGCGCACCAGTTTCAGCTGACTTTACCAGTAAAATTGTGACAGGGATCGATATCACCAACACGATTCAGGCACTGATTGCCCGATACGCACTGTTTGCTGGTGATTATGATAAAGCATTGGCCGCAGCCGCCAAAGTCGATTTGACGAAGAAGTCAGTCTATAATTTTGACGACAATACCCGTAACCCGTTGTTCGAAGCTACGTTTGGTAACCTGAACGTTATTCAGCCGACCAATGTCAACCTGGGTTTGACGGGTGCATTGGCACCTGATCCAGCCGACAAACGGCTTGCCTTCCTGACGAAAGTGAGTAGCAATACGGCTGTAGCGCCGGTTGTTGCGTCGGCTTTCTACACGGCCAACGGCGCAGCTGTTCCAGTCTACCTGCCGGGAGAAATCCTATTGATTCAGGCTGAAGCCTATGCCCGTAAAGGCGATCTGGCTAATGCTGTAATTGCTCTGAACAAGGTCTTGACTAAAACAGGGTCTTCTACAGATACCTATTTTGGCTTGGGGGCTGCATTACCTGCCTATTCGGGTGCGCAAACAGCCGATGCGATTCTGCTGGAAATTCTACGAAACCGCAATATTGAACTGGCTTACCAGGGTTTCCGACTGGAAGATAGCCGCCGGTTCAATCGGCCTGGACCCGGTGCAACGGGCTCGGAGCGGAATCGTAACTTTTTCCCATATCCGCTGACGGAGCGTAACAACAATACAAGTACGCCAGCCGATCCGTCGATCTAAGAAGGGAATAACGGGAGGAGGGGGAGTAGAGGGAAGAAAGGTAAATCATTGAAAGCCCTTTCTTCCCTCTACTCCCCCTCCTCCCTTTTCTCCTTATTTTATAATTTCACAGGTAATCCCGTTCGGGTTGATTCGTAAATTGCCTGGAACAGCGCCACCACTTTGCGGCCGTCTTCGCCCGTAACCAGCGGAGGCCGATTATTGCGAATGGCGTCGCAGAACTCGGCAATCTGGACACCAAAATAATAAACCGTTGCGTCAATCGTGTTGAAGAATGCGGTATCTTCTGCTACGAATTGTGCTAACAGATTCTCTTCGCCGGGAACTGTCCATAAATCATTAACAGGTGGATCGGTGATAGTCGACATGCCGGCAATGAACAACGCACCGCCATCGGTCTGAACACCTACCGATGCCCCGTTTTCGCCATGCACGTGTACTTTTCCGAAGATGCCGGGTTTCTGCGAATTGCTGACAATGATATTTCCCAGGCCACCATTTTTGAATTTGATAATAGCCAACGCCGTATCATCGACTTCAATATATGGGTGATTCAGATTGCGCCAAACGCCATATACTTCGTCAATGTCGCCCATATACCAAAGTAGCAAATCCAGCTGGTGTGGCGACTGATTAACTAACACACCACCGCCTTCTTTGTCCCAGGTACCGCGCCAGTCGTCACTTTTATAGTATTCTTCACTACGCCAGCCCAGCATCTGAATGGTGCCAAGCACGGGTTTCCCAATCTTCCCGGAGTCGATAGCTTCCCGGATACGCATGGAGGGTGCATAAAACCGCCGTTGACCAATAACGCCGAGGTAACGGTTGTTTTTCCGGGCAGCCTCGATCATCGCGTCGCAGTCTTCGAGCGATGAAGCCAGTGGTTTCTCGACCAGAACATGAGAGCCAGCATTGAGGGCCGCTACGGTTGGTTCCCGGTGGGCAGGATGCGTCGTGCAAACAAGGCATAGATCAACATTCTCGCGATCAACCATGTCATATACATCGCTGTAAGCTCGAATATTGTAATGGTTTGCAAAGTCTTCCGCTTTCTGATAAGTTCGTCCATAAACGGCCACTAATTCGGCGTCGGGAGTTTGTAAAACGGCCTGGGCATGAAGGTGAGCCACTTTGCCGGGGCCAATAATGGCAATTCGTATAGGAGCTGTAGGCATAATTTAAAGCGTATTCCAACTAAATGCTTTAGTTAGGAGTCATCTACTTAAAAACGGGTGAAATTATGAAAGCTTGGCGACTCTGTATATTCCTGTTGATTATTGGTCTGTTGGGGTGCCGTAAAGATGAGACAACACCCAATGACCTATTATACAGACGCTGGCGAATGACGCAGATTCAGTATAACAATGGACAATCTGTAGATATATCAGCAAACGATGCTGGGTCAATTGTTACATTCAAAGCAAATGGTATGATTTTATACGGCGAAGACGGGAAGTATGATCCCTGCTGTTTGCCTGACCGTTTTAATCGCAAAGGCAATATACTGGACCTGATTGATGTACAGAATATTCCGCTGCCCGAACGAACGCCAAATCCGACCTGCGCATTGGTCGATTGTGCACCGCCGGGTAACGTGTGGCAAATCGATAAACTAACAAGTAGTAGCTTGATTATAACGCAGGAACGGGCTATCGCCACCTATCAACCCTACCCCTAATATGAAAAACGTACTACTCTCGACAGCCTTGTTACTGCTGCTTATTGCCTGCCAGACTGATCAACCAATTGGTCCATCCGACCTGTTATATCGACGCTGGCGAATGACTCAGATCCAGTATTCTGGTAACCAGCCTATCTATGTACCGACTGATAGTCAATGGTCTATTGTTAGCTTTAAACAGAATGGAATGATTCTCTACGGCAAGGATGGGAAGTTCGACCCCTGCTGTTCGCCCGCACGCTTTAAGCGTAAAGGCAATACACTGGATCTTGTTGATGTAGAGGGCATACCACTTCCCGAACGAACGCCAAACCCTATCTGCATATCGGCCAGTTGTGTCGCGCCGGGAAATACCTGGCGGATTAATAGGCTAACAGACAGTAGTTTGATTATATCGCAGGAATCGGCTATCGCCGTCTATGAACCGTATCCCTAAAATCAAGGCTTCAGAACAACTTTGATTAAGCCTTTCTCTTTAGCATACAATCGTTTAAACCAGTCAGCACCTTCTTCGAGTGGGACTTCAGCACTAAGAATGGCTTCTACATTGATACGACCCGATGAGATCAGCGCCAAGGCTGCTTCGTATTCCCCGTTGATGGCACAGGAGCCTTGCAGTCGTAGCTGTCGGGTGACGACAGCCTGTAATGGAATTTCAACAGTTGGGGCCAGATTACCGACTAGCGTCACCGTTGCTCCTTTGCGCACACAGTCGATGGCGGTTTTTACAGTTGGTCCAGCGCCAACTACTTCGAAGGAAACGTCAGCTCCGCGTCCATGCGTCAGCGCCTGAACCTGCTTGGGCACATCACCAGTTTTGGCGTTGATTATGTGCGTTGCACCTAGCTTTTGTGCCAGCGCTAACCGATCATCGTCCAGATCAATAGCGATAATGGAACCACAACCAGCTAGTTTCAAGGCCTGAATCACAAACAGGCCAATCATGCCCGCGCCCACGACAACGGCCGAATCATTCACTTGAATGGGCGTTAGACTTAGGGCGTGGAGCGCTACCGCTACAGGTTCAACCAAAGCTGCCTGCGTGAAACTGACATTATCGGGAATGGCATACAAAATATGCTGAGGTACAGATACATATTCAGCGAAAGCACCCTGCCGTTTGAAATCGGGGGTTGATACACCCACCACCTCACGTCCATCACTTAGGTTATACTGCCCACGTCGACTGTACCAATCATCGAGTGCATAAACGGTCGAATCGAAGGTAACGCGATCGCCAGTGGACCAGTCACGCACATCTGCACCTACTTCGGCAATGATGCCACTGGCCTCATGACCCATCACAATGGGTGGAATTCGTCGGCCAGAACTACCATCCATGCCATGAACATCAGAGCCGCAAATGCCTACAGCCTGTACACGAACCAATACTTCGTTAGGCCGAACAGTTGGCTTAGGAACATCTTGTAAATCGAAATGATTGTATTCAGTAAGAACGAGCGCTTTCATGAGTAACGCGGACATCCTGTCCGCAGGTTTAATAAGTTTGATACGACAGACATGATGCTGGAACGCCAGCCCGGCCGCGTTACAATTTCTGATAAATTCGTATAAAAGCTTCAACGGGTACCTGATCGTAATGGTCCTGCTGAAGATTAGGGTTAATTTCGTAGGTGACTACCTCATCCATGGATTCCGGCAATTCACCGAACAATTTGTTGGCGGCATTGGCCGTGTACTTTCGTTTAATCCAGATAAGCCGCTGATTGGGGTCTTTGCCCCAGGCCGGATTATCACCAAGGATTAACTGAATCTTGGCCCAATCGTTGAAAAAATATTCCTGTAAAAGTGGAATAATTCGGTCGCGGAAGGCGTCACACAACTCAGCATACGTTTTTATAGTCGTCAGATAGGCGTGCCCAATCTGGTGATCGCGGTCCAGTAAATATTCAATACGTTCGTTTATGGTTCGCAGCAACTGGGGAAGTTCAATGCCGTCAATCTCGCCGAGAATGGTCGCGTCGGGTCGAATTTCGCGAAAGGAAAACCGTCGACGCAGGGCAATATCTAAGAGCGCAATAGAACGGTCGGTCGTGTTCATGGTGCCGATCACAAACAAGTTGATAGGAACCCCAAACCGCTCCTGCGAATACGGCAGCGTTAACCAAAGCTCGTTTTCGGCACCAAGGCGTTTGTCGGCCTCCAAAAGTGTAATCAAATCGCCGAACACGCTGGCGACATTGGCGCGGTTGACTTCGTCAATAAGCAGGTAGTGTGCTGGTGCTTTTGCTAATTTCTGGCGACGATTCTCCTGCGAATCATTCAGACAATCGGCTATCGTTCCATAACCTGCCTGTTGAATAGCGGACTGGCAAGCTTTATAGAAAATACCTTTTCGGATCTTATAGCTAATCTGCCCATTGATAGCTTCTGGCCGAATGCCTTCGACAAACTCCTCATAGCTATACGATGGATGAAACGTAATTAAACTGGCGTTTTGCTCATGCAGATACGGCTGTAACGCAAACGTTTTTCCCGTACCCGGTGGGCCAAACAGAATGAGATTATGCGGCTGTTGTGGTAGCTTCGACGCCGTTTCATACTCAGTTTCTGGTTCTTCAACCCCCAGGCCATTTAGAATGCGATCTTCCAGCGTGGGATCATCGGCTAACCGGATAAGCTCGCTTAGAAAGGCTTCATCTTCTGCCGCCCGGTATACGTCAGTATTGTGCCGGGCGGAATGAGGGCCTCGCTTGGTGCTTTCAACCAGTTCGAGCAGGCAGTCTTCCCAACAGGTGCGCAAAATAGGCAAGTAGAGCAGGTGTACATTGGATTGACCAATGACAACTGCCAGATAATCCGATTTTTCGGTTAGTGGCTCAAAGACTAACTCTTCAATGCCTTTTAGCCGGTCCTGATACGATTTTTTAATCGTCAAGTGATATTCAATTTCGCCACGCCGGGGTCTTTGAATCCGTAAAGCCTGAAAGAAATTGACGTTGGCTGTAATTGAGGACTTGTCCTGTTTCACAACAAACGCCAACCGGGCATCACCATTTGGCAGGTTAACGATGTCGATCAACTCCTTTAACAACCCAAAGAACCGCCGTACGGCTTCGGCATGACCGATGTCACGAATGCGTTCAACGAGGGATTGATGTGGGGTGTCGGTAAGCACAGGAAAAAACTATAGTCGTTTGCGAATTTACGATTTTTTCAGCGGTTTTGGGCTTTACTATTCCTTGTAGTCAAAGTGATTATTCCGATAATCAATAGTAAGCTTTCCTTTTTTGAATGGTGCATTACTCAAAGTGCCATCTCGTTTAATGCTCAATATGAAGTCATTCAGAGGAGATAAGTAGGCTCGTCTATAATTCAACTGTTTTTGATTCACCTTAAAGGTAAAGTTCTTCACGTAGCGAAACCAACCTATTTTCGTTTTGCCAATTCCTGAGATCATCCCTGGTCGTTTAGTTGTCTTATAATCAACAAGTTTGGTAACTCCATGTGTCATCAAGTCGACACTATTGGACCCAGAGTCAAAATACATATTGATTGGCTGGCCAGATGGAGAACGAACAACTAATATTGGATGCCCTATACCAAACAGGTTCTTCTCGGCCGTGGTATCCAAAACGGGCTTCCGAATCATAAGCGTCTGTGCCTTAAAGTCAGTGGTGTAGGAAAGCTTGCTCAAAATGTCCCAGCCTAATAAACCGTCGACATGCAGTCTTTTGAAAAACTTACTTTTTGCCGTATAAATGACAGGTACACCCTTAAACTGAACGTTGCCAATGGACAGAGAATCAAGCCTACCAACAGGCGCCTTGATCGTTGTACCAACGGAGTTCAGAAAGTTTATAGTTGTTAAAGGCTGCAACCCCAGGTCTTCACTCAGAGATTGAGAAATAGTTGAAAAATTAGCTCCCGAATCGAGGATGAGCCTTGCTGGTTTTCCGTTCAGGAATAGGTTGGCAATGATGTAGCTATGCTTTTTAATTGTTACCGGAACTGATAAACTATCGACAGAGAAACTGATTTGCGCTATCGGATGAATAGCCAATGATTTAGCCAGATCATACATTTCTGGTTGTTCATTAATTTGGTTGGAAAACTGCACATAATCAGCATATTTTTCGCGCCAGAAATAAAGTTCGGCCAATAAATAATGACGGGCAACTTTGCTTAATGGGGAGTCTGTCTGTAAAGCAACTTTCTTCAGTAAAGCCTCGGCTTCATCAAATCGATGATACAGGCTATACTCAATTGACTTGATGAAATCGTGGGATGTTGAATCTAAGGAAGCGTAATCAATGGCTTTAAAATCAAAGTTTTCTAAGGCTACCGTAGGATCTTTTGAAAAGGTACTCTGTTGGCCAAAAATGCGAAATGAAAGAAGTAAAAGGCAAATCAAATAGAAACAAAATCGCATAGTGTTGTATTAAGATTACGCCTTGTTGGTATTGGCGTAGCAAATATGCTTGGATTGTAGCTATTTTCCAGTAATTTGATTACTCTGAAGGCCATTGTAAGTAAATAACTGGGTCAAATACCAGCAATTCACCATCGTCTCTTACAAGTACATTTCGGTGATGTAAATCGCTGACAATGATACCAAAACCTGTATTTATATAGTCACTGTTTTGAAGGGGAATAAAATCA
Source organism: Spirosoma foliorum (assembly GCF_014117325.1). Lineage (NCBI taxonomy): Bacteria > Pseudomonadati > Bacteroidota > Cytophagia > Cytophagales > Cytophagaceae > Spirosoma > Spirosoma foliorum. The sequence goes on along the minus strand of NZ_CP059732.1, from coordinate 5,934,579 downwards.
AATGGGAGCATATAAGTTGCTACTTCATCAGCTGTCGCCCCTCTTACACCTCGTAATGCTTTTTGACTGACTACAGACTGCAATGAACCTTCTACGTCCATCAAGCCTAGAAATGTATAGCCTGTTTCTGGGAAGAGCCAATTATGAAGGAGGAGATTATGTAGATAACTCAGCCAAGTACCGTAGTAATTCAGATTATTCCGCTTGTAATATATACCTAATTGAACATACACTTGATGTTCGGCACCTCCTTCACCACCTTGAGCTTCCCAAGCATCCGTAAATGGATCGGCGGGTATCATTTTGTTAGCAGCCAAAGCCCATCGCCTAAGCAATTTCTCTTCACCAACCCGAAGCGCCTGATCTAACGCTGCTTTTTCAGCACGGTTTTGAGGGGCTGGTCCTTGAGCCGCTTTGCTTGCTCGATGCACTCCTGCAATGACATCAAGGGCTGCTCGGAGACTTTCCTGATCATTTTTTCGCTCTGCAGCCGGTGGTACTCGTTGAGGTATATAACGTTCTCTTCCATCTGGTGTTGGCTCTCGTTCTTTATTAACGGACATACAGTCTAACAAGTTCTTATTTGGGTTACGCCAAATAACTCCCAATACTCACCACATCGGCAAAGACACCTGAGGCCGTGACTTCGGCACCCGCACCGGGGCCTTTGATAACTAGTGGGCGCTCTTTATAACGCTCTGTGGTGAACGAAACGATATTATCAGCACCGGTTAGTTGATAGAACGGGTGTTCCGAATCTACGGGGCGCAGACCAATGGTCGCTTTGTTGTTCTCGAAACGGGCCACGAATCGCAGTTTTTCGCCCTTTTCTTCGGCTTCAGCGAGCAGGTTTTCGAAGTACGCGTTATTGCGCTCCAGTTCGTCAAAAAAGGCTGGAATTGTTGGCGCTGCCAGACACGATTCGGGCAGTAGATTGGTGATTGTTACATCTTCCGGTTCGAGTGGAAAACCGGCTTCACGGGCCAGAATCAGGATTTTTCGAGCTACGTCCAGACCACTTAGATCATCGCGAGGATCGGGCTCGGTGTACCCTTTTTCTTTGGCGTCACGAACCACGTCAGCGAACGATGTGCCGGGACGGAACGTGTTGAAGATGAACGACAACGTGCCTGATAAAATCGCTTCGATTTTCAGGAAACGGTCCCCAGCAGTCATCAATCCCTGTACGGTGTTGATGATGGGCAAACCAGCACCCACGTTGGTTTCATACAGGAATTTTACTCCCCGGTTCAGGGCTGTTCGTTGTAATCGTCGGTATTCGGCATAGGTGCCCGAATTGGCTACTTTGTTTGGGGTAACAACCGAGATATTGCTATCCAGCAGTGACTCGTAGAACTGCACAATATCCTTGTCGGAAGTGCAGTCGATAAAGACCGAGTTGGGGAGGTTGTAGTCCTTGATTTTATCAACGAAAGCGGGAAGCGATGTAGTTACACCTTCTGTAAGCAATCGTTCGCGCCAATCATCCAACGCGATGCCTTTCGGGTCGAGCAGCATCTTTTTGCTATTTGTCATCCCTACTACACAAACCTTCAATAGCTTCTCGGCACGTAGGAATTCCGACTGATCGAAAATCTGCTTTAAGAGTGTTTTGCCAATCAGTCCCGTACCAACCAGGTAGAGGTTCAATACACGTGCTTCAGACTGGAAAAAGATGTTATGCAGCGAGTTAAGGGCTTTGGATAGGTTATTTTTGTTGATAACCACCGAGATGTTTATCTCCGACGACCCCTGTGCTACGGCCACAATATTTACCCCGTTTTTACCCAATACCGAAAACAGTTTTCCGGCAATCCCCGAGCTTTTTTTCATGCCTTCACCCACGGTGGCAATCACCGATAAATCACGTTCGATGGCGATGTTATCGATATGACCATGCTCGATTTCGGTGGCAAATTCGGCATCCAGAATCGTTTTTACATTCTCGGCTCCACGCGGATCGATGGCGAAACAGATGGAGTGTTCCGACGATGCCTGCGAGATTAGAATCACACTGATTTTATGCGCTGCCAAGACGCCAAATAACTTCGCAGATACGCCAGCCACGCCAATCATACCCGATCCCTGCACATTCACGAGAGCAATGTCGTCGATGCTCGAAATGCCCGTAATCGTGTACTGCCGACGTTCGGCGGTGCGGCTAACTACCGTGCCTTCGTGGGTAGGATTGAACGTATTAAGCACCCGGATTGGAATGTTTCGGGCAAAGGCAGGTTGAAGACTTGGCGGATAAATCACCTTGGCTCCGAAATGGCTGAGTTCCATGGCTTCGGCATAGGTGATCGTCGGAATATTGAAGGCATTCGGTACTTTGCGTGGATCGGCCGTCATCATACCATCAACATCGGTCCAGATATCGATTACTTCGGCATTTAGTGCGGCACCGAGAATACTGGCGGTATAATCGGAGCCTCCACGACCAAGCGTAGTGGTTTCGTTCTTTTCCGTCGAGCCGATGAAGCCCGTTACCATTTGAGTCGCCGTCGACTTGGCAAAATACTCCTGAATGAGCTGATTGGTCAGGCTATAATTAACTTCGGCCTGCCCAAACTGGGCATCGGTTTTAATGATCTGGCGGGCATCACAGAACTGCGCCGGAATTCCCCGACTTTTTACACATTCGGTGATGATCGTTGTGGATAACCGCTCCCCAAAGCTTGTAATAAGGTCGTGCGTACGGAGAGTCAGTTCACGAATCAGCGATACGCCCCGTAGGAGGTCTTCCAATTCATTGATAATACCCCGAACGTGGGCAAATACTTTACTCTGTTCTTTTATCGGAATGAGCGCTTTTACCACATTGAAATGCCGGTCTTCAATCCGCCGAACCAGTTCTATGTAATCCGTTTCACCCGTTGTGGCCATGCGTCCAATTTCAATGAGCTGGTTCGTGACGCCACCCATCGCCGAGAACACAACGGCTATCTGATCGCCTTTTTGGCGGTGATTATCAATGATCTGAATAACTTGTTTGATACTCTCTACGGAACCAACTGAGGTGCCACCGAATTTAAGAACCTGCATTAGCAATGAGTGAATGAGTGAATGTGTGAATGAGCAAATGACCGGGCCGCCGATGCGGTAAATCGTTTACAAACACTCAACACAATTTTATCAGGAAGCTATTGATGAGGTAATTTTAAGGATGCAAAGATAATGCCTGACGTAAACTTTATAGTGTTATTTATGAGAAAGGCGCACCTGACAAGTGCGCCTTTGGGTATTGGAAGTATGGTGGATTTATGAGTGATGACTTACTTTTTGCTCTATAACGTTCCAACCCGGTAAAAATCAACCACTTTCTCTCGCAGTACTCGTTCGTAACGAGCTTGAATCAAGTTTATAGATGCCCGGTCCAGATTACTTTTAGCCAAATTATAGTCGACAGCATTGAGCAGACCCGCGTTATAACGAGCTTCGGCAGCTTTGTACGATTGCGCTAAAACGATCACCTGTTGTTCTAGGGCCTGATACCGTTCATTCGCATTTTGCTGTTGGTTAACGGCTTGATCAATGGCTTGCCGTAGATTTCGCCGGACACTTTCGGCCTGCGATTCGGCCAGTTGTTGTTGCAAGCGAGCGTTTGTAGTGCGATAGCGTACCTGAAAACCATTCAGAATAGGGATTCGAATGCTCATGGTTAGGCTTTTGTACTGATTGTTATCCAGTTGTTGAAAATAATTGATGCGTTCTGCGCTTAGGGTGGGTTCGAGTACTTTAACCGGATAGGATTGCCCGGCTACGTCAACAAATCCGGTAGTTGTTTGCTCCACAGCATCTGTACTGTACATGCTGCGCCGGGCCGCACTTGAGTATGAGGTACCCCAGTTAGCATTAACAGTTATGGAAGGATACGCTAGTCCCCTGGCAAGGTCTAATCCTTTCTGTGCTGCTTTGGTACGCAAATCGGCGGCCAGCACTTCGGGCATAACGGTTCGGGCTTGCGTAAAAATCTGGTACGCGTCGGTTGTAACCTTCTGGGGAATCATTGTGCCTTCCAGCCGAATCAGCTGTAAGGTTGTTGTTGAGGGTAGATTCAAAACTTGCAACAGCGTTAGCATAGCCGCTTTTAGGTTTGTCTGAGTCTGAACGTATTGCATCTGATCATTGGCCAGTTGGCTTTTGGCATCGTACAGATTAAAGGGGGGCGTGGTACCCGATTTTACCAGCTTCTCGGTTCGTTCAACCTGTGCTTGTGCCACGCTTACCTGTACCTCGCTTGCCGTTACTAAGTCTTGTGCCGTTAATACCTGCAAATAAGCCAGTAATGTATTGAGAGTAATTGTATTTTTAGCCGTGGCTACATCAAAGTGACTTGCCTGTGCTGTTAGACTTTGCTGTAGCAATGTATTCTTCAACTGGAAACCGTTGAATGCGGTCCAACTTACACCTAATCCGACTGTATTGGTCGTAATCTGCGCATTGGTCACGCTATTTGTATACGGGTCAACGTTACGCCCAAAGTTCAATCCCTGATTCGAATAGCCCGACAGGGTTGGTAACTGACTTTTTCGCGTTTGTTCAACGGTGTTATCGGCTAGTTGCTGCTGCAATACCGATTGCCGAATGGAGGGTTGATTTTCCAGTGCTAGTACAATGCACTGTTCCAGCGTTAGCGTTGATGAACTGGGTAACGAAGGTATGGATTGCGCCCAGAGTTTTCCAGAGAAACCCAGTATGAGTAGAATTATAACTATTGGTTTCATAAAGCTAAGGCGGTCTGGGTTTCGGGAGTTACTACAGGCGTTGCCGTTTGATCTCCGTTGGCACTGATCTGGAGCAAATCCAACGGGGAGAGACTCGTCGATTTTATGGCCAATGGCATCTGTGAAGCCCAGAGTGTATAATATGCATTCTCTCTCGCCAGCAACTCGAAATGGGAGCCTTCTTCAATTAATTTACCCTGCTCGATAACGATAATTTTATCGGCGTTCATCACCGTACTGAGTCGATGTGCAATCAGAATAACCGTCTTATGCTGTTCCCGTAGATGCTGGATGGTCTCCTGCACGCACTTCTCAGAAATGGAATCGAGCGATGACGTGGCTTCGTCCAGAATTAGAATGTCTGGATTCTGATACAGGGCGCGTGCAATGGCAATCCGCTGTTTTTGTCCACCCGATAAGCTGGCTCCGTTCTCGCCCAGGTACGTATGAAACCCATTAGGCAATTTTTCAATAAACTCCGTAATGCCGAGTCGTTGGCAAATGGCTACGATCCGTTGCATATCGGGCTGGTATTCGCCCACGGCAATGTTGTCGATGACGTTTCCAGCGAAGAGATCGATCTTCTGTGGCACAACGCTTACCCGACGGCGAATACTTTCGTTACTGATGTGTTTGATGTCGTAATCGCCAATGTGAATGCTGCCGCTTTGCAGTGGATACAGGTTTTGGAGGAGTGATAGCATCGTGGATTTACCCGAACCACTTTCGCCAACCACTGCCGTAATTTGGCCCTTTGGTACCGTTATGCTCAGACTGTCAAATACTTGTGTACGACTCCCATACCGAAACGATACGTCCTTGAAGCGAATGTCGCCGATCATATCCGACTGAAGTTCAATTTTATTCTCAGTCGATTCACGTTCTAGGTCCATGATCTCGAACAGGCGATCGGCGGCAATAAGCGCATCCTGTACCGTTTTGTTGGCACCGATGAGTTGGCTGGCGGGGCCTGTGAAGTAGCCAATCAGTGCATAAAATGATAGGAGTTCGCCGGGCGTAATCTGGTTGTCGATCACAAAACCCGCACCTACCCAAAGCAGGATGATGGTGAATAATCGGGAAACAATTTCCGTGGCATTGCCCGACCAAACCGAGTTGCGGGCCGACGTGAAAATGGTCTTCAGCAACTTGACAAAGCGCGTTTCGGTCTTGATATTGGCGAACGATTCCAGGCCGAAGCGTTTGATAGTGCCCATTGCATTCAGCGACTCGACCAACTGCGATTCCAGTTCGGCTGCATCTTCCATCAGTGTTCGCTGGTACTTTTTATTCAGCTTGTTAACAATGACGTAGATGCCCGCATAGAACGGGATAACGGCCAGCATAATCATGGCTAGTTTCCAGTCGTAGGTAAACATCATGCCGAACGAAAATAGAACGATGAATACGTTGACAACCAGACTTGTAGCGGCATCGTTGATAAACGCCCGAATCTTAACGGCATCGTTGATCCGCGAAATAATTTCACCCACGCGCATGGTGTCGAAAAACTGCTGGGGCAATTTCATCAGGTGTTTGTAATACCCCAGAATCAATCGGGCATCGATTTGCTGCCCGGTTTTCAGGGCGAACATGCTTTTCAAACTTCCGATAAATAGCTGCAAAACGAGAATCAAAATCATGGTGATACTCAACAGATTGAGCAGATTTCGATTGCCTTCGACAATGACGTTGTCGACAATTTTCTGGACATAAATGGAGGTCGAAAGGCCCAGTACGGTGTAAATCAGGGCACCGAACAGGGCCTGAATCATCACGCTCTGGTGCGGCTGAATTAACTGCCAGAAACGTTGCGTAGCCGATATTTTTTCGTTGCCCGTTTCAAATTGCTCGTTGGGCAACAGCAGAATCAAAACGCCAGTCCAGATTTTTTTGAACTCCTCGTGCGTATGTTTAACGAGCTTACCTGGGCCGGGATCCATGACCACGATGTGTTTATCCGTAATATCATAGATGACCACAAAGTGATGGAGTACTTCTTTAATGATGACGTGGGCAATGGCCGGTTTAGGTATTTTCGATAAACTTTCGAACGTACCGCGTACCCCTTTGGCCTGGAACCCCAACCGAGTAGCTGCTTCGATCATACCCAGGACATTGGTGCCTTTCTGATCAGTTGAAGCCATTTGTCGGATGCGGGCAATGGGCATCATCAAGTTATAGTGTGCCGAAATGGAAGCCAGGCAAGCTGCTCCACAATCGGTAATGTCGTGTTGTTTGATTATCGTATTTTTTGCCATGATTTTCTAAGGGGTAGCGCCTGTTTGGGCCTTTACTTTTGAGCAAGGGCAGGGGTATTTTTCGGATTGAGCCAATCATCGGCCTTATCGTAGAGCAGGTCGAACAGGCTTCGTTCGGTAATTACAAAGCGCGCCCGGAGGGTCATGCCTTTTTTGAGATAGCCTTTGTAACCTTCTTTGAGGGAAAGAAAATTCTGATCGAGCTGACACTTGACTTTAAAAACCGGCTGGTTTTCCATAACAGTAATGTCGTTCGAAACCTCAGTTACTTTTCCCTGTACTAAGCCCCATTGATTGTAATCGAAGGCGTCTACCTGCATTCGGGCCGTCATACCGGGCCGTAACAGGCCAATATCTTTGGGCGATACGTAGCACTCAACGAGCAGATTAGAATCGGGCGAGATCACGCCAAGAACCTCACCCGGTTGCACATAGCTTCCAGGGTAGCGCCCGGTAAGCTGGCTAACTGTACCGGTAACGGGGGCTTTTATGGTGTGAAGATCGCGTTCGTTAAGGAGTTGGCGTTCCTGTGCGCGGAGTTCGTCGAGCGCGAGTTGTTGCTGGGTCAGGCTGGCCTGCCAGTCACTTACCTGCCGTTCAATTTGTGAGGCATATTGCGCGACTACGGTTTTGTAGGTAAACTCTTTATCTTCAAATTCTTGCTGCGCCAGTACTTTGTCTTCATAGAGCTGACGCGTAACGTCTAATTCACGTTTGCGTTTCTGCTGCGTCTGCGTGTTTTCGGTGAGCAGAAACCGAAACTGTTCGTACTGTTGGCGCACAATCGGCGATTGCAAACCAGATACCGACAACAAATTTGGACGAGTAGCGCGAACAAGTCGGTCGAGGTCGCGGATGTTGAGGAGTTTTTCGGCTTGCTGGGAATGGTTGAGCCGAAGTTTGGTTTCCAATACCTCAGTCTGCAACCGAATCATGGGTTGCCCCTGGTGAACAGGCTGATTGTCATGAACCAGTACCTGGGCTACTGTACCAGCTACCAGTGGGCGGAGTTCGTTACGCTCAGCCACTGTGCGAATGATGCCTGCACTTTGTACCGAAACTTCGGTATGAATGAACGGGAGCGAAACTAAAGCCGCCACAATAGCGAGAGCGACTGAGCAGTAGATGAGTTGACCCCGTACGGTAACCTGGGGCAAATAAGCCTCCGTGGTGTGCTCAATGACGGCAGGCGGGTGTAACTGATGTTGCATCGTGTTAACGTTTTGGATAAGGGGCCGCTATAGGGATGCGGTTATTTCTTATGCCAAAGGTCAGGCGATGCTACGCGGGGTTCAATAACAGACGGTTGTAGTTTATAACGAGAGGGAATAAGTTATACTAATCTATTTTAAAAATGCCATCGAATGCCAAGTGTAATGCCAACAGGCTGCACAATAGATGTATTGTTGGCAATATTCAGTTGAAAGTCAGTCTGATCGGGTGTTGTGATGACTTTTTTATTAAACAGATTACCCGATTCTTTAAAGATTATTGATGGCGTATTCGTCAGTACAAATCGGTAATTCGATTCAATAAAATAGTCGCGACGCTTTTTCTGAAACGTAAAACCGAAGCCGCCTACACCAGCCCATCCCCGATCGGCATAAAAGACCTTGACTGGAGTGTTTAACTGCTTGCCTGGATCGACAAAGCCCTCACTGTTTGTAAGCTCCGTCAGCAAACAGCCTGTCTGCGACCAGGCAAAAGCACCCAACGCATAGAGAAATAGGGGATTTCCTTTCTTTTTAACTAACAGGCTATAGGTGAATCCAGCTTGAATGGACTTGTAATAATCGTTATTTAATACGCTTTGGAAATTGATGACATCTAGTTTGACATGATTTGTCAGTCGAAAACCATAGCTGGTCCTGAATAGGAGAATAGGGTGTCCAGATGGGAATGACGTTGGGTTTTCGAAAGATTTATGTTGATAAGTTGCCGTTAGGATAGGACTTTGTTGTGCGTACTGAGCAACTCCAATTCCATAGCTAATGCTCAATTTTTTTAATACAGCGACTAGTTTATCCCGTCGGGTTTTCGAGGATACATACTGTTGTGCCTGTTGTGTTTGTGATATAGCTTTAAACTGCGCCATTTGGCTTTTCTGCGCCGAATCGGCTTCCAGGCTTGTGTACTTATCCCAAAATTCAGGATCATATTCGTTCGTTAAATCTGAGAAAATAGCGCCATAGGCTAACCGTTTATCATAGGGAACAGGTGTGCCCTGCTCATCATATTGGGTAGTGATAAAGGCTAGATCGTGGGTGGTTTCGCGTTTTGTTTGCTTATTGACAAATGTGGTTTTGTGTGCTATATGTGCCAGATGCCATATTCCATTCTGCTCAATATACCTACATTCACGTAGTCGATTTTTGCTTATAAACCGTCTGATAAGATCGTGCTGAAGAGCCCTACTACTTTGATACGTAATTTTTACATAAGCCAGTGACTTTTTGTGTATCCAGAGCGTACCCGTAGCCGACTCTTCCCTGTCTTTTGAACTAAAGTTGATAACGTAGAGTGAGTCTGAGTTGTAGGGCGTAACGGCCGCCAGCGTATAGCGATATCTTTTGTTAAATGAATTTGGATTCAAAAACTCGGCTCGCGTTTTAACTAAATCATTTGAATTAGCGATAAATGCACCGCCGTACCATCGGGTGGTTTCGATGGAGTCTCGTCCCGGATTTTTATTGATACGTGCCTTTATTACTTCAACCTGTGCATCCTCGTTTGTAGCCTGATAACCACTCATGACAACCTTCAGATACGCTTCGCCATAATGTACTAATTCGTCGCTATCTGTACTCTGATTCAGTTCTCGGTAAAAGCCCTCCAGGGCGAATGTTTTGTGCGGATAATTTGATTGGATTTTTCGGAAGGCTCCCGTCAGTATAGTTTTTAAAATACTGTCTGGCATCACCCTAACTTCTTGCAGGGCAACGCCTTCCGGTAGCGTTATAACCACAGGCTTTGTTGTATGATCAATTCGCTGCGTTACGGTTTGATAACCGATGCTACTTACCAGAATTTGACAGGGAATTGAGGGGAGTTGCAGGTTGAACTCGCCATGCTCATTTGTGGTCGTTCCTTTTGAAGTGCCAACTACTTGAATGCTTGCGAAAGGAATTCCCTCTTTAAAAGATGATAAGATTTTACCCTGTATACGTTGCCCTAATGTTATATGTGCGCAAATAAGGAACGGTAAGGGCAGTAGGTATTGGGGTTTCATTGTAGAGCGAATCACTTTATTGGATTTGGTGAAACAACGATCAGGCCAACCTTAGTAGGGTGGTCTTGGACTCTTAATTTGTATTGTCGATTACTAGCATTACTTACTTAATACAGAAATGAACCATTGTTTCAATATAGGGTATCCTTTAATAATAATATTTCCTGTAAGAAATACTATTATTAAACTTATTATGTAAGCCCAATTTTTTGGCTGCTTTTTTGAATTATGCATGAAAAGTATATAGATTAATTAATAATTCAACTGTCGACTCACAAAATAAGACTACATATGAATAGTTTGAATCTAGTTTTTGATAACGAAATTCAAGAATATTTCTGATTAGTAAGGTGCGCTTACCAAGAACCTTTTCGTGTGTTAGAATTAAATAATATAGATACTAATAATCATTGAGAGAGCTAAAAGGGCATATTTTGCTTTATGATTTTCAGTTGTTATGCCAAAAAAGGCTAAATAATTAACAAGTGAAATAGCGTAAGTTCGATGTTTGTCTGTGGCGAATTTGTATTGGGAAATGAAATTATTCGTTATTAATTAAGCTACCTTACTTTCTTGACTAGCTCGAAAAATAATAATCAAGACAGGTATGGCATTATTTATAATATGTAATATTATACTCCACTTTAGTCCATACATTAGTGATGTCCAACTGAAAAATAAACCCGAAATAAGATGAGGGAGTAGGGCTAAGAGAATTGTTTGGGGGCGAGCATTTGTAAAATCATAATTATTGTAATGCCACAAAGAAAATAGAAAAGCGCTAAGCCATATTATATATATATTTATTTTATAATTAGATGTTAAGTTTGCTAAATAATATGATATGTACTTGTGGAAAAAAAATCCAATTAAAATGCTAAATATACCAATAGGTAAAGTCCTTGCTGTTAAAGAATAAAAATTAGCCCTGTTTAAAATGCATATTATTAAATAAGAAATTACAATAAATGCCAGAGTAAGGGTTAGACGATTTGATTGGATAATTCCTCGAAATGCAAATTCCTCAAAGAAGGGTGCCAAGATTACCACTTCGAGTATAAATTGAGAATTTGATGTCTCTGATAGCCAAGAAGTTAAATCACCGCTCCCTTTTGATGGGTCAATAAGTCCATACTTGTTTAATAAAAGACTCAAAAAACCAATAATTACTTTAAATAAAAAGATAAGCCCTATGGCTTTCCCTATAAATAAAATTTTATAAATGGCACCTATATTGATATCTTTATCTAGATAACTTGCCCCTTGCAAAAAATCGAAAAAATTAATAAATAATTGCTTCATGATATAAAAACTGGCTACTTATCTAAGTAGCCAGTAATTTTTAGTGTGTATAATCACTTCCCTGGTATACCATGCTCAAATAAATAAGTACCCACGGCATAGCCAAGCTTGTACCACATGCTATCTTTATCTACACCGCCGTTGATAAAGGCCAATTCGTTAAAGTTTAGCTCAATTAGTTCTAATGAATTCATGATTTATTAAATTATAGTTGATAAAATTGATTACTATTTGTTATGTGCGCGGGCCGCTTCTTCAAGCCCAGACACTATATTACTGACAGCCCCATATACATATCCACAAGCATATCCAACTCCGTAAGCGATGTCACTGAGTAGGCTACCTCCATCAATCAGATTTAATTCGTTAGAAGTTAATTCAGAAACTTCAAAATTATTGATACTTAATTGCATGATTTCTATTTGTTAAGTATTACTTTTAAAAAAGTTAATAGTTGGTAATAGGTTATTTGGTTCCATCGGCAGCTGCTGAGCCATTAGAAAATCCACTTGAGAAGGCTTGTTTAACCCGACACCATGTCTCACCGCACCATGTGCCAGCATCATCTAACCAACTACCTCCATCAACCATTTGCATTTCGTTGAAATCTAATTCAACCGTACTTGACTTATCCAGATTTAATGTTGTCATGGTGTTTTTTTTATAATTTTTTTTATAACTATTGCAACCTCTGCTTTAACCCGGGATACTTTAGCCGCAATAGATACTCGTGCACTCTTAATCTATTCCACAACTAGTATTCAATTTTATCTTGTTTCGACGAGCTTCTGACTAATGCTTTTTGCTGGGTCAATGCCCGCATCTGATAAGATGCCAGTTTAGTTATCTTCCGAAGACTTGCCGTAGCCTGATTTTGCCTACTATTGTAGCGTTCCATTAATTCTTGATCAATAAGCTTGTTTATGCAAGCAGTACTATTAGATTTCCTGATGGTCGGGTAAGTTTTTCCCTTTTTCCAACGGTGGATTTGTTACAGGTTGCTCTATTGGCTGAGTTTTAATTGGTAAAATAATCTTACGTTTTACAACAGAATCGCTTTCCGTATTTGACGATTTGGGCTTGCTCCCAGAATTGTATGTATTGTTAGCATACGATGGCTCTACTGTATAATTTTCTTTACAAGCTGTTGCCATGATTAGCATACCTACTACGGCTAATAGTTTTTTCATTTTATATGTTTTTTATTTTCATTTTATTTATTAGGTGATACAAATTTCTAGCGACTTCGCTTTTAATTCAATAACCTATAGTTTTACTTTATTCAATTAGGTTATAAGAGTCGTATTTCCTAGGCAGCCTCATCATAATAACTAACTGACTCGTCATGAGGCAAGGCCATATTGCCGAATAAATCGCCAGCAGACACGATCCAGTTGTCGTCAAAATCGCCAGCTTCATCAGCCAGAAAATCGGTATCATTGTTGATCCATATTTCAAAAGAATGCTCCGAGTGAATGCGTGTTTTCATGATGTATGTTTACGTTAGGTAGACATGAGTTTAGATTTGTGTTGCTGATTTGTTGCATCAAAATTGGCCGTTGTTTTTTCTGACTTCAATAACTAATCTTTTTATCATATTCCATTGAGCTATAACTTATGCGATTTGGTTATAAGTGGAAAAATATAGCTAGTAATTAGGCACTAACTACAGCTTGTCGGGCGCGTACGGAGTCGTAGTGCCGGGCTAAGCAATGGTAGAGTACTAACTCATAAGCTCGCTGTTTAGATGGAAACAGACGATTGACAAGCATATGAATCACGCTGCTTAAAATGGCATAGAGTTGGCGGGAGTTGGGTAAGGAGCGTACCAGACTTTGCAGCAGTTCGGCCTGGCGGTGTTCCCAATTAGTCAGATCGCCAGCAATCGGAAAATCGTCGGCTAGTGCCTGGTCCATCAAGGGGCGATACATCCGGTATTTTTCATTGAGTTGATGCCGTAAGGCCGATGTACCGCCAAATTCCTGAAAAAAACGTTCTTTCAACTCCCCTAATATTATCAGGCAGGCATTGGGCGTGAGGCCTGCGCCGATCAATAATTGGTCAATTTTACGAATGGCTATGGCAACCCGTAAGTTTTCGTCAAACTCATTACCGGTACGCGCTATGAAGGCTAACGTAGACAGGCTATCGTAGTAGAATAATGTTTCGCATAAGGGCATGTGCTCTATACCGTAGCGTTCGAGTTCACGCTGATAGGTATCTACTTTGATACGATGAACAATACCTGATTGAATGGCTTCATGCAATGCCTTTTCCATGACTCGTACTACATGATGGTAAAATTCAAGGTGAGCATTTCCCCGAAATCGAAGCCGTAGGTGTGGATCGGTGTCTTTGTACCGAACAAAGAAGAATTGGTCAATGATCTGTGTTTTGAGTAGCTGTTGTACTACTGGATAAATGGTTTCGGTCAGGAGTGTATCGGAGGTTTTTTCGCCGGTATAGACCTTCAAATAGAACCATTCACTTCCAATCGAAAACTTTCGTTGTGGCAACACGTCTGCTGATTGGCTCAGCCCCGAAAACGGTTTCGCCGATAAATTTCCAAACGGAATAAGCACCTCATGCGTAAAATGGTCGCGTTTATTGGTTAAGGGAGAGCGGTCGGGCATGGATAGAAACTCCACTAATCGGATGCGGGCCGATGTACCTGAACGAGCCAGTCGACGGATTTGCTGAGCCAATAACGTTAGTGATTCAGGAATGTGCATTGAAATAAATAACTCATTATCGCCCTGGGCAATAACAAATTGATCAGGCAAGCCAGCAGCCGTTAATTGAGCAACTAAGCGTAATGGATTGTCGGATGTGAGATCGTTACAGGCAAGTTGCCAGGTGGCCCGGCTAATGATGATGTTCCGGTAACGAACCCTGGGCAGATACGTTTGTGTTCGCAGACCCCCCCAATTCCAGGCAATGTTCAGGTGGGCGTCTTGCGATTGCAGGTCGCACAGAAACCGATAAATAGGTAACCCCTGCGAGAAATTATGTGCATTGCTCAAACGGGGAATTATCCGTTTGTTCAGCCGTTTCGAGCGTAGAATAATCTGTCCCTGCGTGGTTTGATCGTAATGGACCGATACCAGTAAGTCGGTCAGGGGAATTTGATAGTCCGGTGCTACCGATGACTGACCCATGTATGGAATTTCGTATTGATGGGTGGTTGGCCGGATTAAAATATTGCCAACCCGGTTTTCGGGTAAGTGAACAATCTCTGCAATGATCACATCTGGATGATAGTTTTCTTCGGCGGTTGCGCACTGTTGAATCTGTTGAGCCAAGGCTTCATTGCCTTCTCCAAATCGGCTGAGCAGGTTTATTGCCGATGGGCCTTTACAAGCCAATAAATTAAACTGAAAGTCACCTTCATCCACAGCTTTGGACGAACTGGCCAATAGCGTACCGAAGGCATAAAAGCTATCGGGAACAGACGGGGTTGCGACCTGGCTACTGATATAGGTCAAATCTGCCTCAGTCAGAATAATTTCATGGATTGAATCGCCTGCCCGATTCGTGCGGAGTGCCTGCGTGTATTTATCCATCACCAGTGTTTGCCACCAGCCCCAGGTTGTTGTTGGGGTAGTAGGACTTGTCATAAAGGTTAAATCATCAATCAGGGGTGCATACCCTACACCAAACGTTGAGCCGGAGCCATAGCCAATGCCCGATTCGGCATCGAGAGCCAGCGCTAACGGAATCTCCTCGTCTTCGTAGCGATTGTAGAACCGCCGTTTAAACTCATCGAGGTCAGGGCAGTCGTTGGGTTGGTTCAGAACTAGCAATTTCTCAAGATCTCGTTGTACGAGTTGCAACGCATGCTTACCCAGTTGCAGGGTCGGATTGCGAGTGTCGCCCCAGCCAAAAAAAGTATCTACCTGAACAATATCGGCAGAGGGGGGATAAATATTCCGGTCGGTAAACCATTGCTGAACCTCTGAGTAAGCCAGTAGTCGATCAGGCTGTTGTAGTGATCGTTGTAGTCGATGTAACTGTTCCGTTATGTCGGTTGTGTCTGCTAAGGAGGCAATTCGTTCTGTGAGCCGATTCAGATAGTGTAGCCCTGTTACGGTTGGTTCTAGCTCGAACGATAATAGTTGCCCTTCAATGAGTTGCTCAACAAAGCTAATTGCTTCGTGCTGATCAATGTTGCATGTTGTAAGGGTATTTGTCAGTTCCTGAATGGTTGCTCCGGTACGTGCCGCTTCCAGAACAGTTGTCAGATGGCGTTCGGCTTCGGCAACACTGATAAAGTAGCTGCGCCGTTTATTGTCGAACTGCTGCTCAATATATCGCAACGAGGAGCCTATGGGATAGAGCGACGAGTTTGGAAACAGGCGTAGTTGTTCTCGAATAATGGGCTGATGGCTAAGCCACTGACAGATTGCCAGCAGGCAATCCATATCGATACGGGTATGCGTTCGAAGCGTTGCCGTTGTGCCTGCCCGAAGTTGGGTTTGCTCGCCGAAGCGCCCTATTGTACAGCCCGCAAAGAGGCCGTAAGGAGTTGGACGGCTACACATTCGAATCAGGTATTTATGAAGTGTGATCAGCAATTTATCCTGCTCGGGGAGGGTTTCGCCTGAGAGCCAGCGTTGAAACCGTTCATAGAGGGCGGGCGACGCGACAAAAATGGCTTGTTGCGCTATTGGATCCTGATAATGCTGACGCAATAAGTCAGATAACGGATTGGTAGCAAGTTGGTTGTAAAATTGAAGTAATGTGTCTAGGGAATACGTCGGCTGGCGCAGTAAAAAAAAATCTTTTGGCTGAATCATCTTGGAGTTGGATAAACAACTCCAAAAATACATTGTCACTTTTTGGGTGTATATAGTTTCTTGGTTTTTTCGACCAATTATTTACCCGGACTTTCGCTTAGAATCTGTTTGAGACGTGCTACGGTTACTTGATTTGTGTACCCTGATAAACCGTGGCACGTCTCAAACAGATTCTAAGCGAAATAAATTGACATTCATCGTTGCTCGAAAAAGGAGACATAGCGATCCAGGCAAACCGCAAACCGCTCGAATGAATACGGTTCGGTCAGAAAGTCGAACGGGTTCAGGTTTAAATGACTGAACAGATGCTGCGGATACGGCGAGGTAATAACAACCGTCGGATGATTACGCAGGGCATCCAGAAACGGGCCGGGGACATCATTGTCTGGACCGGCAAGCCGCATAAAGACCAGTGCTTGTTTGGTGGTCTGAATGGCGGTGAGCATATCCTCCGTAAACGCCCCGGTCTGGCCAACGTTAAGCCAGCCGGTGCGTTGGAGGTAATGAGCGAGTTGACGCCGACTCGCCATTGATGGGTTTAGGAGAAGGTAGATTGGCAATGGTGACTAGAAATTTCCTAAAGTGAAGATTGTTGTTCTCCCGTTATTTTTAGGGCATGTTGAAATGCTTGTCAGGCAAACAATGCGTTGTCTTTTAAAAATTAAGCGGGTTGGAGCAGGTGGAGTTTGATTTTTCATGGCAGTAATTAACCTAAGTTTAGGTTTATGATAGATAAGGATTTTAGAATCATTTCTGTGTCTGTCGACAATTCAAAAGTAGTGGATGTACACAGGTAGCTTCAACTACTTTCGACATGTGAGCGTACATTTTTCGACTAAATGACTAATAGCTTCGACTAATGCTTTGCTAGGGTAAAACCTCGACCTGAATGATGAGCATAACTTCGTATGTATTCTCCGTTGGTGTTACAACTAATTCATAGTTGTCTTTATAAAGGGCATCAAGTCGCCTGCGGACATTGCCAAGTCCGATACCTCCCGATTTCTTGTCTGACTCGCCAACAGGCAGTTTCTTGGGGATACTATTCTCAACTCGGAACACAAGTTGGCCTGCTGTTACATCGGCACTTACCTGCACATAGGCTGTTTCTGTAGCTCCCTTTATACCATGTTTAAAGGCATTTTCCACAAAAGTAATGAGCAGCAAGGGTGTAATCTGATAGCCTGAAGGAGTACCACTCTGCTCGTAGTCAATCACCACATAGCGATCTGAAAGTCGATTGCGCTCTAGACCCAAGTAATTTTGAATGTAAGCCAGTTCCTTATCGAGTGCTATTTTAGGTAAGCTTGTCTCGTAGAGGTTATAGCGCATCAACTCCGACAGGCGAAGAATTAAGTCAGCTGCTTTTTCATCGGTATCAAAAATACGCGAATACACACTATTAAGTGTATTGAATAGAAAATGAGGATTGACCTGAGATTTTAGAAAATCTAACTCAAGGTTTAACTTGTCCTTTTCAAGGAGTAGATTTTTAGTTCTAAGGTCAATAATAGCATTAACTACTTGTATTGTTAATAGTATAATCGCAAAAGGAAAGCTATAGAAGGAACTAAAAAAAGCCGCTGCTCCATTTGAAAAACATCCGTACCAACTAGCATGATGGAATAATTGCCAATCCCTTTCAACTCGGGGACCAATATTAATCTGTTGTAAGTAATAGAATAGCAAATAGTTACTCTCGTAAATAATAAAATGGCAAACTAAGAGCCATATTGTAAAAGGTACTATACTGAAATTATATAAATATCTAGGAAAAACATAATGCCCAAGGAAATAGTAAATTGAAATTGTTTGTATAATTAAGCTGATAGATAGCCAATTATCAACTAAGCTGTTGTCCTTGTAAAAAATGTCAATAACGAAATATCGCATGAAGTATGAAAACAAGGCCCATAGTAGAATGTGCTTTATCAATCTTCTAAACATTGTTTGATTAAATAAGGGAGACTGAACTTGGCTCATAATATTAAGAGTAGGAGTGGATTTTGCTAGCAATACAATTTGTTGCTCAGGCTTCTTAAATCATATTCTTCTTCAACTCCTCCATGACCCGCTCGCGGTAAGTAACGCCAATCACTACTTTCTTTCCGTCGAGAGTAGTTATCTGATTGCCGTCAATTTCTTTGATCGCTTGCCGCCTAACAATGTAGGAGCGGTTAATTCGCAAAAACTGTGAGGGGGGGAGCATCTCCTCCAGTTTACTCATGGTCATGTGCGTGACCAGAATCCGTGTTGTGAGGTGCAGTTTAAGGTAGTCTTTCATGCCTTCGGCGAAGACAATATCCTCTGGCGCCACACGAATTAGTTTTTTGTCTTCCTTAATTAGAAAGTAAGGGATTTTTTCGCGCGGATCAACTGAGGCTTCCGTTGGCACATGGACTGGTGGGCGCGTTGGTGTCGGCGCATTGGGATCTATGGCAAAGCCAAGCCGTTTGGTTACCCGGTTAATAGCTTCCAGAAATTTATCGAACCCAACAGGTTTGAGTAGATAATGGGTCACCGCATCGAAGTTGTAGATATCAGACGCGAATTGGGGCGAAGCTGTTACCATAATGACCAGTGGATGAGGTTGTGGGAGTGATTTTAAAAACTCAATCCCCGTCATATACGGCATTTCAACGTCCAGAAACAGGATATCGGGTTTGAGCTGCTGTACCTGTTCCAGGCCCTCAAATGGGTCGTAGGTCTGCCCAAGCAGAGCCAGATAGGGCACACGACTAATGTATTTCGACATGATGACATGGGCAGGTGACTCGTCATCGACTAAGTAACAGGTGAGTATATCGGTCATAGTGGAAGCAATATATTCGATTAGCCTGTTATGGTGACGTATTAGTCGAAGAAAATGCCCTATTAGTCGAAATAAATTTTCTGCCGTTATGCTGTCCGGTTAGTTTGTATCAGTCAAACAACATAAACCTTTACCGATATAAATTATGAACCCCATTGCCACCAAAATCCGCAAACTTCGGGAAATTCACGGTTACCCACAGGAGTACGTTGCTTTTCAGTTAGGTGTTAGCCAGGCCGCTTACAGCAAAAAAGAAACAGGCCGTACAGAGTTGTCACTGACAGTATTACAACAGGTATCGGCTTTATATAAGATTAGCCTAATGGATCTTATTGAACTAACCTTGCAGGATTTGCTCATCACGGTTGTTCGGCAACAGTAAATAATATCTATATATTATCATCAATTTAGTTATCAACCACCTCACTTAAACGTACAGCAATGGAGTGCATGCGCTGAATGGCGTATCCTTAAGGTGGGTTGATATCCATGCGCGAAAACAGGTTGTGGTCATTGGGATTCCGGTCATGCTGGCTGTGGATTGGTTGGCAAAATTGTGGAGGCAATGAATCGAAAATACGAGTTAATTGCTACCTGCATTATAGTAGTGTACCTACGGGCTTTAGCTGGTGTTCAACTCAAAACATCCACGGCTGAAGCCCGTAGGCACAACTTTTTCAACCAATACCCTGCCCCTCTATAAGCACCAAGCCTGCGCCAATCGCCAGCGCATCTTCGGCCAGGGCAACCAGCGTATCGGGCACATCTTTCTCGTGTGTTAACCAGTGGCGTAAGTGAAAAAAGGCGAACGATCCGGCTGCTGCCCCCAAAGCTCCTAAAATGGCACCATAGCCTACAGATTGCTTATTGGCTTCGGTTAAGGCGGCCCCGCACAGCGCACCAGACGCAATCCGACCCCAAATCTGTGGTTGGGCAATACGATCGGGAGCGCTGGGAAGTTTGTCGCCAATGAGTTCACCGCCAGCCATTAGCTCTAACGCCATAGTCGCTTTGGGTGATACCAGGAAATGAAGTTTTGAGTTGGTTAATGGCTTCGTCGACGCGTGCGACAATTTATAACTTACAAAAGCGGGAGCCATCATGCTGCGCATGCCAGCAATAATGCCAATCTGGAAGGCATTGATGTATGTTCGAATCATGACTAATTGACGTTGAGTAATTTATGTAAACTCAACGCCAATTAGTCTGCTTTGTTTTGGGGCAATCTTGCACTGGCGCGGGTATTAGCCCGTGCCCTTTATTTCGTCAGTATTTACTGACGCCTTGAGATAAGAGAATTTTCAATTGATTTATAAAACGCTGACTTAGTATCGTTTGGGTATGGATTCTGAGTGTTACTGTCGCTGAAAAATATAAAATTGTTTTCGTTCGGTTTAAGGTGATTTGACTTAAGAAAATGGCCATAAATCAATATTTTCTACTGTCTTCTGCGTAACTTGAAAAGCGAATCTAACTTGTGCCAAAAATTATACTTAGTAATGAAAAAACATACTTTATTCGTTTCTTCACTAGCCTTTGCTGGCCTTTTGGCTCATACAACCTTTGGGCAGGTCGCTACATTGAATGCGCGGATGGACAAAACCGCCGAAGGACTTGAGAAAAAAGTAGTCGCCTGGCGTCGTGATTTCCACCAACATCCAGAACTGGGTAATCGGGAGTTTCAGACGGCGGCTAAGATTGCGGCTCATCTGCAATCGCTGGGTATGGAAGTGAAAACGGGTGTTGGCAAAACGGGTGTTGTTGCCTTGCTCAAAGGTGGTAAGCCTGGGCCAGTGGTAGCGCTACGAGCCGATATTGATGGCTTGCCTGTAACCGAACGAGTTGACGTCCCCTTTAAATCGGAAACCAGAGTCGAGTACAACGGGCAGCAAACGGGCGTTATGCATGCTTGCGGACACGATACGCACGTAGCTATCCTGATGGGTACTGCCGAGATCTTGGCATCCGTCAAAAATGATCTTCGTGGTACGGTTAAGTTTATTTTTCAACCTGCTGAAGAGGGCGCTCCCGAAGGGGAAGAAGGTGGCGCTTACCTGATGGTGAAAGAAGGTGTTCTGGAAAACCCCAAAGTCGACGCCATTTTTGGGTTGCACATCAACTCACAAACGGAAGTCGGGACAATCAAATACCGGCCCGGCGCGACTATGGCAGCTGTTGATTCATACGCCATTAAAATCAAAGGGAAACAAACCCACGGAGCTGCTCCCTGGTCAGGTGTTGACCCAATTGTAACGTCGGCACAGGTGGTGATGGGCCTGCAAACCATCGTGAGCCGTAACGTTACACTCACCGACAATGCAGCAGTCGTAACCGTAGGTGCTTTACACAGCGGTATTCGGCAGAATATTATTCCTGAAGAAGCGAACATGATCGGTACAATCCGCACGTTCAGCCCCGAAGCGCAAAAGCTGGTTCATCGGCGTATTGATGAAATTGCAACGAACATTGCCGAAAGCGCAGGTGCAAAAGCCGAGGTAAAAATTAATATCATGTATCCGGTTACCTACAATGATCCTAAACTGAC
Source organism: Spirosoma foliorum (assembly GCF_014117325.1). Classification (NCBI taxonomy): domain Bacteria; kingdom Pseudomonadati; phylum Bacteroidota; class Cytophagia; order Cytophagales; family Cytophagaceae; genus Spirosoma; species Spirosoma foliorum. The sequence continues at coordinate 5,912,907 of NZ_CP059732.1, read as the reverse complement.
GGATCAGATGGTGCCGAGCCTGGAAGCTGTGGCGGGTAAAGCCAATATCAAACTGACGCCAGCCCAGACCGGGGCAGAGGACTTCTCGTTCTACCAGCAGAAAGTACCGGGTTTCTTCTTCTTCCTGGGTGGTATGACCAAAGGTAAAAAAGTAGAGGATGCCGCTCCGCACCACACACCTGATTTTCAGATCGATGAAGGTGGATTTGTGCTAGGAATGAAATCGCTCTGCCGCCTTACGACCGACTATATGGAGTTCGCCAGTAAAGGCGTTGCGATCAAAGAATTGACGACTGCAAGCGGACATTAAAAGTTGTTTCAAGTTCAATGTTTCAAGTTCAATGTTTCAGGTTCCATGTCTTCCCGGAACATTGAACCTGAAACTTGAAACAACCTTACGTTCCTTCTCTGTTTCTCAGAATTCGCGATAATAATCCGGGCAGAAATCGCTTTAGATAAATACCATAAATTTCGGAGCCGCCAATATAGACCTCTTCTTTTCCCTTCGAAACGGCTTGTAATAGTCGTTGCGCGAACTCCTCGGGCATCATTCCTTTCTCCTGATTATCATCCATTTTGCCGTGCGTTTGTCCATCGGCCCGGAGTGCATTGACTGAAATAGCCGTTTTGATGTAGCCGGGACAAACAATCGTTACACGTAGGCCCGCGTTGTGAACTTCAGCTCGAAGTGCATCGAAAAATCCATGCAGGGCGTGTTTGCTTGCACAATAACCCGAGCGTTGCTTTGTCCCTAATTTGCCTGCTACACTGCTCGTCACAATAAAATGACCACTACCCTGCGCCAGCATGAGTGGCAAAACAGCTTTAGTAAGCGCTACAACCCCAAAGAAATTCACATCCATCAGGCGTTGATAAACCGAGAAATCGGTATCAAGAACTGTGCTCCGTTGGGTAATGCCTGCGTTCTGAAACAGGTAATCGATGCGTCCAAAGCGCTGTCGTACCCGCTCAACATGATTGGGCAGACTGTCTAGGGCAGTCATGTCCATTGGCAAGACCAACACGTTCGAGGGTGGCAAGCCTGTTTGGATCGCCACCCGTTGCAATTCGTCTGATCGTCGGGCCGATAACACCAGCTTTACATTCTCCAGTTTGCTAACGGCAAGCGCAATCGCTTCACCAATGCCAGAAGAGGCACCCGTAATCCAGATAACAGCGTTAGAAAGAGGCATGGTGTTTTCTGACAGGATTTATGGGATAAAACAGGATTTTTAGCATCGAAAATTAAATCCTATTTTATCCCGTAAATCCTGTCGAAAGAAAATCAATTCGTGCATTTTCGGCTTCCACCACTAACTCGACTGGTTGCCCAATAGGAAGTGCCAGGTTAAACTCGACGTGACCAGCGGGGAAATCGAATAAGACAGGATAGGAGTAAGCCGAAACCGTGTCGGCAATGATCTCGAAGGCATCTTTCCCAAAGGGTAACGATTGATTTCCGCGCATGTCGGTAAACTGACCCACAACTAACCCCGCCAAATTGGCTAGTCGGCCAGAGCGTCGGAGTTGGGTCATCATTCGATCAAGCGAGAAAAGCGTTTCGTCGATGTCTTCGATAAACAGGATTTTTCCGGTGAAATCGACATCGGTTGGTGTGCTGATGGAGTTGACAAGCATTGTTAAATTGCCGCCGACGAGCTTTCCTTTGGCGTATCCTGCTCGGTTAAGTGAATGCGCCGGGACAACGTAATTCCCAGGAACCTCCCCAAACAGCCATTTTCGCAGTGATTCCAGCGAAGCTGCCCGTGCAGAGTCACCAAATTGCCGGGGCATCAGCCCGTGAAGACTCACGATGTCATTGTTGTGCAATAAACTTAAGAGAACCGTGACGTCGCTAAACCCCACAAGCCACTTTGGGTTTGCCTTTAGGCTGGTTAAATCAATGTCATCAGCAATGCGATAACAGCCATAACCACCGCGAGCGGCAAAAACGGCCCGAACGTTTGGGTCATCAAACAGGCGTTGAATATCGTTCCGACGTAACTCATCGGAACCCGCAAAAGGACCATCGATGGCGTGCAGGCTTTCGCCTTCAATGACGTTGAGATGCCAATCTTCGCGCAAAATTCGCAGCCCGTCGGCTAGTTCTTCATAAGGAAACCAACTGGCAGGAGCCACAACACCGACCGTATCGCCGGGACGTAAAAAGGGGGGGGAGCATTCAGGTTATAGTTTGGGATTTGAGGTTTACGGTATTCGGTTTGAGGTTTATGGTTGGCTGATGCATGAATGGTACTAGCGCGTTAGCCAACCGTAAACCTCAAACCGAATACCGTAAACCTTAATTCAATTCAGCTTCTTCGGTTTCGTCGAGTTTATCCAGATCGAGTCTGGTTTGCTGATCCCCATCGAACATCGGGCGGAACTTGTGCCCCCAAAGGATTTCATCATATCGATAAGAAAAACGCGTATGGACACTCTGAACAAAGGTATCGTCTAAGGCCTGAAACGAAATCAAAATTTCCGAATCCGCTTGCTCAAGCTCTTCGGGCGTGGAGCCGTACAACGGGCTCTTTTCTGTAATCGGATGAACCAGCGTCCAGTTGGCCGGAAAGAACGAAACTTTACTCCGTTCAAAATTGAGTGGGTAATATTTCCGGGTAAGCGTGCCATCCCCTTTCGGTTCCAGGCGTGTCAATGTGGCTGTGATTTCTAAGTTAATGAGCTGGTTCGGGCGGGTATTTATAATCCGAAACATCCAGGCATTTACATCCAGATAAGGCGCAAAGACCGACCGTTTCGAAAAACGGATGCGGGCAAGTGGACGCGAAAATCGCCCATATAATAGGCCTGTGGCAAGGGCAAATGCCAGTAACCCAATCATGGACTCGAAAGCTGCAATCGAACTAGTCAGGAAGCTATTGGGCGAAATATGGCCATACCCAACGGTCGTCAGCGTTTGTGAACTGAAAAAGAAACATTTCCAGAAAGGGCCGTTTAGCTTTTCATCGGCTATACCGACCAGTGTACTAGGGTCGGTTAGCATATAGACCCCGGCAAATAGGGTGTTGGTGAACAAATAAGCAACCAGAAGCCAGCTGAAAAATTGAACCCAGCTCATGGTGATCAGCCGATTGTATACATTCAATCGATCCCAGAGTGATCCGTGCTGCCGGACCAGGTTGAAACTGCCATCCTGATTGACCAGCCTTATTTTTGAATCGGTTAGCTTCGTGCCAAAACCAAGATCTGTACGTTTTTCTTCCTGCTCAACTAACTGGCTGTTTTGGGGGGCGTGGTTAGAAAGTTGGCGAGTTTGTGAATTCATAGCGAATCGGTTTGTTAATAAGCATAAGCTGTAGCACTAGGTCGGTTAACAAAGTTATCGCTAATTTGTCCTGCTCAACCGAATCATCCCACATTCTATTTACTCAATGCACCCAATTGAAATTGTAACGGGTTTACTAGGACTGACAACCTTACTGGCGGTAGTGGCCAGACGGTTTCGAATGTCGTACCCAATTTTGCTGGTTATTGTCGGACTGCTGATTGGCTGGATACCCGGTTTGCCGTCGGATATTCTATCGCCCGATGCTGTTTTTCTGGTTTTTCTACCGCCGTTGCTCTATGCAGCTGCCTGGCAAATTGACAACGTCGAACTGAAAATGTACAGCCGGTCGGTTTCGTTGCTGGCTGTTGGATTAGTGCTATTTACCTCTACCGTCGTCGCTTTCGTGGCGCATGCCGTCATTCCGGGTTTTTCGCTGGCGCAGGGTTATTTACTGGGGGCAATTATTGCTCCGCCCGATGCGGTAGCCGCTTCATCGGTGATGCGGGGGTTGAGTGTTCCAAAGAAGATTTCAACCATACTGGAAGGCGAAAGTTTGGTGAATGATGCTACCAGCCTGATTATTTACCGATATGGTTTGGTCGCCATTTTAACCAATCAGTTTGTGCTCTGGGAGGCAAGTCTTCAGTTTGTTGGCATTGCTATTGTGAGTATCGCCATTGGGTTGCTCATTGGTTGGATTATGCTTTGGGTGCACCAGATCATTAGCAAAGATGCCGTAATCAGCACGGCACTAACGCTCCTGACGCCTTACGGAGCCTATCTGATTGCCGAAAATTTTCATCTTTCCGGCGTATTGTCGGCTGTGGCTACGGGCCTCTTCCTATCGACGCGCACTTCAATCTTGTTTTCGTACCATAGCCGATTGCAGGTAAATTCGGTTTGGGAAATTGTTGTTTTTCTGCTGAACGGCCTGGTATTTATTCTGATTGGGTTGCAACTGCCCATGATTGTTTCTAATCTGAATGGGTATTCGCTTCCTGAGTCTGCCCTGTATGGGTTACTCATTAGTGGCGTAGCAATTGTGTGCCGACTGGTCTGGGTATTTCCGGGAGCTTATGTGCCTAGGTGGCTGAGTGCGCGCATTCGAAAACGAGAAGAAAAGCCGACTTGGCAACAGCTTGTTGTCATTGGTTGGGCGGGTATGCGGGGCGTAGTCTCACTGGCCGGCGCTCTGGCACTACCAACTACGATGCCCAATGGCGAACCCTTTCCGGCCCGCGACCTGATTCTGTTCATTACGTTTATCGTTATTTTAATCACGCTGGTTGTTCAGGGTCTTACATTGCCGATAATCGTTGAGTCGCTGAATGTTCGGGAACAGATCGATGAAAAGAAAGAAGAGCGTAAACTGCGGCAGAAAATGGCTTTACAAGTGATTACCCATCTCGAAGCTAACCACTCGGCAGGTTCTGTACACGACGATGTGTTGAGCTATGTAAAAAATGAATATGAACTGAAAATTAGTGAATTGAGTGGTATGTTGCGGGCGTCAAATAATTCGCCCCGCCCTGCCGAACTCTATCAGCAAGCCATCCGGCTTCAGTTGGAATTGATTGACGTTGAACGAACGGTTCTGATTGAACAGCGTCAAAGCAGTTTATTGGATGGAGATGTACTGCGTAAAATGGAACAGGAACTAGACCTCGAAGCAGCCCGACTTTCGTTGGTTCAACCGGCAGAATAAGTAAGTCGCCATGAGTTGCTTAGAAACTAGTTTTCGTCACGCTCAAAGAGAGGCACGGCATAAACCCTACCCGTCATGATTGTACCTGTATGGATTGTATCGGTTGGCCTCGGGGTGCTTGGCATCTTTTTACTCATCCAGGGCATCAAGCGAATTCTGAAGGCAGCTGGCGGCTCCGTTTTGCTCAAGCTACCATTGACGCAAAAAAGTGGGCAGTTTGTCGTTACCAAGGCGGGCGATTACGCCATCTGGCAATCTGGAAGAACTTTACAGCGAGTGCCAATGAAGATGTCAGCACCTACTATCCAGGCTCTACTGACAGGCGAAAAGGTCACGGTGAATCCAACTTTTTCAAGCATACGGGTAAACAATGGCTGGGAGGGCCGTATCCAGCTATTTACATTCCGGGCCGAAGCCGGGGAATACAAAGTAGAACTAGCAAGTCCTTATCCAGAATCGACTTACGCTCTTGAAATTCGGGAACGAAAGCCGGGTTATCTATTGGTTTTTGGTATTCTGCTTGTTCTTATTGCTGCCGCCTGCCTGATTACGTCGCTGGTTTTACTGGTCGTTTAGGATAGTACTAATTATAGCTGAGAACAGGTTAAGCACACGGTGGTGTCAGTTTTAAGAAACTGACACCACGATAACAGCCAAAATCTTATTTAAGTACATTAACCGTTACACTGGATGGCTGCCGAGGGGAGAAATAAACCCGGTGCGTTGCTTTCTGGAAATCGGCTTCTGTGGCTTTGTAAATATTCACAAACGTCTGCGGATTACGATCGACTAACGGGAACCAGGAACTCTGGACCTGTACCATTAATTTGTGGCCTTTTTTGAAGGTGTGCGCTGCATCCTGCATATCGAACTTCACTTCCGTTACTTCACCGGGTTTCATCGCTTCGGGTTTCGAAAAACTGTTACGGAACTTGGCCCGCATGACTTCTCCTCGTACCAGAAGTTGAAAGCCACCCATTTTAGTCCCTGGAATTGGGCTGTTGTTGGGCGAATTGTTCGGATACACATCAATCAGCTTGACCACGAAATCGGCATCGGTACCCGTTGTGGAAACGAACAGGTCGGCAAGTACATTTCCGGCTATGGTTACATCTTCCGTTAACGTATCCGATTCATAGACCATCACATCAGGACGCGTAGCCGCAAAACGTTGATCCTCGTACATGAAATCACTTCCCCGAATATTTCGGATTTCGGCTGTGTACGGAACTGGTTTTTTAGGGTCACTCACATATTCATCGAATGGCGTTGAACTGGTTTTGGGCAGCTCAAACGACAGTTTTCCATTGGGGTGGAAATAGAGCTTTTTCTCCTGGGCAGTTTTGGGCGGCCATTGGTCGTATTTGCTCCACTGGTTTGTACCCGTATCGAAAATATACGCCTTAGGAAGTTGTGGGTCGGGTTTATCTTTTAGGTAATGACCGAAAAACGGAAATTCAATGGTTTCCCGATAAAATTCTGAGGTCTTGCCACCAAAGCGAATATTCCCCAAGGTCTCACCCGTGCCGCGTGCCCACCCGCCGTGAATCCACGGACCCATAATCAATGAATTGGGCGATTTTGGATTATTCCGTTCAATACCGGCATACACTTTAAGAGGGCCATATAAATCTTCCTGATCGAACCAGCCACCAACGGTCATGACGGCAGGTTTGATGTTCTTCAAATAAGGAACGGGTGTGCGAGCCTGCCAGAATTCATCGTAGGCTTCGTGATCCATCATTTCATTCCAGATGAGATTCTTTCCCTTAAAAATCTGCTCATTTGCGTTTTTGATAGGGCCTAGATTCATGTAAAACTCATAACCACTTGGCGTACCATAAGCCGAAAAACCAGGGCTGTTTTTGGGCGTAGGTTCGGGCCGAGGCTGACCATAAGAAGATAAAAAGGCAAACGTACCCATCAAAAAGAAAGCGCCGTTATGGTGGCGATCATCGCCCATAAACCAGTCAGTGACAGGTGCTTGTGGAGAGGCCGCTTTCAGTGCTGGGTGCGCATCGATGATGGTTGTTGTTGTGTAGAAACCCGGTGCCGATATGCCCCAGGTACCTACGCGCCCGTTGTTGTTCGGAATGTTTTTAAGAAGCCACTCAATGGTATCGTAGGTATCGGAAATTTCATCAACGTCGGTCTTCTTTTTCTTGTTGGGTATGTACGGCTTTACGGCTACAAAGTCCCCTTCGGACATGTACTTGCCCCGTACATCCTGATACACGATGATGTAGCCATCCCGCGCAAAGAGCATAGATGGCCCGAGCGACGTTTTGTATTTATCCTCGCCATAAGGCGCTACACTATAGGGCGTCCGATCCAACATGATCGGGTATTTCTGATCGGTATTTTTAGGTACATAAATTGAGGTGAACAGCTTGATCCCGTCCCGCATCGGAATCATGCGCTCCAGTTTGGTATAATTCTCCCGAACATAGGCCGAATCGGCTTTATTGACGCCTGGGCCCTGAGCCATCAGGCGTTGAGCTACTAGCGACAGAATCAGGCAAAGAATGAGACTCAGGGTTTTCGGTTTCGTAGTAGTCAGTTGATGAATAGTAATTTTCATGAATGAATAAGCAGGTTGTATTGACTGTAAGAGGGAATAAAGCAAAGTTAGCCGGAACTATGATTTAGGCCTACCAAGTTGGGTGTTTATTGCACTGAGAGGATGGATAAATACGTTTTCAATCAACCTGGCCTACTACTCTTTATTCCAGGAACCATTTAGCAGAACATTTACTTTTCGGAATAAAGCAGCTGCATATAACTCACCATAGAGAGTTGGGTTTCGATGTTAAAAAATGTTAACCGTTCGATTGTCCAAAGTACCTTTATGGGTTACTTAAAGTGAGTTTTTTCTAAGATCTGCCTGATATTCAATTATAACTAATTGGAGTAGTCATATCTTAAAATAAAGATTTCATCATGAGTAGTTGTTTTCTTGGAATTATTAGGTAGATATACTTATATTTAACCAAATTTTAAGGCGTGCCCACTCGTAACGATCTTGATTAATCAATAAACTATGAAATTTCACTCAGGTATGATCAGTCTGGTCGTGCCAGCTTTTAACGAGGAAGAAAATTTACCCGTATTGGTTCATCGCCTGATGGCTGTTATGTCACAATACGAATCCTACGAAATTCTGATTATAGATGACGGTAGTTCTGATCAGACCCGTTATGTGCTCAGGCAGTTAAGTAAGGAGTATCCGGTTGTTCGTTTCCTATCGTTTTCCCGAAATTTTGGCCACCAGATGGCCCTGCGTGCAGGCTACGAAAATGCTCGGGGTGAAGCTGTGATTTGTTTGGACGCTGATCTTCAGCACCCACCCGAACTCATTCCGACCCTGATTGCCAAGTGGCGCGAGGGTTATGAAGTCGTGTATACGGTTCGCCGTCCCGATCCTAAACTGTCCTGGTTTAAGCGGACAACTTCGAAGTATTTCTACAAGGTTCTGCGGAACGTTTCGAACCTGGAGATTGAAGACGGTGCCGCCGATTTCCGCTTACTTGATCGGAAAGTGGTGAATACCATCAAACAATTTAAAGAAAACGACCTGTTTTTGCGGGGCGCTATTTCATGGGTTGGTTTCCGTCAATGCCGCATTTTGTACGAGCCTGCTGCTCGTTATGCGGGTCGTTCTAAATACTCATTCCGCAAAATGCTGCAATTGGCAGCTATGGGAATAACGTCGTTCTCGACCCGACCACTTTATTTGTCGGTATTGCTCGGCTTTGGCATGTTCCTGTTTGCTGCCTTGTTTGGCGCAGAAACACTTTATGAGCACTACTTTACCAATGCCACCGTATCGGGCTGGACAACACTGGTGTTGCTCATGGTACTGGTTGGCGGGGTGCAGTTCATCATGATTGGCATTATCGGTGTATATTTGGGCAAAACGTTCGTCGAGGTAAAAGGACGACCTGCCTATATTATCGGCGATACAAGCGAGATTGAGGAGACTGTAACAACATGGCAATCACCAACCGAGGTGGACGAGATATTTTATTCACCGTTGATGTAGAAGAATTTGATACCGCCGTTGAATTCGGCCACGATATTTCGTTAAGCGAACAAGTGGCCGTTTCAACGCGTGGGTTGACTTTACTAGCTCAGCGGTTCGATGCAGTGGGCGCTCGCACCACGCTCTTTACTACGGCCAACTACGCCATCCACGAACCGGAATTAATTCGGAGTTTAGCCGAAAAGCACGAAATCGCGTCGCATGGCTATTTTCACACGACTTTTGAACCCGCCGATCTGCTCAAATCCCGACTGGCGCTGGAAGAGTTACTAAATCGTCCTGTAACTGGTTTTCGTCGGGCACGTATGGGTTATGTTGACCCAAACGATGTTCATGACGCTGGTTACCAATATAACTCGTCGCTGCATCCAACCTGGCTTCCGGGTCGATACAATCACTGGGGCGAACCACGCCACCCATTTAACGAGTTGGGGGTTTGGCAAATTCCGGCTTCGGTTACGCCAACCGTACGGATACCGTTGTTCTGGCTAAGTCTGAAAAATTTCCCATTATCCTATTATAAATTGCTCTGCCGCCAAACGCTGGAGGCCGATGGTTTTTTGAACCTATACGTTCATCCCTGGGAGTTTACCGATCTGTCGGGCTACGAGAAAATTCCAACCTATGTGCGTAGGCACTCAAAGGATGAATTGCTCGACCGGGTCGAAAACCTGTTACGCTTTCTGAAACCACTTGGTGATTTTAATACAATGGGAGAATTTGCAAACCAGTTGAGTAAAGAAAATTAGCGGAGTCTAGATCCGTCAAAAATGAAAATGCCATATCGGAGAGATATGGCATTTTCATTTTTGAGAGAAAGGGAATCAAATGAATATGACATCGTCAATCACATCAGAGCCCATGTCTTTATTGACTAACTGAATAAGTTTCTGTTTGGCATTAACGAGCTCGTTACGAAGTGGAGCCGATCCAATTTCGATATGAAGCTTGCGATCTCGAACGTACAGGCGGTTTGTACGCGACGCAATGGCTGGCCCCATCATACGTCCCCAGAAAGCCTCCAGGTAAGTTTCGTTGAAGCGAGTCTGGAGTTGATACGCTTTTAACAACTGCCCGATGGCATCTTTTAAGGACGTGACACCAGCCACTCTGGTAGCATTTTCACGGTTGTAGCGATACGTTTGGTTCATTGGGCAGTATGTCTTACTACAAAAGTAAACAAGGAATCGACTTGATGGATGACTGATGATCGACAAAAGAGAAAAAATGTATGGGCAGATAGAAAAAGCATCTAGTGTTTGGATTCGCACCGTTTGGCTAGTATACTTGCGCTATCAAGTCAATTGTTACGCGTCAGGTTAAGTCATACCGGCGCGCGTTGATTTATACAGAAGTGGGGAGAGATCAGGCTCTGTGAACCACTGGCAACCTACCACACGGCAAGGTGCTAACTCCTGCCTAAAGTTATTTAGGGACTATAAATCGTAACCTACATGCTCTACATCCAGCAATGTATGCCCCCAGGGGCCTGCTAAGCATTCAGCACCAACCGCCACGAAAGCCGGGAGGGTTTGTCGTGCGCTCCTAAAAAGCTATAAAGTTTTACAGTCATATAGTTGTATCGTTTACTACGCAGTAAACATACCCAGAGACGCTAAACTTTAGAACCCAGCAACCCTATAACATTTCAACTTTTTTTACCATGTCTGAACTTCATTTCGATACCCTACAGCTTCATGCTGGTCAGGAACCCGACTCGGCTACAAATGCTCGGGCGGTTCCTATTTATCAAACAACGTCCTTTGTCTTTAATGACTCCGCGCACGGGGCTGATTTATTTGCACTGAAAGCGTTTGGGAATATTTATACCCGAATCATGAACCCAACGTCCGATGTGTTCGAGAAGCGTATTGCCGCTCTCGAAGGGGGCGTAGCTGCGTTGGCCGTAGCATCGGGTCAGGCGGCTCAGTTTATTGCCCTGAGCAATATCCTGAGTGCTGGCGATAATTTTGTAACTACCTCATTTCTATACGGCGGAACCTACAATCAATTTAAAGTTTCGTTCAAACGGTTGGGTATCGAAGCCCGCTTTGCGGATGGCGATAAGCCAGAGTCGTTCGCCAAACTGATTGACGAAAATACCAAAGCGATTTACCTCGAAACCATCGGAAATCCCGGATTCAATATTCCCGATTTCGATGCGTTTGCCGCCTTGGCTAAAGAGCATGATCTGCCCCTTATTGTGGATAACACATTTGGCGCGGGTGGTTACCTCTTCCGACCACTCGAACACGGAGCGGCTGTGGTTGTCGAGTCGGCCACTAAATGGATCGGTGGACATGGTACGAGCATCGGTGGGGTTATTGTCGATGGCGGTACCTACAACTGGGGCAATGGTAAATATCCGCAGTTCAGTGAACCTTCGGAGGGCTACCACGGCTTGGTCTTCAGCGATGTGTTTGGCGTAAATGGGCCGTTTGGCAACATTCAGTTCATTATTCGTGCCCGCGTTGAAGGCCTGCGCGATTGGGGGCCAGCGATTAGCCCATTCAACTCATTTTTATTGCTTCAGGGATTAGAAACGCTGTCGCTGCGTGTTGATCGTACGGTGCAGAATGCGCTGGCGTTAGCGCAATGGCTCGAAAACCATGAGCAGGTTGAGGCCGTAAATTATCCCGGTCTGGAAAGCAGTGCCTATCATGGTCTGGCTAAAAAATATTTGAAACGCGGTTTTGGTGGCGTTTTCTCGTTCAAGATAAAAGGAGATAAAGACGCTGCCGATCAATTTGTCAATAATCTGAAATTAGTAAGCCATCTGGCCAACGTCGGTGATTCAAAAACGCTGATTATTCACCCGGCGGCCACTACACACCAGCAACTAAGCGAGCAAGAGCAAGCGAGTGCAGGCGTTGAGGTGGGCGTATTGCGCGTGTCGGCAGGTATCGAGTATATCGATGATATTAAAGCTGACTTCGAGCAGGCGTTTGCCAAAATTGCCGAATCGGTATTGACGTAGTTATTTATTTGTCATTCCGACGTCAGGAGGAATCTCAAAGCCTCTACTAAAGGAATTTGAGATTCCTCCTGATGTCGGAATGACAAAAAAAGAATAAAATGAACCTCCAGTATTTCGATTATAAATATTCGTTCGCGCTCGAATCGGGCGAAAGCCTGCCCGGATTTAGGTTGGCTTATACCACACGCGGCAGGCTCAATGAAGACCGCTCGAACGTCGTATGGGTGTGCCATGCGCTGACCGGTAATGCCGATGCGGGCGATTGGTGGGGTGGTATGGTTGGCCCCGGTAAATATTTTGATCCTGAAGCCCCGTCGGGAGCAGGGCAATTTGTTGTATGCGCCAATGTGCTAGGGTCGTGCTACGGCTCCACAGGTCCTTTATCGGTCAATTCGGCTACAGGTAAACCCTTTCACCACGAATTTCCGATGGTGACGATTCGAGATATGGTGAATGCGCTGGACTTACTTCGGCAGGAGTTGGGTATCGAAAAAATTCACACCTGTATTGGAGGATCGGTAGGTGGAGAGCAGGCGCTGGAATGGGCCATTTATCAGCCAAATCTAATCGAAAATCTGATCGTTATTGCGGCTAGTGCTGTGGCCTCACCCTGGTGCATCGCCTTTAATGAAGCGCAGCGAATGGCTATTGAAGCCGACCCAACCTGGCCAGAACAACGCGACGATGCAGGTTTGGCAGGCATGAAAGCGGCCCGCGCGATGGCTATGATTTCATACCGGAATTATGATACGTATGGGTTTACCCAGGCGCTGGATAACAATGAGCAATTAGACGGCTATAAATCGGCCAGTTACCAACGCTATCAGGGCGAAAAACTGGTTGAGCGCTTTAATGCGTTTACCTACTGGACGCTCTCGAAGGTGATGGATTCGCACAACGTGGGTCGTAACCGAGGTAGCATACTTAATGCGTTGGCGCAGATTAAAGCCCATACTCTGGTTGTCGGTATTCGCTCCGATTTGTTGTTCCCGCCGGTTGAACAACAGTTTCTGGCGCGTCATATTCCGGATGCAGCTTACGAGGAAATTGATTCGTTATACGGACATGATGGCTTTTTGATTGAATTTCGGCCACTAGCCAATATGATTCGGAAGTGGATGGCTGGTTTGGCGGTTTCGAAAGCAAAGGTGGCCGAAGCAGTGAAAGAAAATAAATAGTCATTATAAAGACAACTGGATGTTCTGGTACGAAGCCGAAATTCAACAAATAGAACGTAAACTGAGTAGCTTACCACCAGCTTCAGATCGAGTCATTTTTTATGGTAGTTCATCCATTCGGCTTTGGACAACACTCGCTCAGGATTTCCCCCAGATCAATACCCTCAATTTAGGCTTTGGGGGTTCTACGCTGGCCGCTTGTGGGTGGTTTTTCGAACGGGTCATTATTCCGGCAAAGCCTAAGTCGGTTGTATTTTATGCGGGTGATAACGACTTGGGCGATGGGCGACATCCGGAGGAAGTATACCTCTTCTTCTGCGCTTTTGCCGATAAACTACGGACGCTGCTACCCGGTGTACCGCTCACATTTCTGTCAATAAAAATTAGCCCTTCGCGTTGGGGTATTTCTGAGCGAATACGATTGACGAATAAGTTGATCTTCAGTGAGCTGGAGAAGTACGCTGATTATCAATATATCGACATGACTGCCCCTTTACTGGGTAGCGATGGTCGCCCGCGTAATGAATTGTTTGAAAGTGATGGCTTGCATTTAAGTCCGGCAGGGTACCGAGTGTGGCAACAGACATTATTGAAAAACGCTCGAATTTTTTAATGATTTGTTTACCTGCCAGATAGCGTTTATCTGCAATAGTTATTGCAATTTCACAGATACTTAATGTATGCCGCTATGCAGCGCGAGTATCATAAATGGTTCAGTCCGAATCTGAACCGTGACATGGAGTTGCTCATCTTTGGCCACGCAGGGGCGCGGGTTCTGGTATTCCCCACCCGTCGCGGACGATTCCATGAGTATGAAGACCTTGGCCTCGTTCATGCATTGGCTGATCGAATTGAAAATGGCTGGCTGCAGCTTTTTTGTGTAGACAGTGTAGACCGCGAAAGTGTCTACAATCGATACGCCAGCCCGCAGGATCGTATTCGGCGGCATAACCAATACGAGCAGTACATTTTAAATGAGGTGCTCCCCCTTTCCCGCCTGAAAAACCCCCAGCCGTTTATGATTTCGCACGGTTGTAGCCTGGGGGCCTATCACGCGTTGAATATCGCGCTTCGGCATCCGCAATGGTTTGGGAAAGTGGCCGCTTTTAGTGGTCGCTATAACTTGTCGGAACCCGTAGCTGAGTTTCGGGGCTTATTTGATAACTACTACGACGAGGAAATCTACTTCCACAGCCCGAATCATTTTGTCCCCAATTTGAACGACGGTGCCATTCTTGACCACTTACGTCGGATGGACATTGTAATGACCATTGGCGCCGAAGATCCCTTTCTCCACAGCAACCTGAATCTAAGCGAAGCGCTCTGGAACAAAAATGTATCGCACGAATTGTACCTCTGGGATGGTCGGGCGCATCAGGCCGATGATTGGCAGAAAATGGTGCAATTGTATCTCTAATTAAAGCATTTTTAGAATACACCGTGTGCCGTTCGAGTACTGTCGGTTAGTAGCAACCTACGCAGCGAGGTTTATCCTAAACGCAAACGAGTCTCTTGTCTTCTCTTGATAAAGTAGATTAGACAACTACCTCATATTGAGTAATCTTTCAATTAGTTTATGGCTTTTTCTTTGCTTTTTGCCACGAAAAGCGTTCGAAAAACAATGTCCCAAAACTTACTGCTTACGCCAAAGCCTGATTCGGCATCGTTGAAATGATGAACCATATGATGGGTTTTCATTTCCTGTAAAAACGGATTTGAAGATTTGGCGTGGTGAATCGCATAGTGCATCATATCATAGATAAGATACCCTGTTATGAAGCCGGCAAAAAATGGATACACATAGCCCTCACCCAGTACATAATAAAAAGCCAGGTAGAAAATAGCAGCCAGGGGCGCCCCTAGCAAGGGTGGCATCACTAAACGCTTCGAATCATTGGGATAATCATGATGTACCCCGTGCGTTAAAAAACTGATTCGTTTGCCTAAAGCTGTCGTTGGATGAAAATGGAAGATATATCGGTGCAGCATGTATTCTGCCAATGTCCAAAATCCGAGTGCACTGATAAAGAGTAGGATTGTAGCAAGTAAGGACACTCCGCTATCGAACCCTTTGTACAGCGATACAATCACTACTGGAACCCAGAAGAGTAGAGGTATACTCCAGTGCACTCTCGAAAATAGGTCAAGAACGGGATTTTTGAATATCCGAACAGATTCATCCTTCAACGATACATAATTCTTTGCCATGCCACCTTTTTTGTTTACCAAGTGTAAAGATAATTGGTGCCGGGTACAGGAAGTGCTACTATATCTAAAATTGGGATAGTTTTAGGGGGAAGTCGTCATAGGGCATTTCGGTATAAATACCTCGTCGAAGCTAGTCTATTCGGCCTAGAAAGCCATCCAGATAACTTAAGATGGTGTCCGTTTGCATCATTAGGGAAACATGACCTTGCCCAGGAACAATAGCCAATTGGGATTTTGGCATGGCTCCCAGATCAGTACACCGCTCACCGGCCAGGAGCTGATACGTTTTGACCAATTCAAGTTTATCCAACCCGTCATTGTCGCCGGCTATGATCAGGACAGGTGCAGAAATTTGCGAAATATTGGCATCGCCCAGGTCGAAGGGCGTTGACGCCGAAGCGATCATTTGCTCCAGGAACGGAGTCCATTTGCTTTTATCCGGTGCCACAGCCTCATAGGCAGCTTGCAAAGGCGTGTTTGTGAAAAATTCAGGCTTCGTTTGCTTAAACCTGTCGGTTATTTCTGACATCCAGCCACTGCTTTTATAGGTGGACGAAATGATCACTAAATTCCTTAATCGTCCGGGGCTTTGTATAGCAAACTGGTAAGCCACAGAGCCGCCAAAACTATAACCTACTACGTCCGCACTGTCAATATTCAGGTGATCCAGGAGGCCTTCTACATCACGGGCTAACGTAGCCCTTGACAATTTCCTGTCTGAAAGCGGGGTGTGACCATGTCCCTGCAATTCAACAGCAATGACTTTCCTGTTTTTTGACAATTCGGGTATGAATTGCCCCCAGTTCATATCAATGGTCATATACGCACCATGCAGCAATACGATGGGGCTACCCTCGCCATATACTTCGTAATACATATCGATGCCATTAACAGGCGCATAGCCACTGCTGTAAGACTTGCTTTGTTGTTCGCTGGATTGAGATAAGGCAGACATAGTACTTGCTATTAGTCGTATTGAGATAATCGTATTGCCTGCTTTGACTGAATTTTCACAACAGGATACAGGATTTTTGACTTTATCGATTATCCAAAGATAGAAAGCGTTTGAGCGTTTCTCGATGTGTAAAAGCGACAGTTTTAGGGGTGAATCGCGACAAAAAGTATTGATCCACACCCTAACGTATCTGCTAAGTTTTTCTCACCGTTTCTGCGGTCTGATCAGCAATTCATGTACCTGTTTCGACGCCTGATTTCCTACGGCAACTTCTCCGTCAGGTACAAATAAGGCGGGTGGAAGTGATGTGTAAAGACCTTTTCTTTACTGTCGGGGTATTTTTTGAAATACGCGCTGTCGGCCAGTAAAACAATGGTGTTTCCTGTTCTGACGTAGTTGTTGCTGTTGTAATATTCAGGGGCCACATATCCATTTAGTGTCTTTTTGACTGTGCTGGAAGCCATTTTGCCCAGATATTTCTGATAGTTCTTTTGGGCTTTTAGCGATGGTTTGCTCAGACTGTTATACACGTATTTCAAAACAATGCGTTTGAGAAGTTTCTGCTTCTTAATCATCGCAGGCGCTCCCGCAAAAGGATTTGTCGTATTAAAATCATTGACGGTCTGGAGCGAAAAAGGGACTTCGGGGACCCAATCGGCAGAGTTAACCACGTTGTATGCCCAACCCATTTGCGTAGCCGCTTCATATTCATAGGCGTAATAAAGATTCCCCGGCTTAGGGCCCGCGCTACAATACGTCTTGAGTTGAATATCTGCCGGAAGTCGGGACTGTTTCTGTAGATTTCGCAAATGGGAGGTAAGCAAAAACGCAATGGCACCTCCCTGACTGTGACCCATAATCAGGATATTTTTGATACCAGCCCGGTAGCTGGAATCAATTTTGGGCAGAATGTCTTTCGCCAGAAAGGCGGTACTAACCAACCAGCCTACATGAACCGCTGCCTGTGGATGATCGGCCAGATCGTAGGTGAATTTCTCCGTATCGCTAATTTGCAGTTCTCCTTTTGCTGGAACCATAGCTGCGTAAAAATTGGCCAGCCAGCTAACACTATTGGCCGTTGTTCCCCGAAGACTAATGACAGCAACGCCTTGATTATTAGTCCACAAATCCCACTTATTATCTAAGCCAACAACCTTGGAACGATAAATCAGTTTGAATTGCTGAGGTGTGGGAAAGGAATGAACGTAGGTCGAATCGCCAAATTGTGCCGATACTTTAAGCATTTCGATGTATTCGGCTTTATCAAAACCTGGTTTGAGCGGCTGGCCCAAAAGTGCTATCGGTAATACAAACAGAGCAAGGAGCAAGACGATGTGTTTCATAAGTGAGCCATGTATAAAGCGCTGAGACCTGACTTGGGCTGTTCGCGAGAGGAATTACATGGCTCAAAGATGAACGAAAAGTTGTCTGCTCCCAATAAAAGGTAACCTTTTTGAGGGAGTGGAAACTACAATGACTTCACCAGGGCGATGACGAGTTTTGCCGAGTTACGGGCAGCTGTTGGGTAAAATTTGTCGTAGGCAATGTGCGCTTCGGCGTCGGCTCGGTCGCTGAGGCTGCGGATAACCAGAAGTGGTACCTGAATTTGGTAACAGACCTGTGCAATGGCGGCTCCTTCCATTTCGGTTGCATCGGCCCCGAAATTGGCTCGTAGGCTTTTCCCTTTTTCCGACGAAGCCACAAAGACATCACCTGTTACAACAGTTCCGGTAATAACCTTAACGGGTCGGTCTGAAACGCCCCCCCGACGCCAGGGGAATTCCTTCGAGTGGAACAGTTTTTACAATGGTTTCGGCTAAACGCAACAAGGCAGAATCGGCTGGGAAATAGAGTGGATTGAACTCTTTGGTGATCGCATTCCGAGTCTGTTGCGTTGGCGTGTTTTTATCGGTAATTGAGCTATAGTCGTGATGGGCCGTTTGTTTGGCAATAACAATGTCGCCGGGTTGTAAATCGGGGTTGGTGCCGCCTGCAATACCTGTAAATAGTATGCGCTGGGGGCGAAAATGATCGAGCATTAAAGCCGTTGTCATGGCTGCGTTGACTTTACCAATCCCCGTTTCGGCCACCACAACTTTCTGATTCCCAATGCGCCCCGTCGTGAATGTGACTCCATCGACCAGAATAGTTTTCGGCTTTTTTAATTGTTCTTTGACTAAAGCTACTTCAGCGCCAAAGGCACCTAATAAGCCGGTGATATTCTTAGGTTTATATCGTTGAGCAAACGTGAAATGAGAGAGGAAGAGGAGAAATAGCGTTATTTTTTTCATTAGAAAGTGGGGAAGAATTATTAGTCAAATTAAGGTGGCATCCTCGGTCTGTGTTCTCCGTGCCGCAACGGCGGACCGCTCTATGGACATAATCAATGGCCACTGGTCAGCGCCAGCACACAAAACATATCGACAATCCACAGGCCCATCGGCACTTCACGGCTTTTGCCAACGGCAACCTTTACGACAGTCCACGAGAGAAAGCCCCAAATAAGGCCCTGCGTGATGGAGTAGCTAAATGGAATGAGAACAAGGGCGAGGAAAGCCGGAAGCGCGTCATCTAACTGCCCCCAGGCAATACGCGTAATTGGTTTCATCATGAATGCTCCAACCAGTACCAGGGCCGGGGCTGTGGCAATGGCTGGAATGACTGATAATAAGGGTGACAGAAATAGGAACGGAAGAAAACAACAACCTGCTACAATGGCCGTCAATCCTGTTCGCCCACCCTGTGCAATCCCCACCGCCGACTCGATATAAGCCGTTCCGGGACTGGTCCCAAACAAACCCGCCAGGGTTGTTGATACGGCATCGGTTAATAATGAACGATTCAGGTTGTGCGGATTACCATCAGCATCCTGCAAACCACCGGCTTCGGCTACACCGACAAACGTAGACAAGCTGTCAAATAAATCCGTGAAGGCAAAGGCAAAAATGACTGGCCAGAGTGACCACGATAATGAACCGACTAGATCTAACTTACCAAGTAATGAAAAATCAGGCGCAGCCCAAAGGCCCTGAAAATTGACTAATGTTTTCTGTCCGAAATTAATGGCCGACGCATCGCCCCAAAGGCGACCGATTGGCCAGGCAGCCAACGTTGTTAGGATAATTCCGATGATAATGGCTCCCGGCACATCACGTACAACCAGGATGCTGGTTAATAATAAGCCAAAGATAAACGTGAGAACGATTGGATCACTAAAATGGGCAATGCTGACCAGTGTAGCAGGATTGGCCACAATAAACTTCGCATTCTCGAAGCCAATCAGTGTAATAAATAGACCAATACCTGCCGAAACGGCATAGCGCAACGGTTGCGGAATCGCTCGTACAATGGCTGAACGGACATTCAATACGGAGAGTAGCAGGAATAAAACACCAGCCCAGAAAACAGCGCCAAGCGCGACTTCGGGCGATATATCCATGCCTTTAACGGCAGTGAAGGTGAAGAAGGCATTCAGCCCCATACCAGGGGCAACAACAATCGGATTGCGGGCATATAAGCCCATCATCAGACTGCAAAAAAACGAGAGTAAGACCGTGGCTGTCAGTACACCACTAAACGGCAATCCGGCCTGACTCAGAATAGCTGGATTAACAACAATGATATACATCGTTGCCAGGAAGGTAGAAATACCAGCAAGAATTTCAGTTCGGCGGGAAACGGCGGGGAGTTGAGAGGAAGGAGACAAGTAGTTTGAAGTTTGAGGTTTGTAGTTTGAGGTTCCTAAGAAGACAACTTCAAACCTCAAACTACAAACTTCAAACTGAAACGTCAAACGTCAGCCAGCAAACTTCCGGCGGCCTCATCGACCCAAACCTGTCCGTTGGCGTGCGTTTGAAGAATACTGGCGGGCATTTCTTCGGTTATCGGACCACGTAAAGCATCGCGTAGAACAGGTGCTTTTTTCGCTCCACTGACTAGTAGAATAACCTCCTTCGCTTCGGTCAGGTGGCGAAGGCCGACGGTAATGCCCTGCGTTAGCGAGGTTTCTTTCTCGAAATATTTCTGACCAACGGTTATTGTACTTTCCGCCAGGTCAACTACATGACAGCCGAGGGTAAACGGGGTGCCTGGTTCATTCAGTGCAATGTGGCCATTCATACCCATGCCTACCAGCAACAGATCCAGTCCGCCTTTGGCTTTAATAACGGCATCGATTTTGGCGCATTCGGCTTGTAAATCATCTGCTTTGGCGTCGAATACATGAACTTGGTCTGGACGTAGATTCAAAGGCGTAAACAGGTCGCGGAACACATAGTACGAGCAACTTCCAAAATCTTCTGGACCAAAACCTACCCATTCGTCCAACCCTACAAACGTGCACTGGCTGATATCGACCTTGTCGGCTTTTACTAAATCGACAAACCGATGATAGGTTTCAATAGGGGTATCGCCCGAAGCTAAGCACAATAAGGCGTCTGGTTTCTGATTAATAATGGCCGCAATATGCTCAGCGGTGTACTGCGACAAGGTCGCGTGGTCAGGGAATTGATGGAATGTCATTAAGGTATTCGGTTTATAGTATTTGGTTTACGGTGGGCTGACGCGTTAGCTATTTATGCGATAGCTTACTGTAAACCAAATACCATAAACCGTAAGTCTATTTCAATTCATTTGCCCGTATTTCTTTCGTCCAGTGTTCGGCACCTTTCTGGTCGTAAACTTTCATGGTCAGCACGCGATCCTTTAACGGGCCGCTCACGCTCAAAAGGCCGAAATTGCGTTCGGTTACTAACGTGTTCGCCACATAAGTGGGCTGCTTCAGCTCATCGGCGCGGGGTTGGGCTACCGACGATGTTAAGGGCGAGATAGTTAGGTCGTACAGAGGATAGGTGCCCGGTCGATCTAATTTGTGTAGAATCGAATGGTGACGGTCGCCGGTAATGAACAACACGCCCGGAATTTTGGCATCGGTAATGGCTTTAAATAACCGATTGCGTTCGGTGCCATAAATGGAATAATTTTCAAAAGCCTCTGTCGGATTGACGATTTGACCACCCGTTACGATAAACTTAAAGGTCGCCCTGCTAAACGTTAGGGCGTCTACCAGCCACTGCATCTGCTTATCGCCGAAATAAGCTTTTTCTGGACCATCAGGCATATCGTTTGGTGCCCGGAACGTCCGGTCATCGAGCAGGAAAAACTGGCAGTCATTCCAGAAAAAAGTACCGGCACAACCTTCAGAAAACACAAAATTTGGATTGGCCCAGAATAGTTTAAACGCTTCGAGGGTAACGGGTTTTAACCAATAGGATCGATCAGCGTCGTTAGGGCCATAATCGTGGTCGTCCCAGGTTGCGTAGTTATGCGTATTGGCCAGTAGCGGCTGCATTTCGGGTAAGGAACGCGTGTGGGTATAGCGTCGCAAAACGCCCGTTCTCGTATTCCAGTCAACTTCGCGGGTATAGGTATTGTCGCCGGTCCAGAGCATGAAATCCGGTTTTTGGGCAACCAATGCCGTAAAAATCTCGTAGCCACCACCGTAAGGTTTACCCGGACGATCCACTTCAGGTTCGTTGACGTAGGTGCAGCTTCCGACGCCGAAGCGAAACGTCGGAGGGTCGGTCCGCCACTGCCATAGGGGTTGGGTCTGAAACTGGGTCGGGTAGGGCAGGCTCACCTTCTGGCCCTCGATCAACAGTTCGTATGTGTACTTTTTTCCGGGTTCCACCTGATCGGCGAGCAGGTGGGCTGTAAAAGCCGTTTGCCGGTTGGTTTGTACTTCGTTGGTCAGATAGTTAACACTCGGGTTGTCCGTCTCATGGTAGCGAATCTGGACTTTGGCAGGTTGTTTAGTCTGCGCCCAGAGCATCACCTCGCGCATTTCCGAATAGCCGACCATCGGGCCAGACTGGAGCTTGCTTTGGCTGGCTGATTTGGTCTTTGAGGGGGAAACTGCCGTTTGCCGTTTACCTGGTTGTTGGCCAAATAACACCAACGGACCTAATAACGTGAGTAGTAAGAGAAATTGAATTTTGTACATGGGGGAAAGATGGCGTAATTTTGCGGCTCGTTTGACAAAGTTATGCAACTAAATAACCAAACCTACCAGATTCAGGGCGTCGATGTTCTGGCCATAGCCGACGAGTTCGGGTTACCGCTATATGTGTATGATGCCGATAAAATTATCGAAAAAATAGGCTTACTCCGGTCTTCTTTCGCCGGTGTTAACCTAAAGATAAAATATGCGGCCAAAGCGCTAACCAACGTATCGATTCTGAAGCTGATGCGGCAGCAAGGTGTGGAAATGGATTCGGTTTCGGTTAATGAAGCGCGGATGGGTATGCTGGCTGGTTTTACACCGGATCAGATTATGTTCACGCCCAGCGGAGTCTCGTTCGAAGAAATCCGGGAAGCGATTGACATGGGTCTACAACTAAACGTAGATAGCCTGTCGTTGCTGGAGTGGGTTGGACAAAATTATGGCGGTCAGGTGCCGGTCAGCATTCGAATTAATCCGCACATCAGCGAAGGCGGCAATATCAAGATTTCGACAGGGCACGCCGATTCTAAGTTTGGAATTTCAATTCTGCAACGGGCGGAGATAAAGGCAATCGCTGATCAATATCAGATTTCGGTAACGGGCTTGCACATTCATACGGGTTCGGATTTTAAGAATGCTGGTGCGTTTTTAAAAGGGGCCGAGGTGTTATTTGCCCTCGCCAGCGATTACCCTAACCTGACCTTCATCGATTTCGGAAGTGGCTTTAAAGTGGCTTATAAAGAAGGAGATCATATTACAGATGTGGCCGAGCTAGGCCGTCAGGTCTCTGCCGCGTTTCGTGATTTCTGCCAACAATACGGTCGTGACCTGGAATTGTGGTTTGAACCGGGCAAGTTTCTGGTAAGCGAAAGCGGTCATTTGCTGGTCAAAACCAATATCGTGAAGGAAAACCCGACCCGGACATTCGTGGCGGTAGATTCGGGACTGAATCACCTTATTCGCCCAATGATGTATGATGCCTATCACGACATCAAAAACATCTCAAATCCGACGGGTTCTGAGAAAACGTACAACGTGGTAGGGTATATCTGCGAAACGGACACTTTTGCCACCGACCGCCCCTTGCCCGACGTTCGGCCTGGCGATGTGCTGTCGTTTGAGAATGCCGGAGCGTATGGCTTCAGCATGGCCTCGAACTACAACGCCCGTTTCCGACCTGCCGAAGTACTGGTTTACGAAGGAAAACCTTACCTGATTCGCCAACGCGAAACCTTCGAGGATTTGCTGCGCGGACAGGTCGATGTAGCAGTTTTGAATCCTGAAACAATTGAGCAAGTAAGATAAAAGGTATAGTTTACGGTTTGAGGTTTACGGTGGCTGACGCGAAAACAACTCATGCGTCAGCCACCGTAAACCTCAAACCGTAAACCTCAAACTAGTAACTAATAATGGGACGCGCATTTGAATACCGGAAAGCCCGGAAAATGAAACGCTGGGGGCAAATGGCCAAAACCTTTACCCGCATCGGAAAAGACATTGTGATGGCCGTCAAGAGTGGCGGTCCTGATCCTGACAGCAATGGCCGGCTTCGAGCCATTATCCAGAATGCCAAAGCGGCTAACATGCCGAAGGAAAACGTAGACCGGGCAATTAAAAAAGCCTCGTCGAAAGAGCAGGAGGACTACAAAGAAATTGTGTACGAAGCCTATGCTCCTCACGGCATTGCGCTCGTTATTGAAACCGCTACGGATAACCACAACCGGACAGTTGCCAACGTCCGGAGCTACCTGAACAAACTCGGCGGTAGCCTGGGCACACAAGGCATGCTCGACTTTATGTTTGATCGTAAGTCGGTGTTTCGGATTCCGGCTGAAGGCATCGATCAGGAAGAGTTGGAACTTGAATTGATTGACGTGGGAGGAGACGAAGTTGAACTCGACGAAGAAGCGAATCAGTACATCATTTATGGCGAGTTCACCGCTTTCGGTAGCCTGCAGAAATTTCTGGAAGAAAAAGGATACGAAATCAAACAGGCTGAATTCGAGCGGATTCCGAACGACTACAAAGAATTAACCGACGAAGAAGTAGCTGACGTTGAAAAGCTCATCGAACGCATCGAAGAAGACGACGACGTTCAGATGGTGTATCATAATATGAAATAAAGGGTAAAAGGGAGTAGGGGGAGGAAAGGGACGAGAGGAATAATTTACTACCCTCTCGTCCCTTTCCTCCCCCTACTCCCTTTTACCCTTATCTATCTGGCAGAAACGCCTTCTCTTAGAATCTGCACCCACCCCTTGATGATCTGAGGAGGGGAGTTCCTGTCCAGCATGGCATAACTTACCGTGGCCTGGTAATAATACAAACCCGTCGGTAAATCAACCCCATCCAGACTCTTGCCATCCCAGGCCAATGTCGGACCACTGGTCTCATAGAGCTTGGCCCCCCATCGATTGTAGACCACAAAACTGACGTTAGCCACAAATCGGGGGCAGTGCAGCGGCTGGAACACATCATTCTTGCCATCCCCATTGGGAGTGAACACATTGGGCAGCACAAAGCTCGGGCAGGCATCCACACACACCTTGTTGGAAGGGGTACTCTCCAGGCCCCGCTTGCTGACGGCTGTCACGTAATAGCAGCCCGCTACGGTCGACAGCCCACTGTGGTCATATTTCTGAGTAGGGGCATCTACACTGGTCAACACCCCCAGGGTGTCAGTGCGGTAACGACCATAGTAGATCTTGTAACTGGCAATGTTGGGATCGCAGGTAGGGCCCGTGCCGGGTGTCCAGGCCAGTTTGTTGGTGAAGCTGCTCTGATCACACAGACTCTCAGGACTCAGACTGGCACAGTTGAGACTATCTACTTGCAGAACAGGTGGACAGGGTTTGGTGGTGTCGGCGGGGGTGGCACAGATGATCTGACTGTAGTTGATCAGTGGCCCCAGTCGGCTGAGTTGGGTGTCGGTGTACTGGCCCCGGGTCATCACCCGATAGCAGTAGGAGGAGTCAGCCGAGAGAATCCGAGAGGTGTTGCCATCGGCGGTGAAGGTGTCCGACCCATCATCGGTGAAGGAGTAAGGAGAGGTAGTGACACTGACTTCCCGAATCTTGTTGAAGGGACCATTGGGTCCTGATCGGGATCGGTAGACATCATGGATTTTTCCATCGTTGGACCAGGGGGTGTTGGCCTGCCAGCTCAGAACGATCTGCCGGTTGGCGGGGGTAGCCGCCAGTCTGACGGAGGAAGCCGCATCGGTGACATCGAGTTGGGTCAGCGTACCGTTGGCGGCTGTGTAGTAGAACTCGAGCCGGTAGCGGTAGGCATTGGCCGTGGTGTTGAGGATGGAGGTGGAGTTGCCTTTGTCGACGAACAGAGTATCGGGAGCGGTTGGGCTCAGGTTGGTATTGATGGTGGCGATGGTGGTATAGGTGGTGCCGGTGAGTCCGGTAGCTCGTTGGAGTCGATACTGGTAGGGGGCGCCCAGATCACCGGGGTTGAGTCCGATGGGTCTGGTCCATTTGACGGTGATTTGGCCGGTGGTGGTGTTGGTCGAATCGACGGTGACCTGGGTGATCACCGGTGCCAGGAGTGGCAGTTCCAGACAGGCTTTGTTGGAGGACAGACTGACCCCTCCGTTGATCCCCCCATTGGGATCGGAAAAGGCGGCTACCAGTCGATAGCCGTAGCTAACTCCTCGTTTGAGGGTGGTGGTATCGGTATAGGTGGTGGCTGTGCTGGATACGGTGGCGATCTTGGTATAGCCTGCGGGTACACCCGTGACGCATTTGGGTAAGTCATCGGGTTGACAGCCTTCTTTCCGATAGATGGTGATGGTGGTGGTGGGGCTGCTACAGGTGTAGGCATCCCAGGTGAGCTGGATAGCTCTACCGTTGGCAGTGGCGGTTGGTTTAGCGGTTAAGTTCTTGATGGCAGGTCCCACCACCTGAATTCGGAAGGTCTGGAAGGAGACCAGCGCGGGGGTCGGTTTAGGGGGTACATCGGTCACTTTGAAGGTCACATCGTAAGGGGCTTGCCGTACATGGACACAACTGGTTTGCCAGCTGAAGGTGGCCGTGGCGGGTTGTGCCTGGGTGAGTCCGCCGTTGATGAGTCGGGCATAGGCAGGGGAGATCAACTCGCCGGGGGCCAAGGCCGCTCCATCCGCTCCCACATTGAATACGCCCCCAAAGCCAGTGATAATGACCCGGTTTCCATCGGGGTCGGTGGCCGTAACGGGTTGGGTGATCAGGGTGCCTGCCTCGGCGCAGAGGTCGGGAATGGGCTGGATAATGGGTCGTTTGTTGGGACTATCCACAACAAAAATCTGCATATCCCGGGTAATCTCGCCGATAAGTACGCCATTTCGCCATTCTTCGATGATGAAGGCGAAGTTATACTGGCCTGCCTGTCCTGGAGCATCCCAGCAAAGTTCCCCGGTAATGGGGTTGATGGTAAAGGTGGGCGTCCCTCCGGCTTCACTCGATGTACTAAATCGGGTTGGGTCCTGGTAACCCGGAATGGCAGGCCCTGAACAGCCGTTATCTGTTGTGGAGGTTTTAGGGACACTCAATCGGTAGGCCAGGCTATCGCCGTCAGCGTCGAAAGCGGCTGGATTGTGACAGAACTTCTGGCCCACCCGCCCCGAATCGAGGGGAGGATTGAGCATGACGGGGGTAGAGTTGGTCAACAGAGATCCATTGATCAGGATCGTTGTTGATACAAAAAAGCGGATATTATCGGAGGGCGCCGGTAGGTTTTTAGTATTAAGGTTTCGGTTTGGAACAGTTATGCCAATCGTATAAACACCTGGTCCCGGATACGTATGAACGGCTGTGTAGGAGTCAATAGAGGATGTATTTCCATTAATGTAAATACGACTACTTCGCCTAACTTCTAACGTTGAGCCATCGCCAAAACAGATTGTATAGGGCTCAGCCTGATTCGCAGCAGCCTTACCCGCTGGCGTCTCATCGTAGTAAGCCGTAAACGTAACTTTATAAGTAAGTGAGGTTGTGGAAATTCGTTTGGTGGTAATCTCGCCTGCCCGTACGTGCGTAGCATGGCTAATAGTGGGCCATAAGACTGCCCCCAGAAATAGACCTATTACCCCAAGTGTGTAAACAAACCGCATAAAATTATTCCCGTTTTCAACTACAACGATTTCAATCTACAAAAATGTATTCTTTTTTGGTATGTACCTCTCCTTACGTGAGGAAGAGTTTTTTTGTTTCAAGTTTCAAGTTTCAAGTTCAATGTTTCAGGTTTGCTATATACGGCAGGATGGAACATTGAACTTGGAACTTGACTTATCTGGCCGAAACGCCTTCTCTTAGAATCTGCACCCACCCCTTGATAATCTGGGGCGGAGAGTTCCTGTCCAGCATGGCATAACTCACCGTGGCCTGGTAATAATACAAACCCGTCGGCAAATCGACCCCGTCCAGACTCTTGCCATCCCAGGCCAATGTCGGACCACTGGTCTCATAGAGCTTGGCTCCCCATCGATTGTAGACCACAAAACTGACGTTGCTCACAAACCGGGGGCAGTGCAGCGGCTGGAACACATCATTCTTGCCATCCCCATTGGGAGTGAACACATTGGGCAGCACAAAGCTCGGGCAGGCATCCACACACACCTTGTTGGAGGGCGTACTCTCCAAACCTCGCTTGCTAACCGCTGTCACATAATAGCAGCCCGCTACGGTCGACAGCCCACTGTGGTCATATTTCTGAGTAGGGGCATCTACACTGGTCAACACCCCCAGGGTGTCGGTGCGGTAGCGGCCATAGTAGATCTTGTAACTGGCAATGTTGGGATCGCAGGTAGGGCCCGTGCCGGGCGTCCAGGCCAGCTTGTTGGTGAGGCTGCTCTGATCACACAGACTCTCAGGACTCAAACTGGCACAGTTGAGACTATCTACTTGCAGAACAGGTGGGCAGGGTTTGGTGGTGTCGGCGGGCGTGGCACACAGAATCTGACTATAGTTTGTCAGCGGGCCCAGTCGGCTGAGTTGGGTGTCGGTGTACTGGCCCCGGGTCATCACCCGATAACAGTAGGAGGAGTCCGCCGAGAGAATCCGAGAGGTGTTGCCATCGGCGGTGAAGGTGTCCGACCCATCATCGGTGAAGGAGTAAGGAGAGGTAGTGACACTGACTTCCCGAATCTTGTTGAAAGGACCATTGGGTCCTGATCGGGATCGGTAGACATCATGGATTTTTCCATCGTTGGACCAGGGGGTGTTGGCCTGCCAGCTCAGAACGATCTGCCGGTTGGCGGGGGTAGCCGCCAGTCTGACGGAGGAAGCCGCATCGGTGACATCGAGTTGGGTCAGCGTACCGTTGGCGGCTGTGTAGTAGAACTCGAGCCGGTAGCGGTAGGCATTGGCCGTGGTGTTGAGGATGGAGGTGGAGTTGCCTTTGTCGACGAACAGAGTATCAGGAGCGGTTGGGCTCAGGTTGGTATTGATGGTGGCGATGGTGGTATAGGTGGTGCCGGTGAGTCCGGTAGCTCGTTGGAGTCGATACTGGTAGGGGGCGCCCAGATCACCGGGGTTGAGTCCGATGGGCCGGGTCCATCGGACGGTGATTTGGCCGGTGGTGGTGTTGGTCGAATCGACGGTGACCTGGGTGATCACCGGGGCCAGGAGTGGCAGTTCCAGACAGGCTTTGTTGGAGGACAGACTGACTCCCCCGTTGATTCCCCCATTGGGATCGGAAAAGGCGGCTACCAGTCGATAGCCGTAGCTAACTCCTCGTTTGAGGGTGGTGGTATCGGTATAGGTGGTGGCTGTGCTGGATACGGTGGCGATCTTGGTATAGCCTGCGGGTACACCCGTGACGCATTTGGGTAAGTCATCGGGTTGACAGCCTTCTTTCCGATAGATGGTGATGGTGGTGGTGGGGCTGCTACAGGTGTAGGCATCCCAGGTGAGCTGGATAGCTCTACCGTTGGCAGTGGCGGTTGGTTTGGCGGTTAAGTTCTTAATGGCAGGTCCCACCACCTGAATTCGGAAGGTCTGGAAAGAGACCAGCGCGGGGGTCGGTTTAGGGGGTACATCGGTGACTTTGAAGGTCACATCGTAAGGGGCTTGCCGTACATGGACACAACTGGTTTGCCAGCTGAAGGTGGCCGTGGCGGGTTGTGCCTGGGTGAGTCCACCGTTGATGAGTCGGGCATAGGCGGGGGAGATCAACTCGCCGGGGGCCAAGGCCGCTCCATCCGCTCCCACATTGAAGACGCCCCCAAAGCCGGTGATAATGACCCGGTTTCCATCGGGATCAGTAGCGGTGACGGGTTGGGTGATCAGGGTGCCTGCCTCGGCGCAGAGGTCGGGAATGGGCTGGATAATGGGTCGTTTGTTGGGACTATCCACAACAATGATTTGCATATCCCGGGTAATCTCGCCGATAAGTACGCCATTCCGCCATTCTTCGATGATGAAGGCGAAGTTATACTGGCCTGCCTGTCCTGGAGCATCCCAGCAAAGTTCCCCGGTAATGGGGTTGATGGTAAAGGTGGGCGTCCCTCCGGCTTCACTGGAGGTGCTGTATCGCGTAGGGTCCTGATAGGCTGGGATGTTTCGACCTAGGCAAATACTGGTTGCTGAGGATGTTTTGGGGACGCTCAATCGGTAGGCCAGGCTATCGCCGTCAGCGTCGAAAGCGGCTGGATTGTGACAGAACTTCTGGCCCACCCGCCCCGAATCGAGGGGCGGATTGAGCATGACGGGGGTAGAGTTGGTCAACAGAGATCCATTGATCAGGATCGTTGTTGATACGAAAAAAGCAATTTCCTGAGATTGATCTGGTGGCGGTAAGTTGATGGTCCCTTTATTGCGATTTACAACGGTTACACTGATAGTGTAAGCGCCGGGCCCGGGATAGGTATGTGTAGTGGTATAAGAATCAACAGATGAAGTATTTCCATTAATGAATCTTCGACTGTCTCGTTTGACTTCGGCTGTAGTGCCATCGCCAAAACAGATTGTATAGGCATTGGCTTGTGTAGATGCGTCCTTACCCCCAAGCTCATCGAAATAGGCCGTGAATGTAACTTTATAAGTAAGTGAGGTTGTGGAAATTCGTTTAGTAGTAATCTCTCCTGCCCGTACGTGCGTAGCATGGCTAACAGTGGGCAACAACACCGCTCCTAGCAATAGGCATAACAGCCCAATTGGGTAAACGAACCGCATAAAATTATCCCGTTTTTCAACTACAACGATTTCAATCCGCAAAAGTGTATCCCTGTTGACGTTTGCGTAGCGGCTAATTAAACTTTATAGAATCCGGGCCGATTGAACAGTGTTTTCTGGAAAAATCGGAAGAAGATCTCAACCTGTTTTGTATACGCCCACTGATTGTCCAGATCGGCCCAGGGGCGTCGTCGATCGCGAAGATTTACCGCTATTTTCCAGATAAACACAACGGGAATCATGAGAAGGTAATGCAGCATGAGGACTAAATAAGCGCCAATGCCGTACTGTTTCCGTACCCACAGTAGTTGAGAGACCTGAACCTGCGATTTGAAACGGTTGATATGGGTAACCACATGTTGCTGATTGTCTTCGCTGCTACCATATTCCAGGTGTACGAATTTTTGATCGCGCAGCAGCAAAAGTCTCCCCTGTTTTCCCAGGCGATAGCCCCATTCGACATCTTCGCCATACATGAAAAAACTCTCATCCAGCAATCCCGCTTTGGCCACAACCGAAGGGCGAGTCATCAGAAAGGCTCCCGAAAGCCACTCGACCTGATTGGGGTCTGAGTAATGCGGATCGGGCATCAATCGATTCAGAAATCGCTCGGAAGCTTCTCCACCGGGTAAAATGTAGAAGGCCCGGCGCATTTGCCCGAAGGTTGTATATAAGTTGGGGCGAACCTGTCGATTGGCCTGTAACTGGATTGCGCTTACAGCTGCTACGTCAGGCTGTGTATCCAGCACCTGAACACAATTCGCCAGCACATTATCGACTAGCAACGTGTCTGAATTGAGTAGTAGAATAGTACGCCCTTTGGCCTCCCGAATCCCTAAGTTATTGGCCCTCGCGAATCCTGAATTATAGCCCATCTGGAACCAGCGTACCTCGGGAAAGGATGCCTGAATGATTGCCTGACTGTTATCATCCGACTGATTGTCAACGATTAATACCTCAAAGTGAATGTTCTGCGTATAGGTATAAACCGACTCCAGGCAGTCAAGAATGAGTTGGGGTGTCTTGTAATTGACAATGATAATACTTAGATCAGGCAAAGCAGTTTTGTTGTGGTTGGGGCGTAAAGGTAGGGAGTTTATAGGTTTGAGTTTGAAGTTTATAGTTCGAGGTTTGAAGTTGCTTCCGGATCAACTTCAAACCTCGAACTACGAACTTCAAACTTCAAACTATAAACCCTAATACAACACCCATGTATCCTTACCGCCACCGCCTTGCGAGGAGTTGACGACCAACGAGCCTTTGCGAAGGGCAACCCGCGTTAAGCCGCCCGGAATAACGTTGACCCCATCGCCATAGAGAATATAAGGTCGTAAATCGACGTGACGCCCTTCGGCATGGTCGCCAACAATACACGGAACCCGCGAGAGCGAAATCGTGGGTTGGGCAATGTAGTTGCGTGGATTTTCCTGAATTTTCTTGCGAAATAATTCGTGTTCTTCGGGCGTAGCTTTAGGCCCGATCAACATGCCGTAACCACCAGCTTCGTTCGCTTCTTTGACCACCAACTGCTCGATGTTTTCCAGTACGTACTTGCAGTCTTCTTCTTCCCGACAGATGTAGGTCTGTACGTTTGGAATGATAGCTTCTTCGCCCAAATAATATTTAATGATGCGTGGTACGTAGGCATAAATCACTTTATCGTCGGCAACGCCTGTTCCGGGGGCATTGGCCAGTGCCACACGACCTTTTTTGTAGACTTCAAAAATGCCCGGCACACCAATCATGGAATCGGGATTGAACGCCTTAGGGTCAAGGAACGTATCGTCGATCCGTCGGTAAATGACATCCACAATCTGGAAGCCTTTGGTGGTACGCATTTTTACATAACCACCCGACACCACCAGGTCACGGGCTTCGACCAGCTCAACGCCCATTTGCTGGGCCAGATACGAGTGCTCAAAATACGCTGAATTATAGATGCCCGGTGTTAAGACAACCACCGTTGGGTTCGGACGATCGGCAATGAACTGGAGCATCTGGAGCAGCCGGGTCGGATAGTCAGACACCGGCCGAACGCCCGTTTGGGTCAGAACTTCGGGAAACGTCTGTTTGATCAGTTCCCGGTTTTCGAGCATGTACGATACGCCCGATGGACAGCGAAGGTTATCTTCGAGGACCATCATGGTTCCATCGTCGCCCCGAATCAGGTCAGTACCAGTAATGTGACACCAGATTCCTTTAGGGGGCCGCACACCCAGGCAACCGGGCAGAAAAGATTTGCTGGATTCAATCAGGTCGCGCGGAACAACGCCATCGTTAAGAATTCGCTGTTCGTTATACACATCATCCAGAAACATATTGATAGCCTTGATTCGCTGGATAAGTCCCGCTTCAAGTCTGTTCCATTCTGCCGACTCAATGACCCGCGGAATAATGTCAATCGGCATAATCCGCTCTGTGCCTTCCCCTTCCGAATATACATTGAACGTAATTCCCATGCTCATCAGCGCCCGTTCGGCTGCGTGCTGTCGCCCAATAAGGTCCTCTCGGGTGAGTTGCTCAACACGTTGCTGAAAAGGGGCATACCCGTCGCGAACCTGGCTCTCGTTCACGAACATCTCATCGAAAAAATTCTCAGTTTGATAATCACTGAATGAGAAGTTAACGCTTGCCTGACCCTGCGATTGAGTCATGCCATTAAGTGTCTGAGACTGGGATTGGCGGGTGTTTTGTTTTTTCATAGAACAATATATTTACAATTGGTCAGTTGGCCAAATAGAATATGGAATACCGAATTGTTGTGCAAATAAAACGCTATAAAAGTAAAGATTGGTAACTGTTTGTATTGATTTTTTATAAAATAACTATGGTTTTCAATATAGGCAGAATTAAGCATATACCTGCTCTTTTTTAAAAAACAGCTTTCTATTTGAGGTGTTTAGCCACTCCCGATCGCAAATTGGTACATAGATGGTCTCTAACCGATTCATTTATACTTTTTTTAATGGGTACCCCTCTCAATAGCTCAATTTGAGTGTTTTTACTACTTTTTTTCGGACGCTGCAACGCTCGGTCCAGGTACCACGTAAGGAGTGATGGGCCAGCTAACGAAGTTGGTCATTGCTTATTTTTCTGTTTTATTTTTTTAACAAAACCTATCTATGTTCTTTATGAAAACATTGCTTGTGTTCAGTTGTGGGATGGCGTTGGTAGTGGGGTTGAATGCCTGCAATAAAACGGCGGTTGATCCAACGGCCGATGCTTCGGCTCGGACGAGTGGGGTTAGTAGTACGTCGGTTACGGGGCCGCACAGTCTAACGACGGTTGATGTGTCGAGCTTGCCAGCGGCTGTTACAACCTACATTACGACGAACTATGCGGGGGCTACGATCAAGGATGCCCGGAAAGATGCAGCGGGTAATTTTCTGGTGGCTATTACCGTTAACAGCTCGCTAAAACTCTTGCTCTTTAAAGCAGATGGAACGTTTGTGAAAGAGGCAGAGATGCGATTTGGTCATGCTCCCGGCGACTCAGCCCGTCATCATGCACCTGGTGATTCAGCCCACCATCACATGCCTGGCGATTCGACTCATCGACCCAAGCCAACGGTAGGTGATACTACTCATCATCCTCGTCCGGGTGGCATTGGGGCTGATCTAACAGAAGTGGCGGTATCGAGCCTACCGGCTGCCATCACAACCTACATTACATCCAATTATGCAGGAGCGACGATCAACAAGGCGGCTCAGGAGAAAACAACCAGCGATTATATCGTGTCGATTACGACTTCTGGCAAAAAGCGGGGCGTTCTGCTTTTTGGCTCCGACGGTACGTTTAAGAAAGCGCTGATTGGTAAGTGATAGGCTGATTTTCTGTCAATTGTAAAAAGACTCGATAGTACATCGAGTCTTTTTATTAAAGTGGGATAAACTTGTACAAACAAAAGAAGCCGTTGTTTTGTCATAACATGTATTCACTAAACGTATATACATGTTATGAAAGCGAGATTCTTGACAATCATTCTGCTCGTTGTAAGTTTATCGAGCGCCATGGCCCAAACCGAGAAGGGAAATCGTCTGATGGGCGTTAACGTTGGAAATATTATCATTCCAAGTGGAAGCTCCACGACACTGATTAGTCTTCAGCCAACGTATGGCTGGTTTGTCGCTAATAACCTGGTGGTTGGTGCGGGTATACCGTTTTTTTACGCGGGTACTAGTGGAAATAAAGTTACTCAGATTGGATTGGCTCCTTTTTTACGGTATTATTTTGGGCCATCTCAAGTGAAACCATTTTTGGGCGCATCGATTGGTGTCATTAACACGTCGGTCACAACGAATGGATCTTCAGCCGGATCAAGTACCGATGCTGCTTATAGTGCTACAGGGGGCGTTGCCTTTTTTATAAACAGATCGGTGAGTTTCGATTTGGGGGTAACCTATACGGGAGGAGACGCTGGATCTGTCAATAGTCTTATCGCGGGCAGTCCAAACGCACTTATCCCCAACGTTCCGAAAGCCATTAATATCAGTTTAGGCTTCCAGGTTTATTTCGGAAAGTAAAGAGTAATAGGTCGCAGATTGTGCTGATTTCGTATGATTGAAACGTGATTTTTACCCGTGTAAATCATATGAAATCAGTACAATCTGCGCTCCAAGTCTTACCACAAATAATGCACCGGGTTTTTGATGCGTTCGTCATAGATGTGTTTTATGGCTACCATCTGCTCTGGAGTGGGAGCAGGGCGTTCCATCGCCTGCAAGTTTGACGATAGGTGGGCTGGTTTGGAGGCCCCCGGAATAATGCAGCTTACCGCGTCGAAAGTTAAAATCCAGCGGAGGGCATCAGGAGCTAAATTGGCATCAGCAGGAAAAACGGCTTTTAGTTCGTCAACAGCGGCTAGTCCAGTGGCATAGTCTACACCCGAAAATGTTTCCCCTTTGTCGAACGCTTCGCCCTGCCGATTGAAAGTCCGGTGATCGGTTGCGGAAAAGGATGTATCGGCGCTAAACGTACCGGTTAACAAGCCACTCGCCAGTGGCACTCGGACTATAATACCTACATCCCGGCGGCTGGCTTCGGTGAAAAAGAGTTCAGCGGGCCGTTGCCGAAACATGTTGAAAATGATTTGTACCGTAGTGACGTTCGGAAATTCAATGGCTTTCAACCCTTCCTCGACTTTCTCAACACTAACCCCCAGGTTCTGAATTTTACCCTCGTCTTTCAATCGATCGAACAGTTCGAAAATCTCGGGTCGATAATACACATCCGTTGGTGGACAGTGTAATTGAATCAGATCGAGTGTTTCCAGACCCATATTCCGCAGACTATCTTCCACAAAGTTTCGAAGCGCTTTAGGCTGATAGGCTTCATTCGTATGGGGTTGCAAACGACGACCACATTTGGTGGCTACGAAAATCTGCTCAGATCGCGAACGGACCAGTCGCCCGACAGCTTTTTCACTTTCACCATCCCCATACACATCAGCCGTGTCGATGAAGTTAATGCCAGAATCAACGGCTTCGTTGAGGATACGGTCGGCATTGTCGTGGCTGAAAGGGTCACCCCATTTGCCACCCACCTGCCAGGTACCCAAGCTAATTTCAGAAACAGTAAAGCCGGTTTTGCCGAGTTTTCGATAGTTCATATATGATTTTAGTAGAGTAGCGCGGACATCTTGTCCGCATAGTCGAAAGCTAAGTTGAGTTAATTAGCATGCTGTAAAAACTTCGGCTATGCGGACAAGATGTCCGCGCTACAATTACAATTTTACCCCGAAGCGTTCACCTAATTCTTCCAGGCTTTTTACAACGGGCTCTACAACGGGAATGCCATTGGCGAGTCGTTCGGCTTCCATCATACGCTCAGGATCGCCGGGAATCAGGACCTGCTTTCCTTCAATAGCTTTTGCCTGACGGAACCGCTGAATCCAGGTATCCATGTGCGTTTTAAATTCATCGGCAGGGCGGAATGCATCGATCCGCATGGCTCCGAAAAAGTGTCCTGTTCCCTCACCAACGCCTTCATTGGCCTGCATGAAGCCAGCCGTAGCGAAAGGCGGCACCCAGGGACCGTAGTTTGCGCCGGATAGCACTCCGGAAAAAATATCGACAATAGCGCCAAGCCCGTACCCTTTGTGAGAACCGTGTTCGCGGTCGGTGCCCAGTGGTAGTAAGGCCCCACCGTTCCGAATGGCATTGGCATCGGTAGTGGGCAGACCTTCGGCATTTTGTGCCCAGCCGAGTGGCGCTTCCTGACCTTTTCGCTGTAGAATTTCGAGTTTGCCGTAGGCTACGGCTGTCGAGGCAAAATCGGCCAGAAACGTAGGCTCAGTTGCTGCTGGAATTGCCACCGCAATCGGGTTGGTTCCTAAGAGCTTATCTAGTGAAAAGGTCGGTGCTACAAGTGGAGCCGCATGCGTCATGGCCTGCCCAATCATATCGTGTTCGGTGGCGAGCAGGGCGTGATAACCTGCAATGCCGAAGTGATTGGAATTGCGTACAGCTACCCAACCCGTTCCGGCAATTTTAGCTTTTTCGATAGCTACCTGCATGGCCCAGGGCCCAACAATAAGACCAAGCCCCCGGTCGCCATCGACAACCGCCGTCGATGGTGTTTCATGCACAACCCGCATGTGTGGCTTGGGGTTGATGCGTCCATTGTCATAAAGCCGGACGTAGCCGGGTAAGCGTGCAACCCCATGGGAGTCAATACCCCGGAGGTCGGCACTAACGAGTACATCGGCGGCTAAACGGGCATCGGTTTCGGAACAGCCGATGGCTATAAAGATTTGTTCGGTAAATGTTCGAAGTTGGTCGGCAGTAATCATGGTCGCAAAGTTCTGTAAGCTGGCGAATTATTTCGATGATTTACCTAAATAATTAAACGGTCTACCCACTTATGGAATCTACAAGGCCTAAACATCCTGCCACTATGAAAATTGTATTGATGATTACCACGCTTTGCTTAGGCTCGGCATTGAGTTTCGCTCAGGTTGGCGCGACACCAGTTGCTGACGAACAACGTGTCCAGGCTACACTTCGGCAAGTAACTGTATTTCTGACTCGTGCCCAATTGTCGTCGCATGCGGTGTCTACTTTAGATGTCGGTACAACCCGATTGGTGATTGACAATGTACCCGCGCAAACTGACCCACAGAGTATTCAGGTATCGGGCAAAGGCGATGCCATTATTCAGGGCGTTCAGTTTCGAACTAATTTCCTGACCAAAGCCTCGAAACCGGCTTCGTTACAACGGCTGGAGGATTCGCTACGGGCTAATCGGGAGGCTTACGAACTGCTGACGGTTCAGGAAGAGGTGCTTCAGCAGGAAAAGAAACTTATTCTGGCGAATCAGCAGGTTGGCGGTAAAACGACGGGCACAACCGTAAAAGAAGTGGCAGATATGGCCGCTTTCTACCGGGAACGACTCACCAAAATTGGTCAGGAACTCCTGTTGCTGAATCGACGAATGGTAGAGCAGAAAAAACGGGTGGAACGACTCGATGCGCAGGTAACGGAGCAGAACGCCAAACGCGAACGTCCTGTGGGGGAAATAGAAATAACCCTGACTGCTAAAAGCAAAACGCCCGTTGAGCTGGAGCTGAGTTATGTCGTAAGTAACGCGGGCTGGTCGCCGATTTACGATGTTCGGGTACGCGATGCAAAAAGTCCGGCATCACTGGCTTATAAAGCTCAGGTTTATCAGAATACAGGTTTCGATTGGCAAAATGTTCGTCTTACACTCTCAACGGCCAATCCGGCGTTACCAGGCTCACAGCCACAGCTATCAACCGATTATGTCGGATTCTACGAACCGCGACCTAAGTTTAAAGCGGCATCTGATAACCAGATGCTACAGGAAGTTGTCGTTACATCAGGCAATGGCGGTTCGCAACGAAGCATGAGTAAAGCCAGTGCCCTGTCGGCTCCTCAACTAGTGAATACCGCTACGGTCACACAGGCCGTTGATCAGCCAACGAACGTCAGTTTTGTGATTGCATTACCGTACACGATTCTGACCAACAGTCGTCCGCAACTGGTTGATGTACAAACGGCCGAACTCCCGGCTATTTACCGCTACGAATTAACGCCAAAATTGGATAACGACGCGTTTTTAACGGCCCAAATTACGGGATGGGATAAACTCAATCTGCTCAATGGGCCAGCCCGAATTTATTTCGAAGGCACCTTTGTGGGCGAGTCAAGTATCGACCTGACCGCAGCCGAGGATACGCTACGATTATCATTAGGCCGCGATAAGCGTATCGTTGCCAAACGGGAGCAAGTTGAGGATGTTAATAGCCGTAAAACCATTGGGAGTAATCAGCGGGAGAGCCATTCTTATCGAATTAGTTTACGTAACACGCGTCAGGAACCGATTGACCTAACCGTTTATGATCAGATACCCGTTTCGACCGATAGCCGAATTGAAGTGTCTCTTACCGATGCCGGTGGAGCTGGGCTAAATTCGGAAACGGGCAAATTAACCTACCGCCTAATCCTTCAACCCGGCGAGAGCCGTGCGCTTACATTCCGCTACGAAATTAAATATCCCAAAGGGCGAGTGCTGAGTGAGTAGAAGAAAAATGAATAATTTTTTGTGGTGCCAGCTGTAAGCAGCTGGCACAGGAAGGTTTCTCAAAACCGACGCCACGTATATTCATTAACTCTCTAATCAACTTAACATCTTTTTAAGAAACAAATCAGGTAGTTTTGGCTTTATTACCAAAACCACCTGATTTGTTTAGTTAACGCTATGATCATTCGCTCCTACCTGATTCTGGCTTTTCTGTTCATTGTTTCTGTTGCCTATGCGCAACCCCAGGACACGCTCACAACGGAACAGCTTCTGCAACGAAAAGGCCCTTCGTATACCGCTCTGCTTCGCCCTTCCCGCTATCTGGCTCTCGACGTAAATCATACGCTGGGTGGCTTCCACCGATACCGTTATTTTATTGGCGATGACCTGCATTTTAAAGCTCGTGGCGAAAAATATAATGAAGAGCTTTACGACGTTACGGATAGCACGTTCAGCATTCTGATGGCCAACGAAGTGATGAATCGCGATGAACCCGTAACCTTCCAATTCAATGAAATAAAAACGGTTATGCTCCATCGTCGGATTCCATTCGTAACCGCAGCTGGTACTCTCTTTCCAATTGCAGGTGGTGTCTATTTACTGGCCGATGTTGTCAATAACCGGGGCTTTTATGCCAATACACTACCCGTTGTTGGCTCATTGATACTAAGTGGCATAATTTTTCATCTTATTAGCAATCCACACATTCGGATCAATAAAAACCATCGCCTGAAGGTGCTCAGAACCTATTAGCTGCCTATATCGAAAGGAAGAATAAGGCGCGTTTTGGTTTTACGAAAACTGGTTTACATTTGCCCTATGCCGAACTCTATCCCCAACTTACAAGTCGACTGGAGTCAATTCAATGGTAGGTATACAGATGCCTATCAGTCCGGGCGTTTGTCGTTCATTCCGAATTTATTGCCGCAAACGGCCATGAATTTTTCGGTTTATCAGACACTCGAAATTCTGCATAAACGATTAGGCAATGACACGCTTCGTCGGGCGTTGAATCCGGCCGAAACCATTGACAGTCCGGCCGCCATTTATTCCGATGGCTCGTGGCTCAAGCGGAGTAATATGGTTGGTGTAAACGTCCGTACTATTGGGTCGTTCTGGAATATTATCAATTATGTGCTGACCTTGCCAGCCAGCCACGATAGTATTCATTTGTTGCCTATTTGGGAGCCGGGCGTAGTGGGGAGCCTGTATGGCATGGTTAGCTGGCAAATTAACCCGGAGTTTTTCGACGTGGCGTTAGCCAGTTTTGTGCCCGCACTCGACACGGTCGAAAAGCAACTGAAGGTCGTTACGAACCTGCTTCACGCGATGGGCCGTACCGTAGGTATGGATGTTATTCCGCATACCGACCGGTTCTCCGAAATGGTGTTGGCCTGCCCAAGCCTGTTTGAGTGGGTACAACGCGATGTGAAGTCGGGAAAACCAACCGAGCTGGCCGATTATTCCAGTTTCGTTTATAAGTACGTAGAGGATGTTATCTGGCAATTTCTGAGGTTTCGGGGAGCAGCCGATGGCACCCCGCTGACCTTTCCCAAAGACGTTTTCTTCTCGACTGATATCGCCATTCTGACCGATGATCAGCGGTTCCGTATTTTATTCGGTAACCCGCATGATTATGGTGGTCGGTTGAGCCGGCGGATAGCGTTGATTCGTTATCTGGTAGAGCAGGGGTTCGAAACACTACCGATGACGATGGCTCCTCCGTATCGGGGCCTGCACATTGATGCCACCACATTCACCATTGACGATGCAGGGCAAATTTGGTACGAGTACGCCTTCGACAAACCCGAAGCCATGTCGCGGGTATTTGGTCCGCTAGCCCGATATCGATTCTACGAATCGAAAGACAACAACCAAAATTGGGAGCTTGATTTTAACCAGCCGAACCTGCCCGCCTGGCAATACATAGCTCGTAAAGTCCACGAATGCCAGCGCATGTACAACTTCGATTTCATGCGAGGGGATATGGCGCATGTGCAGATGCAGCCAGCGGGTGTTCCGGCGCAGATTGGCGACTATTATGATCCGTTGCGGGCGATCAAAAAATACGTTCAGGCTAACGGAGCACCTTATTATGGCTTTTTTGCTGAAACGTTTCTGGCACCACCCGATACCATGGGTTATGGCAACGAACTCGACCATCTTGATGCGATCGAAGCTGATTCGACACTAGGCGATTTGCAGGCGATGGTGGTCGGGTCTGATTTATTTAAGGCTCAACTGGCCGACTATTATACGCACCTGAAAACGCGACGGTTTGCCCCAAACTTTACCGTCATCACGGCTGATAAAGATGACCCGCGCTTTGATGAGTTTTACCGAACGGGCAACCTGTTCCGGTATTTTACCGCCTTATTCCTGACCGATATGCCCAGTTATGTTAGCCTGGGATTTGAGGTTCGGAATTTGCACGAACAGCGTGGCGCCAACGAAGAATATAGCAAGCTTTACGTTTTCTGGATCGAAGACGACCGGCTGCCCGATAAAGTGACGCACGGTCCATTTACCTGGGGACAAAATGCCGATCAGTTTGCTGCCATCCTGCGTATGCGTGAATTTGCCGAAAGTATCTGGCCAACTATTGTAGGTAAAGAGACAACCTGGTTGGTAGCCCCTGGTGCGGAAAGTTACATTGCCTGGACCCATGAAAATTCCCCCGAATACGTTTTCGCGGCTAGTATGACCGGCACTCTGCCCAAAACAATGGCAAATTTGCCAAAGGGTGAGGTAGTTTTTGAGGAAGGTGGATGTCGGATATATAAGCTAACATAGAGATATATAAGCTAGCATAGGTTGGAACCCCTGTTTTTGATACTGACGATCAGATGTGAAAATAGCTTTTAATATCCGCCCAATCTTACCCGTTATGAAATTTCATTTACTTATTTTCATCAGTCTGGGAATCTTCGCCATAGCCTGTCATAAACAGACTGAAGAACTAGTGGTACCACGTCCGACCTGGAAACTCAGGAGTGATATTTTTCTGATTAATAAAATTCTATTGGGTGCACACGCTACCGATAAACGGCTGATTGTTGCTCATACAGCTGGGTTCTTCCAGATGGATGCGGGCGATACGTCATTTATTCAATACAGCAGTGGTGGTGGTGGAACACTTTTATCGTTTGGGGGCTTTTTCTCGAATTCACTCTATTCGCCATTACTCAGTAATACCTTGTATGCAGGATTGCCGAACGAGCGAAATTCAATAGCTATTACAGATGTATTTGGTACGCGTGATTCCACAGACAATTATTCCGATTATAACGGAGGAGGTTTTATTTATGTCCCTAGAGAGACTGGGATTCCTAATGGTCAGGTGAGTGTCTTTTCCGGAGCTGCCTTTGGCGCCTACAATGAGTCAACAAAAACATTACTGTATGCAGTTACCAATCCTCAGAACCAGACCGTAAATACAGCTACGCGGACAGTGGTCATGAATAAGCAGGAGAAAAGCCCCTACTTCGCTTATCGAACTGGCTACAGTAATGTCTATCGTACTGACTCTGCTGTTCAGGTTGGTTTTACTGGCAGCATAGCTGTAAAAGATTATTTCATTATTACGCCAAACGAGTCTTTTTTAACAGGTAATGTTTATTTGTATGCTATTGATGCCAAAACAGGGCGCACTCAGAAAGTGCCAATTACTATAAGTCCGCCTTATACTTATTTTTTCTATAAGAGCCATCTTTATGGCCTTTGTTACAATGGCGACTTGGTACGATCAGATGATGGGGGATTCTCCTGGCGACGACTAGGCTATCTTGGTCTGGATAATTTCAAATTTGCCGTGGTAAATGGGAGTTTAATTGCTTATGGTCTATCTCAGCTTTTCTGGATAGATGAAGGTGCTGAAACGTTTTCGAATATTCGGGAATTAACGAACGAGGGTTTGGAGTTTAGTCAGATAACGGGTGTCGTCGCGTTTAACAACAAAGTTTTCGCTACGACGCTAAGTGGTTTATATACGATTGATGCAAAAGACTTTTTTACGGTCAAGCAGAAATAATACTATATAGATCTGCCAAATCTACACGATGAATCGCAACTTACTCGACGGCCTTAATTTCGCTTCTAAACTGACGCCCAAACGGATAGCCAACGCGCTTAAGGTGCTGTCGAGCTATTATGTTGGGAAACAGACGGGCCGACCGGTGCAACGTGGATTACCGATGTCGATCTCGTTCGAACCAACCACGAGTTGTAACCTGCGTTGCCCTGAATGCCCAAGTGGTCTTCGGTCATTCACTCGCCCGACCGGTATGTTGGGTGAAGATCTTTACAAGCGAACGATCGACGAACTCCACGATACATTATTGTATCTGATCTTTTACTTTCAGGGTGAACCCTATTTGCATCCCCAATTTCTGGAATTAGTTCGTTATGCTACTGAGCGTAATATCTATACGGCCACAAGTACAAACGCGCATTACCTCACCGATGCCAACGCTCGAAAAACAGTAGAGTCTGGCCTGGATCGGTTGATTATTTCGATTGATGGCACAACCCAAGAAGTGTATCAACAGTATCGGGTGGGAGGGAAGCTTGAGAAGGTACTTGAAGGCACGAAGAATATTCTGCGCTGGAAAAAAGAACTAAAATCCCGGACTCCCCACGTTGTCTTTCAGTTTCTGGTTGTGAAACCCAACGAGCACCAGATTGCCGAAGTGAAAAAATTGGCTCGCGAATTAGGCGTGGATGAAGTGGGGTTGAAAACCGCCCAGATTTACGACTACGAACAAGGTTCCGATCTGATTCCGACGATGGATCAATACAGCCGTTATGCACCCCAAACGGACGGGACCTATCGAATCAAAAACGGTTTCGGCGATCATTGCTGGAAAATGTGGCA
This sequence comes from Spirosoma foliorum, assembly GCF_014117325.1. Classification (NCBI taxonomy): domain Bacteria; kingdom Pseudomonadati; phylum Bacteroidota; class Cytophagia; order Cytophagales; family Cytophagaceae; genus Spirosoma; species Spirosoma foliorum. The sequence continues at coordinate 5,868,976 of NZ_CP059732.1, read as the reverse complement.
CTCCTGCGTCATTACTTGGGATGGACTGGTGGTGCCCTGTTGCTTCGACAAAGATGCTCATCATCGACTCGGGGATTTACAAACGGAATCCTTCGCCGATCTCTGGCATGGCCCAGCTTATCAGGACTTTCGTGAAACCTTATTCCGCTCTCGCTCCGAAATAGAAATGTGCCGAAACTGCACCGAAGGCACGAAGGTGTGGGCGTAGCGTAATTTTGAATGAGTGAATGAGTGAATGATTGAATTGATAAAGGCATACGAAGCTATTCACTCACTCAATCATTCTATCATTCACTCATTTTATTAGGTCTTTATAGCTAATCAGCTGAATGCCCTTTGTTTTGATGAACGCCTTTACTTTCGGATTTGTCCAGCAATCGGTTACGCCCTGGCGGTCGATGGCGACCTGCTCGTAGCCGATGTGATGAATGGCGCGAAGTTCGGGTGTATTGAGGCCGGGGTGATCGACAAACAGGTACGTTTTTCCTGATTCCAGGCTTTCGAGCATCTTCGTGAAGCTGGCGATTTTCTCCTCCGAAGTAGCGTGCGCACCCACATAACTTACATTCAGGACCCCTAATTCGTTGGGCATAATGTCGAGTTTGTATTCTTTCGCCAGCTTCTTGACCAACGCTTTTACATCGTCGCCCATGCTCGTGCAGCCCATGTGGCCCGAAATATGGCTAAGACGGGGTATTTTTTTCAATCCCAGCTCGATTTGCGCCCGAAACTCTTTTTCGACATCAGCCAACTGCCAGTTATTCTCGACAACGGATCGCTTGGGGTAGTTTTTGTTAGGGAAAATCATCGGATAAAAATAGCCATCGGCATCCTTCAGGCTAGGGCAGTCGGATACGGGCCGCCATTTGATATTATCCCATTCGCTGCTGAGTGTCAGGTGAATCCCTACGTCAACCGATGAGTTTTCGGCCAGTAAACTAACGGCTTCCGGAAACCAGGGCGATGGAACAAGAACCTCAATAGACGTTTCAATGCCTTCTTTATAGCACTTTACAAGCGCTTCATTCCCTCCCTGAGCATAGCCCATATCGTCGCCACGAACAATGAGCCGGGGTGGTGATTGAGCAAAAACAGTATTCGTACTGAGTAAGGCAAGGAAATAGATAAGTCGTTTCATAACAATCAGCGACACGTTTAAATCAACCATATATCAAGCCAATTCTACCGTTTTCTACCCATTTCCCGCCAGGTATCAGTTGATTGCCTCTAATTCAGATGGCTGATCCATTTTTACTAGTATTTAGTAAGCTCTATGAAAAGGATAATTGATTCATGAAGAAAAGTAAAGCGAAGTCATTTTCTGAAGGTTTTTTCAAGTTCGTGGAAAAGGGCTTCGACTGGATTGCGTTGATTGTTATTGCCCTAATTATCCTGTTTGCGCTGGTCTTTTTGAATAGTTACTAAGCGCCCTGTTGACTGCTGTAATCCCGGATTCAGGAGAAACCACTTAGGCTAGCTGTTGAAAAATTGCCATTAAAAAGCCATTTCAGGGGAGTATTATTTTTACGTAGTTGTGGTATGCCTGCATAGTAACTATGTTCGGAATAGCGCTTTGCTGAATACTGTCTGATTTACGCAGTTTTCATGTTTTATAGTACTCTAAATTCAACTACGGATGTTCGCTAAAATTGCAGCTTTTAGTTTAGTTACCTATCTGGCTTGCTCATTTGTACAGGCGCAGCCGCTCAATACGTTGTCGGCTCAGGAAAAGAAAGAAGGCTGGAAATTGCTCTTTGATGGGCGCGATCTGAAAGGCTGGCATCGCTACAATGGCAAAGATGTTCCCGGAACCTGGAAAGTAGAACAGGGCGTACTGCATCTGGATGTTCCTCAAACAGCGACCTCCCCTCGCGACGCAGGCGATTTAGTGACTGATGCCGTTATTTCGGGTGATTTTGAGTTTAAGGCCGAATTCAAAATCGAAAAGTATACCAATAGCGGATTCTTTCTCTTCGTGCAGGAAGAGGCTAAGAACAAAAAGATTTATGATACAGGTCTTGAGGTGCAGGTAGGAGACGATGCACTCTATCAAAAGGAGTCGGCCCACCCGCACAGCTCCGGCGATCTATTTGGACTTGCCGATGTTCGTATGCAGGAGCCAAAACCGCTTGGAAGCTGGAACCAGGTAAGCGTAAGTCTGAAAAAGAATAAGCTGATTGTTACTATCAACGGCTTTACCGTTCAGGAACACGATTTGACGAGTGCAGATTGGAAACAGCGTATGTCGGGAAGCAAGCTCAAAGACGCCCCTGTCGGAAAAGGAAAATTCAGTGGGCGGATTGGTTTGCAGGATTGGAACACAAGCGTCTGGTTCCGAAATATCAAACTACGGTCGCTCTTATAATGGCTACCGGTAGGTTTCTACGTTTATAATCTGATCCCATGAAAAAACTCCGTGCTGTCATTATCGACGACGAGACCAACGCTCGTCAGGCGTTATCAAACCTGCTGCAACTCTTATGCCCTGATGTCGAATTGGTTGGCGAGGCTAAAAACGTAGATTTGGGTATAGAGCTTATTAAGCATGAAAAACCGGATCTGGTTTTTCTGGATATTCAAATGCCAGGAAAAACGGGCTTCGACTTATTGGCAGCGTTCGAAAAGGCGGATTTTGGCGTCATTTTTACAACAGCCTATCAGGAATATGCCATCCGGGCCTTTCGATTCAGTGCGATTGATTATTTACTGAAACCCATTGATCCCGACGAACTTCAGGCGGCCGTGGGGAAGTATAAATCTCAGTTGTTAGGTATCAATCCACAGCAGGTAAAGATTCTGAAGGACTACATTGATGAACCCCGTCAGGCTCGGTTGAATGAACGGAACAAAAACGCGAACCAACGCATTGCGCTGCCTACAGCCGAAGGCATTCACTTTGTTCAAATGACGGACATTATCCAGTGCGAATCGCTGGGGTCATATACCAAGTTTCACTTAGCTGGTAGTAAGCCCATTGTGGTATCCCGGCTATTGAAAGAGTATGAAGAGATACTGGACAACTATTATTTCTTCCGGGTTCACCAGTCCAATATTGTCAATCTGGAGCACATCAAACGATATGTGAAAGGCGATGGTGGGCAGGTCTGGCTAAGCGATAACGCCGAAGTGGAAGTGTCGCGCCGACGCAAAGAAGAGTTTCTGGCTTTACTATCTGATTTTTATGTCAACTCGGGTAAGATTGCGTAGATGACTTTTTTCGACAGGATTTACAGGATAAAACAGGATTTCTATTGACTACCAATCCTGTTTTATCCTGTAAATCCTGTCAAAAAAACATTAATCATCATCGTCATCCTCTTCGGCACCTGCTAACTCAGCAGGGTAGCGTTTTTTGCCCTTGGCCGTAAACCATAAAATCCGATTGAGCAGGTCATCGTGCCCTCGATCAATGAAGTGAAAACCGTGTCGCATCGATAGATTGGCAAAACGGAGCGACGTTCCTTTCAAACCTGTTGGCGATGGATTCATCTCTGCCAGATTCACTCGATTGGGTACTACTTTGTATTTGAAGGAGAGATCAGGTTTATCCGAAAAACAGTCGAACATGGGCAGGGCCGTTGCATCGATGGCATTCATTGGCGGCAGACCCAAAATCTGCTCCATCGTCCGAACCATAGACGTCTGATTGTAATTGGTATGTACGGTTTTCTGCAATCGTGAGTAGGGGCTGACAATGTAGCCTGTGGTTCGGTAAGCTGATATATGATCCCAACCCGCCTGCGAATCATCTTCCGTAATAAAAATGACCGTTGAGGCCGCAAATCGGCTGTGCGTAATGGCATCGACAATGCGACCAACGGCCAGATCATTGTCGGCAACCATCGCCCGGGGTACTGGAAAGGCAGGATTAGTGCCAGCCGTATGATCATTGGGTAACGACATGACCATAAGGTTGGGTAAGTCGGCATTTGGGTTAGCGTTCAGCTCGTTCAATTCCTTAATAAACGCATCGGCCCGCATCTGGTCGCTGATGGTTTCATTGTCGCAGCCCGGAAAATCCATCGCGAGTATAGGCCGTACTCGCGAAATGGTCGTGGTATTGCTATACGAAAAAGGCTTGCTTTCTTTTCGCATCTGGTACAAGCTGCGCCAGTCGTATTGTTTCTGATCGAAATGACACGTACAAGCCTCGCCATACATCCGAACGGTTTTGCCATGATCGAGGGCGTTGTTCCAGATTAATCCTTTTTTATCGTATACCAATGCGTCGTATAACACGTGCGGGTAACTTCTGAACCAGGCTCGTACACTTTTTTCAGTATAATCAGTCACCATTGCTGCACTGGCCCAGTGATGACCTTCCGCCGATGATTTTCCCGATACGTGGTAATTGTCAAGCAATAAATAGTCGCGGGTAAGCTGGTGCTGGTTGGGCGTTATGCTATCTCCGAATATGCATAAATCTGGCATACCGTTGCCCTGAGGCTGATCGCCCAGAACCTGATCATACGTACGGTTTTCTTTGATGATGTACAGAACATGTTTGAAGACCGAAGGCTCTCCAATGCGTTCAGGAACAGGCCGGGGAGCTATATTCGGTCGCGGAGTTTGCTCGGTTAAAGCCAACCGAAACTGGAGACTCTGTTGCTTAACTTTTTCCGTAAACGCGGCCAGCTGCGTTTCATCGGGAACAGGGATAAACGAAATAGACGCCAGCTGTTTGTGTGAATTGTAGGCTTTTAGCTCTTTTTTGGTTGGATTTTTACCCTGGCTGCCTTGCTCGACCGGATTGGCAATTCGGGGTCCAACGGCTTCCAGATTTGTTACGTAAAGCTCATTGTTATTCAATACAATACCTGATGGATAAGCCTGAGTCGGGATATAGCCTTTTATTTCAGGATTGCCTTTTCCGTTAGTCGACGCTTTACTTCCCAGGTTGACCACGCAAAGCGCATTGTCCATGCCGTTGGCTACATAAAGTGTGGTGCCATCGGGGGCAATGGCCAGCGCATTTGGTGTGCTGCCAATATAGCCATTGCCCCGGTTGAATAAGCCCACAAAAATAGAGTCGGTGACTTGTTGAGCCTGTGCATCAATTACTGATACGTAATCACTGTTGCCATTGGCTACGTACAGGAATCGTTGATCAGGACTGCTAATGATCGCATTTGGGTGTAATCCAACCGCTAATTCCTTTTCCGGTTTACCCTGTTTTATATCGATGATCGAAACGGTACCCTTGGCTAATGCGCCCGTTTTCGGATCGATGTACGCACTTCCCCAAGGCACACCAGCCGTCTCAAAACCATTGGTTGCATCGGGAACGGGACCTGCCCAGTTGGTGATATAGGCCTTTTCGCCGAGGAGCGTTAAGCCAAAGGGAGCTACACCCGTCGGCGCTGTCCAGATCACTTGCCTGTCTTTTACCCGAACTTTAACGAACTGGTTATTACCGTTCAGCACAGTATATAAGTATAGCTCGCCCGCTTCTTCTTTAACCGCCACTTCGTTAGGTAGCGCAATGGTGGCCGGAGCGATGGCCTCAAAGGGTATCCGCTGAATAAGCCGGGCATTTTTACCATCCCAAACAGCCTGCATGACATAGGAATTGGGTTTGCCCTGGCCACCCGCTCCCCAGAATATATAAGTCGAATCGTGATGAACAATGGCTTTGATGCCGGAGAACGAACTCATACTGCCTTTGATATCCGATCCTTTTCGATAGTCCCAGCGGGAAATAAGTTGCTGAGTCTTAATATCGAAAAAGGCGACCCCGTATCGATCTTCAACGGCAAGCGTTTTCTTATCGGGCAACAAGACAGCATCCAGACTATGGTTTTCGACACTGGCATCGCCAAAACTGACCGATTTTCCCGCAGCGTCGATAATGCGATTGTAGGGCATTATAAACGGGGAGTTAGGATTATATAAGGTACTGTCGTCTGAGGATGTTTTGTAGCCCGTCGAAGTACTCGTGATGGAAGTTGTCGGGCTGAATCGATGACATCCTTCCAGAAAAAATGCGCTTACCAGAAAGGATAGACCGCAAGCGATTGTAGAAAACTGAATTTTCATGTGAATTGGTTGGCCGTCTGACAAGAGATAAAGGGAAAACCTGCACTGATCGGCCGTTTGGCCGCAAACATAGTTGGCTAAAGCTAATAGTCAATGCTTCACCTGTTTAAGTGATTATGAACCTTGCCAATTGGTCATTTATGGGTAATCTACAACCTATTCAATTAAATTTTGTGGAACATTCCGTGGAACAGTGCTTGCATTCGTGGAAACTAACCGGCATCTTTGGGACTGCAACGCACAGACCCATGGGTAAAGTCATTGCTATCGCCAACCAAAAGGGGGGCGTCGGTAAAACTACGACAACGATCAATTTGGCCGCCAGTTTGGCCGCCCTTGAATTTCAGACGCTCATTGTTGATGCTGATCCACAGGCGAATTCCACGTCGGGGTTAGGTTACAATCCGAAAGAAATTGAGAACAGCATTTACGAATGTATGGTTGAGGGCGTACGCCCTCAGGATGCTATTATTCAGACGGACTTTCCGAACCTGGATTTATTGCCATCCCATATCGATCTGGTTGGTGCTGAGATCGAAATGATCAACCTTCAGAACCGGGAGGATAAGATGAAAACCACACTCGATGCTATTCGCGACGAGTACGACTTCATCATTATCGACTGCTCGCCTTCTTTGGGTCTCATTACGATTAACAGTCTGACTGCAGCTGATTCGGTTATTATTCCGGTTCAGTGCGAGTACTTTGCGCTTGAAGGATTGGGCAAACTGCTCAATACCATTAAGATCATTCAGTCGAGGCTGAACACGCATCTGGCTATCGAAGGCATTTTGCTAACGATGTATGATTTGCGCGTCCGGCTATCGAATCAGGTTGTTGGTGAAGTCACCAGCCATTTTCAGCAGATGGTATTTAGTACCATCATTCCGCGAAACATTCGGCTGAGCGAATCGCCCAGCTTTGGCGTTCCGGCTCTGGCGCAGGATGCCGACAGCAAAGGGGCCGTCAGTTACCTGAACCTGGCCCGAGAAATTCTGATTAAGAATGGCTTGATGCCTCAGGAAGCATAAAAATGTATGATGTATGATGTATAATGTGTGATTGCGAATGCCAATTATACATTATACATCATACATCATACGTCATACATTTTTACGTATGGAGAACGCAAATACCAAAGCACCAAATAAGAAGATGATGGGGTTGGGTCGTGGTTTAGGTGCCTTACTGCACGACAGCGAGTCGATCGGCAGACAATCGAAGCCGTCTCCATTTGAGACAATCAGTACGATGACTGAAATTAGTTTATCGCTGATTGAAACAAACCCTTTTCAGCCTCGTACCCGCTTCGATGAAGAAGCGCTGCAGGAACTGGCTGACTCCATTCGAACACAAGGTATTATTCAGCCTATCACGGTTCGCCAGTTAGGGAAAGAGCGCTATCAGCTTATTTCCGGCGAACGGCGTTTACAGGCGTCAAAGATTGTTGGGTTGACCCATATTCCGGCTTATGTTCGGACGGCGAATGACCAGCAAATGCTGGAAATGGCGCTGATTGAGAACATTCAGCGGGAAAATCTTAATGCTATTGAAATTGCCCTAAGCTATCAGCGACTCATTACCGAGTGTAGCCTAAAGCAGGAAGAACTGGGCGAGCGTGTCGGCAAAAACCGTACAACGGTTAATAACTACATCCGGCTGCTGAAATTACCTCCCGTCATTCAGGCATCCCTGCGCGACAATCGGATTTCAATGGGGCATGCTCGGGCTATTATTAATATTGAGAATCCTGATGCGCAAATTCGGCTCTTTACGAGAGCAGTTGATGAAGAATGGTCGGTGCGCAAGGTTGAGGAAGCCGTTCGGAACCTATCTGAAGATTCGCTCGAACTGACAGCTACCCGGCGTGTTACCTTGCCGAAACAGGAAATGCGCAGCCTTCAGTTTAAGCTATCATCGCTCTTCGGTACTCGCGTATCGATCAAAGCCGACGAGAAACATAAAGGCGAAATCAAGATTCCGTTTACTTCTCAGGAAGAATTGACTAAAATCCTGGAGGTGCTGAACTCGCAGAGTTGAACTCGCGGAGCTAAGCTCGTAGAGTTAAACCAGCAGACGTAATCGTGTTAAATTACTTTAAAAGGGAAAACAAGCGGATGAGCCAGGAAGGTCCTGGACGTTATCTGTTTATGAAGCCATTTCCTTCCACATTTGTTGTTTTCCTGTTGTTGATATTGACGGCCTATCCGCTTTTGGCGCAGAATCCGGCTATCAAACCAGCGCCCACACCAGCCGCTACCGATTCGACTCGTCAAATTCGTTCAGCGAGTGATACTATTCCAGCTACGATACGAAGAAATGGAATTAAGGTTGGGACTTCAGTATTGACACCTGACGATGATTCTACGTCATTGGATAAGCCTGATACCCTGCGCGTAACCGCGAAACAGGAAGCTCAAATCCACAAAATCATCCCGAAAAAAGCGACGTTACGCTCTGTAATGCTACCGGGTCTGGGACAGGCTTATAATCGGCAGTATTATAAAATCCCATTCATTTACGCTGGTTATGGCGTAATGGGTTATCTGTTTTTTAAATACCGGGGATTGGCTCAAGAAGCCGCAGTAGGCTATGGTCGCTTACTTTTTGGCGATAAAGTAACCAATTCTTCTTACGCTACTTTAGATAAAATCATCGCTCCAGACAATCACGTAACACAGCCGGTTTATGTAAATCCCATCAAACCCGATAAAGTACTTATCGGCGGGCAGTACTTTTACACATCAGCGGGTGCCAAGAATGCGTACGACACCTATCGGCGTTACCGGGATTTAAATGTTCTTTTGTCTATAGTTTTGTACGCCGTAAACATTGTAGAAGCGAATGTGGCGGCTCACTTAAAGACTTTTGATTTAACTGACGACATCTCGATGCTCGTCGAACCCAATGTAATTCCCATGCCCGGAACTGGTTTGGTACCAGGGGTCAGGGTAGCTTTTACGTTTAAATAAGTTTGAGGTTTTTGGTTTGAGGTTTACGGTGGCTGACGCGAAAGCAAATACACATGCGTCAGCCACCGTAAACCTCAAACCAAAAACCTCAAACCAAAAACTATAACTAAAGTGAATATTCTTCTTCTTGGCTATGGCAAAATGGGTAAAACGATTGAGCAGATTGCGCTCGAACGGGGGCACCAGATTGCAGGCCGCATTGACGCCGATAACCAGGCCGATTTAACTAATCTTGAACCTGACGAGGTTGATGTTGCGATTGAATTTAGCTCGCCCGAGTCGGCCGTAGCGAACATAACCTATTGTCTGGAACGAGGATGGCCGGTAGTTTGCGGCACAACAGGCTGGCTCAGCCATCGGGGCGAAATTGAAGCGTTGTGCCAGGCTAATAAAGGCGCCTTCTTCTACGCATCAAACTACAGCATTGGTGTTAATCTATTTTTTCGGTTGAATAAAACCCTGGCTCAGTTTATGCGGAATTATCCATCGTACCACGTGTCGATGACCGAAATTCATCATACCGAAAAGAAAGACGCGCCAAGTGGAACGGCCATTACGCTGGCCGAAGGCGTACTTGAGCGTTTACCGAATAAAAAACATTGGGTAAATAATGAACCCGGTAAAGAACCCCAACCCGTAGGCAACGATGCGATTGAGATTGAGTCCTTGCGGGAAGGAAAAGTGCCCGGTACGCACACCGTTCGCTATGAATCGGATGTAGACCGGATTGAAATTACGCACGTAGCCCATAATCGATTAGGATTTGCGATGGGTGCTGTGGTTGCTGCAGAGTGGCTTGTAGGTCGGGAAGGTGTATTTGGTATGGATGATCTGTTGGGAATGATGAATGAAAAATGATGAATGATGAATGGTAAAATAAAACCGTTTCCTCTTCGTAATTTCGTTGTCTATTTAGCGCCTAACAGATTGCTTTATAACTAACTTGATATTCATCATTTATCATTCATAATTCATCATTATTGAACGTGTCTGAAGTAAAAACCAGAGCCGAAGAAAAACCGGCTAAAGCTAAGAAATCACCCATTCGCGAGTGGTTAGATTCCGTCCTGTTTGCCGTTGTGGCTGCCACACTGATCCGATGGCTGTTTATGGAAGCGTTTACGATTCCAACGCCTTCTATGGAAAACAGCCTGATGGTTGGGGATTTTTTATTTGTTAGTAAGCTGCATTATGGCACTCGTACACCTCGTACGCCATTACAGGTGCCACTCACACACCAGAAAATTTGGGGAACTGATATTCCATCCTATAGCACCGCCATTCAACTGCCATCGTATCGACTGCCGGGCTTTACGCACGTCAAAAATGGCGATGTCGTTGTGTTTAACGTGCCGCCTAAATACCTCAACGATAACATTGACTATCCTGTTGATTTGAAAACCAATTACATCAAACGGTGTATCGGTATTCCGGGCGATGTGCTGGAAGTACGTCAGCGCGAAGTGTTCGTGAATGGAAAGCCATTCCCGACTCCGCCACGTTCAGAGCAGAAGTATTTCATCAAAACAACGGAATCGCTCGACGCGAATTTCTTCCGTAAGTACGATATCGTTAATGATTATCGTGATCCTAGCCAGCCAACCGAAAACTGGAAGCCACTGGAGCAGTATAATGATTCAACCAAGACTTCGGTTATGGTTGGTTATAGCATCAATACCACCAAAGAAGTTATTGATAAATTCAAAGGGTTTGATTGGGTAAAAGGCATCGAACCAATGTCTGAAAAGCCAGGTGAAATGGCTCCCATGATTTACGGTACGCCAACCTTCAAATGGAACCACGATAACTTTGGACCAATTACGATTCCGAAAAAAGGCGTAACGATCCAGATCAATGCCCAGACGATTGCGCTTTACGGACCCGTCATTCAACTGTATGAAGGCAACGACAAGGTTGAAGTAGAACCCGCAAGTATAAAAATTGACGGTAAAACGATTACGTCGTATACCTTCAAACAGGATTACTACTTCATGATGGGCGATAATCGTGATAATTCACTCGATTCTCGTTTCTGGGGTTTTGTTCCCGAAGATCACATCGTTGGTAAAGCTGTTTTTGTCTGGATGTCGCTTGATCCGAATCCGGCCAATATCTGGAATAAAATTCGCTGGAATCGACTGTTCCGCACGATCGATTAAGCCATCTGAGCGTACGCTTAGTCAGAGCCCCCAAATTTGTTTACGCCTGCTGTAGCAAATTTGGGGGTTTCGTTTAATCACAATTTGGTGACTAATCGGCTCGTTTTTACGTCAACACGTTGACATATCTTTTACCCATGAATCGAACAGCTACACCATTTCAAAAAATAATCGACGATAACCGTATCTGGCTGGGGATTTTTCTAGTGTTAATTCTTCTACACGGAACATGTTCTGTGGCAATAGCTAAGGGGAAAAAGAACCACGCTCATGCTCGGACAACGTCTGCGAGGAAGCTAGTGGTAACAAAGCTTACGAAGCATTCTGTGGTCAACAAAACGCGATTGGCCAGTCCTAAAATAACTAAGTCGGTAACTGTGAAGGCTGACAAGAAAATGAATGCTTCCTTGTCTATGGCATTATTAGGCGCAAAATATGCTCATGTGACTGTCAAAGATCAGAAGCTGAAAGGAGCTGTTTATTATCTTGTTTCGGGGCATGGTGGCCCAGATCCGGGCGCATTAGGCCTTTATGGGAAGAACGTGTTGCCCGAAGACGAATATGCCTATGACGTAACGATCCGTCTGGCCCGTACACTGATGGAGCACGGCGCAACTACGTACATGATTGTGCGAGACCTGAATGATGGCATCCGTGATGCAAACGTGTTGAAGCTGGACCATGACGAGGTTACTTATCCTAATCAGAAGATTCCGCTTAGTCAGGTTTCACGGTTGCGTCAGTGCACCGATGCCGTCAATAAATTGCATCGAAAACACAAAGAGGCTTACCAGCGCATGGTGACGATTCATGTCGATAGTCGGAGTGAAGGCCAGAACATCGATGTGTTTTTCTACCATCATGAAAACAGTAAAGTAGGCAAGCGATTGGCCAAACACATTCATAAAAGCTTTCAGTCGGGCTACAAACGCAGTCAACCAAATCGCAACTATTTAGGAACCGTATCGGACCGAAGCAGTTTATATGTAGTACGAAACACCCATCCACCTACCGTTTTTATTGAGTTGGGCAATATCCGTAACAATAAAGATCAACAACGCTTTTTACTGGCCGATAACCGGCAGGCTTTGGCGAACTGGATATGTACTGGTTTACAAACGGATTATAAAACGCATTGAGGTATATGGTTTACGGCTTGAGGTTTACGGTGGCTGACGCATGTGAACTTGTTTTCGCGTCAGCCACCGTAAACCTCAAACCGTAAACCACCTATTATTACCACTCTATTGGCGCTAATCCCTTACTTTCCAGATAGGCGTTAGCCTGACTAAAATGCTTGGTGCCGAACCATCCACCATAATTAGCTGCCATAGGCGAGGGGTGTTTCGCTTTCAGAACTAAATGTTTTTTGCTGTCAATAACGGCCCCTTTCTTTTGCGCATAAGCCCCCCAAAGCATAAAAACAACGTTCCGTTTTTCATCTGAAATAAGCTTGATCACAGAATCCGTAAAGGTTTCCCAGCCTTTGCCCTGATGCGATCCGGCTTGCCCCGCTCGAACGGTAAGCGTCGAATTGAGAAGCATAACGCCCTGGCTGGCCCAGCGCTCAAGATTGCCCGACTTGGGTACAGGTTTGCCCAGATCGTCCTGAATTTCTTTGAAAATATTAATTAAGGATGGCGGTTTAGCAATCCCATCGGCTACTGAAAAAGCAAGCCCGTTCGCCTGGCCTTCGCCATGATAAGGATCTTGCCCAAGAATAACAACGCGGGTGTTGTCGAAGCTACATTTATCAAATGCATTGAAAATCAGGCGGCCGGGTGGATAAACTCGTTGTGTACTATACTCGTGCCGAATAAATTCAGCCAGTTCAACGAAATAAGGTTTGTCGAATTCAGCTTGCAGGTAAATTTTCCACGATTCGGCAATGGATACGTTCATGTAGGGAACTGATAAAGGTGATAAGGCATTATACGCCTATAAATGCTGGAACCTGTTCATGGAAAATATTTTCAGACCAGTTCTTGCGTAACAAAACTAATCAACTTAATTTTCGTTCTAAGGTTGCAAACGATACTAAATTTATGGTTTCGTCAGTCACAGAAGGCGTAAAAGTTAGCGTGAAGACTGAGTATCAAGCTGATTACTCTAGTCCGCTTCAGGCTCACTATGTATTTACTTATCGAATTACCATTGAGAATGCCAGCGAGTATACGATTCAGTTGCTCCGGCGTCATTGGTTAATTTTCGACTCAAACGGCACGGTTCGCGAAGTAGAAGGCGAAGGCGTTGTTGGTCTACAGCCTGTACTGGAGCCGGGTGAAGTTCACGAGTATGTATCGGGTTGTAACTTGCGGTCGAGCATTGGTAAAATGACGGGTACCTACCTCGTCGAACGAATGATCGATGGCAAACAACTGCGCATCGGCATTCCGGAATTCACTATGGTGGTGCCGTATAAACTTAATTAGATGTATGATATGTGATATAGGATGTATTTCTGCGCCCATACATCATATAGCCTACATCCTACTTCATACCTATTTTGATTACCGCTTATCTTCATTATTTAAGTCGCGCCCGCGACGAACATTCGCTTCATTCTCCTTTTCTGTTTGCGTTGTACAATGAGGTCATTCGGGCTAAACGAGCTCCGAAGGCATTAGTTGAACCTATTCAGTCATTACGAAAAGAGCTGCGAAAGAGCCGACAACTAATTACAATTGCCGATTTCGGTGCTGGTTCCAAAATAAATTCGTCCCGACAACGTACTGTTGGCGATATTGCCCGCAATTCGCAGAAGTCAAGTCGCTTTGGTCGCTTGTTATTTCGGCTCATTCAGCGATTTCAGGCGAAGAATATTGTTGATCTAGGCACTTCACTGGGCATAACCACAGCCTATCTGGCCGAAGCCACCAAACCATTTGGGGGACATGTCATAACGTTTGAAGGATGCCCCGAAACGGCTGCTATTGCCCGTCAGAATTTTGACCGGTTAGGTGCTCACCATGTGGATATCGTTGTGGGTAACCTGGACGAAACCCTGGCTTCGTCAGTGGCTTCGCTTGCGCCGATCGATTTCGTTTTTTTTGATGCCAATCACCGCTACGAACCCACCGTTCGTTACTTCGAAACCTGCCTGACGAATATCCATAACGATACCGTATTTGTATTTGATGATATTCATTGGTCGGCAGAAATGGAGCAGGCATGGGCTTACATAAAAGCGCATCCAAGAGTTATCGTAACGGTCGATTTATTCTGGGTGGGTCTGGTTTTCTTTCGACGAGAGCAGCCGAAACAGGATTTTATCCTACAATTTTAACGGAAACTACAGGAAATATACTTATCTTTCGTTAGGCAATTCTGTGCCTAAGTAGATTATGAACTTCCTGACTTATACACGTTTAGGCCTTTGTGTCGGTATTACAACCTTGTTGTTGACTTTAGTGTCCTGTAGTAAGAAAGCTACAGAGTCACCTAATCCAACAGAAGTGGCTTCGTTCGACCTGATCCAACAAAAAATACTGACGCCTTCCTGCGCTACGTCGGGTTGTCATTCGTCTGAAAAAGACGGTACGTTTGCCCAACATGGCCTTGTATTGGCTGCAGGTGTTGCCTACGCGAACCTGGTTGGTGTAGATCCTAAAAATAGTGACGCAAAAGCCGACGGGATCAAACGAGTAAAACCTTATGCATCGCTGGAAAGCCTGCTGTATCACAAACTCAATATTTCGGCCACCCACCATTCAGGAAAACAGTATGGCAATCCTATGCCATTAGGTGGTAACACCTTGCCTGATGGGCAAATTGAATTTATTCGTCGGTGGATTGAAGCTGGCGCTCCTAAAACGGGTAACGTAGCTGATGTTACAATACTGGAAGATAAGACCGTCACCGTAGCGACTTATGAGCCTCTGGCAGTACCTACTGCCGGGACTGGTTACCAGATGGCAGTTCCCCTATTCGATGTTCAGCCTAATTTTGAGCGTGAATTATTTACCCGTAAGATGGTGGGGAACTCCCAGGATATTTATGTGAATCGGTACGAAACCAAGATGCGTAGCGGTAGCCACCATTTTGTAGCGTACGATTTTCGGAGTAAAAGCTCGTTGCCCAATCTAAACGACATCCGCGATTTACGTAATCCCGATAATTCTCTCAATATACTGACGGCTCTTACGATGTCGAACCACGTTTATCTGGCAGGTTCGCAGGCTCAGTATCAGGACTATACCTTTCCGGCGGGAGCCGCTTTGCTAATTCCTGCCGGAGCTTCCTTCGATTTGAATTCACATTTCGTAAATAAAACGACGTCGGTAATGAAGGGGGAGGCTCAAATTAACCTGTATACAGTCGATAAGTCGACCGTGAAAATAGTCGTTCAGACACTGGATTTGAGCAACACCAATCTTACCCTGCCCGCCAACACGCGGGTTACGATGACCAAGTCATTTACGTTCGACAAGCCCCGTAAAGTCCTGACACTAACGTCGCACATGCATAAGCTGGGTGAGAAGTTTGTGATAAAAATAAAAGGCGGCACCCGCGACGGCGAAATTGTTTATACCTCAACCGACTGGGAAAGTCCAGACATTATCACCTTTGCAACGCCTATCGACTTGAAAAAAGGCGAAGGCCTTACATCCGAAATTACCTACAACAACACCACGGCAAAAGCTGTCAGTTTTGGTCTAACCAGCGAAGATGAAATGGGGATCATCTTCGGTTATTATTACGAGCCGTAATGTGTAGAGCCGCAATCCCTTGCGGCTCTTTCGCGTCAGCAATAGTAGCATCAAAGCCATCCGGATAAGGAGCCGCAAGGGATTGCGGCTCTACGTCATTCTGCCCGTAGACTTTTCACGGGGTCCATCATAGCTGCTTTTATGCTTTGGAAACTTACGGTAAACAAAGCAATCAATACGGCTGATAGAATAGCTACAAGGAAATACCACCACTCCAAATCGATACGATAGGCGTATTTTTCGAGCCATCCACTCAGGAAATACCAGCCCAATGGAAAGGCAATGAAAGCGGCCAGCAGCACTAACTGGATGAACTCTTTGGAGAGCATGCCAATGAGATTCGGCACACCAGCGCCCAATACTTTCCGAATGCCGATTTCCTTCGTTCGTTGTTCTGCGGTGAATGTGGCCAGGCCGAACAAGCCCAGGCAGGAGATAAAAATGGCCAGGAATGCAAAGTAGCTGGATAGCTTGCTAACCGTGTTTTCCGATTTGTATAAGTTCGAAAACTCCTGATCGGTGAACGAGTATTTAAACGGGAAATGTGGATTGAACTTCTTAAAGCTGGTTTCCAGACTCGCGACGGCCTGCTTCGTTTGCCCTGGTTGGGTGCGCACCAATACACTTCCCCAATAGTTTGTCGTATCGTTAGCTCCGCGCTGCAAATGCAGGATTAAGGGTTCAATGGCGGTATGAAGTGAGTTATAGTGGAAGTCTTTCATGAGGCCAATTATTTTCCCCTTTTTACCCCACATCGTCATCTCTTTCCCTACAGGATCTTTGTAACCCATTTTTCGGGCCGATGCTTCGTTGATTAGGTAATTACTGGTATCGGTGCTGAACTCTGGTGAAAAATCCCGGCCTTCGAGCAGCTTGATACCCATTGTTTTTACGTAGTCGTACGAGATGGCATTTTGGCTAAAGAGCATCAATTGAGTGGTGTCTTTTCCCGGCCACCGAACGCCTTGCGTTGAACTACCTACCTCGAGCGGATCTGATTGAGCACAGGTGACCGATTTGATGCCCGGCTCACGTTCCAGTTCCTGACGAAATGCCTGGAAATTCTTGGCCAAATCGCCTTCAAGGGGCATATATAGTAGGCCTTCGCGGTTATAGCCGAGGTTTTTGGTCTGGATATACTGGATTTGACGATAGACTACAAGTGTTCCTAAAATCAGCATGATGGAAAGCCCGAATTGAAGAACAACCAACCCTTTACGGAAATAGGTAGCACTTGCTTTGAATTTCAGTGCTCCTTTAAGAATGACAACCGGATTCAGCGACGACATGAACAGCGCTGGGTAGCTTCCCGAAACCAAACCTGTGAGCAACGCTAAAGAAACCAATAGTAAGAGAAAGGTGGGATTAGAAAAATCGAGCGAAAGATGCTTTTCGGTTAAGGTGTTAAAGACGGGAAGAATCAGCAGTACGAGCAGCACCGAAAGAATTAGTGATAGCAGCGTGATCAGCATCGATTCGCCCAGAAATTGACCAATCAGGCTGTTTTTATACGCGCCAACTACTTTCCTGACTCCTACTTCTTTGGAACGTTTGACGGAGCGTGCCGTGGCCAGGTTCATGAAATTGATACAGGCAATGGCCAGAATGAAAATGGCGACAATGGAGAAGGTTTTTACGTACTCGATCCGGCCGCCGTTTTGCTTGCCTGCATCCCAGTTCGAATACAAGTACGATTCGCCATAGTTTTGCAGGAACAACTCAACGTTGCTATCCTTATTTTTCGTTTTGATGTAATTTTTGATCTTGGCATTCACCTTATCGATCGATGCGTTCTTGGCCAACAGGACATAACAACGCGGACCATTGTTCCCCCATTCCTGTGCCCACTTGTTTGCCTTTTTCCAACGGTCGTAACTCATCAGGAAGTCGAATTTCAACGAAGAGGCTTCTGGCATATCGGCGAGTATGCCTGTGACCATCACATCGTCTGTGTTGTCGATCCGAATGGTTTTCCCCATTGGGTCCTGCCCTTTGAAGTATTTATCGGCTAACTTCTGAGAAATAACCAGTCCGTCAGGGCGCTTGAGTGCAGTTTTAGGATTGCCTTCTTTGAGTGGAAACGAAAACATCGTCAGGAAATCACCTTGTACAAAGCGCCCTTTCTCTTTCTCGAAGGTATTGCCAACGGTAAATAAGGGCGTATTCTCCCAAAGCATCTGGCTCGCCAGTTCGATTTCGGGAATGTCTTTAACAATATTTTCGGCCAGAATCCCCGGAGTTGAAGCGAAGGTGTTGATAACGCCCGTGTAGTGCTGGTTCTCCATCACCCGATAAAGGCGACTGTCGTTTTTGTGAAAACGATCCATGTGTCGTTCGTCCTGCACCCAAATCATGATGAGCAGGCTACAAGCCATGCCCAGAGCTAGACCCAGAATATTGATGAACGAGAAGGTTTTGTTTTTCCAGAGATTTCGCCAGGCGATTTTGATATAGCTGCGTAGCATAGAGCTGAGGGGGTTGGGCATAGGGTAAGGGCGAAAAACGAGGTCATAGTTTATGCCCCCAACTCCATGCCCTATGCTAGTACTTCGTAAAGACAAGATGGTCGTCAAGACGTTGCATTGGCAGGATAAATTGATAAAAACAAAAATGCCAGCCTGTTGAAACAGACTGGCATTTTTTATAAACTCTAAAATCAGGGTTTACCGTGCTACTTCAATATTTACCCGGCGACCTTTGATTGTATTGCCTTCCATAACGTCGACAACGCGGTTAGCTACATCTTTTGGTACGTCAACATAGGTGAACTTGTCGAAGATATCGATGCTACCAATGCTGTTGCCTGGAATGTTGGCTTCACCGGCAATGGCACCTACAATATCGCCCGGACGAACGAAATCTTTACGACCGATGCTCACCATCAGGCGAGTCATGTTCGCTTCACGCTCGCGAGGAACGCGTTTGTCATCCCGTTCGAAATAAGGCTTACGTTCTCCGTCGCGAGCTGGGCGGTCTGGTCCGTCATTACGGTTACGATCACGATCCCCAAATCGTGGGCCACGGTCGTCACGGCTTGGACGGTCATTCCGATCTCCGAAGCGTGAACCACGGTCGTCTCGATCGCCAAAGCGGCTACCACCCCGACGGTCTGGTCCGTCGTTACGGTCAAAACGACCACCTTCACGGCGATCATTCCGATCAGCATAACGATCATTGCCACGGCCACGGTCCTCACGACGACGATCGTCTTCAAGACCCAGGTTTTGGTCGGCAAATTCGTTTTTCTCCAGACCCATGCTGCGTTTCACCAAAGCGGCTACGATCTGCTCGGTCGTAAAGCCCGTGTGATGCAGTTGTGTCAGTAAGTCGCCGTACAGGTTCAGGTCTTTGCTTTCCTGAATCGTTTGTTGCAATTGCTCAATGAAACGAGCCTTACGAACGCCAACGATATCTTCAAAAGAAGGAATTACGCCTTTCTCAACCCGTACTTTGGTATACGACTGGATTTCACGGAAGCGATATTTTTCATCGCGACCTACCATCGAGAACGCCCGGCCCGATTTGCCAGCGCGGCCCGTCCGGCCAATCCGGTGTACATAATATTCTTCGTCGAGCGGAATATCGAAGTTGATAACCGCATCTACATCGTCAACGTCGATACCGCGAGCCGCTACGTCGGTGGCAACCAGAATGTTGGTCGTACCCGCACGGAATTTGCTCATGACATTACTCCGTTGCGACTGGCGAAGATCGCCGTGTAAACCTTCGGCCTGATAGCCCCGGATTTGCAGGTCTTCTACAATCTCATCAACCTTGCGCTTGGTGTTACAGAATACCAGCAACAGCTTCAGGTCGTACATGTCGATCAAACGACACATCACTTCCACTTTCGCTTTTGGTTTCACCTCAAAATACACCTGCTCGATGTTGGTGTTGGTCAATTCTTTTTTGACAACTTTCACCAAAACAGGGTCTTGCTGGAATTTCTGGGTGATCTGCATAATTGGTTTCGACATGGTAGCCGAGAACAGGATCGTCTGCCGCTCTTCGGGCATATCTTCCAGAATGCTCTCGATATCTTCGCGGAAACCCATATCCAGCATTTCATCGGCTTCGTCAAGAATCATCATCTTCACGTTGTCGAGTTTGAGCGTGTTACGCTCCATATGATCCATCACACGACCTGGTGTACCGATCACGATATGCACACCGCTCTTAAGCGACCGGATTTGGCGCTCGATTGAATCGCCACCGTAGATAGCTTCAACACGGACACCACGCTTATATTTAGCGAGTTTCTTGATTTCTTCGGCTACCTGCAACGCTAACTCCCGAGTTGGGCAGAGAATAAGCGCTTGCACCGAACGATCCTGAACATCAACCAGTTCGAGAGCTGGAATACCAAACGCAGCGGTTTTACCCGTTCCGGTTTGTGCCTGCCCGATTACATCGCGACCAGCCAAAATAGGGGGAATCGCTTCTGCCTGAATTGGCGATGGACTAATGAAGCCCATGTCGGTTACGGCTTGTAATATTTCGGGGGAAATATCTAAGCTGGAGAACAGAATCTGATTCGGATCAACTTTTGGAGTTACTTCGGCAGCAGGTGCTTTCTCAGTAACAGGTGCCTGAGTTGCTACTGGGGCATCGGCCACGATAACTACTTTATCGGCAATACCTTCAACAACAGTTTCAACTGCTGTATCATCAGTAGCGATTTCAACTGTTGCTTCAACGTCTGATTTGGCAACTTTCTTTTTAGGGACTTTAGCCGTTTTAACCTCAACGGTAGCTGCAGAAACTGCACTAGCGGCCATTTCGGCGGCTATTTTTTCAATATCCTGAAGATCATTCTGATCAACGGCTTTGGTTGTTTTCGTTTTCATTAATTGGGAATGATTAAATAAAATAAATCATCCAAACGAAGAACGAGTGTGTGCCAGTGAACGGCGCGATATTGCGAGAATTGCCCAACGAACGAAGCTGCCCAACGACCCAACTAGGACCCAATTTTCCCCCGCCCTGATCAAAAGGGGGAAACGAACAACGATCGGTGTCGACTCTGCGACTTAATACCGATACGACCGATTGACGATTAGCCCACGCGCAAATGTTCCGACACAGCGGAACGTCCACCCAGAAACCCATCTGTACATCCGTACTATGGCTCTGTCAGACCTAAACTCAGCGTGTAAAAAGGAGAGAAACAGAGACGCGACGGATGTCGCTTGTAAAATCTGGTGCAAAATTAAGTATAAATTGCCGAAAAAGCAAGTATGGGCTTATAAATATTGTATTTATTTTAGAAACAGGTCTTGAGGTTTACGGTTTTCTGTTTACAGTTGGCCCAGGCGTCAGTTATTTTTACGTCGGGCAACCGTAAACAGAAAACCGTAAACTAGATTTAGCAATGAACACAACCATTGGTAAATACATCATAGTTGCCGGAGCCGCTATTCTGCTCATCGGCCTAATCGTGTACGTATGGGGCGACAAGCTGAATTGGCTGGGTCGCTTACCCGGTGATATTCGAATTGAAGGGAAAAATGGGGGAGGATTCTACTTCCCGATTGTCACGTGTATAGTTGTTAGTATTGTACTGAATCTGCTTATCGGTCTGATCCGTCGCTTTTTTTAACCGCAGCGCTGGTCGATTTAGTGGACTGATTCTCTTCGCTGTAGGTCAGCTTGTTCAGGTAGAATACTTCCCGCTGAGTTGAAACGTGTTTAGGGGAAATCTTCTGGAATCCGCAGGCCAGGAAGTGCTGTCCATACCACGCCATCAGATTATCCTGGGCTGAAAAAGTTACTTTCTCATTTTCAGTATTGGTCTGAAGCTTAAATTTTTCCGATTCTTTCAGAATCTTACTGCCCTGAATCACCTCTGTATTGATTTCGCCTTCGTTGGGGTAGGCCAGTACGATGCGGTCGCCCTGTTGCGATACCTGCACCATCTCGGTTAGTTCGGTGCTGAGGAGTTCTTTGATCGGGAAGCAATTGTCCCACAGAAGTTTTCCTTGCTTATCGAAGCCGCAAATGAAGGCGTGTGTATACCGGAAGCCTTCGTAACGATCAGAACCGCGCAAGAAGCCTCCATAACCCAGCGCACTGCCCCGATACTGTGGGAAATAGACTTCGGCTACTAAGGTGAGCCCATCGGCAGTAGGTTGTAGATCGTGAACTAAAAGCCTATATCGAAATTTGTAATCTTTACCCTCGTCTTTCTTCTTTTTGGCCCGTGCCAGCAGTTTTTGCTGGCGATTTGGTTTTAAATAATTAAAGAAATTCTGAAGCTGCGAGAACTCGATATATTGAATATTGGTAATGGGCTCGTCGGTAGCTGTGTTTCCCGATTCACTGTGTCGAATGCGTGTCACATAAATGCCTTGTGAATAGGGTGTACAATCGGTCGAATAATTACCGACGAGCAGCGATTCATGCTCATTAACCGGCAAGAGTTTTCCGGAAATGAGAGCCTTTTCAGCTCCGTCGAAGTCCAGAGTTCGGAGTAGTTTACTGTCGTAATTGTAGGTTCTGATCGAAAATTTGCAGTGGCGTTTGAGAGAATGAACCAGCACATTTACTTCTTTTCGGACATTATCGACTTCCAAACTGCTGATCTCCATTTGATTAACGTACATGCCCGGCAGCACCTTTGTCGATTGGTCGAAGAACGAAAAGGTCATGACAACCGGGCGCCCGTGACGATACCCACCCACATATGCCTGACTGCCCATCACTTTAAATTGATGAACCTCAAACTGGTCGATTAAACGGCCTTCAAATGTTTCGATTACACCGTCGTCAAGGTGTAATCGAACAAATTGAAACTCATCCGTATCATATTCGCGAAACAGGTGGTAAACGTACTGATCGTTGTTATAGGTTGATATGGGCTTAAATTTCGTATCCTGCTTAAACGTCGTTTTCCACAGTAATTTGAGATTAATATCGTACTTCTGGAAGTTGAAATTAACGGGCGATGTTTCATAAAACCCTCCCGTCCGAATGGTCATCAAAACGCCCTTCTCGTTTAAAGGGGTTACGTCGAAAGATTCAGCTTCGTTCGGATCGGACGGTATTTCAATACGTAATGACTGTGCCAACTGTGCCCGCACCGAAGGCAGAGTAGTCGTTAAAATCAGACAACACAGGTAGAGGATACGAATCATATACTCAAATTTACGATTTACGCAGGGTATAGAACAAGTTTATTTTTCGACAGGATTAACAGGATAAAACAGGATTGCCTTCTGGTCCCATAATCCTGTTTTATCCTGTTAATCCTGTCAAAAAATAAACAATGGTCAACCCGCAGAGAATATATGAACTAGAGCAAAAATCATACTGTAAACGAGCCTGAACTGTAAATCACAACTCGTACATGCTTACACTTTCCACCTTTTTTTCAAATAGTCTTTCATAAATACGTTTACATCCCATTGACTAGCAACAGGTTGCTGTGTATAGGGAAGGGTAGGTAGATAACCCGCTGGACCAAATTCACAGGTGACCGTTAGGGCTGGAGCATTGGCTTTTTGATGCCGGTCCCGAATGGCGTCCCACCACTTGGCATGACTTTCGAGGGCGTCTTTCCACTCCGGCGCACGAGGATCGTTTACCTGCGGACCTTCTGGATGACCCACCCGGCAATGAATATGGTCACTAACGGCAATGGCACGGTTAACATTCTGAGCCTGGTCGGACAGATACGATTCGGCCACGTTAACCCAGTGCGAATAATCGGCGGTTAGGCGCAGATTAGGTAATTTGAGCAGATAGTATTGGATAGCAGGCGCACTGTAAGAGAATCTTCCCCGGTGGGTTTCGTGCAGAATACGAACACCTGTCTGTTTCTCAACATCGGCTGCCGTTTGAATCAACTCGGCATTTTGCTCGAATGTAAAATAATCGTGGCCAGTGTGGGCGTTTATGAACATCGGCTTGTACGATGCGATGTCGAGCAGGTCATCGTGGTATTTTTTCTTGTGTTCGGCAAAGTCACTGCCGCCCCCGAAAGCCATTAAAATCAGGTCAAGACCGTTGTCGTGCATTACCTGTGTTGCTTCCTTCCGCTTATCGGGCCCGGCCGAGATTTCCATGCCATCGTAACCGACGGCTTTCACGCGTTTAGCGGCTTCGGAATACGAAAGGTTTTCCATTCCCCACATGGGGCAAAAGAAGATTGTTTTCAAGAATTCAATGGGTTTAGTTTAGCAAGCCAATGGCGGCCAAAATGATGGTTTCAGGAATCAATGATTCTGGATGCTTATGAAATCCACAACCTTGCAGAACCTACTACTTTCCAGGTATCTTTTTTTCGTTCCAAAAAGACGAGATAGCCTGCACCTGATCGCCCATCGCTAAGTTCAGAGTAATAGCATAAAGCTTTTTGCTGATCTGCCGAATAAGCCACTTTAGACAAACTGATCAAACTGCCAAAGTTTTTATAATCATTGCGAAGGGCATAAAACCCCCGGCTTCGATGGTTGTCTTTACTAAAGTAATAATCGTCCTTTTGGGCTGTCCATAGTTCGTTCTTACGGCAGGCTAGTTCAAGCGGGTGCTTGATTTCATAGTTTGTAAACTGATTGGTATCAATAGCGGCCATGAACGTTTTCCAGCCGGGTTCCTGATAAAATGTCTCTTTGGGAGACGTCAGAGAAGCTAAATTTTCCTGCGCCTTCGGGAAATCGAAACGGAATGAATGTTTCCCTTTTTCCTGAGTAACCGTTTTGATAAGCAATAGCCAGTTTCGTCGGTAGGCATATTGTTCAGTCGTACACTTCGAAAAGTCGTTCAGTATAGTTGTATAAACGGAGTAATCTTCGTCGGGCAAGGCCGGATAAGTAGGTTGGCTATAGGCTGATTGCCAGAGTAGTTGTGCGAAAATTAGCCCTGAAAAAATCGCGCGGAGTACCTGAATTTGGTTTGACATACGTAGGGATGGTGTAGACTGGCTGAAAGTGTTCGTACTCATACAAAACAATTGTGAAGGATAGCTAAGCAGCGTCAAATTTAATCTGAAAATCATCCAACTAATATCGCTCAGAAAGGGTCAGGTATTGATAAGTAGAAATTCAATTTCAGTTTGTCTTTGTTGATACTTTCTTGTGTTTGAGCAAGTTTACTCATCGATATACGTGAAACACTTTTCTTTTCAGTTCCGACTAAGAAAACGGACTATAAGGGCCCTAAGCAAGGCGCTCGTATTGGTGAGTTTTCTGTGGAGTCCGGTGCGAGCACAGTCTATAAAAACGTATGCCAACTGGTACTTTGGGGATGGTGCGGGGGTTACCTTTACTAGCGGGAGCGCTCTGACCGACGGCAAGTTGCATACTGCCGAAGGTTGCGCCAGTATGTCGGATGAAAATGGCCAACTGCTCTTCTATACCGATGGGAGTACAATCTGGAATCGGAATCATGACGTTATGCCGGGTGCTACTGGTTTAGGGGGCAATAGTCATGCCACACAATCGGCTCTGATTGTTCCCTATCAGAACAGCACCAAGCAATTTTATGTGTTTTCGGTAGGCACTCAAAACCAGAATTCCGGGATTCAGTACGCGTATGTCGATATGAATCTGAACGGTGGTTTGGGCGGTTTGACTTACAAAAATAAGGTTCTGCTGGCGGGTTCTTCGGAGAAAATTACCGTTATCAAGCACTGCAACAACTTGAACCACTGGGTTATTACACATGATTTCGGAAATAATACGTTCCGGGTTTATTTGATCAATGATAACGGCCTGATCCTTACCCCTTCACTATACAGCGTTGGCAGTACGCATCAATCATTGTCGGGAGCCGGACATAGTGCGCGTCAGCAGAATAAAGGCTATATGAAGCCGTCGCATGATGGGCGGAAACTGGCCGTAGCCGTTTCGGATAGTATACAAGGTGGGTTTCTGGAAGTGTTTAATTTCGACAACAAAACGGGAGTTATCTCGAACCCCGTGAAGCTAGAGACTGTTGAAACAATGGGGGCATATGGCGTCGAATTCTCGCCTGATAACAGCTTGCTGTATCTTTCGTCCATGTTCAGTAAAAATATACAGCAGATTAATGTGGCCAGCTTGTCGGTCAATGCAACGCTGACTGTGCAGGGGCAAACGACCTATTCGCCCGGTATTGGCGCTTTGCAAATTGGACTTGATGGGAAAATTTACGGAGCTGTACCCGGAGAAGCGTATTTGTTAGCGATTAATCAACCGAATCAATCGGGAACGGGCTGCGGGTTAGTGTCGCAGGGTGTTAGTTTGAGCGGCCGAAAAGCGATGGCGGGTTTGCCATTTCTGCTCGATGAGGTAGTCTTGTTACCGCCTGAACTTAGTATCTCGCTGAAAAAGCCCGGCGGCTGTAATAATTTTTTGCTGGAATCGAAGGTGGTTAACCTCGACCCGAATTACCTGCTCTACCAATGGTATGTTGATGGTGTTGCGGCTGCTGGTGGTGATAAAGCGACGCTGAAACCGACTAAAACAGGCACGTACACGCTTAAAATACGGGAAACTAAATGCCAGGATATACAGATAACCTCCAATGAAATTAAGGTCGTTCTGGTTGAAGCAAATCCGACCGCTAAGGCCGTTCCCGATTCCTGTGGTGCTTTTTTACTCAATGCCCATGCTAGTGGTGGCGCTGTTCAGTGGACTGGATTCGGTATTTCACCACCACGAGATCAACTGGATTCGCTGATTGTTTCTAAGATTACGGGTAGTCAGACGTTTCGGGTACGAGTCGTTGATCCCGACGATGGAACCTGCTTTTCGGAAAAAGAATTGACGGTAACTTTTTCTCCACCACCTCCTTTCCCGTTCGCGAATCCAATCCGCTCAGGCTGTGGTGATACCCTTATGCTGCGGGCTACCCCTACGGCCGATTGGGACACTTTCCGTTGGAAACAACCCGACGGCGCTTCGGTAACTGGGACTACTGTTTTGGCAAGGCAAAGCGGATACTATCAGCTAACCGCATTGAGTACGAGTACTGGTTGTAAAAGTGAGGATTCCATCACTGTGAATCTATTTCCAAATCCTAAACTACAACTAAGCCAGCATCAGGTGGATACCTGCTTTGCTAACAGCAGTAGCTACCTGGAGCTAAATGCTGGTTCGATCCCCAATGTTATTTACACCTGGACGAGCGACGGAAAAACCATCGGGACAACTCAGTTTCTGAAAGCGTATGCATATGGTTCGTATACGATTTCAGTTCATACGTCGGATGGGTGCCAGGCTGCTGATTCAGTTCGTATCCGTACCAACTGCCCACCCAGTCCGGCGGTAATTAATGTGCCCGATGCCTTTACACCCAATCAGGATGGTATGAACGAGGTGTTGGTGATTTATGGCTCAGGGGCTAAACAAATGTCACTAACCGTCTATAACCGCTGGGGCGAGCCGATTTATAGAGCAAACAATGGGGTGACGTCGCCATCGGGTTGGGAAACCTGGGATGGTACCTATCAGGGACAGCCCGTTGCGAGTGGCGTATATGCTTATAAACTAGAGGGTAAAAGTGTCGATTATCCGGACTCGTTTACACGGGAGGGCGTGATTGAGGTAATTCGATGAACGACTTTTGGACTGTTCAAAATTGACAGACAGTAGCAATATTCCACGAATATCCGCAACTTTACCCTTCGAAATCAGATAGGTTAGCCGATCCTATTTTCGGTAAACTATTTCTTGAACGAATCCAAAAAAATATCCCTAATCATGAGTGAAGTAACCACCCGTTTTGCCCCCGGCGTTGTGACCGGCGAAGGCGTTACCCAACTTTTCCGTCACGCCAACGAAAATGATTACGCCCTGCCAGCCGTCAATGTTGTCGGTACAGACTCGGTAAATGCTGTGTTGGAAACGGCCAAAGCTGTTAATTCACCAGTTATCATCCAGTTCTCAAATGGCGGTGGTATCTTTTACGCTGGTAAAAGCCTATCGAACGATAAGCAAAAAGGTGCTATTGCTGGCTCGATCTCGGGCGCGCTGCACGTTCACCACGTAGCTGAGCTTTACGGTGTTCCGGTAATTTTGCACACCGACCATTGCGCGAAAAAACTTCTTCCCTGGATCGACGGTTTGCTGGACGCTGGCGAAAAACATTTCGATCAAACAGGCAAGCCTCTGTACTCGTCGCACATGCTCGATTTGTCGGAAGAGCCGATCGAAGAGAACATCGAAATTTGCTCTAAATATTTTGAGCGTATGGCCAAAATCGGCATGACGCTTGAAATTGAATTAGGTGTTACGGGTGGTGAAGAAGATGGCGTTGATAACTCAGATGTTGACGATTCGAAACTCTACACGCAGCCTTCAGAAGTAGCCTACGCGTACGAAGAACTGAGCAAAATCTCGCCAAACTTCACCATTGCTGCTGCTTTTGGTAACGTTCACGGTGTGTACAAGCCAGGTAACGTGAAGCTATCGCCAATCATTCTGGACAATTCGCAGAAATACATTCAGGAGAAATATGCAACGGGTCCGCTGCCAGTGAACTTCGTATTCCACGGTGGTTCGGGTTCGAGCCGCGAAGAAATTCGTGAGGCTATCCGGTACGGTGCCGTTAAAATGAACATCGATACTGATATGCAGTGGGCGATGTGGGAAGGTATCCTGAACTATTACAAAGCGAAAGAAGGTTACCTGCAATCGCAGTTGGGTAATCCAGAAGGTTCTGATTCGCCAAACAAAAAATACTACGATCCACGTGTGTGGCTACGTAAAGGCGAAGAAAGCATGGTACAACGCCTGAAAATTGCATTCGAAGATTTGAACTGCATCAACCGGTTGGCTTAGTCAATATACGGTGTTCAGTTTACAGTGGTGTCGGGTTGAAGAACCCGACACTTTTTTTATGTCGATTAAGCCTTCTAAACTTGATTAGTTAAAATCTAATGATGGATTTTGGTGGGTATTTTTCTCGCCTATACTGCTTCAAAAAAAGTCGGCTATCTAGCGCTGAATAATTTTCATTGTCGCCTGATTTATATGACACTTGAGCCAGTGGATTAGGGTTTCGTCGGTAAGTGTTTTTACCTAAAAAGGGTATGGATGTGGACTGGAAAAGCGACTGGATTGTTTCGTAAATAGCTCTGAAAGAGGAGGATGTGGGATGTGTAATTGACAGACAAATTCGTTAACTTTCAGGATAATATATCGCCATATGTGATGTATTGTGGAAAAAATTGGGTTTTATTGAAATGGCCTTTTTTATGGGCAGAAAGCTGAGACCAAAATTGTTCGATTGACTTAGCTGAGTTACGAATTTAAGTTGAATTTAATTTACTATGAATTTAATCCGCTCTGCGTTACGAAAGCCAATTACGATTCTGGTTATCGTAGCCAGCTTATTCTACTTCGGTATCGGTGCCGTTCGTTCGATCAAGATTGACATATTCCCGAATTTAAATCTGCCGGTCATCTACATTTCCCAACCGTTTGGGGGCTATACGCCTAACCAGATGGAATCCTTTTTCGGGAAACAGTATGTCAACTTGCTACTTTACGTATCGGGGGTAAAAAGTATTGAAACCAAAAATATTCAGGGGATTACGCTCCTGAAGCTGTCGTTTTACGAAGGCACCAACATGGCGCAGGCCGCTGCCGAGGTGTCGGCTTATTCGAATAGGGCGCAGTCCAGCTTTCCACCCGGATCGCAGCCGCCGTTCATTCTCCGTTTCGATGCCTCTACCTTGCCCGTCGGACAGTTGGTATTGAGTAGCCCGAAACGCAGTAACAATGAATTGCAGGATTTAGCCAACGTCTACGTCCGATCCGGATTTACGTCGATTCCGGGTCTGGTTTCACCCGCTCCGTTTGGGGGGAATGCCCGTTCTATCGTTATCAAAGCTGATCCTGAACTACTTCGGTCGCACAATTTGACCCCCGACCAACTCGTAGCGGCCCTACGCATTAATAACCAGGCCACTCCGGCTGGTAACGTGCGGATTGGCGACTTCAATTACTTTACGCCCGCCAATACGACTGTCAAGAATATTGAAGATTTTGGCAATATTCCACTTTTTACCGGAACGGTTCAAAACCTGTATCTAAAAGACGTCGCTACGATTGAAGATGGTGCCGATATTACGCAGGGCTATGTATTGGTCAATGGCAAGCGCTCCGTGTATTTGCCCATCACCAAATCGGCTGATGCTTCAACCTGGGAAGTTGTCCAAAATCTGAAAGCGGCTATTCCACGATTCCAGGCCTTATTGCCCGAAGATGTCAAACTGACCTACACGTTCGACCAATCGGTGTATGTAATCAATGCCGTCGAAAGTTTAATGACCGAAGGCGCTATTGGTGCTATCCTGACGGGGCTCATGGTATTGCTTTTCCTTGGCGACGTACGAGGGGCGTTGATCGTAATCATTACGATTCCAACCTGTATTATTTCGGGCGTTTTGTTTCTGTCGCTGTTCGGTCAAACGATCAACATTATGACGTTGAGTGGTCTGTCGCTGGCTATCGGGATTTTGGTCGATGAAAGTACAGTAACAATCGAGAACATTCACCAGCACATGGACATGGGCAAACCCAAAGCCCTGGCCATTTGGGATGCCTGTAAAGAAATCGCTTTCTCGAAACTCCTGATTCTGTTCTGTATTCTGGCTGTCTTTGCGCCTGCGTTTACCATGACCGGTATTCCGGGTGCCTTGTTCCTGCCGCTTGCGCTGGCTATTGGTTTCTCGATGATCACGTCTTACCTGATGGCTCAAACGCTGGTGCCGGTGTTAGCCAACTGGATGATGAAAGAACACCATCCGGTTAGTAATGGAAAAGCGGGCAAGCATGATACCGCGAATGCACAGTTGATTAAAGCCAATGGGAAAGCAAGTTCGAATGGTCATAGTAAACATGAACCCAACGACTTACTGGATGAAAAACGAAAGCAGGCGCATGAGATAGACCTTGACCACGACGATAAAATCAGCTTCTTCGAGCGAATACGGGCGCGATTTGTTCGGTTTATTGGTCGTATGATTCCTTATCGGATGCCTATTGTACTGGTTTATGTAGTTGGTTCACTGGGTATTGCGCTGATTCTGATTACCACTATTGGTCGCGATGTATTGCCCAAAGTGACCGGCGGACAATTTCAGGTTCGTATACGGAAGCCCGACGGTACCCGACTCGAAAAGACCGAAGCTACAATGTTGAAAACCATCGATGTTCTGAATCAACTAGTGGGTAAAGAGAATGTCGAGATTACATCGGCCATGGTGGGTATGCACGGAGCGCAGTTTTCAACCAGCCCGATTTACTTGTTTATGGCTGGGCCTCAAGAGGGCGTTTTGCAGGTGAGTTTAAAAGAAGACTACGATGTTGATCTGGATGAGTTGAAGGATAAATTCAGAGCCAGCATGAAAAAGGCGTTGCCCGATGTCAAGCTCTC
The DNA here is from genome assembly GCF_014117325.1 of Spirosoma foliorum. Classification (NCBI taxonomy): domain Bacteria; kingdom Pseudomonadati; phylum Bacteroidota; class Cytophagia; order Cytophagales; family Cytophagaceae; genus Spirosoma; species Spirosoma foliorum. Next base: position 5,837,737 of record NZ_CP059732.1, on the reverse strand, counting down.
CTTTGAACCAATTGAATTAACCGACAAGATTCTCAGTCAGGGTTCGCCGACGCCTATTGAAGTGAAACTGTCCGGGAAGAACAAAGTACAGAATGAAGAGTACGCGAATAAAGTAATCGCGAAACTGAACAAGATTCCGTATCTGCGTGATGTTCAGATTGGCCAGGCAACAAAAGCACCCGCGATAAATGTGAATATTGATCGAACACGGGCCGCTCAGCTAGGAACGGACATATCGGCCATTTCCCGTTCGTTGATTGCCGCTACATCGTCGTCGCGTTATACAGAGAAGAGCGTTTGGATCGATCCGAAATCGAGCCAGTCATATACCGTGCAGGTTCAGGTGCCAGAAGGTCAGATGAGAAGCGTCAATGATTTGGGTGAAATTCCCGTTTCGCCCAATTCGAATCGCCCGGTTCTGAGTGATGTGGCTACTCTTCAGGAGGGAACAACTTATGGCGAAAATGATAACATCGGAGCTATCCCGGTTTTATCGGTAACGGCCAACCTAAACGATATTGATTTAGGAACAGCAGCTAGAGATGTTCAGAAAGCAATCGACTCGCTGGGTGAACTGCCTCGTGGCTTAACGGTAAAAATGCAGGGATTGACCCAAGTGCTTATCGATACACTCGATAGCCTGCAAACGGGTTTGATCACGGCCATCATGGTTATTTTCCTGATGCTGGCAGCTAACTTTCAGTCATTCAAAGTATCGCTGGTGGTATTGTGTACGGTTCCTGCCGTATTGGTTGGCTCGTTGACATTGCTCATGATTATGGGGTCGACGCTCAATCTACAATCGTACATGGGCATGATTATGTCGGTTGGTGTATCCATTTCCAATGCGGTGTTAATGGTCACCAATGCCGAAGAACTTCGCATGAAGAGCGGGAATGCATTGCAGGCCGCCCGAGAAGCCGCTTCGTTACGGATGCGACCTATTCTGATGACCAGCGTTGCGATGGTGGTTGGGATGATTCCAATGGCATCAGGCTTAGGCGAAGGTGGTTCGCAGGCAGCTCCACTAGGACGTGCCGTTATTGGCGGCTTAATTGCGTCAACGTTTGCTGCGTTATTCATTCTGCCACTGGCATTTGCCTGGGTGCAGAACAAAACTACGACCGACTCGGTATCGCTCGACCCTGAAGATAAAGACAGTAAATATTACATTTCTCCCTCGTATGAAACGGCTAATCAATAAACCAGTATATAACCTGCTTGCACTTACGGGCAGTTTGCTACTGGCCAGTATGCTTACGAATTGCCATTCTTCTGAAAGTAAAGCAGAAGCGAAAGAAACTGAAACAACAGAAGCACCTGCAGCTGTTGAGTTGTTTGCACTAAAAAAAGACAAGCTTGCTTCATCGCTGCACATACCCGGTGAATTGGTTGCGTTTCGTGATGTAGACATTTACGCTAAAGTGAGTGGCTTCATTAAAACACTCAATGTTGATGTCGGCTCTGAAGTAAAACAGGGCCAATTATTAGCGTTAGCCGAAGCGCCTGAGCTAACCGCTCAGCTGAACTCGGCCGACTCAAGACTCAAAGCGCAGGAAGCGGTTTCCATTGGTAGTAAAGCCAATTATGAACGGGTACTGGAAGCCAGCAAGTTTTCGGGAGCTGTATCGAAAAACGATGTTGATCTAGCCTTGGCAAAGCGTAATGCCGATCTGGCTCAACTGGAAGCGGCTAAATCGGCTTACCGTGAAGTCGCTGATTTAAAGAAATACCTGGAAATCAGAGCGCCGTTCAACGGCATCATCAGTGCTCGTAACGCCAGCACGGGTGCTTATATCGGGCCTGCTGGTAAAGGCTCCGAATTTCCGCTCTTTGTGCTTACTGAACAGAAACGACTCCGTTTGGTCATCTCTGTTCCTGAAGCGTACACAGGTTATGTAGAACAGAATGATGCGGTAAGTTTCTCGGTCAAGACATTTCCCGACAAGAAGTTTACCGGGCAGATAAAACGTCTATCGGGTGCATTAGACAAACGTTTGCGGTCGGAGCGGGTTGAAGTAGATGTTATTAACAATGACAAGAAACTGCTGCCGGGTATGGTTGCCGAAGTAAACCTGCCCTTGCCGACAAAAACCAGCACATTCGTGGTTCCTAAATCGGCCGTTGTTAACGCTACGACGGGTGTTTTTGTGATTCGGGTTAAAGATCACAAGGCAGAGTGGGTACCTGTCAAAAAAGGGCTTGAAGCTGATGGGAAAATCGAAATCTTCGGTCAGTTAGCCGAAGGAGATCAGTTGATCACTACGGCCACGGAAGAAATTCGGGATGGCTCGCCAGTGAAGTAAATAAAATGGGGATCGGTTACCGATCCCCATTTTATTTATCAGGTTGGTTGTAATTCGCCGACAATGCTTGAAAAGCTGTGATTACATCAGCCATTCGCGGATTGTCTATTCGCATAATGATTGATGTATAAAAAAAATCAACCTCCGTTCCGAAGTGATAATCGAATTTTACAAAGCTTAACCCAGTCCTGCTCGATCGTTCAAACCATTGGTTAAATTTTCTATTTCGAGAACTGGCTCGACCATCGGCATTCTCGCAGATGTAGACCACTACCGTTTCCTTCAACGCAAAGAAGTCATTAAAGATGCTGGCAATGGTAAGGGGAATAAGCCTATCCAGAGGAGGTAAATCAGGGAGCGGATTTTCGGCAACTTCGATAACAAACTCGAATGCAAACTCAGTAAAAGGGGGCTGATTTCCGAAAATATAGCTACTGGGCTTAAATTTCAGTTCATAGACAACCTCCTGATCGGTAATGAAGGCGTAGGTGTTGTTGGTACCGCCCAAAAACACAAATTCATAAGCCTTATTTCGAGCGTTCGGCATTCCGTTTTTTCAATTCATCAATAGCTTCTCGAATTTCAGGTTTTTTCATGTCTTCTCGAATTTCTTGCTGAAGCTCCCGTTTGCTGGCCAACATACGTTTTGCTACAGCAATCATCCGTTTCTGAATTTCTTCGTGCTCCCGACGTTCCTGTTCAATAGCAGTTATCATGGCTCACATAGGTTTATTTGCTAGTAAAGTTACAAAAATATTGATGTGATGAGCGCATTTTGGTATCGCCGTGGTGTCGGTTATGAGTAACCAACACCACGACCACAAAGCCGCAAGGGATTGCGGCTCTACTTCACATATCCCAATTTTCTCGGAATGGTATAAATCTCGGTTTGCCGTCCATCAATGTACCGGAAGGTTTGACCGTCGAAAAAGCCGTCTTCTTCCAGCATGATGCGCACTACTTTTTTCCACTCAGGAATTTCTACGGCGGCATTCAACTCAATGGAATAAGCTGTGTTAGCCAGTAACGGATAATCGCCGGGACCAGGAACGCCTTTTTGCTGATCCCACAACCCAATCGTTGGTCCAGCCGCATGGCCATGAACGCCGATTGGATGCGTGTAAATTGTTCCGTTAATTCCCTCTTTCTTCGATTGATCCAGAGCCGCCAATAACATCTGGTTTCCCGTTTTTCCAGCTTTAAATTGCTCCGTCAGGATATCCTGTAACCGATTTCCCTGTTTGAACGCCGTTTTGATAGACTCAGGAACATCCGTTTCGCCGGGGCGCAATACGTAAGCGTGTTGTTGCTGATCGGTGTTCAGGCGCAGATAGGTGATGCCGAAATCGACATGCAACAAATCGCCGGGCATGATTACCTGTTTGTCAGGGCGTTTGGAGAACGTACGGAGATGGTTAAAGTCTTCTTTATCTGAGCGTTGAACGTCAACCGTCGGATGAAACCAGGTATCCAGACCCAGATTGGTAATGCGCTGGCGAAACCACCAAACCACGTCGTCGGTCGTGGTAACGCCCGGCTGAATTATCTGCTCCGAAAACCCTTCCTGAATAATCTGGTGCGACAATCGACAAATGAGCGGATAAATAGCCATCTCCTTTTCGGTTCGGGTTTCGAGCCAGCCAACGGCTACTTTTTCCGCCGAAACAATACGCTTCTGATAATCGGTGGGTAGCTTTTTCAAAAACTCCTCGTGTTCAGAAAATGATAGGCCATCAGCATGCCCGTAATTGGTCGACATGTTGAGGCCAATCTTCTTTGGTTTACGGTCTTCAATAATCTTTGCCAACGCTTCCCACTGGTTAGGTCGAACGTCGATATCCCAGGCACCTTTCAACAAGTTACCCACATCGTAACGGGCAATGGCCAGTTTTTCGACTTCTTTTCCATTATCGAAGAAAACAATTATGGTTCGTCGGCGGGCCGAAAGCCACGTACTGGGCAGCATCGTTCGCAACACCGGATCTTCGTTGTACTCGCGGGAAATAATAATCCACATATCGAGCCCCTCACGACGCATGAGTTGCGGAAGAAGGTTGGTAAAGCGATCGTCCAGAATTTCGTCGACAATTCGTGCCCGGTCACGTTCGGGCAAGACAATGGAAGGCGACGGTGGTTGAGCAATGGCAGGGCTAAGAACGAACAGGAAAATGAATAATTTGAAGAAGAAGTGTACTGATTTTTGCATATGATTCAGGTAATGAGCAGTTTGTAGCAAGATACATAAAGTCGTTAATGTTTTTTAACGAGCCTCCAGCCAACGTTTTTATTTCTTTGTGCATCTTCCAGGTAGCAGAACACCTGCACCTATGCCGTTTGTCAATAAAAGCAGCTTTACGTTTATCTGGCTGGTATATTTGATCATTAGCTACAACCTATTCTTGCATGAAGCTTATATTATTACTCGCTTTTGGAGCACTATTTTCATTAAATACGACGGCCCAGACAGGCCTGCGCGGTACAGTTAAAAGTGCACAAGGTGAAGTCCTGCCGTTTGCTGCCGTGATTGTAAAAGGTACGCCAAATGGCACTATTACCAATGCCGAGGGACGTTATGAAATCGCGCTGGCACCGGGTAAGTACGATATTGTTTTCCAATACCTGGGTTTTCAGACCAGTCAGAAATCAGTTGAAATAGGAACGGGATTTGCGACCCTGGATGCCACGCTGGAAGAGCAGGCATTGCGGCTGGCCGAAGTACAAACCAAGGCAGGTAATGAAGACCCTGCCTACACCATTATGCGCCGGGCCATTGCGAAAAGTCGGTTTCACCAATTGCAGGTGCAACGATTCAAAGCGCGAGTGTACACCAAATCATCATTTACCGTCCTTGATCTGCCAAATCTGGCCGAAATGGCTTTTCGGAAGCAATTGAAAGAAGCGGAGAAGGAGGCCAACTTCAAAGTAGGCGTTCCGTTGTTGAATGAAACGGTAGCTGAAGTGTCGTTTAATCAGCCCAATACGTACCGGCAACGAATCATCGCCAACCGAAATTCGCAGGGAGATTTTTTGAGCCCGAATCGGTTTTTTAATGCCAGTTTTTACAACCCAACCATTGCTGAATCGGTATCGCCTTTATCGCCCAAAGCTTTTGCCTATTATAAATTTGAATATAAAGGCACCTTTCGGGAGCCTGGGCCAGATGGAAAAGTGATAGAAGTTAGCAAAATTCAGGTTATTCCACGTCAGTATGGCGAAGGTGTATTTCGGGGTTCGATATCCATCATTGAAAACACATGGGCCATCCATAGTTTGCAACTGGAAACGGTCAATAATATTGGCATCTCATTTACAATTAGACACTTATGTAGTCCAATTCAGGGCGTCTGGATGCCAACCAATCAGCGGTATGAGGGTAAAGGCTCTTATCTGGGCATAAAAGCGACTGGCTATTATATTCGTAATCTTACCTTCACCGAGTTTGTGGTGAATCCTGCTTTCGTTGAGGATATTGAAGTAGCCGATGAGAAGAAAGCACCGCCTACCCAAACGCTGTCTAAAGGCGATATAAAAGGCAAGAATCTCGATGAACTAGTGAAAAAACAGAAAGAATTCTCGACAAAGAACCTTCGGCAGATGGTTAAAGAGTACGAGAAACAGGAAAAACAAGCTCGTAAGAATCGGAAAGAAGATGTAACGGTTGTTCACGACGACTCGCTTGTAGTTGATTCACTGGCTCGCAAACGCTCGAATGTGTTCTGGGATTCCTTGCGATCCGTTCCTTTAACTTCTGCAGAAATCAAAAGCTACCGAAAAGCCGATAGCCTTGGTTTAACGCATGAACAGAAAGTAAAAGTTAAATCTGACACGACACGACAGGATAGTACCGCCCAACAGAAGAAAAAATCGCCTAACAAGTTTTCTCTGGATAAAGTACTGTTTGGTCATACCTGGCGATTGTCGAAGCGGAGTTCACTGATCTATACCAGCCCACTCACCCGAATTGAGTACAATACAGTAGAAGGCTATAGTCTGGAAGGAGCGCTGAATCTGCGATTTCGGAAGAAAGTAGATTCGATAAACCGATTCCGGCAAATTCCGCTGGGCGAGTGGAATATCGGTGGTACAGGCCGGTATCAGTTTGGTCGTAAACAACTAGTTGGCTATGGTCAGGCGAGTTACCAATATAAAACCACGAAGATTGGTTTGACGGGTGGTCGGTATCTGTATCAACTCAATCCGGACAACCCGATCAGCCCCTTTCTGAACTCACTGACAACGCTCCTTTTTGAGCAGAATTTTATGAAGCTTTATCAGAAAGAGTTTGTGAATCTGAGTGTTAGTGCATCGCCATTTAAGAACCGATTATCCTTATCGGGTAGTTTAGAGTATGCCCGACGGACTGAATTGGCAAATTATAAAGAAGACTTAAAACCCTGGATTGGCTGGCGTAACCGGATGTATACGTCAAATCGCCCTGATAATGCCGAGGTCGCTAGTACGGGTTTCCCTGTACATAACGCGCTGATCTTGAACCTAACGGCTTCGGCTCGATTAGGGGAGACGCAATACACCATTCGCAATGGCCGTCGTACGGCTCAGCGAAATAACGATGCGCCGTTATTGACACTTAATTACCGAAAAGCAATCAGCGATGGCTCAGCCGACGCGGCTGATTACGATTTTGTGCAAGGGACTATCAGCCATTCGTTTGAGACGGGCATTCGTAGTAAACTGAATTATCAACTTAGCGCAGGGACCTTTCTGAACGATCGGAAAGTGTACTTCCCCGATTTCAAGCACTTCGCCGGAAACGAGTTCTTCTTACAGCAGGGCGATGTTGTTTCAACCTATCGATTATTGCCTTATTACCAATACAGTACCGCCAGGCATTTTGCCGAAGCGCACGTATTGGCCGAGTTCCGAAAGTTTTTTATTACGCAGTTAACCCTCGTGCGACTGATTGGCCTGAAAGAAAACCTGTTCGTTCACTATCTGTATACACCAGCTTCAAAGAACTACACCGAAGTTGGGTATGGTTTAGATGGCCTGATTCCGCAAGTATTGCCCTTTTTCCGGGTAGAAGTGATCTCGCAATGGCAAGACGCGAAGTATCAGGGATTAGGCTTCCGAGTTGGAACAACGCTGAAGTTTGGGCGGTGATCACGTAGCCTGGACGTCCACGTCCGGGTATGAAAAAACAGATATAACACCCGGACGTGGACGCCGGAGTGCCGTATCACCAGACTACGAATTATGCAAACACATTACCAGCGCACGTTGCCGCATATATTGCCCCCCGGTGAATGTGTTTTTATTACTTATCGGCTGGCTGGTTCAATTCCAGCAGCAGTATTATTACGTTTACAAGAAGAGAAACAAATTGCCCTTAGACAAATTGGTGCTAGTAGCATGGATAGTACGGCTACAGCCAAAGCCAGACTTGACGAGAGTAAACGGTATTTTGCTGCCTTTGATAACTATTTGGATACCGCTCATGAGGGGCCGCATTGGCTGAAAGTCCCATCAATTGCGGATATCATTAAAAAAGGAATTCACTCTCGTCATGCGATTGATTATGATTTACAAGCCTACTGTATTATGTCGAACCATGTACATTTGCTTGTGTCAATTCGAGAGACTAATCGACCGTTTCATCAAACACTAAAATCCTTAAAAGGCTATTCTGCTCGCCATGCCAACGAACTACTTGGCCGAACGGGCCAATCTTTTTGGCAAGCAGAAAGTTATGATCACGTTGTAAGGAATCATGAAGAATTTAAGCGAATTGTAGCTTATATCTTGAATAACCCCGTGAAAGCTGGATTCGTTGACGATTGGGAGAAATGGCCGCATAGCTATCTTGCTGATGGGATATAGATGAAGGTTGTAGCCTGGACGTCCACGTCCGGGTATGAAAAAGTAAATCTATACACCCGGACGTGGACGTCCAGGCTACAGGTATCACATGTAAACAAATTCTTTCCCTATGTCTCAATTTCCTAACAAAACCATAAAGTGCAGATAATCAGTAAGTCATAGGCGAGCCCGTACTTTGCGCAAACCAATGTAGGCTTGCATGAATCGCCGGGATATAGTCAGGCAAATGGGGATGGGTCTTGCAGCCCTATCGTTTAATCACAGTGCCGTTCAGGCAGCTTCACTCCCCAAAAAACGGGTTTTACGGATTGCACACCTCACCGATGTGCATATGCAACCGTTAGTAGGAGCGGCCAAAGGCTTCGAAAAATGTTTGCACCATGTGCAGGGATTGGCCGATAGACCTGATCTGATTATCAACGGGGGCGATGCTATTATGGAAGCCCACGGACGGGGGAAAGACAGCGTTAGTCGGCAGTGGAAGCTCTATCAGGATGTTCTCAGAAGTGAGAATGCATTGCCTCTGTTGAGTTGCGTGGGTAACCACGACATCTGGTGTCGTCAGGAGACTAAAATCTGTTTCGAAGAAGGGCGCCAATGGGCAATGGATGAGTTGGCCATGACGAAGCGCTATTATAGCCTCGACCAAAATGGCTGGCACATTGTTGTTTTAGACAGTGTTCAGCCCAAAGCCGACGGGAGTTGGTACACGGCCCATCTGGACGATGAGCAATTTAACTGGCTGGAAACCGATCTAAAAAATACCCCTGTCGGAACACCAATTCTGATTGTCTCCCACGTGCCAATTCTGGCAGCCTGCGTGTTCTTTGACGGAAAACGGTTTGCCGACGAAAACTGGAGTGTACCAGCCCGGTGGATGCATAGCGATACCGTTCGCCTTACTGATTTATTCCATCGTTACCCTAACGTAAAAGCCGCTCTCAGTGGCCACATTCATTTAACTGATCGGGTTGATTATAACGGAGTCTCTTATTACTGCAATGGGGCCGTTAGTGGAGCCTGGTGGTTCGGCAAATACCACCACACAGCAGCGGGTTATGCGCTTGTCGATTTATTTGACGACGGGTCGGTGGTGAACTCCTACGTGAATTACGTCTGACCGCGTTGTCAGAACCAGGATTTATATGATTTGATTGATTGCTATGATTAGTTTCAGTAGACAAAATCATAACTCATCAGTTAGATCATATAAATCCTGGTTCTGACAAGTGGACAACATCAAAGATTTATTCAACGTATTTCCTCGACCCGGTCGGGTGGAGTGGATTGGCATTCGGCCCGAACGTCGGGAGCCGATGCTTATGGTCGATGGAATCAGCCTTTCCGAAACAAAAGGGATTCTCGGCGATCATTATAGCGGGCGCAGTGGAAATCGCCATGTGACCCTCATTCAAGCTGAGCACCTACCCGTTATAGCTTCTCTTTCAGGCCGGGATGAACTCGATCCGGGCTTACTCCGTCGGAACATAGTTGTATCGGGGCTAAATCTATTAGCCCTAAAAGACCATCGACTTCAGATTGGCGATACAATTCTTGACGTTACGGGCCAATGCCACCCCTGTTCCAAAATGGAAACGGCCCTAGGTCCAGGGGGCTACAATGCCATGCGTGGTCATGGCGGGCTAACCGCAAAAGTGATTCGGGGAGGAACGATACGAGTAGGCGATGAGATCATCGTTTCTACTGCAGCTGTGCAAGCTCCTGCTTACTGATTGACGTAAATTTTGACCAAATTTTATGCAAAGTAAAGTTGAACAATAGGACTAAGTTTGTGTGGATAGAAGCGGAAAGCCAGATCTACTGCCAGGGCTAGCTATGGATTAGCTAATTCAATACGACTGATACAGGCCACTGAGCGTAGTAGATTTACTTAACACAATGAGTTTATTCTAACGTACAATCTTTCAAACTTCCCTTATTTATCAGCTATTTGCAACGGTAACTTTACCAAAGGCGCGCTTTTTCTTGTCAAGTACTCTATCTTTTTTGTAGAAAAAATACTGAAGGAGCTTTGTGCATGTTTTAGTAAATTTGATGCTACTTCTATTCATTAACCACGCCTTCGATTAAAACTGCATGTCAATGCTCCGTTTCGCGCTTTACGTGACTGGTTTAGTTACACTGTTGGGGCTGACAGTAACCAATGGGCAGGCGCTAACCTATTTTCCAATAGACTCCAATCGATTGGCGTACGCCAAAGAAATTCACCAGAAAGCCATCAGCGATCATGATACCTTATTGCTGGCGGAAGCCTGGTTTTTGTATGGAAAAATGTATGGGCTTTCTGGAAATTATAGAACATCGCAAGCTTATTTTCTGAAATCGTTACGAATACAGGAGCCTCGGGGCGATTCATACGAATTGAGTCGACTCTATTATTGGTTAAGCGAAAATGAGCGTCGCTATCAACGCTATAAAGATGCCTTGAACTATGCTAATCATTGCCTGCAAGTAGCCCAGCGCATCCGATCAGATAAAGCGTTGGTTCGTGCGTATGGCGGTCTAGGTATGGTCTACGAAAGTATCTGGAATGGTCAGCGTAAAGGTCATGAGGCAGAATATCGCCGGATAATTGCCTGTTACCAAAAAGGACTGAATTTGTGCTATAAACTAAACGATACGGAAGGAATTGCCGAATCGAGTGTGCATTTAGGGTCTTTATTTTCCAGAGTTAATGACCCACAGGCAATCCCTTATTTCAAAAGAGCGCTCCATATTTTTACGCTAAAAGACAAAGGCGGCATTAGAGTAAAAACAATGGTGCATTTGGCTGAGGCCTATGTACAGTCGAAGCAATACAATCTGGCGGGGCAGTTATTGACTGATGCCGAAAATTTGTATGAACGTAAAAAGTTAAATGACTACGATGTTCGTATTCTTCTGGAGAGTACCTACGTTCTTTACTTTAATGCAACTGGCCAATGGCGAAAGGCATTTGATCACTTGAGTGAGTTGAATAGATTACAGAGAAACCAACTGCTGGCAGACAGTGATGGCGCTATTCGTCGGTTGAATGTAGAATACGAAACGGAGAAGAAAGAAACGATTCTTAAGGCGCAGAAAAAGGAAATTGACTTAACTGCGCAAAACCTGCGTTTACAACAACTTTTTACCCGAGGAACATTTGCCTTGTTGGTGATTGCTATAGGAATGAGCGCCGTTTTTTTTCGATTGTATCGCAAAAATCAGCGAATGAGCCACCGGAATGCAGAACTGGTTAAAGAACAAAACCACCGGGTTAAAAACAATTTACAAGTGGTGGCGAGTTTACTAAGTCTACAGTCGAAGCGGCTTACCGACCCAATCGCTAAGAAAGCTGTGGAAGAAAGCCGCCTTCGGGTACAATCGATGGCTATCCTTCATCAGCGACTATACGACGGAGGTAAATTGGCCGAAGTCGATTTGCAGGATTTTATCCAGGAAGTCGTGAGAGGGGTGCTGAAGGCGTATGGTTATCCGACCATTACCACTCGATTTGAGATTGAAAAAATCATTTTGTCGGCGAATAAGGCCGTGCCTTTGGGGTTAATTGTGAATGAGTTAATAACAAACGCCTGTAAATATGCTTTTCCTGACAACAATGCGCCGGAACTGGCCATTAGCTGCTATCGGACTGGTAAAAAAATAGAACTTGTTGTTACCGATAACGGGCCAGGTTTACCAACTGCAAAAACTGTCAAAAGTGGCTCATTCGGGATGCAACTTATTCAATCCCAAGTCGATCAATTGGATGGGACGTGTCAGTTTCGGGACGATACAGAAGAGGGTAAGTCAGGCGTATTGTTTGCAATGGAATTCAACGTGTGAGATATGAAGCCACTAAAAATTCTGATAGTTGAAGATGAAATCATTACGGCGATGGATCTTCAGGAAACACTACAAGAAGCTGGACATATTGTCACAACAACTGCCCGTACCTTTCAGGATGCTGTAAAGGCCGTGAGGAACCATCCGCCCGATCTGGCACTCATCGATATTCACCTGGAAGGCTCTTCGGCAGATGGTATTGAAACGGCCAAGAAGCTCCTGGAGATTCATCATATGCCGATTATGTACCTGACGGCCAACTCGGAGCCTGAAACATTTCAGTCGGCGAAAGAAACATTACCCGTTGCTTATTTATTAAAACCATTTCGGCATGATGAATTGAAAATGCAGGTTGAGTTAGCCTACAACTATTTCCAATTTACGTTGGCAAAAACAAGCTCTGCTCCGGTATCCGACTATTTGTATTTTCCCGTCGATAAAGGGCATGAGAAAATTGACCCCAATGATGTGCTTTATATCGAAGCCGATGGATCGTACGTGAAGATTTTTCTGGCAAATAAAAAAAACTACCATATCAGTATGAATCTGAGCCATTTGGCTCAATACTTTCCAACGCCCAATTTTCATCGTTTGTCACGATCATTGCTGATCAACCTTAATTATTTGGAACGGCTGGAGGCTAATCACCTGTACCTGGTTAACCACGAATCGGCTATTCCAATTCCGGTCGCCAGTCGGAAAGAGTTGATGAACAAACTTAGGGTCGTCCGGACAAAGAAATCCCCTTTAAATTAAGGCGGGCTACTTTTTAAGCTTTTTATAGAGATATTGGCCTATCAGCCAACTCATCACGAGGCTGTAGGCTATCAGCTTTCCGGGCACTAAAATGGCTTGTATATATATGAGCCATCTATTGTAATCGTCCGAAATACGAAAGGGATTATCTACCAGCCCCCCTAACCACCCTATGTTAGAATAGTCAGGTGTAACCGTGAGAGATTGGCTTATCAACACATAAAGCGCTAAACAGCACAGCTTGATAAGCACGGGCTTTGCTCCTGCATAAAGTAAATTGTAAAATACCCAGTAAAGGCTAATTCCCACCAAAATCAGCCCTATCGCAATCGTCAACCAAACCCACCATTTCTTGGGAGGTTCATCGTCATCCGGTTCAGGGGCATTTACCTCTATCTTACCAACTGGACCTGGATTAGTTGGTTCAAGAAACCATTCTAAGAAGCTCATGGATAGATTTTTTAGTCTAATTTAGAGCGTTCGAAAATAGGGAAAGCAGTTTTGTGTCAACTGGCGTTGTCAATACATTGCTGGTCGAAAACAATGGTAATTTATTATAGAGCCCAGTAGCTATTGTAAAATTGAACGAGTATAAAATTAAATAATGCCTACAGATGAATTGAATTATACTTTAATGCCTTATCAACTATCTGCTCTGGGGTCAAATCATCGTAAAATATATAATTAGTGACTTGAGGGTCTAATATGTTTTGCTTTAATTTATAGATCTTCTGCTCAATTTCCTGATCTGTGCCTTCTGCATCTATGATTGACTTAATTAGGTCAATAAGTTCAATACGATCCATTCTATTTCGATTTAAATGCGAATTGTGATACTCCTTAAATTGGCTTCACAATTTTATTTGTCATATCGAGGTTAATAAAAATACTATTGCGACAGCCATGCTACCTATGTAACAGTTCTGTAAGAGTTTATCTTTCATCCTAAAATTGGACCGTCGGCTTATGAAATGGATTCAACTAAAACAATGGTGCAGAAATGCATGGTTTCAGATTCGTCTGCTTTTGGGGTATCGCACGCAGAAAAGCCAGATGACACGTCAAGCCAAAAAAGAAGGAGTAACTAAATTAGGCTGGCATACCGAAATAGGAGAAAAGAAATAAGGTTGGAAATTTGATGGGTCGTCACCTTAGCCCTATTTCGGTTGCTTCGGAAGGGATTGAGTTGGGTCGGGTGCTATTCGGCTTGGGCGACGATTGAGGCCGTTCTGGAAGCGATTACGAAGTTGCTGAATCGTGTTAATCAGGTCGTAATCTTCGGCTTTAAGTAGATAATCGTCGTCGAAATCACAGAAATCAAAAAAGCGATCAACTTCCTCGGCTCGTAAGCTTGTCGATTGTTCCACTAATAACCTAAAGCGCTCGAGGGCCAGCGCGTGCCGCCGATCCTGCTGCATGATGTAATAGGCTTTCCGATCCGATTTGGGTCGTTTCCCAAACATTTCGTAGAGCAGCGTTATGCCAGCACCATCGGCTACCCGGTCGAAAGCCTGTTCGCCCGTTACCTTTTTGGAGGCTACCGGCTCGTCTAAAAGCTGTTGAATTTCACGCTTTACTTCTTCATAGCGTTTCCCCGTTACCGTTACTTCGGCAAGATCAACTACGCGGTAGGGCATAGGGGGAAGGGCTTGCGCTAAAATTGTCGGGTTGTCGGACCCATCATAGCGAATACCTGTACGACTATAAAGCTGGCTGGTTAAAATGAGGGAATCACCGGGCTGAACAGTCAGAAAAAAACGCCCACTTGCATTGGTTCGCGCCCGTTGACGCGTTCGCTGGTTAACGACAAGCACTTTATCGACGACTCCTTTCGTTGCCTGATCGATAACTGTTCCGATTACGTATTTACCTTGTGCCCACGCACTGCCCGAACAGCTCAGCAAACTGGCAATGCAAAAAATGAGAAGGCGTTTGTAAGGCATAGGGCAGCAGATGAGTAGAGCTATGTATTTTCTAAAACTGTTTTAATAAGCTTGATTATCGATAGGAATTACAAAAATAAGGCTTAGTTGCGTTTAATCCAGTTAAAAAAACTTAACCAATTGTTGTAATCGTTCAAAAGACAGTTCGGTAAAATCGTTGGCAACTTCATTGACAAATGGCCGGAGTTCGTCGGGCGTTTGCGTCGTAGCCATACCCACTACAAAAGCCCCCGAGGCTTTAGCCGCCTGAATACCCGTCATTGAATCTTCAAAAATCACGCTTTCGGACGGTTTGACATCCAGAATAGCCATGGCTTTCTCATAAATTTCAGGGTCAGGCTTTGGATGATTTACCATGCTTTCATTTAAGAGCGCGTCAAAATAAGACCGAATATCCAGCGCATCCATGATAAAGTCAAGGTTTTCGACGGGTGCTGACGTAGCCACTGCCGTATGAATGCCCGCTTCTTTCAAGGACTTTAAAAATGGAATTAGCCCCGGAACAGGCGTAATGGCTGAGCGATACAACTCCCGAAAAAGAGCTTCTTTTTCATGACTCAGTCGAACCACTTCGTCGGGGTTAAGGGTCTGGTTGGCAAATAAGTGAGCAACAATATCCTTGTTGTGCTTTCCCGAAACGTATTGTACAAAATCATCGTCGCTTAACGTCTTTCCGTTACGCTGGTAATACTCGCGCCAGGCAATGCGGTGGTGTGGATTAGTGTCAACAATAACGCCATCCATGTCAAAAATTACTGCTTTCATCAGGCTATAGTTTTGGGTTTACAGTATTCGGTTTACGGTGAGCTAGCGCGCTATAATTCGTACCAACCTACTGTAAACCGAATACTGTAAACCGTTATTTCATTTTCACAATTGTCACGCCCGCACCACCTCGATCGGCGTGTTCATCTTCCATTTTTCCTACCTGTTTGTAGCCACGTAGGTGATTGCGGATGAGGGTTCGCAGGATACCGTCGCCTTTTCCATGAACGATGCGTAATTCCGGATAACCAAGCATTAGTGCGTCATCGAAAAAACGGTCAACTTCGCCAAGTGCTTCTTCGCCCCGCTTGCCCCGAATGTCGAGGTTAAAGCTGAAATTCTGCATCTTTTCATTCATATCGACCCCCTGGCTTCGGGGGCGGTCGTCTCGTACTTCGGTAGCTTCTTTGAAGGTTTTCTTGCTTACTTTTTCGAGCCGATTCAACTTGACGTTCGATTTCAGGTCACCAATTCGGATTTCAGCGTCTTTGCCTCGTAGGGCAAGTACTTCGCCAATTGTATTCTGGCCCGCTACCCGAACATAGCTCCCAACGCCAATTGCCCCATTATCATGCTCAAACTCTTCTTCGGCTGGTTTGGGCGTTTCAATAACAATCGGTTCTGGCTTCAATTCTTTCTCTTCGAATCGTTCTAGCTCTTGCCGAATCTGCTTGGTTGGCTCACGCTCAGCCTTGTTTTCTTTGATCTCACGAATCGTATTTTCAATCCGCTGATTGGCTTCCTGCACAAGCGCCTTCGCTTTCTGTTTTGCATCGTTAACGATCTTCTTTTGATCGTTGTCCAGACGGGTTTTCAGTGCGGTATATTCGGCAAGTTGTTGGGCCAGTTTCCGCTGATTGATGCCGATTTCGATGTTTTTCTCTGAAAAAACGCGTTTTTCGATGTCCAGCTCTTTCAGCAGTTTCTCGAAATTCACCTGCTGACTACCAAGTTTTTCTTTCGCCCGATCAATAACGCCTTTCGGTAACCCGATTTTCTGGGCAATTTCGAAGGCGAATGACGAGCCCGGTCTGCCGA
Organism: Spirosoma foliorum; assembly: GCF_014117325.1. NCBI lineage: Bacteria > Pseudomonadati > Bacteroidota > Cytophagia > Cytophagales > Cytophagaceae > Spirosoma > Spirosoma foliorum. Next base: position 5,821,263 of record NZ_CP059732.1, on the reverse strand, counting down.
TTTCCAGTTGATATAACGGTTCAAGGTGCTCACCATCGAAACGCATCGCTCCGTTGATTAGCCCCGATGTTTTGTCCGCCATTACTTTCAAATTGGTGTAGTGCGTGTTGATCACACCGTAAGCACCCGACTTATTGAGGTCCTCCAAAATAGATTCGGCAATCGCTCCACCCAAACCAGGCTCGGTTCCAGTACCAAATTCATCGATAAGAAAGAGCGTCCGTTTGTTCGCGCCAATCAGGAACTGCTTCATGGCCGTAAGGTGCGACGAATACGTACTCAGGTCGTTTTCAAGGGATTGTTCATCGCCAATATCAATGAACAGATTCTGGAAAACGCCCATTTCGGCGTAATCAGCCATGGGTATCAATAGTCCGCATTGCAACATGTACTGCAGCAGACCAATGGTTTTCAGCGCAACCGATTTACCACCAGCATTAGGCCCAGAAATAATCAAGATTCGCCCTTTTTCGTCTAACCGAACATTTAGCGGAACCACCTTTTTCCCTTGTTTCGCAAAGGAAAGGTAGAGTAGGGGGTGGCGGGCATCGATCCAGTTTACAAAAGGTCGGTCGTGCAGTTTGGGCATAATGGCCTCTAGCTGAACCGCCAGTTTGGCCTTTGCCCGGATAAAGTCGATCTGCGCCAGAAAGTTGACAGCTTTTCGTAAGTCTTCTAAATGAGGACGAATCTGATCCGTTAGCGCCAGTAGAATCCGGTAGATTTCACGCCGTTCGGCATATTCCAGTTCGCGGATTTCGTTATTTGCATCGAATACTTCGGCCGGTTCCAGATATACCGTTTGGCCCGTTTGCGACTCATCATGCACGAAGCCTTTGATCTTACGTTTATGTTCTGCCGCAATTGGGATAACCAGTCGGCCACCGCGTACAGTCAGAGACAAGTCGTCGGGAATCCAGCCATTCTGGCGAGCTTGCCGGATAATGCTATCAAGGCGTTTGCGAAGGTTTGCCTGTTCGCCAATAATGCGTCGGCGAATCGCGGCTAACTCGGGTGAGGCCGAATCGCGTACATTGCCTCGATCGTCGATAACCCGCTCCAGAGCGTCCGTAAGTTTTTTATCTATACCTACCGGGCCTGCCAGTTCGCGAAGAAACGGAAAGGTACCACCTTCGTCGCGCCCTTGTCGGGATAAAAAGCGCAGACAATCCTGTACAGTTCGCAGCGCCAACTTAAGGTCAAAGAATTCCGCTTCGGTTAATGCTAGTCCTTCTATACGTGCCCGGCTCAAATGCGGACGAACATCGATATAGTTACTGTTCGGAAAGTCGGGTTCGTACTGAACAATTTGTTTAAATTCAGTAGTTTGTTGAAGCAGTTTGTCAATTAGTTGTACGTTATCCGTAAAGCGAATCTTTTCAACATAATCCTGTCCTAGTGGACTGACGCAGGCTTCTTTGAGTCGTTCACGGATGGTATCGAAACCTAATTTTTGTTCTAAGGTATTGGGGTAAAGCATTTAATTTAGTAGCCGTAGTATCTTGAAGCAGGTTTATATAGCTGCCCTATAAAGATAACATAACGAAGAGGAAGAGGGTTCGTGATTCGCTATTGGTGTTCTAACTGGTAGAATCTTCTTCGTTTAGCTCGAGATTCATAAAAAGAAAATTCCCACTGTTCCATTTCAATAGAAAGAACAGTGGGAATATATAAAACTACTCATAGTCATTTCTATTTCCGACTACCATTTCGGCGTCCACTGTGGCCTAAATGCTCGTGATCTCCACGTGCTTCAGTCAGTTCAACTGCGTTATCGTTAGCAAAAAAGTGTTCGTCTTCAGCGCCTTGCCTGGTTTTATTGGCATTCGTCATTGTTTTCTCTCCATTGGGCCGTTGTCCACCGCTATTCTGGGCATTTTGGTTCCGGCTCCGTTCGCGTCCGGGTTGCAGATCATTGGAACCCGGCTGGTCTGTGGTTTTGTGATTAGCCATAACGTTTGTCTAGTTGTTTTATAGGCTAATAACTACTAAAAAAGGTGATTGTTTTTAAACAGAAGCCCTATCCTGCTCGGCAGGATAGGGCTTCTGTTTAGTAGAATTTTAAACCGGTTGACTAGTAACCAGGATTTTGAGCGAGTACGCTCTTGCCCTGCGAGTCAATCTGAGTCTGCGGAATCGGCATGTACTCATCTTTACCGGCCGTGAATTTACCGCCTGTGTAACCTACTGGCAAAAATTTGCTTTCATAGGCAATGAAGGCGTTCAACACGGTTGAAGCCGTGCCCCAACGGACTAGATCGTAGAACCGGTGGCCTTCGCCCGACAGCTCCAACTTGCGCTCAAACTGAACCGCTGTCCGAGCCGTTGTCTTATCCGCAAAAGCCGTGTACAAACCAATCTGATAGTTAGCGGCATTAGCACCAGCGGCCGTTTTTACATAAGTCGTGCCTTTGGCCCGGCTGCGAATCTGGTTCACATACGACAGAGCCGTTGCCAAGCTACCCACTTCCACTTCACACTCAGCCGCCATCAGCAGTACATCCGAATACCGGATGATGTTGTAGTTAATAGCTGAATAGCCATCTGTCCACGAGCTACCATCGGTCAGGGATTTATCCTGCGATTTGTAGAAGACAAACTTGATGGGCGAGTAAGGGCCAGCAAACGTCTGGTCACGAATCCAGTCCAGACCTGGGTGAACCTGCCAATCCAGGTAAGGAATACCCCGACGACCCAATGACCAGTCCAGACGAGGATCGACAGGACCGGCATCCGGTGTAAAGGCTGCACTTGACGCAATACCCATATCCGTTTTCAACTGATTGGCACCCGTGTTGTACGAACCATCCAATAAGGGCAAGCCATTAGCATCTACCCGGAAGGAGTTGGCTAACTCGAAGCTAGGGGCAAAGAAACCGCAGCAACCAGCAGGACCATTCGACCCCGTGTTATAGGGGAAGTTCAGCACCAGATCAGGGTTGGCATTATCCGAGCTACCGGTGTTGGCAGCTGCCTGGATCGCGAAAACGGACTCTGAGCTGTTGTCTTTAGCGGCATTGAAGTTATCCTGGAAGTTAGCTACCAAAGCATATTTCTTCCCATCGGAGGTCATACCGCTGGCAATCACCTGATCGAACAGGGTTTTGGCGTCAGCATATTTCTTCTGGTAGAGATAAGTCTTGGCCAGATAAGCGGTAGCGGCCCATTTGTTAGCCCGACCCACAGCACCCTGACTTACCGGCAGGTTGTCCACTGCGTATTTGAAATCAGCCTCGATATTAGGCCAGATGTCAGCGCTGTTTGTTACTGCTTCGATACCTGTACCATAATCCTTGGTTTCGTCAACATAAGGCACTTTGTTGAACGCACGCTTCAACTCGAAGTAGTAGTGAGCGCGTAGGAAGCGAGCTTCCCCCGAGATACGAGCTTTGTCGGCTGCTGTCACATCGGCTCCTGCACTCGCCAGCGAGCGCAGGGTAGAGTTACAACGAGCAATACCTTCGTACATGGCATTCCACTTGGCATTCACCTCACCGCTGGAAGGCAGCAACTGGTAGGTTTGGAAAGGAGTCAGGGCGTTAAAGTCCCCTGAGTTGGAGCCTTTGTTGGCATCTCCACCGGAGACACTACCGCGTACCCAGTTGAAAGAACTGGCCGATTGGGAGAAGCCACGGGCGTTCAACTGAGCGTAAGCGCCAATCAGGAGTCCGTCGAGTCCAGCTTTAGAGGTCAGCTGGGCTCCCGAGAGCTGTCCGGTGGCGGGCACGTCAAGGAATTTGTCCTGGCAAGCGAAGGTAACCATGACCATCATGGCAGTGGCTACGGTTCCCTTGGTTATAAATTGTTTCATAGTGCGAGTTGACTAAGAAATGAAATGAGTTTGAATGTTATTAGAATCCGAAGCTTAAGCCTACGTTATAGCCGCGTTGAACAGGGTAGTTACCTACGTCGATCCCAAAGTTCTGGTCAGCTGATCCACCTACGCCTGGGTCAAGACCCGAGTATTTGGTGATGGTAAACAGGTTGGTCGCTGATACTGACACCCGTAAACGGCTCAGGTTCACTTTGTTCAACACAACCGCTGGGAAGGTATAGCCCAGGTTCAGATACTGCATCCGGGCGTACGAACCGTTTTCTACGTAGTACGAGTTCGCCTGGGTGTTGGTGCTGAAGTTCGAAGCACTTTCGAAAATGGGCACCGTCGTGTTGGTGTGCGTTGGTAACCACGAATCCCGTACACGGCCACCCATTGCAGCACCCGTAAAGGATGGGTAGAAGTCGGTAAACCAACGTTGGTTGTTGAAGATTTTGTTACCTAAAGATGCATACACGTTCGTGTTCAGATCGAATCCTTTATACTTCAGCGTCAGGGTAATACTACCCGTGAACTTCGGAATTGGGCTACCCAGGAACTGGCGGTCATCATCATTGATTTTGCCATCACCGTTGGTGTCCTGGAAACGGAAGCGACCTGGAGCCGCACCATCCTGCGTTGGCGCAGCGGCTACTTCTTCTTTGCTGTTAAACAGGCCGATCACGTTATAACCAAAGAACGACGATAGATCATGACCGGGTTGGTTACGAACAACGGGCGTACCTAAACGAGTACCACCGGCGGTGAAGTAAGGAACCGATGGGTCAATTGCAGTGATCTTGTTGTTCAGGAAGCTAGCGATACCCGTTACTTCATAGGTCAGATCACCCGATAGGGTACCCCGGTTGGTTACCAAGATGTCGATTCCTTTGTTGGTCATGCTCGCTACGTTTTTGTACGGAGCACTCGAGCGAACACCAACTACGCCAGGCAGCGACAATGGGTACAGCAAGTCTTTGGTATCTTTCTGCCAGAAATCAACCACAACTTCCAATTTGTTATTGAAGAAATTTCCGTCGATACCAATGTTGGACGTAACGCTAGACTCCCACTTAGCCGCTGCGTTACCAATCTGGCTCCGATAGAAGCCCGCTGAAATCGATCCGTTAGAACCTGTGATGTCATAACCCTGGCCAGCACCACCACCATACAAGTTGTACTGGTTAGTAGCACTCAGGTAGTTGGAGTTACCCATGATACCATAACCACCGCGTACTTTTAGGTCCGATACCCAGGGGAGGTTCTTCATGAATTCTTCCGACGATAAGCGCCATGCTGCCGAGAACGCTGGGAATACCCCGTAACGGTCGGTAGCCGCAAATTGCGATGAACCATCGCGACGAACTACTGCAGTCAGGATGTACTTGTCATTGTAGGTATAACGAGCCTGTGCAAACAATGAGTAAAACTTGTTACCCAGGTTGTAACCACTGTTCACATTACGAGTAGCACCAGGCGTTGTCGTGCTGATGGTTACGTAGTTCGGATCGGTCGAGAAAGGGTTCTGGCCTGAACCATTGATGTTACGTCCAGCTCCTGTGTTTAGGGCTTCCATACCACCCAAAGCGAAGATGTCATGGCGACCGAATTTCTGTTTGAAGGTAGCCGTGTTGGTGAACGTCCAGGCTAAGCCATAGCCTGACCCTTCGCTGTAAGTGTAGGTCGTGTTGTTTTCCGAGTTTTCGTACTGTACCCGACCATAGCTGTTAAAGTAGTTATTGAAATAGTTACCACCAAGGCTACTGCGTAAGGTCAGAGAAGGAAGGACATCATACTCTAAGTAGGCATTACCAAAAGCGTAGATGTTGAAGTTACCGTTGTTAGCGTTAGCAGTCCGGTCAGCAACGGGGTTACGTGGGTTGTTAAAACCAGGAGCAGCGGTACCTGCGTAGCCACCGAACGAGTTATAAATCGGAATGATCGGAGGCATCCGGAAAGCCGATAATACTTCGTTTTCATCCGAGGCAGCACTGGAGTTGTTGTTGGTTGCGTTACCAAACTGGTTACCTACACCACCCAAAATACCTTTGGTAGCAATGTATGAAACCTGGAAGTTTTCGCCGAAACGGAGTTTCTTCGTAACGTCGAACTCTGTGTTAGCGCGCAGATTGTATTTCTTGAAATCGTTGAAAATAACGATACCGGCTTGTTGCTGCATGCCTAAGCTAACATAGAAACGGCTGGATTCGGTGCCGCCCGAGAAGCCAATCTGATGGCGTTGCATAGGGGCAACCCGTGTGATAGCCGCATACCAGTCGGTACCCGCTTTGTTCGATGGAATCACGTTATAGATAGCACCGTTAGCTGGGTTAACGTTGTACTTAGCGGCTTCAGCTGTTAAATCTACAGCAGAGGCAGCTAAACCTGAACGGCTACCTACCAATAGATAATCAGGAAGAACTGGGGTTAAGCCCGTACCGTACTGACCACCCGCGATACCCGCGAAGCTCGTTGCGTCAGGAGTTTTGCCTGCCTGATACAAATCGTTTTTACGTGCCTGCCAGCTCCAGTCAGCTTGTTCCTGCGGAGTCAAGATCGGCAGGCTTTTACCTGGATCGGTAGCACCATACAAACCATCATAGCTAACACTTAACTTCTGGGCCCGGCGCTGACCTTTCTTGGTAGTCAACACGATTACACCCGAAGCAGCCCGCGCTCCATAAATAGAGGCCGAAGCGGCATCTTTCAGAACGGTGGTGCTTTCGATGTCATCAGGAGCGATGTACTGGATGTTCTGAGTAGGTACACCATCAACCACGTACAGCGGCTGGTTACCTCCAAACGAACCGAAACCACGAACCCGCACCTGGCTGGATGTACCTGGTTGCCCGTTGGTGATAACGGTTACCCCGGCTACACGACCTTGGAGCTGTTGCTCAACGTTAGCGGAAGGGACTACTTTTAATTGTGCTGGTTTTACGGTTGATACGGCACCGGTCACATCCCGGCGGTTTTCGGTGGAGTACCCGGTTACAACTACTTCGGATAGGGCCGTTGCATCATCTTCGAGAGAGATATCGATCGATGTGCGATTTCCTATCTGGACTTCCTGCGTCTTAAATCCGATGGCCGAAATAACGAGCACTGGGCTAGCTCCCCGGATGTTCAAAGCGAAACTACCATTTGCATCGGAACTGGTACCAGTTTGGGTACCTTTCAGTACGATGTTGGCACCTGGTACGGGACCATCAGTACCCGTAATTTTACCCGTCAAACGACGGTCCTGGGCGGAAGCTGTTAGGCCCCAGAGCAGTAGAACTGCGCCCAAAAAAGCGGTCTGCAGAAACCTGTAGAGCGTTGCTTTCATGAAGATTAGGTTGGTTTAAAATTGAGTTAAACGCATCAATATTAGGTTAGTTTAGTTATACTTCAAAGTGAAATCGTAATAAATATCTCTTTTATGAATTGATAAAGAAATGTTAACTATTAAAAAAGTTATATTTTAGTTTTATTAAATAATTGATTGTCAGTTTATTGCATGTTTGTAAAATTATATTATGTTAAAAAAGTTATATAAAATTTTAATTTCATTCTATTTTTCTAGCAATTCAAGTAAATGCGACTCTGAGTAATTCTAGCCGTATTTTTGTACTTGTATGCATATAAACTATTACTTTCTGCGGCAACTCGCTCCGTCGTTAGAGCCACATTTACTGGGTAATTTTACTCTACCCAAAGAGGTGTCTGAACCACCATTGAGCGGGTTACGATTTATGGAATGTTTTAGCCAGGATCGTGATGAGGTAGTGCTCGTTTTTGCGCAGGCTAGAGGGAAGATTAATTACTACAAACCCTTTTATATAAAGGTTACTTTACGGCCCGATTTTTCTGGATTGGTGTTCCCTGATACAGTACAGCGGGCTCGTACAAACAGCGTAGACTTGTTCGATACTGTAGTGGGTACGCCCGGCGAAGAACGGGCCGTTATAGGGGTTCGGTCATTCCTGAACGAACGTTGTCTGGCTATTCAGTTAGAAGGAGGCTTCTCGTTGGTATTTAAGTTCTTCGGCAATCGACCTAATTTGCTGGCTTTTCAGGAGGATAAAGTGATCGATTTGTTTAATCGCCAATTAGTGAGTGATGAACAAATTCTGTTTTCTAACATTGATAGGCCTATCGATCAATCGTATGAAGCGTTTGAACGAGCCGATTTTGACTACAGGAAACTATTCCCAACGTTCGGGAAAGTAGTAAATGAGTGGATTCAGGACCAAACAGCAAAGCCTATAGACGATGGTGAGCAACCTGAAAAACGGCAATGGGCTATTGTCCAGGATGCCTTAAGAATGCTTGAGCACCCGCATTATTACTTAACCCGACTTCATCATAAACCTACGCTTAGTCTGCTGCCTGTGGGCGAAATTCAGCGTGAGTTTACCGATCCCATGGAGGCCGCAACTCGTTTTTTTATTGCTTATAACGGACTTAGCACCTTTGAGCATGAGAAAGCAGACCTGGCACGCCTTCTCGAAAAGCGTCAGAAACGGGCCGAAGGTCAAATGGAAGGAGCCATGCAGCGCCTTATCTCGCGTGAAGAGGGCGCTAGCCATGAAGAAATGGGACACATTTTAATGGCAAATCTTCATGACATTGCTCAGGTTCCGGGTGCTAAATCACCGGAACGGTTAACCCTATACGATTTCTATCGGGATCAGCCAATTACCCTTAAGCTCAAACCTGATCTAAGCCCGCAGAAAAACGCGGAAAACTTTTACCGCAAAGCAAAGAATGAAAAAATAGAGGAGCAACATCTGAATGATTTGATCGCTGATCGGGAAGTAGAGTTGGCTAAAATTCGCCAGCAACGAATTGACTTGATTGACATTCAAACCCTAAAAGAACTTAGGCGCTATGTGAAACAACAGAATTTACATACTGACTCGATGGGAGGGAACAGCACTGATACAGGACCCTTATTTAAAGAGGTGACGATGGACTCGTTTCGTATTCTGATTGGTCGGAATGCTAAAAACAACGATTTGCTGACTCTCAAATACGCTTATAAGGACGATCTCTGGCTCCATGCCCGTGATGTATCGGGCTCGCATGTAATCGTGAAATACCAGGCCGGTAAAACCTTCCCACGCCATATTATCGAACGCGCTGCCGAGTTGGCCGCCTGGTACTCAAAACGCCGAACAGACAGTTTATGCCCAGTTATTGTTACGCCGAAGAAGTTTGTTCGTAAACCTAAAGGCCTTGCGCCGGGCCAAGTGCTCGTTGAAAAAGAGAGTGTTGTACTCGTTGTCCCGAAAGGAGAATGATAGGATGTATGATGTAGGATATATGATGTATTTGACTGGTGCAATCAATTCTATACATCATACATCCTACATCATATATCATATATCCTACATCTATCCCTATTTCGCTCGGATAGCAATAACGGGGTCGAGACGGGAGGCTGAAAAGGCGGGTATAATTCCTGACAAAACACCAATAACACTTGATACGCCCAATCCCAAGGCAATGTTTGAGGCTGTTAATACTAAATCAAGACTGCCTAGGCTCATGAATGACAGCAGGTAAACCAGGAAAATACCCGCAAGCCCGCCAACCAAACTTAATAGCACAGCCTCAAACAGAAATTGAAATAGAATAAAATAATTCTTGGCCCCCAGCGATTTCTGAATACCGATAATATTAGTGCGTTCTTTTACGCTGACGAACATAATATTGGCGATGCCGAAGCCGCCAATCAGAATCGAAAAACCGCCAATGACCCAGCCAGCTATTGTTAACACGACGAAAATGCCGCTAATCGCCTGCGCAATAGCTTCTGGTCGATTAATTGCAAAATTGTCATCCTGCAGAGGGCGCAATCCGCGCCGAGTGCGTAACAATCCCCGAATTTCGCTTTCTAGTTCTTGTAGTCCTTCATCACTTTCATACCCTTTAATTGAAATCGTGATATTCGGATTGATAGAGTGAAACATTTTGGCAAAAGCGCCGTAAGGAATAAGGCATTTTGTATCGGGGTTGCCGCCTACGTTCAGAATGCTTTCGCCCTTTTTGCGCTGGACACCAATAACTGTAAAATTCAGACCATTGATTTTGAAGGTTTTGCCAACCGGATCTTGACCTGGGAATAGATTCTCCGCTATGTCGGAACCAATAATGGTTACGTTTCGGGAGATATTAACTTCCTGCTGGGTAAAATAGCGACCTTGTTCGATCGGTACCTCCGAAATCTTGTTATAGTCCAGCGTGGTCCCCTGAATGAGTGCCGACATGCTGTTGTTATTATTTTTAATCGTAACACGGCCTTTAAAAGCCATAGCGACTACTGCCTGCGCATTTTCAAGTTTCTCGCTGAGGAAACGATACTCATTGTAAGTTGGCACGGGGCGTTGGAAGTATTTCCACCATTGATAGTCCTCCCCGAAAGACCAGGGCCATTTCTCCACGTACACCACTTTGTCGCCAATAAACGAAAGACTCTCTTTAATGTTTCTCTCCAGCGAATCGACTAGCGTAAACACGGCAATGATGGCGAAGATACCAATCGTTACGCCCAACAAGGAGAGCATCGTGCGAAGAAGATTCGAGCGCAAAGCCTGCCACGCGAATCGAAAACTTTCAAAAGTCTGACGAATAAATCGCATCGATATAGCTAAAGAGTAACGTGCAAAACCGAACTAGCGAAGTGCCTTGCGTAACAGCTGGCTCTCCAATTTATGAAAGTACAACACTGGCTCATCTTTCCCAAAGCATTTAGGACAAGTGTAAACTTCAGAAGGATAAGTGGTTGATTTGGCTATCAGCAGGATACCGTTATTTTTGTAATTTACGGGATATTACAACCTAGCTTGAGCGTCACCTATGAATCAACGAACTACCTATTATTTACCAGTCCTGCTGTTTACGTTAGGCGTTACAGCCTGCAAGACGCAGTCGTCTACCACAACCTCCGCTACGGCAAAAGTTTCCCAGGGGCAGGGTGTTTACCAATACCGTGATGAAGACCCAACAATAAAGCCGTTTTTCTCCGACCGGGTTGGTGTTATCGGACGAAATGGTATGGTGGCTTCCGCTCACCCCGACGCTTCGCAGGTTGGTCTGAATATCCTGAAAGCGGGCGGAAATGCTGTCGATGCGGCTGTTGCGGTACAATTTGCCCTGGCAGTGGTGTATCCAGGTGCTGGTAACATTGGTGGGGGAGGCTTTATGGTTTACCGGGATAACGCTGGTAAAGCTTATACGCTCGATTATCGGGAGAAAGCGCCCGGTGGTGCCACCCAAAATATGTACCTCGATGAGCAGGGCAATGTTCGGGCTGGTTTAAGCATTAGTGGACATTTGGCGAGTGGCGTACCGGGTTCAGTTGACGGAATGGTCGAAGCCCACAAACGATTTGGGAAGCTAACCTGGGCGCAGGTGTTGCAACCCGCTGTTGACTTGGCTTCAAAAGGGTTTGCGCTCACCGAACGTGATGCGCTGGGTCTAAATCGTATCAAAACAGATCTGAACACGATCAATCCGGGCAAAACCTATTTTTTGAAAAGTTCGGTTCCGACAGATACGATTACCTGGCACAAGGGCGATTTGCTAGTACAAGCCGATCTGGCCAAAACGCTACAACGGATTCAGGCACAAGGCCGGGCGGGGTTTTACGAAGGTGAGACGGCGCGACTTTTGGCTGAAGAAATGGTTCGGGGGAAGGGCTTAATTACCGAAGAAGATCTAAAGAACTACCACTCTGCCTGGCGCGAACCAATTCAGGCGAAGTATAAAGAATACAATGTCATTACGATGCCACCGACCTCGAGTGGGGGCGTTGCGTTACTGCAAATGATGCGCTTAACAGAGCCGTATCCACTTCGGAAATGGGGCTGGAATCGCGATAGCACTGTTCAGGTAATGATTGAAGCTGAACGACGGGTGTATGCCGACCGGGCTAAGTTTTTGGGTGATCCTGATTTTGTAAAAGTGCCCGTGAGCCAACTTATCAGCCCCGACTACCTGCGTACCCGCTGGACCGATTTCTCGTGGGCCAAAGCCACCGACAGCAAGGCGGTTAAGGGCGGAACGATTCCCGGCTACGAAAGCCTGGAAACAACTCACTTTTCGGTCGTTGACAAAGATGGCAATGCGGTAAGTATTACAACCACCCTGAATGGTGGCTATGGCAGCCGGGTTGTGATTGGTGGAGCAGGCTTCTTCATGAACAACGAAATGGATGATTTCAGTGTAAAACCTGGCGTTCCCAACATGTTTGGTTTGATTGGCAACCAGGCCAATGCCATTGCCCCCCATAAGCGGATGTTATCATCTATGACGCCAACGATTCTGGAAAAAGATGGCAAACTCTTTATGGTGGTCGGTACGCCCGGCGGCTCAACCATTATTACATCGGTTTATCAAACCATTCTTAATGTTATTGAGCATGGCATGACGATGCAGCAGGCCGTCAATGCGCTTAAATTTCACCACCAGTGGCTACCCGACAAAACCATTTTTGAAAATGGTGCTTTTTCTGAGCCTACTATTCAGGCCTTACAAGGGCGGGGCTACATTCTGGAAAAACTTACGAACACATTAGGCCGAATGGACTGTGTTTTGATTCGCCCAGATGGATCATACGAAGGCGCGTCTGACCCCAGAGCTGATAATACAGCAAGGGGTTATTAATTGACTCTTGTGGCCTCTAAATCTGGCTATTGTCTTCAGGAATTAGCGTTCAGCTAACTATATAACCATCGGTGTAAAATAGGGATACCCTTCTTACGCCGGTGGTTATATTTCATTGCTCGATACTCATTCTTAGATTCAATCCCGTCAGGTTATGCGCCATGCGAAAACAACGAGTGCTACGAAGGCACTCAAACCAAAAAAATCCCCCATTCGGGAATGGTTCGATTCGGTATTATTTGCCGTCATAGCCGCTACACTCATTCGATTTCTGACGTTTGAAGCGTATGCCATTCCGACTCCTTCTATGGAGAATAGCCTGATGGTGGGCGATTTTTTGTTTGTCAGTAAGCTCCATTACGGTATTCGGACTCCTAAAACTCCACTGCAAGTACCGCTAACTCACCAGAAAATTTGGGGAACTGAGCTGCCATCGTATAGCACCGCCATTCAACTGCCGATTTACCGACTTCCTGGGTTCACGCATGTGAAAAATGGCGATGTGGTTGTCTTTAACTACCCACCTCCTAAAGCGGGCGAACCAGCTTACCCCACCGATCTGAAAACCAATTTTATAAAGCGGTGCATCGGTATTCCGGGCGATGTCATCGAAATTCGTCAGGAGCAGGTGTACATCAATGGAAAAGCCCAGGCTATACCCCGTCGATCTGAAACGACTTATTTTTAGGACTTACGCAAAGGCAACTGAAGGATTCGCCAACTCTTGACGAAGGTAAGCATCTAATAAGCCTTGTTTGAGTTGGTAAACCGTTTTCTTAGTCTGATAAGCCAACTGTTTAAAACGTAACCAAGTCAGAGCCGCTAAGCCAATGTGATTGCGTTGACTACGAGCTAATCGACATTGACAACATTCCAGACCCGTGATCTGCTTATCTTCTCGATGAAACTGCTCAATTGTCCAACGAATACCACTTTTTTCTTCAGCGGCACTCGTCTCATTTTGAGCTAAATCGTTGGTGACGATATAGTCCGTCCGGTGGGTAGACACCAGTACGCGGAACAGTTTAAGATAGGTGTTTTGAGGCATCTTGTGTACTTTAACCAGCTTACCCTGCTGCACCTGTTGAGCTGACCAGCTCAGATAGCTGACAGGTTGATACGATTCTTTGCCACCTGAATCATCGACCTTACGGTTGCTCTTGATAGGACAGTAAAACAGTTTTTCATTGGTAATGAGCCACTTGAAGAGGTCGGTCACAGCATACCAACTGTCCATTAAGACGATTCGATAACTGATCTGGCGGGGTGCTAGTTGGTTAAGCATGTCCAACACATGATCCAACTTGCTTTTTCCATCCTCATCGGGATTAAAAATACGGTAGTCAATGAGCCAGAACTGATTAATTTTAGGATTGAAGTAGACACAATTAACCACACCGATGCCTTTGATGATTCCATGAGCATTTCCACTGTATTGCCGACGAACCAGTTCAATTTTATGACTATGTTCTTTATTGAGCACGGTATCATCAAAGAGGATATAGCCATCGGTATCCAGTTGAATTTGGTGGCGGACATGTTGCCAGACCTGGCGAGGTGCCACTCGGCTAGCTTTGAGAAAGTACTGCACATTGTCATGGGTGATCCCTTCCAGGTGATCAGCCAAGTAGGTAGCCGTATAGTTGATCTGGCTACTCAGTAGAAACTGTCCGTAAAGTTGTGCGGTGACCTTCAAGCTATTTTTTATTTCAATTTACCACTTTTGCGTAAGTCCTAATTTTGTAAAAACAACCGAGGTGCTGGATGAGAAATTTTTCCGAAAGTACGCTATCGTTAATGACTTTAAATCGGCGGAAGGCCCATTCATTAACTGGCAACCGCTTGAATCCTATAACGACTCGACAAAAGCATCAACATTGGTTGGCTATCGGGTTAATATGACACGGGAAGTCAAGGATAAGTTTGCTGGATTTGACTGGGTAAAAGGCATTGAGCCCATGCGAGAGCAGGCTGGGCAGCTAGCGCAAGGCATTTATGGTGGTTCGGCCTATGCCTGGAATCAGGATAATTTTGGCCCCCTCACCGTACCGAAAAAGGGTGTTACGATTCCGGTAAATGAGAAAACGATTGCGTTGTATGGTCCTGTTATTCAGCGGTATGAAGAAAATAACAAAGTAGAGCTAGCGCCAACTTCTATTCAGATTAATGGTCAGCCAATAACGACTTATACCTTCAAGCAGGATTATTACTTCATGATGGGCGATAATCGCCAGAATTCGGAAGATTCCCGTTATTGGGGCTTTGTACCTGAAGATCACATTGTTGGTAAAGCCGTATTTGTCTGGATGTCGATAGACCCGGTTCCAGCAGACATCTGGCACAAAATCCGTTGGGATCGCTTGTTCCGGGTGATTAACTAGAGCGAGGCTGTTCGAAATTTTTAGTTGCCTCTAAAGTCAATCAGAAATAAGCGAATTTTTGTCATCCCGACGCAGGAGGGATCTCTAATTTTCTTTGTAATTGAGATCCCTCCTGCGTCGGGATGACAAAAATTCGCTGTTCTACTAACTCCTAAACAGAGCTACTTAGGTATAGTGCTAAGTGAGCGGCAACTTACTTCTTACTCACAAAACGATTGTCTTTGATGTAATAGCGGTACGGCAAATCGGCTCCTCGTGTCAGGCCGATGCGAGTCGTTGTGACCATATCGAAGTCATGTAGTACGGGACCTCGGATATAAATCGACCCTGTTACCAATGAAGAAGCATTGTCATGCGTGCGGCTGATTCCCATGGCAATTGTGAGCTTGCCCGGACCATTAGCCAGATTACGCTGACCGTCTGCCGTTGTAGCATCAATCGTATTGTTTCGGTATCGTTCGAAGCCAGTTTTAAAGGCGTCGTTTCTGCGAAGTCCCATTAGCTCAATGCCTTCTGTTGGTTCAAGCGCACGAATCAGTATGGCCTCGCCCACACCTTCTGGCCCTGTTACGACATTAATGCAGTTGTAATGGTTATAAATCTGGTAAATATATAAGGTTCCGGCAGGGCCAAACATAGCGGCATTGCGCGGAGTCTTGCTTCGGTAGGCGTGGCAGGCTGGATCGTCATTCAAATAACCTTCCGTTTCAACAATAATGCCCGCTGTTACGCCTTCCTCGTTTTTATGTACAAGCTCACACCCAAGCAGGAGTTGCGCCAGCGTGAGCGTATCATGTTGTTGATAAAAGTCAAATGCGAGCTTAGGCATGGGGCATTAAATCACATTCATCGTCTGTTCTTTAATCTTTTCCAGTTCGTCTTTCATCTGCACAACTAGCCGCTGAATGGCTGCGTCGTTCGCTTTTGAGCCAATCGTGTTGATTTCACGCCCAATTTCCTGCGAAATGAAATTTAGTTTTTTGCCATTGGCCTCTTCTGTTGCGAGTACCTCCAGAAAATAACTAAGGTGATTTTTGAGCCGGACTTTCTCCTCCGAAATGTCAAACTTCTCGACATAATAGACCAGCTCCTGTTCAAAGCGGTTTTGGTCGAAGGTTTCGCTGTCTAGCAATTCTTTTACCGAGTTGCGCATCCGATCCCGAACCGCCGGAATTCGTCGAACGTCCTGTTCCTCAACGGCGGCCAACCGATCCGAGATAATCTGGATATATTCTTGAAATTTACCTTCTAAAACAGCCCCATCCTGTTTGCGAAAGGCGTCGCACCGGCGTATGGCTTCGTGAACGGCGGCCTGTACGGTTGCCCAGTCTGCCGCATCATCGGTTGGATCGGCGGATTCAGTTAAGTAAGCATTTGGTTGTTGCAGAGCCAATTGCAGCACATCGCTGTCAGGAATGCTCATGAGCATCGTATTGGCCGTTTCTTTTAAATCACTTACATATGCCTGAACGAGTGGCCGATTGATTGTAACGCCCGGACGTACCCCACTTGTTCGGCTGAGATTTAATGAGAGTTCAACTTTACCGCGCTCTAGTTGCTGAGTCAGCAAAGCACGCAATTCAATTTCTTTATCTGAGAACTGCCGGGGCATACGGCAATAGATATCTAAAAATTTCGAATTCAGCGTTTTAATTTCCGCTGTTACAGACAAGCCGCCAGCTTCCACTGTTGCATTGCCGAAGCCGGTCATTGATTTTAGCATTAGTCGTAAAGTTGTATGGTTATAAAGTTATAAAGTTGTAGAGTTATAAAGTTGTAGGGTTATATAGTTTGTTATCGCGTCAGCTAACTATATAACCCTACAACTTTACAACTTTATAACTCATTTCAATGCGCCTGCTTCCAGTTCTAAGAACTCCTTTCGGTTGCGGGCAACATCAATGGCAGTGTAAATAGCCTGGAGCATCGAAGTTTCATCGGCAAGATCTTTACCGGCAATATCATAGGCCGTGCCGTGATCGGGCGATGTTCGAACGGCAGGCATGCCCGCTGTAAAATTGACACCTTCCTCAAAAGCAATTGCCTTAAACGGAATTAAGCCCTGATCGTGGTACATGGCCAGTACTGCGTCGAATTTCTTGTACGCCCTTGTGCCGAAGAAACCATCGGCAGGGTAGGGGCCAAATACCAGCTCACCTTTGTTAACGAATTCGGCCACTAGTGGCTTGACAATATCCTGTTCTTCGTTGCCTAAAAGACCCTCTTCGCCTGCGTGCGGATTCAACCCAAGTACGGCAATTTTTGGTCTATCGATCCCGAAATCCTGCTTAAGCGACTGCATCATCATGTGCAGTTTCTGGGCAATTCGCTCGCGGGTTACATTCTGCCGGACACGGCCCAGCGGGATGTGTCCCGTTACAACGCCAATGCGCAAGGTTTCACTCACCATAAACATCAGGTTGTCCTGAACGTCGAATTGCTGAGCCAGGTATTCGGTGTGGCCTGGAAATTTGAACTCTTCCGACTGGATATTGTATTTGTTGATCGGGGCCGTAACAAGGGCGTCTAATTTGCCATTTTTCAGGTCATCGACAGCCCTTTGCAAACAGGCCAGAGCCGCCTGACCGGCTTCGGGCGTTACGTGACCAGGCTGAATCTCATGATTCTGGTCGGGCCAGCAGGTAATGACGTTGGTTAATTTATGGCTAATCTGACCAATTGTCTGGGCACCATTCAGATTCCAGTCTTTCAGGTTCAATAGATTGCGATAGCGGTTTAGAATCCGCATCGAGCCATAAATGACCGGCGTACAAATTTTCTGCAACCGATTGTATTGGAGCGCTTTAAGAATTACTTCAGGGCCAATGCCATTGTAATCGCCCAGCGAAATGCCGATCACCAGTCGATCTTCCCGGCCTACATGCTCGGTTGGCTGAACAGCCGAATTGCCAAAATCGCGTCCGAATGCGTCATTTTGCATCGTTTCGCGAGCTGAAGGGCGGTTATTAGTCGAATTGCGGTCACGATCGGGACGAGGTTCCCGAGGTTCCTCCCGTTGGCGTGCTTCGTTCGGACGTTGCCCGTTTTGTTGCTGCCGATTATCGCGTTGATTCTTTTGCCGTTGATCGTCTTCTCGCTGACGTGCTTCATTAGGGCGCTGGCCATTATTTTGCTGACGGTTGTCTCGCTGATTTTGGTTCGGCATCGCTTTGAATGACCGCTCAGGACGATTGGGCGAAGTATTTCCACCAGCATTCCCTCCGTTTCGATTGTTCTGATAAGGAACATCTTGACGATTCTGACGAGACTGATTACTGGACCGCTGTTCTGTCGCTGGCTGCGCTTGAGCATCGGCTGGTTTAGTATCAGGTTTAGGCCCACCTGCTGGGTTGGTGCGGGGTTGATTCGGTTCGGTAGGTTGGCGTTGTTCCATGTACTTTTCGTAGTTTCGCCAAGAGTTAATGAAAAATGGAGAATGACTAATGGATAATGAGGAAGGGATTTGAGCAAGCCGAAAAGGCATTATTCATTGGCCATTATACATTATTCATTACTTAAGATTGTTGCAAGTTACGAAAACCCCTCGGATGTCCCAGAACCAACCCTCTATTCTCATTGCCGACGAAATGCACCCGTCGCTTTTTGCCATGCTTGATGAGGCTGGCTTTGCCTATGACTATCAGCCAAAAATTAGTCGGGCTGAATTGATACCAGCACTTACGCCCTTTGAGGGGCTTATTATTCGGAGTAAAACCACCGTCGACGATGAATTGTTGAGCCAGGCACCTAATCTTCGGTTTATTGGCCGGGCAGGTGCCGGTTTGGATTTGATTGATCTGGCAACTGTTGAACAACGCGGTATTGCTGTTTTTCACGCGGGCGAGGGCAATCGAGATGCCGTTGCTGAGCACACCGTGGGCATGTTATTAGCCTTGTTGGCCAATATTCTGAAGGCAGATCGGGAAGTACGCCAGGGAATTTGGGATCGGGAAGGTAACCGAGGTTATGAACTTGGCAGCATGACGGTCGGCCTGATCGGTTATGGTAACAACGGTCGGGCTACGGCCCAGCGACTCAGTGGATTTGGTTGTCGGGTACTGGCCTATGACAAATTCCTGACGAACTATGGTGATCAATTTGCCCAGGAAGCTACGCAGGCTCAGATCATGGCCGAAGCGGATATTATTAGCCTACACATTCCGCTGACAGATAAGACGCGCAAGATGGTTAACGATACGTTTATCGATCAGGTGGCCAAACCATTCTACCTGAATAACATTGCACGGGGCGAAATCGTATCACTGGCAGCCGTTGTACGCGGTCTGGAAAATGGCAAACTGCGTGGCGCAACGCTGGATGTGCTGGAGAATGAGAAATTAGCCAAACTCACTCCGGATCAGCAAGCTGCGTTTGATTACCTACGCCAGTCCAATCGGGTTGTATTAACGCCACACGTCGGCGGATGGACGCATGAGAGTTATGTCCGAATTAATGAAGTATTAGTGAGACAGATTAAGGAGATGTAGAGCCGCATCTTTGCGGCTCCTACGCATCGGCAATTTTTTGTCTGATAAAACCATCTAGGGAGGAGGAGCCGCAAAGATGCAACAACGATCAACCAGAATCTATTTTGTTATCGTGATCGTGCCAGTACTACAGATTGTTCCAGCTTCATTTATAAGGCAAATCTGACCGGTAACAGCATCCGCAGGAACGATCGCGATTAGCGAACTGCCCGAAATCCGGAACGTTGCTGGTGTAGAGGTACCTCCATTAAATCGCACAGCTGTTACGCTGGCTAAGTTTTGCCCTGTAATGGTAACCTCGTAGGCGACTTTAGCCGTCTTGGGCACAAAATCAGTAATAGTTGCCAGCCGGACAGGGGCAAAAAACATGGATGTCAGAAGTTCGCCCACTACGTTTACGACGCGTAAGGGACCCGCTTGTGCATCGGATGGCACCAGAATCCATCGTTCAGTGTCCTCATTTTTACCGCCATCAACTGCTGGAGTTGTGGAGCCACTAAAGTAAATCTGTGCGTTTAACAGAAAGTCACCCGTCACAACGATTCGGTCTCCGGTTCGAGCTTTGGCAGGCAGAATACTGGTAACTACAGGAGCCTGAATAACAACTAAAGGTGCTGAAGCTGTACCGGCTCGGCTCGTAACGATAACAGAACCACTGACTGCATTATCAGGCACGCCGATCAGCAAATCAGTACCTTCATTTCGGCTGGTGATCGGTACCGTAATGCCACTAACGCTAACGGTTGTAATCCGATAAAGATTTTTACCCGAAACGGTAAGCGTTCGGCCGCGAAGCTGACGTGCTGGCGTAACTACGAGGTTGGTAGGGGGCAAATAGAAAAAGAACGAATCTGTTCCCGTTGCGGTGCCGCCGATGCTGCTGGCCGAGATCTGTACAGCACCCGAGGCCGTCAGCGCTGGTATAGTCACTTCGACCTGCGTATCGCTGATGATGCGAAATGAAGCCGCAACGTTGCCAACCGTCATGCTGGTGACATCGCGGAGATTGCGACCGTTTACCAACAGTTTATCACCTGCAATACCATCCTGGGCGAGCAAATTGGTAATGAAAGGGGGTTGAATGATCTTCAGCGTATCAGTGCTGGTGGCCACTAGTGTTTCAAAAACTTTAACAGTTACCAAACCCGATGTCGCGGTAGCTGGAATCGAGGTTCGAATCTCTGTGTCTTTAACTGTTGTTAAGGCTTTTTCGGTAGTAAGCCCATTGATGCTGACAATACCATCAGTCAAATTCTGGCCTTGTATAACTAGCTCAGTGCCTGGTTTGGCGCGTAGTGGGCTAATACTGGTAATCTGAGGTGTGCCCGATACAATAAATGAATTTGATGTATTACCTCCCTTTGTTTCAATAGCAAGGGCAAATACTCCCCGAGGCATAGTAGGCGGTACAACAACAGTAAGTTTCTGTGCCGAACTATCTTTAATAATTGCATTTAACGTATCGAAACGAACTCGGGTAATTTGATTCAGGTAATTACCTGTGATAACGACGGTTGTGCCGGGTAACCCATTACTGGGCGTAACTGTAGCTACAGCCGGTGCTGGTTGCTGAACTATAAAAGGGAGCGGATCTGATGTGCCCTGATCGTTACGAACACGAATCTGAGTAGAACCGGGAGCTACTAAGGGAACCATCAGCTGAATCGTATTGTCGTCGTGACTACTGATTGGAGCCGTAACCGCCGATGTGGCAACACCGAATGTAACAGCAGGATCGGAGCCAAATTGATAGCCACTTAGCGTAAGAGGATCGCCAATGTAAGCTTTCTGGGCTGATAACCGGAGCAGTTCTGGTGGGTTATTCTGAACACGGCAGCCCGCTAAGCCGATTAATACAAGAAAGAAAAAAAAGAAAGGTACAGTATATTTCATAACTGGCAACGGGAGACTATACCCGACGCTTACGTGGTAAAATTAGTCAATTTGAGCGTCAAAAAACCATTTCTTCCGAAAGCCTGTTAGACCTAATGATGAATGATGAATTATGAATGATAAACGATGAAGGGTACTTACATCAGTACACTCGTCTTTGTAATTCATTATTTATCATTCATAATTCATCATTACAAAGCAAATGAACTACCGCAGCCTGAAAGCATCAAAATTACTAATGATCTCTACACTTGGCGAACTCAAAGCCGCCGGGTATCAATCTCGCTCCATTAAACAGGAACTACGAGATAATTTGATTGAGCGAATCAAAAACAAAGAAGTTGTTTTTCCGGGTATATGGGGTTACGAAGATACCGTCATTCCTGATGTAGAACGGGCTATTTTATCCATGCACCACATCAACTTGTTGGGATTGCGTGGGCAAGCCAAAACCCGTATTGCACGCCTGATGGTTAATTTGCTGGATGAGTACATTCCAGTAGTGGCCGGGTCTGAACTGAACGATGATCCGATGCTGCCGCTCTCTCGGTTTGCCATCGATTTGATTGCCGAAAAAGGGGATCAAACGCCTATCGCCTGGATGCATCGTAACGACCGTTATACCGAGAAACTCGCTACGCCCGATGTATCGGTGGCCGACCTGATTGGGGATGTAGACCCCATTAAAGCGGCTACGCTAAAGCTGCCTTATTCGGATGAGCGTACGATTCACTTTGGTCTGATTCCCCGATCGCACCGTTGCATTTTTGTGATCAATGAATTGCCTGATTTACAGGCTCGTATTCAGGTGTCCCTGTTTAACATTTTGCAGGAAGGGGACATTCAGATTCGGGGCTTTAAACTTCGACTGCCGCTCGATATTCAGTTTGTCTTTACGGCTAACCCCGAAGATTACACCAACCGGGGCAGCATTGTAACGCCCTTGAAGGACCGGATTGATTCGCAGATTGTGACTCACTATCCGAAATCTATTGAAATCGGTAAAAAGATTACCATGCAGGAAGCGATCGTTAAAACGGAGCAGGCCAGTATGGTGAAAGCCAACGATCTGATTGCGGATTTGATTGAGCAAATAGCTCTGGAAGCCCGTGAAAGCGAGTATGTCGACTCGAAGAGTGGGGTTTCTGCCCGGATGACGATTTCGGCCTACGAGAACCTGCTTTCCTCGGCTGAGCGTCGGGCGTTGCTCAATGGCGAAAAAGAAACGCACGTTCGCATTGCTGATCTATATGGTGTTGTTCCGGCCATTTGTGGTAAGGTTGAGTTGGTGTACGAAGGTGAGGTAGAAGGTCCTGTTATTGTGGCGCAGAACCTGATTGGAAAAGCCATTCGGAATCAATTTTTAGAATACTTCCCGAATCCGGAGAAGGCTAAAAAAGATAAGCGCGGCAATCCTTACAAGAAAATTACAGACTGGTTTGGTGATGGAAATACGATGGATATCCTCAACGACCTTACCAACCGCGACTATGAAGCCCGGCTTCGTACGATTGATGGGTTAGATGATGTGGTCGATCAGTTTCATGCCCGTTTGAGCAAAGCCGAAAAATTGTTCATGATGGAATTTGCCCTGCACGGTCTGGCTGAGCATTCACTTGTCGGTAAAAAAGCTATGGATACGGGCCTATCGTTCAAAGACTTACTCGGCTCTATGTTCAACCCCGGCACTAACTTCGGAGAGGAGGATGAAGAGGAGGACGACGATCGGTATTGATAATTGATACTGTAAAATGGATAATGCCTCATTTGAGCTATATGCCCGAATGAGGCATTATCCATTTTACAGTATCCATGTAGAATTAACGACGCCTTAATGTTATCTCTACTTACAAATTCGTTCTTTGGTTTGCAGAAGTCACTACGTAAGGTGATTGCCTTTATCCATGATTCACTTTAGTCGTCGATTATTTTTACAGGGAACATTAGGCACTATTTCAGCGGCCTTGCTGGCCAGTTGTAAACATACAGATACCGTTACTCCTGCTGCCGGTTTACGTTTTGCGGTAGCCTCTGATGGGCATCTGGGCGAGCCGTCCACAACCTCGGATCAGTTTTATACCGACTTGTTAGCCGCTCTTAAGCAAGAACACAAGACGAAGCCGCTCCAATTTATTGTCATCAATGGCGACTTGGTGCATGAGGGAAATAATGGTTTGCTCCCTAAAGCGAAGGCGTATCTGGACACCCTACCAGTTCCCTATTATGTAACGCGCGGCAATCATGATCGCGTTAGTTTGGATACCTGGCAACAACTTTGGGGGTATGCGACCAACCACGTTGTTGAACTGGATAATGCCACGCTCATTCTTCTGGATACCTCAAATGAAGCGGGCGATACCCTTTGTGGCGATGATGTGTGGCTTCGGCAGGCTGTAACATCGGCTCGTTCTACAGTTCCCATATTTTTATTCATGCACATCCCCTTTATTCACAACATTCAGGCAACCGATGTTTGTACGGGTATTGTGTCGGTCCTGACCGATTTTTCAACGGTGAGGGCCGTTTTTCATGGGCATGACCATACAAAAGATCAGAGTATCTTCTACCTGAAGTCGGCGTTGTTGTTCGATGCCCATTTTGGGAGTAGCTGGGGAACGCCCTACCGAGGGTATCGGATTGTAGAACAGGACGATCAGGCGTTCAATACATACCAGTACGATTTTGTTAATCAGAAACAGATTAACAGCCTGACTTTTTAAGTAATTGTTTATGAATTAGTTTCTGGTCAGGGAAAGAAAAATCGTCTTTGGTTTATGGTATAACACGTAAATCAATAGAAATAGTATCGTCCTCTCCATCGTCGGTACCAGAATTAGGGTGGCTATCAGGATCGGGTTGATTACTGGTCAGGATTTCAGCAGTTAGGTAAGCTGGATTACCTGAATTGACACGTACTTGGGCTGTTAATGGAGTCGATGTATCGGCACTAATTGACCCAACGCTCCCTATAGCTGTCTGCCCATTCACACTAAATCCACTTCCCGATTCGAAAGATGTGCCGACCGGGAGATTGAGTTTTACCGTTACACCTGTTACCGCTAGCCCTCCTGCATTACTAACCTGAAGTGTAATTGTTGTTATATCCCCTGCTTTTAGGGTTCGCTTAGACGCTGACATGCTTAAACTTAAGTCAGCTTTAGTAGGGTCGGCTGGAGGTTGATTTGATATAATAACTGGCAAAGGCACCTGATTAGGATTTGGCGATACGTACACAGTCCCGTTATCAACTATAGTTCGCAGATCTGCCTGAGCGGTATCATCCTGTCCATCGCCTGTACCCGAACCGGGTTGACTGTCAGGGTCAGGCTGATCGCTGGACGTAATCTGAGCCGCATTAACGTATCGACCTGGCTCTTTCGCTTGCACCTGATAACTGAACTGAGTGCTTGCACCTGGTGCCAGTGATGGAATTGTTCCAGAAACCAGATTAGATGAATTGGCGACGTTGGCCCCACTCACAAAGGCCAGATTCGGGGGGAGTTGGTTTTGCCAGCCAACGGCAGTCGCTGGTTCCGGGCCATCGTTAGTTATAGTTAAATTATAGGAAACAGGCTCATTAATGGCAGGTGTTCGTGTGTTAAGTGCTAACGCCATTCGTAGGTCGGCATAAGGAATAAACTCATATGCCCCCATATCAATTCGACCACCAAAAATGCGCGAGCTACCAACCAAATCGGTCGATGATACATTAGCAGTTGTGCTGGCTGGATCGCCTGTATTAATGCATGGGCTGTTTCGGAGCAGTCGATAATTGCCATTTGTTGCGTCTACAAACAACGGATCAGCATTGATGTTGCCTGTTCCGGAAAAGCCTCCCTGAATGTCGGAGTAGGATATGTTATATACTGGAGCTTTGTTGCCGGAACTGTTATTGTAAGCAAAGCTATTGTTCCAGATAATGTTATTAGTCAAGCGAATTCGTATATCCGAATCCGTATAACAACTACCATAAATACCTGCTCCTGTTGTTCCTGCTGAATTATCAGTAATGATGCAGTTAGTGAGTACAGGATCGGCAGAGCAGCCAATTACTGCTGTCATCAAAATTGCCCCGCCGTTTTCACTGGCTTGGTTATGGTCTAGTAAGCAATTTTTTAAAGATGGATTAAGAAAGGCGTAAAATGAACTTCCAAAGTGAATTGCCCCTCCTGAAACAGCAGAATTGTTTCTGAAGAGACAATTTATAAAGGTCGGATTATTATAACCTGCATTAAAGATTGCCGCACTACCCAAACCACCCCCTGAGTTAGCAGTATTACTAGTAAATATGCAGTCAGTAAGTTTTGGACTGCAGAGTCCCCTATAAGCATAATTATAAACTCCTCCTCCCACAACAGAAGCCTTATTTGATTTGAAAAGGCAGTTTTGAAAAGTTGGGGAGCTTTCTCCTCCGTATTGCGCTTCATTGTAAAGGCCTCCTCCAGAATAAGTTGCCGTATTATCAATAACTTGGCAGTTGGATATTGTAGGGTTGCTTTTGATACTATTACCGTTGCTATTATTGTAAATTCCACCACCACAGTTATCTGGGGATGTACTGGCATTTGCATTACCGCGTGTAACGACCACACCATTTAATTGAGTATTGATTGAGACATTTGTAAATGTGATAACGTGGTAAACGTTATCCCCAATTGTGTTTGGGTCACCAATTTCGCCAGTAAGGGTTGTGCTGGAGGGCGTGCTTAGTGCACGGTTGTTTAGGAAAATTTCGGTTCCATTGAAACCACCATATACCTGCACACCTGATGGAATCTGAAATGTATTGGTTCGTGTTGTTCCAGGATTGTATGAACCCCCTGCTAACCAGAATTGCATTCCTGATGTAGCTAACGCTAACTGATTTCGAAGCTGATTGCCTGACAGAGCATTGGTCCAGGATGAACCCGATAAATTACCTGAACCAGTTGGAGTTACATAAACAATGGGTTGGCTATGAAGCGAGAAATATAGACCAAACAGAAGAATGGTAAGAACGAATTTCATTAAGGTGAGGATCAATAGAAAGAACCATAAACGCAGCTTAATGAAAAATAAGAACCAGAGCGTCTACAATTATTTCCTTACTGGAAACGAATCAAATGTGGGTCAAAAATTAAGCGTAAGGTTTAATCGACAATGACGGCTGTACCATTGGCACTGACCATGAGCATGGCGCCATTACTGCCGATCGTTTGGTAATCTAAATCAATGCCAATAATTGCATTTGCACCCAGGCGAGTGGCCTGATCAATCATTTCCTTGAGCGCAATACTTTTAGCTTCGCGAAGTGCCTGCACATAAGCACCTGAGTGCCCTCCAACTACATCGCGAATAGTAGTAAAGAAATCTTTTACGAGGTTGGCCCCAATAATGGCCTCTCCATTCACCAGACCTACGTATTTTATGATATGCTTGCCTTCAATATTAGGAGTAGTTGTTATGAGCATGAAGCGAATATATAAGGTTGTAAAAGTAATAGCGACGTAAAGTTATAACGTTGGTTGGCTCCAAAAGCAGTTCGCTGCTTTACTTTATAATTTCCATTTCTATAATTGTGTCAACGGTATTGCTTGGAGAGTGGGATAAATATCGGAATCAGAAAGAAAACCCTCGAAAATAAGTGTGTGAGTGAAAAAATAGCGTTTTTCTGAAAAATAGACCTGTTTTTCCTTTTACTTCGTTGTGTAATTCATTTGCTGGTAGTCAACAGGCTTGCATCGCAGCTGCACAATTTCATATTTAGTTACCTATGTTTGACATTAAACCTAATTAATCACCTCTTACAGCCAAAAGTCAATGCGAAAACTCAACACATCTAAGTTATTAATCTGGGCATTACTGCTAACAATGTTCCTCGGGTTCGACAGTTGCAAGAAAGACGATGATAACCCAACTGTTGCTACGACAACCATAGAAGGAAGTTATAAAGTCACTTCACTTACTATAGACCCGAAGGCATTAGGCTTGTATAGTGATCTGATTGCAGCCTCGAAACTGCTTTTTAATAATACGACCTGCCTGACTGATATTACACTAACTTTCAAAACCGGTGGAGATGCCACAACGGATAGTCCAACGACCTGCGAAGCGATTGGGGTGCCCATTAGCACGTTTACCGGCGTCGATGCGACGAGCAAATGGACATTGGTCGATAAAAAGCTGACAGTTACGAAAGGAGACGGCACCAAAACAGAGTATACAGTTGTGTCAAATACGGGAGGTATTCTCAAATTGCAATGGCAGGGAACCTTAAACTACCCTGCGCCAAGTACGACTGTGTACACCTATACAATGGAGTTAAAGAAGCAGTAAGCGCTTTAGTGATTAAGAAAAACGGGCCCTGATGAGGGCCCGTTTTTTTTTGCCTTTTTCGCAATGTTACCGTTCGCTAAGCATTGTTTACCGTTGGCTCAACACTTTTTAAGGCGCGTTAAGAGAGATAATAGTTTCGAATCGGTAAATAAGTCTTAACGTTTTTAACAGAGTATGAAAAAAGCCAATGCATGTCGTTTGATGGCCTGGGCACTTGTTGTTGCCATGCCACTATGGTTCGGTAGTTGTAAAAAAGGCGGTGATGATACTGTAACACCGACAACATCGTCCGTTGAAGGAAGCTGGAAAATATCAGGTTATAAAATCGATCCCGGCGTCGACTTTTTAGGAACGGGCCAAAAAAGTACAGACCTTCTGGCCTATTTCAAATCGTTGCCTAATGGTGCTGGTAATGATTTAGTTGATTGTTTGACTGGCACAACCATCATATTTAACTCGGGCGGAAAGGTAACCGGAACACCGGGAGCTAAATGTTCGGCCTCAACGGATATTAACCCCGTTGAAGATAACTCGACCTGGAAACTGGATGGAACTAAGCTGACCCTGACGAGTGGTGCCGATGTAACGACCTACGATACTGCTATCAGCGGTAATGTCCTGAAGCTATCAGGGAAAGAGCAAGAAGATTTTGATGGTGATGGCAAAGATGAGACCTACACAGTCACTTTAGAGTTGACGAAAATATAACGCTCACTTCTCCAATCTAGAATTCACCGATTCTAGTGAAGAAAAGCACTGGCAAAACCAACCCATTGTAGAATGAGCTAATCCCTTACAATTCGGGATAGCTCATATTTCTAAAAAATAAAGTCCACCAGCCTATCTGGTGGACTTTATTTTTAGAACGAAGCAATTAACTATCTGGAATCGCCAATTCGTTTTGGCCGTTTGGATTGCTTAATGACTAGCGGTACGCACACGTCTGGCGGACAGCCGCAGATTGTTGGGGGGAGCAGTACAGTCATCTCTGTATAGCAACCTGCTGCATTGTAAACACGCACGCTGTAGGCTTGGGTTATCGTGGGATTCACCAGATTATTGACAATTATGCCATTGGCAGGAATTACTTTCGCTGGACCCGACAAAGGAGCTGTTTCGTTGAAGTCGGTACCTAATGAATATTGATAGGTGTAGCCAGAAGTAAACCGGCTTAGCGTGATTTTGCCATTGGCTTGAGTTTGATTACTTACGCAAGTGGCAGGTGTGGCTGTGACCCGGAAAGTCGGGAGGGTGTCTTCTTCAATTACGAAGGGGCAACAGCTAAAGTCGGGACATTTGCCAGAAACATTATCTGTTGCTAAGCTATAGGTTCCAGGGGCAGTTACAGTTAATGTATTCGTAGTCTGGCCAGTAATAGCCACATTATTTTTGAACCACTGGTACGATGAACGACCGGGGGCGGCCGTCAGCTGGAACGCATACTTATCTCCCGTGCAGACGATGATCGGGACAGAAGTGCAGGCCGTAGCGGTATTGCCGAGTAGAGTTGCCTGCGTATACAATATGCCGGAGCTGTCGACAACGGCTTGAAAAGTCATACTTAAACTCTGACCTGCCGATAAAGAAGCCGCAGTCCAGGTGCTAATCGGACTGCCTTGGGTAAAGGTAGTTCCCGCTGGTGCGGTAGATGAACCGGTTACATAGCGCAAACCAGTGCTACTGGAGTCCCGAACAATTACATTGGTGGCGTTGGTGGTACCCGTATTGCTCACCACAACAGTATAAGTCAGCACATCACCAAGTTTGGCGTTTGACTTATTGACGGACTTATTCAGTGAAAGGCTGGCGGATAATGAAACAACGTTTGCCTCTACAATCAGATTTTGCTGATCTGCATTAGCCACCTTATTCATCGTAAATTCTGGCAAGACATTATCGCTTAATTGGGCGTAGCTGGCAGAGCCATAAAACAGTAAAATCAGGGAGAGCAGTAACGTTGATAATAATCTGTAGCTGGTTGTATATCGCCATGATTCCTCTCTAAAAGATAACGTTGGTTTAGGAGGGAAAAAGAGCGAGAATATGGGCTTCATGAATACTAGAGTGATAATTGTACCAGTTGGATATAAGCTGAAATCGTATAACGTATTAGGAAAAATATAGGAACGGATAGGTAAGGATATGCTTGTTTATCGGTATAGTTCTTTATTTATAATTCTTTGACGACTAAAGTGTTGGGAGAGTCACACGATTTTTTGATTATAGTTTTAGAAGGCTGGGTAGCTGGTCGTAAATGAGCGATTTAGCTGTTGCTGGATAGATAGGTGAGTGCTGATTGCAAACTCCTTAAAATGACAAGAGCCCGGCACATGCCGGGCTCTTGTCATTTTAAGCGCTCTATCTCCGTTTATCTAGGATCTCCAATTCGTTTAGCTCTCTTGGATTGGGTGATCACATAGGGCACACACACATCGGCCGGACAACCACAAACCGTTGGCATCAACATCACCGTTACATCCGTGTAACAGCCCGATGCGTTGTAGACCCGAACCGTGTAGGCCTGGGCCACCGCTGGATTCACCAGATTGCTCACAATCACCCCACCTGCTGGAATCGCTTTGGCTGCACCCGATAAGGAAGCTGCCTGATTGAAGGTGCGGCCCAGCGAGTATTGATAGGTGTAAGCGGCCTTGAAACCCGACAGGGTGATCTGACCATTGGCCTGTGGGGTGTTGGCCACACAGGTGACAGGCGTAGCCAGTGCCTGGAAGGTAGGCAGGGAGTCCTCCTCGACAATGAAGGGACAACAACTGAAGTCAGGACATTTTCCGGTCACATTGTCAACGGCCAGGCTATAGGTACCGGGGGCGGTTACTTCGAGCACATTGGTGGTCTGGCCCACGATCTCCACATTATCCTTGTACCACTTATACGATGAGCGTCCTGCTGGCGCTGTGAGGGTGAAGGCATAAGAATCACCAGCGCACATCACATAGGGAATGGAGCTACAAACGGTGGCGGTATCGCCTGGGATATAGGCCTTGTTGTAGAGGATACCGGCGCTATCGACTCTAGCTTGAATGATTAAGGAGAGGCTCTGTCCTGGGCTGAGGCTGGGAATGGTCCAGGTGCTGTTGGGTGTTCCCAGGGAGAAGGTAGTGCCGGTAGGTGCGGAGACCGAGGTTGGGTTGTAGGTCAATCCCGTGGTTGAGGAATCGGTGACAACCACATTGGTCGCGGTCGTGCTACCAGTGTTGGTGATGACCACTGAGTAGGTGAGAATATCACCGAGTTTGGCTTTGGACTTATCGACGAATTTATCGAGTTCGAGGGTGGTTGGTGGGAGGATGAAGCCCGCGTCCAACGTTGGATTGTACTCGTTTGGAGCCAGTGTTACTGACTGAGTACGGCCTGTTATCGGATCAGCATCGGAATCTTTAGTATCGTCAGTTCCCTGGTTGGCCAGCGTAGCGGTGTAGCTAGCCGGAGCCGTGAAGCCGACGGAGTACGATAAACTGCTCCCAGAGGTTAGTCCGGTGAAAGAGTAGAACCCAGATGCATTGGTCACGGTCGTAGCCGAAGCGACCCCATTGGTGTACAGGACTACGGTCACGCCCTGGATTGGGGTGTCGCCTGTATTCTGAATACCGTCTTTGTTGGCATCTAGGAACACGTAATCACCCAGGCCAGCCGAAGGGATGTAGTAGCCTGCATCGAGGGTTGGGTTAAACTCGCCCGGAGCTAGCGTTACTGAGGCTGTTCGACTCGTAATGAGATCGGCATCAGAATCTTTGGTGTCATCGGTTCCCTGATTAGCTAACGTAGCAGTATAGCCAGCTGGTGCGGTGAAGCCAACCGAGTACGATAAGCTACTACCTGGTGTTAATCCGGTGAAAGAGTAGAATCCGCTGGCGTTAGTAACGGTGGTTGCCGAGGCTACTCCGTTGGTGTACAAGATTACCGTCACACCCTGGAGTGGTGTATCGCCTGTGTTCTGGATGCCGTCCTTGTTGACATCTAAGAATACATAGTCACCTAATCCAGCCGAAGGAATGTAATAACCTGCATCGAGCGTTGGGTTAAACTCAGCTGGAGCCAGTGTTACCGACTGAGTTTTGCCGGTAATGGGGTCCGCATCCGAATCTTTGGTATCATCACTTCCCTGGTTGGCTAGCGTAGCGGTATAGCCTGCGGGAGTAGTGAAACCTACTGAATAGGACAAGCTGCTACCAGGAGTTAGCCCAGTAAAGGAATAGAACCCACTCGCATTGGTGACCGCGGTAGTCGAGCCAACACCATTAGTATAGAGTGTAACAGTTACGCCCTGGAGTGGAGTGTCTCCCGTATTCTGAATACCATCTTTATTGGCATCAAGGAACACATAGTCGCCCAATCCGGCTGTTGGGATATAATAACCCGCATCGAGGGTTGGGTTAAACTCACCCGGAGCTAGCGTTACTGACTGAGTTCTTCCTGTGATGGGGTCCGCATCCGAATCTTTAGTATCATCGGTCCCCTGATTAGCCAACGTAGCGGTGTAGCCTGCCGGAGCCGTGAAGCCAACGGAATACGATAAGCTGCTACCGGGAGTCAGCCCCGTGAAGGAATAGAGCCCGCTGGCATTGGTCACGGTAGTTGCTGAGGCTACTCCGTTGGTATAGAGAACTACCGTTACTCCGGCAATTGGGGTATCCCCCGTGTTCTGGATACCATCTTTGTTTGCATCTAAGAAGACATAATCACCTAGTCCAGCCGAAGGGATGTAGTAACCCGCATCCAGCGTTGGGTTGAATTCACCCGGAGCTAGCGTTACTGAGGCTGTTCGACCCGTAATGAGATCGGCATCAGAATCTTTAGTCCTATCGGTACCGCTGAGTGGGGTAGTAGCGGTATAACCTGTTGGGGTAGTGAAGCCCACCGAGTACGATAAGCTACTGCCAGGAGTTAGTCCGGTAAAGGAATAGAGCCCAGATGCATTGGTCACTGTAGTTGCCGAGGCCACTCCGTTCGTGTACAAGACTACCGTCACACCCTGGAGTGGAGTGTCTCCTGTATTCTGAATGCCATCTTTATTGGCGTCTAAGAAGACGTAATCACCTAAACCAGCAGGTATTAGATAATAACCAGCATCGAGATTTGGGTTGTACTCGCCTGGAGCTAGGGTTACCGATGCCGTTCTTCCTGTGATTAGATCAGCATCGGAGTCTTTAGTCCTATCGGTACCGCTGAGTGGGGTAGTAGCGGTATAACCTGTTGGCGTGGTAAAGCCAACCGAGTAGGATAGGCTGCTTCCTGGTGTTAGTCCAGTGAAGGAGTAGAGCCCACTGGCGTTCGTAACGGTGGTTGCCGAGGCAACACCATTCGTGTACAGGATAACGGTTACGCCCTGAATTGGCGTATCACCTGTGTTCTGAATACCATCTTTATTGGCATCGAGGAATACATAGTCGCCCAGGCTAGCAGGGGGAATAACATAACCGGCATCATACGAATAATTGTTTTGACCAGATTGACCTAGTGTGAAGATAATTAGGCCAGCTGCATTAGGGTCCGTATCAATATTGCTGGCGTTGGCTCCAGTTGCCGTGTTTGGCTTGGTACTGAGCACCACTGTACTGAAGGTAGTTGGAAAGCTAAGCGAATAAGAGCTGCCGCTGGTCAAACCTGTTAAGCTATATGCGAAACCAGTTGCAGCGGTCCCCGTTGTATTCGAGAAATAATATTCACCTGCCGAGTTGGTTGTTACACTGATACCAGCTGTAACACCCGGTCCTGTTAAAGTGACCTTTACGCCAGCCAGAGGAGCTTCGCCCGGATCTTGAATACCATTGTTATTATTATCGATCCAGACACGGTTACCAATTTGAATAGGAGCCGGATTACAGAGTGCTTTGATAACCCCTAATCCGTTAGCCTTACCAAATGTGATACCATCGGAAGTAGAATTGAAGATTTGGGCACGTCTGTCATCACTACCTGTTATATTATTGAACCAGCTAAATCCACCAGAAAAGACACTAAGGGGGTCCATAACAGTAGTAACTGTCTGGTTTAACCCAGGAATAGATAGCGCACTGCCTGTTATGGTTTCCTGATGAATTTCTTCGGGAGGCTGACCCGTGGTAAGAATTCCGATGAAGTTTTCTGTATAGTAAAATTCGCCCGAGGTTGTAGTACTACTCGTGTAGCCCGTGGAAGTCGGTGTACTTGGTCCCTGACCGTTACCAGCGCCTGCACTAGTTAATGAGCCCACAGTAGCGTTGTTTTCTAATACCCAGGCTGTACCGTTGTAATGGGCCCGTAACAGATCGCCACCGATGTACCCATTTAATAAGTTAGGGGAAGCGCTTACATCAGTGGTACTACGTTGTTTGTAACCCAATTGGTGGCCACCACGGTCCATAAAGGCGAGCAGCATATCCCCGTTATCGGTGAAGCTAATGTCTGATAGCATAGGTTGAGCTCGAGCTGCTCGCACCCCCACTGTAGATGAACTACCCTGATGTATTTGGTTAAATGTCGATGCCCAGGGCTCCCAAGCTGATCCTAACGCTGCGTCACCTTTGTGGATTCGTCCTTTGTTGTAGTTTAGGCGGAAGGTGAATATCTCCGTTGTTGGTATCGACGTTGCTCCTTCTGGCATAGCATACACATAGGCAGATAAGTCAGTGCCAGCCGTAACCCCTGATGCCGAGGTTTCGCCTGTACATACAACACCTATATAGACTTTACCGTTATTGATTGCCACCGCAAATGGTCGGCCAACACCATTGGTACAACCTGGATCGGGAATGGCAATTTTCGTCAGATCAGATGCCACAAAACTCGATTTGGCAGGATTGCCAATAGCCAGCGCCAGCAGTTGTCGATTTTTAAGATCAATGGCATATAAGGTTTTTCCATCAGAAGACATAGCCAGACCACCCAACCCAATTTTACCAACTGCATCAAAGGCTAATGGGTCAGTACTCGACGTAATAGCGTTACCTGGTAGTACACGTCCTGCTATGGTCGATTGGCCCAGATCAAGACTAAAGGGGGCGTTTTCTAAATCGACATAGAGCGCATTTGTAGCTGTGCTTGATGTGATGTTGCTCGTTACATAGATACCACCCAAACCGCCAGATCCGAGACCTACGTGCCGTTTTAAAAAGGCGGCTGTAAATAGTTTTTTAGTTTCTCGTTGGTAGGCAGCTCCAAACACGCTACCTAGTTCAACGGCAGTAGCTAAGTGGGTAATAGCCGCTGATGCCCCTGACGAATTATAGGGTACATTGACTAAAACATCTGCGCTTTTGAGAGCATTATTTGCTGTAGTTGATTGAGGATCACCACTTACATAGCAAGGGACAGCTAGCGGAGGTGTGTCCTGGCAATAGTCAGTAGGGGTGCTTACGCCAAAATTAATGCTTGTAGCACCACCATTAACAAACTGAACGGATGTGCCTGATCCACTGGCTGTATGAAAGCCATCATTAAAATAGTTTAAGGCCGTGGGTGTGCTGAATTCCACACGATAAGCATTGGTGTTGCCCACCGTCAGCGTATACGTACCCAGGGAGGTCGCCACCGTGCTACTTGTTGTTGTGGCAACTGCCGTTCCTGCAGCATTATACGCAGTAACAGTTATTCCTCCAACACCAGGTTCGCCATAAGCATAGGTTCCGGAGGCTGGGATGCTCATATAAACACCATCACTATTGAAGTCCCGGAAAACAGTACCTGTAATCGTCTGTCCATAGCTTGTTAGCGTTCCTAAGACTGTTACGAAAGGTATGAAGAAGAGGACTTGTAAAAACTTCTTTGTAGATGTTAACATAGTCAAACAATCTATCGGATATCATGAATAGAATTTCGCTATGTAAACAGTCAAAGGAAATGCCGAATTGATGTGTCATTAATAAAATAGTATCTATTATTGGATATGTGCAGGTTTATTCTGCTTATAGTTTCTTACAATTTAATTGTGGTTACTTATGGGCCGGATATCAAAAGATATGCCAACAGATTGGTTAGTGAGTATACTATTTTGTGTCTTTAGAGATGTAAATATGATATTTCGTGTTTAACTGTTTCTTGATTTAGTATATTAGACTTCTTTTTCCCCTACATAATAAAGACTCCTGAAGTACTACCTCAGGAGTCTTTATTATGTAGGGGAAAGCTATTTATCTAGGATCGCCAATACGTTTGGCTCTCTTGGATTGAGTGATCACATAGGGCACACACACATCGGCCGGACAACCACAAACCGTCGGCATCAACATCACCGTTACATCCGTGTAACAGCCCGATGCGTTGTAGACCCGAACCGTGTAAGCCTGGGCCACCGCGGGATTCACCAGATTGCTCACAATCACCCCACCCGCTGGAATCGCTTTAGCTGCACCCGATAAGGAGGCTGCCTGATTGAAGGTGCTGCCCAGCGAGTATTGATAGGTGTAAGCGGCCTTGAAACCCGACAGGGTGATCTGGCCATTGGCCTGTGGGGTGTTGGCCACACAGGTGACAGGCGTAGCCAGTGCCTGGAAGGTAGGCAGGGAGTCCTCCTCGACAATGAAGGGACAGCAGCTGAAGTCAGGACATTTTCCGGTCACATTGTCAACGGCCAGGCTATAGGTACCGGGGGCGGTTACTTCGAGCACATTGGTGGTCTGTCCCACAATCTC
The DNA here is from genome assembly GCF_014117325.1 of Spirosoma foliorum. Taxonomy (NCBI): domain Bacteria; kingdom Pseudomonadati; phylum Bacteroidota; class Cytophagia; order Cytophagales; family Cytophagaceae; genus Spirosoma; species Spirosoma foliorum. The sequence continues at coordinate 5,785,091 of NZ_CP059732.1, read as the reverse complement.
CACATTATCCTTGTACCACTTGTAGGAAGACCGTCCGGTTGGAGCCGTCAGGGTGAAGGCATAGGAATCGCCAGCGCACATCACAAAGGGAATGGAGCTGCAAACGGTAGCGGTGTCGCCTGGGATATAGGCCTTGTTGTAGAGGATACCGGCGCTATCGACTCTAGCTTGAATGATTAAAGATAGGCTCTGTCCTGGGCTGAGGCTGGGAATGGTCCAGGTGCTGTTGGGTGTTCCCAGGGAGAAGGTAGTGCCGGTAGGTGCGGTGACCGAGGTTGGGTTGTAAGTCAATCCCGTGGTTGAGGAATCGGTGACAACCACATTGGTCGCGGTCGTGCTACCAGTGTTGGTGATGACCACAGCATAGGTGAGGATATCACCGAGTTTGGCTTTGGACTTATCGACGAATTTATCGAGCTCGAGGGTAGTCTGCAGGATATAATAACCCGCATCTAGTGTTGGGTTAAACTCACCCGGAGCCAGCGTTACCGAAGCCGTTCTTCCCGTGACGAGATCAGCATCTGAGTCGGTCGCTTTGTTTGTGCCACTCAACGGTGTAGTGGCCGTGTAGCCTGCTGGCGTCGTGAAACCGACTGAATAGGATAAACTGCTACCAGGCGTCAGCCCCGTAAAGGAATAGAGTCCGCTGGCGTTGGTTACCGTAGTGGCCGAAGCGACTCCATTTGTGTACAGAATTACCGTCACGCCCTGGATTGGCGTATCGCCTGTATTCTGAATACCATCTTTATTGGCATCGAGGAACACGTAGTCACCCAGACCTGCTGTTGGGATATAGTAGCCTGCATCGAGTGTTGGGTTAAACTCACCGGGAGCCAGTGTTACCGATTGAGTTCTGCCAGTGATTGGGTCCGCATCCGAATCCAGTTCATCATCGGTTCCAGCGTTAGCCAGCGTAGCGGTGTAGCCTGCTGGAGCCGTGAAGCCTACCGAGTAGGAGAAACTGTTACCGGGTGTTAGGCCCGTGAACGAATAGAGCCCGTCAACATTGGTCACGGTAGTTGCCGAGGCTACTCCGTTGATATAGAGTGTTACCGTTACGCCCTGAATTGGGGAGTCGTCTGCGTCCTGGATACCATCCTTGTTGACATCTAAGAAGACATAATCGCCTAGCTCCGCCGATGGTATGGCGAAACCCGCATCGAGCGTTGGGTTAAACTCACTAGGTGCCAGGGTTACTGACTGAGTACGACCTGTAATTGGGTCAGCATCAGAGTCAAGAGTGTCATCATTACCCGCATTGGCCAGCGTTGGTGTGTAACCACTTGGGGTGGTAAAACCGACCGAATAGGATAAGCTGCTGCCTGGCGTTAATCCGGTGAAAGAGTAGAATCCGCTGGCGTTAGTGACGGTGGTTGCCGAGGCTACCCCATTGGTATAGAGTGTAACGGTGACACCCTGGATTGGTGTATCGCCCGTATTCTGAATACCATCATTGTTGGCATCTAAGAATACATAATCGCCTAATCCCGCTGTTGGGATATAATAGCCTGCATCCAGCGTTGGGTTAAACTCAGCTGGGGATAGTGTTACCGACTGAGTTATTCCAGTGATTGGGTCCGCATCCGAATCTTTAGTATCGTCAGTTCCCTGATTAGCTAGTGTAGCCGTGTAGCCTGCCGGAGCCGTGAAGCCAACGGAGTACGATAAGCTGCTACCAGGAGTCAGCCCCGTGAAGGAGTAGAAGCCAGATGCATTGGTCACCGTAGTTGCCGAAGCAACCCCGTTAATATAAAGGATAGCAGTCACCCCTTGAATTGGGGTATCGCCTGTATTCTGGATACCGTCTTTGTTGGCATCTAGGAACACATAATCGCCCAGTCTGGCAGGAATCAGATAGAAGCCTGCATCCAGTGTGATATTGTTTTCACCAGCAGTCAGGTTAACAGGAGCCGTAATACCGTTTACTGGGTCGGAATCCTTCGATTTATCTGTACCCGATAAAGGCGTCGTTGCGGTATAGCCAGTTGGCGTATCGAAACCTACAGCATAACTTATGCTGGTAGAAGGCGTCAGGCCCGTGAAGCTATAGAGCCCACTCGCATTGGTAACAGTCGTGGCAGAGGCTACCCCATTCGTGTACAATGTTACTTTCACGCCCTGAATTGGGGTATCGCCTGTATCCTGAATACCATTCTTATTGGCATCAACAAAAACGTAATCGCCAAGGCTGGCAGGAGGAACGTAGCCCGCATCGTAAGAGAAGTTATTTTGACCGGCTTGTCCCAGCGTGAAACTGACTACGCCTGCCGTATTGGGGTCGGTGTCAATATGGTCAGAATTAGTGCCTGTTGCAGAATCTGGCTTGCCGCTCAAGGTCAATGCGCCTGCACTAGCACTTGTTGGGAATGTCAGAGAGTAAGAACTACCTGCCGTCAAACCCGTCAGGTTATAGGCGAAACCCGTTGCTGCGGTGCTGCTAATAGCACTCGAAAAGTAGTATTCACCAGCTGCGTTCGTTGTTACACTAACACTTCCTGTTATGCCTGGTCCGGTTAAGGTAACTTGTATGCCCGCTAAAGGAGCTTCACCCGGATCTTGTATCCCATTGTTATTACTATCGATCCAGACACGGTTACCGATTTGAATAGGGGGCTCATCGCAGTTTAGTTCAACATCACCCAGACCATTTGCTTTTCCGTACGTGGCTACATCACCACTATAATAGATTTGTACACTGGTAGAAGGGCTACCCGAACCATCCGAGTTTTTGAACCGCCGGATGCCCCCTGAATCAACATTGCTGGTTGGGTCGAGAACAATAGACGCAACTTCATCGCGACCTGGAAATAACGCCAAGCCACCCTCACTCATTTCAGCGTGATATGGGTTTGCAATAGATGGTATCGCAATACCATCACTGTAATAATATTCACCTCCACCAGGTCCTTGGTTTGTATTTGCACCAAGGGTTGCTGTACCCGAACAAATACGGGCATTATTCTCTATTGTCCATTGATTCACGCCTGGTGTACATTGTCCAGCCCGTAAAATATCACCTGGTGAAATAGCTCTGAACAACGAGCTATTATCTGAAACATTGGTACCCAGGTTATTATTTCCATACTGATCACCAAAACGGTCGCGGATGCTGAGAATCATTGATCCATCTACATCAAACTCAATTCCAGTTAGCATAGGTTGCGGGTAACTAAAGCTGCCTGAATTTCGTGCGTAGCGATTAGGAATCAGTCCGGTAGCCGCCTGAACATCCGTCCAGGGATACCAGCGATCTGCACGACTCACTCCCGTTTGGTCATTATCCGAAGCTCCTTTGGTATAGCTAAGTGGAAATGAGAGTACGGTTGTAAAGCTGGAATTGACCGGATTAAACTCAAAGACATAGGCTACCATACTCGATGGGTCTCGGGTAATCATCGGCGTAGAGCCCCCAGTTGACCCTGTGCCTGCGCTTACAGTTGTTGATACAGCTTCATTAGTCGTAACAGCCCCTACGTAAACACGCCCTCTGTATACTTTCAACGCGAATGGACGCAACACACTACCAGTGGCCTGTGTGACGGCGGGTAAGGAAAAGCTCGTTGGGGTGCCAGCCGATGGGCTAAGGCTGGTTGGATTAATAATCGGGATTTGGTATAAGCGACGATCACCTAAATTAACGGCATATAACTGCGTACCATCCTCCGAAATTTCAATATCGCCCAAACCTGCTTTCCCCACCTGATCAAATGCAGATGGATCATGGTTTAGTGTCGTTGTGGCAGCAGGCAATCCTCTGGCTACATTAGAGCCAACGGTGGTAGAAACAGTAACGGTGCTTCCCCCTGTTGTCGCGCTGAGAGCAACAGCCGTTGTGGCGGTTGGCAGGGTTGTAAACAGAGCACTGCTATAGGTAGTGCCTGAACCCGGCTTTGTGATATAAATAGCGCCAGCACCGCCCGTTCCAAGACCAGAGTGTCGTTTAACAAAGGCTGACGTAAATAGTACTTTGGATGTTCGCTGGTAGGCAACGCCAAATACGGTGCCTATCTGGGCATTGGTTGCAATGGCAAATTCTGCCGGAGAGTCGCCTGTACTGTTATAGGGTAAGGTAACGAGTACCCCTTGCGTCCCTGAACTTCCGCCACCTAATGGATCTCCATTTACATAGCAGGGTACAAGAAAGTTTGGAGCCGCCTGACAGTAATCGGTTGGGTAATTGATCCCTAAATTGACATTGCTAGCGGGTGAGCTTGCCACAAACTGAACCGAAGTCCCGCTTCCTGTGCCACGTGGACCATCGAAATAGCCCGTTGGGAGGTTGACAAACTCAACCCGATACGGGCCTGTATTACCCACTGTAAGTGTATAAGTTCCCAACGATGCAGCAACCGTACTACTGGTGGTGGTAGCTATAGCTGCCCCAGCTGCATTATAGGCGGTAATAGTTACTCCACCTACACCGGGTTCGCCGTAGGAATAAGTACCTGAGGCTGGTATGCTGGCGTAAACACCATCACTATTAAAGTCCCTATAGACTGTTCCTGTAATTGTCTGTCCCAAGCCTGGTAACGAACTTGTTAGCAAGCCTATAAATAGCAGTAACAGCCAATGAATCCTTTTGGCAGTAAAAGTGGGCATATGCATTTGATTTCTAGATACAACAACATGTATCAATAGGCAAAAAATATGCCGATAGGCAAGTGGAGATAATAATAGTGATATTAAATCGTGATTTCGTAAATTAAAGGTAATTATGTTCTATGTTTTATATTAAAAGTTCAATTTTAGTTTTTGTCGCAATTTGTATACCATGAATTACTAATGACCTAAATAAAGCTGAATTTGACTTTTATATGTATGCGAAAAATAGATCTGAGGGCGTATTTACTGTAATGATTTCTGAAAAATGGCTGTTTTCCTGGCTGATTTATTTCATAAACTAGGGATAAACTGGTTTCATTTTTTTTCCACGCTCAATCCTTTACCTTGCACTTCCCGAACTTATTTTCGGACTTACCTATGAGAAGCGAACAGAAATCGACTGATTCAGGACAAGCTGCAACGGCTACCGTTACCAATTCAGCTATACATTATATTAATGTTTCTTCTGAAATAGGCACACTAAAGCGTTTGCTGATTCATAGCCCAGATCGGGGTTTGGGTAAGGTTGTGCCTTCAAAAGCGCAGGACTGGCTTTTCGAAGACATTGTACATCTGGACATGATGCGTCGGGATGAGTATGATTATTATGTCAAGATTCTGCTCTATTTTCTGGACCCAGAGAAAGTGCGGGGTAAAATAGCTACCATTGGTCCTGATTCTGATCGCTCATTTTTTAAACCCGATCACGCCGATTATTTTAAATCCGATAAAGTAATTGATATTCAGCTGCTACTGGCCGATATTCTGGCTGATGAAACCATTCGTATTCGCCTGATTGCAGCCATTTGTGGAATTGAACGGACATCATTTTATACCCAGCAACAATTGGGTCAGTATGAGCCTGCCGAACTGGCGAAAATTATGATTTCAGGCTCGTTACCCGATCTGACAATGCTCTTTGCGCCCTTACCAAATTTTATTTTTACGCGCGACATTGGCATTGTCATCAACGATCATATCCTGCTCAATAAACCGGCTAAACCAGCCCGCACCCGAGAAGCGCTACTAGCACAATATATATTCTTTCACCACCCACTTTTTGCGGGTTATCAGGATAAAATCATTGAGATTCCTGATAACGAACACGCCTTTCTGCTACCAGATATTGACGTAAATCGCGACGTAACCCGCTCTACCTTAGAAGGGGGCGATGTCATGATGATTGCCAAGCGGCATTTGATTATTGGCGTTAGCGAACGTACTACGCTGTATGCCGCTCAGCAGGTCATGCGCTTGGTTTTCAACAAGAATCTGGTTGATAAAGTAACGATCATTAAAATTCCCAAGAAGCGGGATTACATGCACATCGATACGGTGTTCACTCAGGTAAAACGTAATGTATGGGTGTTGCTCGGAGCGCTGGCGCGTACGGGCGATGAAGCCAGGAAACGGGACGTTATTCACTTTTTTGCCCCTAAAGACGTTTCAGAGGATTTAAAAATTCTCCAGTTTATTAAGGGTATAGAGCACAAACCGATCGAAATCGAAAACCTGGAGGATTTGCTGACTGATATTAGCAAAAACGATCTTGGCGCCACTGAACCTGTACAATTCATTTATTCGGGAAATAATGAGTTTCCGTTTGGCGCTCGCGAGCAATGGACCGATTCCTGTAATTTATTAGCGCTCAAAGATGGCGTAGTGGTGGGGTATGATCGAAACGAAAAAACGGCCGATGCGTTCCGGGCGGCTGGTTTTGAGGTGATTGGCGTGGCCAAGTTGCTGGCGCGTTTCGAAAAAGGACAGTCATCGCCCGAAACCATTGAAAATACATTCATTATGCTTCCTTCGGCCGAGTTAAGCCGAGCGCGGGGAGGGTCACATTGCATGAGTTTACCGCTGCTTAGAGCAGATATATAGGTTCGTCTAGTGTAAATGTTACGTGAACAATATAGGACTCTTTGCATGAATCGTTGAACAATTGATGTATCGGTGCTAATTTGCTGACGGATTCGGCATCATGCACTAACCGATTTTCCAGCTAACTGACTCACAGATTATTATGCAATCTCAGGCTACTTCCCATATCTTAATGATTCGCCCTGTTCGTTTTGGATTTAACGAACAGACGGCAGAGTCCAACGCCTTTCAGGATAGTCAACTGGCTGCGCAAACGAAGGGTACAGCGCAGGAAGACGCCCAGCAAGAATTTGATGAGATGACTCGGCAATTGCAGGCCATGGGTATCGATGTAATGGTGTATGAAGACACGGTTGAGCCGCATACACCTGACTCGATTTTCCCAAACAACTGGGTTTCCTTCCATGCGAGCGGTCGGGTGGTGTTGTATCCAATGCAGGCTGAAAACCGCCGACTCGAACGTCGGCAGGATATTATTGATGATCTCAGCGAGCGGTTTCACGTTGATACTATCATTGACTTAACCTACTTTGAGCAGGAGGGTAAGTTTCTGGAAGGGACCGGAAGTCTGGTGCTTGATCGGATGAACCGGGTTGCCTTTGCCAGTCTTTCGCCCCGAACGCATCCAGATGTAGTGGCCGAATTTAGCCGCCAGACGGGCTATCGTACGGTGGTATTTCATTCGGCAGATGCCAATGGCCAGGCAATTTACCACACAAATGTGCTGATGTGTATCGCCGAGTCGTGTGCTATTGTCTGCCTTGCGGCCATCAGCGACCCCGACGAACGCCTTATGGTTCGCCAGGAACTGGAAGGCCTGAACAAACGTGTGATTGAGATTTCGTTGGAGCAAATGGCCGCTTTTGCGGGCAATATGCTCATGATTACCAACGGCAAAGGTCAGAAACTCCTCGTCATGTCGACTCGCGCGTTTGAGTCGCTAACGCCCAAGCAAATCGATCAGCTAGATGATTATGCCACGCTCGTTCATTTCAATCTATCGGTAATTGAGGCAAATGGAGGAGGGTCAGCCCGGTGTATGATGACTGAGGTACATCTTCCCAGGAAGTAATAGGAGCGAGGAGTTAGGACCGGGCCGCCGAAGCGGTGAGAATGGCTGGCGCAAACAGATTATTGCCGGATGAATTCTCACCGCTTCGGCGGCCCGGTCCTAACTCCTCGCTCCTATTACTTTTTTTTTAAATATTGTTTGCACATACAAATATCGCTTCCTACCTTTGTTTCAACAATTGGGGAATGAATTATGAACAACCAGGAAGCTGCCGTAGCTGAAGAAAATAAACTAGCCTCACGTTATAGTGCCTGTCTACTGTTTTCGGCAAATGCATTGGCTCGAGCCATTACAGCTATTGGTGATGAAGAATTTGGTCGCTTTGGGATGTGCTATTCACATGCATACATGTTATGTGAAGTGGTAGCTCAACCGGGTATTACCCCATCAGAATTGAGCGAAACGCTCTGTCTGACGCCGTCAACGATTACTCGATTGGTGGAAAAACTGGAGCAGAAACGGTTTGTTCGGCGGGAATCAGAAGGAAAACGAACATTAATCTACCCAACGCTGGAAGGGGAAGCCATTCAGCCTGAGATTTCTGAGGCTTGGGATCGGGTAGGAGCTCGTTACTCGCAGGTAATTGGCGAAACAGATGTTTGCCAATTGACGAAACAGATCGTGAAAGCGACGAAAGCGCTGGGGGAACCCATTTAAAAAATTTATTTAAAAAGTTGTTTGCACATACAATAAACTAGAAGGCCATGAAAACCAACGAAACCACAGTAGGACTAGTAGCAGGTAACGTAACTGAAACCACTAAAAATATTTGCCGGTCGTTGGCTGAAAAAGGTATTTCGGCCATTGTCGTGCAAAAAGATGGGCGTAAGCTCGAGGTAGTCGAGACCGCTACAGAAGAGCAGCATAATTGGTCTGGCCAGCCCGGGAAAGATCTTTTCTTTAACGGTTGGAAATTACTGTTTTGATGTATGATATAGGGTGTATGTTATATACATAGGTGAGGGCGAGAATGTGTGGGCTTAGCTGCCACTCATTCTCGCCCATTTTTTATAAAGCGCTCCTGTTTATTCCGATTTGTTTAACGAGAGTTATAATCAATTAGCACTCGTTAACGATGCCGTTAGGTATCGAATGTTTATAGGACATAGAACGAACAATTTTGGCTCGCATGCCGTAGGTATGCAATCATTCGCTGTTGTTGCATACCTACGGCATGCGGCTGATCATTAAGATACATATCTACAAACATACGATCCCTATAGGATCAGCTCTGTATAACATGATTTGTCCAGAGGCCAATCTATTGATAGGAGTAGGCGCTGGAAATGACATAACAAAAATGGCGACACCCAAGTGGTTGTCGCCATTCTAAAAACCCACTCTATGAGAAAGTTTTTTGTTATCGTCCGAGAGGGAATATGTACCCTAGTGTTCCCTGCCCGAAGATTGTTTTAGAATCTGTATTGAACCCGTTGTCTGTATCCCCTAATGAGTACAGGCCACGAACTTCAATCGTAACATGTCCAGGTCCAGCTTTTATCGCAGCGCCAACGCCTGCCCCTGCCCCAAAGCCAAAGCGTCCTTTGGCGCCATCAAGCGATTGTTTCTTTCCATCCTGACTCGCACTTAGTGCATAGTTTGCATAAGGGCCTACGTTCAGGAAAAAGCGATTCCCGGCATACGTTCCTGTGGAGAATTTCAGAAATAAAGGCACCTCAAGGTAATCTATGGCATTCTTGTAGGTGATAAAATTGGTTACTTTATTGGCGTAACGAGCGTAGTTGATTTCAGGTTGGAACGAGACGTTCCCTGACCCGAAATTGAAGGTCAACCCACCAATAAAGCCAATTTCTGGATCAACACCAGCTACTGTTTCCGTAAAAACTGGATACGTAACTCCGCCCCGAATACCAATCCGAACGCCAGATGGCGTATTAGTGTCTGCTATTTTTTTTGATCGATTTAGGGATGCCGTCTCCGTTGGTTGAGTTAGTGTCGTTACAACGGCTGGTTTCGTCTTTGTCGGCGCCTGTTCTCTCTGCTTGGCGCGATCCATTGTGGTAGGAGCTGTATTGTTAGTAGTTGTTTTCTTATTAATGCCGTGGTATTGGTCATAGAGCTCCTGCTGGCGATTAGGAGATGCCGTCGTGTTGCCCGAACCCGTTTGCCCCATGGTTGAACTAGCGGCTAGAAATGTAAGGACCAGTATTGAAGAAAATAATTTCATTGGTAAGCGGTTGCTAAAATCACTAAGTAAGTTTAGCTGCTAAACTACTAAATTTCGTGAGAGCACTTAGGAAACGGTCAATCACTTGAGCTTACGGTTGATTTCCGTAAACATTTTTGGACTGTAGAGATTTAGTTTAGTAGGTGGATTCGAAAATTACGGGTTAGGTATTGTAGCATTCACGTATTCACCTTATTCAGTACCCCACTACCCTTACTTCACAAATTACACAGATAATTGCTCATGAAAACTCACCCTCAACGTACGGCTCTGATTACGGGGGCCAATAAAGGAATTGGAAAAGAAATTGCCCGGCAACTCGCTCAACGTGGGTTTACGGTATTCATAGGTGCCCGAGACATGGCTAAAGGGCGAGAAGCGTCGGAAGAGCTTTGTCAAGAAGGATATGATGCTACGTGCATACATCTCGATGTAACTGATCCCGTTAGTATTCGAACGGCTTGTGGTACATTTTCGCAACAGGCCGACCATTTAGATGTGCTCGTTAATAATGCTGGTGTCCTCGAAGATCATGGCGGAGATATTCTGACTCTGAATGCCGAAATGCTTGATCGAACGTTGAAAGCCAATGTGACCGGGCCTATTTTAGTCATTCAGGATTTTCTGGAGCATCTGCAAAAAAGTAAATCTGGTGCACGTATCATTAACGTATCGAGCGGAGCAGGTGCCCTTAACGATATGACAACCTATGCCCCAGCGTATAGCATCTCAAAAACGGCGCTTAATGCCGTAACGAGGCAATTTGCAGGCGCACTCCGAGGGGAGAATATAGCGGTCAATTGCGTTGATCCAGGCTGGGTGCGTACCGACATGGGTGGTTCAAATGCAAGCCGACCCGTTGGGAAAGGGGCCGAAACCATCGTCTGGTTAGCCACCGAAGCCCCTCAGTCCGAAACCGGCAAGTTCTGGCACGATAAGAAAGAGGTTGATTGGTAGTTGAAGTGATTCTGAACCGGGATTTTTGTGATTATACTGATTTTTATGATTTGTCTAGTAAAAGGAAATCATGCTAATCAGTGTAATCATAAAAATCCCGGTTCAGATCAATGTAATCCCGGTTCAGACAGAATCATCTTCACGGCTTCGTACGCATTAAGCAATCCACCCGAACGACTCAGGCTTTTGAAAGGCACTTGCTGGTTGGACCGACCTGGTTTGCGCACGGTTACATCGGGTTGGTAGCTACTTTTTAGCAAAATGTCCCTGACCTGAACGGCTGTTAGTTTCGGGAAGTAGGAACGGATTAAGGCTGCCACACCGGCTGTCATGGGCGATGCCATACTGGTGCCAGAGAAACTGGCGTATCGATTATGGGGCAATGTCGACAGAATAGCGGTGCCGGGAGCAAAGATGTCTACCGTTTGCACGCCATAATTTGATGACCGACTCGGTAGATTGTTGCCAACCCGCCAGGTACTATTGCCAACAACCAACACGTTTTTTGCGATTTGCCCATTCTCGTATCGTGCAGACGGGTAGGCGGGCAGCGAATCGTAGTTTTCGCCGTTGTTGCCAGCCGCATGGACGATCAGAACATCGTGCTCTTCCGCAAATCGAATGGCGGCATCAACCTGCTCTTTGAACGGAGATAGTCGTTTGCCAAAGCTCATATTAATTACTTTGGCACCATTCTCAACGGCATAGCGAATGCCATTGGCCACGTCTTTATCGCGTTCATCGCCATTGGAAGGGACAACCGAAACCGGCATGATCCGAACATTATCGGCAACACCATCTATCCCTAATCCATTCCCTTGCTCAGCGCCAATAATGCCCGCTACATGGGTTCCGTGCATAGCCAACTGCTGCGATTGACCAATTAGCATTTTAGGACTTCCGTAATATCGTTCAGTTGGATCGGCTGGGTTATCACCCACAGATTTACGTGGATTGTAATCGGGGTTGTAAGCGATATCGGCCTCTCCGCCCATAGCCTGCCGGAACCGTGTCCAGTTTTTGCAAACAAGTCCGAGATATGACTTAAACGATCCGTACTGTGGTAAATAGGCATCGGCTAAAATACTTTTGACGGCAATTGCCACCGAATCTGTTCTAAAATTGATCGCACTGATTGAAAGCGATGACGTAATTGTATCCGGTAATTGAGTTTGAATTTGTTGGGCAACCCGCCAGAATTGCGCTGTATCAGCGAAGGCTATGTATTTAGGATAGCTGACTTTGTACCGTTGCAAAAACTGCTTTTTAGCGCTCAGAAAGGTATTGTATTGTCGCTTATCGGCAGGCTTAATTGTGGCCGGATCCACATTGTCATATTTATTTCTGAGTACGAGATATGTTTGGGTAATCTCGGGCTGATCGTATTCGTAGGTAGTGCCATCTTTTGCTCCCATGAAGTTCCAGCCATTAATATCGTCGGTATACCCATTTTTATCATCGTCAACACTGTTTCCTGGAGTCTCTTTCGGATTGACCCAGATAACATCCCGCAGGTCTTCATGCGTTATATCGACTCCAGAGTCAAGCACCCCCACAATCACCGGAACCGACTTTCGATCTTTCAATAACTCATAAGCCTTATATAAACTGATGCCCGCTACTGAATCGCGTTTAGGATCAAGATAGGGCCAGTTTTGAGGAGGTTGATTTAGGTCAGGGCGTATTCGGATAAAGGGCGTTTTTGACGAAAACGCTTGTTGGCGCTCCGGACATTTATCATTAATGGGCGTTAACAGAAAGCTCTCACCATTGTTAGTATAAGCCAGTTTATACAGAGCCAGCGCATTGTTCTCGCAGGAACTTTGGCCGGTAATTTTTTGAATAAAGAGGGTATCGCCATCCTGTTCATAGCGCATCGTTTCCAGAACCCGATTATCACTTTCGGTTTTGATCGATAACGTATCATTGCCAAAGCTTACCACTACCTGTATTGCATTGGGAGCCATGATGAGCCCTTTCCAGCGAGTCGTGTGAATAGGCAACTGGGCTTGAGAAGCAGTAAGAAGGGAGAAAAAAAACAGTATGAATAGCAGAGTACTTTTTCGTGTATTCATCATAGGTTCTGGTAACATTTCTCTAAAATATACATTTGCTAAGATAATATCGCAAAAAACCACAAAGTCCGCCAAACGTTCGGCGGGCTTTGTGGCAAAAAATCAAGTTCACGAAACTTAGTTGACAATGCGCACCCGAACCGGCTCAGGTACGATTTGGGTACCATCGTCCAGGGTTACCAGAAATAAGAACTGAATCTCTGTATAGTTCGGCAACGCAACTGGCGTCGTAGCCACACTTGGATATTTTGCCTTAAAGGCTGCAATCGTTGTGGTAAACACGGCTGTTGTACCATTACCTGCTATAGGGGCTGCGTTATACGCTGTTGTGGCTGTGGCTGCATTCAACGTAGCTACGTTGATGCCCGTAGCACCACCCACAACTTTGGTGATCTCTTTAATCGTACGACCACTCGATGCCGGTATCGACATGGTGAACTGAATAGGACCACCAGCCGCCAGAGAACTGATAATGAACGGATTGAAGCCGTAGGTAGTAGCATCGGTAAACGTTACCGGAATGGCCGGACGATTATCCCGAACCAGATCACTATAGATGTAATCATCTTTGCAGGAGAAGCTTCCGCCAGCCAGTAAAGCCAGTATTAAGCCTTTTATTAGATATGTTTTCATTCAATTACGTGTTTGAAGTCGTTAGCAACTAGTCAATATCCCACCAAATACGCACGTTCGACTGTGGTGATGGATTGGGGAAATTTGGATTACGCTGAATTTCGTTACTGATGTAAACTGCCCGAACTGGACGGGTGCCATCAATACCAGCTGCATTCTGGGACGGTTGCAGAACAGGATAACCGGTCCGACGGTAGTCGTTCCAAGCCTCCAGACCGTTACCCGTAAAGGCGATATATTTCTGAGTTATAATCTGAGCGATCTTCTCTTCAGTAGTGCCTGTCAGCGTTGCCACGGTTGGGTTAGCCGTTAGGTAGGCCGTAATTTGAGCGGCAGTTAAACCCGCCAGCGTCATTGAGGCTGTAATGCCTTCTGTGTACAGCGCCTGCGGATCGCCCGGTGTGCCCAGACGCAAGGCAGCTTCAGCAAGAATAAATGCTCGTTGGAAATTAGTAACTAACCGAACAGGGCCTTCACCAGCATTACCAACAACGTATTTATTGTAGCGAGACCAGTTGGCTACGGGTGTTGGCAGGGTACCCCGAAACCCATTGTCAATCGTTACATAATTGGCTCCTGGTTTGGTAAAGAAGATTGGCAACCGTGGATCATTCAGCGCTGTCAGCAAGTTCAGATAACGAGTGCTTAATAGCTCGTCATTCTGGAACGAACTAACGAATGTATAGGTATAGCGTGGATCCTGACTGCCTACACTTGATCCAAAGGCGAAATTCATATCGCCACTATTGTTGGTAATGTAGTTGCTGCCTGTCAGTACTTCGTTGATAACCGTAGCGGCCAGAGCGGGTTCTTTTCGGCTAATGGTTGCTGCAAACTTCAGGAGTAACGTGTTGCCCGCCTGTTTCCATTTGGTCAGGTTGCCGCCATAGATAATATCATCACCCGCAGGCTTAAGGGTTGAGGTTGCGTCGAGATCCTTGATGCCCTCACGAACAAGATCGAAAAGGCTCTGGATGCCCAGGGTTGAATTGCCTTTGTAGATATCCTCCTGTTTGTCCAGACGGGGCGTTGTATTTGCTTCACCTAATAATGCCTGCGAATAAGGTACATCGCCCCAAACGTCAGTGGCAATACTGAACGTATAGGCCTTCATAATCTTGGCAATACCCGAGTAAGCCTTTGAATTGGTGGCATCGCCTAACTCAATCAGTTTCTGATAGTTAATCAGAGGTCCATTATAAAGTTCACCCGTCCATTGGTTGCCAAAGTCAGCACTGTTCGTTTGGAAAATGTCGTACGTTGCGGGGCTGTTGGCGGCTCCTGCCAGTTGGTTCACCAGAACAGATGCAAACCGATTTAATTCATTGGCGTTTGCAAATGCGCTACCACCTTCGGCCCCAGCCAATAGTACCGCTGGCGTAACAGTGGTCGGGTTATTGGGGCTTACGTTAACATCTAAATAGTTACCACATGCTCCCAGCCCCAGAAAGAAAGGAAGCAGCAGATAGCTTTTGGGAATTATAAATTTCATAAGTAAGTCGAATGAATAGAGTGATTAGAACGTAAGCCGAATATTACCACCGAAGTTGCGGGTGTTCGGAGGTCCGTTCAGGTCAAGTCCCTGAATGTTGCCAGCTCCCTGCGTATTGGTTTCAGGGTCAGCAGGGAAGTTAGGCGCATAGAATAACAGATTGCGACCACTTACACCCACCGAAATAGATCCAAATGGAGTTTTGCCCAATAAACCCTTCGGAAAAGTGTAGTTCAGCGCTACTTCACGCAGACGATAAACAGTAGCATCATAGACCGCTCCTTCTGATGCCAGACCGCCTAAAGCTCCCCAGTACGTTTGTGCTGGTAACTGAATGTTGTTAGGGCGGAAGGTACCGTCAGTATTCTGGATTACACCAGGCAAAATCCGGGGTTGATCGCGATCAATACCTGTTACATACAGCGATCCGTTTGACCGGGCATCGACAGCATTGAATGAGAAAAGCTGACCGCCCTGACGGGTATCAACCAATACGGACAACGCTATTCCTTTGTAGGAAAATGTATTTGTCAAACCTGCTGTGTAATTAGGCTGCGGGTTGGAAATAACCGAGTTGGCAATACCCGGCGCAAACTGACCAGTCGATCCGTTTACTAAGTACTGGCCCGCATATTGGCCAGTTGGATCATAATACAAACCGTTAGGATCTGAACTTTGAACGCGCGAATTTGCCGTGCTGACAATTACACCATATGGATACCCTTCATAAATAGATGGAGCGATACCAATAAAGGAATTACCGGCAATGTTGGAGGATTTAACGCCTGGGGCAATAGAAACTACTTTATTACGAATAAGGGTGTAGTTCAGTGTAGCATCCCATTTGAAACCACCCACCCGAATAGGTGTGGCGTTCAGGACCAGTTCAATACCTCGGTTTTGCAATTCGCCAACGTTGGTTGTACGTGTATCAAAGCCCGAAGAGTTCGATACCGCTACGTTGAAAATCTGCTGCGTGCTTTTAGAATCGAAATAGGTAGCGTCAATGCTCAACCGGTTTTTGAAAAAACCAAGGTTGATACCAACTTCGTAAGAGGTTACGAACTCAGGCTTAAGCGTGCTGCTACCAATCCGGGTTCCAATACTGAAACCTGGCGTATTATTGGGTGCTAGTGGGTATGTAATACTGGCCACATTGTTACCGTATGAGGTTGTAGCATAAGTGGTGCTCAATTGATAGGGGTCAGCATCGCGTCCTACTTTGGCTATACTAGCCCGAACTTTCGCGTACGAAAGCACATCCGAATTGATCTTAAAGGCATCTGTTGGCACGAAACTGACCGATGCTGCCGGATAGAAATAGGTATTGTTCGCTTTCGGTAATGTCGACGATTGGTCGGCACGTCCAGACAGTTCCAAGAACACATAGTTATTATAGTTCAGGGATAACTGGCCATAATAACCTACCAGACGACGCATCGTAGAGCTCTCGAACGTACCGGTGAACACTGTGCCACTATTGATGTTATAAAAGCCTGGCAACGTCAGCGAAGCCGCATCGGCAGCAGATTCCTGCGTTTTGCGCTGGTTGATGTTGTTGCCTAACAATAAATTGGCATTCAAACCCTCCAGAAACAAATTGTCTTTACGAGCCGTAATTAACAGGTCACCGTTTAACTCATTACGGAAAAAGTTGTCCTGTTGTACTTCGCCCAGTGGGGCACGACCCGATCCAATCGGTAGTATTAACTTACGGCGATCGGTATAGGTATCACCCGTAACGCGGTAGGCTACCGTTAACCATTTAGCGAAATCGTAGCTAATCTGGAAGTTGCCAAAGAAACGGTCTACCTGGCTATCGAGCCGCTCATTGTTCACGCTCCATTCCGGGTTATTCGTTGATGGGGTGAAGTAGACGCTTTTCCCATTCGCATCCTGATATACCTCGTTAGGCAGGTCATAGCTTCGGGGAATACGGGTAATCTGCCCAAAAGCACTGGCTCCGTTACCACCTGGAACACCTCTCGATACCGTCTGGACGTACGTGCCTGTACCACTGACTTTTATGCCATTCTGTAAACGGGATTCACCGCCTAATTGCACGTTGGTTCGGTTGAACTTCGAATTTTGAACAATCCCGTTCTGAAGCGTATTGCCAATAGCGATAATGTAGTTGCGCGTAGCATCGCCCGAGGCAATATTTACTGAGTTCTGGATAATACTGCCTTGCTTGTAGAAATCCCGCACGTTGTTCGGATAGGCCTGGTAAGGCACTACATTTCCCTGTGTATTGGTTACCGACGTTACACCCGAAAAAGCTGGGCCCCAGGAGTTGTTCGACGTTGGGGTAAACAGGTTGTTGGCTCCCTGACCATAGTCGTTCTGGTATTTCGGTAAACCATATACGTTCTGAACGTTGTAGGATGAATTGACCGTTACCTCCGTTTTGTTATTCTGGTTACGTCCCGATTTTGTGGTGATTACAATAGCACCCGCCGATGCCCGTGAACCATACAGAACAGCAGCTGCGGGGCCTTTCAATACGTTGACCGATTCAATACTTTCGGGGTTTATATCGGCCAGACGGTTGGATGGCTGTGTCCCGAAGAGCGTGTTTTGCGTGTTGTTAACATCGTTACTAAAGATGATACCATCAACTACGATCAGTGGCTGGTTGCTCCCGTTGAACGACGTAATACCGCGAATGTTGATGTTCGTTGATGCGCCTGGTGCGCCACTGGAGCCCGTAATGCTAACCCCGGCAAGTTTACCCTGAAGGGCGTTGAGCAGGTTGGGCTCTGAGCGTTGAGCCAGAATGTTGCCGCCTACTTCCTGCGTTGCGTAGCCCAGCGAACGTTTGTCGCGTTCAATGCCCTGGGCAGTTACCACAATCTCATCGAGACTTTGCGAGCCAGCAACAAGAACCACGTTAACGGTCGTTTTGTTACCAACGGCAATCTCCTGACCTGTGTAGCCAATGAAGCTAAATACGAGTCGTGCATTAGCTGGTACATTGATCGTGTAAGTCCCGTTGGCATCCGTTATTGCACCACGGGTTGTTCCTTTTACCTGTACGCTCACACCCGGTAGAGTGGAGCCGTCGTCTGATGAAGTGACGTGGCCGCTAACCGCTATATCCTGCGCCAGGACTGGCAAACAGAATAGTAGAGAAAGCAGCCAGCTTCCAAATAAAATTTTTCTCATTTGTGAGTAGAGATTTAATTAATACTTTAAAATTTAGCAATAAGGGACAAATATACAGTTTGTGAATTTGATGTTTCTTAAAAGTAAGGTGCTTTTTTTAGAGTATTTGCAAAAAAAGGCGACTACCCCATCAGGGTAGTCGCCTTTTAGCAATAGAGACTTTTTATGACTAGTTGTCCGTAGCCAGATTATTCAGAGCTAACTCCGAAGCCGAAATTGGCCAGATGTAGTTTGGTTCGGTTGGTGCTTTAGCTGGCACCGTTCCTTTGGCCGGGATCGTTTGAAGCAGACGCATCAGGTCATTGTTACGCAAACCTTCTCCTAAGAATTCAATTCTACGCTCTAACAGAATGGCGTTGGCCAAATCAGCCGAGGTAGCGAAGTTAGCCGCCGTAAATGTTGTGGCTGCATCAGACCGGCTACGAACCGCACTTAGCAGGGCAACTGCCTGTGCATCTACCGTATTGGTGCTGCGAACTTTGGCTTCGGCCAGATTCAACAACACTTCCGAATAGCGGATAACAGGTACCCAATCCGTATAAGGGCTGGGTGCTTTGTATTTAATCAGCCAGTTTTTTACGGCTGTGCCTGTACCAGACTGCTTGATGAACGACCGTCGTTTATCAGTTGCTGTCCAGGTTGGTTCTGCAATGATGCCTTTTGGATTCAGCGAATACTCACCATTGCCAATGCCGCCGTTTGCGGTGTTAGGCGAATAGTAATAAGCCAACTGGTTCTGCGTGCCTGGGAAGTCTCCGGTTGTGGAGGTCATCGGCATCGAGAAGATGGATTCTGTATTGGCATAGGTCGTGAATACAGTTGTAATATCCGGTTGTAACTGGTTCGCTACACCAGTAGATGCTTTAAACGGCGCTGTTGCGCTCACAATTTTGTTCGCTTCCGTAATTACGCTGGCATAATTCTGCATGGTTAAATACACCCGCGTTTTTAGCGCAATGGCTGTATTCTTATGCGCCCGGGTTGTATTGTCTGAAGCAGCTGTATAAGTGGATGGCAGACCGGTTTCGGCATCGTTCAAATCTTTCAGGATTTGCGCATACACCTCAGAAACGGTGCTACGCGCCAGATTCGACTGGCCAACACCCTTGATTCCGTTCAGACGAAGAGGAACGCCTGGTTTGTTCCCGTTGCCATCCGCATAAGGACGAGCATAATACTGGAGTAAGCTGTAATAGCTCAATGCCCGGATCAGTTTGGCTTCAGCAATGTACTTGGCAGAAGCATCGGCACCAACAACTGTAGTACCACCAGCAGCCATACCATCGATGAAGATATTGCATTTGTTGATCGTCAGATAGGCATAGTACCACAGGTTCACAACAGCCGTTGCACTGTTGGTTGCGTTTAGGCCCCATACGTCGGAGCCGGTAACCAGGTTGGAGGTTTCGTTAATGAACTCCTCGCCCCGGATATCGCCATAAATGACATAACGACCACCGTAGAAGTTACCATCTTTCAGGGCTCCATACAACGACAGAAGCTGCGTTTGAACGCGAGTTGTGGTACTAAATGCCGACGCATCGGATACTGCCGTCTGCGGAAGTGGAGTAAGTAAGTCTCTATTGCAGGAACTAGCCCCCAGCAGAGTCATACCGACGACAAGTGAATATTTTAGAGTATTTTTCATGTGTTTCTTTTTCTTGATTAGAAGCCAGCTCTTAGACCAACGGTGATCGTACGGGCATTGCCGATCGTATTCCGATCAACACCTTGTCCACTAGTACTGGATGATCCATTCGACGATACCTCTGGATCTGGCCCTGGGTATTTCGTGAGTACACCTAAGTTTTGACCGCTTACGTACAGACGCAGGTTGGTCATCCGAACTTTCGACAGCAATGAGGCTGGAAGTGTGTAGCCGAAGGTAACCGAACGCACTTTCAGGAAATCACCTTTGAATACGTTGATATCCAATGGGAAGGCCGAACCATTAGACGTGTTATCGTTGAATATAGGCTTCGCGTATTTTTTGCCGGTATCCCCTTCTTTCTGCCAGGCATCGGTCAGAACATCGGTTGCATTATTCCAGAAACGTTGGTCATGTAAACCAGCGTTGGTACCATAATAAACCGAGAAACCTAATTGATAAGTTAACAGAACGCCCAGGTCGAAGTTTTTGAATTTGAAATTGTTATCAAAACCACCATATACCTTTGGGTTCACGTTTGCGTACATAACCGCATCGCTTGCCTGCGTAATAGATGTACCACCAGTTGGACTTACATATCGGGTTAAACCATCGGGGGTAGTCGAGTAATTGAACTGGCCCGAAGGAGCATAATACTGATAGTATACGTTCTGCCCAGCCGAGTTAACGAAAATCCGTTTGCCCGTTGCTGGATCAACACCGTTTGTACGAACAACCCACAACTGACCTAACGAATAACCTGGTTGAGTCTGGTTTACAGTTTCCAGACTTGACGTGGTTGTTTGAAGTACATTCAGGCCGGGAGCCAGTGCTGTTACTTCGTTTTTGTTGAAGGTTATGTTGAAGTTTGAACTCCATTGGAAATCTTTTGAGTTGATAACTCGGGCATTGAGCGAAATCTCAAGACCTTTGTTATACATCTTCCCAACGTTTTGTGGAGGATAAGCAACACCCGACAATGTACCTGGAATACCCGTAGATGGCGACTGGGCTACGTTCAGGATCAGGTTATCGATGTCATTTTTATAGTAAGCAACTTCTCCCGAAATACGGTTATTTAGCAGGCCAAACGTGAAGCCAACATCTGTTTTGGTACTGGTTTCCCATTTAAGTGATGGGTTACCCACAACCGAAAAATACAACGTTGACGCGCCACCATATAAACCGGAACTATAGAGCGAGTAAGGCGAATAGTCGTTAATGCTACCAATGTTACCCACTTTACCATAGCTACCACGAATCTTGAAGCTACTGAAGATGTTATCCAGTGAAGCAGATTTCCAGAAACCTTCCTGAGCAATTTCCCAGCCAGCAGATACACCATAGAACGTCCCTTTTTTCTGACCCAAGGCAGAAAATTCATCCTGCCGCAGGTTACCACTCAGAAAATACTTCTCCTTGTAATTATAGTTCAGACGGCCAAATCCTGATAATAAATAGTTCTCACTATAGGCAAGGCTCGAAGGGTTGTTCGTAACAAAACCAGCTTGGATAACCGTATAGTTAGGATCTGACAACGTTTGACGGTTCAAGCCGTAGCCGAGTGTAGTCGTTCGCTGCTGCTCCTGACCCACCAGTAAGTTAAAGTTATGAACACCACCAAATGACTTCTCAAACTGAGCGGTGTTTGTCCACAACCAGGTTTTTAATTTACGGAAGCTGCTGGTAGCATTACCACCCGAACTGTAACCATCACTTGAGATCGGCGACTGGAACAGGTCGTTGTCGGCTAGCAAGTAATCGATACCATACGTGCTACGCAACGTGATCCAGGGAAGAGGCTTGAACTGGATATAGGCATTCGACTGAATGTGGTTGTTCTCCGTATTTGACCGGTTCTGGTCAAGCATAGGTAACGGGTTCGGATACGAGACCGATGTACCTACAATACTATTGCCCAAACCGATGGCCGAACCGTTCAGGTTGTAACTACCGTCATTATTGTAAGGGGAGAGGATTGGAGGCAATACTAAGCCTACACGACCCAAACCACTTGTATTGTAGGCTTCACCATTCAATGAGCCCGATGTACCGGCAGACAGGTTTTGTTCATTCGAGATAGCAATCTTACCACCAATGGTAAATAGCTTGCTGAGCTTGCTATCGACATTGAACAAGGCATTCATCCGATTAAAATCATTTTTCTGGAGAACACCCTTTTGGTTTGTGTAGCCAACCGAGAAGTAATAGTTTGTATTCTCGCTACCTCCCGAAATGTTCAGGTTATGGCTATGCGAAACACCCTGCCGGTATATATAATCATACCATTTGGTATTGATCGGATTTCCGTTGGCATCAGTACCCTGCGTAAACTTTACCGCCGAAGCAGTTGGGTTATTTGCCACAGCCATCGACTTAAAGTTGATGTACTGGCTGGCGTTCAGCATCTCAGGCAGGCGGTAGGTATTTGAAAAACCAACCCAGCCATCGTAGTTTACACGTACTTTCCCTGATTTTCCCCGTTTGGTTGTGATGAAAACAACACCATTCGCAGCGCGGCTACCATAGATAGCAGTAGCAGCAGCATCTTTCGCTACGTCCATGCTTTCGATGTCGTTTGGATTGATACTCGCCAGTGGGTTCGAAGGAGCATTTGTATTGCCCTGATCACCCGTGAAGGTAGGCACACCATCTACCACGATTAATGGATAAGAACTCAGCGAAATCGAGTTTGTGCCCCGAATCCTGAAAACGGGTGGGTTGTTCAATACACCATTCGGAACCGTGATCTGCACACCGGCCGACCGACCTGCCAGACCTGACTCGAAGCTCTGAATAGGCATCTGGGCAATGGTAGCTCCTTTAACTGAAGCGATACTTCCTGTAGCATCCTGGCGGGTCTGTGTACCGTAACCGATAACAACTACCTCACTTAGTTGCTGAGAGTCTCCCTTTAAGCCTACGTTGATGGTTGACTGTCTGTTAACAGAAACTTCTTGTGATACATAACCGATGAAACTGAACACTAACGTGCTGTTAGCAGATGCAGTAATGCGATAGTTACCTTGTGCATCGGTGTTTGTACCCCGATTGGCACCTTTTACCTGTACAGTCACCCCTGGTAGGGTAGACCCGTCGTCTGATGAAGTAACTTGGCCGCTTACCACTACGTCCTGTGCTAAAACAGGAACACAGAACAATAAGGATAAGAGCCAACTTCCAAATAAAATTTTCTTCATTTGTAAGTAGAGATTTAATTATACTAAACGTCCTAGAAATTGGGAAACAAAGTTAATGTATAGAATATGAATTGACACTATTCAGCTGGAAGGTTTTTTTGTAATATTCTAATAATTTCACAAAAAGTCACTTTGTTGCAAAATCAATGATAAAGGTTACTTTTATGATGCCCGTAAAAATCAGAAATACAGAGCCTAAGTAGCCGGATTGGCTCTATTTCAGCTTTATACATTCTATAAGGCAGGTTCTATTTATAAACTAAGCAACATAAATTCACCTGAATATTATTTGAGTAGTTTTACTTAACTAGCTCATTAATAGTGTAGTTATTACGCGATTATCTTTTTAAGTGGCTTATTTGTCAGGTAATTAGCGCAACAGAGTATAGGTTTATGCAGTTGGCAAGAAGGTAATTTTCTTATTAATTATAGATAGTGTTATTGTCCAAATTTCTATTATATTGAAATAAAAATTTTATATTTTCTTAAAGACTAATACAATCTATTGTATTGATAGTAAATATAGGAATTTTATTTATGCTGAGATTTGAATTGAACAATTCCGGGAATATCCTGCGAGAAAGAGTAGGGAATTTTGCTGTTTTTTACCTATAAAAAGGCCCTTTTATAAGCACTTAGTAAATAGTTTTTCTCTGATTTATACTTTGATTAATAATAAAAAATAGGATAGAGATTAGACCGAGTTACTGTTACCGAAACCAGCTATTTGGGCTTTATTTGGGCTGCTTATCTGGCTAATTTACTCAGCATTGATACTAGCAAAATTGACTATAAGGAATAACTATGAGCCTTAGTGCTAGGTATCTATAAATTAAAAACACCAGCCTGGTAGAGCTGGTGTTTTAGGTATTTGTCTAGTAGTAGCAGGCGTGAATGCGACGCTCAGCTTAAATTATGTACTGATATTCGTGTCGTAACGTAGGCAGCCAAGCTAATTTGGTCTGACCGATGTGTAGGTAGGTCAATGGAAAAAGAAGTATCCCAGGGCTATACCTGCCATTACGCCCACAAAATCGGCGAATAAGCCATAGGGGATAGCATACCGCGAATTGCGAATACCAACCGAGCCAAAGTACAGCGCAACAATGTAAAATGTGGTATCTGCTGCGCCCTGAAACATACAAGCCAGCCGACCAACAAACGAATCCGGGCCAAATTGCTTCATGGCGTCGATCATCAGTGCCCTTGAGCCTGAACCACTCAAAGGGCGCATGAGGGCAACGGGAAGCGCGTCGGTAAATTCGGTATTCATCCCCGTCAGGGCGAATACGTATTTCAATCCATCAATAACATAATCCATGGCACCCGAATTTCGGAAGGCACTGATCGCAACCAACAGGCCTGCCAGATAGGGAATAATTCGAACGGAGGTTTCAAAACCACCTTTTGCGCCCTCTATGAATGCATCAAAAATATTGACCTTTTTACGCATAGCCCCGAGCAGAAACGATACCACGATCAGCATTAGAACGAGATTGCCCGTCACTTTAGAAATTACTTCGACTTCTTCTTTTGTTTTGGTGGATAAAAACCACAGCGCCAGTCCAATTAACCCGGTAACGCCACAAAGCCAGCCAATCACAGTTTTGTCAATCAGGTTTATTCGTTGTTTGATGGCTACGGTAATCATACTCACCACGGTAGCCACATAAGTAGCAATCAGACAGGGAATGAAAATATCTGATGGATCTTTTGCGCCCAAAATGGCTCGTTGTGCCATAATACTCAGCGGAATGATGGTTAAGCCAGACGTATGCAGTACCAGAAACATGATCTGCGCATTGGAAGCGGTGTCTTTCCTGGGGTTCAGTTCCTGCAAACTCGCCATCGCTTTCAGGCCAAAGGGGGTGGCCGCATTGTCGAGTCCAAGCATGTTGGCCGAAAAGTTCATAATCATCTGCCCATTAGCCGGGTGATTTTTAGGGACTTCGGGAAATAGCTTGTTGAAAAAAGGGCCAATGATCCGGGCTAAAAAATTGATGGCGCCCGCTTTTTCGCCGACATTGAGCAATCCCAGAAAAAACGTCATGACACCTGCCAACGGTAAGGCAATGTCCATGACGGCGACTTTCGAGGAATCGAATAAACCTTCGACAATGATTTTGAAGATTTCAGTGTCGCCTAAGAAAATCAACTTGGCCAGTGCGACCAGAAAAGCAATAACAAAGAAAGCAACCCAGATATAATTAAGTGCCATCGGTTATATTGAGCGAAAGAATGAATGAGCGAAAGAGTGTTGCCGGACTATTCTATAATAAACATCGATAATACGTCGCAGCTATTCTCGTTTGTCAGTTTAGAAATCCTGTAAGTTTACATGAACATTCGGCACAAACCAATTGTGTCTACCCATAATAATGCGGCAAACGTCTGTCTTCATACTCGTTTTTTCACTCATTCACTCATTCGCTCTTTCACTCTTTGCCCAGTCTAAGGTTGAACAAGCAATGATCAAACAAGGCTTGGTCAATGTGCAGGATGCAGACCCATCTATACTCGTAGAGTTGAAATATTCAACGACAGACAACTTTGTGGGAAAAGATGTGTACGGCGGCCTTACACAGGCTTATATGCAGCCTATGGCCGCTAAAAAGCTTGCTGAGGCCAGTAAATACCTACAAGCTCACCACCCCAACTTGCGGCTGTTGGTATACGATGCTGCACGGCCTCGCTCGGCACAATGGAATCTTTGGAACGCTTTGCCTAATCTATCTGAACGGGAGCGCCGGAAATACGTGGCCGATCCGCGTGAAGGCTCTATTCATAACTACGGCTGTGCCGTCGATTTGACAGTAGCTACCAAGGAAGGACGGTCCGGCGCACCGGAGCCCTTAGACATGGGTACGAAGTACGATTTCTTTGGTGAACTGGCTTATCCATCCCGAGAAAATGAACTCCTTAGAGCCGGGAAGTTGACGCAGAAACAGATCGACAACCGGCATATTCTCCGAACAGCCATGCGCCAGGGCGGCTTTACGCCCATTGAGTACGAATGGTGGCACTTCAATGCACTCTCGCGCGCCAAAGCAAAAATGGCATTCAGGATTGTGGACTGACAGGTAAGCTATTTCTCGGGATTCGTATATATTCGCTCCTGTTTTCTGGAGTTGACTAATGCTATTCACGCCTATGTTACGAAGTTTACTGATGACGCTTACGATTTCGACAATCACATTGGTCAAGGTCTGTGCGCAAGTTGATGTGTCGAAGGTTTTAGTGTCGGATTCATTGCTCAAAAAGCACGTTTATCTATTAGCCTCAGATAGTTTGCAAGGCCGCGAGACGGGAAAGCAAGGTCAGCGAGATGCGGCCCTCTATTGCACGAGACTATTCAGGCAAAGCCATTTGATCTCCGCTTTTCGGCTTGATTCGGTTCGTGGTTCTTATCGACAAACATTTCCTTTTACGATTACCGAGGTTGCCATGTTTGGTACTATGCGGGAGAGGAGCACCGTTTCGGGTACCTATAAACGACACGAACTAGCTCCTTGGCCACTTACCGCTAAAGACAGTAGTCAGGTGTTATTTGGCGATAATATAGGTGGGTTCGTGATTGGGACCGATCTGAAGCGAGAAGTAGTCGTTGTTTCGGCTCATTACGATCACCTGGGAAACGCTGGCGGACGGACGTTTCATGGGGCCGACGATAATGCATCCGGTACTGCATCTGTATTGGCAATTGCTGCTGTAGTTGACAGTCTGGTTCAACAAGGAGTTCGTCCTCGCCGGAGTATTTTGTTCGTTTTGTTTTCGGGTGAAGAAGGCGGATTGTTAGGGTCTGATTTTTTCATGGGCAATAGCCCAATTCCGCGTGGGCAGTACATCTGCGATCTGAACGTGGACATGGTGGGACGGATAGATGATGCGCACCGAAAGAAACCAAACTATTGCTACCTCCTGACAGATAATGATGGAACTGCCCTTCGTAAAACGGCCGAGGCTGTTAATCAACAATCAGTGAATCTGGTCTTAAACAAAGGTGGCTATGATACAGACAATGATCCGATGAGGTTCTTTGAACGATCTGACCAATACAACTTCGCCAAAACAGGTATTCCTGCTCTATTTTTTACGAGTGGCGAGCATTATGATTACCATAAACCGTCTGATACTGCCGATAAAATAGCGTATGATATGCTGCAAAAGCGAGCGACCCTGGTTTTTCAAACAGCCTGGCGAGTAGCTAATCCGACGCCCTAAAGAAATCGAAATATCTATTTGGTAGTGTGGTATTGCTGCGCCAATAAGTCGAACTCATCCATAATCGTATGCCGTTGTGGATGACTCAGTCGGAAAATGAGCGATACATAATAAGTTATGTGGTTGACGTCAGGGAAATTGGCATCAATTTTTATGAAGCTAGAATTGTTGAATTCGCGAAACCAGGCATCAAACTTTCGAACCCGAGCTAGATGGCGAGCGTCAGCTGTTTCACAGATATAAAGTAAGATGCGTTCTTTGCTGCTGACGAAATCTTCGCAAATGGCGGCAATGGTCGCCGGAATAAATGCATCTGGCGATACTTTCCCGATAGGCGAATAAATCACGTCAATAATTAATTCGAATATATCCTGGCCTAGGTCAGAATAATTTGGAAACAGATAAGGAGTTGCTTGGAACTTGACTTGATAAGTAACCCTATTGTTAGTCTCGAATACGTAAGAATTCGACTCACCTCCAACGTATTCAAACCTATAAGGATTTCGATTCATCATTACGCTGTTTCAGCCGGTCAAGGGCCTTCTTTACCTCCGGGTCGGTTTCAAAAGCTTCCCGCATTTGTCGCTTTGTTTCCCGCTTTTCTGCCGCCATTCGGCGTAATAACGCAATGGTTTTATTGGGGGCTTCCTGAGTGGGTTGTTGGTTTCATAGTCTTCACGTCTTGCTATAGTAAAGATAACGGTTTATGCCCTAAAACACCAGATTATCAATAAGTCGGACCTTGCCTAAATGAGCCGCCAGGCAAATGGCCGTTTGACCAGGAGCCAGGACTTCATTGGCTATCTGGAGCGTATCGGCGTTGACGATTTCGACATACTCCAATCGAAAATTAGGATTACTACTGAAAATACCGGTTACAGCTGCCTTGGCCTGAGCTGGGCTGTGGCCTTCTGTCAATAATTCATGAGCAAGGGTCAACGATTGAAACAAGGTGGGCGCTTGTTCACGTTCGAAAGGGGTGAGGTTGCGATTACGCGACGACATGGCCAGACCATCGGCTTCCCGTACGGTGGGGCAACGGATTAGTTCGATGGGGAAGCTCAGGTCACGGATGAGTCGGCGGATGACGGCCACCTGCTGTAAGTCTTTCTGACCAAAATAAGCTCGCTTGGGCTGTACAATGTTGAATAACTTGGAAACCACAATGCCTACACCGTTGAAATGACCCGGTCGAAAAGCACCTTCCAACATGGTTTCCAACTCCCCAAAATTGAGTCGAATACCGGGTGACTCAGGGTACATTTCGGCAACCGACGGGGCAAACACAACATCGCAGCCAGCGGCCTGGAGTTGCAGACTATCTTCTTCGAGTGTACGTGGGTAGCGGGCCAGATCGTCGGGATTATTAAATTGAACGGGGTTGACGAAGATGCTGCTGATGACAATATCATTTTCCTTACGGGCGGCCTCAATGAGTTTTATATGACCTTCATGCAGGGCACCCATTGTTGGGACGAAACCAATGCTTTGTTCGGGTTTGATGTTGGCTATATACTGACGAAGACCGGAAATTGTCTCGAAACGGGTCATGACGGGCGTTTTGTTGTTTTGCGGGTACAATGATACAAGAACCGCATCTTTTTTGGACAAAACTTATTGAAATACGGGAAAAATTTGTATAATTTTGCAAGTTTTTTGGTTCTCTCAGACAACACACGCTTCCCTACTTATGAGCAAATTACGCATCCTTTACGTCGCCAGCGAAATCAATCCTTTCTTGAAAACGTCTGATGTCGCTGACTTCGTCCGCAAACTGCCGCAGGCCATGCAGGAGCGTGGGATGGAAATCAGAATTTTGGTGCCTCGCTTTGGGCTGATTAATGAGCGAAAAAATCGCTTACACGAAGTAGTACGGTTGTCGGGTATTAATATTGCCGTAGGTGACGATGAAAAACCACTAATTATCAAGGTGGCGTCGATTCCAACCGCGAAATTGCAAGTGTATTTCATTGATAATGAGGACTATTTTCAGCGAAAGTACGTCTTCCACGATAAAGAAAATCGTTTCTACGACGACAACGACGAACGGGCAATTTTCTTCTGCAAAGGTGTTCTGGAAACAGTGAAGAAACTTGGATGGGCTCCTGATATCGTTCACTGTAACGATTGGATGACATCCCTGATTCCGCTGTACCTGAAAACGACCTACAAAAACGACCCGATGTTCAAAGACACCAAGTCGGTCTTTACGGTCTATAACAACTCATTTGAACATCGTTTCGCAGGAGACATCATCGAGAAAGCTCGGATGATGGACATTAATGACGAAATGCTGTCGGAATTAAAGACGGCTGATTTTCAGGGCTTTATTCGGATAGGTTGTGCCTATGCCGATGCCGTAGTACGGGCCGAAGAGGAGTCGAGCGATAGCTTGAACGCTATCCTGAACGATTTGCCAGAACATAAATTCGATAGCGTCGAAGATGAAGATGTAACCGATCGGTATTACAACCTGTATACACAACTGGCTGGGTAAACCATCCATTTACGTAAATCACCAAGCAAAAAGCCGGAATGCCCGGCTTTTTGCATTTATTTTACTCCCGAAATAAGTTTATCTTTCATAATCCCACCCAGTGGATAACTGATAACTCATAACCGCTAACTGATTATGTGTGGCATTGTAGCGTATGTGGGGCACCGAGAAGCGTGCCCGTTAGTAATAAAAGGCTTAAAACGGCTCGAATACCGGGGGTACGATAGCGCTGGGGTAGCGTTGATGAACGGGCACGGTCTGAAGGTTTATAAGAAAAAAGGGAAGGTTGTTGCGCTGGAGCATGAACTCGAAGGAAAAGAAACCCACGCGACGATTGGTATGGGGCATACGCGCTGGGCTACTCACGGCGAGCCTAACGACGTAAATGCGCACCCGCATTACTCATTCCATCGGAAACTTGCCATCATCCACAACGGTATCATTGAGAACTATGCGGCCATTAAGCAGGCATTGCTAAAAAAAGGGCATACGTTTTCGAGTGAAACCGATACCGAAGTACTAGGCCAATTTATTGAAGACATCTGGGAAAATAACGGCGGAACGCTTGAAGAAGCTGTGCGACTGGCTTTACAGGAAGTGGTGGGGGCTTATGCCATCGTGATCATGAGCGAAGCAGACCCTACCCAGTTAATTGCGGCTCGGAAAGGTTCTCCACTAGTGATTGGCGTTGGCGAAAATGAGTTCTTTCTGGCATCGGACGCCACTCCGATTGTTGAATACACAAAAGACGTAATCTACCTCAATGATTACGAGATTGCCGTTATCAAAGATGGCGCGCTGAAAGTCGTTACGCTCGATAACACAACCACAACCCCCTACGTCCACAAGGTTGAGCTGGAGTTAGAAGCCATCGAAAAAGGCGGTTTCGATCATTTTATGCTCAAGGAGATTTTTGAGCAGCCACGCTCCATTGCCGACTCCATGCGGGGCCGCGTGAAGGCCGACGAAGGAACGCTTCTGCTGGGTGGCCTGCGCGATTATATGGACAAGCTGGCCAAGTCAAAACGGATCGTGATCATTGGTTGCGGTACATCCTGGCACGCGGGTTTGGTTGCTGAGTACATTTTTGAAGAACTGGCCCGGATTCCGGTTGAAGTGGAATACGCATCGGAATTCCGTTACCGCAACCCAATTATTAAAGAAGGCGATATCGTCATCGCCATTTCGCAATCGGGCGAAACTGCCGATACGCTGGCAGCTATTGAACTGGCGAAATCCAAAGGAGCAACCATATTTGGGGTTTGTAATGTCGTTGGTTCGTCCATTGCGCGGGCAACTCACGCGGGCGCATTCACCCACGCAGGACCTGAAATTGGGGTGGCCAGCACAAAAGCATTCACGGCGCAGGTGACTGTTCTAACCTTGATCGCCTTAGCGGCAGCCAAGCGGAAAGGAACCATTTCGGACTCACTATTCCGGCAATTGCTGGCCGAATTGGATAGTATTCCGGCGAAGGTGGAAAAGGTGTTACAGGCGGCCGATAAGATTAAAGAGATTGCCTACATTTTCACCTATGCTCGAAATTTCATCTATCTGGGGCGGGGGCTTAACTTCCCGGTTGCTTTAGAAGGCGCCCTGAAGTTGAAAGAAATCAGCTACATACACGCGGAAGGTTATCCGGCTGCCGAAATGAAACACGGCCCTATTGCGCTCATTGATGAAGATATGCCGGTCGTTGTCATTGCGACGAAAGATAGCTCCTACGAAAAAGTTGTCTCGAATATCCAGGAGGTAAAAGCCC
Organism: Spirosoma foliorum; assembly: GCF_014117325.1. Lineage (NCBI taxonomy): Bacteria > Pseudomonadati > Bacteroidota > Cytophagia > Cytophagales > Cytophagaceae > Spirosoma > Spirosoma foliorum. The sequence continues at coordinate 5,753,698 of NZ_CP059732.1, read as the reverse complement.
GAAAAGGCCGCGTTATTGCCATCACCACTGAAGGTGACACGAACCTGCCCGGTATGGTCGATTTTACGATCGAAATCCCGAAAGTGCACGAGGTGTTAATGCCATTAGTATCCGTCGTTCCCCTGCAACTATTGGCCTACGATATCGCCGTAATGCGTGGTCGAAATGTTGACCAGCCGAGGAATTTGGCGAAGTCGGTAACGGTGGAGTAGACTTACCGTATTCTAGCGAATATTCACATTGAACGAGCCTTCTGTCAGGGCTCGTTTTTTTGTTCCCGATGCATCGTAGGCCGTGAAGCTAAACGTACCAGTCATGTACTTATCTGTTTTCTTGGTGATCGTGATACTGCCGGTTCCCCCATTTACAGTTGCAAAGTCTTCCTTGTTGATGGTCAGAATGCCAATGTTGACGTTGCTCAATAGATAGGTTCCTTCGGTAGCGGTGGAGGGTAGAGCGAGGGCTACCACATCGCTGGTCTTACTATCGAGGCCGTAAATAGCGAAGTAACCGTTGGCCCCCGGAAATGTGGCGAGTGCATAGGCATAATCAGGCGTATAGGCTTGTCCATCAACGTTTACTTTAAAATCCACAGTGTCTTGGGTCGGAGCAGGGGCAATGTCGTCGGACTTCTTGCTACAAGAGCTAACACTAAGGGTAAACAGGATCGTTACAAGCGTTACTACGTAAGAGATTTTCATGAGTGATATTGCGTTTTTGGTTGTTGTCTTTTTTGATGAATCAAAGCTACTACAACCAGCAGGGGCCAAAGGAGAGACTATGTATGAGGTGTGTTTGGCTTTAAACCCGGTGGAAATCATGCTACAGTTGGCGAACAAAAAAGGCACTAGGCGAAGCTGATTTAAAATTAGTCCTGGCAAGTAACCTTTGCGGAAAAGCGAAGTTTCCAGCGAAACACATACTTATGAACTCCTTTCGCTTTCTAACCATACTTTTAGTTTTTGCCGTTCAGTGCGGCATTGTGTTTGGGCAAACGGCCCAGATCAGTAATGTAGAAACACTGATACGCCGTGAAATGCAGGAGCGCCGTATTCCGGGCCTTCAGTTGGCCGTTGTTCAGCACGGTAAAGTTGTTCTGCTGAAGTCGTACGGAATGGCGAATATCCAGAATGCGGTTCCGGTTACAGACCGAAGCGTTTTCATGATTAACTCCTGCACCAAAGCGTTCACGGGCGTTGCCATGATGCAGTTAGTTGAAGAAGGGATCGTGGACCTTGGGGCGCCCGTTTCCCAGTATCTTGATGGCCTTCCGGCAAACTGGCAACCCGTTACAATACGCCAATTGTTAACACACGTCTCAGGTCTTCCTGATATTAACCGAATTGCGAATCCAAATACCGGAGGACTGGTAGGGTCAGAAACGGAGGATGCTGCCTGGGCGAAAATCCAGACGTTTCCAATGGATTTCCCAACGGGCGAGCAGTTCAGCTATAACCAGACGAACTATGTGCTACTGGCGAAAATCATTGATAAATTTCGTGGGAAACCTTTTGCTCAGGTGTTCAGTGAGCGACAATTTCAGGTGGTGGGTATGCCAGGTACCCAGTTTGGTGATTCGCGCGATGTGATTCCCAATATGGTACAACAGTATAGATTTGTCACGAAACTGGATGGACAAGCGCTTCCTGAAAAACGACTTGTCAATAATTATGGGGAAATGTCGCCGTTTCACCGCACGGCCTCGGGTTTGAACAGCACCGCCGAAGACATTGCGCACTGGATTATCGCGTTGCAGCAAGGCAAACTTCTCAAGACAAAAGACGCACTCAAAACGCTCTGGACTGCCGGGACGTATAACAACGGTTCACCAACGCAATGGGCGCTGGGTTGGGTAACCAAACCTCGCCCCAAACACAGTCCGATTGTAATAACAGGTGGTGGTCGCTCGGCCTTTTTTGTGTATCCCGAAGATGATCTGGCGATTGTGGTGCTCACGAATTTGGCCGGAGGGTATCCAGAAGAATTTGTGGACGAACTGGCTGGTTTCTATAACCCCGATATTGCCGCATCCGATCCCGTTACCGCTCTCCATATGCAGTTGCGAAAACGGGGTTTCGGACAGGCCATCGAGGTGGCCAATGAACTGAAAAAGAAAGATGCCAACTTCCAGCCGTCCGAAAATGACCTGAACGATTGGGGCTACCAAATGCTAAACGGTGGCGGAAATGCACAAAACGCGCTCGAAATTTTTAAGCTCAATGTGAGTTTATTTCCTCAAAGCTGGAATGTGTATGATAGCTACGGAGAAGCCCTGCTCAAGAACGGCCAGAAAGAAGAAGCCATTGCCATGTACAAAAAGTCGGTTGAGCTAAACCCGGATAATCAGAACGGGAAATCTATGCTGGCGAGAATTGCGGGGAATTGATGGAGTTGACAATCAGCTGGCGAAACATTAAATATGATTCTCACCGGGTTTTAACCCGGTGCATCCGATCCATTCTGTTTTTTTGCGCCGTGTTTTAACCCGGTGATAATCTTGACCGTATCAACGTTTCCCTCGTTCAAAATTCTCAATAAGCCACGCTAAACTGTATGTCATAATGAAGATTCTTCTGCTTAATTTTCCTAATAACGTGTGTTCTGGATTATGAGTGGCCCGTCAGGGCCTTCACAGCGCAGCGTCGGTAGGAAAATCTGTTTCCAAAGCAAAAATGTGCCGTCAGGTACATAATTATTGTGTACCTGAATTATTGTGTACCTGACGGCACACGTTATCTACACATGTGGATTTCTCTACCGACGCTACGCTGTGAAGGCCCTGACGGGCCATTTCTAATTCCGAATTCACATACTTTAGTTAAGTACTGAGTAACAACAATTTGGACACTAGTGCTTAATTGCCGGGGAGCATTTTCTTGCAGTTAATAAAATTGTCGATAAGGCCCGAAGAGTTTGTCTCGTCAAATTCGTCAAAACCGATGACGAATGCGGGCTCGGGCATGAAAAACCGTATCGAATTTGTGATGTGTTCAACGTACTCAGAAGCAATTCCCTTTTCAGCAATACCTTTCGCAATTTCAGAGAGTGTTCAATAAAGTGTGTCAAGTTATGATTTGCTAACTTGACAATCAAATGGATATAAAACGGGATAAAAACGGCTTTGATTATGAAGCCTTTCGCCAGGAAACCATCGCTAAGATGCTCGCTGGCGAGAAAGAACTGACAGGCAAAGATGGTCTGTTGGCTCCATTATTGAAAGATTTGCTTGATGCTGCCCTATCGGGTGAGATGCAGCCGCGGTGGCGGACCACCTCACGTTGAGCAAAACCGGCCTAATCGACGCAACGGCAGCAAGGCCAAGCAGGTCAAGACCGGACATGGTCCAGTCGAGGTGGCCATGCCGCGTGATCGGGATGGCTCGTTTGAACCCAAGATCATCGGCAAGCGTCAAACGACCTTAGGCGAAGGCTTGGACAACCGCATTCTTTCCCTCTACAGCAAGGGCATGTCCTATGAAGATATTCAGGAGCACCTGGAGGATTTATATGGCTTGGAGATCAGCACTGGCCAGTTATCTGCCATCACAGATAAAATCCTTCCTTTAGTTGAGCAATGGCGTTCTCGCCCCTTGGAGCCAGTTTATGCCTTTGTGTGGCTGGATGCAGTTCATTTCAAAGTACGGCAAGACGGCAAAGTCATCAGCAAAGCCGCCTACAACATTTTAGCGGTTGAGCGCTCCGGCGCCCCGGTTACAAGGCCGGAAGGATTTGCTAGGCATCTACATTGGTGATGCCGAAAGCGCACGTTTCTGGCTCTCCACCCTGACTGATTTACAGGCTAGAGGGGTCAAAGACCTATTAATCTGCTCGATTGATAACCTCTCTGGGTTTGGCGATGCGATTGAAACAATCTACCCCAAAGCTGATGTGCAGCTTTGCTTGGTCCATCAGGTGCGCACATCAATGCGATATGTGGTCTCTAAGGACCAGAAAGCCGTAGCGGCTGATTTAAAACCGATTTATCAGTCGGCTACTGTGACCGGAGCAGAACAAAAACTGGCTGATTTTACTGACCGATGGGGAAAGAAATATCCATTGGTTGTTGAAAGCTGGCAACGTAATTGGCTGCGATTAACTCGTTTTTTTGAGTATCCCGCGGCTATTCGTAAGGTGGTCTACACGACTAATACGGTTGAAGGGTTCCATCGGCAAATACGGTGTGTAACCAAATCGAAAGGTGTTTTTTCGTCAGAGACAGCTTTATTAAAGCTACTTTACCTGACAACCCAACGCATCATTAATGGCTGGCAGTTACCCTTACAAAATTGGGCCGTTACACTCCAGCAATTGACAATATTATTTGAAGATCGTGTCCGAAATCACATCACGATCTGAGGAAATGACACACTTAATTGAACATTCCCCAATTTCATAATCCCACCGTATTTCTTTATCTGGGTTATAGACTAAAAATGGAATTATAAACGGCACATAACGACTGAATAATGGATTTTCTTCATACGTTAATCGGGTATCTGGCCAAACGTTGATTTCCGTAAAGATCGGGCCCATATCAACCATATAGATTGCCTTGTTCGTCTGGATATTCCTGGAAAATTCGTCCTGTTTTTCGTTGATGTACACGTTTACATAGGCAGCATTCCAGACAGTCGTCCCTTTCTGGTTGACGATATAATAGGGGTGAAAAGAATTGGTAATCGCAATGCCGCCTATATCACCAATTACCTTGCGATAAAGCTCCACGACTAGTTGTATGTCGGTTGCTACAGTATTCGGATTGTTGGTAAACCGTAGAGATAGTACGATTTGAAACTTGTTAACGGAGTCGGGTTGCCGGGCGCAACGACTTGTTTTCGCTTAAAAAGATCAAATAACCCCATTCGTATGAATTCCTGTTTAAAGACTCCTTAACGAACCTAAAGATGGATAGCCAGCGTACAAATTACATAACTGAATGCTGGTTTAGCCTTTACAGATAAGCCTTCATTGGCCTTACTATACTCCGTTTATTTAAGCTGATAAACTCCTGTGAGCAAATACTCTTTCCACAACTGAACATTATCAAGGGTTAGCACAAAACGGATTTCAGGGTTGTCCCAATCAAAAATTACCTCCGCAACCAATGCACCATCACTTGTGTCACTATCCCAATGAAAGAAGTCAGAAGCGATTAGGGCGAAACTAATTGTATTTAACTCGACAGGTGAAATTTTTTCGGAAATGACGTCATCACAAAGCTTTAAGAGATGCTCTTTTCTGACTTCAAACTCCCCTTCTTTTAAGCGATCAATGTAAACGGTAGTGACATCATAGCCCGTCTGCTTTTGGCTATCCTTTAAGTCAATTGCCAATAAATCAGGAGAGATCTTATTCTCAAAATATTCTTTTAGCGTTAGCTCGGTCATTTAAAGGGAATACATTTTCAGGTCGATTGTTTTCCCAAATGCTATTAAGTGATGGTCTATTGTGTCCAGCCAAGCTCTTTAATAAGCCGCTTTATAGCTCCCTGCGTACCATTGCGGATAGATTTATCGGCGGTTGGTGGCTCTAAATAAAGATTGTTGGAAAGTGTTTTGTACCGTACATCAAGCAATAGATTGGCTTCCCTATCTAATAATTTCATCTCAACATCTGTATCATAGTTTTTTCCGACTGGAAGAATATATAACGTTGTGTACGTGATATTTATGAATTTTATTCTGGATAGGAGTAAACAGTCAAGATTATTAGCTCTACATGCTTCACGAATAGCTGCTGTGTCTGGTTGAGAAACGGAAAGTTCTTTATTTATAGGATAGATACTTTTTGTTGAATATTTGCTAAGTTCACCTAATATAGTCGTCTTAAAAATACTATCTGTTTGGGGGTGTACTTTTGCAACAATAGTATCTCCTTCAATTCTAGCGAAACCAATTTTAGTTATCTCGCCGATTGATGAATTTTTATATAAAGTTTGACGGCCGATTGTAGCACAACCTGTGAAAAGTAAGAAGATGAAATAAAGAAGAACGTCTTGTAAAAAATGAAATTGGGCTTCCATTTCATTTTTTACAAGACGTTTATTCTGGCGTGGCGATTGAATCACCATGAGCAAGATTCTTTTCCTGTTTTTGCAACCCTTTTGTAGGATTTCTTGCCCGCTTTTTCTTATCCGTGGCAATCCACTGGCTTATCAACGCGAAATCCTCCTTCGATAATTGTCGGCCTGATGTATAGAAATCAATATGTTTCGGCTCCTTGATCATAATATAATTTGCTAATTTTCTGGGAAGTATTGATGAATAAGTTTGTGGGCAGCTTTGGTATCAAGCGCCATCACATTTCCAAATAGTACATGAGCGCCTAAGGATTTTTGATAATGTTCCTTCAATTTTGTCTTGCTCTCAAATGAGACATAACCTCCATAACCTTTGTCAAAAGATAACTTGCAAGCGAAAGCAACCAAATTTCCCGGTACACCCAAGTACACTTTTTCTGCGCCACGGTTGAATTTGCTACTTTCGATAAGTGCCATAAAGATGTGATCACCTCGGTCTTGTAAGCTGATTAGTCCCTGAATTATGGACGTGTTCTCTAGGATAACAAGTTTATAGACGGTTTTGTCCACTTGTTTAACCTCAGACTTCCAATCAAATAGCCACTCGGATTTCTTGAGTCGTTTTAAATCATTAGTAGTTAACTCAAGGGTTTGGGTTTTAAAACTATCGCCAGAAATGGCGTTTTCAATTGAGCGGGTAAGTTTATCGATTTCGACGTCAAATGGTGGTGGGTTTGCCATTAGACAAAGTTAGTGTTTTTGCTTCAGGCTGCTGCGCTTAATACGGTTTCTAGCCCGCAGATATTCTCTCATGTTTTTGGCTATGCACCTAACGCTAATGAGTGTTGATGGTGAGCGCACAAGCTTTGGCAGACAAACGTACCAGAACCTTTACACACTCATTTGGTTAGGTAGCAAACTCTCCTTCGGGACGGGCGTCTTGTCAGCGGTAGCCTGCCTGCTTGGAGCGAATCTACCGAGCCTGCCAAAGAACAAGGTCTAACATTTTAACTTCTGTAATGTCTGCGGCTGGGTAAGTCTTCTTAAATTGACTAACCAAATATCTACCTTGTTCGGACTGTAAATATTGGGTGTAACAGCGGCTTATTTCCGCATGTAATGAGCAGATACTATCGAACCGATTCGGGTCACTTTGATAGGGCAATTTTGTATTTAAATTCTTCAGCACAATTGAGTCGATGACTGGCATCTGAGGGTTCAAAGTTGCTACCAATTTGCTTGCAAACGAAGCCTCATATCTGTTTGTAGCTTTGTGTAAAGAACGAAGTATGGTTGAAAAATCAATGGATTGACTGCGCGATTCATCAAGCAACTCGTAAAAGGCATTATACCAAACTGCTGGTTTTTGGCGAATTCGATAGAAGCCGTTGAAGCTTTTTCTGAATTCTGTGTTGTCTTTCAACGGCTTACCAGTTAGCTCATTTAATCTTTTTTGGATGTTGAGATATTTGGCGAGACCTACCTTAACATTTTCTAAACTTGAGTCTATTTGGGGAGTTGTCAGGCTCACTGTCAAAGTGAAAGGTTTTTCCATACTTGGCTTAATAAAAACTCAAAAACAGTTCATTTTTTATATCTGTATAACTCAGGGCGTTCGTCCTGTCAATCGAAGCCTGAAAATGGAAGCTTAATCTACCTAACCGGGAAGTTCACTCTGTCACACGCAACCCGACCAACGAGCCAAAGACCTGCTTAATGAACCGTGCCACTTGTCACAGATAACCCGCCTTTAACTCACATTTTATTGACTTCACCGCAACATACTATTCTACGCAACTTCTCGAAACTACTCCCTTCAGATTATCAATCATTTTTAGACCCAAAACTTTACCGCTTAAACAAAGAAATACCTACCCGCTCTCACTTCCTAGGCCAAAACAGCGAAGTGAGTTAACGGTAGGTAAAGCCCAAAAAATTATAGATGCCCTACTTCAACTTTCCCGAATTAACGTAGAAGTCAGACAGTAGCGATAGGAATTCCTCTTTGCGACGGCGGGATACTTCAATCTCGGTGTTGTCGCTCATCCAGACCTGGCCGCCGTCGCCTTTTACGTAGCGTTTGATGTGTTCGAGGTTGACGATATTTGATTGGTGAACGCGGAAAAAGTAGTAGTTGTCCAGAATTTCTTCATACTCTTTCAGCAGTCTCGATACCACAATGGCCGGACCTTTCACCAGGTGAAATTTGGTGTACGATCCCAACGATTCGCATTGGATGATATCGGTCATCTGGACAAAGTGGATGCCCTCGGCGGTGGGCAACGCAATGCGCTGGTTGTCATTCTTTTTGCGTTCGGAGAGACGGAGGCTTTGCGTCGCGTCGAGATGCTCCTGCAAAATCTGAAGTTGTTGCGGACTCACCCCCGCTACCTGTGATTTCGATTTTTCGACGGCTGCCTGTAGTTCGTCGGGGTCAATGGGTTTGAGGAGGTAGTCGATGGCGCTGAACCGGAATGCCCGAATGGCAAACTCCTGATAAGCCGTTGTGAAAATTACCCCGAAATCGACCTTCTCGAAGCTGGCCAGCAAATCGAAACCCGTTTTGCCGGGCATCTGAATATCCAGAAAAACCAGATTGGGCTTTACGTTCTGGATTAACTCAATCCCCTGATCGGCATTTTTAGCTTCGCCAACAATGGCCACTTCGGGGCAAAGAAGGCGCAATAGATTGGTCAATGCCTCGCGGGCATTGGTTTCGTCGTCGATTAATACAGCACGAAGTTGGTTCATAACGTTACGCTTTTTCTATGGGAATAGTCATTTTTACCCGCGTTCCCGCTGGGTTATTATCAGTATCAAATAAGTCAATCAGTTCTAGTTGAGCTTCCTTGTCCTTCCGTCGGAGCGATTCGAAAATTCCTTTTGTCATCTCCTGCCCACGCGAAATATGACCTTCTGTTCGAGGAGCAAACGCCCGCCCGACTCCGTTGTCCTCAATGGTGCAAACAATGTGATTGTCCTGGATACGAGCCGTAATTTTCAGCGTTTTAGCGCCTTCTTTGGGCATCAGACCATGCCAGATGGCGTTTTCGACGTAGGGTTGCAGGAGCATGGGGGGCAAGAGCGCATCGAGCAAAACGTCATTGTCTTCAATATCAAATGAATAGCTGAACTCGTGATTGAAGCGGAATGCCTCAATTTCCACGTACATGCGTAGCGTGTCGATGATTTGCTCGAAGGATAAATATTGATGGTTTGAGTTCTCCATAATCCGGCGTACCAGCTTGGAGAATTTCGATAGGTATTTGGCGCCCTCAATCCCCCGATTGGTGAGCAGATAACTCTGCACGGAGTTGAGCGAATTGAACAGAAAATGCGGGTTCATCTGCGATTGCAGGGCTTTTAATCGCCACTCGGTTATCTGTAAATCGAGCCGGTTTCGTTCGTCAAGTGTATTCACTCGCCAGCGCATCATCAGAACAATCAGGCCAGCGATGAATAGGCCGATGAGCGTTCTGAAAAGCCAGGTATTGGTAAAGTAAGGCTTTATAGTCAGGTGAATACCCAATGGTTGCTTGCTCTTTAGACCGAAGCTATCACTGCTGCGGACATGCAGCGTATACGAGCGCGCGGGCAGGTTGGTAAACGAAACGGTATGCTGGTTTCCCAGATCGACCCAGTTCGGTTCGTAGCCTTCTAACTGATAACTATATACGTTTTTGGACGCCGGTTCAAAATTCAGTGTCGAGAAGTTGAGCGTGATCGAATTTTCGTCGGGTTGTAGAATAATCTCTTTCGTAAGGTCCTGATGAAGCATTTTTCCCTTCACCTCGACCGAGCTGAGCGCAATGTGCGGAATGATTTTGCTACGAAGCAGGGCATTTATATTCAGCAGATTGATGGTGTTGATGTGGCCTAAAATCAACTCATCCGAACTGGTTTTTAGAAACCCGACCGGGTCGTTGCTGCTCAATCCTTCGATGGTGGTGAGGTACTTGATTTTCCGGGTATTGAGGTTGGCGATATGAATTCCTTCATTGGTGCTGAACCACAGGTTGCCTTCTTTATCGTCGCAGATATTGGAGCAATAGGTATCCGATAGCTTGTCGTGCTGGTAATCGAACGAAGCCAGAATTTGGCCCGATGATGAAATTTTATTGACGCCACCCCAACTGGCAACCAGGATAGAACCGCCCTGGCCCCGTTCTACAGCATTAATACAGAGCCCGCCCAGACTTTTGCCCTTATTGGCGGGTAACTCCATGATGTTGACAAAACGCGCTTTGGGCTCATCGAAATAATACAAACCATTGGGGCAGGTGGCTACCCAGATTTTGCTATCGTTACCTTCCGTAATCGCTTTGATGTAGTTGTTCTGGCAGAGCTGTTTCCCCGCCGATTCGGGCCAGAGTTTCAGTTCTGTATTCGTCGATAGATCAACTACTTTGAGCCCCTGCGTCATGTTGGCAATCCAGAATCGCCCTTTCTGGTCTATCAAACCATCGCGGAATTCGGTGGATGTAAATAAACGAGAGGCAATGGGTAAAGCCGAAAATGTTTCTGTCGATGGATTGCCGACAAAAACACCTTTATCGGTGAAGGCCATCGGGCGGTTTTGAATCCATTGCAGCCGATGGGTATAGGTGCTGGTAGGATAGGGCCACAGGCGAAACTGGTTGGTGGTCGATTGCCAGGCCAATGCGCCTGAATGGGAGAGACCTAACAGAAAACGCTTGTCGGCTAACTGTAAGGAACTCGTCACTTCAACCGGCAACCGAACGGCGCTGGCGGGTATGTCGATGGTGTGAATACCCGGATTTCGATACCGATACTTGATAAGTCCTTTGCGCGTACCGATCCAAAGAATACCATTGTCTTTATCGTCGTACATGACCTTGACATGGATACCCTTATCGTAAAATTCGGGTAGATGATACACCTTGTTTTCGTCGGGGTAATACAGACTTAGCCCTTTCTCGGTACCAATAAACAGTAGCTTTCGCCCGTTCGCATCAACGGACTCCTGACCGCAGATTACATTCTGGTTGGCAAATTCTTTACTCAGAAACGAAAAGGATGAATTGCCAAATCCATCAACCTGGGGCAATTCAGCCGGGGGCGAAAAGCGAAGTAAGCCAGCGTCGAAGGCGCCAATCCAGATCGTGCCTTTGGTATCCTGAAAGGCCATTTCCAGACGAACAGGGCGTTTGTTGTTCGCCAGTTTGGCTTCCTGACCCAATAGGCAGATTAGTTTGTCGTGTTGACGATCGTAGTAGTAAAGCCCTATCTCCGAAATAACCCAGAGTCTTCGTTGGTTATCTTCGAAAAAGGTAGCGTCCTGATGAATGTTATTGCCCGACGAAAGGGCGTACATCCGGAGTTTCTTTCGAGCCAGATCATAGCGTTTCACGGCGGTATAATCGCCAACCCAGGCTTGGTTGTAGGAATCGACGAATACCCGTTCGTGCATGTCGTTGGTTCGGTCGTCGTCTTCATAATTATTCCGAAGAATCGTTTCGACGGTCAACATTTCGGGATTAATCGAGCATAAGCCTTTCGTGGAAATGGCTGCATAAACCGTTCCCGCCGAATCGGTTGAAACCCCTGAACAATAGCCTAACCGCTGATCGTCGACGGTCTGGAACGTGTACCCATCATAGCGGCAAACGCTTCGCCCGGTGCCGATCCACAAAAAGCCCCGCTTGTCTTTGGTAATGCACCAAACGTCATTGGAAGGTAGTCCTTCTTTGGTGGTGATGTAGTCAAACGTTAGCGTAGGCATTTGCGCATTGGCTCCCCAACAGATCGTAAAAACCAGAAGGAAAGCCAATAAGGAGCGCATACGTTGATGGTGAATTATTCTGGCGCGGGCATTCGCCCGTGCCGGTCAATGTAGCGAGTATACACTCGCGCCTATGTAAAGACACGGGCGAATGCCCGCACCAGAAAGTCAGCAAGTTACACGTTAACGCGTAATATTTTCAGTGCCGAATTGACTGCCTCCGCCCATTGCCCAGCGACCACGGGCTTTGTTGCCTGCCAGCACGTATTCGACCGTTCCGAACGCCTGACCGGGGCCGTAGCCAATCACGAGATAATTTCCACTCATGAAGCCTACGCCGTTGTAAACGCCATTGCCAACCTGCCACTGCGCCTGAAAGGTGTCGCCGGTTTTTTGCAGCGTTAATTTTCCGCGATAGGGACGCCCATCTGGATTTGTTCCGACCAGGTCATAGTTCCCATCGCGACCCGTTAGGGTTTCGGTGCCGGTTGCGCCAGCCAGACCGGATGCTGTCCAGACTCCTTCGATACGCTGATTGGCCGAGTTCGTTTTATAAACCACAATGCCGTAACCTCCATTGAGGCCATAACCCACAAACAGTTTTCCATCGGCCAGCAAGCCCAGGCCGCTGTAGTTGCCTGCCGTTGTTTGCCAGTTTACGCCATACGATTGACCGACGCGCGAGATGTTTAACGTGCCGTCGTAGAATTTGCCATCGGGTAACTGCGCTTTTTCAATGCGCCAGTTACCATCCTGGGCTAAAAGAGTTTGGGCCGTGATCATACTAAAGAGAGCAATAAATGAGTAAAGTTTCATGGAGATAAATGAGGTTTGAGTTGATTGAATGGGTGCTCTGATGGCGAGAGTAGGATGGCGCGAACGTCTACGTTCGTGCCGATTATTCTCCGGCCTCTGGCCGATTGGTTATTACTTACTTCCGGCCAGAGGCCGGGGAATAGTCAGCACGAACGTAGACGTTCGCGCTATCATGGTCTTGTAACGAGCGGAAATACGTCTGCTGGCGATTTACTAGCCAAGTGCCAGCCAGAAATAGGGCAACCAGGATTACGTAAGGGAAGAGCGATTTCATAGGTAGGGTTAGCGAGAAAAAAGGTCAAAGAATTTAGACATCGTTGTGTAGTTACGGAGCGATCGGGTAAAGACATTTTTATTATCGTCGAGGACAACGTTGCCGTTTTCATCGGTCACGTATTCGTAAATTGAGCCATTTCCGTACGCGTGAACCCGGTATTTGTAGAGGAAAATCCAGCAAAGTGATCCAATCAGAAATAGAACCCCGCCAAAGCCCAGGATGTAAATGTTATCTGCTCGTTGACGCTGGAAACTGCTGGTCAGAAAAAACGTATCGCTCTTGGGGCTGTACAGAATTGGAGCGGCTTTGCCTTCGCTCACGGCGGCAAATTCTTCGACCGAAATGCCGCCCGTTTGCGTACGTGCGATAGACTTGCCCGATGGATTGGTGAAGCTTACTTCGAGACTGTTGTCTGTTTTTTTGAGGACAAGGGCCTGGATCGAAACACCGTTCTGCTGGATATTTTTTAGCTCTTGATCGCTACCATACCACCAATACGTAAACCAGAGGCTGATGAAGAAAAACAGCGAGAACATGCGGAAACCCAGCGTATTATATTTCCGAAGGACGAAGTAATAATACGCCATCAGGAAGGCACCGAAACAGAGAGCTTGAAGTTTGTCAGTCATGGCTGTAGAGGTTCTTAAGTGAATCAAACTTACTTGAGTCCGAAGCCCTCAAAAGCACGACTGGATAATAGGTGGGGTTTACTCGAAAAGTGGTGGATTTCGCTTTACGGGTGGCGCTGTTCTAGCTGTAAAGTTTGCTCCCAAAAGCGAATGGCCGAACTGCATTGTACCTGGAAAATGAGCCAGAAGATGCCGTAGACGAGCACCGCCGGGAAGAGCGTGTTGACAAGAATCGTAATGTCGGCGGTTCTGAACACCTCAGGAATGGCGAGAATAATAAAGAACACGAAGGGGAAGCACAACAGAAAAAGGGCAACAAACCAAACCGTGTGTGGGCGTATGCTGAGCGTAACCAGCATTTTACCCTGACTGGCTCTATACATGCCATCTATGCTTGGACTAATACCGTGCTTTTTGAAGTTACTACTCGTTTTCCGTACCGAAAACCCATACGGGGTGAAGGTGCCGTAATAGGGTTTTGTGCTATAGAAACTAAAGCCTGTAATCACATTGTCGACTAAACGCTGACCAATCACATCCGAGGTTAGTTCGGTCTGATAATTGAATTGACGGAAAGGTAACAGAGTAGCAAGCATGACTAAATGGAATAAAACCTATACGGTTTTTGAAGCCTTATAGGTTTGGTAGTAAAGAGTTTGATTGGCCTGGATAGCTTATTGCGGAATAGAATTTCCCCGAAAATCGGTGCTGACGATGGCTTTGAATTGATCGAGACCATCGGTTGACGTTAAGCGATTGTTCATAGCAAATAACCATTGAACGTTGGGGCAACCCCGTAAGGTTTTTAAGTCGGTAATCTGATTATCAGAGATATCTAATCGCCCTAGCTTCGTAGATTGCAAGCCGCTCATATCAGTTAAGCCACAGTTTCTCAGATACAGATCGCCCAGCTGCGGAAGTTGCGAAAGCGTCGCCAGATTCCGAATGGGGTGATCAGATAGATTCAGCGCGGTTACGTGTCCTTTTTGTACGCAAATTTGAAAACCGTTGCGGGGTTCGGTAACTTTTTCGGCCTGTCCAATGTGCCAGTGTTCGGTAAAAACAGCGTCCTGTAATCCTAATCCCGCATCATGCGTGATCTGTGCCAGAATGGCTTTTTCGCTGGGGTCAAGCGTTGTGAAATCATAATCATACTGCCCCTTTGCGGCTTTGCCATGCCCCATTTCCATCGCGAAAACAGTGGCATAAATCCCGATGCCGAATACACAAAATCCCATTGATACGAGGGCAATGAATTTGTGATCGCTGAATCCTTTGAACGCCCACCAGCTTGCCAGCAGATATAGTAGGAAGCACCCTAAAAATAGAGGTATGCCCAGCCAATCGGGTATTTTCTTTAAGACCGAATTGGGATCTGTGAGGCCAACGGTAAAGGAATAGCCTAAAACGAACGTCAGCGTGAGGGAGAGTAATAAACTGCGAGTAGCCATAACGTCTTATAAATGAAACCAGTACAAGGTATCTTTTTTTAGTATGTAGGCTGAACCATTAGCCGATTGCAGAAAAAAATCGTTTGATAGCTTAAGCGGATAATACCATTTGAAGCGAGTTGTTTCTCGGCCGAGTTTCAGCTCGTAGTAGAACAGAAACTCTTCTGCCAGAGCACCCGATAATACACTGGACCGTCGGGTAACGATTTTCTCGGTTGTTTGCAACGCACTTGTTTTGTCGCTGACAGTCTGGCCTTCTCCAAAATCGAATCGAGTAGTCGACTGACCAATGATAACGTTTTTGTTTACGTCGTTCTGAAGAAACCGAACCTGTGTTTTCTGGGCGAGTGCTTTCGTCAGGGTAAACGCGGCTGTGCTGCCATCGGCAAACTTGGTAAACAAATACGCGTTGTGCCCGGTGGGACTTTGATAGCCGAAAAACAATTTCCCTGATCGGATTTGCTCTAGCGCATAAGCTTCATAATAACGCTCGTGTTGGTCTGATTCGAACTGAGCTTGTTGCCCACGAGCTTTTCGAATCGCTTCCCAGTATTTATCAGCATTCGCTTTGTTGCCCTCCAGTATGGTAGAGGTGATGGAGTCAGTTTTCTGAATGTCAAACTGCTTGCCAATTTCCTGCTGTTTCTGGCGAAATAATGCCTGACTTTCTTCGGCTACCTTCTCCCAGTCTTTGGTTTGTCGCGCATCAGGATAGTTGCCTGCCCAATAAGTATGCACTTCGTCAATGATTTTAAATTGTTGTAAATCAATGATGTGAAAGACATTGGCATACTGCCACAATAGCGAGCCGGTTTGTAACAGCGCCAACTCCGTTTGCAAAATACTCAGCTCGCCGAGTGGAAGCTGTCGCAATCGATTTCCCAACTGATCGTATTCGACAAGCGTATGTTCCGCAAATACGCCCGTCGAAGCCGTCAGAACGATGGCATAAATCTTTGTTTTATCGGCCGAGAAAATAAAGCTGTGAACGGTTGTATTGGGTATCGAATCGACCCGAATTCGGGCATTGTCGATTTGCGGGAGCAAAGGCAGATCAGGGTGCGTATCTTCCCGGCTCAGGCAACCCGATAAAAACGAGAGCAGGCTCATCAGTAAAATCGTAACCGGTTTCATTTGAAGCCGTTTAAACCTATGGGGTCTTTTTAGACCTTATGGGTTTGTTAATATAATCTGCCTGCTTAGTTCGACCAGTTGGGGAACTGTGCTTTCAATTGGTCGTCTAATTCATCGGCCCAGAGTTCCAGATCGCGGATGCAGGTCGTTAGTTCCTGGTAGTCCATTCCCCGAATGTCACGTTCGTAGGTAGCGTAAACGGTTTGGCTATTCGGAGCAATGCATAGTTTTACCCCTAATCGGAGATCGTTGAGTTCGAGTAAGTGACGATAGAAACCCAGCAGGTTGTTCGTTGGGATTTCCAGTAGGGGCGAGAAAATCCGCAGGTAATCGCGTCGGCTTCCGCTCTCAAACTTGATGGTTTGAATGTAGACCTCAATCGTTGCGGAGCCATTTTTCCAAAGCCAGTTATTGTTTTTAGCGCCGTAGGTCTGGTCTTTGGTCAGTCCAATCGATTCAACGTAGCACTGAATCATTGTCTGAACGCGATTGTATTGCTCGTTGGCAAGTGCGGCCTGTGCGTCTTCGGGTTTGGCAGGTGAAGGATTTTTAATTGGTTCCATTGATGTTTTCGTTTAAGAATGATTTCGTTTGACAGATCAAAACTACTACGGTTATCAGACCCGCGGGGAGCAACTCTACGCAGGGTGGATTTGGGTTTATAGGTGGTGGGAATAAGAACAAAAGCGGCTGTACCTACGGGCTTCAGCCCGTATCTAATAATAATTCAAAACCCCTAGATACAGACCGAGGATATGGATACAGGCTAAAGCCCGTGGGTACAATTCCGCAGATAAGCGGCAATTGACTGCGCTTCACTGGCTTCGCCATTACCGGCAACGCCTTCCCAGCCGACTTTAATCAGAAAGTCGACATTGTTGATGGGGAGGGTTAAATCGGCTCCGGCTTCTACTAATAATTCAACAACATTATAGCTGCCACCATAAGGTGTTACGGCGTGATAGAGAGCGGTATATCCATCCTCATCAACTACGTCCACATTGAACCCCTGCTCGATAATAAATCGCATGGTAGCTATATCCAGCTTCCGGGCAGCGGTAAGCCAAGCTTTTTTCCAGTTATCGTTCGTGTCCAGAAGCTCGGGTGGTAAAAGCTCCCACAGTCGTTTGTTCAGTTTGGTCACCCGCTCTGCATGCGGTTCAATAGCAGGGGTAACCTGGGCCTGATTGATACTCAGGTCGTATTGATACGTTAGACCATTGGGTTGGTCCACCCACGAAAAAACGGAGTTCTGATTATGAGCTTCATAATAGGCCTGAAACGTTTCCTCGGATGGCGCATCCGGGTTGTTCATAAACAGGCCATAGAAATCGAAATTGAGCCAGATTACTTTAAGGATGCGGGGCGAGAAAACAATAGGCTTAACCGCCATAATGCCGTTCAACATTGGTAGAACCTGTGAACTCATCTTTTACCGACAAGTTGTATAACTTCTTGAATCGGCCCCGTGCCGCCAGCACCTCTGGCCGAATGGTATCAAGGGCTTTTTTCATGGCGAATGTCCCGTTCGTATTGTCTCGATAAAAACCATCGCCGAGGCCCAGGCTATTGTTAACAATCAGGGTTAGCAGGGCATTGTCGTGCGTAGCTTTGTCGGACAGATCGGCGATTTCCCAGGCAATAGACAAGTATTTTAACGATTTGGTGCGATCCTGTTTGATGTTGAACGAAGGGTTATCCTGGGCGTAAACGATCGCCAGTTTTACGTATGCAATTGGGTCCATATAGGTATTGGCGGCTGTTTCGAGCGCATCGACGGCTGCTTTTCCGGCGGCAGGATTATTCTCTGGCAAAGGCACTTTAATGAAACTGTAGTAGGTTGCCAGGCCCTTTTTTACGGTTTTCTCATCGGGACTGGTTGCTATTTTTTTCAGAGCCGCCATGTCCATTGCTTTTATCTGTTCGCGGATAGTCAGATAATCTTTGAGGTCTTGTGCTGAGTTGGGCGCTGCCGCCGGTGTGGTGAACAGGCCGAGTACGCTGCTCAGGCCGAGGAGAAGAGTTTTCATGGATTGATTTGTTTAACAACTAGAACACTGATTTTTATGATTGATATAGATTTGTGATTAATGATTTTGTCCTTAAGCCATGACCGATTTATGTGAATCATAAAAATCTGCGTTCCAATGGTTTAAAGAGTAAGAAAAGGAAGTAAACTGCTGATTGATTCACTATGAAAATCGGTGCGCCATAGGGCTTTCTGGGTTTGCGGATCATACCGAACCCAATAGTCATACAGCAACGTGCCGGGATTGCTAAAATCCGATTGTTCGAAATGTAGAAAGAGCTGATTATAGCTGGTTAGATAAGCCCCTTTGATGTCCGCTTCGTTGATAAACGGTAGGTCGAATTGGGTTCGTAGCTTACCACTAACGCTATTGACTATACGCACTGTATTTCTCGTGCCAGTGGGATGACGGGAAATTATACTGATCTGCTCCCCATGTTGCCAGACTTGCCCACACGAAAAATCGCCATTCAGTCGCCAGGTTTCTTGTTGAGTAAACGGATCGAGTCGCCGGACAAAAGCGTTGGTGCGTTCTATGAAGAGGTCATTGTTGAGTGGGTAATAGGTACCCTCTGTAACGCTTCGGTGCAATTCTTCGCCAGTTTTCAGCGAGACGATTTGATACGAATGGCCTTCGCCAATTTTTTGCTCCGTGTTAATAACCAATACTTTATTGCCTTTTATAATCGGTTGATAATCAGTTATGACGATTTGCTTGACGGGCGGTAGAAACCACACTGTTTCGTTGTTGACCCAGCTTTTAGCCGTAATTCCAATTTTCCAGGAAGTGTCTGTTTGTCTATTTGCAATAACATCCTGATAAAGCGGCTTGGTGGTTAAATAGAGATCGTCGGTGAACGCCATACCTGCATAAAGGCTTGACGGACTGGTCAACGGAGCTGGTTCAGGCGAGACTTTGCGGGTAGTTTCGCCTGTTCGTGGATTGATGAAATGCACTGTCGAGGTCTTTGCTTCATACACCAACACGTGTCGGCTGGTTTGGCCAACAACGTTTCCGATGAATGGTAACTGCCACAGCTTCTTCGCCGTTGCCCGATCAAAGGCGCTAATGGTAAACAGGCCCGGTTCGTGCTTTACGGTGCCAAGCAACACCGTCGAATCTGGCGATGCCTGATAGCGCACGTCAGTCGGGAAGGGTAGGGGTAGTGTGATGGCTTTGACGGGCGCAGTAGCGGCAAAGTAGCTGGCCTGACCGGAGTTGCGTCCCGTAAAAAAGCTCATTATTCCGCCCAATGCGGCCCCGAATATGATAATGCCTATACACACCTTATCACGATTTTCATGGTTCGCCAATAAGTATTTTCGGATAATCCAGTCTTCCGCAAATCGTCCATCCATCTCATCTATCCCATGCACGTAGGATTTTGCCGAGTCTGGTTCGTCTTTTTTGAGAATCGCAAAGCCCGTTCCCTGAGCCCAGAAAACGTCAAGTGGTGATTCTTTCAAAATAGCCTGTCGCTCAGCTTCCGTTAGCCGTTTTAGCTGCTTTTCCGCCCGGCGTTTTTGAAAATATCTCCTGAAACACATTGCTTTAGTTTAATTTTTTTGCCACATAGACACAGAGGATATAGTATCTTAATTGTTTGAATTGAAAGGATTTAACTTTCTGTGTTTTCTGTATCTCTCTGGTTTGAAAGCAGGTATTGCCGAATAATCCAGTCTTCGGCAAACTGTGCCGAAACTTCCCCCAACATATCCACATGAGCCTTCTCAAAATCAGGCTCGCTCTTCAGGAAAATATGAAATCCTTCACCCTGAAAGAGACCTGCCTGTAAGGGTGATGCCTTTAAAATTGCCTGCCGTTCTGCTTCGGTTAATGGTTGGATTCGTTTTTCCAACTGCCGATTTTTGAAGTATTTTTTGAAGCACATGAAGTAGTTAGTTTACCAGCTACTACCAGCGCCACCACCGCCTGAACTACCGCCACCCCAACTACTGCTACTACTCGACGAGCTACCTGACGAACCACCACCTCCCGAACTCCTGCTGCTACTGCCCGACGAGGAGTACGTGGTTGATGAATGAGCGGATGACGACGAACGCTGCTGGATTATCGGAATGGTGTACTGGGTTTCGTAATGATGGCCACAGGCTTTGCACTCGTATTCATGGGCACCCCGCCCTTCCCGCTCTGTAGTGGCTTCTTTTACAACTCGACTTTTGACTTTGTAGACCGTTTTGGATTCGCACTTTTTGCAGCGATGATACACCAAATTGTTTAGGTTTTCGTAGCCAATCGTCTGTGTGCTATTGTGAGTCTCATTCCGCCAAACATCGTAATCGACACTGCAACTATTTTGCTCAATTTGTTGATAGTCATTAAGAAAGGCATCTCGGTGTGTTACGGCTACTTTCCATAAAGGGTACCCTTCTGCCGTTGTTCGGGGAGCATTCCGAATGGCGTAGAGCGCTTTTTCGTCTTCCCGTTTCAACCACCAAAACGGAATCGGATACAGCAGAATATTGCCTAAGCCGTTGAAATGCGCGGCTTTATAACGCACATACCGGTCTGCTTCGGTCATGGTGCCGAAAAGCTGGTAAAATGTCTTGATTCGTCGTCGGCGGGCATCCCATAAAACCAGGCCCGGAACGGCGTAAAAAACGACGACGATTTGCCAGCTATGCAACCAGTTATCCTGCCGTAGTTGAACAACCAGTAAGCCTACGGCTGAGGGCATGATCACATACATCAGAATGGCCCAGAGAATTCGCCGTTTCGATTGCGTAATCGTGAGTTCGATTTTGTCGGTAATGGGGTTTTGTTTTCTGACGAAAAATATAATCAGCCGGAGCACCAGCATGGCTGGGGTTAAGAGGGCGAAGAAGAGCCACAGTGCGCCATCTTCGAGTGGTGCACTGTGTCGTTCGGTGGTTGCCTTCGAATCATCGTAAACTTCTTTGGTGGCTTCTGGCGTGCTGATTCGGTTTGTAATTTCCTGAACACCGGCCAGCATGGCCCCATCGAAATCGCCGATTTTAGCTAATGGAACTATGCTTTCGGCTTGAATCCGTTTGCAGATGGCATCGGGCAGAATGCCTTCTAAGCCGTAACCAGTTTCCATTTCGATCCGATGCTGATCTTTAACGAGCAGCACCAGCAGGCCGTTGTTTTTCTTCTGATAACCAAGCCCCCATTTCCGAAACAGTGCAGTCGCAAAATCTTTAGGCGCGCTCTCACCAATGGAATTTACACACACCACGGCTACCTGTGCTGTCGTGGAGTCTTCTAGTTTCCCCAGCATCGCGTCGATCTGACTCACCGCCGAACCCGATAGAATATGGTCGGGATTACTGACGTAGTGCGAGCTTCGACTTTGCTTCGGGTTAGGCACCGTTTCGAGCGTGTAGGTCTGGGCAACAACCGATGGTATTCCCCCACAAACAAACAGGAAGAATAAAATGGCTAGCTGGGTAATTTTCTGATTCATCGTGGGTTAATTCTGATTGGTGGCTTTGTAGCCAGACGAGTAGGTACTGTTTTTGTCTTTGGCCTGAAGGTAATTCGTTTCGGTAAACGAAGTAGGGTCAGCTCCTTTAACAGCGTGATCGCTGAAATAAACTCGCTGTTTGTCTTTGGCGTAGTATTGCCCAGCGCTGGAGAAGTTGGCGAGATCGACGTTTTCGATCGGTGCCCAGTGCGTGTATTGCCCCAATACCAGTCCCCAGGCACGGTGCTTATCGCAGAAGTTAAAGTCCGACACTTTCCGGAACGTCGCTCCATCTACGCCCTCTATAGGTTTTTCCTGAAAATAAACCCGTCGCTTGTCGCGTGTCAGATAATACCCGTTGAACATCGGAACAAAGACAAACGAAGCCGGATCGGCCCCATCAATGATAAACATGTCTTTATATACTCGATGGCTATCGCAAACGTAGGGCGCGCCCTCGGCTGTTACATTCGTCGGCGTGTCATTGCTATTCGGAACAACCCTAAAATGGGGACCGTCGGTGCTGATCAATTCATGCCGACTGTAGCCATTGGTTTTGTCCCTGGAATAAGCTCCCGATAGGTATTCAAACGTAGCTGGGTCGGCATTTTGGATGATTCGGCCTATGTAGAATACATGGGTTTTGTCTTTGCCGTAATCATCATTGATGATGGTAAACGAGTCTGCATCCGCTTCAGGAATAACGGATCGGTTCGCGGGAAAGCCCCGATACATAACTACCTCGCCTTTTTCAATGCGGTAGCCCCTCCGTGAACCCGGCCCGCAGGCGAGTACTAGCAAGCCAATGAGTGTAATGGCCAATGTCCCAAACGTACCGAAGATTTTTTTGAGTAGACTGTTCATGATGGTGGAAATTATCGGCGACTGTGTGCGTGTACTTTGGGTGGTTGTCCTATTGCCTGTTCGTGCTGATGTCTGGTCGATGGAATAACTGGAAGTGTCTCAGATTTGGGCGTTTTGGTGATCGTATTTTCTTGATTTGCAGGTTTTTCGATAAGTTCTGACGTCTTTTTATCGAACAGATTTGCTTTCAACCAATCGATGTAGTGACTGAAGCGTTCGACATCGTGATAGGTTTGCCAGATAATCACGAAGCTGCCGTCTTCTAGTTCGGAAATTCGAATCGGCGTTGCTGTATCCAGTACAAACCAGTGCTTAAACCGCTTCCGAAACGTAAACCCTGAAGTATCCATTTTGGCGCGGGCGGCCTGTTTAAATGACTCCGTAATGGTGTTGGGTGCGAAAGAAATCGCCAGGTAGTACGTGTACGAATTGACATAAGCACTCCCGGCTTTCACCAGCGACGAGGTCATGCCTTGCCACCAGTTGAAATGAACCGTGTCGTCTGATGAGCTGGTCAATGTTACGTCGGAACAGGAGTAATATTGGCTGCCCAGAAAGTTGGCAACCTGTTCGGGAGGAGTGGTTGCCTTGTATATTTTATTGGCGGTAAAAAAGGCTTGTAGACTGCCGCTGGCCTTTTGCCCAAAGATGAAGAAAGACGCAAAGAAGAGGATCAAAAAGAACAGGCAGGAAGTAGGTCCGAGTCCCATTAGCACGAAACTCATCAGGCCAATCCAGCTACCCACCATGAATTGGATCGCCGATGTGGGCGATGTTTTTCGGGCGAATAGATACACGATGAAGAAACTAACACCGTAGATTCCTCCAAAAACAATGGCCTGAAAAAATGTGTCCTGATCCATGCAATGAGCTTATGAAAACGCTAGAAAACAACCAGAATCAACAGGATGAGTAAGGTGATTGCCAGTAAGGCGATCCAGTCAAAACGTTGTTCCAGGAATCGCCTGATTCCTGCTTTAGCGGGCTTCGATAAGCCCAGTTTGTTAAAATTCTCTCCCCTCTCCATGCCGTGTTTTGTTGTTTGATGGTTATTGTCCAATAAAATTAATACGACCATCAGCACTGATTTAGCGAGGTTGATAAGTGGAGGGAACCCATCTGAAACCGGCAGAAGTGGCTTGATATGCGGTTGTAAACTCAATTTTGCCAACACATCGGTTAAACATTAGTTGTCTATCTAACTGCTTGTCTGTCACCAATCTCAATGTATGAATCAATCACTAATTAACCACCGGACGCTGGGCGTTACGTTTTCTGCCAATAGTACATGCGTGCGCGTCTGGGCTCCACAGGCGCAATCGGTAGAGCTTCGTGTGTACAATCGAGAGCTAACGATACCGCTTCAAAACGATGGCAATTACTGGCAAGCGAACGCCAATCAACTCCAGCCCGGCGATACCTATAAATTTATCCTGAACGGAACCCTCGAACGACCCGACCCGGCAT
The DNA here is from genome assembly GCF_014117325.1 of Spirosoma foliorum. Classification (NCBI taxonomy): domain Bacteria; kingdom Pseudomonadati; phylum Bacteroidota; class Cytophagia; order Cytophagales; family Cytophagaceae; genus Spirosoma; species Spirosoma foliorum. The sequence goes on along the minus strand of NZ_CP059732.1, from coordinate 5,729,821 downwards.
CGCTGGCACAGCCTGATGGCGTACACGGTCCATCGCAGGTGCTTGATGTCACGACGTTTGCCTGGACGGATGCCGATTGGCGTAATCTGCCGCTGGAAGATTACCTGATTTACGAGCTTCATACAGGAACATTCACGCCCGAAGGCACCTTTGCGGGAATCGAAAGCCGGTTGGATTATTTACGTGAACTAGGTATCAATACGATTGAAATCATGCCGGTAGCACAGTTTCCGGGTACGCGTAACTGGGGCTACGATGGCGTTTGTCCTTATGCTGTGCAGTACTCGTATGGGGGTGCTGCCGGGCTTCAGCAATTAGTGGATAGCTGCCACCGGAAAGGGCTTGCCGTTGTGCTTGATGTGGTCTATAACCACATGGGGCCGGAAGGGAATTACTTTGGTGATTTTGGTCCATACTTCACGACTCGGTATCAGACGCCCTGGGGAAACGCGCTCAATTTCGATGGTGACTATAGTGATAGCGTGCGCCGGTATTTCGTTGAAAATGTGCTGATGTGGTTTCGGGATTTTCATATTGATGCCTTACGAATCGATGCGGCCCATGCGATTCATGACACTCGGGAAACCCATCTATTACGCGAGATAAAACTGTATGTCGATGAGTTGATGAGCCAGACCGGGCGACAACATTACCTGATTGTTGAGTCAGATCAGAACGAAACGCGCTTTATTCAGCCACTGGCCGATCAGGGCTATGGCATGGATGCGCAATGGAACGATGAGTTTCATCATGCCTTACGGGTAGCGGCTGGGGGCGAACGGAAAGGCTATTATGCTGACTACAACGGGATTATGCACCTGGCAAAATCGTACAAAGATGCCTATGTGTATGATGGTACGTACATGCCTCGCCGTGCCCGGATTGTCGGGAAATCAACGGCAGGATATGCCGGGCGACAATTTGTGGTTTTCTCTCAGAATCACGATCACATTGGCAACCGAATGTTGGGCGAGCGACCTAGTCAGCTCGTGAGCTTTGCCATGCAGAAACTGATGGCAGGAGCCGTTATCAGTAGCCCCTATTTGCCGATGCTGTTTATGGGCGAAGAATGGGGCGAATCGAATCCATTTTTATATTTCGTCAGCCATTCTGATCCGACTCTGATTGAAGCGGTTCGGCAGGGACGCAAGCGAGAATTTGCCGCTTTTCAGACACCTATTCCCACGTCCAGCACGCCCGTACCGGGTGAAGTGGTTGCTAGTATAGACCTACTGGACGCCCAGGATGAACGAACATTTGAGCGATCGAAATTGCAATGGTCATCCCTGGCAAAAGAGCCGCACCAAACCCTTTTTCGCTACTACCAGACCCTGCTCGCCTTGCGAAAGCAGTCATCGTTACGTCATCCCGACCGTGAATCGGTGGCTGTGGTGGCCGATGAAGTGCAGCAAACGCTCACGCTGTTTCGTCAGCACAAGCAGTTTCAAAAAGGGCAGTTAACAGAATCGGAGACGGTTGTCTGTCTGATGAATTTCTCGAAGGAAACCCGGTCATTTACGCTAACCGCTACTGAGCGACAGTGGCAAAAGCTGTTGGACTCCGCCGATCCGCAATGGCTAGGTTCTGTACAGGCACCAATGACGCTCGCTGGAAATGAATCTGTGGTGGTTCAGGCGGAATCTATCCTGATTTATACAAATAAGTGAGACTGGCCGGATAGTGGTGTCAGGTTCTTCAACCTGACACTTTTAGGTTGCTCAAAACCTACTGTTTATACCAATAGGTTTTGAGAAACCTACCGTGTCGGGTAAAAGCACCTGACACCACTGTAACACCACACTCAAGGTCTAATCCCCTTTCGTCAATCGCAGAATCGCCACCGCGTGAGAAAACAGCACGGCTGGAACGACAAAGCCAGGCAACCAAACATAGGGAAATTTTAGAATGGCGACATTGGGCTGGTCGAAGGCGAGTTGCTCGAAGGGGAAAGGCGTTGCTAGGAGGGCGTGCCCGACAATATTCAATACTGAGCCTAAGGCCAGCACGTTCCAGAATAATAGCCAGCGGGACGATATCTGTTTCCGAACAAAGGCATAATAGCCAATAATTGGCGTTGTTAAACCGGCCAGAATATCATAGTTGCCACCTTCAAAAGTCATGAGTTGAGGCACCTGCTGATAGATGAACAAAGCATACAAGGTTAATTCGACAGGTAGACGCACCGTGTGTAAGAACGTTAACCTCGACAAGGGTAATTGGCTAACCCAAAGCCGCCCTTTTGAGGTAACCAATAAGCCGACTATCAATAATAGAGGTGGTCCAAGAACCAGTATCAAATGGGGCGGTTGGGCGTCGAGTTGCTGGAAGAAGTTACTATAGGCTAGCGTTGCCAGAATCGCCAGCCAACTGATGCCCACAATAAGGAATCGCGTTGCACTTCGGGTAGAGGCCTGGCGGATGGACAGATAGAGCATGACCAAAGCGAAGAGTGTCGTTGCCGTAAAAAAGAGCACTAGCCAGATGGGTGTGGCTTCATATAAATGTGAGAGATTGGGTTTCATAAGGCATGTGGTTTCAGCAGGCTACCTTGCCTGTTGTCACAAAGGAAACCAGCCTTACTGACGTCTGTACGCTGAATTGGTCGCTACATTAATGAATGGTACGCAAAAGAAGCATGAATGGTCAGTGTACAGTTGCCGTCTGTAACCATTTCTTGAGTTCGAGGCTTCGGTAGCGACTAACGATGACCTCCTGATTGGGTTGTTGCTTATGCAGGGAAGGCACAAGCGTAACCATGAGTTTGCGATTGACATCGTCCTGAACGGCCCGAACCGCGTTTAAGCCAACGACAAACTGCCGACTGAGCTGGAAGAAATAACGAGTATCCAAATGATCTGTCAGTTGGGCAAACGATGAATAGCGGGTTGTCAGTTGCTGACCATCGGCTTTAACGAGCAGCACCAGGCCACCTGTCGAATAAAAATAAGCAATCTCATTAGCTGGTAGGCGCAATTGGCCCGTGCTGACTTCAATCGAAATAATCGAAGGCAATGACGTTAGTGGGATGCCAGCCGTTGATTCTGATGAAAAATTGGCCGAAAGTGGTTCATTGAACTTTTCCCGTTCGGCAAAAAAAGCCTGCAAAATATACAGTCCCGAATAGCCTCCATTAACCAGCGTTGCCAGCGTAATGCAAACAATAACTCCTCGGGCAACGATGAATGCAGGTGGCCAATGGTGCATATAAACTCGCTGAGCCAATGGGAAAATAATGGCAAAAGTCAGGAGTGTTGCCAACCCGCCTACAAGTATCTGTGCCAGCAGCCGACGGATGGGGTTTTCCCAGAAGGGGAGCCGATGATCCAGCCAGCGGAAAATGAACAGATTGACCTCCCAGCAGGAGAACATAACCGTAGCCACCGTCAGAAAATACCCCCACGGAAATTGGTAGCCAGACTGGCCGGGAAATACCTGACTAAACACCACATGCGACGCCACGAGTGCCGCAATCGGAATGGCGGTGATCAGAAAGATGATATGCTGCTGGCGTGTAAGGGGAGACATGGTAGCGATCTATGCTCACAAAACACTACTCAACTTTGTAAGCAACCAGGCTATTTTTATAAAAAGTCGGAACGATTATCAATTTCTTCTTGGCAACGTAATCAATATCGGCCGCGTTGATTTTTTCGGGCCGCGTATCTAGCAATTGTTCTTTTGTGCCATCGGCATTCACATGGAATAGCTGGCCGTTCCAGTCCGAGACAAAGTAATTTCCTTTTCCTTCGGGCACAATACCATCTGTATTGGTCATGCCATCGGCTATTTTCGTGATTACTTTTGTAGCCAGGTCAACAGACTGCAAAGCGCCTATTTTGGTGCTCCCAATCAGGAGCTTATCCTTTCCAACCGCCAGTAAGCCATTGGGTTTGTTGAGTTGTTCGCCATCCAGAAAAACTTCCCATTTACCGTCTTGCAATCGATAGACTTTATCATTCCTGTTATCCGAAACATATACGGTGCCATCTTTCGCCACCGTCACGTCATTTAAATACCCATCTTTCCCAACAGCATCCCAGGTTTTTTCGGCCTGACCATTTTCCGTATTAATACACACCAGCCGATACACATCCGTCACATAAAGCTTCTTTTTATAGAGGCCCATTCCCTTAGGTGCATTCAGGCCAGACGTCCAGCGTAAGTTTTCAATGGTACCATCCAATGACACTTTCGAAATGAAACCGCTTCCATCGAGGGCGTCGGGTTTGCCATCAATATTGGCCACATACAACGTGTGTTTACCATCGTACAGGACCGACTCTGGGGTACGAAGTGTTGTATCCGTTTGCCAGGCTTTCACCAGTTTTATCGGTTTCGGACGAGCTGCTGCAGGCGTCAGTGCAAGTAAGAAACTTCCGGTAATTAACACAAGACTTGGTAAAGTATACTGATTCATACTTTTGATTATCAGTTAATTGAAAAAATTTAGTTGTAAAATGCCGGGTCTACCCTTACTCTACAGCACATATATAGAATAGACAATATAATTTTTCTAATCGGCTATTAATTTGCGATTCTAACGTAGAAACAATCTAAAAACGAGGGTGTTTAAAATCCTGCACGCTAAAAAAATCAGGTTATGGAAAATTACCAGTCCCTCGCTTCGCAGGTGCAGACACCAGTCGGGCAACTCAAGGAAAGCATCCGAGATATGATCCGGCTGCAACGTGATTATCAACTTTCAGACGAGTTGTTCTGGGAAGTTTTTAACGCTCGCGTTCTGCTCAACGAACAGATTGATGTGAATGCCTTCCTGAGCGACTTAAACACGTCACCCGTTTTAGCCTAACCCTATGGACGTATTGGTTGCCAACCTGCGCCTAACTATCCACGAATCGGTAGCCAGGCGCAGGTTTTTATTTATCCATCACCTTTTGCCATCAACTCAACCGCACCGCAAACAATTCTTTCGACTTGGCGTACACATACGCCACGACGAATAGCGTAACAACACCCCCCAAAGCAACCGACGGTACTGCACCGAGCAGCCGGGCCAGCAACCCTGATTCAAAAGCCCCGATCTCGTTGGATGAACTAACAAAGATTCCATTCACAGCCGCTACGCGCCCACGCATATGATCGGGTGGAAAAATCTGTAAAATTGTTTGCCGAATAATGACGCTCACACTGTCGAAAGCACCCGTTAAGCCCAACATCAGGAGCGACAGGTAGAAGTTGGTAGACCACGCAAACACAATAGTGGCTACGCCAAATCCAGCTACGGCCAGCAGCATATTTCGCCAGGCATTGTGCGTTGGTGGATGCTTGGTCATGTAAGCCATCGTAAGCAGGGCACCTACAGAGGGGGCCGCTCGCAGGAATCCTAAACCTTCGGCCCCTACTTTTAAAATATCTTCGGCAAAAACGGGCAGAATGGCTACCACACCTCCAAACAGTACCGAAAACAGATCGAGGGAAATGGCATAGAGGACAATCTGGGTTTTGAAAACAAAGCGGAACCCTTCGGTCAGGCTTTCCCGTAGACCCATAACTGGTTCATTACTGACGGGTACAGGCTTGCGTTTGATGAGTGTAATGAGCACATAACAAATCACCAATAATGCAATGACTACAATCAGCGAATTATCGAAACCAACCCAGCTGTACAGAAAACCGGCTAAACCCGGCCCAACAATGGCCCCGGCCTGCCAAAACGAACTACTCCAGGTAGCCGAGTTCGCATAAAGTTCGCGGGGGACCAGAAACGGTTTTAGGGATGAGCTGGCAGGTGAATAAAAGCCCTTGGCGGTGCCAATCAACATCAGCACTCCATAAATAGTGGCTAATCGGGCTGTTTGTGATAAACCAGCTACGATAGACGGTTGAAACACTAAATACAGAATCACCGAGCCCAGCAGAATGACCAAAAGGCTCCACTGAAGTATCCGTTTCTTGTCCCGACGATCGGCCAGGTGTCCACCAAATAATGATAGAGCAATAAAGGGAATCGCTTCGGCCAGTCCTACTAAACCGAGCATGAGCGGGTCGTGCGTGAGTTTATACAGCTCATAACCAAGCGTAACTTCCTGAATCAACAGTGTAACTGTAATCAGGAAACTGTTCATGACGAAATAGCGAAATTCAGGAATTCGGAGGGAGGCAAATGTGTCGTCAGACGTTTGTTGAACCATAGTCACACAAACCGTAGATTTACGGCTTTATTAGTTAGATAAGCAACCGAAAACAATGGAATCTCCGTTCCGAACAAGGGTAAAAATTTGTTGCATCAGCAGTGTCGATGAAGCGCGACTGGCTAGTCAACTCGGAGCCGATGCCCTTGGTTTAGTGGGCCGAATGCCTAGTGGGCCTGGCGTGGTCGCCGATGATATAGCCGCTCAGATTGTCAAGGCCACTCCTCCGCCCATAGCAACTTTCATGTTGACCAGTGAAACGAATCTTGCTGCTATTATCGCTCACCAACAACGAGTTGGTGCCAATACGATTCAACTTGTCGATGCCGTGCCACCCGATACGTATGCTCAATTGCATAAGGCCTTGCCTGCTATAAAGGTGGTTCAGGTAATCCATGTCATTGACGAGCGGAATCTTGACGAAGCGCTCGAGGCTGTTCAGTATGGTGTCGATGCGTTGTTGCTGGATTCGGGGAATCCAAATCTGGCTGTGAAAGAGTTGGGTGGTACGGGCCGGGTCCACAACTGGCAGGTAAGCCGAAAAATTGTTGAACACTCGGGGGTTCCCGTATTTCTGGCCGGTGGCCTAAAGCCCGATAATGTGCGAGAAGCTATTGATAGCGTACAACCTTTTGGCCTCGACATTTGCAGTGGTGTCCGAACCAATGGCAAATTGGACGCTCAGAAACTCGAAGCGTTTATGAAGACGATAAAGTAGCGTGGAGCAGGGTGCCGGGAGCAGCAAACCGCGCTTCGTGCACCCTGCTCCACGCAAAAAAAAAGCTCACACCAATCGGCATGAGCTTTCTGATTGTTACCGGATACCCGATTAGGCAACGGTAATTTCCTTCACCAACTTCTCTTCCTTCACTTCGATTTTAGGTAACTCTACCGTCAGGATACCATCGGTATAAGCGGCTTTGATACCATCGGCATTTACAGTTTTAGGCAGCTTGAAACTGCGTTCAAACGAGGTAAAGCCAAATTCTTGACGGGTGAATTTATCCGTCGTTTCTTCGTTTTTTACTTCCGACTGATACCCAATCGTCAGTTTGTTATTTTCTACGTTAATTTTCAAATCCTCTTTCTTCAAACCAGGCGCAGCCAGGTCAAGAATAAACGCCGTTTCAGTTTCCTTTACGTTTACGGCAGGTACGTTTGGCGTCGTGTTTTGGTAACGATTAATTACCGGACGGCTATAAAATGGGTTAAAGAAAGTAGGGAAGTTGTTATATCGAACTAAGGTTGCCATTTGCTTATTTGGTTTATTGGGTTGTTTATAATCAAACACATACATCCTTAGTCAAATGCTGTACCAATACAATTTAAGCACTATTTTGCTGACATTTTGACATAAAAATCATTGATTCGACAATAAAATACGACAAATTGTCATTAATTTTATTTCAAGATGACTCATTTGGCAGGTTTTACTAGAGAGATGTCCACTAGTCATAGAGGCTTGTTCTAAGACCTATACCAGCTTCATCATTTTATCATATTGTCAACTTGGCTAAGCGGCAACAAAAGCCTAATTTTAGCCCCCTTAATACGACTCACCCAAACTTCTGAACTACCTATTATGAAGCGACTTATATTGCCGCTGGTCACGCTACTGTTATGCACTAGGCTGACTATTTCTGTTTCCGCCCAACAAACCGCCGTTGATTTCTTCGAAAATGGCATCGCTAAAAGCAAAGCCAACGATTTTACAGGAGCCTTACAGGCCTTTAGTATGGCCATCACCATGAATCCCGATAATTCGGCGAGCTATTATAACAGAGGGTTAGCCAAAGCTAATTTGAAAGACCATCGGGGAGCCATTCTGGATTACGATCGCGCTATTGAGATCAATAGCAAAGACGCGTTGGCTTACTTAAGCCGGGGCGTCAGCAAAAGCAAACAAGATGATCATCGGGGAGCACTACTGGATTTCAGTCGCTCTATTGAACTAAACCCCGACGACGCACAAGCTTATTATAACCGGGGCGTTAGCCGGAGCCGTATTGATCAGTACCGGGGTGCTCTGGCCGATTTCACCAAAGCCCTCGAACTAGATCCAGGCAATGCCCAAACCTACTACGTTCGGGGGGTTACGAAACAGAAATTAGAAGACTTTTCTGGTAGCCTGCCCGATTTCACGAAAGTAATTGAACTCACCCCCAAACGTTCACAAGCGTATGCCGGACGAGGTATGTCGAAAGTTGAGTTGAATGATTTTGCAGGAGCCGTAATCGATCTGAACAAAGCCATTGAACTGAGTCCCGAAGATGGCGAATCGTTCTTCTACCGGGGTTATGCAAAAAGTAAACTGGAAGATTATAAAGGTGCCCTGCCCGATTATGATAAAGCAATAGCTCTTAAAGGCGACAACTACCGGGCTTATTATGGACGAGGTTTCTGCCGTAGTAAACTAGGCGATCAGAAAAGTGCCGTTCAGGATTTTAACCAGGCTATTGATATAAACAATGCCAACACCGATTCGAAAATCGTTTATAGTGGAAAAATCAGTCGTGTTACGCTCGACAAGCTACGTGATGTGGTACAGGAGCGCAACAAAATCAACGAATTAGGGAGCGAACGTGCTGAGGCCTATTTCAGTCGGGCTGTTAGCAAAAACAAACAGGGCGATCAAAAATCAGCGATTATCGATCTAAACAAAGCCATTGAGCTTAGCCCAACCTATGCCGAAGCCTATTTCAGTCGGGGCCTAATCAGATCGGCGCAAGGCGATCAACGGGGAGCCATTATGGATTGCAATAGTGCGATCAAGCTAAACCCACGCTATGCTGAAGTGTACTACATTCGGGGCATTATCAAACACAGCCTTGGCGATGAGAACGGCGGTTGCCTGGACCTTTCCAAAGCCGGTGAATTAGGCTATAATCCAGCCTATAAAGTGATCAGCGATTATTGTAATTAGTAAGCCCTGAAGGTTAAAAGGGTTTTCGGTGAAATGTATTAGCTATAAGTTAGCCTGATATATTTCACTGAAAACCCTTTTAATTTTTTATACAGATCAAACCACTATCGACTCTGCAGATATTTAGCTTTATAGGCCATTATGGCTATGGCAGCCTTTCTCGTAAAATCTGCAAAATGAGACTTTGACCTGCTTGTATGTTAGCAATATTCTCTTGCATGTTAGTGATATCACCCTGCATATTAACGATACTACTTTTAACTTCAGCAAACCCTTGTTGCACATAAGTCGTCAAGTTAGCCAAGCCGTTAGCTGTCACTTCGCCAGTTTTTTTCACCTGGTCAAGTTCAGCCTTTGTCTTAACGGCTAGTTCGGCAAGCTGCCCCTGCCCTTCAATAAGCCGGTCAATTTTTTGAAGCGAGTCAGCCATCAGTGGCTCCAGTTGGTCAAGTCTACGGTCAGGTTTCATAAAGCAAATATAATAACTACGCTTTATTAATCAACTCACAGCTAGTTTTAGGTTACTCAAATCGCAAGTGCTTCACCGAATCACCCGACGACTCAAGTTCAAGAAGGGCATCGATGCCTATATCGAGGTGAACATTGACAAACTGACCCGTCACTTTTTTGTCGCTTTCTTCGGTTTTCACACCTTCAGGTACTAATGGGTTATCAGATACGAGCAGTAGGGCACCATGTGGAATTGAATTGACAAAACCTACGGTAAAAATAGTAGCCGTTTCCATATCGATGGCCATGGTACGGAGTTCACGCAGGTAATCTTTGAATTGTTCGTCGTGCTCCCAAATTCGTCGGTTGGTGGTATACACCGTGCCTGTCCAATAATCCAACTCGTATCGTTTGATTGTTGACGACACGGCTCGTTGCAGTCGGAAGGAGGGAAGAGCCGGAATTTCGGGCCGCATGTAATCATTGCTGGTACCTTCACCTCGTATAGCGGCAATCGGTAGCACTAAATCGCCGATCTGTGTTTTTTTCAGGCCACCACATTTACCTAAAAACAAAACCGCTTTCGGGTTAACTGCCGAAAGCAGGTCCATAACTGTAGCCGCCATAGCGCTACCCATGCCGAAGTTGATAATCGTGATGTTGTTGGCCGTAGCTGTTTGCATAGCCCGTCCGATACCAAAAATCTCTACATCGAATTTCTTGGCAAACAGCTCGACGTAATTGATGAAGTTGGTTAGCAAAATGTATTCGCCAAATTGCTCAATGGGTGTTCCTGTGTAGCGTGGCAGCCAGTTCTGAACGATTTCTTCTTTTGTTTTCATAGATTTTAATTAGCGAATGAGTGAAAGAGCGAATGAGCGGGTTGGGTATAAGTCACGTTTTTTCACGCACTCTTTCACTCATTCGCTCATTCACTCATTATCTTAGTGGTATGGCTCCATTGAACCTCCCTCCTTTTGACTATAAAACTAAGCAAGTCGAAGGAAAACCGTATATTTTTGACCTGTTACGCCGAAAGTACGTCCGGCTATCGCCCGAGGAGTGGGTTCGTCAGCACATTGTGAACCTACTGCTGACACATTATGCCTACCCCAAAGCCCTCATCCGTTCGGAAGGAGGGCTAACGTTGAATCAGACTCAGAAGCGAACGGATGTTGTTGTCTTTGATCGGCAAGGACAGCCTTTTTTAATTGTTGAGTGTAAAGCACCCCATATCACACTCACCCAAACGGTTGTTGACCAAACTGCCCGCTACAATCATGTTCATCGTGCCCCTTACGTAGTTATTTCTAATGGACTGGTGCATTATTGCTGGTGTGTAAACCACGACACTGCAGAAGTGCAATTTATGGATGACTTCCCGGCGTTTGTCTAATACCAGAGGCCTAGAAGGTTTTAAAGACGTTTATCGCGAGCTTTTATGCACAAAAAATCCCCGACACCAGAAGGCGCCGGGGATCATTATAAGCAATCATAGGTTAGTTTTTCACCAATTCACCAGAAGCCCGGATAGCGATTTCATCGCTAACTACGGCAGCCGGAGCAGAACCCAGGGTAAAATCACCCCGTTTTACTTCGCCAGTTACAATGAAACCAGCTAAGGTTTTCTTGTTTTGTGGGTTCGTAACAGGTCCTTTAAGTACAGCATCAAGCGTTACAGGTTTCGTTACACCGTGCATGGTCAGATCACCAGTCACTTTGTATTTGTTACCCGATACTTTCGTAACTGATTTGCTTTTGAAAGCCAGCGTTGGATATTTGGCAGCATCGAAAAAGTCAGCGCTTTTCAGGTGGCCATCACGCTTTTCCTGGTTAGTATTGATGCTGTTTACATCAGCAGTAAAGTCGATTTGAGCATCAGTGAAGTCATCTTTTGCCGAAGTCATTTTCACGTCGAAATTCGTGAACTTGCCATCAACTTCCGACAACATCATGTGTGTTACGGTGAAATTCAGGTTCGAGTGCGCTTTGTCCAGCGTCCAGGTTTGAGCGAAAGCTCCTACAGATGAGAATAACAGGGCAGCAAGTAAGGTTGCTTTTTTCATTTGGATTGTAAACAGTTAATTAAATTTAGTTAAACGTAATGACAGTATAGAATTAAGACCGAATCCGGTCTAGCAATTGACTCAGGTAAATAGCCTCCTCTTCGGTCAATTTGCTTCGTTGTTTATCCGACCACTCTGTCTGATAAACATCTAATTGGTTGAGTAATGCCAGTCCCTTATCTGTGATGACCACATCGACCGCACGTCGGTCGCTGGGGCATTCGGTGCGTAAGACAAGTTTCTTGGCCAATAGTTTATCCACCAATCTTGACGCATTCGACATTTTATCGAGCATGCGCTCGGTAATATCACTGACTTTAACAGGATCAGGGTATTGGCCACGCAAAATTCGCAGCACGTTATACTGCTGCAATGTCAGCCCAAATGGCTTCAACATCTGCATCTGGCTAGCCGCCATCCAGTTGCTGGTAAAGATCAGATTTACCATCACCCGGTGGTAAGGTGTTTTGAATGGTGTGCTCTGTTTTATATCAGTTTCAATGGACATGGCACAAAGATAGTGTAATTGTATTTAATGTAGCAACACTAAATACAATTATTTTTTTAGCGGTAAGGAATAATCTGAGGTGCAGATAAATCAAAATCACGAAATTGTAGAGTTGGAACGCCTTCAAATGCCGTTCGGAACGGTATTGTATTGCCCGGAATATTGGGATAATACGCCAGCCGAATCTGGAAACTGGTAAACGTCAGGTTTTCATTCCGTAGCCGGAACCCAATGCCGTAGCCCTGATAAAGCGGCCCTTTCAACAACGTTCTGTCAGGAAAACTAATGAGTCCAAGGTTAGCGAACGTCACAAACGCAACCCGGAAGCCAATCAGGCTGAGCCGCGAAAAGAGGACGTTTTCGTAATTGATGAACCATCGGTTTGTACCCCGCAAGGCGTCGCTATTCAGGCCTATGCCGTCGGTGTTGACACCACTTCCTGTACTGCTCAGGGAAATGTATTCATTGTCAAACCGGTCGATCCCAACGGTGTAACGCGTATTAAAGAAGTGGCGCATGTTGCCCCACCTGGTTTTCATGAGTGGGCTAAAATAGTTTGACTCGAGCGACAAAACGGCCTGTTCAACCTTATGATTCCGCACATAGCCGCCAATATTCACCAGTCCGTAGAGATAGCCAAGATGGCGCATGTATTTGCCCTGTGAGAAATTCATACCCGCATACATTCGCTGGCCTAACTCGGCATTATCGAAGCCAACCGTAGCGGCTATCGACTCGCCAATAGGAACGTCTTCTGTACGACCAAACCCGTAAATAAGTACATCGCGGGTGTATTTGCGACGGGAGAACCCAACACTAAACAAGGTAGTCCGACTGTCCTGATAAATCTGGTTCGTGTCAGCCGTAACATCCGGGCGTTTGAAATACTCATAGTTTGTGTTGCGTAAGGCCACAACCAGTCTCGAGCGACCTTTTTCTTCGGTATCTCGCTGTTTGTAAAACAACCGGAACGAGCGGCCTATCCAGATATCCGAATAATTATAACTAACCGGTACCAGTAATACGCTGTCATTCCTGGTAATTAAGCGATTGTTAACCTGCGTATGGTTGAGTTCAATAGAGCCCGCATATTTAGTATCTGGTGTCAGAAAAGGCCGATAGAGCTTAACGGCCACTTGTTTCAGATCGCGCAGGTAGTACAGATCGGCCTCGGCAGTTAGAAAGGTTTTCCCGATGAATGGTACTTTATAGCGGGTCTGGTATTCAGCTTTCTGACGTGGATCGGTTCCTGAATAGGCGAATTGTGCAAAAAGCTGATGGCCCAATCCTCGAAAATTAACCTGATCGAAGCCAACGCTGAAATTCGTAAACCCGCCAAAGCCACCATTTGGCAATAACGACCAGACATCCTGCGTAATCACATACACATCAACAAACTGTCGACTGCCCGGTCGGGGGACTACTAAAATCCGGGCATCGTGAAAAATAGACGTCGTTCGCAACAGCCGTTCGTTATCGCGCAAGACAACCGGATTGAGTGCATCGCCCTGCCGAAACAGCAAATAAGAGTTCCGAATAACATGCTCGCGTGTATTTGTATGCACCGTGCTACCCACTCGCTCGACCCAGTTATTTGCTTTTCGAAGTGTATCGTAAACCGTTTGCCCAAATACGCCCAGTCGGCGGATATAAATATCCCCAATAATCCGCCCTTCAAATATCTTAAATGGATTGACTTCAATCTGACTTACTTCACCGGTTTGGATACGGCTATTGTACACGTCACGAAAAACAGCATCGTAGAGTTGCCGGGTTAGCCGATGTTTATACATCGATGTTTTCAGACGACTGTAAAAAACACTATCTCGACGCATCAGAATACTGTCTGTCTGGGCAGTTAAATGGGCAGCTGTCAGCGAATCAGTTGGCCCAACGTCAATGCCAATGTGCCGAAGTGTATCGACCTGAACATTTTCAAGCGGGTCTTTCCGGATTTGTCGAGTAGTATCGACCTGAGCAAAAACCGACAGATTGCATCCGCACAGAACAATCAGCCACACCAGAAACTGATGAAACCTTGATTGACATTCGTTCGGATAAAGTTGATACATTATGATCTTGAACAGCTAATAGTGATAAGCGGATGGACTGGTTTAAGTGAACAAACGATAAACTGATTCCGACACGATTAGTAACGATTTTCGGATAAAGCTTTAATTATAAACTAATTAAAGTGTTAAAATAACAGGCAAAAATACCAACCTCCTAATTATCTAATTGTTTCTCAAGCCAGAAATCCCGCTGACGCTCGGTGCCAAACTGGAAATAATGAAACCCGAATTTTCTGAAACCGATTTTTTCATAGAAGGCCATTGCGCGGGCATTCCGCTCCCAAACTCCCAGCCAAACAGCAGTATACCCTTGATTTCGCGACCAGTCCAGACAATGTTGCATCAGTATACGCCCCTGCCCTTGGCCAATCTGATTTTGCAAAAGATAAATGCGTTGAATTTCAATAGCGTTTCGGTCGGCCATTTTCCGGGGAGGGGCGTGTTTGCGTAGTTTCGCGTAGCCAACAAGCTCTCCATCACCTGATTCGAGCAGAAAAAAAGTAGACCGATGATCGGCTAATTCCGCTTCCATAATGGGAACGCTCATAGCCGATTGAACGTATTCTTCCACGAGTTCGACAGGGTTGTGAGGTGGACCAAAAGCCTCACGCATAGTGGTAATAGCCAGCTCCGTTATCGCGGCTGAATCAGAAATAGTAGCGAGTCGAATGGTCATAGTTACAAATAAGCAATCAACCAATATACGCAGAAACCTTCATTTTTAGGTTAATTTTGCACTTCGTCTTTCTGCCTACATGCTCACATTACGCTATCCACTCGTGTTGGCTTCGGGATCGCCCCGACGCAAACAACTGATGACCGATGCCGGTTTTTCGTTCACCATCGAAACTCGGCCTACCGACGAAATCTTCCCCGAAACCATGCCCGCGAATGAGGTTGCCGAATATCTGGCTCGTCAGAAAGCGGATCAATTTATGCCGGATTTGGGCAATCGGATTATTCTTTGCGCCGATACGGTTGTGATTCTAGACGATCATATCATGAACAAGCCCCAGGATGAAGCCGATGCCCAGCGAATGCTTCGAGCTTTGTCTGGACAAACGCATCGCGTTCGAACGGGGGTTGCCATTCTTGCTCCCGGCACCAACGGCGAACCTCAATTAGATTCGTTCACGGACGAAACAAGGGTACAATTTGCCCCGCTTACCGACAGTGAAATTGCCTATTACATCAAGGAATGTAAGCCATTCGACAAAGCTGGATCGTATGGTGCACAGGACTTTATTGGCCTGGTGGGCATCGAACGACTGGAAGGTTCGTTTTATACCGTGATGGGTTTACCCACACACCGGGTTTATCAGGCCCTGAAACTATTTAGCTAGTAAGCTAGTCTGTAAAGAATGACCGCTGCAAACTCTGCTCAAGCCAATACAACTTTAGCGCCTATCCAGTCCAGCCCAGTTCCTGTCGGACAAACAGGTGTTCACTACGAGATTTTCGTCCGTTCGTTTGCCGACTCCAATGGCGATGGTATTGGTGACCTCAACGGTATTACCAATAAGCTCGATTATTTGAGCGACCTCGGGGTGTCAGCCATTTGGCTTATGCCCATCAATCCATCACCCAGCTACCATAAATACGATGTGACGGATTACTACGGCATCGATCAGGAATATGGCACGCTGGACGACTTCAAACGACTGATTTCCGAAGCGCATCAGCGAGGCATTGCCGTTATTATTGACTTAGTATTACACCATACCAGTATTCAGCATAAGTGGTTTCAGGAAGCCTCCAAAGGGCCGGATAATCCCTATTGGCATTACTACAAATGGCTAACGCCCGCTGAAATTAAGGCCCGAAAACTAGCTACTCGGGACATTACTGCCGATTCGGGCGAGAAAAATCCCTGGCATTCGGTTCGCGGGGCTAACTATCCTGAACAATATTATGGGATGTTCTGGAGCGGCATGCCCGATCTGAATTTTGATCACCAGCCCGTTCGGGACGAGTTTTTTAACATAGCCCGCTACTGGCTCAATGAGGTGGGAATAGATGGGTTTCGACTGGATGCCGCCCGCCATCTCTATCGTGAAGCCGAAGAACCTAAAAATCACGAGTTCTGGCAGGAGTTTGGAAAAGTCGTTGAAGCGGCCAAACCGGGAGCGTATACCGTTGGCGAAGTCTGGACACGCCCAGAACGGATTGCGCCCTATTTCAGAGGGTTGAAAGCCAACTTCAATTTTGACCTTCAATTGGCGATTGCCGAGATTGTAGGTAAGGAAAACGATACCGAAGATTTAGTGGAGTTTCTGCTATATGTTCATAAGGCATTCGGCAACGTAAATCCCAACTTTATTGATGCCTTGCTGCTATCCAATCATGATCAGAACCGCATTGGCAGTTTGCTAAAGGGCAACCTCGACCAATTGAAAGTAGCGGCTAGCCTCTTGCTTACGCTGCCGGGTTTACCTTACCTGTATTATGGTGAGGAACTTGGCATGCTTGGCATGAAACCCGACGAATACATCAGGGAACCGTTTCTGTGGGATGTTCGCGCTCGAGATACACAGCGTACTCGTTGGCGTCGGGGAAAATATAGCACCAGCCAAACGGTTCACCCACTGGCTCAGCAGCTAAGCGATCCTGATTCGCTGGTCAATCATTACAAACGCCTGATTCACTATCGAAACAGTCACCCAATTCTGACGAATAATATCAGTAAGCTTTTACCGTCCGGCATTCGGCAGAAAGGGATTGTTGCGTTTATGCGTCAGGATGCCAGTGGTGGCCCCTGCGTTCTGTTGATTCACAACCTGACCAAAAAGCCTATTGAGGTGGTCTTTTCTCCCGGTGAGGAATGGTGTCGTTGCATCGTATTTGAGACAAAACCGGGTGGCTCGTTCCTGAATAGCCGAGTTACCGTGCCCGCTTACGGATGTGTTGTGGTTGAGTGAGGACCATTGTGAATACGTTCTTCCTACCTTAACTTTACTAAAATAGGAACTCATGCTAATTCACCATTGACCCCGCCATCTGTCACGGGAAACCCACTATCCGCGGATCGAGATTACTCGTTACAGCTATTCTGGAGTTGCTGGTCAGTGGAATGACATGGAACGAAATTCTGGCAGATTATCCTAGCTTGGAGATCGATGACATTCAGGAGTGCCTGAACTATGCAATTTAGATAGCTCTTTCCGCACCCCAAATCGCCTATTCATCCAGGCAATTTGGGGATTCAACTTGTTTTTAATCCCCAACTAATAACCCACGGTGGCTTTTGTAATGTTATTGAGTATCCGATGAGGATACGAATAGATTATGAAAGCGTTTCGAAAGCATCCACAATACACTACGAATTGCCAATGGGCTATGCTTCTGTTGGCCGGAATCTGTCTAACAGCCTGTAGCAGCTCCGACAAAAAAAAAAGGCGGTCAGACGGACTCGACCGCCTTAAAACAGCCTAAAACGTACTCAGTATTGACGCTCGCTCCTCGTAAGGAGGTTCTCTACGTCGATTTTCCCGCCATCATTCAGGGAGAACAGAATGTTGAAATTCGTCCCAAAGTGGATGGGTTTGTCGAGGCTATTTATGTGGATGAAGGCGCAACGGTCAAAAAAGGGCAACGGCTCTTCCGCATTAATGCCCCTCAGTATGCCCAGGACGTACTGACTGCTCAGGCGGGTGTCCGAACAGCGCAGGCCGATGTCAGTTCGGCTTTGTTGGCCGTTAATAAAGTCCGTCCTCTGGTTGAGAAAGACATTATCAGTCCCTATGAGCTGGAAACAGCTCAATATACACTAGCCTCCAAAAAGGCTGCTCTAGCTCAGGCGCAGGCTGCTCTGGCCAATGCCCAAACCAACTTGGGCTACACGAATCTGGTTAGCCCCGTTAGTGGCGTCGTTGGGTCGATACCGTACAAGATCGGAAGTCTGGTGACCAGCACGACAACTAATCCGCTAACGACGATTTCGGGCATCAGCGAAGTATACGCTTATTTTGCCCTGAACGAAAAACAGTTACTCGATTTCACCCGTGATGTGAGCGGCAACACGCTTCAGGAAAAGCTGGCTAAGTTGCCCGACGTTATACTTCTATTAGCCGACGGATCGACGTATAATTACAAAGGTCGAATCAAAACGGCTATTGGTCAGATTGATACCCAAACGGGCTCCAGTAATTTCCGCGCTACATTCCCTAATCCGCAAGCACTCCTGCGCAGTGGCAACAGCGGTACCGTTCGTGTTCCTCGCACCATCGACTCGGCGCTGGTAGTTCCCCAAAGTGCCACCTCCGAGCTTCAGGACAAACGATTCCTCTTTGTCGTCGGGAAAAATAACATCGCCAAAACTACTGCCGTAACCGTGACACCCACACCCGACGGGCAATACTTCGTTGTTCAGAGCGGGCTAAAAGCGGGCGATAAAGTTGTGCTCGACGGAGGAACGGGTCTGAAAGACGGCGCATCGATTAAGCCGAAGCCTGCTTCGCCAGCCAGCGTCTATAAAACGACAGCCCCCAATACAACAACCGCTGCGACCGACACAAACACGGACTTGTAAGTTATTCTCAACAACCTGCCTTATGCTTCGCATATTCATAGAACGTCCGGTATTAAGTACCGTCATTTCGGCCCTGATTGTCTTGTTGGGCATTCTGGGCATGGTCAAGTTGCCTATCGCTCAATACCCCGATATTTCGCCACCAACCGTACAGGTTTCTGCTAGCTATAGTGGTGCCAACGCCGATGTCGTGCTCAAAAGCGTGATTGTGCCGCTGGAAGAGCAGATTAACGGCGTAGAAGGCATGACCTACATGACCTCGTCGGCAACCAACGATGGGGCCGGTAGCATCAGCATTTATTTCGCCGTGGGTACCGACCCTAACCAGGCTGCAGTGGACGTACAGAACCGGGTTTCGGCAGCGACGAGCCTGTTGCCGCAGGAAGTTACGCAGGCTGGCGTAACGGTTCGGAAACAGCAAAGTAGCAACTTGCTGATTATGTCGATCTATAGCGATAATGCAGCTTACGATCAGACATTTTTGCAAAACTATGCCGCCATCAACGTTATTCCCCAACTCCAGCGGGTGAATGGCGTGGGGGCCGCCAACGTGTTCGGATCAGCCAAAACGTACTCCATGCGAATCTGGCTCAAGCCCGACGTCATGTCCATTTACGGGATTACTCCTGCCGATGTATCAACGGCTCTATCAGACCAAAATGTGGATGCGGCACCCGGTAAATTCGGCGAAAATGACAACCAGACTTTCCAATACGTTATCCGGTACAGTGGCCGATTGCAGTCTACACAACAGTTTGGGGATATTATCATCAAAACAACCGGCAATGGGCAGTTGCTGCGACTTCGGGATATTGCCCGGATTGAGCTGGGCTCGCAGACGTATACCAGCTTTACAAGCACCAATGGCAAGCAGTCGGTGGGTATTTCGGTGAGCCAGACGCCCGGTTCCAATGCGCGGGATGTGATCAACAACTCCAAGAAGGTCATTGAGGCTGCCGCCAAATCTTTCCCGGCAGGGGTTCATTTTGTCTATTTGGTCGATATCAACCAGTTTCTGGATGCATCGATCAGCAAAGTGTTACACACGCTGCTGGAATGTTTCGCGCTGGTGTTCCTCGTGATCTTCATTTTCCTGCAGGATTTTCGCTCGACCATCATTCACGGCGTTTCGGTGCCAGTGGCCATTACGGGTACGTTTTTCTTCCTGTATCTGTTTGGTTTCAGTATTAATCTGCTCACGCTGTTTGCGTTGGTGCTGGCCATTGGTATTGTGGTGGATGATGCCATTGTGGTGGTCGAGGCCGTTCACTCGAAGCTGGAAAGCGGCTATAAATCACCCCGTAAAGCGGCCATTGACGCCATGAGTGAAATCTCGGGCGCTATCATTTCGATTACGCTCGTGATGGCGTCGGTGTTTCTGCCCGTAACATTTATCACAGGTTCTGCGGGGGTGTTTTACAAGCAGTTTGGTATTACGCTGGCCGTCGCCATTATTATTTCGGCGGTCAATGCCTTAACGCTTTGCCCGGCGCTGGCGGCTCTCTTCCTGAAACCACCGCAACATGCCGAAGGCGAAAAACCTAAAGGGTTATTACAACGCTTTGGGGTTGCCTTTAATGCGGGTTATGATTCCCTAACGGCCAAATACACCAGGTCGGTCACATTTCTGTCGGCCCGGAAATGGTTGGCACTTATCGGTATTGGGTTGTTTGGCGGACTGTTTTACACGCTGTTCAAAACCACGCCTTCCAGCTTCGTGCCGAAAGAAGACATGGGCAGTATTTTCGTCAATATCACGCTTCCCCCAGCTTCGTCAGTCGAACGAACTACGGCTATGGCCGATCAGGTCGATTCCATCGTGCATACGATCCCCGAAGTGCAAAACAGTATGCGTACGCTGGGGCAGAATTTCGTGGCGGGTAACGGGAGCGCCTATGGGCTGATTATCGTCCGATTAAAACCCTGGGATGAGCGTCCCGGCGTTAGCGACGACGACGTCATCAAGCTGATGAAACAGAAAACAGCCAACATTCGGGATGCTGAGCTTGTCTTTATCCAACAGCCAACCATTACGGGATTTGGAACGAGTGGCGGCTTTACCTTTCAGCTACAGGACAAGGGCGGCCATACTACCGATGAGTTCTATAAGGTGACGCAGAATTTCCTGGCCACGCTGAACAAACGACCTGAAATTCAGTATGCTACCACCTCATTCAATCCCAACTTTCCACAGTATCAGCTGGATGTAAATGTGGCTAAATGTAAAGAAGCGGGCATTACGGTGGGCGATGTGCTCAATGCGATGCAGGTCTTCTACGGCAGTTCGTACGTATCGAACTTCAATGAGTTTGGCAAGCAATACCGCGTTATCATGCAGGCTGATACAAACTACCGGTCAAACCCCGCCGGACTAAACAAAATAGCCGTGCGAACGTCGGCGGGTACAATGGCTCCGATCACTGAGTTTATTACCCTGAAACGAATCTACGGCCCAGAAAGCGTTTCTCGTTTCAACCTGTTCTCGTCGATGTCGGTCAACGGGTCTCCTAATTCGAACTACAGCACGGGGCAGGCTTTACTGGCGATTCAAGAAGTGGCAACCCAAACGCTCCCGGCGGGTTATGGTTTCGAGTATTCGGGCATTAGTCGGGAAGAACAGAACGTGGGTTCGCAAACGCTGTATGTTTTTATTCTGTGTCTGGCCTTCGTCTATCTGCTGTTAAGCGCACAATACGAAAGCTATTTACTGCCGTTTGCGGTCTTATTCTCCTTACCAGTTGGCTTATCAGGCGTGTATGTTTTTGCCCGGCTTTTCGGGTTAGACAACAACATCTACATGCAAATCTCGCTCATCATGCTGATTGGTTTGCTGGCTAAGAATGCCATCCTGATTGTACAATTCGCCGTTGAGCGAAGGCAGACCGGAATGGAACTGCTGGAGTCGGCGATAGAAGGCGCCAAAGCTCGTTTACGACCAATTCTGATGACCTCATTTGCCTTCATTTTCGGTTTAATGCCGTTGATGTTTGCCAGCGGTGCCGGTGCTCAGGGAAACCGTTCGATTGGGA
Organism: Spirosoma foliorum; assembly: GCF_014117325.1. NCBI lineage: Bacteria > Pseudomonadati > Bacteroidota > Cytophagia > Cytophagales > Cytophagaceae > Spirosoma > Spirosoma foliorum. The sequence goes on along the minus strand of NZ_CP059732.1, from coordinate 5,708,093 downwards.
CGGGTGCCATTGGTGGGATGCTCTTCGGTACGTTACTCGGGGTATTTTTTGTACCAACGCTATTTGTCATTTTTCAGGGTTTACAGGAAAAAATAAGCGGGCCACCCACCCAACACGACCCTGATGATGAGGACGATGAGCCCGAGAAAATTGATGATAAAAAAGCTCATTCAGGGAAAGAAGCTATCAAGACGGTTAGCACTTAGCAAGATTAAGTGATGAGATTGTACAACGGAGTACCACTCCGTTGGCCCGTTAGGGCAATTGGACTCCACAGGCTTTGGCCTGTCGGCCTAACGGAGTATCACTCCCTTGTACAGTAAAGCAGCTAGATACCATGAATACGAAAAATATAAATCTGGGAATAACACTGCTACTGGGGACCATTCTGGCTTCCTGTAGCGTGACCAAACCCTATGAAAGACCGGGCCTGACAACCGATAAGCTCTATTGGGGTCAACAGACGACCGATTCGACCACGTTGGCGAGCTTGCCCTGGCGGCAGATGTTTCCGGACACCATTCTGCAAGGGTTAATTGAACGGGGGCTGGCCAATAACCTGGATCTCAAAATTGCGATCGCCCGTATGCAGGCGGCCGAAGCCAATGTGTTGCAAAGCAAGCTGGCGTTTTTTCCAACGCTTAGTACCAATGCGGGTTTTACGCTCTCCAAATCATCATCGGCGCAATTGCGGGCGTTGAATATCAGGAATGCCGATGCCGGATCAAGTACGGTAAGCACCACGTCTATTCCGACAATTAAGCAGTACTCGCTGACCGCCAGTACGAGTTGGGAGGCCGATGTATGGGGGAAACTGCGGAGTACAAAACGGGCTTATGTAGCCGCTTATCTGCAAAGTGAAGCCTATCGACGCGCTGTACAAACACAATTGATTGCCAACATCGCTAACGGCTATTATGCGTTGCAGGCCTATGACAGGCAGCTAAAAATCACGCTGGAAACGGTCGACAACCGAAAGACGGACGTTGAAACGATGAAAGAGCTGAAAAAAGGCGCAGTAGTCACAGGAGCCGATGTTGTGCAGAGTGAAGCCAACCGATATGCGGCCGAAGTGACGCTACCGGATATCCGCCAGAATATTCGACAAACCGAAAATACATTAAGTCTATTGTTAGCCATGCCATCCGACAGTATCCCACGAATGCAGTTGGATACGGCATCAACACCATCCCTGCAAACGGGACTTCCAGCTCAATTGCTAAGTAACCGCCCTGATGTGCAGGAAGCGGAATATAGTTTCCGCAATACCTTCGAATTGACCAATGTAGCCCGAACCTACTTCTACCCAGCCCTCACGATTACCGGTACGGGTGGTTTTGCAACAGCGAATACATTGACTGGCTTCTTTGCCGGAACCTTCTATGGAAGTCTGATTAGCGGCCTGACTCAACCTATTTTCAATCAGGGCATTAACCGACAGCGGCTTAACCGCGCTCAGGCTGCACAAGCTGAAGCTTACTACACCTATCAGTCAACGTTGCTAACGGCTGGTCAGGAGGTGTCGAATGCGTTGTATTCCTACCAGATGGCGGTTGATAAAGCCAATACGCGTAAACAGCAACTTGCCGCTTTACAAAAGGCTGTTTCTTACACAAAAGAACTGCTCAAATACACGGCCAATACAAACTACACCGACGTATTGACTGCTGAGCAAAACCTGCTGTCGACTCAACTAAATGGCGTTAACGACCGATTGCAGCAACTTCAGTCAGTTGTAACGCTCTATCGGGCTTTGGGTGGCGGCTGGCGCTAAGAACAAAAAAGCCGCATACTTTAGCAACGTTTAGGCCAAAACAGCGGTACATGAAGATAGTCAATAGTGACGAATTGCCTTTAAATCAACGAAAATTATGAAAAACGCACTAATTATGCTCGGCCTATTGGTCGGTATTGGATTGTATCAACCCAGCCACGCACAGGTAAATGTCAGCGTCAATATCGGAAGTCAACCCATCTGGGGGCCAACCGGCTACGACTACGTAAACTATTATTACCTGCCCGATCTGGATATCTATTACAATGTTCCCCAGCAACAGTGGATTTATTTCGACGGCGGGCGATGGATTACAACATCCGTATTGCCTCCCCGTTATAGCAGCTACGATCTGTACCGGATGCACAAAGTAGTTATCAACGATAACCAGCCCTATCTACGGAATGCTGTTTATCGGAAGCAGTACGCATCGTTCAAAGGTCGTTACGACCAGCAACCCATCCGCGATAGCCGTGATTCGAAATATTATGTAATCAACAATCACCCGATGCACAATCAGGTAGCGAATCGGGGCGCACGTCCAGGTGGTAATCCGGGGCGTATGAACGGTCAACAACCAGGGCGAAGTAATCAGCAACCAGGTCGAGACAGAGGTCAGCAGGGAGGACATCCCAATCGACCACAAGGTGAAGGCAGTCGTGGGCCACGCTAAGGCATAAATTCACCGATTAACTCTTAACCTTCAGATGATGCGAACTTATAGTTGCATCATCTGAAGGTTTTGTTTTCAATAAAAGCTATTCATCGGAGGGGAAGCCCGTCAAATCTATTTTCTGGATAGCTTTGTGCCCATACTGACTTATGTTGGTGCTATAGTCTATTCATGAAAAAACAATTTCTCTTTCTTCTCATCTTACTGACAAGTCCATTATTTGCTCAGGAACCTTCAGCAAGGCGTATTATAAAACACATCAATACACTCGCTTCCGACAAGATGCAGGGACGCGGAACGGGTAGTCCAGAAAATGCCAAAACCGCTCGCTACATTGAAAAACACTTCAAAAAATATGGCCTAAAGCCGCTGGGTACTGATGGCTATTATCAATCGTTTACGGCTAAAGTTCGGCGGGTAGTTGTGCCGGATAGCCTTCGAAAAGCAGCCAATGTGATCGGTTTTTTAGATAACGAAGCGCCTTATACGATTGTCGTTGGAGCCCATTATGACCATCTGGGATTAGGGCGACAGGGGAGTTCGCTGGATTCATTGCCACAAGGCAAAATTCATAACGGGGCCGACGACAACGCGTCGGGTGTGGCTGGCTTGCTAGAGCTGGCTCAGTATTTCGCAAAAAACGGCGTAAAAGAGTCCTACAACATTCTATTCATGGCCTTCGGAGCCGAAGAGTTGGGCTTGCAAGGTTCCCGCTATTTCCTGAATAACCCGACACTACCACTCGACAAGTTAAATTTCATGGTGTGTATGGACATGATTGGTCGCTATAATCCCGAACGAGGTATTGGAATTGGTGGTTACGGCACCAGCGATACCTGGCCAATCGTGTTCAAAGGCGCCGAAAGTTCCATCAAGTTCTTCACCGATCGGGCAGGCAACGGCGGGTCTGATAACGCGGCTTTTTATGCCAAACAAATTCCGGTCTTGTTTTTCCATACAGGCGGCCATCCCGACTATCACAGACCCTCCGACGACCCCGAAAAAATTGACGCAAACGCAGAAGAAGCGATTCTTAAATTGGAAATCAAGCTATTAGAAAAGGCTATGCAACAACCTAAAATGACTTTTACCGCAGTCAAGTAAGGCAAGCGGCAAATAGGCTTTTAGGCAGTAGTAAGTGCCTTTTCTGCTTTACGGATACGTTATGAACAGACTTATTTTGCTTATCATCAGCACACTTGTTGCCCTATATAGCCAGGCACAAACACGTCCTGCCAATCGACCTAATATTGTCTTTATTCTGGCCGATGACCTCGGTTATGGGGACATAGGTATCAACGGGCAAAACCTGATTAAAACTCCAAACATTGACCGGTTGGCTGCCGAAGGCATGCAGTTTCCGCAATTTTATGCAGGTACATCGGTATGCGCGCCGTCGCGGGCTTCTTTGATGACGGGGTTGCATACGGGTCATACGTACATTCGGGGTAATAAAGAGATCAAACCCGAAGGCCAACAACCCATTGCCGATTCGGTTACGACAGTTGCCGAACTTCTGCAACGGGCGGGTTACGCAACGGCAGCCTTCGGGAAGTGGGGACTGGGACCCGTCGGCTCAGAAGGCGACCCGAATAAGCAGGGCTTCGATCAGTTCTATGGCTACAATTGTCAGGGACTGGCGCACCGATATTACCCCGATCATCTCTGGAACAACAGCCAGAAAGTTGTGCTGACGGCGAATGAGAATTTACGTCAGATGAAGGAATACGCGCCAGACCTGATTCAGAAACAGGCACTGGCCTTTCTGGACAATCGGAAGACCAGTCAACCTTTTTTCCTATTCCTGCCCTATATTTTACCTCATGCAGAATTGGTTGTTCCCAATGACAGCATCTTTCAACATTATAAGGGAAAGTTTGCCGAAAAGCCTTATGTAGGAGCCGACTATGGTCCTGATGCGAAAACCGGTGGGTATGCCTCCCAAGCGTATCCACACGCTACGTTTGCCGCCATGGTTGCCCGTCTCGACCTCTACGTTGGTCAGGTGATGGCTAAACTGAAAGCGAAAGGATTGGATAAAAATACCCTTGTGATTTTTACCAGCGACAACGGTCCACACGTTGAAGGCGGAGCTGATCCAACATTCTTTAACAGCAGTGGTGGTTTCCGGGGCGTCAAGCGCGATTTGTACGAAGGAGGTATTCGGGAACCTTTCATTGCTCGCTGGCCTGGCGTTGTTAAAGCCGGTAGTCGGAGCGATTTCGTCGGGGCTTTTTGGGACGTACTCCCCACGTTTACCGAATTGGCTGGCGCGCAAACACCGGGTCGCGTGGATGGGCTTTCGTTTGTACCAGCGCTGACAAGTAAAGGGCCTCAGAAAAAACATGCTTATCTGTATTGGGAGTTTCACGAAAATGGGGGCCGACAAGCCATCCGCCGGGGCGACTGGAAAGCCGTTCGATTACAGGTTTCCAACAACCCAACAGGCCCGGTTGAGTTATACGACCTCTCGAAAGACCCCGCCGAAAGTCACGACGTGGCAGCCAAGAATCCCGAAAAGGCAGAACAGCTCGGTCGGCTTATGAACGAATCGCATGTTGAATCATCGCTGTTTCCGCTTATCCGATTGCGAGAATAAAGTATTGCCCGACTGCTATCTTTAACTGACTAGACCTATCTTTGCCCAATTTATAGTTATACTAGTCTTATGGCCCAATCCCTCAGTGTCCGCCATTTGGTGGGTATCAAAGACCTGACAGAGTCTGACATTCAGCTTATTCTGGAAACGGCCAGTCAGTTTAAAGAAGTCATTAATCGGCCCATCAAGAAAGTCCCTTCGTTACGAGATGTGACGATTGCCAACGTTTTTTTTGAAAATTCGACCCGAACCCGGCTATCTTTTGAGTTAGCCGAGAAACGATTATCGGCCGATGTTGTCAATTTTTCGGCCTCGGGCAGTTCGGTTAAAAAGGGCGAAACTCTGCTGGATACGGTCAACAACATCCTGGCCATGAAGGTCGATATGGTAGTGATGCGCCACAGCAGCCCCGGTGCTCCTCATTACCTGACTAAACACATCAAAGCTAATGTAGTCAACGCAGGCGATGGCACCCACGAACACCCAACTCAGGCCCTTCTCGACTCCTTTTCGATTCGCGAAAAACTGGGCGACGTAGCCGGTAAACGTATAGCCATCATCGGTGACATTACGCACTCGCGGGTGGCTCTTTCCAATATTTTCTGCCTGCAAAAACAGGGAGCCGAAGTGATGGTATGTGGTCCCAAAACGCTCATTCCAAAATACATCGAAGCGCTCGGCGTGAAAGTTGGGCATGATGTGCGGGCAGCTTTAGCCTGGTGCGATGTAGCAAACGTACTTCGCATTCAATTGGAGCGGCAGCAAATCAAATATTTCCCCTCGTTGCGGGAATACTCGCTCTATTTCGGTATCTCGAAACAGATGCTTGATGAACTGGACCGCCCCATTGTATTAATGCACCCAGGCCCTATCAACCGGGGAGTTGAATTGACCTCTGATGCTGCCGATTCATCGCACTCCATCATCCTCGATCAAGTCGAAAATGGCGTGGCCGTCCGGATGGCGGTACTGTATTTGCTGGCGCAGTTGTAAGGTTAATTGATTGATTTTTATCCGTAACTTTATTGAGTCTTCTGCCTATGGCGATGAAAGTCAAAGAGATTATCAAGCTTTTAGAAGAAGATGGATGGTATCTTAAACGGCAAAGTGGAAGCCACCGCGTTTATCGACACCCAACGAAATTAGGTATTGCTGTGGTTCCAGATCATGGTTTAAACAAAGAACTCAAACCAGGTACAGAACAATCTATTTTAAAACAAGCCGGTTTAAAATAGTAACTAATAAGTCATTTCATTATGCAATACGTTGTTATTATTGAAGAAACAGAAGGAGGAGGCTATTCAGCCTACGTGCCCGACTTACCCGTCTGCTTTACGGTAGGTGATACGCTTGATGAAGTGAAGACTAATATTAAATCAGCTATAGAACTATATCTGGAAGAAGCCCGCGAAACAGGAATGGTGTTACCTATGCCTAAAACTATATCAACTCTAATAGAGGTTCAGGCTGCCTAGGCGATTTTTCAGTATTACATACTCTAAAATATACTGTAGCTTATCAAGATCTAACACACGTCTAAAACAAAGCCGGATCGCTGCTAAAAGCGGTCCGGCTTTGTTTTATGCCCATAAATTCGCTACTTCACTGCCTTTCATCTCTACCAAACTAATTAATGAAACACCTTTCCTCTTTCGCAGGACGGCTAGTTGCTCTCGTCTTGTTTGTTGCTCACTATGCCCACGGTCAGGCGCAGGAAGACGTCCTCAGAAAACTACAGGAAATTGCCATCATTGAGCAGAAAATCATGATGCCCATGCGCGATGGCGTTCGGCTGGCAACCGATATTTACCGACCCAAAACCGACAAACCTGTCCCAATTATTTTCTCAAAAACGCCTTACAATTTCAACGCCTGGGGTGATGGTGAACTCCGGCAGAATTCATACGTAGCCGCGCTCGATGCTGTCAAACGGGGCTATGCGTATGTCGTGCAAAATGAGCGGGGCAAGTTCTTTTCCGAAGGTGACTGGGATATTCTCGGTCCACCAACGACTGATGGCTACGATGCTTTTTCCTGGATGTCGAAACAGCCGTGGTCGAATGGAAAAATCGGTACGTTGGGCTGTTCGTCTACTGCCGAATGGCAAATGGCGGTGGCCGCTTTAGATCACCCTGCACACGCGGCTATGGTGCCGATGAGCTATGGTGCGGGTGTGGGTCGTGTCGGGAAGTTTATGGAACAGGGCAACTGGTATCGGGGAGGTGCTCAGCAAATGCTCTTTACAACCTGGTTGTATGGCACACAGGTGGACAATTTTGCCCGCCCACTTTTCCCCAAAACGGCCAGTAGTGAAGACCTGACCCGTGTATCTCGCTTTTACGACTTAGCCCCCGAAATGCCGAAAGTCGATTGGGCGCAGGGCCTGAAGTTCTTGCCGGTTCAGGACATCATCAAAAATGTAAACGGAGCAAAGGGCGTTTACGAGAAAATGATTGTTCGGCAACCCAACGATCCGGAATGGTACAAAGGTGGCCTCTATCACGACAACATGCCTTTCGGCGTTCCCAGTTACTGGTTTGCGTCGTGGTATGATGTCTCAACCGGCCCTAATATCGAATTATTTAACCATGTTCGTAAAAACGCAACCGACCCCAACGTTCGGGATAATCAGTTCCTGGTCATTGCGCCTACGCTGCACTGTGCTTACAAACGAGCCACGGCCAATACGATTGTTGGCGAACGAAGTGTTGGCGATGCCCGTCTGGATTACGATGCGCTCACCTATGGCTGGTTTGATTACTGGCTTAAAGGCGAAGCCAATGATGTATTGAAAAATACACCCCGCGTTCGATACTACACGATGGGGTCGAATAAATGGCAGACATCAGACACTTGGCCACCCGCTACGTCCGAAATGACGACCTATTACCTATCCAGCGCAGGTCACGCCAATAGTTTATATGGCGATGGCAAACTCACGTCAAAGCCAGTGGGTAAAGACGAGAAGCCCGATTTGTTTGCTTACGATCCAGCCTATCCGGTTCCTTCCTATGGTGGTAATGTTTGCTGTACAGGAAGCGCCGTCCAAGGAGGGGCTTTCGATCAACACCAGATGGAAACTCGGCAGGATGTTCTGGTTTATACCACCGAACCTTTCACCAATGGGGTCGAGCTGACAGGGTCTATTGAAACGACGCTTTATGTGTCGTCGGATGCCAAAGACACAGACTTCACCGTCAAGCTAATTGACGTTTACCCTGATGGAAAAGCGTATAATCTGGATGAGACCATTCTGCGCGCCCGCTATCGGGATGGTTTTGATAAAACGGTCTGGATGGAAAAAGGGAAAGTGTATAAACTGACCTTAAGTCCCATGTCGACCAGTAATTATTTTGCACCTGGGCACAGCATTCGGGTTGAAGTATCGAGCAGTAATTTCCCTCGCTTTGACCGGAATATGAATACAGGCGGAGATAACTACAGCGAAACAAAAGGAGTAGTGGCTCACAATCAGGTGTTTCACTCGACGCAATATCCTTCGTAACTTCGATTGCCACTTGTGAAGAAGTAATGGTTTAGTATTGCTCGTTCGAATAGATTTCAGAGACAGACAAGCAGACGAACAAATCCGAGAAACGTACTGTTCTGTCAAGACAACATGTTTTCTACATCCTCGGTCTGTGTCCTCACCTAGAGTATGCACACATCTTTGATATTGGCGTAGCAGCCCCGTAAGGGGTGACCTGTCAATAGTTAGTTGGCTACATAAACAACCCCAAAGCGCCATAGGTGCGACCTTATTGGGTCCATTTAGGTCGCACCTACGGCGCTTTGGGATTGGAATAGGTCTATTTTCTATTAACAGGCCGCACCTATGGTGCTAGCTGGATAGCTTGAAAGATGTATACATACCAGACCGAGGATACAGGATATAAATAGAGTTTTGACCAATACCGATTTCACTCCTTAGCAATATGAAAGGCTTTCAATTTTCCGATTATGTGCCACCCGAACAGAAAGGAGGCAGCAACTTCGATAAACTGCTGAATATTTTTCAGCAACTCTTGTTGCTAACGTCTGGCGATGTAGAGCAAGCCATGTCGTGGATGAGTCAGCTTGATCGGCAATACGGCCTCACTGACGACAAATATGGCATCGGTAATTTCTTCGACGACCTGAAAGAGAAGGGTTATCTGACCGAAGACAATCAGGAAGGCAAAATCGTGATGACGCCCAAGAGCGAGCAAACGATTCGGCGGAGTGCACTCGAAGAAATTTTTGGTAAGCTCGAACGATCAAAGTCAGGTGGCAATCACAAGACACCTTATACGGGTACTGGTGATGAACTCAGCAGCGATCTTCGGTCCTACCAGTTTGGCGACACGCTGGAGCAGATTTCGATGACCGAATCCATCAAAAACGCGCAGATCAATAGTGGTGTAGATGAGTTTCGACTCATGGAACGCGATCTTGAAGTAACGGAGAAAGAGCAGAAAACGCAAACCTCAACCGTACTGATGATCGACATTAGCCACTCGATGATTCTGTACGGCGAAGATCGGATTACGCCCGCCAAGAAAGTAGCCCTGGCACTGGTCGAATTGGTGAAGCAGAAGTATCCAAAGGATACGCTCGATATTGTTGTGTTCGGAAACGATGCGTGGCAAATTCAGGCCAAAGAATTGCCCTATCTTGAAGTGGGTCCATACCATACCAATACGGTTGCCGGTCTGGAACTCGCGATGGATTTACTGCGTCGGCGGAAGAACAAGAACAAACAGATTTTCATGATTACGGATGGGAAACCAACCTGTCTGAAAGAAGGTATCAAATACTACAAGAACTCGTTCGGGCTTGATCGGAAAGTGGTGAGTAAAACCCTGACACTAGCGGCCCAGGCTCGTCGGCTGGAAATCCCTATCACCACGTTCATGATTGCCTCTGACCCATACTTGAAGCAATTTGTACAGGAGTTCACGAAGGTCAATAATGGGCGCGCTTATTACAGTGGTTTGCAGGGGTTAGGCAATATGATGTTCGAAGACTTTCAGCGAAATCGTCGGAAGAATATTAAGTAGTTGGCCTATCGCAAGAGTACAAAACAAAAAGTCGGGCTAAATGTCCGACTTTCTTCTTTATCTATGCCTGTAGTTGAAAACTGGTTTATAACTTTTCGCCCCCTTTAAATATATCTTCCTGATCGGGCATAATTGGATTAGCAAACACGTCGGCACCGTTCATGCTTCGCCGAATAGGTTCAGTTGTGGGACTCTGACGGTGGTGTTTATACGCCTTGATAGAGGAGTAGTGATTAACGAACGATTTGCGTGTTAATGCTGGATTTCGAATCGCATCTCCACCGTGGGCGAGGGCCGCATGCCATATCAAAACATCGCCTTTTTTAATAAGTAATGTCTCCCGTTTCAGGCCAAAATCCTCACATTTCTTATCCAGATAATTCGCGAAATCATTGGGGTTGTATTTCGACTGTCCATTGAAGAAAATACCTGTATTGCCGAAATCAAACTTCTTATTATATTGAGAACCAGGGTAATAGTATAATGGTCCAGAATCAATGTGAATATCTTCCATGGCAATCCAGGAGGCAGCTAGATGGCTGGGTACTTCCGATACTACGTAGGGGAAGTCCTGATGCGTTGCTTGCTGGCTTCCGTATTTAAAAAGCAAGCTCTGCATCGCAATAACCCGATCTGCAAATACAGCCTCCAGGAAGGTAATGATGTTTTCATGGAGCATGATTTTTTTGCCTAGCACAGAGTTATCATGGAAGTCCATAAATTTAATGTAGGGCCCATTAAGCACATCTTTGGGTACCTCATTAATAGGTAGTACTGGCCGTGCAGCATACTCAGGCAAATCGACTCGGACGAGAGTTTTATATTGCTTATGATTCTCGATAAGCTCTTCAACTTCGCTCCAGTACTGATCAATCCAGGCCGGATCAATTGCTTGTTTCAGAATAACATATCCATTTTTCTGCCAAAATTTTAATTTTTCGGCCAGATCATAAGGTACGTTTCTGCCTCGTTCGTATTTGCGAACGAACTGTTCAATGTCAGCTCCCGGTTTATCTAACCAAGGTAGTGTAGCTGGTTCAAATTCTTTTAGTGGTTGTGGGGCTGTTACCTGCTGAATACCTTTTTTAATGGAGGACTTTAGAGCATTAATAACATTCATAGGACTAAGTGTGTTTAATAGTTCTGGTATGAGGGAGGTATAAAAAGTTTATTTGTAATTGGGTGAATTACAGGATTATGGTTACTTGTAACAGCCCCAAATCTTCTACAAAAATATATTTTACCCATTTTCTTACAAGAGTCAGGTAAAGAATTATTCACCTATTATTCTTAAAGAAATTACTGTTCAAAAAGCAACATGCCTACCTTCGCCGAACAAGCAATTCCGTATTATAACACCCTGGTTGCTCCTGCTAATTTGCCAATTGATGTAAGTGCCATTAATCCCTATAAACAACCAGCGGTTCAGCGTATTGTCGAGGAGTTTTACGGCCGGTTTTTCAATGATACTAATCCACGTATTTTCGTGTTGGGCATCAATCCAGGGCGGTTTGGCTCTGGTGTAACGGGCATTTCGTTTACCACTCCTCAAAACTTGCGACGATACTGTGGTATTGAGAATGACTTCCGCGATACGCCCGAATTATCAAGTCGATTTATTTATCAGGTTGTCGAGGCATTTGGTGGAGCAGCGGCATTTTACGGGCAATTTTTCCTGACTTCGCTATTTCCGCTGGCTTTAACAAAAGGCGGGAAAAATTATAATTTTTACGACGACCGAGCAACCACTGAAGCACTTTGGCCTGCTATTACCGAAACCGTTCGAACACAGATTCGCTTTGGGTATAACCGAAACGTAGCGGTTTGTCTGGGCCGGAAAAACGAATCGTACTTACGTAAGCTCAATGACCAGCAGGGCTTTTTCGACCGTATCGTTACCCTCGATCACCCACGTTACATTCTTCAATACAAAACGAAAGATATGCCCATGTACCTGGAACGGTATATCACAACTCTACACGAGTGCGTTGCTTAAACACCAGGATTTAGCCCGGATATTGAGCGATTTTAGCTGACTTTTAGCGAGAATGACGGCCAAGTCTCGCCAGCAATGAACAGGGTGGAAGTACTTTCCTATGAGAAAGTGATTTCACCGACTGCCGCTCAGTAGATAATGGTCTTTTTTTAAAACCTATACATACATTCATCCGTATATATAGGAAAGCTACGCTAACTACGGAGTAAGTACATTAAAGACTCGTTAATAAGCGATTTATCCGATTAATAAACGGGCTTTAGACAATCCAAACCCTCTTTCCAGCAATGCACAATCCTACGCTACCATCTCAGTTTAGAACCTGGAATGCCTTCTATGAATGGCTTTTAGACCAAGGATTCCTTAAAGAGTCGACCGACGTTATTCAACTTGATAATTGTGGTTTAACTCCCCCTATACCACTCGACTTTGATCGGTGTTACTTGGAAAGACAGGTTAATCTGGAACTACGACAGGCGCTCCATGAGGAAACCTTTACGATTGATGAATTATATAAACTGAACAATGCCCTGCGCGTTTATCCTGGCAATGAGAGTTATAAAGAACTGAGACAAAAGATTGAGTCGCTGTTTCAAAAGAAATACCTTTCGAGTGTCCCAAGTCCGACCGAAGTTATTCAGCCACGCCAACAGGCAACGAGTCACCAATTTGAGTTGCTGTGGATTGAAGACTAGCCAGATTTAGATACCTAACATCCCGAATCGACTTGTAACTTAATTGGTTTAACAACTTGCAGATCGATTCGGAAACGGTTAACAGTTGGTCTTTATATTCCATAAATCGCCACAGAATGGGCGTAAACACGCTTGACTGGGTTTAGAAAAGGCATTAAACTATTGTATTTATAGTGGCGTAAGTTTCTCTATTTTAGAGAGTTACCACTAAATGCTATCTGAGCAAAGCAATAAGAATATACTTTTATTATCAAGCACTTAACGGAAATGTTAGGTGCTTTTTTAGTTTTTACGCTTAAGTGCTGGAGCGTAAATGATTCATCTTTCGCATTAGTACGTCCGGCCCCACTGATACTGGAATAGCCAGTCAAATCCCTCCCAAAAAGGCTATAGAAAATCGGCCAAAAATATTTTCGCATTAAAAAGAGGTTAATGCCTCTTTTCTGCGCTCTTACTAAATAAAGGTAACCGACAATTAAATCTCCAAAAAGTGATGGATTCGAAGGCGACAAATTCGTGGCCTTTCCTTCACCAGATGGAAGCGTTGTTGGCTATCAAGATTATCATTTTCCTAAAATTCAATCCTTAATCGTTTATGCACAAAATTCTCGCTAAAAAATGGCAGCGCGTGCTCTGTATGGGCTGCTTCCAGTTAGCTCTGGGTTCGTTTACAGTAAGTTACGGATCGCCTGGAAAGCTAACGAACGTCATTGGCCGAGGCCATCTGAATGTAGTAGAACAACCCACCGATCGGGCCATTTCGGGTACGGTCGCCGATGAGTCAGGGGTTGGTTTGCCGGGGGTATCGGTGTTGGTGAAAGGAACGCAACGAGGTACCGTAACGGATAAAGACGGCGTTTATCGGTTGACCGTTCCCGATGGGGCCGCTACCATAACCTTCAGTTTTGTAGGGTACACCTCTCAGGACGTTGCCATAAGCAATCAGGCAGTTGTCAACATTACGTTGAGGCCCGAAATGAAGTCGCTCGATGAGGTTGTGGTGGTAGGATACGGAACCGCCCGAAAAAAAAGATCTCACCGGCGCTGTGACGTCCGTTACGGCTAAAGATTTCAATAAAGGGAATTTCACTTCGCCTGATCAATTGATTCAGGGGAAGGTTTCGGGGGTACAGATTATCAACAACAGCGGTCAGCCGGGTGGAGCTGCTACGGTCAAAATTCGGGGAAATTCGGCCATTACGGGTAGTGGTCAACCCCTGTATGTAGTCGATGGGGTGCCGTTGGATAACCGCTCGGCCCGTCCTGGATTAAATGCCAATGGTCTGGGCAACACACCCGGTGGCAATCCACTGAACTTTCTGAACCCGGCCGATATTGCCTCGATCGATGTATTGAAAGATGCCTCTGCCACAGCCATTTACGGTTCTCGAGCGGCCTACGGGGTTGTCATTATCAATACCAAACGAGGGCAGACCGGAGCAGCAAAAGTTGATTTTGGATTCAATACGGGTGTTTCGACTATTTTCCGAAGAATAAATGTCCTGAATGCCGAGCAGTATCGAGAAGCCATAAAGTACTATGGAGTAAGCCCGTTAAATGATAAAGGTGGAAATGAGGACCCCTTTGGCTCTATTTTGCGAAAAGGCATCCAACAGAACTATACCGTTGCCATTAGTGGGGGAAATGAAAGCGGAAAGTACCGTATATCAGCGGGTTATCTGAATCAGGAAGGTATTATCAATAAAACGGGTTTCAAAAAATACACGGCGAATTTCTCGGGCAACCTGAAATTTCTGGAGAGCAAACGACTGGGAATAGACATGAACGTAAATTCCAGTCAGTACATCGAAGACATTGCCGCTATTACCAACGATGCCGGTTCGAATGGGAGCCTGATTGGGCACGCTTTACAATGGAACCCAACCGATTCGCTGCGGAAAGCAAATGGTAGTCTCAATATTAAAGCGGGTGCGGTAATCAACCCATTGGCGATGTCGGAGCTGTACAATGACCAATCGAAGGTAACTACCATTTTGGCCAGCATTTCGCCCTATTATAAGATTACAGACTGGCTGGAATATCGGATGCTATATAGTGTCAATTATAGTGCGGGCGGTCGCCGAACGTCGATCAATCAGGATATTAACATCTCCGCGACGCAAGGAAAAGGGTGGGCCAGCATCGGCAATAACGAACTCAGCACCCAGCAATTTACGCACACGCTGAACTTCAATAAAGACATTGCGCCGGACCTTAACCTCAATGCGCTGGTCGGCTTTGAGTATATGACCTTTGCCAACAAGGGCTCGGCTATGAGCGCGCTGGGGCCAGCGTCGGGGTTTGGTAATTACGGCCTGGACTACACTGACTACATCCAGTATTCGAACACAACTGGTCGTACCGTTTCGTCATTTGTTGATCCTACCTCCGAGCTTCAGTCTTATTTTGGTCGGGCAATTGGTAATTACAAAGATCGCTATCTGGTAACAGCTACCCTCCGTGCCGACGGTTCCAGCAAATTTGGTACGAACAATAAGTATGGTTACTTCCCGTCTTTCTCGGCGGCCTGGAACATCAGTAATGAGTCATTTTTCCACGTCAACAGCATCAATTCGCTGAAAATACGCGGTGGCTGGGGAAAAACGGGTAACCAGGAGTTCCCATCAGGCTCTTCGCAGGCTCGCTATTCGTTCACCGATAATGGCGGTCTTGGGCAGACCAATAACCCCAACCCGGACTTAAAATGGCAATCCGATAAGCAGTACAACATTGGTTTTGACGTATCGATGCTGAACAGCCGCATTTCGGCCACCGTCGATTATTTTAATAAAACCACCACCGATCTGCTGTTCCCTAGCCCGCCAATTCAGCCCGCTCCTCCAGGATCAGTTATTCGCTGGATCAATCTGGATGGCCGTATCCAAAACAAGGGTCTGGAAGTGGCCATCGATGGGGCCATTGTCAAAAAGGATAACTTCAGTTGGGATTTGAGCGCCAATGCCACCTTTATTAGCAACAGCGTATCCGGTTTAACTGCGCCCATTTTGACCGGGGCTTTGAATGGGCCAGGGTTGAGTGGCGTTTCGGTAGAAGTGATTCAGAATGGCTTACCCATCAATGCGTTTTATACACGCCGATATCTGGGAATGAATGAATCTACCGGCTTGGCTACCTATGAAGACGCGGGTAATACTTTTTTCTACGTAGGTAATCCAAATCCCAAAACCTTGCTAGGTCTCAGTACGACACTTCGCTACAAAAAACTCTCGCTGATTGCCAACATGAACGGCGCATTCGGGCAGGATATTTACAACAATACCAACAACGCCGTCATTAGTGTGGGGCTGCTTAACGGAGGGCGAAACATCGGCTTATCCTTATTTAGAGAACCTGTTAAGGAGTCGATTGCCAACCCGGTAACACCTTCTTCCCGCTTCATCGAAAAAGGAGATTACCTCAAAATGACGAACGCGACCCTTTCATATTCCATCGGTAACATCGCCAAAGTTATCCGGGGAGCAGCCGTCTATGTGACTGGTCAGAATCTGTTTGTTCTCACCAAATACACGGGCTTTGATCCAGAAGTCAATGTCAACAAAGCCATTAATAGTGTGCCATCGGTAGGCATCGATTATGCCGCGTATCCATCGGCTCGTACCATCACGTTTGGCGTCAATTTCTCGTTATAAACCCTTACGAAAATGTCCTTAAAAAATAACGTAGTTCGTATTTGTACACTTGGTCTGATCGTAAGCCTTGTTGGGTGTACCGATCTGGAAGAGAAGTTCCAGGGCGACCTGACTGCCAGTCAGATCAGTACGTCGACCTCGGCTAATACAGCCGCCCTACTGACCGGGGTTTACAATTCAATCCGGGAGCCTTTCCAAAACAATTCGCAGCTAAACGCGCTCTGCGAAATGACTACCGATGCCATGATGGGCCCAACCCGTGGGCCAGACTGGGACGATAATGGAACCTGGCGCCAGTTGCACCAGCATCGTTGGGACGGTAATCACATCCGTATTATTAACACCTTCAACAACATGAGTGGAGGAATTTTTGCCGCTACCGATATGCTGCGATTCAATCCAACGCCCCAGCAGGCAGCCGAAGCCCGGTTTTTACGGGCCTGGTGTATGTTCTGGTTGCTGGATTTGTACGATCAGGTACCTTATCGGGAGCCGGGAGAGAGTGTGGTACAAGCGTCCAAAGTACGTAAAGGCCTGGACGCCCTGAACTACATTATCAGCGAAGTAACAGCCATACAAGGGAACTTACCGGAAGGACCAGCGGGGCTGGCCAATAAAGATGCCGCCCGTGTGTTTCTGATGAAATTATACCTTAACAAAGGGGCGTATACCAACCGGGCTACGCCAACCTTTGCGGCAGAGGATATGAACAAGGTCATCAGCTTGGCCGACGAGATTATTAACAGCAATAAGTACTCGTTCACGGCTAATTATTACGACAATTTTGCGCCCAACAACACGACGATCGGCAAAGAAAACATCTGGACCCAGGAGAACGTAGGGGGCGTATCGCCAAACGCGAACTTGCGAAACCGATGGGTTACATTCCTGCACCCCAACCAAAGCCCGAATGGAAACAATGGCTGGGTAATTCTGCCGGATTTCTACGATAAATACGAGGCTACCGATAAGCGATTGGGCGCAGCTTATAAAAGTCCGGGTGGTCTGGCTAACCCAGGCAATCGTATCAATACAGGATTCCTGATTGGTCAGCAGTATAATTTAACGACAGACGCTCCTCTAAAAGACAGACCCGGTAATCCCTTGATTTTTTCAAAAGAGGTAAAGATTATCGAAACGGGCGCTAACCTGGAGCTGCCCGGAATCAGACCGATCAAGTACCCGATTGACTATGCCAATGATGGTAGTCGATTGATTGATAATGACTACGTTTACTTCCGGTTACCTGACGTGTTGCTGATGAAAGCGGAAGCTATTTTACGGGGTGGCACGGCCACCAATGCAGGCGCTTACGGTAATACAGCCCTCTCCTTGGTTAATGCCATTCGCACGCACTCCTCACGGGGAGCCACCGCCTTAACGACTATTGACTTGAATACGTTGTTGGACGAGCGAGGTCGGGAGTTGTATATCGAGAATTGGCGACGGCAGGATCTGATCCGGTTCGGCAAGTTTTTGCAACCGTTTTACGAGAAGAATTACACGAGCGATCCGAAGTATCTGTTATTCCCAATCCCAATTCAGCAAATGGCGGTTAATTCGAATATAACCCAGAATCCGGGTTACTAGTGTAAGAAACTGTTGGTAAGCGCTGAACAACATAAGCAGGTCAGTAAAGGGCCACAACGCCTTTTGCTGGCCTGCTTGCTTATGTTGTGTGGAGATAATCCATAGAAACTAGAACAAGATACTACTCAGGTTGGGGCTCAGAAAGGGCTATCTGCCGATGCACTGGCTTGCTCAGGTTTGCGACCGTCTCAAAAGCTAAAATCGACTCCTCTTTTCCCAACTTAAAACGTCATGGATTCCGTATGTTTGTACATGGGCGACGAATAACGCGTTAATAAATACACCATGTTTGAACAGACGTTTAAGAATATTGACGACATCCTGCACAAGGATGCCGGTTGTGGCAGTGAGTTGGATTATGTGGAGCAAACTTCCTGGGTGCTGTTCCTAAAATACCTCGACGATTTAGAAAAAGACAAACAAACGGCCGCCGAACTGAAAGGCATTGACTATACGCCCATCATTGCGCCCGAATACAAATGGACTGCATGGGCGGCTCCTAAAACTCCACTGGGCCTGATTGACCACCAGGTAGCCATGACTGGCGACGACCTGAAAGACTTTGTGGACGATAAACTCTTTCCCTATCTCAAGAAATTTAAGGTCGATGCCGAACACGCCGACACCATTGAATACAAGATTGGGGAGATCTTCAGCGAACTCAAAAACCGGTTGCAGAGTGGCTACAACCTGCGTGAGGTTATTAACCGTATCGACCTGTTGCGTTTTCGGACACATGCCGAAAAGCACGAGATGAGCCACCTCTATGAGGACAAGATCAAAAACATGGGCAATGCGGGCCGAAACGGGGGCGAATACTATACACCCCGCCCGCTCATAAAAACCATTGTGAAGGTGGTTGCCCCCGAAATTGGCCAGAAAATTTACGATGGCGCATCGGGTTCGGCGGGTTTTCTGGTAGAAGCGTTTGACTATTTAAAAGCGGGTAAAAACTTATCGACCAAAGACCTCGAAACGCTACAGAAAAGCACGTTCTACGGCAAGGAGAAAAAGTCACTGGCCTACATTATTGGCACCATGAACATGATTCTGCATGGTGTAGAGGCTCCAAACATCATTCATACCAATACGCTGGCCGAAAACCTGGCCGATATTCAGGAGCGCGACCGCTACGATATTGTGCTGGCCAATCCGCCTTTTGGTGGCAAGGAACGGGCCGAAGTGCAGCAGAATTTCCCGATCAAAACGGGCGAAACGGCCTCGCTGTTTATGCAGCATTTTATCAAGATCATGAAAGCCGGAGGCCGGGCGGGCATTGTGATTAAAAACACCTTCCTCTCCAATACTGATAATGCCTCGGTGAGCCTGCGTAAACTGTTGCTCGAAAGCTGCAACCTGCATACGGTGCTCGATTTGCCCGGCGGCACCTTTACCGGCGCAGGTGTGAAAACGGTCGTGCTGTTTTTTGAAAAAGGGGCACCCACCCGCAACGTCTGGTTTTACCAGCTTAACCTCGACCGTAATCTAGGCAAAACAAACGCCCTCAACGAGCGCGACCTGGCCGACTTTGTAGCCCTCCAAAAAACCAAAGCCAACTCCGACAACTCCTGGACGCTCAACATAGCCGACATTAACCCCGCTACCTACGACCTCTCGGCCAAGAACCCGCACAAAAAAGAGGAAGTTGCGTTACGAGAACCCCAGGAAATCCTGGCCGAAATGCGGGCTTTAGATGAAGAAAGTGCAGACATTTTAAACGGCATCTGGGAACTGGTATGAAGACGGATTGGGAAGTAAAGACGCTGGGAAATGTCATTCAAAAGACAGAAAATATAAATCCTGCTCAAAGTCCAGATAAAGAATTTGATTATATAGATGTATCCAGTGTTGATAATGAAACTTTTTCGATTGTCAGTACTAGTAGACTAACAGGAAAAGAAGCCCCTAGTAGGGCAAGGAAACTTGTCAGGACAAATGACATAATATTTGCTACTGTAAGACCAACGCTAAAACGTATCGCCATTATTCCGGATAAATTTAATGGTCAAGTGTGTAGTACTGGTTACTTTGTTTTGAGAGCTAATGAATACATCGACTACAAACTCATCTTTTATTTTCTTCAGACAGATGGCTTTAATGCAGAAATGCAGAAATTACAGAAGGGCGCAAGCTATCCGGCTGTAACCGATGGAGAAGTAAGAGGACAAACAATTTCATACCCCAAATCCCTCCCCGAACAACAACGCATCGTAGCCATTCTGGATGAGGCTTTTGCGGCTATTGACAAGGCCAAAGAAAATGCCGAAAAGAACCTGCAAAACGCTCGCGAGTTGTTTGAATCCTATTTGCAGTCGGTTTTTGCCAATCCGGGTGAGGAGTGGGTAGAGAAGAGTTTAGGAGAAGTTTGTAGTATTTCATCAAAACTAATTGATCCTCGAAATACTGAATTTCTTAACGTACTTCACGTGGGCGGTGCAAATATAGAATCATTGACAGGGAGGTTGATCGAGTTGAAAACTGCCCAAGAAGAAGGGCTCATATCAGGAAAATTTTTGTTTGATGAATCAATGGTTCTCTATAGTAAAATCCGGCCATATTTAATGAAAGTTGCTAAGCCTGATTTTTGTGGATTATGTAGTGCTGATATATATCCGCTATCGCCATTTAAGGATAAAATGATTCGTGATTACCTTTTTTACCTGCTTCTTTCACATGATTTTACTCAATATGCTATTAAAGGGTCTGCAAGGGCTGGTATGCCTAAAGTAAATCGCGAACATCTATTCGAATATAAGTTCTATATAGGTTCAATAACGGATCAAACCAGTATCGTCGCCAAACTTGATGCCCTTTCCGCCGAAACCAAAAAACTCGAAGCCATTTATCAGCAGAAATTGACGGATTTAGATGAATTGAAAAAAGCGATTCTGCAAAAAGCGTTTCAGGGCGAGCTGACCAACACTGCCGCTACTGCCCTGGCGCTATAAACCAGCACCTACCTAAGCCACACCTTCCTACCATGAACGAAACCGAAACCAGGGCCGAATTGATCGACCCAAAACTAACCGCCAGCGGCTGGGGTGTAGTCCCCAACACCAAAGTCCTGCGCGAATTCATTATTACCAACGGGAAAATCCAGACCGGGGGCGGCCGGGGCAAACAGCTCAAAGCCGATTATGTACTGATGTACAAGGGCATTAAGCTGGCCGTAATAGAAGCCAAAAGCAACGAGCTGCCTGTAGGTGAGGGCGTGGCGCAGGCCAAAAACTACGCCCAGATGCTCGGTCTGGAAACTACCTACGCAGCCAACGGGAAGGAGATTTACCGGATCGACATGAAAACCGGTCAGGAAGGGCTGGTAGCCAATTTCCCCACACCCGATCAACTCTGGAACAAAACCTTCGATAATCCCAACCACTGGCGCGATCTGTTCAATGCCGTACCCTTTGAGGATGTCGGCGGCACCAAAGGAGCGCGGTATTATCAGGAACGGGCAGTTAACAATGTAATGTCGGCCATTGCCAAAAACGAGCAGCGTATATTGCTCACGTTGGCTACGGGTACCGGCAAAACGTTTATTGCGTTTCAGATTGCCTGGAAGCTCTTCAAAACCCGCTGGAGTCTCCGGCGCGATGAATCCCGCAGGCCCCGCATCCTGTTTCTGGCCGACCGCAACATCCTGGCCGATCAGGCATTCAACGCGTTTTCGGCCTTCCCCGACGATGCGCTGATCCGGATCAGTCCGCTTGAAATCCGGCGCAGAGGGAGTGTACCCACCAACGGGAACATCTTCTTTACCATTTTCCAGACGTTCATGAGCGGAACCGACGCCAGCGGTAATCCGACGCCCTACTTCGGGGCCTATCCACCCGATTACTTCGACTTCATTATTATCGATGAGTGTCACCGGGGCGGAGCCAACGACGAAAGCACCTGGCGGGCCATTCTGGAATACTTTGAACCCGCCGTTCAACTGGGTTTGACGGCCACGCCCAAACGTGATGTTAACACCGATACGTACCGCTACTTTGGCGAGCCGGTTTACATTTATTCGCTCAAAGAAGGTATCAACGACGGCTTCCTGACGCCCTTCAAGGTCAAACGCATCCAGACCACCCTCGACGAATACACCTACGTATCGGACGATAAGGTGATTGAAGGGCAGGTAGAGGCTGGAAAGAAGTACAAAGAGAGTGACTTTAATCGCACCATCGAGATTACCGAACGCGAAGCCAAGCGAGTTCAACTCTACCTAACCGAAGCCGACCAGCGGGAAAAAGCCATTGTTTTTTGTGCCAACCAGCCCCACGCGGGCATGATCCGCGACCTGATCAACCAGCAGAAAACCAGCCGTGATCCAAACTACTGCGTGCGCGTCACGGCCGATGATGGTCCACTGGGCGAGCAATACCTGCGTGAGTTTCAGGATAACGAAAAGACCATCCCAACCATCCTGACCACCTCGCAGAAACTATCGACTGGGGTTGACGCCCGCAACATCCGTAACATCGTGTTGCTGCGCCCCGTCAATTCCATGGTTGAATTCAAGCAGATTATTGGCCGGGGTACGCGACTGTTTGATGGCAAAGAGTTCTTCACCATTTACGACTATGTGGGTGCCTACGAGCACTTTATAGACCCCGAATGGGATGGCCCACCCGATGAGCCGGAACCTAAGCCCGAGCCCAAACCTTACCCAATTCCACCACCGTCGGGTGGCCCCAAAGACCCACCAGGAGGAGGAGACGACTATAAACCAAAACTGAAGATAAAACTTCGGGATGGAAAAGAACGGGAGATTCAGCACATGATGTCTACCTCGTTCTGGAGTGCGGATGGCCGCATCATTTCGGCGCAGGAGTTTTTAGAAGCTTTATACGGCACGCTTCCTGATTTCTTTACCGATGAAGAGGAGCTTCGGTCCATCTGGTCGAACCCAATGACCCGAAAAACCCTGCTGGCTAATCTGGCCGAAGCAGGTTATGGCAAAGATGAGCTAATTGCGTTGCAGCGGCTTATCCAGGCCGAGAACAGTGATTTATTCGACGTACTGGAATACATTTCCTTTGCCCGAAAACCAATTAGCCGTGCCGATCGTGTAGCCGAAGCCGAGTCTACCATCTTTGCCTTACTGACTCCTCAACAAAAGGAATTCCTGGAGTTTGTATTAGACAAATACGTAGAGAGCGGTGTAGATGAACTGGATCAGGAAAAGCTACCGAGCCTGTTGGAATTGAAATACCACTCTCTGAACGATGCTGCCGAGCGTCTGGGCAGCGTAGCCGCCATTCGTTCCACGTTTATCGACTTTCAGAAACACCTGTACGAGCAGAAAGCCGCGTAGTGGAGTTTTAACTGGATTATCTGGTCATCAATTTATTGATAGGCTTCTTAACCTGATAGTTTTTTGTGTAAAAGAACGATTAACAGGTTTATATTAACGTGAATTATGACCAATTTACAACTAGCATGATACTAGTTTTTTGTCATCCCGACGCCGGGAGGGATGACAAAAAACAATACTATAAATAACTAATAATCAATTGATAAACCCAGATTTTATCCATAATTCACGTTAGATTAGATTTTAGATCGGGTATAACCGCAAACTGGCTAAACGTGGTGTTTGAAATAGTAGTCTGAGCTTTGTTGGGGAGCTTTTTCAGGCCAGCATCTGAGTAGTAAAGGTTTATATATTTTCGTATTCTCTAAAACCAATCAAAGTGGAATTTTTTAACGTGTTTTCAATTTCAAAATTCAGATAGGAAAGGATTCTTTAATGAAGGATTAGGCTGCTTGTAAACTAAAGTTTTGTGAATCTCTTCTTGGTAATTCTATGAGTCTTTGATTATCTGCCTCTAGCGTCTTACTCGTAACGCTTGCAATGGCTTTGCTTTCAGTTAAGATAACGTTGTCGACACAGGCAGTTGGCTGACTAGAATCACCCGCTCCCCTAAGGCAACTCAGCCCCAGACTTTTACTAGCCGTGTATTTTTGACCTGTCAACTTGTTGCGATAGCGCCTAAAAAA
Source organism: Spirosoma foliorum (assembly GCF_014117325.1). Classification (NCBI taxonomy): domain Bacteria; kingdom Pseudomonadati; phylum Bacteroidota; class Cytophagia; order Cytophagales; family Cytophagaceae; genus Spirosoma; species Spirosoma foliorum. Next base: position 5,684,086 of record NZ_CP059732.1, on the reverse strand, counting down.
GTCCTTCGCGATTACTCCGATTTTCAAAAATCTATAGCTAGCTGCTTTATGAAAACCATTCTTCTTGCCACCGATTTTTCAGCTAATGCCAAACAGGCGGCTTATTTCGCGGCCAATTTGGCCAAAGAGAATAAAGCTCAACTCATTCTATTTCATGCGTTTCATCTCTGGCCTGATAATCCTGCTAAAGAAGGCGACTTCCCTTTATCAATCAAGGCAATGCAGGAGAGCAATGAAAAGGCCTTGAATCATCTGGCTAATGAGATTCAGAACAAAGTTCATCCTGATAAACCGATACAGTGTATCGTGCGGGAGGGACATACGATGAATGCCATTCGTGAGGCAACAAAAACTGTACACGCCGATTTATTAGTCATGTCGACTGTAGGAACGGCACCTGCCAGTGCCCAGTTAATGGGGAGCATTGCCACCGGTATGGTGTCCGAAACGAACGTGCCACTTTTGCTGATTCCGCCAGGAGTTGGTTACGCCCAACTTAAAAACATTGTCCTTTGTATCGATCTGAACCAGCCACCTGATTCAGTGGCTATGGAAACCGCACTTACACTAACCCGAACGTTTGGTTGTGTTATTAACGTGCTATGCGTTAGCGAGTTTCCTGCTGATGAGGAGCTAAAAGAGCGAGCGGAAAATATCCGGCGATTGTTGATTCCTCAACCCCATACGTTGAGTATTGTGACCGGCGATGAGCTATACGATACATTACTTCAGTTTGCTCATACGAACAAAGCTGATCTGATTATGATGCTGCCTCAGTATAGAAACTGGTTCCAGAAATTATTCTCGGAAGGCGAAACGCAGCGGATAGCTCGACTGACAGACATCCCGTTATTGGCCGTTGTTTAGTCAAAATGAGTGAATGATACTATGCCAAAAGACCTGAGACTGATAATGAATTGCACAACAGGTGCGTAGATGGAGGAACGTGAGTTTAAATGAACCAGTCCGGGTTTCCTGGACTGGTTATTAGTTTACGAACCGATTGATTGAACAAATGACCAGCGTCGATACATTACCGATCGAAGTCACCCAACTGGAAACGTATTGGGCCATGCGACCTAATACCTTGCTAGCTAAGTTACAGACAACAGAGTCAGGGTTGCAAACGGAGCAAGTTGAGCCGATTCGCCAGAAAACGGGTTCGAACCAACTCCAAACGAAAAGTCAGGTATCGGCCATTGGCTTACTGCTGCGTCAATTCAAAAGCCCGATCTCGCTGATTCTGTTGGGGGCTTCGGTGCTTTCATGGAGCCTGGGTGATACGACGGATGCTGGTATCATTTTCGCTATCATTTTTCTGAGTGGGCTATTGAGTTTCTGGCAGGAAAAAAGTGCGTCGAACGCCATGCGGGAATTGCTAGCCATTGTAACGGTAAAAACGACGGTATTCCGAGATGGGACCCAAATCGACATTCCTGTTGAAGAACTTGTGCCGGGCGACGTGGTAAGCCTGCGGGCCGGTGATCTTATTCCTGCTGATTGTTATTTGCTGAATGCCAACGAATTATTCGTTAATGAAGCCGCGCTGACGGGCGAAACCTACCCCGTCGATAAACATCCTGACGTACTCACTGCCGATTTACCCATTGCCAAACGGCATAACGCACTGTTCATGGGTTCTCACGTGGTGAGTGGAAGTGGTCGGGCGGTTATTGTTCAAACCGGACAGCAAACCGAACTTGGTCATATTGCCCAGCGAATCAGCAGTATGCCACCTGAAACGGATTTTGAGCGGGGTATTCGGCAATTCGGCTACTTACTTATGGAAATTACGCTTCTGTTGGTCATTCTCATATTTGCCATTAATGTGGGACTGCATAAGCCCGTATTGAACGCCTTTCTGTTTTCATTGGCGATTGCCGTTGGCCTGACACCACAACTATTACCGGCCATTATCAGCATCAACCTGGCTAAAGGAGCCAGCCGAATGGCCAAACAGCAGGTAATTGTCAAGCGACTCTCGTCCATCGAAAACATTGGGAGCATGAACGTTCTCTGTTCAGATAAAACGGGAACCTTAACGGAAGGGCATGTTCGGGTAGACCGGATTATAGACAGCAAAGGGCACCCCTCAACACGTGCACAATTAATGGCCAGCATCAATGCGCAGCTTCAACAGGGATTTCGCAATCCAATTGATGAGGCCATTCTGGCATTCAACCAAACGGATGTATCACTCTATGCGCGTGTCGATGAAATTCCCTATGATTTTATCCGAAAACGGCTCACCATTCTGACGGAAATTGAGGGGCAGACGGTGATGACCACCAAGGGAGCTTTGCAAAACATTCTGGATGTATGCCAATTTGTGGATGCGGGAGCAGGCTCTATTGTACCACTGGCCGACTGCCTGGCAGCGATTGAAGCACTGTATGAGCAACTTAGTGGTCAGGGATTTCGAACGTTGGGCCTCGCCACCAAACTAACCAATGGGAAACGCGACATCGAAAAACGGGATGAGGTCGGCATGACCTTCCTGGGATTCATTACCTTAGTTGATCCGCCCAAAGTCGGGATTGCCCAAACGTTGACTGACCTGAAAAGGCTTGGCATTCAACTAAAAATGATTACCGGCGATAATGGGCTGGTAGCCAAATGCGTCGCGCGTCAAATGGGAATCGACTGTCCCGAGGTACTAACTGGATCATCCTTGCAGCAACTGAGTACAGAAGCCTTACGAAAAAAAGTGACTGACGTTCATGTATTTGCCGAAGTTGAGCCGAATCAAAAAGAAAGCATAATCCTGGCGCTACAAAAATCGGGTTATGTGGTTGGGTACATGGGCGATGGCATTAATGACGCCAGTGCTCTGCACGCAGCCGATGTCGGCATTTCGGTCGATTCTGCCGTAGACGTGGCCAAAGAATCGGCAGACATTGTACTGCTTCAACAAAACTTAAACGTATTGATCGACGGGATTCGGGAAGGTCGCCGGACATTTGCCAACACCATGAAATACATTTTCATGGCCACCAGTGCCAACTTCGGTAACATGTTCAGCATGGCGGGAGCGTCGTTATTTTTGCCGTTCCTGCCGCTGTTACCCACGCAGATTCTGTTAACGAACCTGCTCACCGACCTCCCAGAAATGACCATTGGCTCCGACCATGTTGATGCTGAAGGTGTCAGAAAGCCTACCCAGTGGGATCTGGGGTTTATTCGGCGGTTTATGATAAGCTTTGGCCTTCTCAGCTCTCTATTCGACTATATCAGTTTTGGCGTATTGATCTGGCTATTCAAAACCAATGAGAGTTTGTTCCAGACGGGTTGGTTTGTCGAGTCGGTTCTGTCAGCGTCAACCATCGTACTGGTCGTTCGTACACGCCGGGCGTTTTATCGTGCCAAACCGGGTAAATGGCTGGCCATCGCCACAGGTTTTGTCGCCATTGTCGTCGTGCTATTGCCACTGACGTCTCTCGGTCGCCTGTTTGGTTTCAGCCCACTGCCTATTCCCTTATATGGAGCGGTACTGGGTATCGTTGGCGTTTATGTTGTATCGGCAGAACTACTGAAGCACTGGTTTTACCGACATTTTTCGGCCAGACAGAATCGGCAACATCAATCCTAATTAACGCGAATTATGGAGGATTTACGAATAGAATTATACTAGTTTTATGTCATCCCGACATCAGGAGGGATCTTCGGTAAATAACCAGTTGCCGAAGATCCCTCCTGACGTCGGGATGACAAAAATTAAACCGCCACGGCTTCTCCCCGCGAATAAATGGCCTGCGGAAGTGAGTACAGTTTCTCGTAATAATCGCTGGCCATCCGATTCGAATCGAAGTAAGGTACAACGTCCTGAATACTGTTTGCCATAAGCCGTGCCCACTCCTGAGGCTGCTCATAATACATTGGTAAGATGACTGTCTCCAATAACGTATATAGGTTATCGGCATCGAAGGCATCCTGCTCATGCACTGGCCCGCTCAGGTCAGCCTCAGGTAATACAAAACTATTCTGCCCATTACGGGCAAATTCAGGAATCCAACCGTCGTTCGTCGAGCAGTTAATGGCTCCATTCATAGCGGCCGTCATACCGCTGGTGCCCGATGCTTCGCGCGTCAGGCGCGGGGTATTCAACCATAGATCCGCTCCTTGTTTGAGAAGTTTAGAGAGATAGAGTTCGTAGCCAATCAGCACGGCACAATTGGCGTATTGTTTGGAAACATGCACCAGTCGATCGAACGTACCGATACTGGAATAATCGAACGGATAGGGCTTTCCTGCCCAGATAATTTGCAGGGGATAGCGTGAATTGGTGAGTAGCCGATCAAATCGAGCCAAATCGGTTAGTAGCAAATCCGCCCGTTTGTAGCCCGCAAACCGACGTGCCCAGACCAGTGTAAATACCTCGGGCTTGAACAGGTCGCCCGTCTGATTCGCAACCAATTCGAACAAGGCTTTTTTATTGATTCGCTTTCGGGTTTGGAGGGTAGTATCGTCGTTCGTCGCTGCTGCCTGGTTTAATGCAGGGTCACCCCAAAAGGTTTGATTCTGGGCGTTTGTGATCGCTAGTATTGGGCAAATAGCCGAAACCCCTTGCCACATTTGCTCACTGACCTGCTGATGTTTCTTCGAGACGGCATTCGCTCTTCCCGCCATCCGAAGTGCGCCTAATGCCCAGTTAAACAAATCATCGTTGATGCCCGTAAGTTGACGAACGGTTTCTAACGGCAATTCATCAAAAAAGCCCATCCGATCTAATAAGCGAATATCCGTTCGTGGATTACCAGCCTCTTCGGGTGTGTGCGTTGTAAACACCAGTCGTTCCCGAACGGCTTCCAGGCTTCCTAACTGATTGTATAAGTAAAACCCGAGGGGCAAGGGGTGGCTCTCGTTCATGTGGTACACATCGGGAGTAATGTGTAACTGTTCCAGCAATTTAGCTCCGCCAATGCCCAACAGAATACTCGACGCAATACGGGTTTCCGGATTCGGGTCGTAGAGTTTATGACAGATCGTTTGCGCCAGGTAGTCGTTCTCGGGCAAATCTGTTGATAAAAAATAGGTAGGTACAGTCTCAAAAACCGTTGGCGGCAGGTAATAAGCCGTGACCCAGACGGGCGCGTGGTTGACCAGAATCTGAAATTTCAGATTGGTTGGTTCCAGAAAACTATAGTGCTTTTCCATGAATAGCACATCCATCGTCTGATCCGCCTTACGCACCTGATCATAATAGCCATACTTCCACAGAATGCCCACGGCTACGATCGGTTGATGCAGCTCATAGGCGCTTCGCATGTGGGAGCCGGCCAGAAAACCAAGGCCACCTGAATAGGTTTTAAGAGCCTGCACGTAGGCAAACTCCATCGAAAAATAAGCGATTTGTCGAGAGAAGGGGGCAACCGTAGAATCCATACGAGAAGAGAATGGGTGTGTATGCGTTTCGGAGTCGAAGATCGGTGTTCGTCACCGTTATCGATCTGAGAGGAAGCAGGTAGCCCGTTGATTTTTATCAGAACGAGTGATACCAAACAGTTGTTTGAATGAGTCGTATCATAGCTGTTGATACATGTATTTCTCAGCTTTACAAACGAAACGTAGCCCGCCTGACCAATGGCTGTATTTCCTGATTATGGATGAAGGTTTTCAAAAGGTAACCAGCTTAGCACTTATTCTGAACAGTGGGTCGTCAAGTTTAAAATTTGCCGTTTATACCCCTGATGAACAACTGTGTCTGGCGGGCAAATTAACCCGTATCGGTTTGCCGAATGGGCAGTTTCAGGTAACCGACCAATCGAATCAGACGCATGTTAGTCAACACGATTTGCCAGACCATGCCACTGCCCTCACAACGCTCTTCAACTGGCTTTCTACACAAACGAACGTCAAACTTAGCGCGGTAGGACACCGGTTGGTGCATGGAGGATCGCATCGAACACCGCAACGGGTCACCCCAGAACTGTTGACCGATTTAAGGCTATTGATTCCTCTGGCACCTGACCATTTGCCCGCAGAAATTAGTTTGATTGAAACGGTTAGTCAACTATACCCTGATCTGCCCCAAGTGGTTTGCTTTGATACGTCCTTTCATAGGACTATGCCTGATACCGCAACCCGGTTACCGCTACCCCGACAACTGGCCGATGAAGGTCTTATCCGCTACGGATTCCACGGATTGTCTTATGAGTATGTAGTAAATCAATTGGCAAAAGAGGCTGGCCCAGTAGCGGCTCAGGGACGTGTTTTAATTGCACACCTGGGAAATGGTGCCAGTATGGCCGCTGTTTATCAGGGAAAAAGTCTGGACACAACGATGGGCTTTACACCAACTGGCGGTTTAATGATGGGTACCCGAACGGGCGACCTCGACCCTGGTGTTTTGTTATATCTAATCAGGAATAGGCAGATGGATGCATCCACGCTGAGCCATTTGCTGAATGATGAATCGGGCCTACAGGGTGTTTCGGGCATAAGCTCCGACATGCAGGAACTGCTTCAACAGGAAAGTCATAATCAGGCGGCAGCTCAGGCCATTGACCTGTTTTGTTATCTGGCCCGAAAACAACTGGGAGCGATGGCTACCGTACTGAATGGTGTTGATACACTGATCTTTACGGGTGGCATTGGCGAAAATGCGCCTGCTATTCGGGCCCGCATTTGTGATCAACTTGATTTCCTTGGAATCAAAATTAACCCAGAACGGAACACATCGAGTGCGGCTATTATCTCGCCAGAAGGGCATACGCCTATAGTGCGTGTTATTCCCACGAATGAAGAAATTATCATTGCCCGCTATACCTGGCAACTCCTTTCGCTTACTAACCCAACTTCACTTAATTCCTCTTTGCCATGAACCAGACACGAATACTCATAACCGATGATGACGACGATGATCGTTTGTTTTTGCGAAAGGCAATAGAACGACGCATAAAAGAAGCCATTGTCTATGAAGCACTGGACGGAGCCGATGCCTTAAGGCAACTTGCAACACCGTTAAACCGTCCGAATTTCGATCTGGTACTTCTGGATATCAATATGCCCTTAATGAATGGATTTGAGGTGCTGGATCAGATTCGCGCATCACCTGATTTAAAATACATGCCAACGGTTATGCTGTCGACCAGCAACCATCCCGAGCAAATTCATTCAGCCTATAAAAAGGGGGTAAATGCCTATCTCAAAAAGCCAATTACCTATGCTGACTATGATGCGCTGGTCGTGGCTATTGAAACTTGTTTTCTAAAAGTTGCTTCGGAGTAAGTGAGCTGCTTCGTGTTTATTTTAGGACTTTCGCTTAAAGCCGAACCCCGGTTCTGTTGAACTGTATAATTAACCGGGGCACGGCTTTGAACGAAAGTTCTATAGTCTTACTCGCATCTTTTTAGGCGATTACGTCAGCCAGTGTGTAGTTAAGCTGTGTTTGGTGCTCTTCTTTAGTGTCAGAAATACGGAGCACAACCCGTCCATCTATTTTACCGGCCGTCATATCGGCTAGTACCTGATTGATATTCTCCAGTCGATCGGAATGATAATGAACCTTTACTTTTCCATCGGCAGCCAGCGCCAAACTCTCGACCAGATCCTGCCGCGTACCCACAATCGATCCCCGTATTGTTTTTCGGGTCAATACCAGATCGAAGATATTCATGTCAAAATCACCCGGTGGTAACCCAACCAGCGCCATAGTCCCATGCCGACGAAGCATACCAACGCCCTGCGCAAAAGCAGAGCGGGATACGGCTGTAACCAGTACGCCGTGTGCCCCTTTGATGCGTTGCTGGATCGCGACAACGGGGTCTTCAGTAGCGGCATTAATCAGCAGATCTGCCCCCACACTTTTCGCCAAGGCTAATTTATCGTCCTGAATATCGACGGCTGCTACTTTCATACCCATCGCTTTGGCGTATTGAATCGCCATATGCCCTAACCCGCCAATGCCGGAAATAACGACCCACTGGCCGGGCTTGACTTCGGTTTCTTTCAACCCTTTGTAAACCGTAACACCTGCACACAAAATGGGAGCGGCTTCCTCGAAGGATAAGGAATCTGGTAAATGACCGACATAATTTGGATCGGCCAGTACATATTCGGCATAGCTGCCCTGTACCGAGTAGCCGGTATTTTGCTGGCTCTCGCAGAGGGTTTCCCAGCCCGTATGACAATGTTCACAATGGCCACAGGCCGTATACAGCCAGGGAACCCCAACCCGGTCCCCAACCTGTACATGGGTTACGCCCTCACCAATAGCGACTACGGTACCCACACCCTCGTGGCCCGGAATCAGAGGTAGGTTCGCCTTAACCGGCCAGTCGCCATTGATCGCGTGCAGGTCGGTGTGGCAAACTCCGCAGGCCGCCACTTTTACTAAAATGCGCCCCGGTGTAACGGTTGGCACGGGAACTTCTTCAATCTGGAGAGGCTGACCGTAACTCCGGGCAACAGCCGCTTTCATTGTCGATGGTATCATAGGTTGATTGATTAAGGATATCGAAAAACGAAGTATCCAATACGCGTTAACGGTTATTGGGTAAGTAAGGCAAAAGTAGATGCCGGGCTTTTTGTGATGATTGCGAATCAGAATGTCGGTTGAGCCGTTATATATTGCCGGATTTCCGTTTTAAAGACTCGGAAATCGGCGTGAAAACTATCCATCTCTGTCTGGACATACTGGTGGGTGAGCCGTGAATCGGTATCCAAAACGTGGTCGACGCGGACACCGGCAGCTATTTGTTCATCAAGCTGCTGCATTTCTTCCTGTAACCGCTTGATGAGTCGTCGAAAATGATGGAGCTGGGCCAGTTCGGTCTTCCAGGCTTCGTCGCGTGCGGATGGGGCAGGCTCTGTATCCGCGTGTAGGGAGTTGAGAAGTACTTCCCAAAAATTCACTTCCTGAAGTGCAATATCCAGTTCACTCTGCCACACCCGGTGTAGTAAGTGAACATCGATTAACTGACGGTATTTTTCGGTTCTCATGGTCTGATTTACAAAAAAGTAGCAAACGGAATTTTATCCAGTGCGGATGATTCATTTAGGCTAATCGACTGATGATTAATGTCGTACAGGCTCAGCAACGGCACTGAAGGATGGAACGCTACAGACCGGCTGACACTTTTGTGAAGCAGCACATCAAAAAAGCTTTTGTGGTGCGGAAGCATCACCAGCAAATCGACGGTATGCGTTTTTACATACGCATCAATGCCGTGTAATACGTTGTCGTCATGGATGGTATAGGTATCGGTCAAAACACTTTCCAAAGCCCTGAGAACATATTGGCGGCTAAGCTCTGACGCTGGTGCCTTGGTACCTAGCGGATTTTCGATGGTCAGTAGGGTTAACCAGGCGGCTTTCCGGTTGGCCAATTCGCTCAGCAATCGAAGTGACTGTACGTCAACGATTGATCGGTAATCGGTTGCCAGAACAAGTCGGTCAACTGGCCGAATCGGGGCGTCGTCCGGCACAACCAGAACATTGGTTTTGGCTTCCCGAACCATTTCGGTGGCCACGCTTCCCAATAGCTCACTCCAACCCGATCCGGTGGCTCCCAGCACGACCAGATCAAATTTAGTCGTCTCTTTGGCCAGCAACTGGTTCACGACTCCGGTTGGTTCGCCCATTCTCAGTAGCGTACGATAGGTATGATAAATTGGCTCTGGGGCCTGAGCCAGTTCCTGCTGGAGATGATTCAAGGATGCTTCCGCTGTTTGCCAACGTTCTGCCAGTAGCGTTGCCCCTGCAAATTCCATTTCCGGCTCCAGGGGGCATACGTGAAGTAAACAGAAATCGACGGCTGTATCCCCAAATAAGGCCTGTGTGTAAGCAATGGCATGCCGCGAAGCAGCCGAAAAATCAGTTAATAACAGAATTGTATACATGCGGGAAAGAGGTTTATTAATCAATGGGCAAAAAGACACGTTCATGCCTGCGAACTTTCCTAATGGCAGGTTGGGGAACTCGCTGATAAAGCTGGAAAAAGGCCATTGCCAGGAAAAGCGACGCCGGGAAAGCCGACCCCAAGCCGAGTGGGGCAATGGCCAGGCAGAAAACCACACCACCTAAGCAACCCATACGGAACCAGTCGCCTTTCAGAAACATAGAAACGGCAATCAGCACTTGCGCAACACCGATACTAAGCACAATAGGCGTGGTGAACGTATCGAACAGGCCCAGGATAAATCGCCTGTATAACGGGATGGCATAATCTGCGAAACTCTGATAGACCCAGGGCGTTTCGAGGGCATTTCGACTATTGACAAACGCAGCTAAACCAAAGAGCACAAAGAATAGTACCCGAGTGGTTGTCGGCCAGCGATAACTGCCAATCAGTTGCACGACTGAGAAGATATTCGTGACGACATAGGCGATGGTTAGAAAATGGTCAAGTGTTTCCATGAGTGACAGGAATTTTGACGTTGCTCAAGACTATTAGGGCCGTTAATCTGCATCAAAGCTAGGCATCCTATCTCCTTGAAGCCCAGAGGTAACTCAGGCTGAACTATGATATAAATCAGCAGTTTAAAGGTCGCATATCAGTGTATAGGCTTGTTTGCGGGACTTACTTTGTTTCGTTCATTTTAACCGGCATAGTCATGAAAACGATTGTTGTTCCCACCGACCTGAGTCCCGAATCCGATGCGGCTTTATCCGTTGCTGTTGATTTAGCCAGAACATACCCAGCCAGAATCCTCCTGCTGCATTCCGTGGTCTATCCTTTACCAATGCCTGCTTATGCAGAAGCCGCAACGATTACGGTGAACCGTACGGTAGAAGAAATTCAGGAGATCGAACAAACAGCAAAAACAGCACTGGAGCGGATGGCATCGAACAGTGCGTATAAAGGAGTGACTATACTCCCAACTTTATTGACGAATGGGCAGGGGCTTGTCGACAATGTTGCCGACCAGCCGGCTGACCTAATTGTAATGAGTTCGGAGGGAGCATCTGGTCTGGAAGAGTGGCTGATTGGCTCGAATGCAGAAAGTATTGTTCGGTATGCGCATTGTCCGGTACTGATTATCAAGAAGCCTGTTGCCCATTTTCGGCCCGAGAATATTGTCTGCGCCATTGACCTTGATGACCGACTAAAAACCACTCAGCACTATCCATTTCAGCTGGGCGAACAGGGGTTACACCAGTTTTTGTATGTACTGACGCCCACCGACAATCGGGTTCCGGAAGGAATACGCGACTGGGTAAATGAGTTAGCCAAGGCTAAAGGAATTACGGAATTCGATTGTGCGATACATCAGGCCAGCACTGTGGCAGAGGGGATTGTTGAGTATGCGGACGAGGTAAATGCGGATTTGATTTTAGTATTCACGCATGGCTACAAAGGGTTACGGCATCTATTAGCAGGTAGCGTTGCCGAAGATGTTCTGAATCATTCAACGAAGCCAGTTTTAGTGATGCGCGTGTGAGGCAAAAAAGATAATAATGCCCTGCTCTATGTTGGAGCGGAGTTGGCGCGACAAACGAACCCCCGGATACGTAGGTCTTACGTATCCGGGGGTTCTGGTTTAATCATAGTCCTTAACGATTACCCGAATATCGGCTTTACTGGTGACGACTGAACGGATAGAATTTGCGATCAAACAGGCTTTTTCGGCTTTCTGAAGTACCCGTTCACCTTTCTCTATATCGCTGTCATCGACAAGCACTAACTTGGGGTAAAGCTGTATCTCGCTGATCTGTAGCTTACTGTCTTTATTTTCCAGTTTACCAACTGCCCGACAGTCGAAATCATCAAAGTCGAGTTTTGAATTTTCGGCAATCGCCAGAAACGTAGTCATAAAACAACTCGACACCGCAGCAACCAGCAAATGTTCGGGCGACCAGACGCCAGGGATGCCTTTCGGAAACTCAGGTGGCGTAGCCACATCAATAGATTCGGTCAGTGTAGGCGAACTAAGCTGACCTAAACGAGCATATTGCCAACCCAGGTTCACTTCATAATAATGTGGTTCCATTGAAATATAGGTTGAAAAAGTAAGTTCGTTAATTCAGGTGTTTTCGTACTCGGTTTGTTCGAATACCAAAAGGCAGGTAAAGCGGACAAAATCGAGTAAAGCTAGTTAACACAAATACGCCAGCGAAGACTAATGCTACAATGCCCCAGGTGCCGGTCAACGTACCAGTTGCAAAGAGCCCAATCAATCCAATAGCCACAACAAACCGGATGATCCTATCCGCAGAACCCATATTGCTTTTCATAATTGCCTGTATTTAAGTGTCTTAGGTGAATTAGATTGCGTACGAATCAAAGTAGAACTTCGCCTTTAAGGCTGCGCTCTATAATGTCCTCCGATGATCGTTCCTTATCTGCCAGAACGGCCAGTGGAATCATGGGTTTGTAAGCTAACTGGCGCGTGAGGCTGCGATTGAGCAACACATCCAGAAGGGAACGGTGGTGGCAGACGGTTACCAGCAGGTCTACATAATGCGAATCGATAAAATCCTCGATACCCACCCGCAAACCAACGTGCGATTCAATCGCTTCATTACTGTTAAGATCTGCAAACTGGGCCCGATAGGCATCCCGCACGGCTTTACTAGGTGCGCTGGTTAGCGTGTCATCGGCCAGAATAGTCAGGAAGGTAAGCTCGGCCTGATGCTGGCTTACTAATTCGGATAATACTTTTCGGGCGCTTTCCCCAATCGGCTGGTAGTCGGTGGCAAACACTACGTTCGATAAGGGGCCAGGTGGCTCGGAGAACGGAATAACCAGGACGTTGCATAGGTTAGCTCGTACCAGTGCGGTTGCCAGGCTACCAACAGTAATGGCATTCCCGCTTCCAGTTGTCCCAATCACTACCCAACCAAAACGCTCCATCTGGATGAGTCGTTTGATTGCAGTTTCGGGATCAGTAGGTACGGCTATCGTGCGCACCCGGCGCTTTTCTTTCGTACTTGGTAGCCTTTGTTTAATTTCATTTTCTAACTCCAGTAGGTTGGTCTCCACCTGCTCAAGTAAGCTGGCGTAAACAGCTACAACATCTGAAGCCACGGTCAACGATGTACCAAAGGCATTTAGCAAGACAAATTCGACAGGTGTATTACTGAAATAACGAAGGGCGCATCGAATAGCGTTTTTCGAGGTTTCTGAAAAATCAGTTGGGAGCAGTATCTTTTTCATGGAGGTCAGCTGAATAGGTTGAGTACAAACTAACCTGGTTTGCGCCTTAAGTCCCATGACCGTGATTAGCCACTTCCCTGATTTCGCACATAGCTGAATACCAGGCGTATGTACTCAATAGAGCATTTGTTTGTTGTAATCTATATCGGTAATCTCCCATTGGTAATACGTGAAATCACCAGCATCTAATTTCCACATAACATCTCCCTTAACGGGAATGCGTATGCCATTCATAATTTTCCAGCCTCGAACTGGAATATACCAGCTCTCTAATCTGCTCGCAGCATCAGCCTCTTTATACCGTTTGGCAGTCACACTGATCAGTCGATACTGGTCATCGAAAGAAAAAAGGGCTGACGCCGTGACGCCTTTATACGTAATTGTAGCTACTGCACTCGTAGCGTCGAAGCATTCCCAGGTGATGAACGGGCTAAGGGCGGCCGATGGATACCAGCACATCTCACTCAAATAACGGAGCAGCTCTCCCTGGTCAAATTTTGAATTGGCCGCATTGACCAGGGGAAGAAAAGACAAGGCATTTATCCGCATGTTACCTTTACCATTGATGTATTGATCCAGACCTGCCAATGGCAAAAAGGGTAGCAGTTTTACATCTGCTTTCCAGACAAATCCCGGCTTATCTACATTAATGTACTGTTCTGCTTTGGTAGGCATCCATTGGCCATCGGGGCTTGTGCGCATGAATCCCTGCTGACGGAGTCGTACCAGATGAATTCGCTCTTCACCAACGACTCCGCTTGCTATCAACCATTCCCGAACGGGTGTGGGTAGGCCGGTAAGCATTGGTTTGGTAATGACCGATCGATCTGAACTTTCGGGAGTCATCAGTTGCCAGGCCTGCTGATCTGCAAATTGCTCGAATCGGTTATGGGCATTCGTTAGCCCAATGCCGAACAGAATGAATACATTGATTAGGGTTCCTGCCTTCGCGTCTGGCCAGTAGAGAATAATGAGTACTTGTGAAAAGGCGACGCAAACCAGTGTAACAGTTATCCACCAGTTATTCTGAAACCAGACCAAGACCGTAGACCACAGCAAACACAAACCCGTTAGTAACCAGAAAAAGCCTAGAAGTTTTGACGTACCAGTTGACAATGGAATTATTGTCTTTTCACTCATCTGGGTTCCAAGCGCAATAACCCACTGATTTACAAAACCCAGCATATGGATCAAGCCGTGAATGAGTAACAGCGAAATAAACAGGGCGCGTAGCATGCCGTAATCAGGTTTAGTGGGAATTGCACGAAGAGTTAATGACTTTGCCAATCAGTCAGGCTATTAGTACAGGGACGCTTTGGTAAATAGAATGGTCTGCTGGCTTTCGTAGAAAGTAAATTGGTTGAGTAAGTTTCGAGCCGTCTGACGGAGCGCTTCTTCAGTCAGGAATGCCTGGTGTGCGGTCAGCAGAACGTTCGGATGATTTCGTAATCGGTTTAACAGCTCATCCGTAATCGGTTTGTTCGTGTAGTCGTAATGAAAATAGGCACGTTCCCACTCATACACATCAGCGGCATAACCGGCCAGTTGGCCAGCGTCAAGGGCATCCAGTATAGCCATTGTATCCACCAGACGACCCCGAGCCGTATTAATCAGTACCGTAGTCGGTTTGAGCGCAGACAAGGTATGGCTGTTAATGAGGTGATCGGTGAGAGGGGTTAGGGGGCAATGCAGGGACAGGATATCGACTTGCGGCAACAGGTCAGATAAAATACCGTATTGAATGCCTGCTTCTATATGCCTGGGGTCTGGCCGAATATCATAAGCCAGTACGTTGCAGCCGAAACCCAGCATAATTCGTGCAAAAACGCTCCCGATCCGGCCAGTACCAATAACACCCACCGTTTTACCATGCAGATCAGTACCGATCAGGCCATCAAGAGAAAAATTACCTGTACGAACGCGGGAATTTGCTTCGGGTAAGTGGCGGATTAGTCCAAGCAATAAGGCTACGGCCTGTTCAGCAACTGCGTACGGCGAATGGCCGGGCAAGCGTAAAAGCGTAATACCAAATTCAGCCATTGCCTGCGAATCAACAGTATCCTGCCCGACACAGCGCATGCCAATAACCGATACATGGAGCTTTTTCAGGATTTTCAGAACTGGTCGGCTGAGGTCATCTTTAACAGAGGCACAAACGGCCCGATGACCAATGGCTAATGCTGCCGTTTCCAGGGTTAATGGCTGAGGGATGTACGTGATACAGTGATTGGAAGCTAACTCGTACCAGGGCTCTTCAACAGGGAGCGCACTGAAAAAAGCGATTTTCATAACTAGACGAATCTAAATTTGACCGCAACAAAACTGGGTTTCCAGCGAGCAAAACCCTATGATATCGGTCAGGTCATCCTATGATTTGTCAGCATAATTTACAATCCACTCACCGTCTCCCAATCAATTTTGATCGGGAGAGTACTCGTAACAACGTCCGGTTTTGCGGCCAATTCGAATTCGATAGACAACGGGATACACAACTTTATTACCAGTTGGAGAATCTACGCCGGGATAGCCAAATCGTTCGTCGGCAAAGACGGGAATTTTACGCTGGCGAAGCAGAAAAAGGGCATCATCCCGGTCTTCATCCTTTAGCTCTTCAAAAATCCCTTCTATAACCACACTTCGCCAAAGGGTGGGGGTAACAACTTCGTCAATCTCGAAGGCGACATGTGGATTCTCGTGCAGAAGTTGCGTTTTGGTGCCCTGTCGGGTAAGTCCATAAATAAAATGCCCGTCGTAATAATACGCGACGGGTTCAATGAGAACACGGTCATTGGCAGCACAGCCAATGCGACCAAAGTACTGATTGGTCAGCATTGATTCGACTACATCCGGAGAAAGTTCGCTTAGCATACCTTAAGGAGCGGGCTGGCTAATCAAAACCGCTACGCTAAAAATAGGGCGATATTTAGCCGAAAGGAATGCTGATTGTCAGTCAGAACGATGATCCTCGGCAGGCTACTCTTCACAAATTTGGGAAAGGTATCGTTTCCCGCTCATTACCAGTTAGCCCGGCGTAGTTTTTCTGGTTTTAGTAGTCGAATCGCACCCATTGGCGGAAATATCTCAATCAAACCATCCTGTTTAAACTCACTCAGCGTGCGTATGAGCGATTCGGTAGCCGTTCCCGTCAGGGCGGCCAGATCATCGCGCGAAAGTTGGATGATGGTGTCGGGCTGTTGCTCGTTCAACCGAAGCAGCGTATCGGCGACTCGACGTCGGAGCGAATTATAGGCCATACCGAGGAGTTGATGTTCACGTTCACCAACGCGGCCCGCCAACAACTTAATAAATTGCTGACTCACCTCCGGATTGACCGACACGAGTTGGAGGAAATCCTCTTTGGGAATGTATACCAATTCCGAATCCTCCAGGGTAATGGCAGAGTCCGTATAGTCTCCGTCTTCAAAGAGCGCAAAATAGCCAAAGAATTCCCCTGTGTTGTAGATACCCGTGATGAGTTCTTTCCCATCCGTTGTATTCCGGACCGTCTTGACCTTGCCGGACTTAAGGAAATACAGCCGAGTCGGTTCATCTCCCTCTGAATACACATATTGTTTTTTGCGTACGGAATGAGCTTTCCGATCTGCCGACAAACTGTTTAAACCGCCAATGGCCTGTGCGTCGTCAAGGAACTGATTTAACCCGTTTTGTTGCAGATCGTAAGAAGGGCGCAACGTAGCGAATCGATTTAATCGGCTTTCAATGGCGCTGAGTAATTCCGATTCCTCAAACGGTTTGGTTAGATAATCGTCAGCACCGAGTTCCATTCCTTTGCGGAAATCGACCCGTTCCGTTTTGGCAGTTAAAAATATAAACGGTACCCCGGCCAATTGCGGGTTTTTAGTGAAGATCTGCAATACCCCATAGCCGTCCAAAACCGGCATCATAATGTCACAAATGACTAGGTCAGGTTTTGTTTCCAGCGCCTTTTTAACGCCCTCCTTTCCGTTTTCGGCCGTAAGTAGTTTATAACTGGCTAGCTCCAGAATTTCGGCGGTTGTTTCGCGAATTGCTTCGTTGTCTTCAATCAAGAGGATGGTTTTCATAGGGGAAGGTGATCGTTACAGTTGTGCCTTTATTGAGTTCGCTTTGCAGGGTAATCGTTCCTCGCATGAGTTCAACGTATTTAGCCACTATGTGAAGCCCCAGGCCCGTACCCGCTATGTTAGCTGCGTTTTTGGCCCGGAAAAATTGCTCAAACAGGTGCTGTTGATCATCAATGGAAATCCCAATGCCCTGATCTTTTATAATCAGCATGATCCGCTGTTCATCAGTAGTAGCTAAAATCCGGATAATCGATTCTTCGCCCGAGTATTTTATCGCGTTAGAGAGAAGATTGACGATTATCTTACGAAGTAAGGATGGGTCGAGCCAAATGAGATATGGGCAGTGGATATCCGTTGCAATCATCTGTCCGGCTTTCAGAAGACTTTGCATATCGCCAATGACCTCATCCACCAGTTGAGAAAGATCGACTAAAGTTGGGTTTGCGATAACTTTTCCTTCTTCGAGCTTGCCAACGGATAAAAATTCTTCTAGAATTTCATTCAAATGTTTGACCGACATACGAATCCGGTGCAAATGATTCTGGCGTTTCGGCTGCTGATCTGTGTCTGGGTATTTCTCAATCAGGGTAGTTGAGTTCAGAATGGCTGTCAATGGAGTGCGAAACTCGTGGGATGCCATTGACACAAATCGGGATTTTAATTCACCCAATTCACGCTCGGCTTTGAGCGACTGGGCTAACTCTTCTTTTGACGTTTCTAATTGCCTCAGTGTATTCATTAAGGCATGCGTACGATTGATTACTTTTTGTTCGAGTTCGGCGTTCAATCGTTCCAGCTGATCTTTTTGGTCTAATACCTGTTTCTCTACCCCCTTTTTGAGGGTAATGTCGATAATGTAAGCCACTGCGTACATTGTATTATCGAGCCGGAAATAACTCAGGCTCACTTCGACCGGAAACAGCGACCCATCCTTACGCTGCGCATACAGATCTCGGTTATGGCCCATTGGCCGGGCCTGCGGATGGTCAATAAAGGATTGGCGAAGTTTCTGGTGGTATTGACTGATGCTTTGAGGAACCAGCTGATCAATGGGCAACTCTATTAATTGATTTACGCCATACCCGAATAACTGTCCAGCAACCTGATTGGCCGACACGATTTTCCCCTGCTGATCGCACACAATAATGCCGATTGTTGCGTTCGTAAAAACGGCTTCATACCGCCGAACGCTATGATCTAACTCTTGTTCAGCACGGTGTAAACGATCCAGGTTGGTAATTCGGATAAGGGCCAGCTGACCATCGGCAAATGGCTCCACAATGAGTCGGCCCCAGAATGTTTCGCCAGTATACCGCGCTATTTCGGTCTCCTCTTCATAATATCCCTGCTGAAGGATTTGGGTAATAGCCTGGGCCCGCTGTTCGGGTGTAAGCTGTTTTTTTCGGAAAGAGAACTGGGGCTGATCGATCAACAATTGTTCCGACGGATAGCCAAGCATCTTTACACCAATCTGATTAATCCGAACGTAGCAATCCTTCTGAAAATCATATACTCCCAAAAAGTCGACGCCCTGTTCAAATAGAACATTTAGCAAGCCGCTGGCATACGGTTCTCTATGCATAGAATTGGTTCTGAAATGCGCTAATATGATCGATTTTTCAGGTGAGTTCTAAAAATAATGTTGATTGAAAAATTAGCAAAATCTACAGAAAACTATTGACAGTCAAAAGGTTGTCTAAGTTTTGGTGCAAAAAACGCTATGCAGGGTTTAATCGAACAGGACTAAGATTAGCCAAACCTATGACTGGAATCATACTCAATTCTACAAAGTATGCCCACCTTCATTTTCAAATCTAATGTCCACTTTTTGGAAAAAATGAATCAAAATGGTAACGAAGCTCAATTACTCAAAAGAGCGTAAGCAAGAGGTCCTGCTTCCTGTATTACTCTGTTTTATGCCAGTGGATGCTCACCAGCACCTTATGGTAAACAACTTGATGGAGCAGCTACAACCAAAGATTACCGGCCGAATTCAGGTGCTTAAGATTGAAGAAATCGTGCATCCAGGTGTAGCGCAAAGTTTTTCCGTCAATCAACTGCCCTGTTTTGTATTGGTTTGGCAGGGTATTGAGCTTTGGCGGCAAGTAGGGTTTCCAACAGGTAACTTACTGGAATTACTGGAGGATTGCTTAGCTAAAACGAATTAATTGCCTCACGCTTCCTCCACTTGTACCCTTCAACCCAAATTACACTGGCGAAACCAGATAGCATACACTGGCCCAATTGAGCTGCATTTAATGATGAGAACTGCATAAACGAGCGAATCGCTGGAATAAACAAAATGGCAGTCAGCAGAACTAGGGTTATGCCAATGATATTCCATAGAAACGGGTTTGGCTTTTTCAGCGTACTCAGAAGGGATTCTTGATTTGATCGACTTACCAGGGTTAGCCAGAGATTACTCATAATTAAGCTTGCAAACGTCTTGGTTCGAACAACGTCAATCGGTAGCCCCTGCTGCATGCTCTGATAATAAACCCCAAGTGTGAACAGGGCAATTACCAATCCCTGAATCAGACTCAAGCTTAATTCCTTGCCGGTAAAAAAAGTGCTGTTGATGGGCCGTGGTGGCTGATGCATCAATCCTTTCTCCGCAGGTTCTTGCTCAAAGCCAATGGAGCAGGTTGGCCCCATAATCAGCTCCAGTAAAATAACATGAATAGGACTAAACAGATTGGTAAACGGCCAGTTGGCCAGCAATGGAACCGTGACGGTCAGAATGATTGGAATGTGAATGGATATGATGTAGGCAATTGCTTTTTTAAGATTCTGGTAAATTCTACGGCCGAGCGCAATGGCATTAACCATGCTAGCCAGATTATCATTGGTCAGGATAAGTGAGGCCGCTTGTCGGGCTAACTCCGTGCCTCGCTGACCCATAGCCACACCGATATGAGCGGCTTTTAAGGCTGGCCCATCGTTGACGCCGTCGCCCGTCATAGCAACGACTTGCCCGGTAGCCTTAAGTGCCTGAATCACTCGGAGTTTGGCGTCGGGCGACATGCGGGCGAATACACTGGTTAGGCCAACTTGTTGCTGGAGCATGACGTCGGACAAGGCCATCACTTCCGCCCCGGTCAATATGCGCCTATCAACCAGTAAGCCAACTTGCCTGGCAATAGAGATGGCCGTTTCCGGGAAGTCGCCGGTAATTAGTTTAACGGCAATGCCTGCTTGCTTAAACTGACTGATAACTCGTTTGGCATTGGATTTAGGCGGATTTTCAAAGGCTATCAAGCCTTTAAACTGCCAGTTGAAATCATCCTGATTTTTGGGGAACGAAGAACCTGTCCATTCACTGCCAGCGACACCAACAACCCGGTAACCCTGAGCAGATAATTGACGGGCTTGCTGAAGGATAGTGTCTGCTTCCTGGGCATCCAGTGAACAACTAGTAACGATTCGTTCGACTGCGCCTTTGCCTGCAATTAACCTTGGACCCGATTGCTGTTCATAAACATGGGTCATCATAGGGGGCGATCCTGCTAAAGGATATTCATGAACAATCGGCCGCTTCATGGGCTCACCAGATAGTTTATATTTGTGATAAACCACCAGAATTGCTTTTTCCATTGGGTCGAATGGCTCTGGCTCACTTGCCCATCGGGCATAGGTTACTACATCAAGTGCTGCCGACGATAAACTAGAAGAAATAGAGACAATACGATGCTCGGAGCCCACATAGAGTTGGGTCAGGATCATACCTTCCTGTGTAATCGTTCCGGTTTTGTCAACGCAGATCACCGAGGCAGACCCTAAACTTTCTACGGTTTGGGGTTGCTTGGTTAAAACACCCAAATGAGCCAGACGGAAAGCCCCGAGTGCCATAAAGCTGCTGAATGCCACCGGAATCTCTTCCGGCAGGATAGTCATTGCCATAGTTAGGCCAACCAGTAAAGAGCTCATCCAGTCGCCAGATCGGGCAAAATTGATCGTCCAGACCAGTAAAAATGCACCTAGTCCAATAAACGCCATCCGATTTACAAACTGATGAATTTGTTGTTGAAGCGGTGTTTGTTCGGGCGTAATTGTTTGAAGAACATGGCCTAACTTACCAATTTCGGTGCTGCCCCCAACGGCATTAACCAACAGAAAGGCCCTCCCTGATGTTAAGGTTGTTCCTTTAAAAAATTGATCTCCTATTTCAGCCTTAAACACTGGAACCGACTCTCCAGTCAACGTGCTTTCGTCAACCGAGCAGTCATTTGCCTGTAGTAAACGGCTATCAGCAGGAACGGTTTGCCCTTCTGTCAATAGAATAACATCGCCTACAACCAACTGCTCAGTCGGTAACGCTTCGAGCTTACCATTACGCATTACTTGCACCGTAGGCGCTGTTAGTTGTTGAAGCGCTTCCAGGGCGCGATCACTTCGTATGGATTCGAGAATCGAAAGCCCCGATACTAATGCCATTGCCAGCCCCAGGGCAATGCCCTCGTACCATTCGCCTAAAAAAAAGTACAGACTACAGGCCAG
The DNA here is from genome assembly GCF_014117325.1 of Spirosoma foliorum. NCBI lineage: Bacteria > Pseudomonadati > Bacteroidota > Cytophagia > Cytophagales > Cytophagaceae > Spirosoma > Spirosoma foliorum. The sequence goes on along the minus strand of NZ_CP059732.1, from coordinate 5,662,429 downwards.
TGCCAGTAAAATGAACATGGGTTCAGTGCCAATCCGAATGAGCAATTGCCAGTCGTATTCCTTGTCAGCCAAGGCGTTAGAACCAAATCGTTCTCGGGCTTGATCAACTTCTGGAGCTGTCAGTCCAATCAGGTTTGCAGGTAGAGGTAGTTCAGAGGAGATCATGGGTAGTGTAGTAGCTATGGTATAACAAAACTGCATTTCCTGACCTGCCAATGGACTGATTTTTATCAGCTTTTTCGATGATTTTCGTCAGCGATCGTCCTGGAAACGTTAACGGGTTGCTGACAATACTCATGTACTTATCTGTTGATAGTCAAGTACTAAGGATACTTAGGGTCGCAAATTTGTAATGGGCGTACGTCCAGACTCTAGTCTCTAACTAACACCTTACTAATGAACCCGGTCGTCGATTTTTCTATCCCTGAGCCGACTTATCAGCGGCTTGCCAATGTGCACCGTTACTGGCTGGCCACCAACTACCTGGGGGCTGCCCAGCTTTATCTTCGCGATAATTTTTTACTGGAACGCCCGCTAAAATCGACTGATATTAAACCACGACTGCTTGGTCACTGGGGTACCCAGCCAGGGCTGAATCTGCTATATGCCCATTTAAATCGACTCATTCAGGATACCGATGCCAGCATACTACTCGTAACCGGCCCCGGACATGGCGCCCCGGCCATTCTGGCAAATTTGTATCTGGAAGGAACCCTGGGCGAATACGATCCTACCTATCAAGTCGGGCTTAACGGCATGAGCCAGTTGATCCGTCAGTTTTCGTGGCCTTACGGCCTACCAAGCCATCTGGTTCCGGGAACGCCCGGTCAGATTCAGGAGGGAGGGGAGCTTGGCTACTGTCTTTCGCATGCATTTGGAGCCGCCCTCGATAATCCAGACCTGATCGTTGCCTGCGTGGTGGGCGATGGAGAAGCCGAAACAGGCCCGCTGGCTGCTTCCTGGCATTCGAATAAATACCTGAATCCCGCTACATCGGGAGCCGTCCTGCCCATTTTACATGCCAATGGGTATAAATTGTCGGGCCCCACGATTTACGGACGGATGAGCCATGAGGAGCTAACCAATTTGTTTACAGGTTATGGCTATCAGGTTCGTATCATTGGTGGTAGCGATCCGATGCAGGTACATGCAGCGATGTGGCAGGCGATGAACTGGGCCTATGGTGAAATTCGGACGATTCAGCAAAACGCCAGGGCGGGTTTGTTGATGGGCGTGCCAGCCTGGCCAATGTTGATTCTGCAAACACCCAAAGGGTGGACTTGCCCGCTGACCGTTGATGGACAGCCGATTGAGAATACATCCCATGCACACCAATTGCCCGTAGCCGATCCCGCCGGGAAGCCATCTCAACTTGCTACCTTGGAATCCTGGCTGCGGAGTTATCGCCCCCAGGATTTATTTGATGGCATGGGACAACCTTTTTCAAGTGTCACAAGCAACTGCCCAATGGGTTCCCGGCGAATTGGGATGAATGCCCACGCAAATGGCGGGCAGTTACTGGTTCCCCTCGAATTACCTAACTATTTCGACTACGCAGTGAAGGTTCCATCGCCAGGTACTGTATCTGTTGAAGGAACGCACCAATTGGCCATTTACCTACGGGATGTATTTTGCCTGAATGAATCGGCTCAAAACTTTCGGATCGTCTGCCCCGACGAGACGACATCGAACCGCATGACTCCGCTGTTTCAAGCGACGCAACGAGCCTGGATGGGGCCAATGGTCGAGACGGACGAGTTCCTTTCTCCTGATGGTCAGGTGATGGAAATTCTGAGTGAACACACCTGCGAAGGCTGGCTGGAGGGTTATCTGCTTACGGGGCGTCATGGGTTGTTTGGCTGTTACGAAGCGTTTATCCCACTTGTCGATTCAATGCTAAATCAGTATGCCAAGTGGTTAAAGGTAAGTAAAGAAACATCCTGGCGTAAACCGCTGGCTTCGTTGAACTACCTGCTCACCTCCCACGTCTGGCGGCAGGATCATAACGGCTACACCCACCAGGTTCCCAGTTTCATTAATTCGGTTGTGGCCAAGAAAAGCTCCGTTGCGCGGGTATACCTGCCGCCCGATGCCAACTGTCTGCTCGCTGTAACTGACCATTGCCTTCGTAGCCGCGATTACATTAATTTGATTGTTGCTTCCAAAGCGTGCCAGGCCCAATGGTTATCCATTGACGCTGCCCGTGATCACTGTAGTCGAGGCTTGTCCGTCTGGGATTGGGCGGGCAATGCCGGTGATCAACAACCGGATGTGGTACTGGCCTGCGCCGGTGATGTTCCGACGAATGAGACAATTGCCGCTGCCGCAATTTTGAAAGAACGCTTACCCGATCTTCGGGTACGGGTACTAAACATTGTTGATTTGCTGACAATCATGTCGCCAGAGGATCACCCACATGGTTTTCCGGAAGCCGCCTTTAGTCAACTCTTTACAACTGACCGGCCCGTGATTTTTGCGTTTCACGGCTATCCAATGCTCATTCACGAACTGCTCCACCATCGAACAAATCCCAATCGGTTTCACGTGCGGGGCTATATGGAGGAAGGTCGCACGACTACGCCTTTTGATATGCTTGTACTCAACAACATGAGTCGTTACCAATTGGTGATGGCCGCGCTTCAGCATACTAATAACCTGCCTGGTACGCAAGCGCTGGTGCAATGGTGTCAGGATAAACTTACTCAACACGCAGCCTATATTCGCCGGGAGGGACTGGATATGCCAGAGGTGCGAAGTTGATTAGGTTCGCATCTGTACATAACGACCAATGTAAGTAATCAAGCATAAATAGCTTAGGTTATTTTGAAAAGGCGTTTTTGTCCTGCTGACGAAGGAAGCATCTTCGGGTGATGCTATTTATCCGGCTACCAAAGATGCTTCCTTCGTCAGCAGGACAAAAAATAATCTACTGTATTTTAGTCGACCTACTTATCATCATTTAGGTAAATTTATATTTCAAATGATATAAATCATATTAACCGCTAATCCTGGTCATAGCTTGATAACGCCATGCGTACAAGATTTACCAGCCCTACTTAGTTAATGCAAACTAAGTAACGTGAATTATGGCTAGAATCTGAAATTATCAACTGATTGTCAGTTATTTATAATGCTAGTTTTTTGTCATCCCGATCTCAGGAGGGATCTTCGGTAAATAACCAGTTGCCGAAGATCCCTCCTGAGGTCGGGATGACAAAAAACTAGTATAATTCTATTCGTAAATCCTCTATAGTTCACGTTAAGTAGATCTGGTAAATCTTGCTTAGTATCAACTTCATCTGTTTATCAATAAGCAAATGGCTACCCTAACCCAACCTTTTAACCGATTGCTGGAACATTACCTTTACAGCGTAGCTAATCAATGTATTCATTGCGCTGACAACCAAACGCAGGCTCAATTGATCAATTTAATCAGTCGCGTCAATATGGAAACTAGTCTGGTCGGAGATGAGCTATTAATGACCCCGACCGACCTTACAGACGTGGAGCAGGAGGTCAGGCGAGTAGCGGGAATATCTGTACTTTCCATTAAAAATCGTTTTCCCAGAAATCGCAAAAAAGAGGACAAATAATAAAAGGAAGTTAGTGAAATTGTCTTTTTGCTTTACTTCTTCGAGGTAATGTATCGCTATTAATTATAGGTCGATTTTCCACCAGCCATACACATCCTTGTTTACAACAATGGCACCGCTCTCATCCATATCAAGAAGATTGTAGACAACAATAACTGGAATGGGGTGGGGAAGCACCAACGTTTTAGGGTTGACTTGTTTCTGGCAACTGGTCAGAAATGATTTATCGAAACGTGAAGTGCCTAGTAGCAGATTGGCCAGTTCGACGGGTTTCTCGACCCGGATACACCCATGACTTAGCGTTCGTTTTTCGCTTGCAAATAAGGAGCGTTGATTGGTATCATGAAGATAAATATCAAAAGGACTGGTCAACGTAAATTTTAGGACACCTAACGCATTATCGCATCCCGTCGATTGCCGGAATCTGTAGGGGAAGTTGCTGGCAGTAAGGGTTGACCAGGGGATGATGTTCGGATCAACCAATCTCCCCTGGTCGTCGATCACCTGTAAGTTCATATCGGCCAATGCGACAGACGGATTTTTTTTGATTTGGGGTAGAAGTTCCTTCGTCGCAATGGAGCGGGGCACATTCCAGTAGGGATAGGTTATGATATTGGTGACCTGGGCGGTAAAGGATGGCGTTGGCGTGCTGGGTTTACCTACAATAACCTTGCTGCTGAGGAGTGTTTCCCCCTGGCGATCAATGACGCGCAACGTAGCAGAAGGAATGTTCACAATAACGCGCTTGTCGGCCGGAAAACGATTGAGCCAACGATAAAAATTAAGCGTCGATTTTACCTGCTCAATCGTCAGTGAGTCAGCCATATAATCGTCGGTCAAACAGCGTATACAATACGCTTTCAGCTCTCTGTATTTTCGGTCATGCGATTCCAGCGAATCCAGTAGTGGGCACCAGTCCTCTCCAGCCAGAAACTGCTTTGTGAGTTGATTCACCCGGCCTGTATCCAGCCGTTCGACTAGTCCCTGATAGCTCATTCGACGGATGGGCTTCCCGTAAATGATTTGGGTAAAATAAGCCTTTAGGCATGTTGCATCAGGGGTTGTGCAAAGACCATCGACCCCAATGTCGCTGGCATATTGACGCAATCGAACCCAGTCGCCCTCTGTCTGACCATTGGCAAACGAGGGTATTACTAAGAGACTAAAAATCAGGTAGCGAATCATCTTGATAGGGAGAAGTTTGAGTAGACAAAACTCTAGCAAACGCCCCGCTTTGGGCCTGACCTTAGTTACTCAACAGGCTGAAGTTTATCAACTAGCAGGCTGCCTGACCTCATTGAAAGAGAGTTCATCGACGGCATAATTTTGTTGGCCTGACGATGATATAACCGGCATCGCTAGTCCATGCCAGATTCGTTGACATTTCACGTCACCTCTCAGATGAATGCCCGGAATGCGTGGTAGTTGAGCCGCTTTTGCTTCATCAAGAACCTATACGTAAGAACCATGAAACACTATCTATTTTTAGGACTGATTTCGTGCTGGATCGCGATCCTGGCTTCTACTGAAGTACAGGCGAAACCTATCTGGAAATTCAGCGTAGTCGTAGCGGTAGAGAAGCAAACGGCAGATTAAGTAATCAGGCAGAATTAAATGGAATTATATTTTTGACTTGTAGCTCGGTAAAATCAATGTGGTAATCTTGGCCGAAGGCTTTGATGATGGCAAAGATGGCCTTTTTCAAGTGCCCCCATGATAGGTAGTTCACTTTCGTCAGCCAGCGGTACTTCATCATCCGCCATAGAATTTCGATGGGGTTCAGATGCGGACTGTAGGCCGGTAGAAAGAATAGATAAACGTCTTGCTCTTCCCACTCCGCTAGGTGGTCGTAAACCAATTGGCAGCGATGGATTGGGCCGTTATCAAGAACGATGACGATGGGTTTGGGCCGTGGCTGACTCACAAAATGAGTGAGTGACTCGACCACGAAAGCACCCGTTAAAGGCTTTTCGCTGTGATAAATTGTTAGGTGGTTATCTAATCGTAACAACCCCAGCAGGTTGAGCCGTTTGGTTGTTGTGCGGGCTGGTAGTAACCGGGGTTGGTGTTTTTTCTGCCATCCATAAGGCACATAGGGTTGCTGAGCGAAACCGGTTTCATCGGCAAAGTAGAGGTCAATCAGACCACAGACCCACAGGGTGAGTAAAATTTGCCAGCGAGCCAGCCCGTCGGCATAGCTTACCGGGTTCTGGTTGGCTTTGGTGCTTCGGCGTAAGCGATGGTAGGTGTAGTCGTTTTTTTTAGAAAACGTTTGACCGTATCGCGGCTCATAGGCTGGCCCAAGGCGGTCTGTAGGTGGGCTTGAATGCGGCCAGCATCCTGATAATGGGCGTCAACAGCCTTACTCAGTGCCTGTTGGTGGACGGTGTTGGTAATGGAGAGAATGGGTTTGCGGCCTTGTCCTTTCTGACGCATGAGCCCCACCAATCCGTCTTGCTCAAAAGCGGTCACCCAGTTGCTGACGCTTTGGGGGCAGACTTCCAATGCGACAGCAATGGTCTTGAGGACCCAACCCTTGTGGTTCCATAGCAGGGCTTGGCAGCCGCGCCGAAACTCATGCTTGGGATGGTTCTTAAGCCCTTCTTGTAAGGTGAGTTGCTCTAAATCAGTAAGTTGGATATGGCGTTTGCGTCCCATACCACCAAGTTAAAAAACTTAATCTAATTTTGCTTAATTACTTATTATCAAGCTATGCTCTCCAAACCTATTGATCAGATTGTGGGCGATCAGATGGCAACCGTTACGGCTAATTTCAATAGTTCACCCAATTTCAACGGCATCTACAACTTCGAGGTCGACTCGATCTATGTCTTTGATGGCCCAGCCCAGACGGAGGTTTTTCGGGCTCACCCTCATTTTCAGTACTGCGTTGTCATTGATGGTAAGTTTACGACGCCTACCGTAGGAGGGGGCTGGTATGGCAGCTATCAGACCATTTATCACAGCTGGGACTGGAACGTCAATTTCGACAGTGGGCCTTTCGGGCCGGGTGCCACCGACGGACTAACGCATGAATTTGGCCATTCCCGAGGAGCAATTGATATTTACGGATTACGGGTCGAGGGCGCAAAAAATCCCGTCAATGGGCAAACGTTTGAGCCAGTTAATTCGATTATGAATTTTCCCTACGGTAACATCGTCTGGGATGAATACACCACCAGTTTATTAAACTCAACTGCCGATGGCCCCATCACGGGGGAGGCCTGGATTACGAGTCCATTTCCGAGCAAAATCGAGCTGAAAGCTGTCACGGCGCAAGGCTTGACCTTAGACAATGTACGACTGGAAGTATATCCAGTAGATTGGTTTTCGTATGCTGTTGGGCCTTCACCCGTCTGGCAAAAGTCGACGGATGCAAATGGGATTATGGAGTTTTCCTCCAACCCATTTCAGCCAGCCTCTAGTGGTTACCCCTGGACCATGCGGTACAGTAATTTTCTGATCAAAGCTACCTACAATTCCACTACGGTCTATACATGGATGCCCCTGTACGATGTACAGAATGCCTATTTTCAAAACGGGCCCAATTCAATCTATACCGCTGAATTAGTATTTCCTGCCAGTACACCCGTTCTAAAATTAACGGATGTCAACTCCTCAACTGTTTGCTCACCGGGCACCGTAATCGCATCCTTATCGGCAACGGGCGCTTTCCAGCCAGACAATACGTTCAATTTATATTTGGTAGACAACTTTAATTCGAGTCCAGTTATCGGGAGCGTTCAGAGTACCAGTAGCATAACTATTTTCGGAACGATACCCTACGGGATACATTCAGGTGCCCATTCCTATTCACTGGTTATTGCGAGTACAAATCCAGTGCTGCGTACCAGTGCCTATCCAATTACGATCAATGCAACGCCTATGGCTCCGTTGGTAGATTATTCTGTTAATCTCTGTCAGCATAGTATACCCCAGCCGCTGCAAGCGACTGGTCAGAATCTGCTCTGGTATACGAATCCATCAGGCGGAAAGGGTTCTACCTCAGCGCCTATCCCCAGTACGAGTGAGCAAAGTTTGAAAACCTATTTCGTTAGCCAAACCATCGGCGGTTGCGAAAGCCAAAAGGCCATGATGACTGTAACCGTATATCCAACGCCTACAGCCAGCTTAACAGCCACAGGTCCGCTCACGGCGAGCCTGACCAGTGCCACGCTTATTGCTACAGGGGGCTACTCTTATACCTTCTCTGGGCCTGGCATTCTTAGTCAGGATCATAACTCAGGTATCGCCTTGGCCAACGTTTCGGGAACCTACTCGGTCACCGTTAGCGGATGGGCAGGCTGTATAGCAACCGCAAATGTGGCATTGGCTGGGACTGATTTAACACCTACTTTAGTCTTGCCTCAGGCTAATTTTCCATCGAGTGGCAGTCAGGGTAATTTTGTAGTTAACCTCTTTGAAGTGGCGGGTTTGCCGACCTCACTCGGTAACGTTGCCATCACCATTACGGCTCCTGTTGGTTATTCACTCACTTTTGACCCAGCTCAAACATCTATTAACGTAACTGGAGGAGAAACTAATCCTATAGCAGTGAAAAATACGAACTGGATACAAACTAACTCGTTGGCTAGTCGGCAAATTTCCTTGATGCTAAAATCTGATCAATTAATACCAGCGGGAGGTCAGATAAATATAGGATTTACCTTAACCCGCACCACGGCCAATTCGGGTAGTGTCTCCAACATCACCGTTAATATTAGTGATGACGCGACAATGCTGTATGATGGCAATCCGTTTAACAACGTTTACGCCCGTATTATCAATAGCTTATGAAGATACAAGTGATTATTAATCAATCGAACGTTCGTTCATTCATCGTAAAAGCCATGACCTTTGAACCTGCTTCCCAACTGTTGGCATTTGTTCTGCCAATGTCGTTTCTAAAAGGCGATCTCATTTTCCATCGGGGTAATCCGGCGCAGGAGGATATTCATATTCCCATTACGCCCACATTGAAACCAAGGCAGGTCGTTTCAACGGCCCAACTGGCTAAAGGTATTTGGCAGGTTTGCCTTAACTGGTCCGATGGACGCTTGCAATACCTGGAGGAAAAAGTAATTAATATCGATTGACAAATAGGCGTTTGTAAAGCTTTGCGCAATCTGTGGTCCTTCAGCTTATCTACCTGTTTACCAGGAACTTTACAATAGTAAAATCCCTGATTTCAACTGTGACCATTGGTCCGACTAATTCAGAAAAAAGGTGGCTTGTGTGATTGGTCATCTGAACTCAATTTACCGCGAATAAAACGCAGCGATAAAACACCATAAACTACCAGGGCAGCCGTCTCATAAAATGCCTCTACATGGTTCCGTTCATAAACGCCCGTTTTCACATCTAGTGCCCAGTCAGTCAGGGCATAACAAAAGCCAGCAAAACCTGCCAGGCCAGCCAGAATAATTCCTGCTAATATGAGTGAGTCACGCATGTTGATGACAATAAATTTGCTTTTTGGTATTGAATTATTTTATGCCATACCTGCTCAAAACGTCTCCGCGAAACCTTGGCTTTATGTTCATTGAACAGACAAATCTCTACGGGTTGAGGGCCATTGAGTTCAATTTTCCGTACAAAATTCGGGTTAATCATTTCCGATTTATGAACCCGTATAAAGTCAGGCAACTGATCCTCGAACCATTTGAGTGTGAGGGCGATTAGCAGAGGTCTGGGTTGCGTACTAAGATGAACCCAGCTATAATTGCCGTATCCTTCAAGGCGAATAATGGCCTTTGAGCATATGGGTAAGCGATGACCAGGCAGCTTGATTAAGTCAACCGGGTGATTGTCTACATTCTTCATGAATAAATAATTAGTGATGGTAGGATTGGAAAGCCATACCTAATCCATACGAAAAGATTCGCTGAACTAGACAAATGCAGGCATAATCTGTCAACAAACAGACTACCTGGCAACGTTGAACCCATCGTCGACTATGAGTACGTTACGGCCAGTTTGTTCACACATCAAGTGCGGGCTATGCTAGAAAGGAGTCCTGCCTAGATGAAGGATCTAGTTTTTTTGCGTTTAAGCAGCAGAGAAGGGGAGTTCAGGCTATTGACGTCCTGAAAAAAGGAGCTACTGTGTAAGCTCTGTGGAGAGATTTGCGTTTGAACGCATGGCAGAAAGCCAAAAGAATTTAATGCGAAGGTGGGCTGTCCGGAGAAAGCCGATTGCTGGGAGCTTTTCTGTCGATCCTGGATTGAGGGAGAGGTCTGTCCCAAAGTCAGGGCAGACTTGCCAAAAGCATCACGAAAACGATTCATACTAGTTAAGATTTTGAATGATCATTAGACTAAAAAGCGGTGTAGTGGTTGGAAAATAGGAGGAAAGTAACTTCCCCTTTTTCCGGCAAGTATGATGATAAATATAATGATAAACTGACTGTATTAAAAAATGTTTAATGTGAAACTTGAGTGCTTGTATCCTCCTTCTGTCAGTGCCTTAAGTGCGTTATTTTCATCATATCAATTCTGTCTATTTCTAAATTAGTAGCTAGGCTAGGCTGAGTCGAACATTCTGATAATCTTTACAGTATAGCCTACATCAGAGGCAGGTTTTATGAAATCGATTGTTGCTTTTTTGCTGGCCGGACTGGTACTGGGAAGTAGTTTACTGCCCGGTTTTGGTGTCGATCAATCAGCCAGATTGGTCGATCTGGTTGAGCATTATCAGGAACATCGACAGACGGAACCCGAGCTCGGTTTCCTTGATTTTATGGTGATGCATTATGGGGTCAACTCCGAGCATCAGAAGCATCCCAATCATTCGCACCAAAACCTGCCTTCCAGTAGTCACTCAATGCCTGTATATACAGCACAGGCTATTCGGCTGCTGTTGGTATCTTCTGCTTCTGTATTGATTGCCGCAAAAGCTGATTTCGTTCGGAAGGCTGATCTGTATGACTTTCTGGCGACTTTCGCCCTCATTAATCCCCCCAGAGCCTAAGCTGGTTATGCCTCTGGCCGAAGTGGGTCTGTACGAATTTGAGCTAGACTCACTTTCCCTACCAACTCCTTTTCAGCGGATGTCCTGGCTAGTTGGATGGGTAGCTGGCCTACTTGCAGCCTGTTAACCTCTTTGTGTACTGACGCTTTGAATCAGTGGATTTAGGGTCTACTTGTCCAGCTAGTGACCAGTGCATCAATAAGATGGCCACTAATAATTACCCTCATTCATTTTGGGCATTGTGCATCTAATTCTCCCGGAGAATCTTTATCGACCTGTTATGAAACCAATTAGGTATTTCTCTCATAAGCAGACTGTCTGGTATAATGTAGTGGATTACGTCCGCCTACTAATTGATACGAAGACAATTTGGGCTATAAGGCCTGCTGATCCCGGCAAGCGGAAACGTCAGCCAAAATCAGCCGAACAAATTATTCTCGCTCGCCTAAACCGCTTGAGTTCGGTTTATCAATTGCGGGTAAATCAGGAAGTATATGCCGACTGGGTAATCTTTGAACACTTGTATCGATTACTTAAGCCCTTCATGGTCAGGACAGATGATTGGGCAAATCCGGATGGATTAATTTGGCAAACGCAACAATTTATTGATCGTTCGAAACGATTGGGCCAGTCCGTCGACCCCTCCGCCATCGCGCCTTATTTCAACGAAATACATCCTGGCAAGCTTGATTGATAAAATAAATCAACGTTTGCCACGCTTTTAGACTACACAACGTATTGTAGTATAAATACTTAATTTATTACCCCACTGTAGAAACATGACTCGGTACGACTTTTTAAAATCTATGGGCTTTACGGGGGCTGCTTTGATGGCAGCGTTGACCTCCTGTATCCATGAAGAAGATACCGTTGTGAATGCGCTTTCGTTGCCGGGTACTACTGCCCCCACGAGTACCACTACGTCTCCTATAGCGAGTACAGTAACGTCAAGCACGACGGTAGCAAGCAATGGAACGGACCTGAGTACCATTACCAATCGGTTGCTAACGATAGACCTGACTTCATCGGCGGCTTCGGCCCTGAAAACCGTCGGGGGCTATCTGGTGCAGAGTGGGATAGTCGTGGCTCAAACCAGTAGCGGGGTCTATGTAGCGGTGACCCAAACCTGTAGTCATGAGCCTAAAAAGGCCATTATTTTTAATAAAACAGAATTTTACTGCACCGTACACGGAGCGCGTTATGACCTGACGGGCAAAGGAAAAAACAGCTTTGGCAGCAAAGGCATTGCGGTTTACAAGACCGCTACCGACGGAAAAACCCTGGTTGTTTACAGTTAATCAATGACTTTTCATTCGTAAAATCCTATGAAATTCGTACTCATATCCCTACTCGTTAGTCTGTTAACAACGGCTCCGAACTGGCAGCTTAATTTTGAGCAGGCAAAAACCGAAGCAGCGCAATCGCACAAATTCATTTTACTGAATTTTTCCGGGTCCGACTGGTGTGGGCCCTGTATCAAACTCAAAAAAAACATATTCGAATCGTCAGAATTCGGGCAGTTTGCCTCGGAGCACTTAGTGCTGGTTCGGGCGGATTTCCCTCGCCTGTCTAAAAATCAACTCGATGCTCGCCAGACTACTCATAATGAGGCACTTGCTGAGACTTACAATCGGCAGGGGAAATTTCCACTTACGGTGTTACTCGATGCGTCGGGGCACGTTCTGAAAGAGTGGGAAGGGTATCCTCAATCGCTGACTGTGTCCTCGTTTCTGGAGACGATACAGACCGTTTCGGCATCTGTAAAATGAGTGAGTTGCCTGCCATCCACCAACGGGTCGAGCGATTGATGGGCAACCGGTTCGAATTAAGCGTTGTCAGTTCAGATACCCATTGGGCCAACGAACGTCTTGAGGAGGCCATTGCCGAGATCCGCCGGATCGAACAGTTATTAACTACCTACCAGAGCGATAGTCAAACGAATCAGATTAATGCACAGGCGGGCATTCGCCCCGTGCGGGTTGATCTGGAGGTATTTTCATTAATCGAGCGATCCCTAAGGCTATCGGCGCTAACGCAGGGTGCGTTCGATATTACATACGGGTCGATTGATAAACGCTTGTGGAATTTCGATACCACACTGACTGCTTTACCCGACCCTAAGCTCGCCCGGCAACTGGTTCGACTGATCAATTATCGACATGTTATACTCGATGCGGATCAGCAGACAGTTTTTTTAAAAGAGAAAGGCATGCGTATTGGGTTTGGAGGCATCGGTAAAGGCTATGCCGCTGAGCAGGCCAAGCGTATTTTGTGTCAGAACGGCGTTGAAAATGGGATCGTCAATGCCGCCGGTGATTTGACTACCTGGGGAAATCAACCCAACGGACAAGCCTGGACCATTGGCATTGCTGACCCCAATGGCGCAAATCGACAGGCATTTTCCTATTTAGGAATCAGTAACATGGCCATCGCTACCTCGGGCAGTTATGAGAAATATGCCCTGATCAATGGCAAACGACACGCCCATACCATCGACCCCAAAACGGGTTATCCCGTATCGGGCATTAAAAGTGTGACCATTATTGCGCCCAATGCTGAACTGGCCGATGCGTTGGCTACGCCCGTGATGGTGATGGGTGTGCGGGTGGGTTTAGACCTGATTAACCAGATGCGCCACATCGCCTGTATCATTATCGACGATTTCGATGCCCTCTATACGTCCACTAATATTCGAATTACAACACCTACTGTAGCCTAACTACCAATGAAAAAACTAACTGCCTCCAAGGCTCTGATAGCTAGCCTGATAGTGCTCGGTCTATCGGGTTGCGTATCGGTGAAAGAATATCAGAAAAGTCGGATCAATGACGCCGAAATGGAATTGTCGGCCCGAAAGTCGGAGAAGTTTGAGCAGAATTTCTACCTCTACCGCGAAGGTGCGGCTGGTGCGAATGGTGGAAAAAGCGGGGGAGGCTGCGGCTGTAACTAAGCATTCGACTGATGAAAAAAATCTGTTTATCTGTTAGTGTTTTGCTTGGTTTACTTCGGGCGGGTTATGGCCAATCGGTTACTCCGCCTGCCTATGAAACCCGTAAACTCAAGCTTGAGGAGATTAATTTAGTATCGAGTTATTACCAACAGGACGGCAATAATTCGGCAGTAACAGGTGGTATTGGCACCGAACACCTCACGGATTTTGCCCAATCGATCGATCTGGTACTGAAAACGACTGACCGAAAGAACCGTCAGCATACGCTCGCCTTCGATTTCAACATCGACCATTATACGTCGGCCTCATCCGATAATATCGATCCATTAACGGTGTCGTCGGCTTCTCGAAGTGATACCCATATCTACCCATCGGTTGCCTGGAGCGTACATAACGACGACCGACGGACAACGCAGGGAGTGGCGTTGTCTTATTCGACAGAATATGATTACAAATCCTACGGACTTAACCTCAGTTTTGCCAAAGCTTCGGCAGACAATAACCGGGAAATAAGCCTGAAAGCAGGTGCTTTTTTTGATACCTGGAAGGTCATTCTTCCCCCCGAACTCAGGCCGGAAGGTTATGGCTCGGGCGCTCATGGAGACCGCGATCCCATCGATTATAAACCCCGTAATTCCTATAACGTAAGTCTGTCGCTCTCTCAGATTATCAATAAGCGTTTACAAGTACTGCTCACCGTTGAACCGGCCTTTCAGCAGGGACTGTTGAGTACGCCTTTCCATCGGATTTACTTTCAGGATGGGGGCGAAACGGTGGAGCGTTTGCCCGGTAATCGACTGAAGCTGCCAATTGGCTTTCGCCTGCACTATTTCCTGGGGGATCGAATCGTTGTCCGAACCTTTTACCGCTATTACATTGACGACTGGGGTATGCAGGCCCATACTGTCAATCTCGAAACGCCCATTAAACTAACGTCTTTTGTATCGGCAAGCCCGTTCTATCGGTTCAGTCATCAATCTGCCGTGCGCTATTTTGCGCCTTATGGTCAGCACAAGCAAACCGATCAATATTACACCAGCGACTATGATATTTCTGGCTTCAACAGTCAATTTCTGGGACTAGGTATTCGTCTGGCACCGCCGGGTGGCTTATTCGGTACAGGGCATTGGCAAAGCGTCGAGTTACGCTACGGTCATTACATACGGAGTACGGGCATGGTCGCAAATAGTATTACGTTCCTGGCCAAGCTGAAATAAAGACGAGGTATCAATCCAGAAAAACGTACTACCACGAAAGAAAAAAGCCGCTTAACATCTCTGTTAAGCGGCTTTTTTCTTTCGTGGGCCAGGTAGGGCTCGAACCTACGACTTACTGATTATGAGTCAGGCACTCTAACCAACTGAGTTACAAGCCCGTTGCCGATTGATTGCTCAGTTCAGCGGTGCAAATTTAGGAATTATTTTGACAGAATTGCAGAATTAACGGGTTTTTCGATGTGTAGTGCAGTAATTCGTATCGATAACCCTGCTGTAATCCCGTCAGCACTATCTTTGCTTAATGGCAACGCCGAACAAGAAGAAAATTCTGAATGACCCCGTTTATGGGTTCATTACCATTCCATCTGAGTTGCTCTTCGATTTAGTGGAGCATCCTTACTTTCAGCGTCTCCGACGAATTAAACAGCTGGGTTTATCGGAATACGTCTATCCAGGCGCATTGCACACCCGCTTTCACCACGCATTGGGCGCTATGCACCTGATGGGCCAGGCGATGAGCACGCTACAAAGCAAAGGACACACAATTACCAACGAAGAATGTGAGTCTGCCCAGATCGCCATTCTGCTGCACGACATTGGACACGGTCCGTTTTCGCATGTATTGGAGTGTTGTTTGCTAGACAACGTACCGCACGAGCATATTTCATTGATGCTCATGCACGACCTCAACCAACAGTTTGGCGGTGCGTTGTCCTTGGCGATAAAAATGTTTGAAGGAACCTACGAACGGCCATTTTTCCATCAACTCATTTCGAGTCAGTTGGACATGGATCGGATGGATTATCTCAACCGGGATGGCTACTATACGGGTGTTGCCGAAGGAGCCATTGGGGCTGAACGTATTATTAAAATGCTTGATCTCGCTGATGATCAACTCGTGGTAGAGGCCAAAGGAATCCTAAGTGTCGAAAATTTTCTGAATGCCCGTCGATTGATGTATTGGCAGGTTTATCTGCACAAAACGTCGATTTGCTGTGAATCGATGCTGATCCAGATTCTGCGTCGGGCGCGATTTTTGAGTCGGCAGGGCAGCGGAGAGCCGGTCTTTGCGTCGGAGCCCTTCCGATTGTTTCTCTGCGAAAGTGTCTCCCTGACTGATTTTCAGACGAACCGAAAATACCTTGATGCGTTTACGAAACTGGACGATTTCGACGTTTGGACCTGTATTAAACAAGGTGCTTCACATTCCGATCCGGTTCTGTCTAGGCTTTGTCAAATGTTGCTCGACCGGCGGTTATTTAAAATTATGCTATCGACCGACCCATTTTCGGGGGAATTGTTAACACAGCTCGAAAAGCAGTTACGAGACACTGGCATGCCCACCGACTGGCTTTCGTATTTTCTGGTAGAAGGTCAGGCAACCAATGCCGCTTATTTGCCCTCAGGAGATCGAATTGCGATTAAACTCAAATCAGGGAAAGTCATTGACATTGCCGATGCATCAGACCTGTCGAACATTCAAGTCCTGACCAATATCGTTCGCCGATACTACGTTTGCTGGGCCAGGAATTTAGTAATCGACAAAACGGAAGACGAATAGAAGTAGTACAATACGTTAACTTATGGTACCTGGATACCTATTTTCACGTATGCAGCTAATTTCATCGTATTCACTTACCTAACAAATTGCGGAAAAGTGCAATTTGTTAGCTACCTTAGCGGCCTTATTTCCCGTGAATAACGGGTGTTTTGCGACGGCAGTCATAAAATATATGAAGTTTACAGTCAAGCAGATTGCTACACTGCTGGGGGGCGAAGTTACCGGGAATGATACACTGGAAATCACCGGCTTAGCTAAAATTGAAGAAGGGAAAACAGGCGATATTTCGTTTCTGTCCAACCTCAAATACGAGCCGCATTTGTACACTACCCAGGTGTCAGCTGTGATTGTTGATCGCTCATTTGAGCCTAAAAAGCCGGTTTCGCCTGCTTTAATCTTTGTAGAAAATTCCTACTCTGCATTTACCCGCTTGCTTGAAGAATACCACAAGCAATTAATTTTTGCTCGGGTAGGTATAGAACAACCCTCCTATATTGGCGATAATTGCCAGGTTGGGGAGCAGATTTACCGGGGGGCGTTTTCGTACATTGGCCGAGGGTGTCAGATTGGCAAAAACGTTAAAATATATCCGCAGGCCTATATTGGTAACAATGTATGCATTGGCGATAATACGATTATCCATCCAGGTGCCCGTGTACTGGACAATAGCATCATTGGGCAATATTGTGTTGTTCACCCCAACGCTGTAATTGGTAGCGAAGGCTTCGGTTTTGCGCCACAACCCGATGGTACGTACAAAACAATTCCGCAATTAGGCAACGTTATCCTGGAAGACTTCGTAAATATAGGTTCTGGCACCACAGTAGATTGTGCTACCCTGGGATCGACAATTATCCGGAAAGGGGCGAAGCTAGATAACCTGATCCAAATTGCTCATAACGTCGAAATTGGCAAAAACACCGTGATTGCTGCGCAATCGGGTGTGTCGGGATCAACAAAACTTGGTGATAATTGCGTTATTGCCGGGCAAGTTGGCTTTGCCGGACACCTGACAATCGCCAATGGCACAAAAGTCGGAGCGCAGTCGGGTGTAGGAAAAAGCATTGAAGAAGAAGGTACCGCTATTAATAGTTCGCCTGCTTTCGGTTTGAAGGAAAGTATGCGGTCTTTAGCCGTTTTTCGGCGATTACCGGAGCTGGATCAACGTATAACGAAATTGGAGAAGAAACAAGAAAAATAGTTTATGGCTACGGTTTACAGTTTACAGTTGGCTGACGCGTCAGTGCTTTCTGCCTCAGCCAACTGTAAACTGTAAACCGTAAACCATAAGCTGCAAACGAATGAATACCAAACAACAGACTATTCAAAAATCCATTTCGGTATCGGGGGTAGGTCTCCATACGGGTGTTCAGGCAACGATGACGTTTTTGCCTGCGCCAACGAATCACGGGTATAAATTCCAGCGAATCGATCTGCCAGGGCAACCTATTGTGGATGCCGATGTGGATAACGTTGTGGATCTCTCGCGTGGAACAACCATTGAGCAAAGCGGGGCCCGGGTTCATACGGTAGAACACACGCTAGCTGCTCTGGTTGGATTACAATTGGATAACGTCCTGATCCAACTGGATGGGCCCGAGCCGCCGATTATGGATGGTTCTTCTATTCAATTTATTGAAGCGCTGCGTTCGGCTGGTATTGAAGAGCAGAATGCTACACGCAACTACTTCGAGGTTAGTGAATACGTTCATTACCGCCTTCCCGAAAAAGATATCGAACTGGCCGCCTTGCCCCTAAATGACTATCGGATAACGGTAATGGTCGATTATAATTCACGGGTTATCAATAGCCAGCATGCTTATCTGAATGACATTAGTCAGTTTCCTGAGCAGATTGCCAATTGCCGCACGTTTGTGTTTTTGCATGAGCTGGAGGCACTCTATAAACAAAACCTCATTAAAGGCGGTGATCTAACGAATGCCATTGTGATTGTTGATCGCGATGTGCAGGACGGCGAGCTGGATTACCTGGCCGATTTGCTTCACAAGCCAAAGGTGAGCGTTAACAAGCAGGACGGCATTCTGAATAACACCAAGCTGCACTACCCGAACGAAATGGCTCGCCATAAACTACTCGACGTAGTGGGTGATCTGGCGCTGATTGGCCGTCCTATAAAAGCGCAGATTCTGGCGGCTCGTCCTGGTCATGCAGCTAACGTGGCATTCGCCAAAAAAATTAAGAAGCTTATCCAGAAAAATGCGGTCAATCAGGTGCCGCAATACGATCCGATGCAGCCACCGGTGCTGGATATCAATCGTATTTCGCAGTTGCTGCCTCACCGTTATCCCTTCCAGATGATTGACAAAATCATCGCGCTGGATGAGAATAGCGTGGTGGGAATCAAGAACGTGACCATGAACGAGCCTTTCTTTCCTGGCCACTTCCCTGGCAATCCGGTTATGCCGGGTGTCATGCAACTTGAAGCTATGGCCCAAACGGGTGGTATTCTGGTACTTAGCACAGTTCCCGATCCAGAAAACTATTGGCCATTTTTGGTCGGAATCGAGAATTGCCGATTCCGTCGCAACGTTTTACCTGGAGATACCGTAATCTTTAGATGTGAGTTTACCTCGCCCATGAAACGCGGTATCGTAAAAATGCAGGGCCGCGGCTACGTTGCAAACCAACTGGTATGCGAAGCTGATATGATTGCCAGTCTGGTCAAGAAAAAATGATGAATTATGAATGATGACTGATAATGGGCGTAATCGCATGCCCGTACTTTTCGTTCATCATTCATAATTCATAATTCATCATTCAAAGAAGTATGATTCAACCGTTAGCATATATTCACTCCGAAGCGAAAATTGCGCAGAACGTAGTGATTGAACCATTCGCCATTATTCATAAAGATGTTGAGATTGGCGAGGGGACATGGATTGGCTCACACGCGGTTATTAACGAAGGTGCTCGTATTGGACGAAACTGTAAAATTTATCCTGGCGCTGTTATTTCATCAACTCCGCAGGATTTAAAGTTTAATAACGAATACACCCGGACGTTTATCGGCGACAATACAACTATTCGGGAATACGCTACCATTAGCCGGGGAACCGAAGAACACTGGAAAACCCAAATCGGCTCGAATTGCCTGATTATGGCCTATGCGCACGTAGCGCACGATTGCCGGATTGGTAATAATTGTATTATCACTAACAATGTGCAAATGGCAGGTCATGTGCACATGGGCAACTGGGCAATTATTGGTGGCTCAAGTTCAGTCTTACAATTTACCCGTATCGGCGCGCATGCGTTCATCTCGGGTGGATCGCTGGTTCGGAAAGACGTACCCCCATTCTCAAAAGCCGCCCGCGAGCCGTTAACCTACGCAGGGATTAACTCGGTAGGAATTCGCCGACGGGGCTATACGAACGAACAGATTAATCAGATCCAGGAAATCTACCGCTATATCTATCTACGCGGTTTAAACAATGCCGACGCATTGGCTCAGATTGAACTGGAATTACCTGCCTCCGACGAGCGCGATGAAATTGTAAATTTCGTTCGTTCATCAGAACGAGGTATCATGAAAGGCCCGACCTCTCACGGAGGAGCTGAAAGCTAGGCAATAATGACTGTAAAATGGATAATGAATAACGGGTAATGATTCCAAAAGGGCCATTACCCGTTATTTATTATCCATTTTACAGTATACTTTCTCTGTTGTCCATTATGAAAATAATTGCTGAGCAGTTAGGTAAGAAATACCGGAAAGAGTGGATTTTCCGGCGTGTTGAGCTAACCCTCACCGCCGGAACAAGCTACACATTCATCGGACCAAACGGTAGCGGAAAATCGACGCTTCTTCAACTGCTGGCAGGAAGTCTACCCATTACAGAAGGGAAATTGACGTACCAACTTCAGGGCTCTACTGTTGAACCCGACGATTGGTTTCGACACATAAGTATAGCCGCCCCCTATCTGGAATTGGTGGAGGAGTTAACCCTGGATGAACTGTTGACGTTTCACCAGACCTTTAAGCCGTTCAAGGCTGGTCTAACGCCTGCTGTTATTGCCGATCAACTGTTACTTTCTCATGCCCGGCATAAAGAAATCAAGTATTTTTCGTCGGGGATGAAACAGCGGGTTAAGCTCGGGCTGGCGTTTTTCTCTGATTCACCAGTTGTCATTCTTGATGAGCCTACCTCAAACCTCGATCGTCAGGGTACAGATTGGTATCTGCAGCAGGTTCAACAACTAATTGCCCCTTCGAACCAATCACCCCAACTACTACTGATTGGCTCTAACCAGCCTGAGGAGTACGACTTTTGCCCTAATGTGATTGATATAACCCAATGGAAGTGAGGTATCTTGCTTCGCAAGGTTAGCCTTTACGTTGTAGCTGGTTCTGCATTGATTACTCTTGGTATCCAGATAATTACGCTTGTTTCGCCCTCCGGTGAGGTTTCAACCGTTAGTCGTCCCTGGTTCAGTTCCAGAATCTTTTTGACAATGGCCAGCCCCAGGCCAAATCCCTGCTGCTCGTATTGCTTTCGGTCGAATTGTTTATAGGGTGCAATTTGATCGCAGTACTCTGCTTTGAAAGGTTGCCCTTTATTGGTAAACGTTAAGCGATAATTGTCCCCCTCATGGATACCCGTAAGCAAAACTGTCTTTCCCGAAGCAGAAAATTTAAACGCATTATCGATTAACTCACTTAAACAGATTCCCAGGTTTTTCTCCGAAATCCGGAGTTGAGCGTTTTCTATTTGAAGTTGATAGCTAAGCTCCCGATCCTGCCTATACGCAACAGCCTGCACGCTGTCGTCGACCAGCTTTTCTGTGATGGGGGCGCTCTCTGTAGAGAAATAATCAAAATTAGCTTGCGAAGAATCGACATGCTGCAACATATCCATTAGCTGAATATTATCCAGTGATCGTTTCAATCGTAGGCCACTTATCTTGATCATCCCAACCATCGATACGACTTCGTCGTCGCTAAATTGCTGATAATCATCGATCAACAAGGATGAAAATCCAATGACACCCGAAAGGGCTGTATTATATTCGTGAGCGGTTACGGAGGCTAATATATGTCGATATTTATCTATCTCTAGTTTGAGGTCGCCTTTTCGCAAAGCCTCTCGTTTTAAACGGCTGTTAACCGTTTGTAGCAGGTCATCGTGAGTGAATGGTTTTGTCAGACAATCGTCGGCCCCTTGATTCATGCCCCGACGCACATCGGCAACGTTCGTTTGGGTAGCGAGCAATATAAACGGAACGGTAGAGGTCAATCGATTGGTACGGACTGCTTCGAGCACCTGATATCCATCAACGCCGGGCATCGTCATGCTACACAAAATCAGATCAGGTACCTGAAGCAACGTTTGGTCAATTCCTGCACGGCCATCCGCTACTGTGGTTACCTGAAACCCTTGTGAGGTCAGCAGTTCTTCTACACTTTTCCGTATCTGACTGTCATCTTCAATAAGTAAGATTTGAATTGGCATGTTTATAAATAGACACAGGTAAACGCGGCAGAATGCCTTCCTCTTAAGCTTCCATTCGTTTAAAGCAATAACGATTACGTGGGTACAAGTTCTTAAATGACAATGAAATAGTTGGCCTATTTTGTTAAATAATTACTAGTATTATCTCTTTAACGTTACCACATATCCTATTTTGCAAAAATCATAAAATAATCATTTAGTCAATATTGACAACTTAATATTACTTTTCAAACAAAAACTTAGCCAATTGTTAGCAAAATCAAAAAAAGTGCGCTGGCAGCTCTATTCCCGACTTAAATTAATCTGGTAGCTACCTTTAAGTACAATAACAAATTCGCATTCAATAAATAAAGATAGTTTGCCCGGCAATACATGCAAGTACATCCAAACGCACATTTAAACTTTGGCAAAAAAACAAACTATTCCCGTTTTCAATCAGCATAAAGAGGCAAAGGCTGGCTTTTTTATAAAATCGATGCGCGAGTCGATCGATAATGTGGAGCACGATGTGGTCAACGCCCACCGCGATGAGACGTATATGCTTTTTGTCCTGAAAAGCGGCTTCTGCCGGGAGTTGATTGATTTCGAGGAACATACATTTAGCGGTCCCTCATTCTGTATGATCCACCCAGAGCAAGTGCATGGTTTACTGGAACATCGGGACATGGATGGCTGGGTAATTTCATTTGATTCGGGCCTGCTTACGCAGGAAACGAGCCATTTAACCAGGTTGATTAACTTTTCGAATAGTTCGGAGCAGAAAGCGGGAGCACTGAACATGATTTACGAACTAACCGATTTGATCTGGCGTCAATTTCGTTCCGATGGTAACACAACGCATCAGTTGCTTACGTTTCGCTATCTACTGAACGCGCTGATTACGGCCATTGTCGACCTCAATCAACCGAATAACACCCTGCCTGAATCCGTTGAAAGTCGATCTGATGAGATTACGGGGGCTTTTCGGCAGTTACTCAATACGAATTTCGTTCACTGGAAACGTCCGGCGCAGTATGCGCAGGCACTTCACCTCTCTGTCAATCACCTGAACGATACGGTTCAGGGAAAAACGGGTTTCACTGTGTCCTACTGGATTCAACATCAGACGATGCTTGAAGCTCGACGGCTGTTGTACCATACGCAGCAGACGGTGAAAGAAGTGGCTCATCAGCTTGGCTTCGACGACCAGCACTATTTTTCGCGTAGTTTTCGAAAGGTTACCGGGCAAACGCCTATTTCGTTTCGGCAATCATTCCGGGATTTGTCCACCAAAAGCCCTCGTTAAGCCATTCTTTGCGGGTTTTATACCCTGTTTCTTTGTAGTCGAATCATTTTCTGCTGCACATAATGGGCGTACTGGATAATCTTGTCAAACGGTTTTCTCGAAAAGCCGTTTTGATCGATAAGCAACAACTTACTGAACATACATTTCACCTGAAAATTCAAGGGGATGACTTGAAAAATTTGCCGTATACACCGGGCGAGCACCTACGCGTGCTGGTTGGGTTAGATAAAGGCACGTCCATGCAGGATAAAGTCAGAACCTATTCCGTATGGCAGTATGACCCAGCCAACGCTAGTATGGATTTAGCTGTTTGCACATATTCGACAGGGATTGGGGCCCGTTGGGTTCGCGAAATTGCGCTAGGCGATATGCTGTACTTTAGTGGGCCGAAAGGCAAGTTCACCGTCGATCAATCGGGCGATTATTATGTATTTGTTGGCGACCCTTCGGCCCTGGCTCATTTGTATGAGATCAATCGCCATCTGGAGCCATCAAAACCCGTTATCAGCTTCATCTATGGCGATACCATGTCCGATCTATTTCCCGATCTGACTGGCGAAAAACCATTTACTTTTTACCAGTTGTCACAAAATCCAGCTTCAGCTGTCATAGAAAAGCTGGATGCCCAACTAAACAACAAATCGGGCAAAGGAATTCTATACGTAGGGGGCGACGGGCGGTTATGTGTCGCCCTAAACAAGCATTTCCGAAACGAACTCCATTGGGAGAGTCGGCAGATTAAAACCAAACCATTCTGGCTACCCAACAAAACGGGGCTGGAGTAGGGAAGGCTTTATATAAGCTGTACGGGCTTATTGGATTAATCAAATGATGCCATTGAGACAGGTTTGTAAACCTATCCCAATGGCATCATTTGATTTATTCGTTAGATCCGTTCGGCCAGGAACGCGGCTACTTCGGCCAGGCGATTCGAAAAGCCCCACTCGTTATCGTACCAGGCTGCTACCGATAAGAGATTGCCTTCTTTGGCCGTCAGCGGTAAGTCGATAATGGATGAGTGTGGATCGGCAACAATTCGTGAGGATGCCCATTCTCCTTCCAGAACATCCATAACACCCTTCAGAGGGCCTTCGCTGGCTGCCTTGCGGAATGCATCGTTCACCTCCTGTACCGTGCAATCTTTTTCGGTAATCAGGTTTAACTCTGCAATGCTACCAGTTCGGGTAGGTACGCGGTAGGCTTTACCGGTTATCTTAAGGTCTTTCCAGATGAACTGCAACGCCCGAGCGGCACCCGACGACGAAGGAATGATATTTTCGGCAGCGGCCCACGAATCGCGACGGTCTTTCATAGGCTGATCGGTCAGAGACTGGGTATTGGTGTACGAATGGACGGTTGAAAACAGCCCGTATTGGATACCGAAGTTTTCCAGAATAACCTTCACCACAGAGGCCAGCGCATTGGTGGTACAGCTACCCATGCTAACGATATGATGATTAGCCGGATCGAACGTATCCAGGTTAATACCTTTCAACAGTACGGCATCGCAATCGGCCAGTGATTTGCTGGGGGCACTAATCAGCACATACTTAGCACCCCGATCGATATGAACTTGAGCGCCAGCGCGGGTAGTAGCCCGACCTGTACAGTCGACGACAAGGTCAACGCCCAGTGCTGCCCAATCGGGTACTTCTTTCGATGAGTTTATATATGGAATCGTTCGGTCGCCTACGACTAACTTGCCTTCACTTCCCGAAACTGGTTCCGGCCAGCGCCCGTAGTTCGTATCTACGGAAAATAGGGCTGCCAATGTAGGCTCGTCCCGAATGTCGGCTATTGCAACCGGAACAAATAATTTATTTTCTAAACCAACGCGAAGAAACTGCCGTCCAATCCGGCCGAATCCATATAAAGCAATCGTTGCCATATAAATAAAGCGTTTATGAGATTATTGGTACAGAATAATGAGATGTGACTCTCATAAGAAGAAGCCTAAAATAACAGCTATAGTTCTCTGAATTCGCTTATTTTAATATAGATATGTCGTGTATCATAAACGCTGATTGACTAGTTGTATCGGGCATTTTGATTGCTAGTACTTAGTAGAAAAAGGATATGATCTCTTTATCATTCAACACCTCTTCCTTCCATGAGTAAGCGCGTATTTCTATCCACAATTCTTCTCCGTGCGTTTTTTTGTAGTGTTTGGGCGCTTGCTCAATCGCTGGTTAGTTGGCCTCATTTGCAGAAACAATGGTCAACTGGGATGTTGACCATTGCCGGAACCCCGTTTCTAATCCACATGATTTCAATAACGATGGCCATTTAGAGGCCGTTTTAATTGGAAATTTCCACCCCAACGAAGTCTATATGGGCCGCGAAGATGTACTGGTAGGCGTTGTGTTGTTAGGTGATGGGCGAGGTCATTTCAAACCACTAAGTCCCGTCGAAAGTGGCTTATTGATTCGGGGAGATGCGCGGTCGTCGGTACTGATGAGCAGTAAAAACAAAGAAATGATGCTTGTAACAGCAGTGAATTCACAGGGCTCGCGGTTCAATAAATGCCTTTCGTCAATAAGAAAATGATTGTTTTTTAACACCCACTATGCGAAAACTAGCCTTACTAACCTTATTGATTCTTTCGCCCGTTCTACTATACGCCCAGAACGAATGGAACGGGAAGAAATGCGCCATAGCACTTACCTACGACGATGCGTTGCTGGTACACCTCGACAATGTTGTTCCCGTTCTGGACTCATTCGGGCTGAAAGGCACATTCTATTTGTCGGGCTATTTCCCTGGTTTTGCCAACCACATAACTCGGTGGAAATCGGTGGCCACTAACGGTCATGAGTTAGCCAATCATACCCTGTTTCATCCGTGTATAGGCAATACCCCCGGCCGCGAATGGGTAAAGCCAGCCAATGATCTGAGCAAGTATACGGTGCAGCGAATGACGGATGAAATGAGGATGACCAACATCCTACTCAAAACGCTCGATGGGCAAAGCGCCCGCACGTTTGCCTACCCGTGTGGCGATACCAAAATTGGTGATGTTGATTATTACAAAACCGTAGAAGGCGATTTTGTAGCTGCGCGAGGCACTAAAAGCGAGATGAAGAAAATCACCGAAATCAATTTGGCCGATATCGGTGCTTACGGTATCAATGGCCAGTCGGGCGAGCAGATGATTGAGTTGGTTAAGAAGGCGCAGGCCAGTAATTCGCTGCTGGTTTTCCTGTTTCATGGCGTGGGTGGTGGCCATTCACTAAATGTCGCGTTGGCCGAGCATAGCAAGTTGATCCATTACTTAAAGCAGAACGCAGCGGATATCTGGGTTGCGCCTTTTATCGATGTGGCTCAATATGTCAAGACTCAGCAATCGAAACAGAAGTAGGATAGCACGAACGTAGATGTTCACGCTATATCAGGTCATGAAAATTAAGCTCCTTAATCTGCCTTACGCTTAACGGCGTTGCGCTGCGTGTATTCATTCAGCAAACAGAACCGTCTCCACAAAGCAACTATGCCGTTAAGCAACTGACCAAGGCTCTTCTTGCCCGAAAATACACTGCTGGCACAGAGGTGAGTTCTGCCAATTACACGATTCAACTAGCGCCGATTACGCCCAAATTAGGGGCAGAGTCGTACGCTCTTGATCGGAAGAGTAACCGGATCATTATTAGTAGGGGAGATGCTCATGGTTGATTTACGGGGTACTCGCATTGGTAGAAGATTTGCAGAATGGCGTTTCGCTGAAAGCCATCACTCGCGCAACGAAAAGCCACATTTACCATTACGCGCTATTAAGGTCGATTTGCCCTGGGATACCTACCAATATAGCGACGCTCTCGATCTGCATGTCGAGAGCGCAGAAAAAGCTGAGCCGAATCTGGTAAAGTGACAGTTGAGCAAGTCTTTAGCCCTAAATTAGTAGCTAGTTTAGAGCTAAAGCCCCTTTATGACCCAACCCTTGTTGCTTCAGCCACTCATCAGCCACTTTGAGCGTTTTCTTCCTTTTGACGAAAACGAAAAACAATTACTAGAAGGGCGAGTGACGGAGCGTCGGATACGGCGCCGACAAGCGATTTTGCAGGAAGGGTTTCCTTGTAAACACTATTCGTTTGTTGTCGAAGGGTGCTTGCGGATGTTTGCCGTTGATCAGAAAGGTGTTGAGCATACAATTCAATTTGCTGCTGAGAATGAGTGGATTGCTGATATTGGGAGCTTTCATTCTGGAAGAGCCAGCAAGTTATTCATCGAAGCCATCGAACCCTCTGTAGTGTTACAAATCGAACAAAAAGACCTATATTTCCTCTACGACAGTATTCCGAAGCTCGACCGGATTTTTAAAGTCATTATTGAAGACAAGTACGTTGAGTTACAGAATCGGGTGTTGCAAAACATCAGCTCGACAGCACAGGAACGTTACCTGGCCTTTCTGGAGCAGTATCCTACGCTAAGTCAGCGGCTTCCAAATACGCAGATTGCTTCTTATCTGGGGATTACCCCCGAATTTTTGAGCAAAATCAGGAAAAATATTGCTTCCTGACAAACGTAGAATTTTCGTTTAGCGTCGTGCCACGGTTTAATTCTGGACCATAACTACCGTGGCACGGCCCTAAACGAAAATCCTAAATCTTAAACTAGTTTAAGCCTATTTCTTAAGTTAGTTCATTGGTGCAGCCAGCCTCCTTGCCACAACTTTGCCTTGTCAATTTAACTCGTCTGACAATGAAAGTTAGCGCCCTATACGCAATCCTATGACTTGTTTTAGGGGCTGTCCCGTTTGTATGTAGCCACAATCCGAAAGGGGGGGGCGGGCCTTTTTTATGCAGACGAATCCTTTAGCAAACCGTTTTTCGGATAAACAAAGCTGAATTAAACCTGCTTATTTCTTCATTAACTTATGAAAGCCGCCGTTATATATCGCCCCGGTTCACCGGAGGAATTTATTCTTGAAGAACGTCCGGTGCCTACTCCCGGCGATGGTCAGGTACTGGTCAAAGTGAAAGCGTTTGGCCTGAATCGCTCAGAGCTCATGACGCGTAAAGGTTTTTCGCCCGGAGTTCAATTTCCACGTGTGCTGGGCATCGAGTGCGTTGGTGAAGTTGAAAACGACCCTTCTGGCGAGTATGCACGGGGGCAGTCGGTTATGGCCTTGATGGGAGGGATGGGGCGTGACTTCGACGGGAGTTATGCCGAGTACACGGTGTTGCCTAAGCGGTTGCTTCATTCATTTCAGAGTACGTTGCCCTGGGAGGTGTTGGGCGCCATTCCTGAAATGTTTCAGACGGCTTATGGCTCGCTGTATCCGGCTCTGGGCATTCAGCCCGGCGAAAGCCTTTTGATACGAGGAGGGACGTCGTCTGTGGGCATGCTGGCCGCTCAATTGGCTAACGTGGCGGGTCTAACTGTGTTAAGTACTACACGAAACCCACAGAAAGAGAGTTTATTACGGGATAATGGAGCTTCCCATGTGTTGATCGATACGGGTAAGCTAAGTGAATCGGTTCGAGCCATTTTTCCGCAGGGCGTCGATAAAGTATTGGAACTGGTCGGTACGTCTACCCTGCATGACTCGCTAAGTTGCCTCAAACCCGGTGGTACGGGCTGCATGAGTGGAATGTTGGCGGAAAACTGGACGATTCCCGCTTTTGCTCCAATGGAATTTATTCCCCCTACAGTCCGACTTACTACCTACGACAGTGGCCAGATCAGTAGCCCGACAGCCGTTTTCCAGGATTTCATCCGTCAGGTTGAAGCGGGCCAAGTGAAATTGGCAATCAGCCAGACGTTTACGTTAGATCAAATCGTAGCGGCACATCAATTTATGGACAGTAATCAGAGTGTGGGCAAACTTGTTGTATTACCTTAACGAATGCTCTTTATACCCCTGTTGTGGAGGGTCGATGGTTCAGCATCCGAGCATACTACCACTAGCCTGATGGACGCATCTTGAAGTCTCATTCGGCCAGAGTTGCGCTCGACTTACGTCGGGCTGTTGACGTGGGCATTTAGGAGAGAAAATAGTCTTATAAACTCAGGCATATCATTAATAGGAATACTTTGGTTTGTGAGATAAAAATCGGAGAATGAGTAAAAAGTGAATTAGCTCAAATGGTAGAAGTTCGGCAATCGTTTATAAAGGCCAACAAAATCAGGTTGGCTCCCTACACCATTACCTGTTCGATACACCTAGTGTCCGCTCGACATCCTTCTGATAGAGTTTTCCGATGGGTAGTTCCTGGCCATCTATTTCGACATGGCGGGGCGTATAGCTGGTGATCGCCGAAACCGCCACGATAAATGATCGATGTATCCGCACAAACTGGTTGGCAGGCAACTGGGCTTCGAGTGAACTGATCGTTTGCTTAACCAGCAAGGGTTTGGCCGTACGGGTTATAATACGTACATAATCTTTCAGGCTTTCGACGTACAAAATCTCGTCTGGCTGCACTTTGATAAGCTTCCGGTCGGCGCGAAAAAACAACGAGTCTACGCCGACCGGGCGAATCGTTTCTTTAACGGGCTCTTGCTCGATGAGTCGGTGTTCGGCCACTTCTTCATTTGTCTTCATGACTTTACTGACCGCCCGCAGAAACCGATCGAACGGAATGGGTTTGAGCAGGTAATCCGCTACATCCAGGTCGAAGCCATCGAGGGCATATTCACGGTACGCTGTCGTGATAATTACCGTCGGGGGATTCCGCAGTGAACGCAGGAAGTCCGTTCCCAGCATCTTGGGCATGGTAATATCCAGAAACATCAGGTCAATGGGTTGCTGCTGTAACACCCGAAAGGCTTCCAGCGCATTTTCACAGCGGGCAACTACCGTTAGTCCATCAATGGATTCGATGTACATCTCCAGCACATCGAGCGCGGGCGGCTCGTCGTCCACCAGCAAACAACGTAGCGACATTGTGTTTTTCAGTTTGGGCTCTTTGCCAGGAAACAGGCAAGCTAAGATAGCATTTCTGTCTATACTATGCCCACCTAAAGCTGACCCATTGAGGAAGCGGTATCGGCAAACGTCATTTGTCGCCGATGAATTGAACTCAGAATCGGTTTTGGGCTATCCGCCGACTGGCCCGTGTCCCCGGTCGAATAAGCTCGCAGAGGGTGTTTGAAGGGCTATACCTTTGGAGCAGGCTTACAGAAAGTAGCCCCTTTCAATCATATTTTAAACATACTAATGTCATGAAAACCAATAACATCTCTGCATTCCGCCTGGCGCTGGCCGTCCTTATTTTCACCACACTCGCTACAACCCGCTTACACGCTCAAATCAATACGAACTATGTTGAGGGGACAACTAACCAGCCATCCCTTCGAACAGCCATCTGGCCGGTTGTCAACAGTTCATCGGTGCGGATCAACTTCGTTCATCAGGGACGGGGAGCCGTACACATTCGCCTTTACGACAGCCAGGGCAAAGTGCTGTATGATCAGTACGAATCTAGCCGAACCTTCGCGGGTAACTATGATCTGAAAGAGCTAGCGGCCGGCTATTACATCTTTGACCTGGAATCGGCCGATACGCATGTCAGCCAGGAAATTTCCCTGAATAATCCCCAACCGGAACCTAAGCGTGTCGTCTTCCTCAACGTCGCCAAAACCGATAACCACTTCATAACTGTCAAGTAAGACTATTTCCTAACATCTTGTTTCACCAACCTTATTTTCCTTAAAACGATGAAAAAGCGAACATACCTCCAGCTCAACGAACGGCTTACGGAGTTGTTAATGCATCCTCGGCAGCAACTGGTTTTATGCCAGCCGACTCCATGAATTGCGGGCTCCGTCGGCGACAAACCGTGTTCGTCGCCGACGAATGCCATTCTATAGGCTGAAAAAAACAGCCTGTCGACAATGTCAGCAACGGGCCTTGTATAATTGTAATTTTAGCAACCGATTGAACCAGTCGTAGCTGTCAACGCTATGGCACGATGTTCTGAAACGTAACTTTAAGTCATTCGTTGTCAAGAGGTTTTAGTACTGACTATTTATTGGTGAGCAATCAACCCCATTTGCTATGAGACGCCATTCTATTCTTCTTTTCCTGCTATTGCCATTTGTTGCTTATAGTGCTGGCGAGTTGAATCCCGATAGTCTGCGCCGGGTGTTGCCCTCGCTGACCGGCACCAAGCGGGCCGATGTGCTCAACCAACTGAGTGAGCACTATTTGTGGATCAATGTCGATTCGGCCGGGTATTTCGCGGAGCAGGCCCTCAGTCTGTCCAGAGCGCTCGGTTATTCAGATGGTATTGATCTGGCTGACTTTAATAGAGGAACCGTAGTGATGCGAGCCGGTAAATACCAGGAGGCCGAACCACTGCTTCGGCAAGCCATTGACAAACTGCGACACAGAGACCCCTATCATGCAGGCTGGGCGATGTGTTATCTGGGCGATGATTTACTAAAAATGGCTAACTATCAGGAAAGTATTAAGTACCTGAATGCATCGCTGCCCCTACTCCGAACGTATCCGGGGGGCGATCCCGGCAAGTCGCTCACATTCCTAGGATTAGCCTATGGTGCCATTGGCGATTACGAAACAGGGCTCGACAAAGCCAAACAGAGTTATATTGAACGGCTAAAGATGGGCGATAAGCTCGCTTTGGGATGGTCCTACTTTAATCTAGCCCTGTTATATAACAATGTCAATGATTTCCAGGCGGCTGTTGATCATCTGCATCTAGCCGAACGTGCCTTCAAAACTGGCTTCGAGCCCGATTTTGTGTATGCTAGCTTAGCGAGGTCGTTTAAACGCATGAACCGCTCCGACTCAGCCAATTTTTACCTCGATAAGGCTATCAAACTGGCTCCCCAAAGCCAGAGCACCCGCACGGCTATTGGCCATTTCGCCCTGGTTGATGGTCAATACGAAAAAGCCATTGCGCTATTCAAACCCGATTTAGCGAAAGCCCGTATCTCGAATAGTGTAGAGAATATCATGGCCTATTTAGGGTATCTAGCCAGTGCCTATCAGGGTAAGAATGATTATCAGCAGGCTGTTCCGTATGCTCAGGAACTGTACGAGATGGCCCGAAAGACCGGCGCACGGCCGCGTTTGCGTGATGCGAGTGAGTTACTCTGGAAAAGCTATGACCACCTCGGCGAGACCAAGCAGGCGTATCGATACCTGATGGAATACAGTGCGCTGCGCGAAACATTGTTGACTAATCAGTTCAAAGCCAACCTGTTTTCATTTAAAGGCCAGATTGACATTGACCAGAAGCAGGCGCGTATCGAACTGCTTAATAAGGAGAAAATTATCATCAGTCAGCAGTTGAGACAGGAGTCGCTGGAGAAATGGCTGCTAGTGGTGGGCCTGGTTGTGGTGAGTCTACTCGCCCTGATCGGCTACCGGGCAATCCGGCTGTCGCGTCAGAATGCGCTCCTGGAAGCCCAACAGCTAAACGATCGGTTGCAGCTGGAACAGCTGGAACACCAGCATCAACAAGATGAACTGCGTCGACGTGCTGAGCAACTTGAGATAAAGGCTTTACGCGCCCAGATGAACCCTCACTTTATTTTCAACTGCCTCAACTCGATCAACCGATATATTCTGGTCAACGACCGGATGGCGGCTTCTAACTATTTAACCACGTTCTCTACCCTGATCCGGATGGTGCTCGAAAACTCGGAGCAGTCGCTGATCACCCTCGCTGAAGAACTGGAAATGCTCACGCTTTATCTCGAACTCGAACGGCTGCGTTTCAAGAATGCCTTCAACTTCAGTATCACGTTTATTAACACCGTTGATACCAATACGATTCGGGTGCCGCCATTGCTGTTACAGCCCTTCGCCGAAAACGCCATCTGGCACGGGTTAATGCATAAAGACGGGCCGGGCAACATCGACATTGCCTTCCGACTGGATGAATCCATGCTGTACTGTATCATCACCGACGACGGTGTGGGACGGCAACAGGCTGGAACGCTGAAAATGAAACCAGCCGGAAGCCGCAAATCGCTGGGAATGCAACTTACCGCCGACCGACTCGCGCTGCTAAGCTCCCCGAATCAGACCGATACTTTTTTCGACATCGAAGACCTTGTTGATGAACAGGGTGTGGCCAAAGGCACGAAAGTGCTACTGAAAATACCACACCAGAAGCTGGCCATAAGCGATAACTGATTCCCCACAACAGCTTTTTGCTTCTATTGGTGTTATGCGTAATCTGTTTTCCTACCTATTACTCAGTGGTTTCGGCTGCTTGAGTATCGCCCAGGCCCAAACCCTGACTCCTCAAACCATTGCCTCGGCAGGAGGCTTTCTGCAGCAGGGCAACAATAGCCTGTCGTTCACCATCGGGCAATCTGTCGCTACCGCCCTGTCAACCGGGTCAGGGTCAGTTAGTCAGGGGTTTCAGCAGGCCGCAGCTGCGCGGATTATTACAGCCCTCGAACCCGTACCGAGCCTACTGGTCCGGGTATTTCCGAATCCGACTCGCCAATATCTGTACATCGATTGCCCACCCGCACGCCTGACGCTGATTGATATACTGGGTCGCCCCTGTTGGCAGGGCCGCAGCGACGGTAAACCACTACAGGTCGATGTGCAGACTTTTGCCACCGGTGTGTACTTGCTTCAGGTGCTGACCGAGGATACTGTTCAGACTATACGCTTAGTGCTTCAACCCTGATTGATTTGTAAGTAGCCATGAAAACCTCTATTCTGTTTGCTCTTTGCGGGCTGCTATCCCTGACCGTGCGTGCCCAGGTACCGCAGGGCTTTTCCTATCAGGCCGTAGCCCGCACCGCTACCGGTGACTTACTGGCAAATAAGCCCATCAGTGTGCGACTCTCCATCCTCGACGGCTTGACCACTGGCACGGCGCAGTATGTTGAAACCCAGAACGTAACCACCAATGGCTTCGGACTATTTAGCCTGACCGTTGGTGGAGGAACACCGACGAAAGGCACGATAAGCAGTGTTAACTGGGGAAGTGGATCTAAGTTTCTGGGCGTGGAGGTAGCTTTCGATGGTACAACTAATTACCAGAATCTTGGGGCAACGCAGTTACTGAGTGTGCCGTTTGCACTTTACGCGGCCAACGGAGGTACGCCTGGTCCTCAAGGTGTAAAAGGCGATAAAGGGGACAAGGGTGATAAAGGCGACACAGGAGCCACTGGTTCAGTAGGATCAACCGGGGTTGCTGGACCGCAAGGTAGCAAAGGTGACAAGGGGGATAAGGGCGACAAAGGCGATACAGGAACTATTGGTCCCCAGGGACAGATAGGTCCCGCTGGCCCACAAGGAACAAAAGGCGATAAGGGTGACAAAGGGGACAAGGGTGATGCCGGTAGTGGGGTTTATACAGCAGGTAATGGTATCACCATTACTGGTAACGCCATTGCTGCCAAAGACGATTCACCAACCAACGAGATCCAGTCGCTGTCGTTAAGTGGACAAACGCTGAGTCTCTCCAATGGGGGCGGCACTGTGACGTTGCCCAGTAGCGGTGGTCCCTGGTTTGCGAATGGCACGAGTATTTCTACAAGCTCTAATGGATTTGGGAAGGGAGGGGTGCCGAACTATGCGGTAGCAATGGGAAATGGATCAACCGCCACCGGTAATTCTTCGACAGCAATGGGAAACGGTACGTATGCTTTAGGAGAAAATACAACCACAATGGGAACTGGGACAAAAGCTTCTGAGGCTGGCGCAACAGCGATGGGTAGCTACAATCAGGATGTAACAAATGCGCTGCTCATGATTGGTAATGGTAGCGGTGGTGCAGCCCGAAGCAACGCCCTGACCGTTTTAAAAAGTGGTTATGTAGGCATTGGTACAACAACTCCGTTAGCCCCACTCCACATAGCTAATGATGAAGCTGTACACGCTGGCAGTACCACTTATTTCGGCACTGGCGGGGCAACATTAAAACTAGACAACGGTACAACTATACCTATATTGACTAGCTTAACTTCATACTCAAGACGAATGGGGCTGTTGGTTGAGGCCGACATTGTATCCGAGTATAACATTGTATCAGCCAGAAACGTCATTTCTTCCGATGCTCGCATCAAAACCATACTTGGCCTTACCAATTCTCAGCAAGATTTGCAGACACTTTGTCGCTTGGCCATTACCAACTATACCTACAAAGATGCGGTGCGGCTAGGTAATACACCTCAGAAAAAAGTGATCGCCCAGCAGGTCGAGTCAGTTTATCCACAGGCCGTTCAGCAGCGGACTAATTTCGTCCCTGACCTTTATACCTTAGCCAGAGTACAGGCTACTCCTGCCGAACTGACGCTGACCTTGCCTATGGCGCACTCACTGCATGTGGGCGAGACGGTCAAACTGATTGATGCGCAAAGAGGTGATCTGGTCGAGATTGTTACGCGGGTAATTGACCCTCAGACTTTTGTTGTATCAGCGAAGCAGACCGGAGCGGTTGAGAAGTTGTTCGTATATGGGCGGCAGGTGAGTGATTTTCGGGTAGTAGACTACGAAGCCCTGTCGGTGCTCAACATTAGTGCAACGCAGGCTCTGGAAGCGCAAATGCAGAAGTTGCAGGCCGAGAATGCCCAACTGCAAGCGAATGAAAAAAACATGCTCAGTAGACTTCAGATTCTTGCCTCCCGTTTGAACCAGTTGGAAGGTAACATGCACGGATCCTATTATGCAACTCGTCGCCAAGTCCACCGCCAAACGTATGCCGTAAAAACGGCACCAACTCCGATTAAACCCCTGGCAATCAGATAAAGTAGTAGCGAGGTTTTCGATGAACAGAGTACTGCTTATCGGCGTGCTACCCGACGGCGAGGAACAAGCACAGCTTCGAGGGCATCCAGGCGGGCGTTTGCCTGCCGAACATCTTGCTCGGCCTGTTGCAGACGGGCCTCCTGCTGCGCTAAACGGGCTTTAAGAGCCTCGTTCTCACGGATAAGGGCCTGCACTCCTGCAAAGGTTACGCCCGCAAAATCGTGGCTATAAATGAGTGTGTCGCAGCCCACCTGCCCCAACCCGTCGTGCCCGAAGGCGGCATAGAAATCCTGCGCCATTGGACCGTAATGCCGAATCTGAGTCTGACCTTTGTAGTTCCAGGTAGTCAGGCGCATAGCGTTGATCTTCTGTAGCAGGTCGGTATGGTTAATGGGTCGGAAGCGTTCTTTCTTGGTCGAGTCGGAAATAGAAGCCCAGGAGTTCTGGCCCTGACCGATCTGTACCCCCGTTCGCGAACCGGAACCTGTGTTCCTATCCCCACAGGTAAGCAAAAAATAGCCGTTGAGAAAGCGGCCCACAAACTGGTCAGTAACGCCACTGGCGGTAACTCCCTGACCCAGTGGGTCCGAATCACCAATCATAAAAGCACCTGTTTTGCTGTTGGTGTTCATACGATAGCCCAACACAGTGGAATAAGCCCCGCTGGCCGTGTTGTTATTACCCAACGCAGCGGAATAAGCCCCACTGGTCGTGTTGTTATTTCCCAGCGCAGTGGAATTATCCCCACTAGCCGTGTTTTTATACCCTAACACACCTGCAGTAACCCCACTGGCCGTATTTTGTGATCCTAATACGGCTGAGACAAGCCCACTAACCGAGTTTTGTGACCCTAATCCTATTGCGTATTGAGCCACAAAATTTGCACTTCCGATAGCTATTGCCCCTAAACTGGTAGCACTATTATTTTGTCCCAGTGCCATTGAATAATCACCACCAGCGATGCTTTGATTTCCCATTGCCGTTGAATAATCGCCACTCGCCGTACTATTATATCCAAACGCGCTTGACGCATTACCACTCGCTCTATTATTATATCCTGCCTTAAAAGAATAACTTTTGGTGTCAAACTGCATTGCACTGCCAAAGGCAATGGGCGTGGGAGAAGTGACTATTTCCGAATTCAGTGCTCGCCAGCGCAGCCGAAAACCCCGCCCAACATTGGCGTCCGAGTCGGTTCTGAATTTGATAGTTACATAACCACCCGTTATGATCAGGCGGGCTGGGGAGCTATTGCCCGAAAACCGCTGTTCATAGAGCGTATTGTCTGTTATCGATACATAATCATCGGTCAACTCTGTGTCTAAATCCTCAAACACCAATTCGATACCGACCCCCGTCACACTTATAGCCTGGGTACACGTATAACTCACACTAGCGGAATAGTTGGCGTCGCCGGACGGATCTTTAAGAATTCCCGCTTGTGCCGTCAATGCAGCTGGATTGCTAACACAACTTAGGATATTAACACTTGCATTCGGGTCGGTGCTGGTGAGCACATACTTCTGCTGGACCAGAAAGCCGTTGCGAGTATACACTTCCAGATCCTGCGTGGGCGACACGCCAGCAGGCGCGTTAATGCCGAACTGGGCGTAACTGGCTGTTGCGAGAGTCAGGAGAAGACCTGATAAGGCCAGGGCAACGATGATTCGGTTCATCAGCATAACGGTTTTATCGGCAATAGAACATCAGAAACGTAGTGGCTGGGAGTGGATAACATAAAGCTAAATCTATTTTGTTGCCTCCAGTATATAAAACGTGTTCCCCATTCGATATCCCCCTAATTCGGTCCTGAAGGGAGCAATGGCGTTGGTAACGGCCTCGGCAGCCGCTTCGTATGAGGTGTTCCCGATAGCCCGCTGGGCCGGACCCGCCGATAGCAAGCCTTTCAGAGCAGTATGCAGATCGGGATACACGAACGGGCAGGACACGCGCTGCCGCATACCAGGCTGGAAACCCGCATCGCCAACCAGTTTTTCTAATGCACCGTCTTCGGAGAGGGCAAATGGGCCGGGCGTACCGGGGGGCGGAGGTGGCATCAGGGCGCCCAGCGCTTTCAGATAAACAGCCGCTTGACATTCCTGCGCTTTACCCCAGATGGCAACCACCAGTTTACCAGTCGGTTTCAGTACGCGGTACGCTTCTTTCAACGCCTGCACCGGGCTGGCCGCATACTGAAACGAGTTGATGCCCGTAACCAGATCAAAACTATGGTCGGGGTAGGGCATTTCCTCCATGTCGCCCGTCGTGAAATGTCCATTGGGAGCTTTACGCTGGGCAATTGTGATGAGTTCAGCCGTGGCATCCAAACCCGATACGTTTAGGCCCTGCTGTAACGCCAGTTGGCAGAACAAACCTGATCCACAACCGACATCAAGCAATGCACGAGCTGGTATCTGACTAAAGTCATGCGCTATCTGCTCGAATACGGGTAACAAGGTTGTCTCCTGATAATCAGCCCAATCTTGAGCAGCTATACTCCAAAGTTGAGCCTGCATTTTCTGTGATCCCATGGTAATTAAGTGCTAAAGGCTACGTAAAAATAGGGGCCTTCAGCCTGAACAGCTAAGGCTAATCCGCTTTATCGACAGACAATTGATTTTGCCGACAAATGCCGTTTGTCGACGGTAAAGATTTTATGACGACCAACCTCGGCGACTGGTCGACTAATTAAGCATGAGACAAAATCAATGGCGAATTTTCTGATTGATGTCAGAAGTAGCTATTGAGCAAACACAAACGAACGGATCATGAAAATCATCTATTCACTCCTGGCGGGCTGTTTACTGACCAATTCGTTGCTGGCCCAGGGTAACTATGTAGCCAATACGGCCAGCGGCTCCTCAGCCGCTCCGTATAATACACTGGTGGGGGTACAGGCAGGAATAAATATCAACTCGTCGGGCCAGGCCAATGTGTTTACGGGCTACCAGGCAGGCTATTCCAATACCTCCGGTACGAATAATGTCTTTGTCGGTTTAGGGACCGGCTACAATAATACGACGGGCATTCAAAATGTGGCGGTGGGTCATCAGGCCGGGGTAGGATCAGGATCAACTAATAATAACAATGTATCGATTGGCTTTCAGGCTGGAATCGGTTCGGGTTCACTATCGGATGCGGTGAATATTGGCTATCTGACTGGGCGTAATAGTACAGCTCAAGGGAGTGTTTTTATTGGCGAAGGAAGTGGCCAGTCGAATACGACGGGTAGTTCCAACGCCTTTATGGGGTATCAGGCTGGTTACAAAAATACGGCGGGTTATAATGCCTTTATAGGGTATCAAGCGGGCTATTCCAATACGACGGGTGCTTACAACGCCTTTATGGGGTATCAGGCCGGACAAGCTAACACGACGGGTTATTCTAACGTCTTTGTAGGTGCCAGTGCCGGGGCTTCCACTACGACGGGTATTTACAATACTTTTATGGGTGGTGCAGCCGGGTACCACAATACGACGGGTGCTAACAACGTCTTTATGGGTATTAGTGCCGGGCTGTTCAATACGACGGGTTCCTACAACGCCTTTATGGGTAACGCGGCCGGGAATCGCAATGGTTCGGGCCAGCAGAATACGGCTATAGGGTCAAATGCCGGGTACTTTAACACTACCGGCTCTGGCAACGTGTCGATAGGCTCGGCCAGTAATACTACCAACACCAGAGGCAGTTTCAACGTAATGGTGGGCGATTCAGCAGGACTTAACAACACCGTATCGGGCAACACGTTCATTGGCTCTAAATCGGGACTCACCAGCACTACGGCCGTTCAGAATACCTATGTGGGTCATAAGGCGGGATACCAGACTACTATGGGTGCCAACAACACCTTTGTCGGCACGCGGGCAGGTTACAACAACACGGATGGCAGCGACAATGTGCAGATCGGCACTGATGCGGGGTCGAGCAATTCAACGGGGTACCGCAACCTATTTATCGGCAGTGGGTCGGATGCGCTGGTGGCCAATCTGCATAACGCTAGTGCCCTTGGCGCAGGGGCGATGGTTGGGTCAAGCAATTCCCTGATTCTAGGCAACGGAGTCAATGTGGGCATTGGCACGTCTACACCAATGAGCAAGTTGGAAGTAGTGGCGGATGAAGCGAATGTCAGTGGAATTCGGCTCACCCGACTAACCAGTCAAAGCAAAGCGACCTAGGCTACCGACCAGTTTCTGACCGTCAACGAACGTGGGGATATCATCAAAGCCCGGTATCAATTACGGATCAATGACCTGTCTGAGTGGAGCGATAAGGTATTTACGTCCGCCTACTTGCTCAAACCGTTGCCTGCCCTTGAAATCTACATCAAACAGACTGGTCATTTACCCGATGTGCCTTCGGCAGGGCAGGTAGCGAAGGAAGGCATTAGTCTGGTGAAAATGAATGCTACGCTGCTTCAGAAAATTGAAGAGTTGACCTTATACCTGCTAGCTCAATAAAAACAGATCCAGCATCTACAGGCCGAAAATCGACAAATCAGACGCCTGCTCAATCGACGGTAAACGTACTGATTGTCTTTATCAAATCCAGCTACCCATGACAACACGCTTTGTTTCCGCGGTCGCCAACTCGTGTTTGGCTATTTTCCTGCTCGGCCTGTATCCCATAACGGCCTGGTCGCAGGTTCCACCCGTTTCAACCAATGTTCTCAAGCACGGGACTACATTAGCCCCCACCTTTGTCGACCAGGATCAGGATGGTATCGACGACAACCTGGAGCACCAGTTACTGGAGCGATTCAGGCCGTTTTATCTGTTTTCCAACGATGGCGGTGATGAAAATTTTCGCCCGGCCGATGCGCTCTGGTACCTGAACCAGTCGGCACTGCTCGCGAGTGGTGATGAAGATAGTAAAACCATTGTGCCGAGAGAGCAGCTTGCTGCAGGTATTTTGGCCGTGAATGATAAGTTCGGGTCATCCGACATCCTGAAAAACAGGGCCTTGACGAACTATCATATCAACCCACTGGGTAAAGTAAATGGTGTCGATAATCCTGGTCGACATGGAAATACCTGGGATGTGGTACTGGGCAATAAAAACGTGGGGCTGTACGGCCATGTAACCCCGGTTAAGCTAACCGACCCGTTTGGTTATGATTTCCACCACAGCTATGGTGGCGATGCGCAGGGCCTACCGTATTACAAGATCGAATACTGGCAACTGTTTGGTTATAATAGTGCCAACAAACCATTCGACATCGGCGATCATGAAGGCGACTGGACATCGGTTCAGCTAATTTATGATCCCCGAAATAAGCAGATTGTCAGCGTGTTTCACTTTGCCCACGGCATCCTGTTTCGCTTTGATATGACTCCGCAAAACGTGGCGAAGGTAGGCGCGATTGCAGACGTATCATTCGGCATTTACAGAGAGTTTCAGGGAGTTAATTACAGCACGGCTTCGCTTGATCTGGCCCATTTAGGCTCGAAAGCTGATATCGTACGAAACGAGGATCAGATTGCGAAGGCGCAGAACAACCTTGTCCGGCTTTTTCGGGACCCGCAGACGACCGAGTTCACCCATCCGGCTGTCTATATCGAAAATGGTACCCACGAATTTTTCCCGAGCGAAAACTGGAAGTTTTTCGGTGCGCCGAATCACAACGGCAAGAGCTATCATTATTTAACGGCCACCCCACCGAATCTGGGTGAAGTAGAACACCCACTCAGTGAATTTCCGGGGGCCAACATTGTATTGCGGTATAACGGATACTGGGGAGCATATAGC
The DNA here is from genome assembly GCF_014117325.1 of Spirosoma foliorum. Lineage (NCBI taxonomy): Bacteria > Pseudomonadati > Bacteroidota > Cytophagia > Cytophagales > Cytophagaceae > Spirosoma > Spirosoma foliorum. The sequence continues at coordinate 5,620,956 of NZ_CP059732.1, read as the reverse complement.
AAAGACAACAGCCCACCTCAAGGCCCAGCTCTGCACCAGAATTGGTTGTGGCCCGCCACCAGTTCAATCCGTTGGCTACTCCCCGCTGAGTTAGGTTTTTGAAGGTAGTCCTATCGAACATAATCCATAAAAAGAAACGCTAGCCAATCAGGTAGAAACTCTCCTGGTTAACAGTCAGCAAATGGCTGTTTAACCAGGAGAATATAAAGTACTTAGGCGATTGTCTCTTCCAGGTTGGCCTTCGCCCACTTGTACGATCCTTTAACGGAATCCGCAACATTGTCCAGTGCCTCTTTCGCCGAGCGGGCGGCTTTATCTGCCTTATACCGATACTTCATTTTATCGTAAGCGCTTGGTAAGTAAGCCTGTTGTTTCCGAGATAATAGCCAAAGGCCACTTACAACGGCTAATCCTACCGCTATCGCAATAGCCGTTGATTGCTTTTGCTGCTGCTCATCCTCATCCTTGGGCATCATGTCTTTTCGGGTTTGAGCGGCCAGAAATGGATCAGGCAGCACATGACCTGCTGCCACACGCGCCTTGTTTACCCAGCCCGCCACAACATGATCATCTCCGCGCAGTAAGGCTTCGTAGCCTGCTTTCGCGACCTCGGCGGGATTAGCCGTTTTCTGCGGATCGGCTCCTTTTGTATGATCGGCACCAGCCGTTTTAAAGAAATTGGTGTTGGTAGCCCCAGGCATCAGCACTGTTATAGTCACCTCCGTGTCTTCAAGCTCGTTTCGAATGGCTTCAGCAAACGATTTTATGAACGCCTTGGTTGCCCCGTAGACCGCCATCATTGGATTCGGAATGACCGAAACCTCCGAGCCAAGCATTAGAATTTTACCGTTATTCCGGGCCACCATATCTTTCAAATACAGCTTAGTCAGGTGCATCAGCGCAACGGCATTAACCTGAACTACACTCAATTCTTTTTGTAAATCAGTTTCGGTCGCAAACTTGCCATACTCGCCAAAACCAGCATCGTTGACTAAAATATCAATCTGCTGTCCCTTCTTGGTAGTCTCTTTATAGATTTCTTCGGGCGCTTTGGGGTTTGCCAGATCCTTAATGAGGAGGGTTGAATTCGTGCCGTACTGGTTATATAAATTGTTGGCCAATTGTTGCAGGCTGTCCTGATCACGACCGACCAGCACGAGCTTATAACCATCCTTCGCAAAAAGTCGGGTTAATTCTCGGCCAATGCCACTGGATGCCCCGGTGATCAGGACCGTTTTTTCGTTGTTCTGAGTTTCCATCGTTGAGTTTTTGTTTAATTACTTCCTTAGGGTTTCAAAATCACTTTGGTACAGTCATCTTCTTTTTTCTTGAAGATGTCGTAGGCGCGTGAGATATCAGCCAATGGCAAAACATGCGAGACTATATCATCCAGTACGACTTTGCCTTGCACGACTAAATCAAGTAAATGATCGATGTTTTTGTGGACAAAGGACTGGCCTGTCCGGATCGTTACGCCTTTGTCGAATACACGACCGATTGGGAAGTTATCGGAAGGCGTCCCGTACACGCCAACAACTGATACAATACCGCCCCGACGAACGGCCTGAAAACACTGTTCCAATACACTGGTCGTTCCTTTTTCCAGGTTAATGACGGCTTTAGCTTTGTCGAGCAATGACCGCTCTGCTTCCATACCGACGGCATCTACACAAAGGTCTGCCCCGCGTCCTTCAGTCATGCTCCGAATGGCCTCAATCACATCAACTTCGTGGGGGTTCAGTGTTTCAACGTTGTTGACACGCCTGGCCCGCTCCAATCGGTAATTAAGCGGATCAATGGCAATTACGCGACCAGCCCCCTGCAGCCAGGCCGACTTCTGAGCCATCAGCCCAACCGGTCCCGAGCCGAAAATAGCGACGGTTTCACCTCCTTTTAGGGCACCCCATTCGATTGCACTCCAGCCCGTCGGGAAAATGTCCGACAGGAAAAGTACCTGCTCATCTTTAAGTTCTGCGGGTACATGACGTAGGCCATAGTCGGCATAGGGAACGCGCACATACTGAGCCTGACCACCGTTATAGCCACCATACAGGTCGGAATAGCCAAATAGCCCTCCACCTTTTTCGGTGAGTAACCCACCATCCGGACCATAGTATTCAGGGTTCGAGTTTTCGCAGTGCATTTCCAGATGATGGTTGCAGAAGTAACATTTCCCGCAGGCGATAGTAAAGGGCACAACTACCCGATCTCCTTTTTTGAGATTAGACACTTCTGAACCGACCTCTTCAACGATGCCCATAAACTCGTGACCGAGTACTTCATTGCGAAACTGGGGCAGAAAACCGTCATAAATGTGAAGGTCTGAGCCACAGATGGCTGTTGAGGTAATGCGCAGAACAACATCCCGAGATTGCTCGATTTTGGGGTCATCCATTGTTTCGTAACGGATGTCGCCCACTTTGTGAAAAACGGCTGCTTTCATAATGTACTGGAAAAGATACGTTGAGTCGACTATTCGAATACAACCTCCAACGTTGCCAGCCTGAGTAGGTTTTTCAAAAACTAGGTAATGGGGCGATCAGCCAGAAAATGCTGGCAATTCAAAAATATTATCCCATCTCGTTGTTTGCTTCGGCCGCTTCGTTGGTCAGGTAAGTCAACATAGAGTCTGATAACCTGGTCTCACTATCTTTCCCCAATTTCTGTTGATTGCCAATGCCACCTGGATTGGGTAACAACATATTGGCAAATCCAAGAGTATCCGTGATTAAGCCCGGTGCTATGCCGTGCAAAGCCGTCGCTAGTTTTGCCGGGAGGGTAATAATGCGTTCGGCCTCACCCACCCGACAGGCATCCAGAATTTGACGCGCACAATCGTCAGCCGCAATGGTGAACAGAGGGATTGAGTCGCTTAACTTAAAAACGGTATACTCTTTTTCGTTCTGGCCTTTGAATATAGCATTGCGTGGACTCCCGGTTCGGATCAGGCCGGGACAGATGGTTGTCACATAAATACCGTCTTTCAGGAGTTCGGAGCGAAGTCCTTCTGAATACCCGACAAACGCAAATTTGCTGACAGAATAGGGCGACAGGTGCGGTACGGCTACTTTGCCCCCAAAAGATGTAATATTTACAATACGCCCAAACTGGCGTGCTTTCATGCCTGGAAGTACCGTATTGATGGTGTGAAAAGCCGACCAGAAGTTCGTTTCCATTGCCTCCCGAAAGTCTTCTTCTGTCGTATTCGCTAGCGGGCTGACAACGATATTGCCCGCATTATTGACCAGTACATCGACAGGGCCAACTACTTGCTCTACTGTATTTAGGAACGCCTGTACCTGTTCTTTGTCTGAGATATCACATACGTAGGTGAAAATATCAGTACCTCGCCGACGAAGATCGTCTTTAGCGCGGTCTAATTCGGCCTGGTCGCGGGCACAGATGGCTACGTTAGCTCCGGCGCTGGCAAACTGACGAGTTAAAACAAGTCCCAGCCCACGTGATCCACCCGTGATAACGACAGTTTTATCATGGAAATCAATCGCTCGTTTTCTATCTAAAAAGGCTTTTGTGGCTACAAAAGCCCCCAACCCCGCCAGAGACCACCATAGTCCCTTATTCGTTGCTGCATTCATAGTCAGGTGTTGTTTGGTAACGCTTGCTGCTCAACCAGCCAGGGTAACTGATTGTTGTAGGCAGTTAGAAAGCGGAATTTGGTTTGGCGCTCGATTCAATAGGTGAGTCAATGGCAGTTACGCTTATGGTCACGAAAAAGTTGATTTCGACTAACTGGCTGGACTGTTACCTTACTTTTGACAACCTATTTTTTATACATGGGTTAGTTTACCAAGTAGTACTCAACGGAAAACAGAATACGATTATGAATGATGTAAATCAACTTAGCCGACGACAGGCAATTCACGGATTAGGGTCTGGCCTTGCCACGGCGATGGCTGCGCCAGTTGTAGCGGCACCCGACGTTCAGTCGTCTAAAATACCAGAGTCGGTAGCTTTAGTAGATCCCACGACAAAGTATCCTAAACCTCCCTTTAAAGAGCAACCTCAGCCCTGGCCGGGCCTAGCCAGTAAAATGGACCCACGGCCTGATCACGGCGAAACAAGCTATAAAGGATCAGGTCGGTTAAAAGGCCGTAAAGCCTTAATTACCGGCGGAGATTCGGGGATGGGTAGGGCCGCTGCCATTGCCTATGCCCGCGAAGGGGCTGATGTGGCCATTAACTACCTGCCCGCCGAGGAATCTGACGCTAAAGAAGTGATCGACTTAATCAAGAAAGAAGGTCGTAAAGCAATTGCCATTCCGGGTGATATTCGGGATGAAGCTTTTTGCAAACGTCTGGTCGAGGAAGCGGTGAAAGGCTTGGGGGGATTAGATATTCTGGTAAGTAATGCCGCCAGACAACAAAGTCGGGAGTCGATTCTTGATGTTTCTTCGGAGGACTTCGATGCAACGATGAAAACGAACATTTACGCGCCCTTTTGGATTATCAAAGCTGCGTTACCCCACTTGCCGCCCGGATCGGCCATCATTGGTACGACCTCGGAGCAGGCGTATGATCCTTCCCCCAATTTATATGACTATGCCCAAACCAAAGCGGCAACAATGAATTATGTGAAGTCACTCGCCAAGCAGCTAGGGCCAAAAGGAATTCGAGTCAATGGTGTTGCGCCTGGACCCATCTGGACACCTTTGCAACCGAGTGGAGGAGCTACGCAGGAAAAAGTAAAAACATTTGGGGGTGATACGCCACTTGGACGGCCCGGACAACCAGCTGAATTGGCGTCCATCTACGTTCAACTAGCTGCCAGTGATGCTAGCTATGCCACTGGTCAAGTATATGGTGCTGCTGGTGGTAAAGGCCAGCCCTAAACAATAGATGCCTTGCTAAAGTGTATAAAAGCCCCTTCCTTCGGGTTGGAGCTTTTGTATAGCTACTGATTGAACTATAAATCAGTAGCTATACATCTTCAGTTGTAAGCTTATTTTACACGACAAAAAGCTGATACAAATACATTACTTGTGCGGAAAAACACAGTACTGCCAGTAACCAAGAATCCAGTAGAGCTGCTCTTTAGCTGCCTGATAACCAACGGCCTTCTGGAAAAAACCCTGAATCGTATCCTTGTATACATTTTCTACGATTGGTAGGGATGCATCGGTGCTTAAATAGATAAAGGGAATCGCTTTTTGGCTGAGTGTGTCGTGTTCGGAAATAAGCTTGCGGAGTTCTATGCCAGACATAATCGGCATATTTACATCACAAAGAATCAGAAAGGGTATTTCATCGGTAGTTGTCAGATAATCCAGCACTTGCTGACCATTACTGAAATAGTGAACTGGATTTTCTACCTCTAGCTCCTGAAAGATGCGCTGGAGAAGAAACTGATCATCTTCATCGTCTTCGACAATGATAATTGGCCCTGAATTCATAAATGTTAAGTTCGTCAAATAGACTATGATTGCTTGGTCGTTGTAGGGCAGAGAGCCACCGGTTAAACTAATAGAATCTCTTTTAGTTAAGAAAAAAATACCCAAGTAAGTGAAGCTACCGGCCTGATGCGCAGTAAAGCCTCTTTGGATGATATCGACAGCACTTTTATTGAGCGAAAAGAAGAAACTGGTGCTTTTCCTAATTTAGATTCTAGAGATTCTTTTGATTCTAGCGATCACAGCAATTGAATATTGGCAGCTTTAAACGCTTTTAGCAATCGCTCCAGAAGTTGGCTTTTCAGCGCCGTCTCGGTATAAATGCTGTTGATCCAGACCTGCACTTTTAGTTCTATGGTATCTGGTCCAATAGCGGTAATAAATAGTTCTGGTGTCCTATTTTTCAACGCTCCATCCAACTGACTAACTTCTTCTCTCAGCAGTTCGCGAATGGTGTGCAGGTCCGTCTCGGCATTTACTTTCAGGGTGATTTCTGTTTTCAGGTAGGTATCGTTTGATGTCCAGTTAACGATCCGATTAGCGATTAAATCGCCGTTTGGGATGATGACTTCAGAACCCTGGGCCGTTAGCATCTTGCTGGATCGAATACCAATCTCCCGTATGCGCCCTTTTTTATCGGCAAGTTCCACATAATCACCGATCTGAAACGGTTTCTCGAAGATCAGAATGATGCCTGAGACAAAATTGCTGACAATGTTCTGCATCCCTAAACCAATACCCACACTGAGCGCTCCTAACACGACCGTAAACTTATCGATGGATATCCCCGAAGCCGCAATGGCGAGCAAGACTCCAGCAATAATGATGACCAACCGTATTAAAGCCAATATGGAACTTAGGGGTTCAACAACATCATCGGTCGTGGGTAGCTGGCTTTCTCCAAACAGCAAACCGATTCTTTTTTGCAGTAAGCTGGACAGATAAATAATCGCTGAAAAAGACAGTACATTACTCAGCGTAAAGCTAATACTGCCAAACCAACGAGGTTTTGTCAGGAGTTTGTAGGCCAGATTGAACAGGCTATCGGCCACACCCAGGTTTGTAAAAAATACGAGCAGCCATAGGATGATCGCCACAAAGATCAACCCTTTTTTAAATGACCGTTGGGTATGATTTACATTCACTCGCGAAAAAATTCCTCCTGCGCAGGCGCTTATTGTTATTTGCAAGGCTAAGGCTTCCAGAACCAATTCAATAAAAACACTTAGCCCTGTTAGTTGAATAAGGCCGATAACAGCCGAGATACTAAGAGTTTTCGCTAAACTAATTCGGCCAAAAATATTTAATAAAATAGCCAGCCCCTGGAGTAGCAAATACAATTTTATGACTGGTCGGGTAAATCGATACATGCGTGCCTGACGTGGGAATCGGTTGGCAAAGACAAGACCCAGGTACAAAAAGCCAGCGTTCAGGCCAATTAACCCTAGTCTTATAAACAACGAATCGCTTACTACTGCATTGGTTAGACTTAACAGGATATAGAAAACACCGGCCAGTAACCATAGCCACCTATCCTGGCTGGAGAATCGCTTCCATAAATGAATGGTGAGTACCAGATACAGCAGAAATTGAGCGATTTCGATATAAATGGATGGTGATTGGGGCTCGAAAAGAGGAGTCAGATTCAGTAATACAAGCAGAGAGCCCACAATGGGGACAGGACGTAGGTGCTTAAAATGCAGTTCACCGATCTTTGTTCGTAGCGTAGGCTTACGCGCTGTTTTGTAATTGGTAAATACCCAGACAAAAAATAAACCGGTTAGTAGTACCAACAGAAAGAGATTATCCCATGAGGAGGCAAAAAAGTAGTTGAGGATTCGATTTTGCCCTTCATAACTTGCCTTCATAGCAGCCGGTAGGGTACGATCTGGCAAGGAGGTTGGCGCTTCCCATAAATAGGAGGCCTCTTTTTGAAATGCACTTTCCGTCGATTTCTGCACTCGTTCATTAATGGTCGTCTGCAGATTGCTTATCCTGAGCGAGGTGCCCGATACATCGGCCAGCAATCGACTTACGGTATCCAGCCGGGCACTAGTTCGCTTACCCGCATCCTGTAATTGTAGTTTGAGACTCGTTAACTGATCGGCATAGAATTTTTTCTCTGTCGTATCATTACCCGCTACAATCAATAGAGAATCAGTACTTAAGGCCAGCACCTGATCGAGCAGGCTCTGAATGTCATTATTTGATTTGGAGAGCGTCGTTCGCCAGGTAGTTAGTTTTGCCTGTGCATCGTTCAGAATCAGGCTGTAGTTTGTCAGGCTTTTGGCGTCGCTAACGTTCTTGGTCGCTTTCAGATCAACCGAAACAGGGGCAATAGTCGCTTTTACATCAGCCAGGCCAGCCCGTATGCGCGTAATGCCATATCCTTTTTTACTAGCTGCCTTAATCTCTGTAATTATCGATTGTGCCTTTTGTATTTTGAATAACAGCGTATCCGGAATGCTTTGGCCAGTACCCTTCGTTCGGATGGTATCCTGTGCCACAATGTCAACTAGAGGTGTCATCAGCAAGAGGCTCACCAGTAGTACGCTAAAATTTACTTTTCTAATCATCTATCGATCAGTTTAGCAGACTGAAATAATACCTACGGAGTAGCCAAATCGGATTGATAGCCTACGCGTCAGTAACGGCTAAATCAGCTTGACTACGCCACAAGTCTTTTATAAGAGACAGAATAAAACCTGTTTGGGTTTTGAAATTTATCAAACTGGCCCGCAAGAAGAAGACCTGGAGTAGGCATAGTTGGGGGTTAGGCTATTCTGCGGCTGGCCGGTATTGCCGCCTACTTCTGTCGACTGCGCTTGTTACGCACAAGGCGTCAATTGCCCCCATTATTCCATCTTCTCCTCAAAGCCAATACCATTATCCGAAACCTGGATCAGGCAATACGTTTTTACCTGCCGGGCGGGCTTCACCAAAGAAGGTAAGTCTTCACTGCTCCCCACCACAAAAACATGGGAAATTAGAAATGTAGTAAAATTCCAGCAGCCGCTCGTAAATTGACGGACTAGTACTTGTCCAATTTAGATTCTAGAGATTCTCGGGTTCGCCCGCGCGGTTTATTCTAATTGATCGTTTAGGTTTTGATTATCAGCAGAATGACATCAATAGAATCCGCTAGAATCAACCGCACGGGAGAACCCGAAAATCTACTTTGGTGAAGCACTAGTAATATAGTCGGAAATTAACGGTTTCATTTCGAGGGTAACTTTCTATCCATAATGAGTTGATTCATGGACAGATGACTGATTCAAGTTATTTAATCCATAGGAGTGGATTAGATTAAGTATCTTTGAGTAAAAGCGCCTGGTAGTCGGGTAAGGCTTGTATTAGGTAAACCGTAACAATGACCCCCACGATTAGGAACCGCTATAATATAACTGTTACTGGTAACGGTACTCAGCCGATTTTATTTGCCCATGGCTTTGGCTGTGACCAGACTATGTGGCGCTACGTGGCGCCCGCCTTTGAAGCCCACTATCAGGTCATTCGATTTGATTATATCGGTCATGGGAAGGCTTCTTTAGGTGCCTATAACCGTGAACGCTACGCTAGTCTGCAAGGTTACGCCCAGGATGTACTCGATATCTGTCACGATCTGGACCTGAACGAGGTGATTTTTGTAGGCCATTCGGTCAGCAGTATGATTGGCTTGTTAGCCTCTATTCAGGAGCCAAACCGTTTCGAGCGACTGATTATGGTGAGCCCTTCTCCCCATTATATCAATGAGGAAGACTATACCGGAGGTTTTGAGCGAGTCGATATTGAGGAATTGCTGGACACGATGGATAGTAATTTTTTTGGCTGGGCCACCGTCATGGGTCCTGCTATTATGGCCAATGCAGAACGGCCCGAATTAGGCCGGGAACTCACCCAAAGCTTTTGTGCTACGGACCAACAAGTGGCTCAACAATTTGCCAGGGTAACGTTTCTGGGCGACAACCGGCTGGACTTAGTGAAGGTAGGGCGACCAACTTTGATTATTCAGTCGATTGCCGATGATATTGCGCCCGTTGCTGTGGGCGAATATATGGCGCAACATATGCCCCAGAGCACTCTTCGGGTGATTGAGGTCCAGGGGCACTCTCCTCACTTAAGTGACCCGACTGAGACCATCGCGGCTATCCAGCATTACCTGCAAACTGCTAACTAACTGCTATGCAGGAGATAGCGATGCTGATTCCGGGTGGTCTGATAACCCTGAATACCGAGAACGAGATTATTTACCTGAATCCCTTTGCTGACCAGTTACTAGGCTACGGGCCGGGTGCCCTGGTAGGGAAACAGATGGATGTTGTATTAACCCGGGCGAGTCGGATCTACTTTCAAACCCACCTGTACCCCTTAATTGCCCTGGGTAAACTCGCTAATGAACTCTATCTGACCCTACAAACCCAGTCTGGAGTGCGCATTCCAGTATTGCTCAATGCCATTCGGCATGAGGATGCATTGGGAGTAGGCTTCACATACCTGTGTCTGATGCCGGTTTATCAGCGTCGGCAATACGAGCAGGAGCTGCTGGCCAGTAAACAGGCCGCCGAACAGGCGCTGCTTCGTACAGATGAGTTAATGGCTCTCCAGCAACTGGAACAGCATCAGGCAGAGATGGACCGCCAGGTGACTAACCTGAAGCAACGGAATGATGAGCTGGAGCAATTCGGTCGCATTATCGCTCATGACTTACAGGAGCCGTTGCGCAAGATCAATCTATTGGCCAGCGCACTAAATCAGGAAGATACAAATCGGTTGAGTAGTCTTGGTCAGCGAGGGCTAAAAGGCATTGTCAGAGCTAGTACTCGCTTGCGCCAGCTCATTCATGATTTGCAGATATACTTCACCTTTGAGCCGAGCCGATCAACGGATGAATCGGTCGATTTAACGGAGTTAATGGAGCAAGCGGTGGCGACGTATAGCTCAACAGGTATTCGGTTCGAGATAGCCAGTTTACCAACAATTGTGGGGAATCGAGCTGAGTTGCTGAGTTTATTTGGTCATCTATTAGACAATGCGGTGAAGTTTCGTCAGTTGGGCCGATCATCGGTGGTGGCCATCAGCGGTAGTGTGGTAAGTCAGAATCGGTACCAGACCACGCCTGATAAGTATCAGTACATCGAGTATGCCCGAATCCTGGTGAGCGATAACGGGATTGGGTTTAACAATCAGTATCGGGAGGAGGTCTTTGGCATTTTAAAGAAACTAGACCCGCACACGCCAGGGATTGGGTTAGGGCTATCATTAGCCAAAAAGATTGTAGAACGTCACCATGGGATTATCCGTGCCGATTCGAGGGAAGGCCAGGGCACGACGATTACCCTCTTATTTCCGTTGATATCCTAATCGTACCTTTTCTTACTCGTTCGGGATGAGCAGATGATTGGTCAAATCGCCACTAATTGAACAAGTATCTCTAGTACTCTTCCAATTTAGATTCTAGCGATTCTCGGGTTCGCCCACGCGGTTGATTCTAATTGATGGTTTAGCTATTGATTATCAGTAGAATGTCCACAATAGAACCCGATAGAATCAATAGAATCTATTTTGGTAAAGTACTAGTTTCACCTGTTGGGAATGCGGTTAGCTAGATTTAACAAATTAAGCGCCATGAGATAAGGCATGATAAAGGGGAAAGCAGGAATCGACACTAAATAAGTGGCAATTATCAGCGGGTCAAAAGAAAACGAGGGTAGTATACTCAGGAAAGCACCGACCAGACTGAAAAACACATAGAGCCGACAAGCTCTGGACTCGAACCAGCTTGCCGATTGTAGGGCTAATCCAAAAGCCGCTGTAGCCAAATACAAAAGGGCCACTTCCACTCCACTAATCCAAGTAAACAGGGCGCGCATGGACAAGTACCAATCGGGCCTTTTCGCCACCGAAGCGGCTGAAAAGTTGGTGAACGATTCTCCTAAAAAGCTACCCCAATAGGCCATGTTGAGGATGAATAAAGGCAGAGCGATGCCCAACGCCAGTATACCAAGTAACCAATAGGACTGCTCACCGCTCTGGCGGAGTTTATTCGCCAGCAAGGCCAATCCAACCGTGATCAGAATCCCTCCGGCTATCAGCAGTGCATAGCGGATCTGTTGTTCGGTAGCCGTGTTCACCCAGTCGGGAATAGAAGTGGGTGGAGGGCCCATGCCTGCGAAAAGGGTAAAACCTATCCAGGGAATAATCACCAATAGGGCAATGGTACCGAGTTGCCGTTGCTCAGGATCGGGATTGGTGAAGCAATTCTTTCCCAGGCCCCAGATAGCGAAGGCCATCAGTGCCGCATGGGCTATCCAGATGAGTAAATAGAGTTGGGGTTTGCTGTGTCCAAGGCCAAGGGCTACTCCAGCGGCTAAAAAAGGGACAAGGGTAAGGTATAACCGGCTAATGGCTTGTTGATTGGTCATAACGAATTGAGGTGTCAAATCCTGCTACTTTAGTGGGCCAATCTACAAGGTACTCGGTAAACTAATCTGAGCAACGTTTTCTTAGTAATGAGGCTGTTTAAGCTTTGGTTTTTGGATTGATTTTTCGCAGGAAAATGACCGAGAAAGCGATAAAATGTAAGCTCATTCAATTTTTCACCGCACAGGCGGCCCTGTGAAAATTCAAATCGCACTAATAGGGCTTTGAATCGGACCGCCAAAGCGGCCATCAATCCAGGCGTTGGCATGCTCAATTACAGAATGCTCTTTATAAAGTTCTTCATCAACTATATGTTCGCCACCTTGATAGAGTTCCTCCGACTCTACCGCCCCACTACGTGGATTGGGTTTAACATTGGCAATGATCTCTTCTTTAGCACAGGCCAAGCGAAAACTGGCTGAGTCAAAGCCAAAGGATTCCTCTTGAAAGCTCATTCGAACGACTTTGGCACTCAAGGCAGGCTGGTTGTCTTTTTTTAGGTCCGTACTCAGGCTTTTGTCATACTTTCCCGTGTGCCAGCGCTGAAGTTGACCACCCCAAATTCCACCGAAATACATATACGTTTTACCATCAGTATCGGTAAATACAGCCGGATCGATGCTGTAGCTGCCGGGAATAGGAGCGGGCTCGGCTTTAAAAGGACCTGTTGGCGATTTGCTGGTAGCCACACCGATTCGGAAAACATCCTCCTTGTCCTTCACCGGGAAGTAGAGGTAATAGGTGCCATTTTTATAGGCGGCATCGGGCGCCCACATCTGCCGACCTGCCCAGGGCACCTCCTTGATGTCCAGCGCCACGCCGTGATCGATCACCTTTCCGTTGATGTTATCCATCGAAAAGACGTGGTAATCCCGCATGTTGAAGTGACCCCCTTCGTCATCCTGTGGCACGTTGGCTTCGATGTCGTGCGACGGGTAGATGTAAATCTTACCGTTAAATACATGGGCCGATGGGTCAGCCGTATAGATGTCGGTAACGAGTGGTTTAGGCTTAGTAGGGGCCGTTTGGCAAACCCCGATTTCAGCGCTGAGACAAAGCAAACTCAGGGCGGAAAGGGTGAATTTAGTTGAGATAAACATAGGGCGGGGGTTATTTTAAATAGCGATCAGCATAAATCAAAAAAGTCGGCCAGTTTGGGCCTGTCGTATGGCCACCACTGTGTTGGCGGAAGGCGATGTCACCATCGACTAGAGCCGTTTCGATGGGCGGAAATTCCATAGTCCCCAGGTCTTTCTTGCCCAGAAGTTTGTAAACCGGACCCGCGTAAGCACCGCCCAAAAACATCCCCTTGGCATCGACCCAATTGCCTTCAACTTTAGGCGAACCAGAGCTGATAAACACCGGACGGGGTGCGCACAGGGCAACCAGTTCGTGCGCATCGACGGGTAAATCATTGGGTGTTAATGGCCCCGCGTATTTAATGAAATTGCCTGCCATCCAATGGTATTCGGCCGAAGACGCCACATTCTCAACCTGCTCACCGAATTTACGCCGATGAATCTTAACACCCCCTTCGCCCGATGAACCGACAAACGCAATGGCCAAACGGGGCTCATACGCCATCGTCACGATGGTTGCTTTTCCGTATCGCGACAGTCCTTCTATGCCTACTTTTTTCGCATTTACAGCTTTGTCGGTTTCGAAATAGTCCAGTGCCCGACTGGCACCCCAGGCCCACGCTCGTAACGCACCCCAATCGTTGGGTTTGCGCGTTTGTCCTTTGTTGACTAATCCAATGATGCCTTTGGTTAACCCAGCTCCGTTGTCGGCCTGATAGCTCGTGGGATACAGAATTGCATAGCCCCAGCCTTTGGCCAATAACTGTTGCTGCCAGGTGGGTTCAGGCTTAGCCGCTTGTGTTGCCGAACCTGACGTTGTCGTTGTTGAAACAGGCATGCGAAATCCTGGTGGGAATCGGAATTCGTAGCTCATCATAACCGGAACACTGCTCGTCGCGTTAGCTGGAGTCGAAAGCGTCAGCTCGATATCCACATTTATCGACGGATAGGTCGAGTTATCCACATGTCCAACCAGATTTTTGGTGATAACTGGGAAATCGCCGTTCATCTCGCGGGTTTCACTGACCACTTTCCAGGTGACGTTGGGTACGTTCTTCGGAACACGGCCATACATCTCCCTATCAAAGTCTTCCACAATTTCGGGCCGACGTTTATTCCACCATTGTTTGGCGGTGGTTACCTTCTTCCCATTTTTCAAGATCAACGGATCGGGCAGACTCGTGTAAGGTGTAGCCTGCGATTCATCGACATTAGCCGCATTGGGTGCGCTCGGATTGCCCGATGGACCGGGACGTAATGAGCTAATGTTCAACTGTGCGAGCATCTTGGCATGATCGGCTGCCGATTCCTTTTGAATAATTGCCTGAGCAGCCATAAAGGCTCGTCTTGCCGAATCGGGTTCCTGAGCGAAAGTGCTCAGACTTATCAGGGCATAAACGATCAGAAGAAAGGCTGTCTTTTTCATGAGAGAAAAATTTGATAGCTGAGGGAGTAGTAAGGTTCGAGGCAGGCTAAAAATCGGTTGTAAAGGGCGATGCCGGCAGACCCTCCTTATTGTATAAATTGGCACCTTCGGGATTGTCAGCCCAGGCGTAACGTACTACAGTTGGTTCCGCAATCTGATCGTTCCAGACAACTACCTGATTGCCTTTTAGTCGAGCGTTAGCCCAAACAAAACGCTTGTCAGGACCGGCAATGGCAAACTGCTTTAACGCGCCCCCGCCTTTGGCCAGCAAGCCGCTTCCGACGTTAGAAAACGTGAGGATGATTTTATTCCCCTCCCGTTTCATCGACTGATAGAGAGGACCTGAGTAAACGACCTTCGTGTCGCTATAAGCCAATTTCTCGGCTGCTAAGGCAAGTCGTTTGCCAACGGTTTCTTTGTTCAATGGGTGAATGTCATTCCACTCACCCGCATCGGTAATGACGGCCATTGCCGTATTCGAAACCGAGAGCGTTTTGCGCTGAGCTTCCCGTAATTCGGCCCATTGACTCTCAACAGGTTGGGCGTTTGCCGGTAAGTAATTGGCTAACTGGACATAGAGAAATGGAAAATTGCCCGAAGTGGCTCCCGTCTGCTGCCAGTTGCGTCGCCAATCGGCAATTAAAGCCGGAAGGAGTTGGGTATAGTCGGAAGGGTGGGCTGTATTGGCCTCCCCCTGATACCAGAGAGCACCTTTGATTGTATAATGCACCAGCGGGGCAATCATCCCATTGAATAAACCACCGGGCTTGTACTGAAAAAAGGTCGTGCCGGGTAGGGGAGGCATCGTGGCACCCACCTGATACTGCCAGTTCCCTTTGAGGTCAATCGTCTGGCCGTCGGCAATGAGTTCGTAGCGTTTATCGGGGATGAAACCGCCTTTCCCGTTTGTATTGATCACTCGAACAACCAGCGTGTTTTTGCCCGCTTTGAGCAAATTAGCGGGTAGGTCGTAGCGCCGGGGTGGGTATTGGTAGCCAATGGTTCCAGCAAATACGCCGTTTATAAATACCGAATCGGCATCCACAATCCGGCCCAGAAATAATTTGGCGGGTTTATTCGTCATGCTGGCGGGTACATCGATTTCCTTTCGAAACCAGACGACCCCATTGCCCGGTGGCACACCCGCATCTTCCCAGAAACCCGGCAGTTGCATACTCGGCCAGTTCGATGCATCGTAAGCAGGATTAGCCCAGTTTTTTTCGCCTTGCCAGCCTTTATCCCGCTGGCGTAATTGGGTGTACCAGGCCCGAATGGCCGTCTGTTCGCTTTGCTGAATTCCCTTTACATAGGTGCTGTCTTTCACTTTTTCGGCCATCGCCAACTGTTCTGGAAAGGCTTTTAGAGCTTCTGCACTCAACCAGGCTTCCGCCGGAGTCCCACCAACGCTGGCGTTGATCAACCCGATAGGTACGTGGTATTTTTCGTACAGGTCTTTCGCGAAAAAGTAGGCGACGGCCGAAAAGCGCATCACGTTCTGGGGGCTAGCCGATTCCCATCGACCCGGTAATACATCCTCCAAGGGACCCTGAAAGTTGTAGCGCATGGGAACAAAAAAGTGCCGAATAGCCGGATAATTTGCCTGCGCAATTTCCGTGGCGTATCGTTCTTTAACCCGTTCCATCGGCAACACCATGTTCGATTGTCCTGAACAGAGCCAGACATCGCCAAAGAGTACATCATTCAGTGTCAGTTCATTACTGGCCTTAATTTGTATCTGATACGGTCCTCCGGCTTTCATGGGGGGCAATTGCAACTTCCATTTGCCATCCTGCCCGGTTATAGCCGTGCTGGTTTTGCTGTTAAGGGTTACGCTTACCGATTCGCCAGCTTTTGCCCAGCCCCATAGCGTGGCCGGTACATCCCGTTGCAACACCATTCCATCGCTAACCAAACGAGGAAGTTTGACTTGCCCAAAAGCTAGTTGACTGGCAAGTAGTAGGCCCAGATAGAGGATTGACAATCGATGTAGAACGTACGGTTTCATAGCCGGAACGAAACGTCAGGAAAGTTTAGGACGTTGGGATGACTCTCTGATAATCAGGTCGTAATTCAGTAGGATAGTGTTCGTAGCACTCAGTCGCAATAAACCATTCAGATGATTGATCAGGCTTTGTGCTGCGATTTCACCCATTTCCTGACCAGGGTAATGGATGGTTGTCAGGTTTGGGTCGATTACCAGCGAAACGGGGTCATTATTGAAACCAACTACGGCAATATCGTTGGGGACAGAAAAACCACTTTGTTTTAACGCACCTATGCAACTGACCGCGCAGAAATCGCTGGATATAAACAAACCGTCGGGCGGATTGGGCATTCGTTTGATGTAGGCAGCAACGTCAAGACCATCCTGACGGGTCAGATTGGTAACTCGTTCCAGCTCATCGCCACTCGGCAAGCCATGTTCGAGCAGCGCCAGTTTATAGCCCTTGAGTCTATCGGCATACACATTCCGCTTAAGACTACCCGAAACGTGCATGATCCGTTTACAGCCCTGCTGAATTAAATGAGTGGTCGCATCGTAACCCGCCTTCAGGTTATCAATAATGATGTTGGTGCAGTTTTTTTGTTGGACAACTCGGTCAAACAGAATGAGCGGGATGCCTTTTTTGAAAAAGGGGTTGAAGTGGTCGAGGTTCTCCGTATCTGATGCCAGCGATACCAGTAACCCATCCACCCGACTATCGAACATCGTTTTGGCATTCGTCACCTCTTTCTTTACCGATTCGAGCGACTGGCTGATAATCAGATTGTAACTGCTTTCGTTCACGACTTTCTCCATCCCCGCCAGCACCGTCGACATAAAGGAGCTATCCAGACGAGGGACAATAACGCCAATGGTATTCGTCCGTTGCCGTCGCAGATTACTGGCAAACAGGTTAGAACGATACCCCATTTCCAGGGCTTTACTGGTGATTAGCGTTTTGGTATTGCTATTGATGGCAGGATGATCGTTCAGCGCCCGACTCACCGTTGCTGGAGAGAGTTGCAACTGTTTCGCGATATCGTAGATAGTTACTTCCTTCTGCATGAGTTACGGTAGAATCGCGAGTGATTCTTCTGCAATCGGTTGATTTTATTGAAACAGCTACGTTAATTCTCTACGAATGTTGGAAGGGTGAAGGTGTAAAGAGCTTGATACTTCTAGAAATCCCCTTTAAAATCACCATAAAACCATTCGTTATTGCAATAATACAAAAAATATAAGATTAACTTATTGTTAGACGCTATTGCA
The DNA here is from genome assembly GCF_014117325.1 of Spirosoma foliorum. Classification (NCBI taxonomy): domain Bacteria; kingdom Pseudomonadati; phylum Bacteroidota; class Cytophagia; order Cytophagales; family Cytophagaceae; genus Spirosoma; species Spirosoma foliorum. The sequence goes on along the minus strand of NZ_CP059732.1, from coordinate 5,603,371 downwards.
ATGTAACCGATTGCTTTTTGAGTTTAGGAGATAGAAATTCTATAGATGTACCATCGATATTCGTTTTGGGTAATGATACAGGAAGTGTTGATAGGTTTGTACAACGGAGTGCTACTCCGTTGAGCTGCCAGGCTAATTAGGGTAGTGAGTTGGCCTTCGGCCCAACGGAGTAGCACTCCGTTGTACAAACCCATCGGGGTCAGACAGTAAAAGTCAAAAAAAGCTCTCCGCTTGGTAGAGGAGAGCTTTTTCTATCAGTCACTTGTCTATCAAGCTAACAATTCCTTGATGGCAGACTGGGCTTTATCCGCCCCAAAACCGGCTAGGGCTTTTTCCATCGTTTGCTGAATCAAATCAGTACCCAGATTGCCAATGCTGCCTTCATGCGTATGATGTAATACACGGGGAGGGTGGTAGGTATGGTCGGCAATCTCTTTACCAACAATTCGGTAGGCTTCGCGGAAGGGAACGCCTTGTAATACCAACTCATTTACCCGCTCAACACTGAACAGCAGATCGTATTTGGGATCATTCAGCAGATTGGGCTTCACCTGAATGTGTTCGAGCATGAAATCGGTGATGTCCAGACAATCCAGAATTTCGTCGAAGGCAGGCATCAGAATTTCTTTTAGCAACTGCATATCGCGGTGATAGCCCGATGGTAAATTGCTCATTACGAGCGTTACTTCCATCGGCAGGGCTTTCATGCGGTTGGTCTTGGCGCGTAGGAGTTCGGCAACGTCCGGGTTTTTCTTATGTGGCATAATGCTACTTCCCGTTGTTAGGGCGTCGGGCAGCGTAAGAAAACCGAAGTTCTGGCTGTTGTAGAGGCAGATATCCATTGCCATCCGCGAGATCGTAGCGGCTACGGCAGCTAGCGCGGTTAGTGCCGTTTGCTCGGTTTTACCCCGGCTCATTTGGGCATAAACCACATTGACGTGCATACCTTCAAATCCGAGCAATTCCGTTGTAAGCGAGCGATTTAGCGGGAATGATGAGCCATAACCTGCTCCTGAACCAAGCGGATTTCGATTGGCAAGTCGGTAGGCTGTTTGAAGGGTCAGCATATCATCGGCGAGGGCTTCAGCATAAGCGCCAAACCATAACCCGAACGACGATGGCATGGCAATTTGCAGGTGTGTATAGCCCGGCAGTAGATCATCTTTGTGTTGTTCTGACCGACTCACTAAGCGGTCGAACACGCGCTGAACGCTCTCGGCCACTTGCCAGAGTCGGTCGCGGGTGAAGAGTTTCATATCGACCAACACCTGATCGTTGCGTGACCGACCCGAGTGAATTTTCTTGCCCGTATCGCCTAATGCCCTGGTGAGCATTAGTTCTACCTGCGAGTGTACGTCTTCAACACCCTCTTCGATAACAAACTGCCCGTCTTCAATTTGCTGGTAGATTTTCTTCAATTCAACCGTCAGCTGACTTAATTCCTCACTGGTTAGCAGGTTAATGGTCTCGAGCATCTGCGCATGAGCGAGGTTGCCCAACACGTCGAACGGAGCGAGGTAAAGATCCATTTCACGGTCGCGCCCGACGGTGAAGCGTTCAATTTGATCGGCGGTCGTAACGCCTTCTTTTTGCCAGAGTTTCAAAGCGAAAGTGCGAAAGAGTGAAAGAGCGAAAGCTAAATCCGCTCATTAACGCCTGCAAAGGTCGTAAAGAAAGTCGATTAGGGTTATATCAACAGTCGAACAAGTTGACTCTGTAGTTGAATGTTATTCGCCAGCGCCTTTCAAGTAGGGAGAAACCGACTGTTGAAGAATGTCGATTAACTCGGGGTCCATAAAGAGGTAATGGTCTGGAATATCCAGAACGATAATCTGTCTGTCTTCGATTTCTACAGAAAAGCGTTCAAGCAATCGTTGCTTGTGTCGTTTTTCCATAACGAAAATTAGATCGGCCCATTGGATGAGCTTAGCCGTCACCTTAATCCGCGCAGACGATGATGTTCCTGCCGATCTGACTTGATGGTTTTGGTGATTTTTGTACAGTGTTTCAGCCGTTGGACTGCGCCACTGATTCCGGCTACAAACGAAAAGTATGTTCACAATAACGTTTTACAAAAGTAGGTGCCATCACTGAGCGGAACGAGCGAACCGTAATGTGATTCAATACGACACCCGTCAAATAGAAAGTTAATTCGTAGGGCCATCTTTTCTATCAATAGCCTGACTATCACGGGTGTTTTTCTGAACAGCTATTGCACCAAATAAACCCAATAGAAAAGCAAAGGCGTAAAACCCTTTTTCGCTTGGTAAGAGAGTTGCATTCCACAGACCAACAATTAATAGTGTGATTGATAAAATTGTTGAAAACCAGCTAAGACCGTAGTATATGTCTGTTACTGGTATTCCTTCTAATCGGTCCCTAACACTTTTTTGTACTGATACTACCGAGAAAAGGCCATACATCAATACTGTAAAATAGTAGCCTTTTTCATCGAGAAGCATTTCAGACCTCCAAAGTCCAACTAAGTACCCTGCCATACCTACTCCTAGAGCAACCCAGGAAGCTCCAATAAATGCAGCGGATGGTTTTTGATTCATGATTTATTTATGTTGATTGTATTGATAAAAAATACCCGTGTCAAAAGGTGTCCATAGGCAAGCTAATTGCTCACAGCTTTTTAGTCCATTGTTTGCCCATGTATTGCATGTATGGAATAAACTGTAACTGCCAGTCGCTTCATAAAAGGTATCATTGATACCATAATTAGCATGCGATTTTATGTTAATCAGATGTCCGTTTGCATCTAAACGAAAACTGCTTTTTATGTAATGGATAAGTTTTATGTATTGCTCTTTCGATAGCTTAATTTTTACGCAATCTTTACCTTCTATCATAGTTGTATAGAAAGTTGCGTGAATGGCTGTGGAGCCTAATGCAAAAGCTGCTTTGAATGCTGTACTGAATTTTAAATCTGCCCAGGTAGGCGTTTCAAGATAAAATCCTTTATCGCCCCAGCCTAAAGCAACATATTGGAATAAAGTGTCTTTGCTGACTGTATTCTCAAATTTTATCTCATCACTCCAATCAATTTGATTATTTTTAATTGGCATTACGAGGTCTGTATGCACTCCATTTGTAAGAATATAAATTGATACATCATTTGTACCTGAATCCTTCTTATTGACACTAACTCTTGAAAATAAATAAGCTGAAAGTAAATATGTACTGATTAAAATCGTAACTATTAATAGTAAAGCTCCAATAGATTTTAGTAGCCTATAAACACTTTTTAACATAGTGCCATGATCTTTTAAGAAGATATGTTTTGTTGAATTTGGGAGGACGTCGAGGTATGGGCTGCAAGATTGAAAATATATCCCGTAAAGTCAAAATATAATAAAAAATGACTACTTGCATGTATTTTTATTATTGATATGTTAGCCTTCTACCCAGCCACCAAAACCCACCTGCCGATACTAGGCTAATAGCCGCCAGAGCTAACCAGTGTGTTGAGAAACCAAAATTGGTCACCATCACTGACCCAAAGGCTGGAGCAGTAGTCTGAGCAAGCGCGCCACCCATTGAATATAAGGCTAAGTATTGACCTCGGGTTGCCGGACTGGATCGTTCAACGGTGAACGACTGGATAAAGGGCATAGCCATCATTTCGCTAAGCGTACCCAAAAGGATAAATAACAGGGCGACTTGTAAGCCGGAGAGCAGACCATTGGTGGGTATTGTCAGTGCGACGTACGAAATCGAAGTCAGGATAACGCCCGCGATAATCAGTTTAATTTTCGACCGTTTCTGCTGCTCAAGGCTATACACTAACGCCATTTCAACAACCACAATGATGATACCGTTGAGCGCCATTAAGCCGCCAATCAGACGCTCGCTCATGCGGAAGACTTCTTTCAAAAACAGCGGCACAATTGAAAATAGCTGCATGAATACCATAAAATACAGCGCAGCGCAGACAACGAAACCAACGAATACGGTATCGCGGTAAGGCGATTGACTGATTGAATCGGTGTCCGTCGCGCGTGTTGGCTCCAATTGAGGGTTGGTCTTATCGCGAATTTCCGGAACGGGCAAATACAGCCATAATACCAGACTGGCTACCAGACAGGTTAATCCATCGGCCCAGAAAAGGAGGCTGTAATTGATACTGGCTAACCAGCCACCCAGGCCGCCACCAACTGCCCAGCCGAGATTGATGGCCAGTCGGTTAAGGGAAAATGCACGCGTACGGGTTTCCGGGTCCGAATAGTGGGCAATAGCGGCCTGATTGGCGGGTCGGAACGCATCGCCAAACAACGTGAAAACGAATACACTGCCGCAGAGCGCGTAAAAATTTGTAACAAATTGAAGCAACACTAAAGCCATGCCGCCAAACATCAGGCTGACTAGCTGGATGTAGTAAAAGCCAAATCGATCGGTTAGGCGCCCACCGAGGAAAGTACCAACAAAGGCTCCGGCACCATAAATGGCCATCACAATGCCTGTATTTGTGACCGAAAAGTGGAGATATTGGGTGAGATAAAGCGTCATAAACGGCAAGACCATCGTGCCGCAACGATTAATGAGCATGACTCCTGCCAGCAGCCATACCGATGGCGACAAGCCCCGGTAAGCCCGTTGATAAAGATGAAGCGTTTGCTGAATCATGACCGCAAGGTACGACGAAACAGCCTGTTCGACGCTTGTATGTTTACCGTATGGTTCGTCTGCGAGCGTCTGCATCTTCGCCCGGTTTGACAAAGATTTTTGGATCGGTAATGAGTGGTCGGTGCTCTTCGAGGAACGCCTTGAGGAGTCGGATTTCTTCCAACTGCTTGTCGATTGGATGCGTTAAAGGATAACTCTCAACGTAAACATCACTAAAATCGGTGATTACGTACTCCATGAGTTTTATGCCTTTCCGCTTGAGTGCGTGGAGGTACAAATTCTGATGGTTGTGCACAAAACGACCCGGTTGGTAGGAAGCCGTTGTTTTCAGATCCACCGCCTTGAATTTACCGATCAAATCGACGTACCCGTAAAATAGCACATCCTCAATTTCCAACTGGCAATATACCTGCGTCTCGACAATGGGGCGGGGGAGAAGCTTACGTACTTTTTTGACAATCTCGGGGTCGAATCGCTCTTCATTTGTGCCTTTGACGATAGCTTCTTCAAACGAGATACCCCGCTCCTGAGCCGCCGTAGTTGGTGTTGGAACCCGGTTAATTGAATCGATCAACTCCTGAATCGACAGGTGCCCGCCGTTTAAATAACGGGAGAACACGTTGAGTAGCGAGGGATAGAAGCGGTAGTTTATCATTGGTTTACGGTATTCGGTTTATGGTATTCGATATGTAGTGATGAATCACCGTAAACTACAAACCGAATACCATAAACTTAGTTTTTCACCACCAGCAACACGCCTGCGATAATCAGCCCGACACCAAGCAAACGCCAGCTGTTGGCGGGGTGAATTGAAAAGCCCATCAATCCGTAATGATCCAGTATAAGGGCGGCTACTAATTGTCCGGCTACGCTCAAACTTACCATATTGGCGGTTCCTATTTTCTGGACGCTAACGATAACGGTGATCATGTAAATCGCGCCCATAATACCTCCTGTCCATTTCCACCAGCTTATCTGTTTGATGGTTTCAAATGGAGGTATTGATCCACCTGTAGCCAGAAACATCAATACCAGCACCATAAAGCCGGAACCGAATGAAACGATGGCCGCTAGAATAGGATTGCTCATCGCCTGTCGCAAATTGGCATTAACGCCAGCCTGAACTGTAATGGCCAGGCCCACAATAAACGCAAGTACTAAATAGATGTAGTTCATGATTACAAAGGTAGGCAACGGGAACCCGCAACCTCACGCTTTATCCTGATTTTCAAGAGTGTGTATATTTTGTTAAAATGTATTACATTTCGTAGCTTGCCGATTATCCTTGCCTAAACTCTTCAATCTTATATGTTTATCATTACCTACTATCCCGTAGCTGTTGTTGTCTGCTTTCTGACAATGCTTTGCTGGGGTTCCTGGGCCAATACGCAGAAACTGGCTACCCAATCAGTACCTACTACTATTTTCTATCGCGATTACACGTACGGTATTTTATTGTTGAGTCTGGTTTTGGCCTTCACATTTGGTAGTATTGGCGAAGCCGGACGGTCGTTTCTACCAGATATTAAACAGGGTGATACGCAAAGTCTGTTATATGCCCTGATAGGTGGCTTCGTTTTTAATATCGCTAATATCCTTATCGTTGTCGGTATTGAACTGGCCGGTTTGTCCGTCGCTATGCCCGTTGGGATTGGACTGGCTCTCATTTTGGGAGTTATTGTCAATTACGGATCGTCGCCTGTAAGCAGTGTAGGTCTGTTAGCGGGGGGCGTTTTTGCCATATTTCTGGCAGTCGTGTTTAGTGCGTTGGCTTACCGGGCTAAAGCCACCACCGATTCGTCGGTCAGTATGCAGGGGTTGGTCATCACCTTGGTGGGTGGGTTCCTGATGAGTTTCTTCTTTTATTTCGTGGCTAAATCCATGACAACGGATTTTAGTAATCCGGCACCGGGACTGCTCACCCCCTACACAGCCTTAGTCTTGTTCGCCATTGGGGTGGTTGTCAGTACCCCATTATTCATTCCCGTATTGCGTCGATTTGCGAGTAAACCTGCCGACGGCGAGATCTTCTATAGCGACGTAAGTCGACGTAACCACCGGATCGGGATGCTAGGTGGTATGGTATGGTGTTTGGGCATGGCGTCGAGTTTATTGGCTTCGGGCGCAGCTGGCTATGCTATCAGTTATGGATTGGGCCAGGGAGCCACGATCATTGCTGTGCTGTGGGGTGTTTTTATCTGGCAGGAATTTCTCGGAGCGCCCGCTCTGTCAAACCGCTATCTGATGCTCATGGGCTTGTGTTATGTGCTGGGTTTAGTGCTAATTATTTCGGCCAAGTAGCGTTCGTTATCAGGAACATCGTATAATAGTCGATTGCGTATCCTCGATCTTTGTCCTCGCCTATCTTTTGAGGATGTTCGAAACTCCGTTAGGAGTGGCCTGTTAATAGAAAACAATGTATCAGCTATAACCCTAAGCGCCGTAGGTGCGACCGATATGGACAGAATTAGGTCGCACCTACGGCGCTTATAGCCCTTAATAAGCGAGAATAACTATTGACAGGACGCCCTCATAGGGCTGATTGGACTATGCCAGAAACCTCGTTAAGCTGATGGACTATCCGTTAGGTTTTAAGAAACCTAACGTGTCAGTTTTGAGAAACTGACACCACCACAGCCAGCCAAATCCTTAGTCATCAGGCTAGGGTGTTCTCCCGAGGATATACAGCTAACTCTTGGATTACCTTCTCGCCGACGTCAGTTCATCCCGCTCAATCTAAACTTTATCCTATCAATTCAAGGGTTTATCAAAAAAAAAGAACCTCGGCTGCTGCATGCAATTTACTTTTACTACTAGTAAGACACTGATTATAGACCAGTTATAGCGTATGCATCCTATCTGTCAATTGGGTCAATCTGTTCAGGTTAGGTCATGGACATTGGCCGTCGTGTTTCTGTTACTTTCCATGGTGGGATTTGCTCAGAAACTAGACTATTCTGTAGCCGCCGAAGGTCAGAAATTGTACATGGCCACCTGCAATAATTGCCACAAGGCCGAAGCTGGGGTAGGTGCTCCAGGCTATTTCATTTTAGCTCAGATGCCGCCAAGGGCCATTCTGGCTGCTCTGGAAACGGGTAAAATGCGCGAGCAAGCCAAAGAACTAACCACGGATCAGCGGAAAGCCATTGCCCAATGGTTGGCAAGTAAATCCTTAAAAGATAACCCTATACCTCAGGAAGCCTATGGGCAATTTACCCTTCCTTCAACGAAAAGTGGATTGATACATCACTCGGGTTGGGGTGGTAATCTGGAAGGAACCGGTTATCGGTCGGCACAGCAGGCGGGTATTTCGCCCGAAACCGTTGGACGTCTGAAACTAAAATGGGCTTTTGCTTTTCCGGATGTGAGTCAGGTGAGGAGTAAACCCGCTATTGTGGGCGACTGGTTGATTATTGGTACGCACTTTGGCGAGGTGTACAGCATTCATAAACAGACCGGGAAAATTGGCTGGCGTTTTCTGGCGAAAGCGGCCGTTCGGGGAGCCATTTCGGTGGTGCAGAACAACGAAGGAATACGCGCTTTTTTTGCCGACAACAATACAAATGCGTATGCCATTGATGTAAAAACTGGAAACTTACTCTGGGAGAGCAAAGCCGGGAAACATCCTCAATCGGGTAATACCGGTTCGGTGGCCGTTTACGACAATATAGTGTATGTTCCGTTGACGTCTAACGAGGTTGTCTCGGTTTTGGATCCGACTTATCCGTGCTGTTCGTCGTCGGGTGAAATTGTCGCGTTGGATGCTCGTTCGGGTAAAGAAATCTGGCGGCATCGGGTCATTGCGGAGGAAGCGAAGGAAGTAGGCAAAAAGAAGAATGGAGCACCGTTTTATGGTCCATCGGGAGCGATTGTCTGGAGCAGCCCCACCATCGACACAAAGCGCGGCCTGCTTTATTTCGGTACGGGTGAGAATTACACCAGTCCCGCTACAACGACCAGCGATGCTATTCAGGCATTGAATCTGAAAACCGGGAAGCTAGTCTGGTCGTTTCAGTCGACCAAAGATGATACCTGGAATCTGGCCTGTCCTGGAAACCCCAACTGCCCCGAAAAAGTAGGCCCTGATTTTGATTTCGGTATGGCGCCTATCCTGACCAAATTACCATCAGGAAAAGAAATCCTGTTGGTTGGGCAAAAAGCCGGGATTGTTTACGGCCTATCTCCCGATAACGGGAAAGTCATTTGGCAAACCCGGATTGGGCGAGGTGGGGCGCTGGGGGGCATTCACTGGGGCATGGCAACGGATGGAAGATACGTGTATGCCGCCAATGCCGACAATAAGTTTGGCATAAACCCCAAAATCGATTCACTGATCAAGCCGGAACCGGGCCTGTTTGCGCTGGATGCCACAACAGGAAAGATTATCTGGAAAACGGTCGCACCAGCCTGCGAAGGCAAGAAAGGCTGCATTGAAGCCAACTCGGCTGCGCCAACGGTCATTCCCGGACTGGTATTTGCTGGAGCACTGGATGGCCATATCCGTGCTTATTCGACAACGGATGGTAAAGTTTTGTGGGACTACGATACGGTAAAGGAGTATCAGGCCGTGAATGGGATTGCAGGAAAAGGGGGATCAATTGACGGGTCGGCGCCGGTTGTGGCCGATGGGATGGTATTCGTCAATTCCGGTTATGGCCTCTTTGGCGAACTCCCCGGAAATGTTTTGCTGGCTTTCGAAATCGAAAAGTAAGTTTCGGGAGCATAGGCGTATAAGCAGGTGGGTTCACGAATGTAGATTTTGATTTAGGTACGTATATTTCGGGCTATTTTTGAGGAAACGATCGCCTGATTATGAAATATGTCTTTTGCCTGACGGGTTTGCTCTCGCTGCTCGCACTTAGTCTTTTTTCGTTCAAAAAAGAAACCGCAGTACGACCGAACATCCTGTTTATTCTGGCCGATGACTGGAGCTACCCCTATGCGAGTATATACGGCGATAAAACAATCAAGACACCTAACCTCGATAAACTAGCCCAACATGGCACCGTTTTTACGAATGCCTATTGCGCTTCACCTTCCTGTACTCCTTCGCGGGCGGCTATGCTTACAGGCCGATACCCGCATAATCTCGGCGAAGGGGTAAACCTGTGTGGCCGACTCGATTATAGTATTCCCACTTACGTTCAACTGCTCGAAAAAGAAGGCTATTCGGTGGCGTTTGACCGGAAGGGTTGGGCACCGGGCGATTATATGAAAATGGGTTATACCCAAAATCCGGCGGGCGATTCGGCTAAGCTAGGATTCGGGCCATTTCTGGATAAGCTGCCCAAAGGAAAACCTTTCTTTTTCTGGTTTGGTACCAACGATCCTCACCGCCCTTTCGATTTGGGAAATGGTAAGAAAGCCGGAATCGATCCGTCAAAAATTCACCTGCCTAAATTCCTGCCCGACGTGCCCGAAGTTAGAGGTGACGTCGCCGATTATCTGTCGGAAGTAGAGCGGCTCGATCGTGAGATTGGCGATTTACTGAAGAAACTGGAAACTTCGGGCCAATTGGAGAACACCATCATTGTGGTGGCTTCTGACAACGGGATGCCGTTTCCGCATGCCAAAGCAAATCTGTATGATTACGGAACCCGAGTGCCGCTCCTGATTAGCCGTTTTTCTAAGCCGCTAAACCAACCGAAACGCAACGATTCGTTTGTCAACCTGATCGATTTGATGCCTACTTTTCTGGATTGGGGTGGGATCAAACAACGTCCTGTCGTTGATGGCATTAGTTTATTGCCCGTATTGAATGGGCAAAAAACAGTTCATCGGTCCGAAGTTTTTCTGGAACGTGAGCGCCATTGTCTGTGCCGTGCTGAGTTGGATTCGGGTGCAGGCTATCCCATGCGCGCTATCCGCACCAAAGAGTATCTGTACATCCGTAACTTCCGACCCAATCGCATGCCCGCTGGCGATGAAACCATTCCGAATACGCCGTCTATTTTTGGCGATGTGGATGGTGGCCCCACCAAAATATACATGATGGATCACCGGAACGACCCTGCTATAAAGCCTCTGTTTGTCATGGGTTTTGAAAAACGCCCCGCAGAAGAATTATATGTCCTGAAAGATGATCCGTACAACCTGCACAACAAGGTAAAGGATGCGGCCTTAGCGCAAACTAAAAACGCATTGCGGAAGCGCTTAGACAAATGGATGCAGGATGAAAATGACCCTCGCCAGAAAGGTGGTGGCGATCAGATCGACAAGTACGAGTCGACCACGCATGCCTGGATAACCCGCGACGGTATTATTTTCTGGGATAAATAAGGAGCGTTTTTGTCATTCTGACGAAGGAAGGATCTTAACGCATCTTCACTCGCAGGTAAGTAAATATTAAGGTTCTTCCTTCGTCAGAATGACAAAAAACGCTCCAAGGCAATAGTAAACGGATTCATAGTTTCCCGAACGGATTAAAGAAGCATTTAGAAATACAGGGCGCTACTGTAACCAATAGAAAACAAGTTAATATTGCGTTGAAATTTAGTGCTCAAGCTTTTCACTCGTTCTTTTGCAACGTAAACAGGCTTTTGGGTGTAAAGACTATAGACAACGGTTGTTGGGTCCTTTACAACGATGACGAACGTTTTGTACTCCTACCATCAATTGTCTACAAAAAACCATTTTCATCTTATGCGTAAGTTATTCTTACTTTTTCTCTTACAAATTTCCTTTGCCGGGTTTGCCCAAAAGAAACCATTTAAAGTGACTATTGCTGGCGGATTTTCAGATCCAACATACCGGGCACCCAAAACCGATTTCGCGAAAGCGGGCTTCGTTTATAGCCTTGAGCCGCAATACGAACTCGATAAGTTTATCAAAAACCTTGACCTCGGTTTTCGGCTTGAGCAGGCATTTGTTCAGCGCACGGAATACCTTGATAATAATCTTTCGTTTCCAACCCAAACGAAATCGATTATGTCAGGGGTGTTGACCGCTAATTACGTGGTCAATACGGGCTCTGCGCTTAAACCTTATATTGGAGCTGGGATCGGACTTTATTATGCTGAAAAAAGTACGCCCATTTATAATTCCATTTCGTATCCATTACCCGTCACGGCTAACCTGGGCGGAATGGGGAGACTTGGCATTAAGTATAAAATTTGGCATCTGGAAGCGGCCTACAACCTCGTTGGCGATACCAGTGTTAAGACCGCTACCTCCGGTCTGACCATGACAGCCGATAATTCGTACTTAACCGTAAAAGCGGGTCTTACGATTGCGGGCAACCGATAAAATGGTTTCTTTTTGACAGGATTTACAGGATAAAACAGGATTTAACCAACGTACAAATCCTGTTTTATCCAGTAAATCCTGTCAAAAAAATTATTTACTGTCCAATAACAACAGAAACATCTCGGCTGCGTGCCAGGCATGGGGAAAAGCCAGTTTCTGCTTCACAAATTCTTTATCCAATACAGTCAGGCCAGGATAGTGAGCTGAGCTAGATTGCTGTTCCCAGCTCAGCGGATAATCAAGGTTGCCAACTATAGCTCGTTTTTCGGAAACGCCAGATTGGTTATAGAAATGATCCTCGGCCCAGGCTAAATAAGGGCGATTGGCCGCTAAGCGTTCGTCGAATTTAGTGGGAGTGACAGCCTCAGTTGCCGAATTCCACCAACAGAGGGAAGCATAACTGTCGTATTGTTTTGGAAGGACATACGGATCAGGCAGCCCAAGCGATTTTAACCCATATTTGAGCCAATTGGTCTGGAAAACTGGGTGTTCGGCATTGTCCGTTTTACCGATGATGTACGTGTCCTTTTGAAAGTTCCTGACAGAATCCCGCACCATCTGCACCACGGGATGACTTTTATCGGCTACTAACGAGGTCAGAAATAAGACTTCGCCCAGATTATCTGTTTCCGGAATTCCGTGATTGTTGCGATCGAATGGATCACGAATCGCCATGATCCAATCGTTGATGAGCGAGAGATTATTGGTCTCCCGCATCACCATAGCCATTAATGCCGCATCACGATACCAGGGTTTAAGATAGACCAGAAAGTTGGGAGTCGGCCGCCCGTTGATCACATTGATAAGAACTTCCTGATGCAGCACCCGCAGTATTGGCCCGTACGGATGATCGGCAAAGTGGGGCAATAGCAATCGACTGCGAGTACCAGGAATAAGCCTGGGTCGTTTGCCTGTCTGTAAGAGCCACACACCCGTTTCATCTTCGCGAATCTGTATGGTTTGCCCATCGGCCAGCGTCAATTGCACCAGATATTCGGAGGGGACGATAATCTCCTCTTTCACATGCCATTGTTCTTCAATATTGCCCGTTAGTGCGTTCAGCAGCCGCCCTTTTCGGTAGATCAGTTTTAAGCGATCGCCCATGCCAAAAAGGAAAAACTTCAGATCGGGCAGTTCGCGACGATTTGGATAGTGCTGTCGGAGCTTAGCCAGATTTTGCTGATACGTCGTTAAGGCACCGGCAGGATCGGCATGAAGCGAAGGTGGAATCGGTTTCTGGGCCGAAGCTGACAGGGTCAGTAACAGAAGAAAAAAGAACCAATGGCGGGACATGAGGTGGCATAATGTATATTGTTTGTTTTATATGCCATATCTTGGAGATATGGCATATAAAACAAACAATCAATGGAGCTTTGAGGGAACTGGCTTATCGCTGTAAACGAGTAATTCACCCATGCGCACGATGTGTTCCGCATCCGGATTCAATACCTTTAGGCGTACGTTATGTTTGCCTTTAGGAAGCTGGTAACGCCAGAACAGTTCATGCCGACGGTGGGTAAAATCGACGGGTAGTTTGGCCGTTTCGATTTTCTGGCCATCAATGTATAGCTCAACGTTGAAGGCGAAGTCGCTTTTATAATCCCATGCGTTGCGCGATTTAGGCTTCGCTTCACCTTTGAGAACAAAGCCCGTACCATCGAAATCGAAGCTATACTCGCCGTCTATTTCTTTGTGAATCCCTCGCGCCAGCACGGGATAATGCCCTGTAAAGGCTTGTTCCAATCGCACGGCTTTGGGTGTTTGGAGGGCAAGCGTAACCTGATCTCCGTTGATTTTGCCGCCGTTCCGCTCCACAACTTGCAGGGCGTGCTTCATGCTCATGGCATACACATCGTTGAGCGACATGGTCGTGTATTTGAAGTCAATATCTTCGGCTTCTTTCAAGCCCTGTTTCCAATAGGCCGGAATGTGATCGTAGCCCAGCATAGTGCCCAGAATGCCACCGGCTGAAGCTGGATTACAGTCGGAATCCTGACCGGCACGTGTACTGATTTCCATCGTTTTCGTGAAATCACCGCCCCCGTACAGAAGTCCCAGGACAATATAGGCCGAGTTTATTTTGGCGTCGATGTTAAAGGAGTGAAACACGCCATCGGGACAGCCAATGTCGTCGGACCATTTTCGTTCGATCTCGAACCAGTTGCGTTTCCAGTCGTTCGGAAATTGATCGTGCCATTTAATGACATCGGCAATACATTGATAAAATGTACTCTGAGCGGGAATGGTTTTTAAAGCCTCCTTCACAATGTAATTCACATCTTTAGAGACAAACGCCAGCGAGTACATAGCACCCACGTACGCACCACCATACCAGCCATCGCCATAGTTCATGATGTGGCCAATTGAATCACCAATTTTCACCGCTGTGTTGGGCATGCCGGGAGCCATCAGTCCCGAAAAATCCGCTTCGATCTGGAAATCAATGTCATCGGCATGAGGATTGTTGAGCCAGTGCCCTGAAGCGGGCGCTTTCATCCCATTCAAAATATTATATCGACCCGCCTGGTTCGCGTGCCAGAGCATGTAATCAGCTTTTGCGTACGCATTGGCATGTTCGGCAATGGGCGCGTCAAGCCCCTTTTTCTCAAAAACATCCACGAACGTCAGGTCCATATACAGGTCGTCGTACAGGCCTGGGTTGTCGGTCATGGTTTTCTTGATATAGCCGTCGTACCACGGAATGGGCTGGTAAGCGTTGATCATCGTGCCCGTAAATCGAAACTCGGTCGGCCCACCGAACGTGCAACCGATAACCTGACCTGCCCAGCCGCCTTTTATTTTATCCTGAAGCATGGTTTTGGAAAGCGTCACAGTAGCGGGTGCTCCTGTTTTGGCAGGGGGAATCGTGGCTGACAAGACTAGTGTAAGTATAGAGAGGGAAAGGAGTTTCATTGAAATGATTTGGTTTGGGGGTTGGGGTTAATTAGTGGCATTCGTGGTGGCAGGTTCTTAAACCTGCCACTAGCGAGGTTTCTTAAAACCGAGTGTTATAGTTAATTAGGTTTTGAGAAACCTGCGAATGTCGGGTTGAAGAACCCGACACCACATCACTACACTACTTCCTCCCGCTTAGGCATAGAGGCTTGAGCACCCATGCGCGTAACCGAAATCGAAGCGGCTTTGCAGGCAAAGGCGATTGCATCGGGTAACGACTGCCCTTCGGCCAGCCCTACGGTCAGTGCGCCATTGAAGCAATCGCCTGCCGCTGTCGTGTCAATGGCTTTGACGGTTGCCGTCTCGATAAGCTGGTCCTCAGTACCCGTGGAGAAGTAAGCCCCTTTTGAACCAAGCGTAATAACAACATTCGATACGCCCATTTCATGGAGTTTTTGAGCGGCTTGCTTAGCCGTGGGTAAGTCTGTTACACGAACCCCCGTGAATAGTTCGGCTTCGGTTTCGTTGGGCGTGATTAAAAAAAGATGCTGAAATAAATCGGCTGGAAGTTCCTGAGCAGGGGCAGGGTTCAGAATAACGCGCAACCCTTGTTGGGCAGCCTGCTTCACCACATGCTCGACGGTGGGAAGCGGAATTTCGAGTTGGAGAAGGACCAGGGCGTCGGCGCTTGCTGTTTGCAGGGCTGCGTCGGTTTCGTTGGCTTGCAGATGGGCGTTTGAACCCGGAGCCACCGTGATACAGTTTTCGCCCGAAGCATCCACATTAATCAGTGCAACGCCCGATGGGTGTTCCGTATCGGTCAGTATGTAGCTAGTGTTGATGCCTTCCTGTTGGAAACCCGCCACAGCCTGTTGACCAAAAATATCATTGCCAACCTTGGCAACAAAGGTCACCTGACCACCCAGTCGGGCGGCACCAACTGCCTGATTGGCTCCCTTACCACCCGGATTCATCAGGAATGTACCGCCCAGTACGGTTTCGCCCGGTGCGGGTAATTTTTGGGTCTTCACGACCATATCGGTATTTGAACTACCAACCACCAAAATCTGATTTGGCATAACGAAAAAGCGTTTTCGACGAAATTGTTAATTAACTAGTTTTTTGTCATTCCGACGCAAGGAGGAATCCGCTCCGGCGGCCCGGTCAAGCTTGACTAATAAGCTACTTTGAGATTCCTCCTTGCGTCGGAATGACAAAAAAATAACTCTAAACTTCAGTACGCAAACCTATGAATAGCCGTGAATCTAGAGATTCTTTAGGTTCCAAAGAGTCATGTAAACCATGCCTGTATCTAAATGCATTTGGTAACGCCCATTTACTGTTTTAGTCAAATTTATCTGAACAGCCGATGTCCCAGGGAGTTAATCATATGTATGTTGAATCTGGCATCTGTATGCTTATATTGCATGCTATTGCTCCGATCTCTTAACTGGACCATATCAGCTATTATTGGTAGTTAACTACCCGAAAGCACTCAATGAATTCATTACCTGTTGATCTGACAAACTGTGAGCGCGAGCCGATCCATATTCTCGGCCATATCCAGTCGCATGGGTATTTAGTAGCTATTCAACCCGATACTTATACCATTGTACACGTCAGTGACAATATCGCTGAGCTGGTTGGCATTGCACCGACTCAGTTGCTGGGGCAGCCTGTACAGGCACTGTTGGCGGAAACAAGTGTGCCAGGAAACACACTGGTAGAACTCTTGAATGTAGGTTGCCGGAATGATTCGTGGGATACCATGAATCCAAATCGGGTAACCCTGAATGGACAAGTCTGGAATCTGATTATTCACCAATATTTAGGGCTTATTCTGCTCGAATGGGAACCCAGTGGCGATGAACGGAATGCGCTGATCAATCAGCAATTACTGGCGCAGGCGCTAACGGAAGTGCAGTCGAGCCGAACCCTGGTCGACTTGCTTCAGAATACGGCCCGGCGTGTAAAAACGATTATTGGTTTCGATCGGGTCATGGTGTATCGGTTTGGCGCCGATTGGCATGGTAAAGTAATTGCCGAAGAAAAAGACGACGACTTAGAACCCTACCTGGGCTTGCATTACCCGGCTTCGGATATTCCCCGGCAGGCCCGCGAATTATATAAAATCAATCTGGTGCGATTGATTGCCGATGCAACCAGTACGCCATCCAAAATTTTATCTGATTCAGATTGGCCCAGCGATCGCCCGCTCGATCTTACGCATTCGGTGCTCCGAGCTGTTTCACCGGTTCATATTGAATACCTGAGGAACATGGGTGTGCAGGCATCCATGAGTATTTCGTTAATGTATCGGGGTGAATTGTGGGGGCTGATTTCGTGCCATAATACAACACCCCATTTTGTCGATTATCCGGCTCGGCAGGCGGCTAAGTTTGTCAGCCAATTACTCTCGGCAGCTTTAGAGTTTCGTAAAGATGAAGAAGACAAGACAAACCTGCTGCAATACACCCAGAATGGGCAACGGCTTCACGAGCAGTTAATTTTTACGGACGACGTTGTGCGGGCACTAGTCAAATCGCCCGTAACAGTGCTGAACATGACCGAGGCAACCGGTGCTGCCTTAGTGTTCAATGATAAAGTTTACCAACTGGGGCAGACGCCCGATGAAGCTGATATTCGGGCCTTGGCGGATTGGCTCCCCACAACCGACACCGAAACATTTCTGGAAACCAGTCAACTTCCGAATCTGTATCCTCCGGCTGAAGCTTTTCGGGATGTAGGTGCTGGCTTGCTGGCGATTGAGTTGTCGCGGGAGTTGAAAGAATATGTATTCTGGTTTAAGCCTGAGCAGATTCAGGAAGTTACCTGGGCGGGTAATCCCGATAAACCCGTTACGGTTACCTCCGATGGGCAGCAGCGCATCAATCCCCGAACGAGTTTTGCCGCCTGGATCGAAATTGTACGCAATACATCGAGTCCCTGGAGCGAAGCCGAAATAGGGGCTGTTGTTAAGTTGCGCGAAGATATTTTGCAGGTTGTAACAAGGCAGGCGAATGAAATCCGGCTGCTAAATCAGCGTTTACAAGTAGCCTATGAAGAACTGGATGCCTTTAGCTACACCGTATCGCATGATTTAAGAACCCCTTTATCGTCGATTCGCTGCTACTCCGAAATACTGCTTGAAGAGTACGGAGCTGAACTGAATCCCGATGCGCAGGCTCTGTTTCAGAAAATCATTGATTCAACGGATCGAATGCGGAGCCTCATCCGGCATATTCTGTACTATTCGCGGATGGGACGCACCGATTTAAGCACTGAAAAGGTCGATATGCGTCAACTGCTGGAAGGCATCCGGGAGGAAATTATGGTAACAGCTAAAGATCGGTCTTTACAGATTGACATTGGAGAGACGCCAGCCATTTCGGCCGATCCAACCATGGTATTGCAATTATTTACAAACCTGATTGGGAATTCAGCAAAATATACCAGACTGACTCCCAAAGCAGTTATACAGGTAAATGGTCGGCAAACAGACGATGAGGTTATTTATTCGGTAGAAGATAACGGCATCGGCTTCGATATGAAGCAAGCTGGCAAGATGTTTGATTTATTCAAGCGATTGGAAAATGCCCGTCAGTTTGAGGGCACTGGCGTTGGTTTGGCTATTGTGAAGCGGATCATTAACCGGCATCAGGGCAAAATCTGGTTTCATAGTGAACCAGATCGGGGTACCACGTTTTCTGTTGCATTTCCACTGACGACACACGCCTAGCTCATGGTTGACGTATTATATATTGAAGATAATCCGAACGATGCGGACATATTCAGTCGCCTGATGCAGAAGCTGAATCGCCCGTTTACGTACACTGTTATGGACAGTGGCTCAGAAGCTGTCGATTATCTGACGGGCCAGGGGCGCTATAAAAACCAGCCACATTCGTTGCCTAAACTGGTGTTGCTGGATTTGAATCTGGATGGTCTGAGCGGTGTCGAAGTTGTACAGCAGGCCCGCTCCATCGATCGAACCCGGTTTGTGCCCATCGTTGCGTTTAGCACATCCGATAGCCCGCGCGATATAAAGTCAGCGTATGAAGCTGGTGTGAATGCCTATATCGTGAAGCCAGGTAGTTATCAGGCTACCGGAACCTTACTTAGTAAACTGTGCGATTTCTGGCTTGAGAACAATGCCCGAATCGATACGAAGTAGATTTACTCAACACCTTCAATGAGCACTTTATTAGAGCGTTTACGGAACGAAACCCGTCCCCTACACGAACAGACTGAACAACAGTTTTATACCGAAGCCTTACAAAACGGAACGCTTTCAGTAGAGGAATATAGTCATCTGCTCCGAACCCATTTCATATTTCATCAGGCGCTTGAAACGGCAATTGATCAATACCCTGAGTTTTTCAAAGACTATGAGCCAGATACGCGTCGGAAAACAGCCTGGCTGCTGGACGATTTGGCCAATCTGAATGAGGCAGTGCCGCAGGTTATGCCTGAGTTATTTGCTGATTGGTCACCAGTTTCCTTGCTGGGTGCGGCTTATGTTGGCGAAGGGTCGATGTTGGGCGGAACGGTAATCTGGAGAATGTTACAGAAAAACCCCGCCATTCTGCCGTTACTCACGCACGCTCGATTTTATCAGGGATATGGGGCATCTACCGGAAGTAACTGGAAGAACTTTGGCGCATTCATAACCCGCGAAGGAGAGGCCCACGCCGATGAAGTGGTGGCTGCTGCGGGTCAGGCTTTTATCGATTATCAGACTATTTTTCAACGTAGCCAGTTGCCAGTTCTTTAGGTAGTTCGCGTTAAATCAGGGGCGCTGAGCCTGGTTTATTGATTTGAACTAATTCTGCTTGGTATCCTCGGTCTGTGTCCTAACCTAGAATATAAGCACATTTTTTGAGCATGTTCAAAACTCCGTTAGGAGTGGCCTGTTAATAGTAAATAGAGAACTAATCGTACCCTGAAGCGCCGTAGGTGCGACCGATATGGACAGAATTAGGTCGCACCTACGGCGCTTCAGGCTCTTACTAAGCGAGAATACCTATTGACAGGTCGCCCTTACAGGGCTGATTAGCCTATGTCAGAAATGTTTATATACTCTAGGTGAGGACACACACCGAGGATACAGCTAAAATACCGGTCAGAGACCGGATAACACTCTGACGAAGTTTAAAACTTCGCCGAACTACTTCAAGGCATCTCTAACCAATCTAAAGAACTGGCAGGAACACCTTAAAGGTAGAGCCTTCACCGGGTTGACTTGTTACATCAATCGCCCCGCCATGACTATCGACAACTCGTTGGCAAATGGCTAATCCAATACCGGTACCACTGTAGGTCGCCGGATCGTGCAATCGTTGAAAAGGACTGAAAATTCGATCCTTATACCGCTCATCGAAGCCAATACCGTTATCGGTTACGGTAATAAGCCAGAAAGGATAAGGGTGTAAACCTTGTACCTGCGTAGGCAATTCGTCGGGTTGAACCATGCGCGAATGAATGCTGATAACGGGTGATATGCCCGGCGAGGCAAACTTTAACGCGTTGGCAATCAGATTCTGAAAAAGCTGTCGTAGCCGCGACGAACTCCCCGAAATTTTGGGTAATGGGCCAATGTCGATAGTCGCTTTTTTCTCCGTAATACTCATTTCCAGATCGTTGACCACATCTTCAAGAACACCGTTCAGGGCAACCGTTGTGAAGGGTTCGCGCTGGGTACTAAGCTTGGAATAAGTAAGTAGATCCTTAACCAGCATTTGCATCCGATGGGCCGAACGCTGAATTCGACGGATCATGTCTCGCTCGCCATCGGAAAGATTATCGGCAAATTGCCCTTTCAGCAAGTCGCTAAAGGCCTGAATCCGGCGAAGCGGCTCCTGTAAATCGTGCGACGCTATGTGCGCAAACTGTTGTAGACTTTCGTTGGAGCGTTTAAGTTCAGCGTTGGCTTTGTTGAGGTCAATGGCCTGTTGTTGTGCAGCTAACTCAACTTTCTTTCGCTCAGTAATATTGTTAAAAGTAACTACCACACTATCGCCGTCCTGCTGAACGACCGATACTTCAAACCAGCCTTCTAACCCTAATTCATCACGGTAATACTGCGTGCTTTGTCCCGGTTCGCCCGTTTCGACAACGCGTACATAGAGATCGAAAAAGCCATTTTCCCGGTTGCCCGGAAATACGGTCAGCAAGGTTCGCCCAATAATTTCTTCGGGCTGCATGGCGTTGCTTCGGACAACCGCTGCATTGGCGGTATTCATCATGAAATCGACAATTGTGCCGGTTTCATCCCGAATCGCCGTCATGGCTATAATGCTGTTGATTGATGCATCCAGCGTCGTGCGTAGTTGATGGGCCTGACGCTCCAGATCCTGAGTTTGTTGGTGTACCAGTTGTTGCAGATGTACCTCATTCTCTTTATCGGAAGTTATATCAACCACTGTCCCAATAAACCGCTCAACAGCTCCCTGGTTATTCTTAAATGTCTGCCCTTTGGAACGAATCCAGCGAAGTTGACCATCCTCTATACCCAGGGTTCGGTACTCACACGTAAAAATTCCGTTGCTATCCGGTTGCAGCACGTCTTTTACCGCCTGGTCGGTTAACGCGCGATCGTCGGGATGAAGGCCTTGTAAAAACACAGTGTAGTCGATCTCGGCCGTAGCAGGCAGACCAAACAACTCCTTACAGCGATCTGACCAGATCAATTCGCCAGTAAGCGGATAAAACTCCCAGGTACCAATTCGGGCCGATTCTACGGCAAGTCGTAAGCTGGTTTCGGTCATCTGCGACCGAATTCCGGCCCGTTTTCGATCGGTGACGTCAATCAGTACACCCGAAAATGTGAGCGGCTGATGTTGCTCATTATAGCTCAATCGACCACGGGCAAGCACCCACCGATCTTCTGAAAACTTAGAAGTAATTCGGTACTCTGCCTCATACGTATGGCCTAACTGGACGGCTTCATTAATAAGCAGAATAACCCGCGCCTGATCGTCGGGATGAATAGTATTAGTGAATGTGCTTAGAGGGAGCCCATTCTGTCCCTGTGTTTCATCTACGCCAAAAAACCGCAATAGATTTCGGTCGCCAAATACCTGATCAGTTCCAATATCCCAAAACCAGGTCGCAATCAGACCAATGCTGAGGGCTGTTTGTAACTGATCATAAGAACGTCGCAATAACGCTTCTTCATGGGGCTGAAGTGTGGTTGACGGAGCAGCGGGCGGCTGATTCATACAGTAAATGAGCTCTAGGCCGAAATGAGCTCTGGTAGTAATAAACCTGTTTTTTAACAGGACTGTTTGTGTATAACTTCTGATAAAATTATCATATATCTGTCATTATACCCAAAAAGGCCTGAAAACTGGTGTGCTAAC
This sequence comes from Spirosoma foliorum, assembly GCF_014117325.1. Taxonomy (NCBI): domain Bacteria; kingdom Pseudomonadati; phylum Bacteroidota; class Cytophagia; order Cytophagales; family Cytophagaceae; genus Spirosoma; species Spirosoma foliorum. Next base: position 5,581,241 of record NZ_CP059732.1, on the reverse strand, counting down.
CGCTACGGCTGCCGTAAATCAGGGCTTTTTATTGGTTGGTGGCGTCTTACCTGTTGCCTTTTTCTCCGCTTCTTTCTGCGACTTAACCGCTCGTTTTTCGGCCTTGCGAGCAGCCTGCCGTTCATGCAGAACTTCCACTTTATCGTTATGGATTTCCTCGGCTTCTTCCACCGAGTGTGATTCGGACAGACTGGCTTCAGTTTTGGCCTTGGCAGCCAATTCGCCAAAGAACCGGTGTAAAGCGTGGAGTTCCTGTTCGGTCAAGTCTTCCACATTCAACAGCCGATTACTCGCTTTTCGATTGACGGCAAGAAGCTCATTCAGTTTGATCTGCATCGCCAGCGAATCTTTGTTCTGCGATTTCTGAATCAGGAACACCATTAGAAAGGTGACGATTGTTGTTCCCGTATTGATGATCAATTGCCAGGTGTCGGAGTAGCCAAAAACGGGGCCGGTAACGAGCCAGATAATAATGGTTAGCAAGGCTATCAAAAAAGCGGAGGAAGAGCCAGTAGCCTGGGTTGCTTTGGAAGCAAATTTCTCGAAGAATTTGGTGAATCGGCTGGAGTTCATACGATAAACGAATTAAAGGAGGTAAGTTCTCTCTAAATCGTCAATCCATTGCGCTCTCTGAGATTAAAATGGTCAATCGTGACGGCCAAGTTTTTTCTGAAGCGCTTTATACGTCGCCAAATACGCAGGAGCGGAATACAGCGCTATAGATCGCTCGGTCCAGGCTAACGCTTGCTCCCAGTCTGCCGCTGACGTTCCCAGTTCACGGTAGGTATCTGCAATTTCATGCAGTGAATGCGACACTTTCCACGACATAAGTCGATCGTTGGCTGGCTGATCAATAGCTGCTATCTTAGTCCGGATTGAGTCAGGTATAATAACCATCATCGTTTTTACCCGTAGGGCTGTTGTCGAATCTAATTTTCGCAAACTATCCAGCGGTTGGCTCATCAATTGGTTTTGCGCAATTGGGCCCGCTAGCTCCCGATATTTTGCGAAGTTTTTGGTTTGCCTGAAAAACTTCAACCGGTAGTCGTTGGCTGCTTCCTGTTTCTGAGCCTCCTGCCGAACGAAAAATGGATTGCCGGAAACCGTATTTCGTTCGTTGTTGACAATGACTTTTTCGAGTAGTGCTTCGTCGTTAGTGAGTTCTGCCTGTTTGAAGTCGTTGGAGAGCGCACGGTACAAGGCACGATAAACGGGAGTTGCCAGATTCCGTTTCGCTGGGTCGGATGAGAGAATAGAAGGTCGATTTTTAATCAGGAAATCAAACGACTTTGTTGTTGACGATTGTAATTTTTCCGCCAGATAGGCTATCGTTTCATTGGTTGCCCGTTCGGGTTCGGGCAGTGCATCCAGATAAGCGTCGAGCACATCGTCGATAGGCCGATTAAGTGCCTGAAGGGAAATCAGGTATTTTTTGAGGAAATCGGGATCACGTTTCCCCTCAACATAATCACGATCGCCCTTGGCAACTGTTGTTCGTAGTTGAGATAAAGCCAGCATATGATCGGCCTGATCGATCATGCCGTTGATGCCCGGATAGCCTACCGCCCGGTGGACCAGCGTTCCATTGGGATCGATATACAAAGCCGTTGGATAACTTGCCACAGCGTACTGTTTGGCGATTTGAACACCTTCGCCCCGCTCGGCATCGAGCTGGTAATTGATAAAGTGCACGTTGAACTTTGCCCCTACTTTGGGGTTAGGAAACGCTTCTTTGGCCATGCGTTTGCAAGGAGGGCACCAGGTTGTATAAATGTCCACATACACGGGTTTGTTCTGGCGTTTGGCTTCGGCCAGTACTTCGGTCCAGGAGCCTTTAAAGAACGAGATTCCCCCTGGTTCAGCAGCTAAATGAGTAGCATCTTGGGCAATTGAACTAAAGGTAAGAAGTGGAAGCAGGCAAAAAATTAACCGTGAAACGAGCAATGGCATATAAAATCGTATTGATGTGTAATCGGAAGAAGTTAGAAAATTATCTGCTTTTGTTGGCTAGCTGGCTTGGTAAATAACCAAATTTTCGTTTGAAAGCCGACGAGAAGTGGTGCGTTTCGCTGTAGCCAAGTTTGGTCGCTACGTCACCAATCGTAAAGCTACTATCACATACTAACTGGTGAGCGTACTGCATACGAAGATCGTTTAGATAACCGAATACGGTATGGCCTACTACTTCCCGAAATCCTTTCTTGAGTTTGTAATCATTCAACCCGACAAAGCGGGCCAGTTGCAGAAGCGAATAGGTATCCAACGGATTACGGTCAAGTAATGTTTTCACGGCGAGGACTTTGTCAATATCACTGGCCGTTAAGGACGTTTTTGATATGGGGCAATTAATTAAATGAATGGTATGAGAGTCAAGAATTTAGTCTGGCGTCTTAGGGCTGAATGAGTTTATGATAGACAGACATGTAATAGGGTAAGAGGAAAAACGTCCCTTCATGTTCATCGTTTCCGTCTCCTTCTGATAACCTGAGGGCAAACCCGTCACGATCCTGCCTTACGTGTCCACGCTCATCGATTGGCAGGGCATAGCCATCGGTACGCCAACCTTTGGTGGGATCTTGCCCAGGAGTAGGGTCAAAAACAACATCTAACCGGTGGGTATTGTCCATGGTATAACCAATTAAATCCAGCGGGATTTTCTGAAGATTTTCAAGAATAAAGGTTGGGTTGTTTGCTGCTTTGTAGCAGCGTTGGACTACAGAAGGAGCATACAGGTGGTTTTCGGGAAAGAGGTTTTTGCCTTCAAAGTACTTCTGATCGGCCAGACGGGTAAACTTATTGGCCAATGATTGATAAATGGCATCCCAAAAGGCATTTTTTTGCTTACTGATATGTAACCAGGCGGTTTCCAGCGCCTGGCGGTACATGAGTAACAACGATGGGTCAGTTTCATAGTTAATCAACCCGTAGAGACTCATCAGGCAAAGATTATTGTCCCAGGGAACTACATTTTCTGGGGGGAAATATTCTTTTGGGTGAAGGGCGGAAATATGGTAATTGTACTGCTTTCGTAGTTTGTCTGCTTCAAGCTCATACCTATTGTCACCGGTTACGTGCCTGGCAACATTAAGAAACGATAGCATCATCATAGAGTTTAGTCCACGCTGATCATATCCATAAACCGAATTGAAATAGTCCGGTGAAAAGTCACCCCATCGGGTCACTTTTCCGTCATGGTCAACCAGTTTGTATCCGTGGCGAATCAGGTGATCGGCTATGGAACGAACCACATTCTGCACGGCTTTTTTCTCTTCGTCGGTTTTGGCTACCAGGTCATAATAAATTCCGTAAAAGAAAAAATGCCCAGCCAGCTCATCCGAACTTGTATCGCATTTCCACCTAAATTTTCCGTCTTTGCTTGTGGGAAATCGGGGGTAAATGTCTTTCCACATCGGATCGGATTGCTGATGCTGTTTATTGTATTCGTGTCCATACTGCTCGTTGACAGGCTCAGGCCAGTCGATCGGAATAATTACCTTGGCGGGGAAACCCGGTTCGTGGGAAATGTCCACCAGCCATTTGCAGGATTTGAAACATCGATCTGCGAGTGCTTTGGCTTGTGGATTTCCCGTTGCTGCATAGCGGAAGGCTTGGGCTGCACCGTACATGGCGGTGTACATACCGTCATTGTCTGAAATAGTGTGTTCCCAACTCTCAATAGCAAACTGTTTTTTTAGATGACTTTGGGCTATGAAACCCATGCGGTTGTGTCGTTGCTCAACTTGCTGGGTGAAATAATCGGCTTTCTGTTCCAGGGTTATAAGCGTGGGTTTAATCTGACCTACGCCATTGTTCGTGGCAAACCAGGCTGTTCCGTCTTTGGCGACAGCGATGCCGTTAACAACGTCGTCTGGAAGCCAGCGTTGGCTAAACCGATAGCTAAAAAAATCGTTTTCGACCTTGATTGCCCCTTTGGTGGTGCCAAACCAGACTACCCCATTTGGTGCAGCGGCTCCACAGGTGAACTGATTGTAGGGTAGCCCTTCTTTGCCTGTAAACAGGTGCCAGTGTGCTCCATCCAGATAGCCTACCCCTTCCTCGGCACTGAACCACAAGCGGTTTCTGGAATCGACTAATACCACCGAAACATGGCGTAAGGGCCAATTGTATGTTTCGTTTGAGGGCATCATTCGCTCGATTTTTTTTCCCGTCAGACGATATAACCCCTTGGCGGTGCCTACGATCAACCGGTTTTGATACGTAGCCGAAGAAAGGATTTTTACTCCCTCGATTTGAGTCAATCCAGTTGCTGATTTGGCTGGCATATGGCCTGTTTTTGACCGCCAGGTATGTCCAGACAGCTCGTATATATCGTTATTGCTGAAAGCCAGAGGGGCATTGTTTATCAGTGATATCGCTGTTACTCTTCCCTTAGGAAGTCCGTTTTCAACTGTGTAGGAGGTCGCAACTTCCTGAACGAATGGTTGCCCATAAGAAATGTGGGAGCACACCAGAATAAGCGCTAAAAGTAGTACAAGGAGTTGGACAATGGATTTCACTAGCCTGGCTGATTTAGTAATCATTTGCCAATACTACCTACTTTGTCTTGGAAAGGGCTACGTATCCTGCTGACTAAAGGAGATTTATTTAATAGCTAGACTTCACCCTAAAAACAGACCCGCCAATTTTGTTCAGACGGGTCTGTTCTCTCCTAAACAAATCTTACTAGTTGATTACTTACAAACCTGATACGTAGTCGATGTATCTTTCTGCCAATCGGTTGCTACTTTGGTGAGGTCGGCTACGCAAATGGTCTGGATTTTATTGCCGAAGCATTGCAACACCTGTAACAGTGAATTGGCTCGTAAGTCTAGCTCGGTTAGGGTGTTGGAGAAGCACCACAACACGGTTAAGGCTTTGTTCTTGCTGATATCCAGACTGGTTAAGCGGTTATTGGTACAGTACAATTTGGCTAGTTTGGTATTGGTGCTGATGTTTAGGGAAGTCAGGTTGTTTTTAGTGCAACCCAATAGGGTGAGTGCTGTACTTTGGCTCACATCCAGACTTGTCAGACTATTCGCAGAACAATCCAATTCGTTGAGCGCGACATTCTTGGTTACATCCAGACGGGTCAATTTATTGGCGTTGCAATACAATTTATTCAGAGCAGTATTTTGGCTCACGTCCAGACTGCTTAGGTTGTTGGCCGAGCAATCGAGCGTTTTTAAGCTGATAAAAGCCTCAATACCCTGCAAGCGACTTATGTTTTTATTGGCAAGCGGCAGATTGATTACTTTTTGAGCGTCGGTTCCACGCAGTAGCCCATCTCGTACCGAATCGATTTTTAGGTCAATGAGTGCCTTCTCAAAGTTTGTATCCGGTATCGCTACGTAGGGTTCGACGCCGATGGCCAAGCTGAACGATGCTACTGTCGTAGCTTTTTTGCTGTCTCGGGCAATCACATTGCCAGCTACTGTGATGTTATACCCCACATTACGAATCGTGTAGGTAGTATCGGAGAGGTTTTGAGCTAACGTATCCTTATATACTACCATATAGGTAACCCGATCGCCGTTAGGGTCTTTGGCCTTGGTCCAGGTCAATAGTACGTCGTTACCAATAATCGTTGGTTTAGGTGTTACGGTAAAGGCTGCCGGTGGGAGATTAGGTTCTGGGTCATCACTTTTTTTGCAGGATAGGACAACTAAACTCAGTAAGATCGCCAGCGTAAACAGGAGAATTCGGGTAGACATAGGCCGATAACAGGTGTGTGGTAGAAAGTTGATATTACTGGCAAACCCGATACGTAGCTGACTCATCTTTGAGCCAGGTAGGTTTTACGTTGCCGAGGTCAGCTACACAGATAAATTGAATCGTATTGTTGTTACACGACATCCATTGTAACAGTGGATTGTTTTTTAGGTCGAGGTTGGTCAGGTTTGTGTTAGCGCAATACAGTTCGGTTAACGCGGTATTCTTGCTGACATCCAGATTCGTGATTTTGTTGCTGGAACAATACAAACTCGTCAGCTTTAGATTCTTACTGACATTAAGACTATCCAGCTTATTGTCGCCACCATTCAGGCTAAGAAGCTCTTTATTACTGCTGATATTCAGTATCTTCAACTTATTTTTCGAGCAAAATAATTGAGTCAGCATGGTGTTCCTGCTCGAATTCAGACTGTCTAACTGATTGTTTTTGCAATCCAGAATGAGCAATCGGGTATTTTTACTGATATCTAAAGCAGTCAGTTGATTGTTATCGCAATACAAGTTTGCCAGGATCGTATTTCGGGTAATATCCAGTCGGGTTAGATTGGTGGCCGAACAGGTTAAATCGGTCAGGATTTTATTCTTGCTGATGTCCAGAGTGCTCAGGTTGTTGCCAGAACAATAGAGTTCAGTTAAGAGCTCATTCTTGGTTACATCCAAACTGGTGAGGTTTGCATTTTTGCAGTCTAAATAAACCAGCCGGGTATTCGCCTGGATATCGAGGCCAGTTAAGTTATTATCCGCGCAGGCTAAAATGCTCAGCGAGAGATTCTTCTTTAAATCCAGACTGGTGAATTTATTGGCATTTCCATGTACAAGTGTTAGCGATGTATTTCGGCTAATATCCAGGCCGGTTAGGTTGTTGGCCGAGCAGGCTAAATGAGTGAGTTGCGTATTCTTGCTGACATCCAGACTGGTCAACTTGTTTTCACTGCAACCCAACCGATTGAGCATTGTCAATTTACTGACGTCCAGGTCTATCAGTTTATTCCCATTGCACTCCAGCGTTTTTAGTGCGGTATTGGTATGCACATCCAGATAGACCAGATTATTCTGCGAACAATCCAGGCTGGTTATATAGACAAAGCTTTCCAGCCCCTGCAAGCTGCTTATTCCTTTGTTATACAGATTCAGACTGGTTACTCTTTGCGTGCTGGAGAAGAGTACCTTCCCGTCTTTTTTAGTATCTATTTTCAGGTCGATCAAGGCCTGTTCAAAGGCTGGGTCGGGAATCGCTATTGCAAAATTGGGATCGTTGGGATCATCGTTTTTTTTACAGTCAGTAACGAATAAAATTAATAGACCAAGCAAGCTGATCAAAAGAAGCCGTGTATTCATAAAAACCTAACAAGTGTGCGGATTGGCGTAACAACATCTATTTACAAGTACACCAGATATAGGCCTTAGACGAAAAAAACGCTAAAAGTGACTAGGCTGTTAGTTTGATATAGTTTTTGATAGGGCTTTTGCTTAGACCTCTGCCGTGTCATGGTTCTAGGGAATGCCACAACTAATCGTGGCGTAGCATTGGCTATAGGCAATTGGGTAACTCTAAAAATAAGGCCCGTATTTACCGAAATACGAGCCTTGTTTTGACTGATTATGTTAATGATTTTACGCTACTTACATACCTTATAGGTTGCGGTTACGTCTTTAGTCCAATTAGTAGATACTTTAGCAAGACTTGCTACGCAAATGGTCTGAATTTTATTATTTGACGAACAATCCAGATACTCAAGAGCCAAATTGGTGCTTATATCTAATGCTGTTAAGCTATTAGTAGAGCAATTAAACCAATAAAGTGCAGTGTTTTTATTCACATCCAAAGTAGATAGGCTGTTATTGTAGCAATACAATTTTCCTAAGCCTACATTCTTACTTACATCTAGTGTAGTGAGCTTATTATTATAGCAATACAATGCTTGTAGTGCTGTGTTTTTACTGATATCCAGCGTTGTTAGGCTATTTCCGTAACAATACAAGTCGAGCAAATATGTGCTTTTGCTAACATCCAAACTAGTTAGACTGTTGCTTTGACAGTATAAGTAAGATAAGGCTATATTTTTAGTGTCCAGAGATATTAACTTATTGTTTCCGCAATACAATGTTTTTAGTAGGGTAGATTTACTTAAATCTAGAGTTGCTATACTGTTATTAGAGCAATCCAGATAGGTTAAATCCGTATTCTTATTAATATCAAGCGCTGTCAATTGATTATAAGAAGCATCTAGTCTTGTTAAAGCTGTGTTTTTGGTTACATCCAAAACCGCTAGTTTATTAACAGAGCAGTTTAAGTTGAGTAAAGCTGGCTGTTTACTAATGTCTAGGCTTGATATGTTATTGTGATAGCAGGCGAGTGCGTTTAAGCTGATATTTGTACCGACGTCGAGAGCATTTATGCTGTTGTAATTACAGTTCAGACTTGTTAGAGCCGTATTCTTACTCACATCTAAATTGGTTAAGTTGTTTAAGGAACAATCCAGACTCGTTAGTGCTGTGTTTTTACTGACATCTAGAGTTGAAATATTGTTACTGTAGCAAATCAAGGTTTTCAAATTCACAAAGGCTTCAATGCCTTGTAAATTCTTGATACTCGCTCCAGCTACATTTAGGCTAGTAACTTTCTGAGCACTAGACGGCAGAAGATTCCCATCCTGTACGTCATCAATTTTCAGCGTAATCAGCGCCTTTTCAAAATTGACATCAGGAATCGCTACATACGGATTTGCACCAGTAGTAATGCTGAAAGAAGATACAGTCGACGCTTTTTGATTATCGGAAGCCACAACACTTCCCACTACTGAAGCTCCATAACCCGCATTCTTAATTGTATAAGTAGTATCGGTGAGATTCTTAGCCAGTGTGTCCTTGTAAACTACGGCATAGGTGACGGGGTCTCCGTTGGGATCTTTGGTTTTTGTCCAGGTTAGCACTACATCGGTGCCAGAAGCGGCTAATTTGGGTATGACGGTGAAAGCAGCAGGCGGCAGGTTGGGTTCTGGATCGTTGTTTTTTTTGCAGGATACAACAAAAAGGGTCAATAGCACAGCTATTGAAAGTGCGGTAATCTTAATGTTCATAAAGAATTTAACAAGTGTAGGGTAATTAAGTGCAAGCCGGTGAGCTACTTGATTAGATTATTGCTTAGACAAGGATTTGTGTTTAAAGTAACCTTTCGGCTTATGTTTGTGTATAAAAAATAGCTCTGTGATACTGAACATAAATAAGCTGCTAGATCGAAAACAGAGTTTGTAAGGCTATATTGACAAGCTGCTATTTATGAACTAATCCCTGACAAGCCTTGTCTTTTTAGATATGGCAAAGTCTGAAATTCCACGGCCTAAACCCGCTGATTCTAAGGAACAAGTAAGCTGGCGCGAACGCTTCGCAGCTTTGGGTAATCTGCCCGCATTTTTCAAGTTAGTCTGGGAAGTATCGCCTGCCTTATTCCTCGGTAACGCTGCTTTGCGGCTTATTCGGGCCGCTATTCCAGCCGCTACCCTTTATATTGGCAAACTGATTATTGATCAGGTCGTTTTACTGTCACGGCAGGCGCATACGGAAGATACACATTACTTATGGTGGCTGGTTGGGATCGAATTTGGACTGGCTATCCTGTCAAACGCATTGGGACGGGCGGTATCGCTATTGGATAGCTTACTGGGCGATTTGTTTGCTAATCAGATTTCCATTCGGCTCATGGAGCACGCGGCCACACTCGATCTGGAGCAGTTTGAAGATGCTACGTTTTACGATAAACTCGAACGCGCTCGACGTCAGACAACGGGCCGCACGGTCCTGCTTTCTGGCGTATTTGGCCAGGTGCAGGAATTGATTTCAGTAGGTTTTCTGGCGGCTGGTCTGGCTGTGTATAACCCCTGGCTGTTGCTACTGATTTTGGTGGCTGTAACTCCCTCGTTTATTGGCGATAATTACTTTAATCAACGAAGTTATTCGCTCTCCCGCTCCTGGACACCCGAACGACGTGAACTTGATTACCTGCGGTACATTGGAGCCAGTGACGAAACGGCCAAAGAAGTTAAAATCTTTGGTCTCTCCAGCTTTCTGATTGATCGCTTCCGGTCATTATCCTGGGAGTATTATTTGAAGAATCGGGCATTGACCATTAGCCGCGCTAGCTGGGGAACATTACTAACGGCACTCGGTACAGCGGGTTATTATGGTGCCTATGTCTGGATCGTGATGCGAGCGGTTAGTGGGCAAATCTCGCTGGGCGATCTAACCTTTCTGGCTGGGTCATTTCGGCAGGTACGAGGATCGCTGGAGGGAATTCTACTTCAGTTTAGCAGCCTGACGCAGGAAGCGATTTATTTGCAGGATCTGTTCGATTATTTCGCAATCAAACCGCTGATTCACTCGCCGAAAACGGTACGCGCTTTCCCCAATCCAATCCGTGAAGGGTTTGTTTTTGAGAATGTTGGATTTAAGTACACAAACTCTGAGAGGTGGGCATTGCGTAATTTGTCATTTACGCTTCAGGCAGGGGAAAAACTGGCATTAGTAGGGGAGAATGGTGCTGGCAAAACCACACTTGTCAAGCTACTCGCCCGACTTTATGACCCTGCCGAAGGGCGAATTTTGCTGGATGGTTACGACCTGCGCGAGTACGACCTAATGGAACTCCGTCGTAACATCGGCGTCATCTTTCAGGACTATACACGGTTTAAAATGTCGGCCGGCGTCAATATTGCAGTGGGTGATATTGATCAACGAACTAACCAGCCCCGTATCGAAACGTCGGCGCAACGGAGTCTGGCCGATACCGTAATTGCCAAGTTGGCTGGGGGCTACGACCAGCAACTGGGACGCTCGTTTGGGAAAGGCGTTGAGCTTTCAGGAGGAGAATGGCAGAAAGTGGCGCTTGGTCGGGCATATATGCGCGACGCCCAGCTCATTATTCTTGACGAACCCACAGCCGCTCTCGATGCCCGCGCGGAGTACGAAGTTTTTCAGCGTTTCGCCCAACTGACCGAAGGTAAATCGTCGGTCATTATTTCGCACCGATTCAGCACGGTTCGCATGGCGGATCGGATTCTGGTTCTGGAAAATGGTACCTTGCTCGAAATCGGTAGCCACTATGAACTATTGGAGAAAGATGGCCGCTATGCCGAACTGTTTGGCTTACAGGCGCGGGGGTATCAGTAAGCTGATGGCGATAGGCTCTAGCCTCGTGTCTATTATTCACCGGCCTCATTTATTTTCACTAATTAATCGAGGAAAATACTTTTCTATGTTCTTTTCAATCTCACCGGGTTTTAACCTGGTGCAGTTCATTCATTCTATGTTTTTGCGCCGGGTTTTAACCCGGTGAGATTAAAAAATAAACCGCGTTTATTTAGTAAAACTCAATCTGGCCGGAGGGTAGTATTAGTATATGTATGGGGATTATTCGTTTATTTGTTCGGCCAGAAGCCGACTAATAATAGGGACGAGGCCAGAGCCCCGCGCCATAATTTCCTAATTTTATGTCAGAGAAATACAGGTTCTACAAAGACGGTCTGTTCTTTGTAACGCTTACTATTGTTGGCTGGATTGATGTGTTTACCCGGAAAGAATATTGCGACGAAATTGTCCGAAATCTGAATATATGTATCACTCGAAAGGGGCTGCGAATCTATGCGTTTTGTATAATGCCAAGCCATATCCACATGATTTGTGACGCTGAATCAGGTGAAGTGGGGCCGATTATGCGTGACTTTAAGAGTTATACCGCGAAACAATTAGTGCAGTTGATTCAGGATCATCCTGAAGAGAGTCGTCGAGATTGGCTACTGTATTTATTTCGGTACTTTGCCAAGCCCAGAGTCAGTAACTCCGAATTTCAGGTGTGGCAACATGGTAATCATCCTATCGGCTTAGAATCGAATCGCTGGATCGATGAGAAAATTGATTATATTCATCAAAATCCAGTAAAAGCAGGCTTGGTCAACGAGCCACAGAATTATATTTACAGTAGTGCAAATCCAGATACTACTTTGCATTTAAGTCCTTACTGATCGGGGATAGCATGATGATGGCGCGAGGCTCCAGCCTCGTGTCTACTATTCATCGGCCTCTGGCCGATTGGATAAAATTCGTCTTGCATATCGGCCAGAGGCCGATGAATAATAGGCACAAGGCTGGAGCCTCGCGCCATCAATCCTAAAACCATTAATCATGAAAACTAGCCTCCTTACCCTCATTGCTTTACAAGGAACAGTAACGGCTGCATTAGCGCAGGCGCCTATGATCCCAGCGCCCGATAGTCAAATTAAAGCCGCCGTTCTGGCCGCACCAGCTGATAAACGAGATGGAGCCACTGTGTACGGATATTCGCCTAAAAACGAGTTTGTTGTACTGCGGAAAGGTACGAATGAATTAGTTTGTCTGGCCGATGATCCCGCGCAGAAAGGTTTAAGCGTATCCTGTTACCACCGCGATCTGGACCCGTTTATGGAACGAGGAAGGGTGTTGAAAAAAGATGGTAAAAAGCCTGCGGAAATCCTGGCTATGCGTGAGCAGGAGGTTAAGGATAAGAAATTGATGATGCCAACGCACCCATCGACTCTATTTTCCTACACCGCAAAGGAAGGAGACTATGATGCAACAACTGGCGAAGTAAAAGATGGATACCTGCGTTATGTGGTATACATTCCCTACGCTACCGCCGAAAGTACGGGCCTACCTCTAAAACCCGAAGCACCGGGCATGCCCTGGATTATGGACCCTGGCACACACCGGGCCCACATTATGATCAATCCGCCTGCATCAACGACAGCTCATCATTAAGCTAAAAGAGGAGTTGTAAGTAATTAAACCGTCAACGGATGTCCCTCCTAAACAGCAAGATAGTTTTGGTTACAGTAGTTTATTTACTGTTTGCGGGACTTTGTATGGGCCAAAGGAGAGAAGTCGATTATTCACGTATCAAAGCGTCACCCAATGTTAGGCCGGTGATGGCTATCCCGGCTGACTCTGGACGAAATGTCAAGCCTAGTGTTTTGACGATCAAGGCCTTTGCGGTCGACATTAGTAAACCTCTGACATCGGCTATCGCCAAAATAACTTCCAGAGCAACGGGCAAAACGCAGCAGTTTTCGCTGGTAAACGGGCAGTTGGAACGCGTGTTTACTGGGGCCGATGTGTTGGCTATTGAGGTAAGTGGTGAGGGGTATACAACCGTTTTTCGAAGTATGACGATTGCCCTATCGTCGGCAGGTAATCGTTACGAATTTGATGCTCAGTTAGACCCAGCGACTATCAAACTAACCGTTTGGGCGGTTGATAGCCGGACGAATAAACTGATATCGGATGCCCGTTTCACAATCTCAGGCAAAGCTGGTAAGACAACGCTTTTGCTAACACCCGATTCAGCCACTGGTCTGGTTAAAACGGACTTACCAGGTAGGGGAATCTACCAGTTGACCAGTTCTGCTAATGGCTATGGCGATTTTACAAAATCTATCAAACTAGATAGTGTACAGAGTGAAGCGCGCGTGATGTTAACGCCTAAAAAAACGCCCGATATCAACCAGACCCAAGCACTCCCCGAAGCGGTTGTTAAATCGGCGAAGACGACCTATGTAGGAACCCCGGCTGCAAAACCAGCGTTCAGGGGACCAACTCTGCCCAGCAGCCTACCGATGCCAGTCGTTACGAAAAAGCCATTCGGAACACTTGAAAAGGGGAAAGCCATCCCGCTTAAGAATATTTACTTCGACCAAAGCTCTCCTGTACTGCGCCCGGAATCAGCACCCGAACTCGACCAATTGGCAGTTGTATTACTGGAAAATCCGTCCATGCAAATCGAAATTCGTGGTCATACCGATAATCAGGGCGATTTCGACCTAAACGTAAAACTTTCGTGTGATCGTTGTCAGGCGGTTGTTGATTATCTGGTGAATAAAGGAATCTCGAAAACTCGTCTAAAAGCCGTTGGCCGTGGCCCTATTGATGCGATTGCGCCCAACAACAACGAGGAAAACCGGAAAAAGAATAGACGAGTGGAGTTTGTGGTCATCTAATATTTCTGAACCGGGATTTTTATGATTTGACTGACCGACTTTGATTTTGTTTTCGGCCTTGCCGAATAGAAATAATAAAATCAAAGTCGGTCAGTCAAATCATAAAAATCCCGGTTTAGGCAGTTGGTTCTGGTCCTCTAAACGCATCTTTCTTCGTTATCGTCTCTAATTTCACGGGCTTGCCTTCGCGGGCTGATTGGTAAATGGCTTCCATGATTTTCTGATCCTGAAGCCCTTCTTCGCCGGGTGTAAAAGGCGTTTTATTGTCAAGCAAACATGCCGAAAAGTGATCGATTTCGGTAGCGAAGTGGTCTTTGTCGGAGATGTTGTGCTGGATAATCTGGTTTTCTGTACCCTGTGCCTGACTCGTTTCCAGCTTTAGGCCCGTATACGGAAAAGCCGGGTCCATCTTAATCCAGCCTGTATCGGCAAGTACCCGGTAACTCTTATCATCGTGATGACCATAGCTGGTACCGCAACTGGCCTGGACACCACTTGGAAATTTCATGAGCCAGTTTACCTGTTCTTCAACTTCCTTGAAACGTGGATCGTTGGGCGTACTGTGTACGTATCCCATAACTTCCGTAGGTTCCTCTGCCAGCACAAACCGAATCGTATTCAGGCAATATAGACCCACGTCGGGAAGGGAGCCACCTCCGGCCAAGGCTTTATTGAAGCGCCAGTGCTTAGGATTATCAGAGTTTTGACCGTTGTTGGCAATGATGCTTTTCACCTTGCCAAACTGTTCTTTCTGGACCATATCGCGCACCATTTTGTTGTGCGGCTCATATTGAATCCGGTACGCAATCATGAGCTTACGGTCCGCCTTTTTGCAGGCGTCGATCATTGCCTGGCATTCCGCTACCGAGTTGGCCATCGGCTTTTCGCATAAAATATGCTTACCCGCCTGTGCTCCCCGAATCGTATACTCGGCATGCATGCCGTTGGGTAATACAATATAAATGGCCTGAACTTCCTTGTTATCGCGCAGTTTATCGTAGTCGGCATAGCTATAACAGCTCTCTTTTTTGACACCGTACTGGGTCGCTACTTTCTGCATTTTTTCGGGATTCCCACTCACCAGGGCCACTACTTTTGATTTGGTGCAAGCTCCGAAAGCGGGCAGAATCTGGTTGAGCGTAAGGTGGCCGAGACCAACTAGCGCATAGCCAATACGCTTGTCTGCGGCCATTGGCGTGGGGGTAGGGCCTTCCTGCTGCTCAGTTTTCGCTTTTATCTGTTCGAGTTCAATGGGTTTACTGGGATCGGAAGGAACATCGGCAGGTGGAGAGACGGCCGGAAGTTTGGGGACAGAGCCGCTGGGTGTGCTAGCGGTTGAAGAAGCATTTGTAGCTTCGGATTTCTTGTCGCAGGCAGCTAACGTGCTGCCTAATGCGCCAACGGCCAGACTACGGCCCGTGAACTGAAGAAAATCCTGGCGCGATAAAGTGCCCAGCCCGGCATTATCAACGAGCGTGGTCACTAAACGATCAATCGGTTTCATAACGTTGGTTGTTTACGTCAGAAACCGATTGATGAAAGAGGTTGTTTGCCGGAGTTATTTAATAGGCGAGTAATCCGTTGGTACCATATAGACCGACTCTACTTTGGTTGTTAGCGATCCGCCTGCATTTTTTTCCGATTCTTCTTTGACGGCAACCCACTTCGGATCTTTGCGGAATTCTTCGAAATGCGCTTTGCCTTCAGCTTCGCTGGGGTGAGCCAGAATGTAAACCAGTTTAGGCTGTGCATTGGGGTCTTTTTCCTGTGTGATCCAGTAGCCAATGTGCGTCATGCCATGTTTGCTAAATAGCTTGATGGTATGATCACGGAAACGCGCCAGCAAGTTATCCAGTTTGCCGGGAGTAGGCGTATAGGTACGCAGCTCGAAGGTGCGGGCGGGCGATTTCTGACCTACTTTAATTTTGGGCGAAATGTCTGACTCGGTCATGAAAATCTGATCGACATGATCAACCAGTTTGCCGTTAGCTTCTGTTTTGGCCACAACTGCTTTCCACTCGGGGTCGCTGCCAAACGCCTTCCAGGACGCATCACGAGCTTCCCGGCTGGGGTAAGCCAGAATGTAGATTAACTCTTTGTTGGTTGTATCGGTAGGAGTCCAGTAACCGATATTTTCCATGCCGTGTTTCTCGAAAATCTTTGTCGTATACTGCCGGAATCGATCCACAATTTCGGCATATTTACCCGGCGTTGGATGATAGATTCGAACTTCATAGAATTTAGTACTTGGGGCAGTACCAGACTGTTCCGACTTAGCTGGACTCGGCTTAGGCATAGCAAAAGTGGCCGTACTCAGGAGCAGACCAAGAGTGAGTAGTGAATACAATTTACAGGTCATATAGTTGCGTAACTTGGGAGTAAAGATATACTTCACACTATAAGGAATAAAGCCTGGTTTTCTAACCGCGTGCTTAGCTTTTGATTGATTTTGTTAGCCGTTCTAACTGGTATATGCCGAAAACTATGAGAGACTTTTAAATAGACGATTGTTTTGTGAACAGGTTATAATTGGTTTTATTGTCTTGTTGAACCAGCACAAATCCCTATTTTTGTTGGTCATCCACCGTTTTATCCCAACTTTATACGTTATGCTGAGCCGCGTTGCCAATTCTGTTTACTGGATGCATCGCTACATTGAGCGGGCTGAAAATTATGCCCGTTTCATGAGTGTGAATTTTAATCTGGCCCTCGATTTACCGCCCAATGTTGATCAGCAGTGGGAACCCTTGTTGATTGCAACGGCTGATAATGACCTCTTTAAAGAGTTCTACAAGCTCCCTACCCGGGAAAATGTGATTCAGTTTATGACCTTCGATAAGCGGAATCCGAACTCGATTGTGTCGTGTTTGAGCTACGCGCGGGAGAATGCCCGGACCATTCGCGAAGTGATTTCGAAAGAGATGTGGGAGCACCTGAATCAATTTTACCTAATGGTGCGCGACACTTCGCCGAAGCAGCAATGGGGTGAAATTCAGACGCAAAATTTTTTCACAGAAATTCGAAACAGCATCCAGCTTTTTTACGGCATTATCGATGCGACCATTACGCGCAACGAAGCCTGGCATTTTGGACGATTAGGTCGTTTTCTGGAACGTGCTGATAAAACATCGCGCTTTCTGGATGTGAAATATTTTACCCTGCTTCCTGAAGTAGAATTGGTAGGGTCAACCATCGATCTGATGATTTGGTCGGCTGTGTTGAAGTCAGTTAGTGCGTATAATATGCACCGCCAGCAGTATCGTTCGCTGACGCCCGCCAGCATTGTGGAATTCCTGATTCTGGACAAGATGTTTCCGCGTGCGGTTGCCCATTGTATCCGGCAGGCTGAGTTGTCGCTTTATGAGATTTCTGGCAACAACATTACGGGAGGATTTGGGAATTCAGCCGAACGAACACTTTCCAAACTTCGCACGGAGATTGAATTCACTGAAACAGCTGACATCTTTAAAGCAGGTCTGCATCAATACCTTGATAATTTTCAGACCCGCACCAACGACGCGGCTGTAGCTGTTTTCGAAACCTATTTCGATCTGAAACCGATAGAGGTTTAATTAATTAGTGATTGAATGATTGAGTGATTGAGTGATTACCACGCGTTAGCTTTATTCACTCAATCACTCAATCACTCAATCACTAATTAATTAACTTCAGAACGACCGCGCCTAATGGAGGCACATTAATCTGAAGCGATTGAGGACGACCGTGCCACGTTTCTCCTTCGCTGGCAAGCGGTGACGTATTGCCCACTCCACTTCCATAAAAATCGGTTGCATCGCTGTTAAAGACTTCCTTATAAGTCCCGGCCAAAGGCACACCAATACGATAATTGGTTCGTGGGATCGGGGTCATATTCAGGATAATCAGTAAGAAGTCGTCGGGATTGTTGCCTTTGCGGCAATACGTAACAACCGTATTTTCACGGTCTGTCGTATCAATCCATTCAAAGCCGTCTGCCGTGAAATTCCGTTCGTATAAGGCCGGTTCGGATTTATAGAGGTTATTGAGGGCTTTTACACAAGCCGCCATGCCTTTGTGCGGACCGTAATTCAGCAAATGCCAGTCGAGACTGTTGTCGAATTTCCACTCAGACGTTTGTCCAAATTCACCGCCCATAAACAGCAGTTTGGTGCCTGAGTGCGTAAACATATACGCAAACAATAACCTCAGGTTAGCAAAGCGTTGCCACTCATCGCCCGGCATTTTACCCACCAGCGATTGTTTACCATATACCACTTCATCGTGCGAAAGAGGCAGCATGAAGTTTTCGGTAAAGGCATAAATCGTACTGAAGGTTAGTTCGTCCTGGTGGAACTTGCGGAAAGCTGGATCGCGCTCGAAATACCGAAGAGTGTCATTCATCCACCCCATCATCCATTTCATGCCAAAGCCTAAGCCTCCCGTATAAACGGGTCTCGATACACCGGGGAAGGCGGTCGATTCTTCGGCAATCGTCTGGGTATCTGGGTATTCTTTGTAAATGGCTTCGTTAATTTCCTTGAACAGCGAGATCGTATCCAGGTTCTCTCGACCACCAAAAATATTAGGCTCCCATTCGCCCGCATTTCGGGAGTAATCCAGATAGAGCATCGACGCAACTGCATCAACGCGGAGTCCATCAGCATGGCAACGATCGAGCCAGAACAGGGCGTTACTCAACAAAAACGAACGAACCTCAGGTCGACCGTAGTTGAAAACGTAGCTTTTCCAGTCGGGATGATAGCCTTTCCGCATGTCGGGATGTTCGTACAAATGCGAGCCATCGAACTCGTATAAGCCGTGGGCATCACCTGGGAAGTGGGAGGGAACCCAGTCCAACAGCACGCCAATGCCTGCCTGGTGCAGCCGATCAACGAGTTGCATAAACTCCTGCGGTGTACCAAATCGGCTACTCGGCGCAAAATAACCTGTAATCTGGTACCCCCACGAAGGAGCATAAGGGTATTGCATTACCGGCATGAACTCAACGTGCGTAAAGCCCATATCCTGTAAGTATGGCACCAGCGCGTCGGCAATTTCGCCATAGCTCAACTCTCGCTCAGGGTTACCTGGATCACGTCGCCAGGAGGCCATGTGCATCTCATACACTGAAATAGGCGCGTTGAGCGAATTTTTAGCATGACGATTAGCCATCCAATCCTGGTCGTTCCATTCGTAGTAGGTATCCCAAACGACCGAAGCGGTTTTGGGCGGAACTTCCCACCAATGGGCGTATGGATCGCCTTTTTCCAGTTCACGGCCACTTTCGTGAACAATAAAATATTTATAGGTTTCGCCCCGGCCAATATGGGGAATGAATCCCTCCCAAATGCCTGACGAATCCCATCGAACATTTAAGGGATGACTGCCTTTATCCCAGCCATTGAAATTACCAATAACAGCCACATAACGTGCCGAAGGAGCCCATACGGCGAAGTAGGTCCCTACAACACCATTGTATTCGACGGTATGCGAGCCAAATTTTTCGTAAAGCCGCTGGTGCTTTCCGGCCCGAAACAAATGAATATCGAAATCGGTAAATCGAGAATAAGGGCCGTCGTTCTGTGCTGGCACTTCGGCCGGAGCTGCCTGGCTAATAGCTGGTTCAGGTAAGGTGGGTTGTATCGACGAGTCGGCTTGTGCCGGGGGCGTAGTCGGTTTTCGTTTTGCCATAGGTTAAAAGGGTAATACGCTCATTGTAGAACGTAATCGGAGTCGGAAAGTTAAAAAAAAAAGCGGGACGGTTAACGAGGCTATTATTTTTCGCCGGAGACAGTTCGTTTGAACGACTCGTAAATAGCCATGAAGTGCGGATTGTCAAACCGGGATATTAGCTCAACCGAATAAGCCATACCATCTTCGTCGACGCCAAGTGGTACGTTAAGTTTGACAAATATTTCTTTTTTATATCGCCCGAACCAACGGTCGAACAGCTTCCGGCAAGAATCAGCTTTAGAGTCGGAGTCGTCGCAGATGTAAATGACTACCCGTTCATGAGTCTTAAAAAAATCGGCAACGATTGCTCGAATCGTCGCCGACATAAGTGCATCAACCGGCGGTAGCCTGGGGGTATATGGATTTGCAGTCAGTACGATAACCATTTCAAAGGCAAAATCTTCAAAGGCTGGATTATCAACTAAATAGCCACTGGGCTTGAATTTTATTTCGTACTCTGCACCAAATCGAGTTTCAAAAATGTAAATTGATTTTGGGCCACCAATAAACGTAAAATTATAACTCGATAATGGTTGTTCCACGTTCAATATTGCGTCGTTTTAGTTCGTCAAATGCAGCTATAATCATTGGGTCAGTTTTCGCTTCCTCAATCATTTCCTGCTGCTCCTGTCGCTTCCGGGCCATCCAGGCGCGGGCGAATTCCAGCCGGTATTGTGCACGGGCCTGTTCGTCGGGAGTAAGCGTTTCAGTATTCATGGCGTTTCCTGTCTATATGCCAAATGTAACGTTTTTTGCTAAAATGATGTTCCTGACGGTTTTATAACGGACACGTCCCTATTTTACTTGCAACAAGCCCGTTTGTAACATCGGTACGTCGGGTACAGAGTTTCCATCACTCAGGCGAATTTTTTCGATTTCGCGAACAACATCGATGATGCCTTTAAGTGGAATTTTTACCCAGGCTGGCCGGTAGCTGATTTCATACCCCAATTCATACACCGCTTTTTCGAGCAGGTAAATCAGGAGTAAAAAGTTGATTTCGCTGTTGTTTTTAAAGAGTGGGTGCGGTGCTCCAAACACATCCAGATAGGCGTCCAGAAATGTGTCCCGAATCAAATAAAACCAGCGATCGGATACCCGCTGCAAATGATCAGGATCGAGGTTATCGGTTTCGGTTGAGTTGAACAGTTTAGCGGATACCGCATAATGATACGACCGAATCATACCCGCCACATCCTTGAGGGGCGAGTGCTTGATCTTGCGTTCGGTAATGGTGCTTTCGGGTTCCCCTTCGAAATCGATCACTACGAAATCGGTGGCTGTTGCCAGTACTTGACCAAGGTGATAATCGCCGTGAATTCGAATACGAAGTGAGTCGAGTGGGCGGGTTCGGAAATCGGCAATGAATGTTTCGATCATTTCTTTGGCTTCCATAAACACCCAGGCCAAACGCTGCGCCAGCGGATCGAGTTTGGTGTAATTGTCAATCAGTAGCGCATAGCGTCGTTCGAGTAGGTCTTCAAAACGTTTGATCAAGAAGCTGCGATACTCGTCGGTAAACGGTTCGGGAGCAAAAGCGGGATCGGTTGGTACGTCGTCGCGGTCGGGTTTGTACAGCGCACAATGCATTTCGCCTGTTCGCTTACCCAGCAATTCAACTTTATCAAACACATCTTCCCGAATGGCAAACATGCGTTGCGGAACGCCGTACAGGAAATCATTCAGATAGTCGCCAGTCTGCATCCAGGAATCTTTATCGTTAGGCACCATGCGTTGCACCATGCCCAGCGTTACATCGGGACTAGCGGGGCGTTTCCAGACAATGCTACCACCGAAAGCCGGAATGTGCGTAAAGTTGCTCTCATCGGTCAAAAAGGCCACCATGTCTACCTCGGGGTTTGTTTCCTCGAAGAGTTTCCGGTAGAGTTTCAGGAAGTATTTATCGCCGAATGTCATAGCCGAGTTGCTCGAATCGACGGGCAGTACCCGCGAGGGTAAGTTGTCGTCGCCTTCTTCCAGGCCTTTGCCCCGGTGAAAAGTCAGTTGGCCGTTAGCCTGGGCAAACGATTGATTCTGATAAATCGCTGTAAATAAGACCTGTCGGAATCGCTCGTCGTAAATCGCATCGATCAATAGGGCCGTTTGTCCAGCGATCGTTACGTCGCCAATACGTCCTTTTTCGGGTACGTCGGCCAGCGCTGCTGCGGCTGTTTTGTTTAGCAATGAAACCGGTAGAAGGTAGCTTTCTGGAACACCATCGGCATAGCTGGCCTCCAGAATTAGCAGGAACGCCAGATCACCATCAGGCAGCGTGAGGGAGTGAATTGTCTGGATCGAAAAACCAGTCTGCTGACGGGCCTTCCCGGCAAACCAGCGACACGTATTTACATAGGGTGGCAACAAGGTTTGCGCCAACGTTGTCCAGAAAGTTGTGTCGGAGGCAATAGCGGGCCAGGCAAGGGTAGATGATAAGGGCTGATTACTGAGCATGAGTGGCATTCTGAAATACTTTCTTAGCAAGCAGTTTCCATCGTGTATTGTTTTCACGATGAAGGTCAAAAATTTCTTGAATATAGAATAAATATCTCAACTCAATTGACAGACTGAATTTTCCTCCCTAAACATAGAAAACCCTCGCTCAGTCTGGCTGAGCAAGGGTTTTAATTGGTAGTGAATGATGAAATCTAGTTTATCGAAACTGTACGGCTAGCGGTAATTGGCTGAGAGGTTGAGATCGTCACGTTCTGGATGGTGGTTTCTACCCCATTGGTCACTTCTACCTGATATACGCCGTCGGCCAACTCGGTCATATTAAGACGCACCCGGTAGTTGCGCTCGTTTTTACCGACATGCTCGCTGTAGAGCACTTTGCCATCGGTTCCTTTTAAGCGAACATCAACTGCCCCACCTTTTTCTTTGTCGAGGGCAATGTTGAGTTGGCCATAAGGCGTTGAGTAAATACCTGTTTTGTAAGCTACTGCCGTTGCAGAACGTGTACCTGGATTAACATCGGCCAACGATACTGTTGACGAAGCGATACCGAGCGTAAGAACAAATGCGATTGATTTAATGAGCGTTTTCATGTTGGTTATGTGTTTAAAGGGTTGTTGTCTACTATTTAGGGTTGTTGCTTACTGTTTAGCGGGGTTGTTCCCGATTTGTTGAGTCAAAGGTATAGGCTATAGCTGGTACTATGCATTGCAAACTACTGGAATGGTTGGATAACGGGATGAATGGTGAGAAAGCAAGGATGGTTGAGGGAATGGTTAGGTTGAACTGTGGCAAAAAGTACAGGAGCGGCAGTTCTGCTTATTAGCGTGTAATAATGGTTAACTTTGGTGAGCCAATTTCCTGCATTACGATGACTGAGCTTACCGTTGCATCGCTCCATATAAGTCCTGCCATTTTCGATCCATTTCCAGGCCTCATTGCGGCCGAGAGTACCCGGCACGGGGGAGTTAGTCCGGCTCCTTTTTCGTCGCTTAACTTAGGCATCAATACAGACGATAGTCAGTCCAATGTCGATGAGAACCGTCGCCGTTTCTTTACTGCGATTGGTGCGCCAGCACACGCATTTGCTTCATCGTATCAGGTGCATGGGATGAAGATTTTGTACACTGTTGAGGCTGGGCGTTTCGAGGGGTACGATGCGTTGATTACAGATAAACCCGGCTTGTTGATTGGCGTAACCGTTGCCGATTGTGTGCCGATTTTGATTTATGATTCGAAACATCGGGCGGTTGCGGCTATCCATGCGGGTTGGCGCGGAACCGTTGGCAGCATTGTAACGAAAACGCTTGACCAAATGAAGCAACAATTTGGAACCTCTGCCGAACACTGTTATGCGTACATCGGGACGTGCATTGATGAATGCTCGTTTGAGGTGGGAGCGGAGGTAGCCGAACAGTTTGAGTCAGAACTGAAACGGGTTGATGCTGAAACAGGCAAAGGGTACATTGATTTAAAACGAGCCAATGCCAATCAACTCACTGGCTTTGGCATTCCTGTCGAACAGATTGGCGTTTCTCCTTTTTCGACGGTACTGAATAACAGCGACTTCTTTTCACACCGTGCCGAACACGGGCAAACCGGACGGATGTTAGCTGTGATTGGCTTAGCAAATTGAACAAAATAGATGAGTCCCGGTTATATAACTGTTTTTACTAATCACTCAACGCTTAATAATTAAATAATTATGGGACTCTTAATATCAATTTTGGTAGGTGCCGTAGCCGGTTGGCTGGCCGACCTCGTATTCAAACGGTTTTCGTTTTCGCTGTTCGCTGAAATCCTGCTCGGTATTGCCGGTGGGTTTGTTGGCGGCTTAATATTTGGCAGTGGTGGTAGTGTTCTGGATCAGATTCTTACCGCCTTTGTAGGTGCAGTTATTATTCTTGGTATTGCAGCCTTGATTAAAGGACGTAGCAGTACGGTGTAAAAAGAGGGAGCAAAGGAGAAAGGGGACGAAAGGGAAAAAGGGCACTAAATGCAGTCCTTTTTCTCTTTCGTCCCCTTCTTCTTTTGCTCCCTTTACTTCAATATCTGCCTTGAAATTACCAGCTTCTGAATTTCGCTGGTGCCTTCTCCGATTGTACAGAGCTTGGCGTCTCGGTAAAACTTCTCTACGGGAAAATCCTTAATATAGCCATAGCCTCCAAAAATCTGAACTGCTTCATTAGCCACGCGTACGGCTGTTTCCGACGCAAACAATTTCGCCATTGCCGACTCTTTCGTAACCGATTTGCCAGCATCTTTTAGGTCGGCAGCCTGATACGTCAGGAGCTTGGCGGCTTCAATTTCAGTAGCCATATCGGCGAGTTTAAAGCTGATTCCCTGAAAATTAGCAATCGGCTGGCCGAACTGTTCACGCTCCTGAGCATAGGCGAGGGCTGCATCATAAGCACCATAGGCAATGCCCAGACTTAGGGCTGCTATCGAAATCCGGCCGCCATCAAGAACCTTCAGCGACTGTACAAAACCATCGCCAACAGCACCGAGTCGTTGACTATCTGGAATTCGGCAATCCTGAAATAGCATTTCCGCCGTTTCCGACGCGCGCATCCCTAATTTATCTTCTTTCCGACCGCCTGAAAAGCCAGGTGTGCCCCGCTCAATAATGAAAGCCGTTGCGTTATGTGGTTTATTCGGTTCGCCTGTACGCGCAATTACTACGGCTATATTACTGCTTTTCCCGTGCGTAATAAAGTTTTTTGACCCGTTCAACACCCAATCCCCCGATTCATCTCGGACCGCTGTTGTGCGCATGTTTCCAGCATCGGAGCCTGTGTTGGGTTCGGTTAGCCCCCAGGCACCCAACCATTCACCGGTTGCTAATCGGGGCAGATAGTCTTGCTTCTGTTGTTCGTTGCCAAACAGTAATATGTGGTTGGTACAGAGTGAGTTGTGTGCAGCCATCGACAAGCCAACTGACCCATCGACACGAGCCAGTTCGACAATAGCCGTTACATATTCACGATAGCCAAGGCCCGTTCCATTATAAGTCGTAGGAACAAGCATGCCCATCAGTCCCTGCTCGCCTAACTGGCGAAACAGTTCAGCAGGAAAGTGCTGATCTTCGTCCCATTGGCGGACATTTGGACGGATAAGCCGTTCACTTAAATCGCGCACTGACTGAGCTATTAATTCTTGATTTTCTACAATTTCGTTTGTCATAAAAATTAGCTGTCTGCTACCGTGTGTGAATAGTAATTTCAATAAATTCTGGTTTAACTCCAATCTTTTTTTTGCTGCCCTTAGTAATTATACCATTTCGCTCTGAAATAGACTTACACGCATAGAACAGGCAGTTATTGGATGAAATAGAGTAACTTGTAATTGCTCTCTGTTGTTCAATGGTGTCAGATTTACACTTTAAGCTAATTTTTGAAAGACACGATTCTCAGCTGGCCGCTTAATCAATCATTACATCACAATTAGGTACGAATTATAGGCTGGTATAAAAAAACTCCTATTTTTGTGACATCAGGCAGGCAAACTAGTCTGTATAAATTACTATAGAAATTTTAGATGATATAACTATATGAAACTAGCAGTTGTTGGAACCGGATACGTGGGCTTAGTTACTGGAACATGCTTTGCCGAAACGGGTAATCAGGTTACGTGTGTTGATATTGATGTACGTAAAGTTGAAAAACTAAATAATGGAATAGTCCCCATCTACGAACCCGGTTTGGAAACCTTATTTCATCGGAACGTTGAGGAAGGACGGCTATCGTTTACCACAAATCTGGAAGAAGGTATTAAAGGAGCGGAAGTAATCTTCCTGGCCTTACCAACTCCTCCCGGTGAAGATGGCTCGGCCGATTTGAAATATATTCTGAAAGTAGCCAGCGATCTTGGCCCAATTCTGAGTCAGTATGCAGTTATTGTCGATAAAAGTACAGTACCTGTTGGTACAGCCGAAAAAGTGCATGCACACATTGCCGACAATGCCAAGGTTGATTTCGATGTCGTATCGAACCCTGAATTTTTGCGGGAAGGGGTAGCTGTCGAAGACTTTATGAAGCCGGACCGTGTTGTCATCGGAACGAAATCTGATCGCGCAAAAGCCGTTATGAATCGGCTTTATGCACCGCTGGTACGTCAGGGTAACCCCGTTATTTTCATGGACGAGCGTTCGGCTGAAATGACCAAATATGCTGCCAATGCATTCCTGGCCACGAAAATCACGTTTATGAACGAAATCGCCAACCTGTGCGAACGGGCAGGTGCCAACGTCGACGATATTCGTCGGGGTATCGGTACCGATAGCCGGATTGGTAAGCGGTTCCTGTTTGCCGGTATTGGTTATGGCGGAAGTTGTTTCCCGAAAGACGTACAGGCGTTGGCTAAAACAGCCAAAGACTTCGATTATGATTTCAAAGTGTTGAAATCTGTCATGGAAGTGAATTATCTGCAAAAAACGAAGTTGCTGCCACAGATTCTGGGCCACTTTGGTGGAGATTTAACTGGTAAAACAATTGCCGTTTGGGGGCTGGCCTTTAAGCCTTATACCGACGATATTCGTGAAGCGCCCGCGCTGGATAATATCCAGGCGCTGCTTGATGCCGGCGCAAAAGTGACCGTTTATGACCCAGAAGCCATGGATAATGTACGGGAGCAAATTGGTAATGCCATTACCTACGCGCACACGCAGTATGCTGCTTTGGACGATGCTGATGCGCTGGTAGTCATTACCGAATGGCCGCTCTTCCGCACGCCTGATTTCGACAAAATGAATTTATTATTGAAAAATAAACTAATTTTCGACGGCCGTAATGTATACGAACTCGACCAGATGCGAGAACAGAACTATACCTATTATTCGGTCGGCCGCGAAACTGTTCTGGCTCCAGTAGAGCAAAAAATTTAAATCTGTTTGTAGGATCGAGCAATGGCTACCTACAAACTACAAACCTTTTCTGTTAAATGAAGCGTGTACTAATTACTGGCGGAGCCGGATTTTTGGGATCGCACCTCTGCGATCGGTTTATCAAGGAGGGCTACCATGTGATGGCAATGGATAATCTTATTACGGGCGATATCCGTAATATTGAGCACCTCTTCCATCTGCCAAATTTTGAGTTCTATCACCACGATGTATCTAAATACATCCACGTGCCGGGCGAATTGGATTACATCCTGCATTTTGCCTCGCCCGCCAGCCCGATTGATTACCTCAAAATTCCAATTCCGACGCTGAAAGTAGGTTCGTTGGGTATTCACAACTGTCTTGGTTTAGCAAGAGTAAAGGGTGCCCGCGTTCTGATTGCGTCTACTTCAGAAATATACGGAGACCCAAATGTTCACCCACAGCCCGAAGAATATTGGGGTAATGTGAATCCGGTAGGTCCTCGGGGTGTATATGATGAAGCGAAGCGGTTTCAGGAAGCCATTACGATGGCGTACCACACCTACCACGGTCTGGAAACACGTATCGTTCGTATTTTTAATACGTATGGTCCTCGCATGCGCCTGAACGATGGTCGGGTATTGCCCGCCTTTATTGGTCAGGCATTGCGCGGTGAAGACCTGACCGTTTTTGGTGACGGAAGTCAGACTCGTTCGTTCTGTTACGTAGATGATCTGGTAGAAGGTATTTACCGATTGCTACTCAGCGACTATGCCTACCCCGTTAATATTGGTAACCCGTCGGAAATTACAATTAAGGAGTTTGGTGAAGAGATTATCAAGCTTACGGGAACAACCCAGCAGTTGATTTTCAAAGACTTGCCTACCGATGATCCGAAGCAACGGCAGCCCGATATTACAAAAGCAAAGGCTATTTTGGGCTGGGAGCCTAAAGTTTCCCGAGCGGAAGGGTTAAAAGTGACCTACGATTATTTTAAGAGTTTGCCCGAAGAAGAACTCTATAAGGCTGCCTATCACCGCGAGTTTGTGAAGCAGTAATCGCTATTGTAGTTACTAAAAAAATTCATAATTTTACTTCAGTAACTGCCTTGGCAGTACACCTTTAGCTGTCTAATAAAAACCTGCGAGCCACATGGCGTGCAGGTTTTTTTATGAAGCTAACTTCTGCAAATCGGCTACCATTAGCTGGCCCGCTCGTTCAGATGCGCCCGGTTCGCCCATTTTTTGCTGGACATCAGCATAGCCAGCCAACTGAACGTCCCGACCAGAATTGCCCGGTAAAATAGCGCGCAGTTCTGTTGTCGTGCGCTCCGGCGTAAGATCGTTTTGAATCAGCTCTTTCACGACTTCGCGATCGGCAATCAGGTTTACGAGCGAGATAAAGGGTACTGCAATGAGTCGTTTGGCAATGGCATAGCTAATGCCGGTTGTTTTGTAACAAACTACCTGCGGGATGTTCAGAAGGGCCGTTTCGAGAGTAGCCGTTCCGGAAGTAACGAGTGCGGCCGTCGATACATGGAGCAGATCATAGGCGGCATCCTCAACGCGTTTCACACTGGGGTAACTGGCCAATAAATTGGCGTAGAGTTCTTTAGGAAGATTACTCACCGTGCCAACAACGAATTGATAGTCTGGGAACTGGCGGGTAACTTGAAGCATTACGGGCAGAATTGACGTGATTTCCTGATGGCGGCTACCGGGTAATAACGCAATGATTGGCTCGTTGCCTAAGTCGTTTGTTGACCGAAAGGCTGGATCTGGCTGGAATTCGGCTAGCGCGTCGAGCAACGGGTTACCAACGTAGTCAACTTTATAATCGTACTTGGCAAAGAATTCAGTCTCGAACGGCAGAATGGTAAACAGCTTGTCGACGGTTGCTTTAATCTTCAAGGCGCGACGCTGATTCCAGGCCCAGACTTTGGGGGAGATGTAATAAAACACCCGAATACCATGCTTCTTCGCGAATCGAGCCATTCGAAGATTAAATCCCGCATAGTCGATAAGAATTAAGGCGTCGGGTCGATGAGCTAATAGATCTGCCTGGCATTCGCGCATGATCCGGCGGATGGTGCCGAGGTTTTTGGCAACTTCCAGAAATCCCATAAACGCCATCTCGCGGTAATGACGCACGAGCACTGCTCCAGCGGCTTCCATTTGTTCACCACCATAAGCCCGAAACTGTGCAGAGGAATCGTGGTGATGAATGGCCCGTATTAAATTGGCACCGTGAAGGTCGCCAGAACGTTCGCCGGCAATGAGGTAATAGTTCATGTAAAGATGTATGATCTATTATATAGGGTGTATTATGTAGGATTACTGACCACATATCATATATCCTATATAATACATCATACATAAAAACTTATTCGCCAAAATAATCGACAAAGTTTTTTGGCGTTTCGTAGAGCCGGAGCTGATGCAGGTGCGCTTCGGTAACGTTTGCCAGCGCACGCTCCAGAATTTTCCAGATTTCCATGATGAAGATTTCGCAGCTGGCCATTTTGCCCTGCATAAAATCGACATCAAGATTCAGGTTCTTGTGGTCAACTTTCTCAATAACTTCCCGCCGAATGATGTCTCCCAATAATTTTAGATCAATCACAAAGCCTGTATCCGGGTCAGGTTCGCCTTTGACGGTTACAATTAATTCGAAGTTATGTCCATGCCAATTTATATTGGCACAGGGACCAAAAACCTCTTTGTTTCGCTCTTCCGACCAGTTTGGATTATAGAGCCGGTGGGCTGCGTTAAAGTGCTCAATTCTGTTAATATAGACCATTTTTCTGGTTTAGATGGGGCGGTTGCCAGAAACGCCGATTTGAAAATTGGGTGCAAAGGTACGAACTGTTTGGCCGGTATAAAAGTGTCCGCATCAGCAGATGCACCAGACAGCGAGAATTTTGCTGTATTTGAAAAGTACAATTTAATCACTAAATCTGCTATTCCATTCTCCAATAGAAAACATGTATCTTTACGGGCGTTTTTCCTTCATTCGCACTGATACCTACCTTATTATCACGACGAACACGTTTACCGCCACCACTTTATGATTATTGTTACGGGAGCCGCCGGTTTTATCGGAAGCTGTTTGATCAGCAAATTGAATCAGGAAAACTTCAATTTCATTATTGCAGTAGATGATTTCTCATACCCCGAAAAAGAGGCTAATCTGGCTGGAAAACGCATTCAGGAGCGAGTTGATCGAGAGGATTTTTTTGATTGGCTCGACCAGAATTATCAGGAAGTCGAATTTATTTTCCACATTGGCGCACGTACCGATACAACCGAGTTTGATCGCCAGATTTTTGAGCACCTGAACGTCGAATACTCCAAACAAATCTGGAATCGCTGCATCGACTATCAAATTCCACTGGTGTATGCCTCTTCAGCTGCAACGTACGGTCTTGGCGAATTAGGCTACGACGACAATGAATCGCTGATTCCTCAGCTGAAACCGCTAAATCCCTACGGCGATTCGAAGAACGAGTTTGATATTTGGGTACTCGAACAGGAACGTAAACCTTTCTTCTGGGCGGGCCTGAAATTCTTCAATGTATACGGTCCTAATGAGTACCATAAGGGGCGGATGGCATCCGTGATTTTTCACACCTATCACCAGATTAAAAAGTCGGGGCAAATGAAGTTGTTCCGATCACATAATCCAGATTTTGCCGACGGCGAACAGATGCGTGATTTCGTTTATGTGAAAGATGTGGTTGAGGTTTGCTCGTTCCTCATGCATCACCGGCGCAATTCGGGCATCTATAACCTCGGTAGCGGCAAAGCACGCACCTTCCTCGATCTGGCTAAGAATACGTTTTATGCGCTTGGTCTGGAGCCTGAAATTGACTTCATCGATACGCCCGCCGATATCCGCGACAAGTATCAGTATTTTACGCAGGCCAATATGTCTAAGCTTCGTTCAATAGGCTACGAAAAACATTTTCACTCGCTTGAAGATGGAATTGCCGATTATGTAACGAATTATCTGAGCAAAGGCCAATATCTGTAAATAGCCAAATCTTATCGCTCATTCGATCCGTTGATTGATAGTAACTAGTGCTTTACCAACGTAGATTCTTGGGTTCGTCCGTGCGGGCGAACCCAAGAATCTCTAGAATCTAAATTGGACCAATACTCGTAGGCGATGAGGGCAAGGATAGTTCACTGGTGAAGGTAAACGCCTGCCAGTCGAGATGTAATTCTCCGTGTAGTAGTGTTGTTAACCGATGACTGATCCAAAGCCCTAAACCGTGCCCTTCTTTGAAGGGGTCGGCCTGGAAAAAGGGCTGCATTAAATCGATTATGGGGCCGTTTTCGCGAGCAGTCTGGTTTTGTACCTGGATTTTCCAGCCATCCGTGTAGTGTAGATTAATCAGGACGGTACTGTTCGGAACGGCGTACTTAATGGCATTTTCGACTAGATTTAGAAGAATATGCTGGAGCTTAACCGCATCGGTAAGAATAGTTTCCTTACTCGATTCGTCTACATCAACCCGTGTGGTTACGTCATAATCTTCAGCTACGGTTGCTAATTGAGCAAGGCAACGACGAATTAAAACGGGTACGCTGATTTCGGTTAAATTCAATGGTTGAGCCGCTTCATCGGGTCGGCTAAGGGTTAAAAACTCATCGATTAAGCGCGCTAATCGGCTTACCTCATCTAATTGACTGGTCAAAAATGGTTTGATACTGGCATCGGCACGATCATTCGCTATCGTTACTTCCAGTCCGGTTTTCATGACGGTCAAAGGCGTACGTAACTCGTGGGCGGCTGCTCCAAAGAAATTTTGCTGCAAATCCACATTCTCCCGAATCCTGGCCAACATTCGGTTCAGTGTGTCGGTCAGCTGATAAATCTCATCGCGCGTTTTGGGCAATGTAAGTTGACTACTATTGCCGGCTTTACTGATTGTATTGGCTTGATTAATAATGGCTTGTATTGGTCGTAATAACCAGCCTGCGGCACCATAACCAGCGGCAAAAGCCAGGACCAAACTAACTAGCCAGCCCAAACCAAACAACCACCGAAGCTGATGAATATCTTGCCGCAAACTGGCGTCAGGCACCACAAGCGTTAGTAGAATTTGTCCCTCCGATAGCTGATCTGAAGATGTTTGTACGGTTAACTCCCGATAGGAATCATATCTGGGGAGCCGATGCCTGCCTCTGTGAGGACTACCCGGAAAACCAGGGCTTCGAAAAAGCTCGCGAGCATGCCCGTAGGTGCGATAAACAATCCGCACTAGCTCCCGATCTGTGGGTAAAGGAAGAACAACGGGATCTACGCTAACAAGCGAGAGAAGCCATTCGGCTCTGGTTCGGGCGGCCCGGTCGAAAGCGGTTTGCAAACTACGCTCGGCCCGATTGAGCATCATCCAGCCTGACAGCAGACTGACTGCCGCAAACACGGCCGTAACGGCCAGAACAATGCGGCTGCGTAAACTCATGTTGTTTTGAATCGATAACCTCGGCCAATCAGCGTTTCAATCAGACCCGTTCTGCCAAGAGAATCCAGCTTTTTGCGGAGCTGGTAAATATGGACTTCAATTACATTGCTGCCCATATCGAAATCGACGGACCAGACTTTTTCGGCAATTTCATTTTTGGTAACTAACTGTCCTGCCCGACGCATAAGTAATTCCAATAAAGAGAACTCTCGATTGGTAAGGTCAAGTGTTGTGCCGTTTTTGAGTACCTCGTGCGAAACCAGTCGCATTTCCACATCGGCTACGCGCAACACAACATTGTCGCTGGTAGTGGTTCGGCGTTGTAAGACTCGGATGCGCGCCAAAAGTTCGTTGAAATCAAAAGGCTTGCGCATGTAATCAACAGCGCCGAGGTCTAGTCCATGCACCACTTTATCCGAATCGCTGAGCGCCGACAAAATAATGACAGGAACCGATATCCCGAATGTTCGAAGGTTTTGTAAAACCTCGAAACCAGTCTGACCGGGTAGCATCAGATCAAGCAGAACCAGATCGTAAAGCCCACCCGCCAGAAAATCCAGACCTTCTGAACCCGAATGCGTCAGATCGGCAACGTGGCCATGTTGTTCCAAGCCCTGCTTGATAAATCGGGCCAGTTTACGCTCATCTTCGATAACCAGGATTTTCACGAGAATAAAAGAGCGAAAGAATGAATGAGTGAAAGAGCGAAAATGACCATACTAGTTTGTTTCGCTATTTCGCTCATTCACTCTTTCGCCATTAAGTTAGCGAACTAAATATTGCTGTCCGTTGATCGTTAGTACCGACGCCCGGAGAATGTTCATTTTTTCTAACTGTACCTGCCCTTCGCGTAAGCTTTTGGGATAACCCTGAACGGTGATGGTGCTCCCTTTTTTGGCCAGATCGGTGAGCTGATAAGCTACGTGTGGTGGAATGCTGACAATTGTTTTGTCGTCCAGCACCAAGCCATTTACACGCCCGCCACGATCAAGTCGATAGTCAGCAATTTTTCCGGTAGCAGTAGCTAATGCTGGTGTTTCGGGGGCGGTTGCCGGACGAGTGGGCGGGGTATCAAAAACCGTTGTTTTTCCGGCCGTCAGGCTGTTCATTCTGAATACGTTTTCGCCGTTAGGGCCGTTCATCGAATAACCGGAAACGCTTACGTTACTACCCGTTTTGATCGCCTTCTGCACTTGCTGGCCTAAATGGGGAGGGAATTTCACCGTAGTAGCCGTTCCCGAACCGGCGTTAAGTGTAAAGCCATCCAGAATGGCATCGTCGTTGCCAATCCATTGGCCAACCGTGCCCGAAACAGTGGTCAACGAAGTAAGCCCCTGAAGATGCCCACCCTGAAATCCTTGAAGCCCTTGAGGGCCTCGTGGATTGCCTGGCCCACCAGGTCCACCCCGATGCTTACCATGTCGAGGGCCAGGGCCGTCTGGCTGCTGGTGTTCCGGAAAGTCAGGGCGAGGGGCATTAATGGCTACATCGGCAGGAGGATTTCCTGGGTCTGCTGCTTGTTGGGCTTTTGCAAAAGGCGAGGCCAGCGTAGCTGTCAGTAACGTAAGTGCGATTAATTTAGCGTTGGTTTCCATAGTCAATTTGTTGTTTACTGTTGATTATGGAAGCAAAGCTATAGCCACAGGTTAAGGTCGATCTGAAACGAAAATTAATTTTTCTTCATACAGGGCAAGGTTTTTTTCGACAGGATTAACAAGACTACATGAATTTAAAAATCCTATCAATCCTGTTAATCCTGTCGAAAAAAATTACTCCCAAACCACTTCAATCACTTCCCGTTTCAAATCGATGGTCGTTTGTTTTTCGTCAGCTGCCCGGCGGAGGGTTAACTTACCATTGACAACCTTAGCTGCTTCCTGCTGCAAAACGTGGGTTGCGCTTTTCTTATGAAATACCGATACAATTTGTTCGGTTGTTTCGACGGGAATTGTGAACGATTTGCCATTCGCTTTCACCGACCGAACGTTTGATGGTATATCCTGATTACGAAGTAAAGCCAGCGCCCGCGATGCCTGTGGCACGCCGTAGCCAACATAATTATTTCCGTAGGGATATAAATGCGACGATTTCTCGATAATCTCCATCACTTGTTTATTCGTTAGTTTAGGATTGGCCTGCATGATACAGGCGGCAAAACCAGTAATAACGGGCGCCGAGAGCGAAGTCCCGTACAGCGAAAAACAAGAAACGTTGGGTTTTAGATAAGGTAGATTTTCGGGACCAATACTGCTGTAACCAATCCGGTTCCAGAGTCTGGAGTTGGTAGCACCAATGGCCAATACGCCCTGCGCATCGGCTGGGGTACTGATGATTCGCCATGATCGATCGTCGCCTTCATTACCCGCCGATACAATGATCAGAATCCCTTTTTTGTCGGCAGCAATTTGAGCAGCCCGACTAATGAGACTCGTATGCCCGTCCATTTGGCTGGGCTCATAATTTTCTTTCGGGTTACTCATACCTTTCGCATAACCCAGCGAAGTATTGATCAACCGAACTCCAAGACTGTCCATCCACTCCATAGCGGCTACCCAATTGTCTTCCTCGCCCCGGTATTCGCGGTTGCCCTGATCGGTTCGGGCCAGATAAAAAGTAGCATCGGTGGCCAACCCAAACTGAATGTTTTCAGAAGGATCGCTACCGGCAATAGCGGCCAGCACTTCGGTCCCATGAAAATCGGACATGGTCTCGAGCGTGCGAAACAGATTATCGTGGGTTTTCTTCTCATTTACGTAATCGCGCACCCGCTTAACGCCATCACGCGCAAAAATATGCTTGAGTGCATTGGCTGAGTCGGCCCCAAAGAAACCGGCGTCGATCACACCAATGTTTACAAACCGGCCCGTTAGTCCTGCATTCGCAAAATCGGGGGCCTGAATTTGGGTCATGACCGGCGCCATTTGAAGATTGGCCGGTAAATCTAAAGACGTAATGACAATAGCCGGATCAATGGCCTGTATGCCTTTCACAAACGGCATGGCAAGAACCCGCGCCTGTTGTTCGGTCGTTAAATAGGCTGACACGGCGTTGAGCCAGCGAGACTGACAAAGGGGACGTACGCCCGCTTGTTTGAATTGATGCAGATAAGCCGTCGAAATAGGCTTATCCGTCTCGTCCAGAGCAAGGTTCTGTTGCTGTCGCTGCGTGATCGATTGCTGCGACAAAGCCGGCGCGGACGTTTGATCTTTATCGCGAAGTAACACCCAGTACTTAGGCGCTGCGTTGGGCTGGGCCTGTAGCAGCGAAGTCAACAGGCATAAGAATACTGTGTGGCGAAGTGTCATGAGTCGTTTAGGTAGAAAACAAATTGGGCTTTCGCTGTGAGCCGTGCCACGGTTATCTAGGCGGGGTAATTGAACCCTGAAACGGCTCACAGCGAAAGTCTAAACTAGAAAACACACAGAAACTATTCTGGGTTTTGAGTTTCTTTGCAAAATTAATCAGAAAACCAGCCTCAACGGTTTACCGTATGCGTTATTTACCCATCGACAGCCAACTTTTCGTACACAACCGCCAGCGACTTACTAATCTGCTGAAACCTAAATCATTGGTTGTTGTGAATGCCAATGATATTATGCCTACCAATGCCGATGGCACAATGACTTTTCGGCAAAATAATGACCTGTTCTACCTCACTGGCGTTGATCAGGAAGAAACATGTCTGGTGTTATTTCCGGAGCATCCCGATCCGAAATTTCGTGAGGTCTTGTTCCTGCGCGAAACCAGCGAGCTTATCGAAATTTGGGAAGGGCATAAACTGACGAAGGCCGAAGCCGAGCAGGTAACGGGAATTCCGCAGAAGCAGATTTACTGGACGCACCAGTTCGAGCAGATTTTTACGCTGATGGTTTTCGAAGCCGAGCATATCTATCTGAATACCAATGAACACACCCGTGCTGGTGTACAGGTTCAGACGCGCGATGCCCGGTTTATCGATGAGTTTCGGCAGAAATATCCACTGCATCATCTGGAGCGACTTGCACCATTGATGCACTACCTGCGAGCCATTAAACAACCTCAGGAAATTCCCCTTATTCAGACTGCTATCGATATTACCGACAAGATGTTCCATCGGTTGCTTGGGTTCATTAAACCCGGCGTTTGGGAGTATGAAATCGAGGCCGAAATGATGCACGAATACCTGAAGAACCGCTCGCGGGGCTCAGCCTATAGTCCTATTATTGCTTCGGGAGCCAACGCCTGTGTATTGCATTATATTGACAATAGCCAGCAATGTCAGGATGGTGATGTGATTCTGTTGGATATTGGCGCTGAGTACGCGAACTACAATGCCGATATGACCCGCTCTGTACCCGTCAATGGTCGATTTACGGCACGTCAGCGCGCTGTTTATGATGCTGTTTTACGGGTGATGAAAGAAGCCACACAGATGCTCCGCCCTGGTAATCTTTGGGACGAATATCACCGGGAAGTGGGTAAGGTAATGGAAGGCGAACTAATTGGATTAGGGCTGCTAGATCGTGATGAGGTTGCGAAGCAGGACCCTGACGCGCCTTTATACAAAAAGTATTTCATGCACGGCACGTCGCATTTTCTGGGGCTTGATGTGCACGATGTTGGCAACAAATATCGGCGAATGGAGCCGGGTATGGTTTTCACCGTTGAACCCGGTATTTATATCCGTGAAGAGAAACTAGGGATTCGCCTGGAAAACAACATCCTGATTACGGAGTCGGGTAATATTGATTTGATGGCCAATATTCCGCTCGAAGCCGAAGCTATAGAAGACTTGATGAATAGGTAATGAATGATGAATTATAAATGATGAATGATAAATTGTTGCTGACGCATACTATCATTCATCATTTATAATTCATCATTAGTTTAGGCTACTTTAGCGTTTTCACGCTCAAGGGCAATATTCAAACTAGAGTAAATTCGACGGATAGCTGTTTCCAGACGTTCCCAACCAGAATCGGAGCGAAGGTCGATGTCGCCGATATGATCGCGTTGATTGCTGGTCAGGACCAGGTGCGTAACCGCAGCTACCATCAGACTGGTGATAGCAATCGGATCGAAATCAGAATAGGGGGCTAGTTTACTAACCATCGATTTGTAGGACTGATCCCGAAAATCGGCCAGACGACGAGCCAGTTCGGTTTCGCCATTCGACATTTCCCAACGGATCAACTCCTGCGAAGACTTCCGGCTACGGAACTCGCGCATGAACTGGATGGTATACTCCGACCAGGCTTTGCTGCGTGCTTCGGGGGCCAGATTGTCCGGCACCGAATCCAGGAATTTGTCGTTAAACATCGACAGGAAGAATCCGCGATGCACATAAGCTTCCAGCAAGCCGTTCCAGCCACCGAAGTAGCGGTAAATAAGTACTTTATTCACTCCGGCGCGCTCGGCAACGGCATTGATGCCTGCTTTTTCGGTGCCTCGCTCGGCCATTACTTCACCCATGGCACGTAGAATCCGTTCCATGGTCATCTGGCGATTTCTTCGCTTGACGACTTTCATACAATTGGGTCGTTTTTTGTTTAAAAGAGGATTCAGTGATCTATTTTGTAGGTGGTCCAGTAAATTTCCCTAATCTACAAATCTACTGTAGCTACAAATATGGTTATTACCACTGATGTTGTCAAAAAATAATATTGCGAAATAATAATAATAATCGTGAAAATGATTTACTAAGTACGTGGTAACCTGTCTGAAAATATGCCCTTAATGGAGGTTTAGCCGTAGGCTGACTGGAAACAATTCAGTAATATTATGAAATTTTTTCATAATAAACGACTGATTTTTAGATAGTTAATCCGATGTTATCTTTTAGTCTTGTAGACAAATAATAAAGAAGGCGCACTATACTTAGCCTTCTCAGTTAAGTACAATACACCCAATTTATTGCTGGTCCAGATAAGGCTAGAATTTATCTTTCGGGAAACGTATCCATTTGGCCTGACA
Source organism: Spirosoma foliorum (assembly GCF_014117325.1). Classification (NCBI taxonomy): domain Bacteria; kingdom Pseudomonadati; phylum Bacteroidota; class Cytophagia; order Cytophagales; family Cytophagaceae; genus Spirosoma; species Spirosoma foliorum. The sequence continues at coordinate 5,543,041 of NZ_CP059732.1, read as the reverse complement.
ACTCTTGTATCGCTTCCTGAAGCTGATTTCGGTTTAAATGGATATCCATCTCCATGGGGAAGTCTGGGTAATTATGCCAGGAGGGTGCCAGTGAATGATCAAGCTGAATTTGTAGGCAATACTTGTCGTCGGAGAGGGCTTTGGCTTCCATACTCAGACCTGGCTCCGAGAAAGTCAGGGTTACATGGTTAGTTGCTTTGTTCCAGAGCGAGCGTAGTCCAACCAATAGACGTTTGATTTCCCAGGTTTGCAGAGGGGCGGATTGTGTATCGGACTGTTGCCCCCATAAGGTCGAAAATCGGCATTGTAACCGATTGCGGTCCCTCCAGGTTTTGGTAGCCTTACTATAACCTAAAATCGCGAGTTCAAATGAGTTAGCAGAGCCTGAAGAAGATACAAATTTCATAACGGTATTTATTGAGGATCGAGTATATGTCTACTTAACAAATATACTAACTGTTTGTTGATAAAATACCATTATTTTCTGGTCATTATTTTAGAACACACCGCTTATTTAAGAGCTTTATCCAGCTAAGACTTTCGCTTAAAGCCGTGCCGTGGTTCAATTGCTCCGCTATAACTAACCGTGGCGCGGCTCTAAGCGAAATTCTGTTAACAACTTCATTACATATCGACTTATTGACTTTCCCTATCTTTGTCGCCGAAAGAAAATACACAACTACTAAATTCAGATAGATGGCAAAAGTGCTCATTATCGGAGCCGGTGGCGTTGGCAGCGTTGTAGCGCATAAATGTGCGATGAACAGCCAGGTCTTTACAACGATTATGCTGGCCAGCCGCACCCAAGCAAAGTGCGACCGTATTGCGGCCGAAATTCAGGAAATGCACGGCGTAACCATTCAAACGGCGAAGGTTGATGCCGATGTTGTGGCCGAAACAGTTGCATTGATTCGGTCATTTAATCCGGTGCTGGTTATCAACGTAGCGTTACCTTATCAGGATCTTCCGATTATGGATGCCTGCCTGGAAGCGGGTGTTCATTATATGGACACGGCTAATTACGAACCGAAAGACGTTGCTAAGTTTGAATATAGCTGGCAGTGGGCCTACAAAGAGCGGTTTGAGCAGGCTGGTTTAATGGCCCTGTTAGGCTGTGGATTTGACCCTGGCGCTACTCAGGTGTTTACGGCTTATGCGGCCAAACATCATTTCGATCGGATGGATTATCTGGACATCGTCGATTGTAATGCGGGGAATCACGGCAAAGCGTTTGCTACGAATTTTAACCCGGAAATTAACATCCGGGAAATCACCCAGCCTGGTCGGTACTGGGAAAATGGCGAGTGGGTCGAGATTCCGGCCATGAGCATTCATAAACCCATCGAGTACCCGGCCATTGGCGCTCGTGAATCCTATGTACTTTATCACGAAGAGCTGGAGTCGTTGGTGAAAAACTTCCCAACGCTGAAACGTGCCCGGTTCTGGATGACCTTTGGCCAGGCGTATCTGACGCATCTGGAGGTATTGCAAAACGTAGGCATGACCCGAATTGATTCGGTGAAGTTTAATGGAATGGATATTGTGCCGCTGGAGTTCCTGAAAGCGGTATTGCCAGCTCCCGACTCACTGGGCGAAAACTATACGGGCCAAACCAGCATCGGCTGCCAGATTAAAGGCGTGAAAGACGGCGAAGATCGGACGTATTTTATCTGGAATAACTGCGATCATGCCGAAACATATCGTGAAGTGCGTGGGCAGGCGGTTAGTTACACAACAGGCGTGCCAGCAATGATTGGCGCCATGCTTATGCTCACAGGTGTATGGATGCAGCCCGGTGTCTGGAACTGCGAGGAGCTAGACCCCGATCCATTTATCGAACAAATGAACAAACAGGGATTGCCTGTCAACGAACGGGTGAACATTCCGCTGCCTCACGAATATCCGGCCTGATTAAAATTTATTGATTAACGAAAATACCGCTATAGATCATGGCGGTATTTTCGTTATTTAGTAACCTAACTGTCATTTGCCGCCCTACTTTAAACAACACGACTATGAAGCTTCTATTCCTGACCCTTCTGGCGAGTTTGTTTATGTCAAGTGTTTTCGCTCAAAAAAGCGATACCACGAAAGCTAAGCCAACTCAGCAATATAACCCCAATGCGCAGCGTAATGGCTATGAAACGTACCAGTCGACCAGCCAAATTGTTGGCGCCGGTCCCTACACGATGGTGAATACAATGGATCATCGTTACGAAGGATTACGAGGTACGCCGTATTTTCTCCCCGCCTGGAATAAAGGTCAGATTGAGATGGCGGCCGGGCAGAATTACAAAGAGGTCCCCATTAAATTTGATGCCTATCGTCAGCATCTGATTTTACTTCGGACCTGGGCCGGTAACGATTCTATTATCGTGAATGTCGATCAGGTAAAATCGTTTCAGCTTAAGAATGCGGATGGTCAATTCTACGTTTTTCGCCATATACCAGAGGCTAAAACCAACGACGATGCGCTGAAAGCTGGGTATTTTCTGGTGCTTTATCAAGGCAAATCGGCCTTGCTAAAACGAGTGGCAAAATCCTTTAAGCAGGCCGATTATAAAAATCCCTACGCTAATGGCGAACGGTACGATGAGTTCCGGGATGTTAATTCCTACTATGTGCTCAAACCCGATCAAACATTGACGAAAGTGAAGCTTTCCGACAAGTCGATCATTGAAAGCCTGGGCGATCATGCCGATGAGTTGAAGGCCTATGCCAAACAGGAAAGCCTGAGTGGTAAATCCGAAAATGAGGCCGTTTTGCTTGTCAAAAAGTACGATAGCTTATAAAGCCATTTGTGGAAAATAACTGGAGCGAGCATCCAAGCGGTATAAACGATCAAACGCTATGCTTCACGCCAATGCTTCTACAGATGTCGCGCTGACTTACGACGACATTATTTTTCAGGCTCGTAATCGGGCCTACGGTGCCTTCGACCTGCGCCAACATTATCGACCGACACTTAGCCGTGCAGTGGGGCTGGGTGTCGGTTTATTCTTGTTGGGAGTTGCTCTCCCTACACTCTATGATCGATTTTGGCCTAAAGAAACCATCGCCAACAAGGAGATCATGACCCAGGTGACGCTTGAAACGATAAAAGAACAACCGGCCGAAAAGCCGATCGAAGTTCCACCTGCTGAAAAGCAACCAGCAGTTAAGACCGTACGAAATTTACCACTAGATGTGCTACCTGACGCTGATGTGGTCGAAGAGAATCCACCCGCAACCGTTGAGGAACTTAAAGATGCTACTTCTGGACCCGTAACCGCCGAGGGAACTGGCGATATTGACGTGATTGCGGCACCAGAAGCAACGGTTGCCACGGTACAGGAAAAAGCCGTTGAAGTAGAATCCAAAACCGAAGCCCCATTTGTAACGGTTGAGCAGCAACCCGAATATCCCGGTGGTATGAGTGCGCTGATAAACTTCCTGGGTAAAAACCTGAATTATCCACGCCAGGCTGCTTCGGCAGGTGTGTCGGGGCGGGTTTTTGTCAGCTTTATTGTCAATACGGATGGAAGCTTAACCGATATCCAGATATTGAAAGGAATTGGTTTCGGCTGCGATGAAGAAGCCCTTCGGGTGATGAACAAGATGCCCCACTGGAAACCCGGTAAACAGTCGGGGCGGGCGGTTCGGGTAAAGTATAATTTACCGATTGCCTTTACGCTGGAATGATGCAGTTGTAAAAAAACGAAAAATTGTACATCCAATAAGCGGCTCCGTTTCTATCCGCATACACATGATTTTTTCTACTGTTTACTCGCTAATACTGAGTCGCACGTATGCGCTAAGTGTCGGTTTATTAGTACTGTCGGTTGCCAGTTTCGCGCAAACAACACAACAGCGTGATGTAAACGTCTATACGATTGTCGAAACGCAGCCCGAATTTCCAGGTGGTATAAACGCCTTAATAAACTATCTGAAAGTAACTATTAACTATCCGGCAGAAGCCCAAGAAGCAAAAATTAAAGGGCGTGTTTTTGTGTCGTTTGTTGTAGAGATAGACGGAAGCCTAACCGATATCATTGTTTTGAAAGGTCTTGGCTATGGGTGCGACGAAGAAGCGATGCGGGTTGTTAAGGCTATGCCCTGCTGGATTCCTGGGAGTCAATCAGGACGGTTAATACGCGTTAAATACAATCTGCCTATTGCATTCGGCACTGATTTTCCTAAACGTAAAGGCCATTAGTTTCCTACCTTTGCGGCATGACTACAACCTTGCTGCAGCACCTCGACGAACCCGCTATTCCGTCGCCCTGCTTTATTCTGGAAGAAGCCAAATTACGCCGAAACCTTACGTTGATCGATTCGGTACAGAAGGCCGCTGGTGTGACTATTATTCTGGCACTGAAAGGGTTTTCGATGTACAGTGCTTTTCCATTGGTGCGCGAATACCTAAGTGGTGCCACCGCCAGTTCGCTCAACGAAATCAAATTGGTGAACGAGTATATGGGCGTGCAAGCGCATGCGTATATACCGGCCTATCGCGACGATGAGTTTGATGAAGTGGTCGAACGGAGCAGTCACCTGACGTTCAATTCGTGGAGCCAATGGGAGCGGTTTAAAGATCGGGTTGCCGGAAAACCAGTTTCCTGTGGTATTCGGGTAAATCCGCAGTACTCAGAAGTTGCCACGGAAATGTACAACCCCTGCGTTCCAGGTTCCCGATTAGGCGCTACGCGTGACCAATTGCCCGATCAATTACCTGAGGGTCTGGAAGGCATTCATTTTCACACGCTCTGCGAAAATGACTCATTTACCCTGGAGCGAACGCTCGAAGCCCTCGAAGCTCGCTTTGGCGATCTACTTCATCAGGCTAAATGGGTTAATTTCGGTGGAGGGCATTTAATGACTCGGGAAGGTTATGACACCAATCACCTGATTGGCTTGCTGTCAGCCTTCCGGCAGAAATATAAGGTAGATGTTATTCTGGAACCGGGTTCGGCCATTGCCTGGCAAACGGGCGTTCTGGTATCGAGCGTTTTGGATGTTGTGAATAGCCAAGGGATTGACGTAGCCATTCTGGATACGTCGTTTGCGGCTCACATGCCCGATACGCTCGAAATGCCCTACAAACCCCGGATTATCAACTCCTACCACGAGCCCGTTGCGGGTAAACCGACCTACCGTTTGGGAGGGATGACCTGTCTTGCCGGCGATTTTATGGGCGATTACTCATTTGATGCCCCGCTCGAAATTGGCAATAAACTGGTGTTCGACGATATGATTCACTACACTATGGTGAAAACCACAACCTTCAACGGTGTGAATTTACCCGCAATTGGTATCTGGAAAGAAAACGAAACCTTTCAGCTGATCAAAACGTACGGCTACGAAAGCTTTAAAGACCGATTGAGCTAGTTTAGAGTGTGTGAAGTCAGGTTCTCAAACCTGACTTCACACACTCTATTCAATTACCCCCGTTTCTTCCCAATGCTTCAACCAGTCTTTCTTGACTCCCTGAACCTGAGAGAAAAACTCGTAAAAAGGCACCATGTCGGTTGCGTAGTTGCCCGTAACGTAAATTGGATCACCTAGAAGTATGAGTTTACGGGGCCAGTCGAAGCCGACTGGAATTAGAGGGACGCCCGCTTTAAGGGCGATGTAGTAGAAACCAGTTTTTAGCTTCGAAACGTTGCTACGGGTGCCTTCGGGGGCAATACAGATATGGAGTCGCTCAGTTGAATTAAGCACGTCAACCATCGCATCCACTAAATTGTGCGATTTATCTCGATAGACAGGTCTGCCACCCAATGCCCGGAATAGCCAGCCTGCGTACCACGTAAATAGTGAACTTTTGGCGAGGTACTCAATCCAAACGTGAATGGTAGGACGAATACCCAGGCCGAGAAGGAAATCCCAGTTGGTAGAATGGGGAGCTACGACCCAAATCGCTTTCGGTAAGGTCGGAACGGAGCCAACCACCCGCCATCCAGCAATTTTAAACAACCAACGGGTAATAGCACCGAGCATAGTAATTCATAGTCAACAGCCTTTAATCAATGGTCAATAAGCAATGATTACTGTTGACTATGGACTAAAGGCTGTTCGCTACTTTTAATACTTTCGGTCATTCTTTTCTAACCACCGGCCTGTTATAAACGAAGCGGTCAACAGTACGGCGTAGAACAGAAGTGTCAAAGGAGTTGATAAATCCATGTCGGTATTCAGTTGAATTCAGATGCAAAAGTAATTAATTAGTTTGAAGTTTTCGGTTTACGGTATTCAGTTTACGGTGGCTGAAACGAAAGCCATTCTTACATCAGCCATCGTAAACTGAATACCGTAAACCGAAAACTTATTACAGAACCCCCTTCGTACTTGGTAGGTTGTCCAATTCTTTAATATCGCGCCGAACGGCCATTTTAATGGCTTTCGCGAAGGCTTTGAAAATGGCTTCAATTTTATGGTGCTCATTATCACCTTCGACCTTAATGTTCAGGTTGCAAAGAGCCGTATCTGAGAATGACTTGAAGAAATGGAAGAACATTTCGGTTGGCATATCACCAATTTTTTCGCGCCGGAAATCAGCATCCCAAACGAGCCAGGGGCGACCTGAAAAATCGATGCCAACTTGTGCCAACGCTTCATCCATCGGCAGCAGGAAACCGTAGCGACTAATACCCCGTTTGTCGCCAAGCGCACGCCGATAAGCTTCTCCCAACGCCAGGGCTGTATCTTCAATCGTATGGTGTTCATCGATATGCAAATCCCCATTGACCTGAATGGTCAGATCGGCACCCGAATGTTTGGCGACTTGATCGAGCATATGGTCGAAGAAACCCAGACCGGTATGAATAGTGGCCTGACCACGTCCATCGAGGTTTAGGTCAACCCGAATTTGAGTTTCTTTGGTATTTCGTTCCACGGTGGCCGTTCGGGCAGGCAATCGAAGAAACTCGTATATCTGATCCCAGTCGTCCGTTTTCAGGGCGATTGCATGTTGCATCGTTTCTGTCAGGCCAGAAACATCGGCGGTTTGTACATCTGCGAGACCATCTGGCGGAAGGAATAAAATAGCTTTTGCGCCCAGATTTACCGCCAATTGTACATCGGTCAGTCGATCACCAATAACGTAGCTATTGGCGAGATCATACTTATCGGAAAAGTACTCCGTCAACATGCCCGTACCGGGCTTACGGGTCGTCGAATTATCGCGTGGGAAATGACGGTCGATGTGTACCGCTGAGAAATGAATATTTTCACCGGCAAAGGTGGACATCATCTTGTTATGCGCTGGCCAGAACGTATCTTCGGGAAACGAATCGGTACCAAGCCCATCCTGATTGGTGACCATCACTAATTGATAATCGGTATCTTCAGCAATCATTCGCATGGCTGAAATTGCCTTTGGAATATAGTCGAGCTTAAGTAGCGAATCGACCTGCTGATCGGGTTGTGGTTCAATAATAAGCGTACCGTCGCGGTCGATAAACAGAATTTTTTGCATAGCGTGCAGGAATAAGCCTACAAAGATACAGTCAGAGTGCAATGGATACGAAAAAGTGTTATGTTTGCAGAATAGTTTTATAACTAGTATAACCGGATCTCCCCCAATTTCCTGGATTTTACATTGCCTTATAGGCTTAGGGAAAGCTTATTACCTATATTACTTAACAGTATTGCCAACAGATAGTCGGCCTCGCGAAAAACTTGTTATTGACTTACATTGCCTTTAGTTCATACGAATAAAATAGAATTTTATAAGTTGATTTTCTTCGTATTTATACAATCCATATACCACCAGTCAACCCCAATTAGAAAAGGAAAATAATGTATTATCTTAAAAATCTACAATTATAAACTCTAAGGTATAGCATGCTAGCAGCATCCAGATTAACCCGGATTGGGGTTTTCTATGACGGTAACTATTTTTTACACGTAAGCAACTACTATAATTATTCTCACGAACGTCGTAGCCGTATAAGCATTTCGGGTTTACACGCATTCATTCGTCGGCAGGTAGCCGAAGAAGAAGGCGTCAACGAGCGTCTGTGCCAAATTGTAGATGCTCATTATTTTCGTGGGCGTCTCAATGCACATGAAGCGAATCAACGTGGTAATCAGCTATTTTACGATCGGCTGTTTGATGATATCCTGATGTCGGAAGGAGTGGTTACCCACTACCTGCCCGTAAAAACGTATCAGGGCTATCGGCAGGAAAAAGGAATTGATGTTTGGTTGGCTCTTGAAGCGTTCGAGCTAGCTCAATACAAGAAATTCGATGTGGTGGTACTCATTACGTCTGATGGTGACTATGTTCCGCTGATTCGTAAACTGAACACGCTAGGCTCCCGCATTATGGTGCTTAGCTGGGATTTTGAATTCCTGAATGAGCAGGGCGAAAAACAGGTTACGCGCACGTCGCAGGATTTGCTGGAAGAAGTATCGTATCCAGTAGGTATGCACGGGCTAATTGACGACCGAAGCCGCCGTAACGATATGGTTATTCAGAACCTGTTTGTAAAGCAGCAAACCGCTCGCCCAACTTTTACGGCGATCGCTGCCAATGGCAGTAGCTACGGGAACGGATTTACGAACGGACTTTCGGCAGGTGATGAGTATGAAACGGCCTATTCGTCGTTAGATGAGCCAAATTATAATCTTGCCGATGGCCTGAATTTGGTTGATGATGACCCCGAAGGACGAAAAATAAGTACAATTCGCAGTCTGAAAACGGGTTATGGTTTCGTGAATTATCCGCCTAACAATCTGTTTTTCCATTATACTAGTCTGATTGATACCGATTTCAATGAATTGCAGATAGACGACGAAATTGAATTTACGATTGGTCAAAACGCTGAAGGTAAAGATATTGCCGTCGACGTCCGGCTATTGCGATCTTAAAGAATGAATGTGCTGCATGTATCTGCTACCGATACGCTGTCAATTCAGTGGCAGGCGTTGACGTGGGCTATGAGCCAGCAGGCACATGAAGGCGGCTTTGTTGCATTTTTGAATAATAATAACATTGCTTACCCCAATGACCCGTTTCCAAACCGACTGTTTGTCGGTCAGAAACGGGTCATTCCGTTTTCGGATTTGGCGACCATTCAGGAGTTGGCTGCTGCCCATCGCGAACGGCCTTCCTTTTTAGTGGGCTATCTGGGCTACGATCTCAAAAATCAACTTGAAGCATTAAGCAGCCGTAACCCCAATCGACTGGAATTGCCTGATGCTTATTTTGTAGAGCCCGAGTGGATTATTGATTTTGAAAAGGATAGCGTAGTGATTCGGGGCGAGGGGGATTTGGAAGCTGTTGCCCGTATGATTACCCTCACCCCCGGCCCCTCTCCCATTTTGGGAGAGGGGGGGGAAACGGCAAGCCTTGCTACCCTCTCCCAAAATGGGAGAGGGGCCGGGGGTGAGGGTAAACGCGTCCAATGCCGTGTCTCCCACCAAGAATATCTAGCCAACGTTCGGCGGATTCAGCAACACATTCTGGCGGGCGACGTATATGAGTTGAGTTACTGCATTGAGTTCTTTGCGGAAAACATTGATCTGGAGCCGCTGGACACCTACATGGCTCTGAATGAGCGGTCGCCAATGCCGTTTTCAAGTTTTTTGAAAATTGGTGATCAATATATAATAGGTGCATCGCCGGAGCGGTTTCTGAAAAAAGAAGGTAATACTATACTGTCGCAACCGATTAAAGGAACCATCCGCCGGGGAGCAACACCCGAAGAGGATTCGATGCTTCGGGCGCAGCTCCTGAACTCCGAAAAGGAGCGAGCCGAAAACCTGATGATTGTCGATCTGGTACGGAATGACCTTGCCCGAAGTGCCCAAACCGGCTCGGTGCAGATAAATGAGCTGTTTGGTATTTACGGCTTTCAGCAAGTTTATCAGATGATTTCAACCGTATCGGCCACGTTGCGAGAGGATGTTTCCTGGGCCGATGCAATTCAGAATGCCTTTCCAATGGGCAGCATGACAGGTGCTCCAAAAATCCGGGCTATGGAGCTGATTGATGAACTGGAGGTCAGTAGAAGAGGGGTATACTCGGGGACCGTAGGCTTCATCACGCCTGATGGCGATTTTGATTTTAGCGTGGTTATTCGAACGCTACTCTATAATGCCCAACGTCAGTACGCTTCATTTTCCGTTGGAAGCGCCATTACGTACGACGCCGACCCAAAGCAGGAATGGGAAGAGTGCCTGTTAAAAGCACGTGCCATTCGTACTGTATTAGAGGGTAGTTTCTAGTTCGGGAAACAATATTTCCTAACTCTTAAACTTTTTTTGTGGAATTGTCGCCTTTTTCTCCTCTTAAAGGATAAGCCTTGCAACGTTTTGCCGTATTAAGTACTCATTAATGGGCAAAATGACCGTTAACTAAATTAACTACTATAAATATAGTTAAAAAACGTTAACCGATTAAACATCGCAAGCTTATCCGTTTAGCTTTGCTTTCAGTATCCTACTAGCTTATATCTACTATCCATGAGAAACTTTTCCCTGCTGGCCGTACTATGTCTGCTCACGGCTGCGCTCTATGCCCAAAGCCCTGCTGCCACCACCCGCTTTACACTTCAGGGCCGTGCTGTCGATACGGCATCAGCTCCCTTGCCATCGGCAACTGTCATGCTGCTTAGTGCCAAAGATTCGGCGATGATCAATTTCACCCGCGCCAATGAAAATGGTGCATTCTCGTTTAAGAATTTAAAGGCAGGAAGCTATATTCTGAAGATCTCCTTTGTCGAGTATATTCCCTACAACCAGTCGATTAAATCGACGGGGGAGCCTGTCATGGATTTAGGCCTTTTGAAGATGAAACCCATCACCCGAGAGTTGATGGAAGTGGTAGTCAGAACAGCAAAAGCCCCGTTGACCATTAAAGGCGATACGATTGAGTATAATGCCAGTTCGTTTAAGGTGCCGCCCGGTTCGACAGTTGAGGATTTGCTACGTAAACTGCCTGGTGTTCAGATTGATCAGGATGGGAATATTCGGGCGCAGGGGCAGGAAGTAAAGAAGGTGACGGTTGATGGAAAAAGCTTTTTCGGCGACGATCCGAAACTGGCTACCAAAAACCTTCAGGCCGAAGCGATCACTAAAGTGCAGGTTTTTAACGACAAAACCGAGCAGGCGAAAATGACGGGCGTTGACGATGGTAAAAAAGAAAAGACTGTCAACCTGCAACTCAAGGACGAATTTAAAAAGGGAGGTTTTGGCAAAGTAACTGCCGGAGCAGGCCCCGCTTCGAATAACGTATCGACCCGTTTTGAAGGAAAAGGGAGCTACAACAAATTTGACAGTAAACAACAATTTTCAGCTTTATTGCTAGGGAATAATACAAACCAGCAAGGGATTTCCTTTAATGATTATCAGGACTTTCGCGGAAGCAATTCGTTTAACTGGAACGATAATGCTGACTTTGGATTCAGTGGCTCTAATCGCTTTCTTTACTTTGGTGATGACAATGAAAGCCTGACCATTCCAATTAGCGGGGGCAATGGGCGGGGCTTTACCAAAAACGCGGCAGGGGGGCTTAACTACAACTACGACACCAAAAAAACCAAGCTGAGTACGAGCTACTATTTCAACCAGACCCGGTTAGATCTGGATGCGCTTCGGGAAAATAAAAGCTACCTGCCTGGGTCAACCAATTTGCGGAAAACAGATACCAGCAGCCAGGCTAACCTGACAACGAACCACCGAGTCAGCTTCCGTTTAGAAAAGCAACTCGATTCCATGCAAACGTTGCTGATAATTAGTAATAGCCGGTTTGGTATCAATAGTAGCAATCTGCAAAGTCAGCAACGGGTCTTCCAGAGTGTAGCCAATAGTTCTGAAATTCCGACTACCTATAGTCAGTCGACGAATAATTCATCGGCAAATCAGTTCGCAATGGCCAATACGCTGCTATATCGGCTGAAATTCAAAAAGAAAGGACGCAATTTTGGCGCAAGTGCGACCTTTCAGATCAATAAAAACGATGGCGATTTGCTGCTGAAAGCCCGAAACGAATTCTTTCAGGCCACTAGTGTCAATGATATGCTACGTGTGCTGAATCAGGATCAGGGAACGGCCTCGATCAGTAATCAGTACAAGGCCAATCTGCTCTACGTGGAACCGTTCGCCAAAAAATTCTTCTGGGAGACGTTCTATAACTTCAACCTCCGCTACGATGAAGTAGACCGCGATGTATCGAACCTGGACGACAGTCGCCGACAGATCGATTCATTAAGTTTGTACTATAAGAACAATTACCTGTTCAACCGACTGGGAAGCAGTGTGCGTTATTCCTACAAAGGGTTGAATATTTCGGTAGGGGTAGCTGGGCAACAATTCCAGCTCGATGGGAAGTTCGCCCGTGATCAAAGCCAGCCGCTCCAGCCTATCAAACGGACATTTACGACGGTAATTCCGAACTTTTCGCTCAACTACGATCTGAAAAACAACCGATACCTCAACGCTAGTTATGATGTAGGGGTGCAGATTCCATCTTCGCGCGATTTGCAGCCGGTAACCAGCAACAGCAACCCACTGGCAATCACCCGTGGAAATCCGAATCTGTTGCCCCAATTGGGTCATAATTTGAGCGCTTATTTCAGCTATTTTAATCCGGGTAGTTTTATTAATTTCTGGTCGAATATCTACACGACCTACTTTGTTAACCAGATTATTTACAGCCAGATCGTTGATCCGAAAACCCTGATTACGACCACAATGCCCGAAAACCTGACGGGGGGTAAAAATCTGGGTTCGTATATCGGTTTTGGTTTCCCATTGAAGAAAACCAAGGCAACCCTAAACCTGAACACGCAGTTGAATTTTGGCCATAATCTGACGCGTATCAATGAGGTGTTGAACGAAACCAACAACCAGAATTACTCGTTCGGCGTCCGGCTTGAATTGACGCCTAAAGAGTGGATTACGTTTTATGGAAATGCGAACATAGGCATTACCAATACGAAGTATTCGATCAACACGGCGCAGAATCAGACCATTTACAACAACAGCGTTCGGGGTGATCTGAACCTGAAATTACCCGGAGGTTTTTACCTGAATACAACAATGAACTATAACGAGTACAAAAACGAGAAGTTGAATTTCAATCAGCAGATTCCCTTGTTAAGTTCGTCGATCTATCGTATTGTTGGGAAAGCTAAAAAAGCGGAAGTTCGTTTGTCGGGCTTCGATCTGCTCAACCGGAATGTGGTGGTATCGCAATATGCCGGACAGAATTATACCAGTACCGAACGAATTCAGTCGCTGGCCCGGTATTTTATGCTGAGCTTTACCTACAACATGCGTGGTGTTCAGGCTAAAATGCGCCGGGATTATTATTGATTTTAACCCACTTCTAAACGCACTTAATTTACCATGAAGAAACTAGCCCTATTACTATGCCTCCTGATCAGCTCGATGGCTATGGCCCAGAAAACGGAAGGTGTAGTGACCTATGTTCGTAAAGACTACTGGAGCAAAATGATCAATAGACTGACGTTTCTGAATCAGGAACAAAAGGACCGTCAGACGCAACTACGGAAGAACTGGGAAGAGAACAACAAAGGCACAAAAATGAAGATGGCCTTCAATGCCAACGAAAGCCTGTATACCTATTTCAGCTCTGAGCCGGAAGAAGGGGGTTATTCCTGGCGGCAGTATGAATTGGATCTGTACCGCAATTTTGAAAAAGACCATAAAACCGACATCATCGAAATGCTGGGTAAAACTTACATTGTTGAAGATTCAGTCCATGCGCCTGTCTGGAAAATTGGGAATCAGATCAAAGAGGTAGCTGGTTTCATCTGCATGAAAGCTGAGACGGAGGATTTAATTAAGAAACAGAAAATTACGGCCTGGTTTGCGCAGGATATCCCGGTTTCGGCTGGTCCCGAACGGATGTGTGGATTGCCTGGCCTGATTCTGGAACTGGACATTGATGACGGAACTGTGCTTATTGAAGCGACAAACGTTACTTTCCGGTCCCTCACCCCAAACGACCTGAAACTACCCAAAACGAAAGGCAAAAAAATTGACGACGCTGGCTACGATAAGGTGATAAGCCAATACATTGCTGAGCAAATGGTTGCTCATAATAATCCGTATTGGGAAATCCGATATTGAGTCAGTTACCAGTGTTTTTGCAAGCCTGCTTTTAGCCGTTTCGGGTATAAAAGCAGGCTTGAATTTTTTGGTGGGTGGTGAAAAGTCATTTTTTGAGCTGATCTACGTCAGGTAAGTTGCCAGCGCGCTATGGTTGTTTTGTGACATCATTTAAACGCACACAAGTCATGGCAACGCTCGCACACTCAACTGATAATTATACAAACACAGCCAACACCAGCTGGCTGGCTACGTACAAAAACTATGTTGCTAAAGCCGAATTCAACCGTTTTGGCTGGGCCGTTTCGGCACTGGCTATTCAGGGTTGCATTCTATCGCCCGCACTTTTATTGATCATGTCGAATTTTGGTGGTGGCGACTGGCAGTTTCTGGTGAGTATGCTTTGTTTTCTATTAGTACTCGTACCAATTCTGTCGGCTTTCCCGGTAAAATATATTTTCCCAACCTTTGCAACCAGCCTGGTTTTGCATCTGCTGATGATCGCAATCGACTTGCTGTAAAGCCAAGAAACCCACCGTAATATCTCACGTAATAGAGTCGCCTGGTCGCTGGATCAGGCGACTCTATTTTTTCGTGGAAAGCGCTCTTCCGTTTTGAATTGTTGCTCCCCACTCCCATTTTGGGAGAGGGGCCGGGGGTGAGGGTAAAACGGCCTGCTTAAGCGATTCACCTCACGGCAGCGGCTGACCGTCCCAACCCCTCTCCTTGAAAATAAGGAGAGGGGCTAAAAGCTAGGAACTTAACAGCATTATATTGGTAAGGGGAACATATAAATCAAACCGTCTGCGAAAACAGCTTAGTTTTCATAGTGCTAGCCTTCGATTGGGAATAATTCAGTCGCTCATCGAAGGCCATGCAGATGTTCCGGAGAAAGGGCCGGCCTTTGGGATGCACACGTAGCCCCTCGGCATTATATTCCAGCAATCCATCAAGCCAGAACGATTCCAGTCGGGCGCTTAGGTCTTCCCACTCGTGTTTCGACCAACTGCCCAGGTGCCACTGCGTTTCTCCCTGACACATAATGTTCAGAATTTGCCGACGCAGAAATTGATCCTGATCATCGAGAATGTGGCCGCGTAACAAGGGCAATTGACCCGACATAACTTTATCCAGATACGCATCGATATCTTTCTCGTTCTGGGCAAATGCCGACCAGACGTCGCTAATCGAAGATGCGCCTAAGCCCAACAGAACACGCGTTTGGGTAGTGGTGTAACCCATAAAATTCCGATGAAGCGTGCCTTCCTGCATGGCGCTGTAGAGCGAATCATGTGGCAAGGCAAAATGGTCCATACCGATTTCGGTATAACCAGCATGTTCCAGTAAATCCCTGCCTGTTTCGTACAGAGTACGTTTCTGTTCGCCCGAAGGCAGGTCTGCGTCGCGAAAACCCCGTTGGCCGTTGCCCTTAATCCAGGGGACATGGGCGTAGGAATAAAAGGAAATCCGATCGGGTTGAAGTGTGATGGTTTGATAAATCGTATCGGCAATTGACTTGGTCGTCTGAAATGGTAGCCCGAATACCAGGTCGTGACTGATGGATGTATAGCCAACCTGGCGTGCCCACTCGGTTACCTGCTTAACCTGCTCGAACGGCTGATGCCGGTGAATGGCACGCTGTACTTCCGGGTCGTAATCCTGAACCCCAAAACTCACCCGCCGAAAGCCGAAATCATATAGAACCTGCAAATGCTGTTGGGTCGTGTTGTTCGGGTGTCCTTCCCAGCCGTAATCAGGCGATTCGGTTGGGGTAGCTCGTTCAAAGATTCCGGTTAAGAGTCGTTTGAGTTGATCGGGTGCAAAAAAGCTGGGAGTTCCTCCGCCCAGATGTAGTTCGGCAATGCGCGGTCTCTCGGGCAACAAATCACAATACAGATTCCATTCGGCCAGGAGTGCGCTGATGTAGGGACTTTCGACACTGTGATTTCGGGTGACGCGTTTATTGCATCCACAGAACGTACATAGGCTTTCGCAATAGGGTAGGTGCATATACAGGCTAATGCCCGTTGTTGCATTGCTCGCCAAAAAAGCTCGTTGCAGATTATGGACCCAGGCGGTTTCGCTAAAGGTTGTTTCGTCCCAGAAGGGCACCGTTGGGTAGCTGGTATAGCGTGGGCCAGGAACGTTATATTTTTGAATGAGCGGATTCATAGTAAGGAGCATTGGGCAGAGGGGGCAGGGCATAGGATGAGAGAAATTGACCCCACCTACCTATGCCCCAAGCCCCATGCCCTCTGCCATTGATTACACAAAAATGGCTTCCTGACGAATGGTGAATCCTGAGTCGTATCAGGCCGGGAGCTGATGATTATCAGGAGTTAATAAGTGGCTGCTTGCCAACTTGCCTCCAAATTCTTAGGTATGAGTACGGCCACGATTTCATCAACCATCTGCTACCATTGTGGCAATGATTGCCCCGACGAGTCAATCGTTCTTGACGATAAATTATTCTGTTGCGACGGCTGTAAAACGGTGTACAGCATCCTGAATCAACACCAGCTTTGTCAGTATTATGACATTGAACAACTAACGGGTTCTGACCAATCCAGACCGGGTCAATCCAGACCGGGCCAATCCAGGCCGGGAAACAGTTTGAAAACGGACGGCGCACGGCAGACGCGGCTGGAGTTTCTGGATCATCCCGATATCGTGGCCCAGCTACTCGAATTTTCGAGCGAGTCGGTAGCGAAGGTTACGTTTTATATTCCGACGATTCACTGTAGTTCTTGCCTTTGGCTGCTTGAACACCTCTACCGGATCAATCCGTCGATTCAGCAGGCGCGGGTTGATTTCCTGAAAAAACAGGTTCACCTGACCTATAACCCAACAGAGCTGACGCTTCGGCAGGTGGTCGAATTGCTCAGTTCTATCGGCTATGAGCCGTTGATTAGCCTGAATGACGTTGTTCAGGCCGGTCAAAAAATATCGAACCGGCCCTTTCTGTATCGGCTGGGCATAGCCGGGTTTTGTGCCGGAAATATCATGCTGTTCAGCTTCCCGGAGTATTTGGGGCTTGACGATTCGTCGTTTAAACACCTCTTCGGGATTCTTAATCTGCTGTTGGCAATTCCGGTCGTGTTCTACTCAGCATCGGGTTATTTCGAATCGGTTTGGGCAAGTTTGAAAAAGGGAGTTATCAACATTGATTTGCCGATTTTACTCGGGATTCTGGTGGCTTTTTTTCGAGGAACCTATGAAGTACTCTTTCTCGATGGAGCAGGCTATTTCGATTCACTTACCGGATTGATTTTCTTTTTGTTATGCGGGAAATGGTTTCAGCAGCGAACCCACGAATTCCTTTCTTTCGAGCGGGATTATAAGTCCTACTTCCCAATGGCCGTAACGGTGGTAGGGCGTGGGGCAACGGGCATGGGGCAAGAGGGAAAGGAAAATGAGCAGGGGGTAGGTGTAAACAACCCACTGCCCACTGCCCCATACTCCATACCCCTTGCTCAACTGCGGAAGGGAGATCGAATCCGGGTGCGTAATAACGAACTGATTCCGGCCGATGGGCTGCTTTATAAAGGGCAGGGAATGATTGATTATAGCTTCGTAACGGGCGAATCGGAACCGGAATCTAAAGAACCTGGTGCGCTGGTTTACGCGGGTGGCAAGCAGGTGGGAGAAGCCATCGAGTTGGAAGTTGTGCGTGATGTATCGCAAAGCTACCTGACTCAGCTCTGGAACAACGATGCGTTTCAGAAGAAAGACACGTCCCGGATTCGCACCTTTGCCGACGCCGTTGGAACGTATTTTACCATTACCGTTATTTCGCTGGCTACGCTCGTTGGCTTATATTGGTACGCCTGGCATGACCCCGCTCGGGCTATCAACGCCTTTACTGCCGTACTGATCATTGCGTGTCCTTGCGCGCTTTCGCTTTCGTATCCGTTTGCGTTAGGGAATGGGTTGCGGTTGCTGGGTAAACGTCATTTATATCTCAAAAACGCGGATGTTATTGAGCAGATGAGTGCTTGTGATACCATCGTTTTTGATAAAACCGGTACGCTCACAACACCGCAACAGGCTGTAGTCGAGCGGTTTGATAAATCGCTAAGTTCGCTAGAGCGGGGCGTGGTCGTATCCCTGGTTCGGCAGTCGGTACACCCGCTTAGTCGTAAATTAACTACGCATCTTTCCAATGCGTTACCACTGCCTGTCGATGGCTTTACGGAGGTGCCAGGGCACGGAATTCAGGCAATTGTAGATGGGCTAATTGTTAAAATAGGCAGCCGTTCGTTTGTGGACCCCTCGTTCGGTGAGGGTACAGAACGCAGGGAGACACTAACGGAAGCACGAACATATCTCAGCATTGATCACCAATATCGGGGTTATTTCGGTTTCCCGAATCAATATCGGTTAGGGTTAGAGCCTATGCTGGCTAGTTTACATAAAACGCATCGGCTTTACCTGCTCTCTGGCGACAACGACCATGCGCAGGCTGAACTGACTCGTTTGTTTCCTGATGCTGGACAGATGTATTTCAACTTCCGACCCGAAGAGAAACTGGCCTTCATTAAACACTTGCAGGACAATGGTCGGCGTGTTATGATGGTTGGCGATGGGTTAAATGACGCCGGAGCCTTGAAACAAGCCGATGTGGGCATTGCCGTTACCGACGATACCATTCAATTCACACCCGCCAGCGATGCCATTCTGGAGGCCGGGGCGCTTATGCAATTACCTGCCATGTTGAACTATACCCGGTTTGGTATGCGCTTAATCCGGTTCAGTTTTGTCGTATCGCTGGTGTATAATTTCATTGGTTTGAGTTATGCGCTGACGGGGCATCTATCACCAGTCGTAGCGGCTATCCTAATGCCGATCAGTTCGGCTACCATGCTGGCGATTTCTACCCTGGGTATGCGCTGGAAGAAGTTTTGATCTGTTCCTGGCGCGAGTATATTGATTTGTAAAATAACCACCTAAATACACAATACCCTTTAGGTTAACGTGTCCGTCATTCGTATCCTCGGTCTGAGTATATGCACATTTCTAGTGATGCCGTTAGGCATCGAATGTTTATAGAAAAATAGCGAACCACCTCAGTTTTTGGTCGCGTAGCGATCAGACTTTTGCTAGGTTCGATCGCTACGCGACCAAAAACTGAGGTGGTTCGCTATTTTTCTATAAACATTTGATCGCTACGCGATCGAAAAAAGATGTGTATATACCAATACTCGCGCCATTTTTGCTTAACTATTTTTTTCCTGTTTGTAAGAATTCTGGCCCTAACTAGTACTAATAGAGTAAATAGTGGGGTCATGAGTGAAATTGAACAGAATCGTATTTTTGATACATGGCTTGGCCAGTATAAGGCACTGCTGTTCAAGGTGGTGCGGGCGTATGCGGCAACCGCTATGGATCAGGACGATCTCTTTCAGGAGATTGTTATTCAGGTATGGCACTCCATTCCAACCTTCCGGCAGCAGTCTTCCAGCTCCACCTGGATTTATCGCATCGCCCTTAATACGGCCTTGAAATGGGTGGGCAAAGAGCGAAAACATGCTGCCGCTCAGGAGTCCCTCGACAGTATACCCGCTATTTTACAGGAAACTAAAGTTCAGGTCGATGAACGGCTGACCTGGCTTTATGAGGCAATTTATCAGCTCGATGAAATCGATCGATCCATCACGTTATTGCTTCTCGATGGATTCAGCTACAAAGAGATGGCTACTATAGTCGGAATCTCAGAATCAAATGTGGGTGTCAGAATCAACCGAATCAAAAAACAACTGATCACAAAAGCTAAACAACAGGACCACTATGGAATTTGACGAATTGCAAAAAATCTGGCATTCCCAAACGAACGAGCCGCTTTGGGTTATCAATGAAAAGGCACTGTACAAGCGCATTCTCGTAAAAAAGGCCAAGGCTAGTCATATCACTAACTTTAGTGAATTACTTGTCCTGATTGTTTATGCGGGAGCCGGAAGCCTGATTGCGGGTCTGAATTATGTAAAGCCCAAACCGAATCTGATGCTATACCTGATGGCAGCCTGGATGTTTGCTACGGCTTTGTATGTGCTGGTGAGTCGGATTCGCCGGATAAAAGGAAGTCATGCCTTTGATCGATCCATGCTTGGAGAATTAAATTATGCGGTCTCTATGGCAACCTACCAGGTCCGTTTTTCTCAGTTAATGCGTTGGAATATTATTCCAGTTGGCATCCTGAGTTTGTGGGGTGTCTGGAGAGTTGATCAATCGGTTTGGCTAGTGTTGGGAATAGTGATGGTGTTTATTCTGGGCTACGCTGGTGGAGGCTGGGAACATCGTATATACATCGCGAAAAAGCGGGAACTTGAAGCGTTGCAACGTAAACTGATGATCGGTTTATAGGGTCAGTAAATACCGATGCTATAAATCGATACGACGTGGCCGCCCGAGCGGTAAATACTCGCGCCAGACCTTATCTTTGGTCATGCTCCCTTCGTCGCGTATCAATGTTCAGTTACTGGTTGTTGTGTTTGCTCAATTTGCCGGAACGTCCCTCTGGTTTGCCGGAAACGCCATCCTGCCTGAACTTCAGTCGCTGTTAAACACGACAGGCACGGGACTAACTGGCTGGATTACGTCGGCAGTACAAATTGGTTTCATTGCGGGCACGCTACTCTACGCGCTCTTCGCTATACCGGATCGATTTCGATCAACGTATGTCTTTCTGGTATCGGTTATGTTAGCCGCTGCGGTTAATATACTCTGGCTACTCCTACCCATAAAAGCAGAAACGATCTTGGCCAGTCGGTTCCTGACGGGTTTCTTTCTGGCAGGTGTTTATCCAGTTGGAATGAAGATAGCCGCTGATCGATTTAAGCCCGTTTTAGGAAAAGCGATGGGTTTCCTGGTAGGTGCTTTGGTACTGGGCACAGCCTTCCCACATCTGATACGAGGTTTGGGAGGGAGCCTGCCCTATCGAACGTTGATCCTGTCGGTCAGTCTATTAGCCATTAGTGGTGGGGTTTTATTGACGCTGGTTGTACCAGCAAAAGCTACCCAGTTTTCTGGAAGTTTCTTTCGGTTGCAAACCCTGTTTTCATTAGGCAAACCTTCCGCCTACCGACCAGCTATGCTGGGGTATTTTGGGCATATGTGGGAGTTGTACACCTTCTGGGCGTTTCTACCAGCCCTGATCACGTACTACCAGGTGCAGCATCCTGCTATAGAGCTAACCAATTCGCTCTGGTCTTTTGGTGCTATTGCAGCGGGAGCAATTGGGTGTGTAGGAGGAGGGTATCTTGCTTTGCGCATCGGTAGTGCGCAAGTGGCCCGTTATCTATTGCTGACATCGGGCCTTTGTATTTTGTTAACCCCTTTGCTGGTAACCGCACCACCCATTCTGTTCGGTTTGTTTCTTGTACTTTGGGGAGCCACAGCGGCTGGTGACTCTCCGCAATTTTCGACGCTCGTTGCCAGTCATGCCACGCTAGACAATCGGGGAAGTATCCTGACGCTGGTTACCTGTTTCGGTTTCCTGCTAACGGTCTTGTCTATCCAGCTTATGGCCTGGCTGGTCGCTCACATTGGCCTCTCTGGCTGGCTGTTTTATATACTACTTCCAGGGCCGATTTTAGGCTTGTTGGCAATGCGCTGGATGCGGTAGAGCTAGCCTTATTGCTGCTTTTCTTAACGTAGAAATAAGGTATAGATACTTGTCGTTATTGGCCTATTTATGTATGCATAGTTACATTAGTACCGTATGTACTAGTCGGTAAATATTATTTATTCCATTTATCGGTTGTAATTTGAGCCTCCAATTAATGGTTTATGGACGTATCTCCTATTCTGAATAATCCTTATCAGGAACCTTATTTTCACTATGCTACTGCCGCCGATGGCGAACAGCGTGGAAGTCTGGATTATAGCCGTGTCATGGCCGGTCGGCGCATTTTTACTAATGATTTGACGGGCGCACCTACTGGTACTAAAGGTCAGAAATCTATTTTTGATGTTAACGAATATGCACCACAGTATGGTGAACAGTTAGTGAACCTGCTTCGTAAAGAGGTTGGTAAGTGGAGAAACGAAGGTTATCCCAATACAACACGTGTTACTGCTGACTTGTTGACTTTCTGGTTTCTTACAGGCGATGACACTATTCCTCCCCGTAAAAAGCTATTTTTTGCACAACAAGAAGCCATAGAAACGGCTATTTGGCTCAATGAGATAGCAGGCCGCTCAAATGCAGGTAACAATATTCTCAAGCGATTGAGTGATGGCCAACAGGAGCAAGCTGATGGCTTGCCTAGATATGGTTTTAAGATGGCTACTGGAACCGGTAAGACGGTAGTCATGGCTGCCCTTATTTTGTATCATTATTTTAACCGGCAGGAGTACCGGGCAGATACTCGTTTTGCTGATTATTTCCTGCTGGTTGCACCTGGCATTACTATTCGTGATCGCTTGAATGTATTGCAGGTTGATACGAGCACAACCGACAAATATAAAGCGGTCGATTACTACCGTCAGCGGAGCTTAGTACCAGACCGGTATAATGAACTACTGGATGGACTCAATGCCCGCATTGTTATAACAAACTATCACGCCTTTGAACCGAAAACGTTACAGGGAAACAAACGAACCCCTTTTGATGGTAAGGTGACGAGAAAAGTAGTTGCCGATGAAGTAGTAGAAGTGAAGAATGATAGCACTGGAGATAATAAAGAGGATTTTGGACAGGTCTTAAAACGCCTGTTTGGTTCGATAAAACCCGGCGCAAGGTTGCTTATTATCAATGATGAAGCGCACCACTGCTATTTACCATTAGAAAAAGGAAAGAAAACTGAGGATGGTAATACTGAAGAAGAAAATGCTCGTGCGGCAGTCTGGTTTACGGGTGTTCGTGAATTGACTAAGCGCTATCAGGTTCGCCATATTTATGATCTTTCGGCCACACCTTATTATTTGCAAGGTTCCGGTTATCCTGCTTACTCATTATTCCCTTGGATTGTATCGGACTTCGGTCTAATTGATGCTATTGAGTCAGGTTTGGTGAAAATTCCTTTTTTGCCTGAATCCGATTCGTCCCAGAGTCTCGAAGGTCCGGTGCTTCGTAACTTATACGAACACGTTAAAGAGTTTCTGCCGAAAAAAGGGCAGTTGACTCGTAAGAAGGAAGCCAAAGCCGCAAAGTCAGTATCAATTGAAGAGTCACCCCGAATGCCTGAACTGCTTGTGGCGGCAACGGGTCAGTTCTACGAACATTATGAAAAAGACTATGGGCGTATTAATACTCTGTTTAATATTCCGCCTGTGTTTATTGCAGTTTGCAACAATACATCTGTTTCTAAAGAACTCTACAAATTCATAGCAGGATTTCAGGCTAAAGATGCCGACGGGAACGTATTGAAAACGTATCACGGGCATTATGACCTGTTCGATAATTTCGACCAGTATGACCGACCGAAGGCTAAACCGCCAACCTTATTGATCGACAGTTCTGCCCTAGACGACGGGGAGCAGGTAGATGACGAATTTAAAAAGGTATTCGCCCCCGAAATCGAGAAGTTCAAAATTGAATATGCTCGGCTAAACGGACAGGGTGCTGCTGACCGAATGACTGATGCCGAAGTGTTGCGCGAAGTTGTCAACACGGTTGGTAAGCCTGGTACGCTGGGCGCACACATTCGTTGCGTGGTATCTGTATCCATGCTTACCGAAGGTTGGGATGCAAACACCGTTACGCATATTATGGGCCTGCGGGCCTTTGGGTCGCAGTTGTTGTGTGAACAGGTAGCGGGTAGAGCGCTACGTCGGAAACACTACGATCTGGCACCTTACGACAAACTTAGTGGTGAACAACTCGACACAAAAGCGGCTCTGCGCCGGAAACCAGAGTCGATGGTTTGGAAATTCCCACCTGAATACGCTCACATTATTGGTGTGCCGTTTAAGTCATTTAAAACGGGTAGTACTGCCCCGACCGAGGTACCCGATTATACCCGGATTGAGGCACTCGCCGACCGACAGGCAGCCTACGAAATTACGTTTCCGAATATTATTGGTTACCGGGTCGAGACAACCGAAGATGAACTACGGGCTGATTTTAGCCGCGTTGAGTCGTTTGTAATCGATTATACCAGTATGCCCGTGAAAACAATCATGCGGAATGCCTTTGAGGCACGGAACGAGACGCTGGAATTTACATCGGTTAATGATCTGCGTGACCAACAGGTTATTTATCGCATCACCCAACAACTGATTCACTTCTATTACTCTGGACTGGATAATCAGCCACAGTTTCGCAAGTTTAGCCAGTTGCGCGACATCGTGCAGGAATGGTATGATACGCGCGTGCAACTGGTGGGCGAAACCAATGCGGTTTATAAACGCCTGCTGTATTTCTGGGAGCCGAAAACACTTGCCGATCATATTCAACGGGGTGTCATGGCCGCGAGTCGCGACTCTGATATAATTCTGCCGATTTTCAATCACTACAATCGCTTTGGCAGTACTAAATATGTCAGCGGTAACACAGCTCGGCCGGTGTACGAAACCCGGAAAAGCCATGTCAATTACATGGTAGCTGATACTGACAGTTGGGAACAGAAAGCGGCCAAGACGCTCGACGAACTGCCTGAAGTGGTCAGCTATGTGAAAAACGCGTTTCTGGGCTTTGCTATTCCCTATGTTAGTGAGGGTAAAGAGAAACAGTATTTTCCTGACTTCATTGCCCGTATTCAAACAGCGAGTGGTCGAATTGTTAGCCTGATTGTAGAAATCACGGGCATGAGCCGTGACAAGGCGGCTAAAAAACAGTACGTTGAAGACCGTTGGCTCCGAGCTGCCAATGCGGTCCGCGGACACTATGACATGGATGAATGGTTCTTTATTGAAATTGCCAACGACATTCGGCCTATCAAGAACCAGTTAGCCGACAAGATTGGAGAAATCAACGCAGTAGTAAAACGGGCGGATAAAAAAGCACGGATACTAGCGTCTTTTGGCCGAATTAAAAACGGCCCTCCAATCAGCTCAGAACAAATGCGCCGGGAGCGTATTTATGATTAACACATTCCATTGCCAATTGCGTTCAGAGGATTATATTGTAAAAAAATTTTGACAACTTTTAAGGATATCAGATACAATAAAAAAATAATGCTTGACAATAGCATATATTCTCCTTACTTCGACTAAATAAGTTTTCCGTTAAATAATTATAAGATAAACAAGTGAAATATTACGCTGGTGTCACAGATAATTCTTGGTTTAATTATTTAAGCCAAACTAGCCCTGAAGATGTGAATTTTTGGCAACCAAGTGGTAATGTTCGTTTTAAAGCGATACCTTTTGGCTCTCCATTTCTATTTAAGCTTAAAAAGCCTAATAATAACATAGCGGGTATTGGTTACTATGTGAAGCATACATTTCTTCCTATAACTATGGCTTGGGATGTTTTTGGGGAAAGAAATGGTTGTGTATCATTCTTTGATTTTAAGAATTTAATTTTAAAATATAGAAAGGATGGTTTAGCGAATCCTCAAATTGGGTGTATTGTACTAACTGACCCAATCTTTTTTAAAAAAGAAGATTGGATTGAGGCACCTTCAGACTGGGCAAATAGTATCGTTCAAGGCAAAACTTATGATACCTCCGATAATCGCGTTGGAAAAGAGGTTTGGGAAAAGGTTAAAGAAGTAATTGAGCGGTATCGTGCTCCTGAAAATAATCTACTTTCTTCATCAGTATCAACGGTTGAAGACCCTATATCAAGATATGGAGTTTCATTCACAAAATATAGAATTGGGCAAGGTGCATTTCGTGTGCTAGTTACAGAAGCATATTCCAGAAAATGTACAATATCAGGAGAAAAGACTTTACCTGTCCTAGAAGCGGCTCATATTAAATCTTATAAGTCTAACGGACCTCATCAAACGTCTAACGGCTTATTGCTACGTTCGGATATTCACAAACTATTTGATAGTGGTTATATTACTGTCACCCCTGATTATTCAGTTGAGGTAAGTAGCCGCATTAAGAAAGAATTTGAAAATGGCAAGGAGTACTATAAGTTTCACGGACAGAAATTAATTTACTTACCACCTTCGGTTGATGAAAGGCCATCCACAGACTATTTAGATTGGCATAATATAAATATTTATAAATCATGAGCGAAGCTACATTAAATTCCTTGCTCAAAGCGGTTAAAACTTTTCGAGACGAAAGGGATTGGGGACAATTCCATACTGGGAAAAATCTTGCAATTAATTTATGTGTAGAGGGAAGTGAAGTATTGGAGTTATATACTTGGACAGATGAAATTTCTCGAGATCAAGTGCCTATACTTACTGATGAGCTTGGAGATGTATTTTATACTTTACTGTTGCTTGCTGATACATATGAAGTCGACCTTGCGACAGCATTGTTAAATAAGATTCAAAAAAATTCAGAGAAGTATCCTATTGAACGTGCCAAAGGGAGCAATCAAAAATATAATGATAATTTATTGTAGTTGATTGTGATATTTAATAACTCGGCAATAAAAAATATTATCGCTCTACGATCTAACGACGAACCAGTAAAACACTCTACGATAAACCCGAAATTGACAAGAAGCGAATGCGTGTGTCGGGGCCATTTACAGTCGAAACGCTGCAAAATTTCGAGCCAGTTAGCCCCGCCGATTTGGCAGAACCAACCAGCCGACCCGTTGAGGAAATGGAGAACTTCGAGAAGTTGGTATTTAACCGGCTTCAATCGGCGGGTATCAATAACGGCGACAAAACCCAGCATACTAAATTTACGCGGGTCGAACAGTTAGCAGGTGAGTACCTGAATGCTGAAGGATTTTACCAGACAGAAGCTGGGGAAGGAAAAGCCTACATTCATCTCGGCGGTAAGTATAGCACGGTTAGTAAAGATGCCGTGAACCGAGCCATCAAAGAATGTCGCCAGCGGAGAGATGCCGACTGGTTGCTGATTCTGGGTTTGTCCTTCGAGTCGGATATTGAAAACAGGGCTATTAGCACCAGAATGGGCAGCTTTCGGGTCGATAAAATTCGGCTCCATGACGACTTCCTGCAGGACGGTCTGATGAAAAAACCGAACAAATCCTCTGGCTCATTCGTCATGATCGGCGAGCCCGACATTCGGTTAACGCGCGAAGGGGATACCGCCGTGGCTGAAGTCTGTGGCCTGGATATTTACGACCCAATCAAAGATGACGTACGCTCTCGTGACCCCAAAGACATTGCCTACTGGATGGTAGATGATGATTACGATGGTGCCAATTTTATTGTTAAACAGGTCTTTTTCTGTGGTTCTGACGACAAAGACGAGTTTGCGAAATGGCATCGGGGCTTAAGCGACTTAGCCAAACAGAACACAAAAAAACAGGCTGAAAAAACGCTTAAAGTCGAGATTGATGATGAAGCATTCGACCGACTTTATGGCACCACCTCTCATCCCATTGAGTACAAAAAAGGCAAGAAAGTGGCCGTGCGGGTTATTAGCCAGTTTGGTGAAGAAAGCACCAAAGTGCTAACGATGTAGTCAGCAATGCAGGTGTTTGATGTCGAATATCTTCGCTTTCTTCGACATATAAGTCTATTCATGTTAAAAATTTGCCGAAAATTTAACATGAATAGACTTATATGTTAAGGTGCTTAACATGAGATAATGGTACCATCTTGTAGAATGGCATAGTTACATATACGCTTCATCCCGCCCAAGCCGTAGTTTCAAAACTCCCACTTTATTAAGCAACAGAATGAGCGGATAAGCTGGGTCGAACTCGTGCCAGCGGAAGCCGCCAAAGTTAGGACGACCACCGTATTTATGGTGATTGTTGTGATACGATTCACCCATCATCAGAAAATCGAACGGAAGCAGATTTTTGGCCGTATCGTCCAGTTTGAAGTTGGTGTAGCCGTAGCGGTGCGCGTACCAGTTTATAATAGCTCCATGAACGGGCCCCATCAGGAAATGGATGGGCAGCAACAGAAAGAACCAGGGGGATGTTGCAAACTGAATATAGAATAGCGTATAGGCCGTACCCCAGGCCAGTCGCACGGGCCAGCGATCACCAAACCATTCCATAAACGCCCAGTTTGGCACCCCCTTTTTGAACTTCGCCGGAATCGTATCCCGGTTGTTCAGGATGTCGTTATAAAACAATCGGGTTTTCCACATCATATCGAACAGGTTATCCGAATAACTTGGTGAATGAGGATCATATTTAGTATCGGCGTGGGCATGGTGCAGGCGGTGCATAATCCCATAGGCTCGCGGACTCAGAAACGACGAACCTTGCCCCACGAACGTCAGAATATAAAAGAACTTCTCCCAGCCTTTGCTCATCGTGAACATCTGGTGCGCGGCATAGCGATGGAGGAAAAACGTTTGCATCAGTACCGATAAGTACCAGTGTGCCAGGAAGAAAGCAAGGATAATCATAAATAGGGAAGTAAACTCCCGCAAAATTGCCCTCCCTACACCCGCTTCCTCCTGACCCGCGTCACCTCGATAATTGACTTTTGTCAGGTCGTTCTCAATCCGGGTAAAGTCAGTTCCAGACCTGACGAAACTCATGTAGCCTCATCAGAAATCGCCCCACTTTTGAACCACAAATCGACAAGATGATGAGCATTATCTTTTTTATGATTGGTATCAGTCTGCTAATGGCGCTGGGGTTCCTGGGAGCGTTTTTCTGGTCGATGCGAACCGGCCAACAGGACGATCTCTATACGCCCTCCATCCGAATGCTGCTGGACGATGACGTACCGACTACCGCTGAAACTCAATCAAACGCATAGTAACTTCTGTACTCCTATAGTATGAATGTTTCCATCAATCAACCTACTGCCGTTACGTCGCCCAATCGAGCGACAGGCTCAATAGCCATTGGGCATCAGCCACCAGGTGGCGATGCTGCCGTGGAACGCTTCGCCTATGACAACCGGATTGTCCGGGATTTTGGCGTGGCCACCATTATCTGGGGTATTATTGGGATGCTCGTGGGTGTTATTGTTGCCAGCCAGTTGTTTGCGCCAGCGGCTAACCTCGGCAATCAGTACACCACATTTGGTCGGATTCGCCCCTTACACACCAACGCAGTGATTTTCGCCTTTGTCGGGAACGCCATTTTCATGGGCGTGTATTATTCGTTACAACGACTCTGCAAAGCCCGGATGTTCAGCGATTTGCTGAGTAAAATTCACTTCTGGGGCTGGCAACTCATTATTCTATCGGCTGTGGCTACGCTTCCGCTGGGCCTCACAACCTCTAAAGAATACGCTGAGTTAGAATGGCCTATCGATATCGCGATCACACTGATCTGGGTGGTTTTCGGGATCAACATGTTCGGTACGATTATCAAACGGCGGGAGCGGCATTTATACGTAGCGATCTGGTTTTACATTGCTACGTTCGTGACCATTGCAGTGCTGCACATCGTCAACTCGATGGAAATGCCAGTCTCGTTCCTCAAGAGCTACTCGATGTATGCGGGTGTGCAGGATGCGCTGGTGCAGTGGTGGTACGGCCATAATGCGGTGGCCTTCTTCCTGACAACGCCGTATCTGGGCATGATGTACTACTTCCTGCCCAAAATGGCAAACCGGCCTGTCTATTCATACCGGCTCTCGATTCTACACTTCTGGGCGCTGATTTTTATCTACATCTGGGCTGGTCCTCACCATTTACTGTACACGTCACTACCCGATTGGGCGCAGTCGTTGGGGGTTGTGTTCTCCATTATGCTCATTGCGCCCTCGTGGGGTGGTATGATTAATGGGCTCCTGACGCTTCGGGGTGCCTGGGATAAAGTGCGTGAGGATGCCATCCTGAAATTCATGGTCGTGGCGCTCACCTGTTACGGGATGGCTACGTTCGAAGGGCCAATGTTATCCCTCAAGAACGTGAACGGCATTGCGCACTTCACCGACTGGATTGTGGCTCACGTACACGTTGGCGCCTTGGGCTGGAATGGGTTTATGACGTTCGCAATCCTGTACTGGCTGATTCCCCGCATGTTCAGAACGCCTTTGTACTCGAAAAAACTGCTCAATTTCCACTTCTGGATTGGTACGTTAGGAATTTTGTTCTATGCCATACCAATGTACATTGCGGGCTTCACACAGGGGCTGATGTGGAAAGAGTTCACGAAAGAAAGCGTTCTGAAATACCCAACCTTCCTCGAAACCACGCTCCAGATACTACCCATGCACATGATGCGGGCCATTGGTGGTACGCTCTACCTGCTCGGGGCTATTCTGATGGGCTATAACCTCTTCAAAACAATGGCTGCCGGTAAACTAGTGGCTAACGAAGAAGCCGAAGCGCCCGCTCTCCCCAAACTTTACACGCCAACTGGGGGCGACACATTCTGGCACCGTGCGTTAGAGCGGAAACCCTTCCCGTTACTGGTTGGCTCGCTGGTGGTGATCCTGATTGGTTCGCTCATCGAACTCATTCCAACGTTCATGGTGAAATCGAACGTACCAACTATTGCGTCGGTGCAGCCCTATACAGCGCTCGAAGTTCAGGGACGGGACATCTACATCCGCGAAGGTTGTGTGAACTGCCATAGTCAGATGGTACGGCCATTTCGTTCCGAAACAGAGCGTTATGGCGAATACTCGAAAGCGGGCGAGTTCGTATATGACCATCCGTTCCTGTGGGGGAGTAAGCGTACCGGCCCGGATTTGCACCGTGAAGGTGGTAAGTATCCGAACTCCTGGCACTACCATCACATGAACGATCCTACGTCGATGTCGCCGGGTTCTATTATGCCAGCGTATCCCTGGCTGATTACCCAAAAGCTCGACATTTCGAATACCGCAGACAAACTCACCGCCCTGAAAAAAATAGGCGTTCCCTACGACGATCCAACCATTTCGTACGCTAACGAAGACCTGAAAAAACAGGCTGTTGGTATCAGCAGTCAATTGGCGACAGAAGGTATCAAAGTCAACTCCGACCGCGAGATCGTGGCCCTCATCGCCTACTTGCAGCGGCTAGGAACGGATATTAAGAAAATGGAAACGATACAGAAGTAAATGAATAATGGATAATGTACAATGAATAATCTGCCTCGTAATCAGGCTATTTGCCTTAATTCTTCATCCTCCATTCATTGTACATTATCCATTATCCATTTTTCATTATAAAAGTCATGTTCAAGCAATTCATCTCAAAAATTCCCGGAGCAGACGTCTATATGATCGGTTCGTTCCTGACGTTTTTTACCTTCTTTATTCTGGTCGGACTGTATTTGCTGGTTGCTGATAAGCAGCACCTTCGACAAATGGGTAATCTGCCCTTAGACGATTCTACCAAGTCTTAACGACATCAGCTATGACTCTTCTGTTAACAACAATTCTTGACCCAGCCGCCGAAAAGTCGATCTGGAGTCTGACCTCTGGCGAAGACTTGCTATGGGTAATGGTGATGCTATTCGTGACGGTTGCGACGGGGCTGTTATTGGCCATTACCCTGTATCTATCCTATATACTGCGCAAGGCGTTAGCGCCAGAGCCTGCCAAAACGAAAGCTGCTGATACACGTACCACCTGGCAACGATTTACGGGATTGCACGAGCTAAGTCAGGAAGAAGACCTGAAAATGGATCATGAATACGACGGTATCGCCGAACTGAACAACCCAACACCTCCCTGGTTTATGGGGCTTTTCTACGCGACCATTGGCTTTGGCGTTGTGTATCTATTGATTTTCCACGTGATAGGCAACGGCAACATCATGGAGCAGGAGTACACGCAGGAAGTGACTATTGCCGAGAAAGAGCGGGAAGCTTACATCAAATTGGTAGCGGGTAAAATCAATGAAAATACCGTTACGCTGCTCACTGACAAGAAGGGTATTGAAGTCGGACAAGTGCTTTTCAATCAGTACTGTACAGCTTGCCACGGTCAGAATGCCGAGGGGAAAGTTGGCCCCAATCTGACGGATGAATATTGGTTACACGGGGGGACTATGAAAGCCGTGTTCCATACCGTTACGGAAGGCGTTCCCGAAAAAGGGATGCTCTCGTGGAAGAAACAGCTGAATCCACTTCAGGTTCAACAGGTTACGAGCTATATTCTATCGTTGCAAGGTACCAAACCGGCTGGAGCCAAAGAGCCGCAGGGCGATAAGGTTGAGCCAGTGCCAGCTACGCCAAAAGTGGCTATGCAGTAAGCGCTTTTTGTCATGCTGACGCAGGAAGCATCTTAAATCATCCTAATAGGTCAGTAAGGAAATTTCAAGATGCTTCCTGCGTCAGCATGACAAAAAAGAATTCACAACCACACTAATGACACCGCATCTCAACGCTCCAGCCCCATCCGTAACAACGACAACTGGTAACAAACGTCAGTGGCTCTATCCACGTGTCGTAAAAGGCCGGTATTATCGCTGGCGGACGGGCGTAGCCTGGGTCTTTCTGGCCATGCTGTTTGCCGGGCCTTTTCTGAGCTATAATGGACAACCGCTCTTTCTGTTTAACATACTCGAACGGAAGTTTAACTTTTTTGGCGTTACGTTCTGGCCACAGGATTTTTATCTGGTTGCCATTGGTTTGCTGGTGTTTATCGTCTTTGTTATCCTATTTACGGTTATCTACGGTCGAGTATTCTGCGGATGGATCTGCCCGCAAACGGTTTTTCTGGAAATGGTTTTTCGGAAAATTGAAATCTGGATTGAGGGAGATCATAATGCACGCCGAAGACTTGACGCTTCACCCTGGACAACCGAGAAGATCTGGAAGAAAAGTGCCAAGTACAGCCTCTTTTTTCTGGTATCGTTCTTAATCGCCAATACGTTTCTGGCTTACATCATTGGCAAAGATGCCCTATTGGCGGTCATCACCGATAATCCGGCTAACCACCTTGTGGGGCTGACTACGATTCTGCTGTTCACGGGCGTTTTCTATGCGGTATTTGCCTACGTACGCGAAATCGTTTGTACGACTATATGCCCATATGGACGTCTTCAAAGTGTATTACTGGACAAGCAGTCAGTCATTGTCACCTACGACGACGTTCGCGGTGAGCCGAGGGGGAAAAAAGAGCGCCAAACAGACACCTCTACGTTTTACCCCCTGCCCATTGCCCAAAGCCCTACGCCCAAAGGCGATTGTATTGATTGTAAGCTTTGTGTACAGGTCTGTCCAACGGGAATCGATATTCGAAATGGTAGTCAGATGGAGTGTGTGAGCTGTACGCAATGCATGGATGCCTGCGATGACATCATGGATAAGATCGGGCGACCTCGGGGTTTGATTCGTCATGATTCGCTGGATGGGATACAGACGCGTAAGCCGTGGCGGTTAACGAACCGTATGAAGGGTTACAGTGCAGTTCTGTTGCTATTGATGGGCGTATTGGGCTTCCTGTTGTGGAGCCGTAGCGATCTGGATACGACGCTCCTTCGGGCACCGGGGCAATTGTATCAGCGTGAGAAAGGTGGACTGGTATCCAACCTGTACCTGATCGAATTGGTAAACAAAACGCATCAGACAAAACCCGTTACGTTCCGTGTCGATTATCCGGGAGCTACGTTGCGAATGGTTCAACCCATCACGAAAGCACCTGCCGATGAGCTAACCAAAGGCATGTTTTTTATCCTGCTTCCCGAAAAGTCCATTCACGAGAGCAGTACGAAACTAACGGTCGAGATCGTCTCCGAAGGCGTCGTACTCGATCAAGTCAAAACAACATTTTTAGGACCGGTAAACTAAATGTTGAATGATTGAGTGATTGAATGATTGAATAGCTGCCTCGGGCATTCATTCCATCACTCAATCATTTAATCACTCAATCACTCAATAATCATGAACTGGGGAAAATCAATTATTCTCGTGTTTGTGCTCTTTGGGGGCTTCATTGGTACCATGGTGTATCGGATGACCCGCGAGCGCATCGATCTGGTAAGTGACAATTATTATCAGAACGAAATAGAGTATCAGCAGCACATCGATCGGGTGAGCAACGCCCAACAAATTAACTCAGACCTTAATTTCGCTACTGCCATGACGTATCTGGCCGATCAGCAGCAGATCGTGTTTGTGCTGCCTACGAGCCTTCAGAAAGGTGAAATCACATTTTATCGTCCCGGCGACAGTCGGCAGGATTTTCGGGTAAATATCCCCGCTACGCATCCAACCCGGCAGGTGGTTCCGACAAAAGCGCTGGCAAAAGGGAACTGGCGCGTGCAGTTCACTTGGTCGGATGGACAACGGGAGTATTATAAAGAAGAACAGATTTTTCTATAAACCATGTCGCCCTGGCTCGCTACCGCTTTCCTGACGGGTCTGATCAGTAGTCTACATTGCGTAGGTATGTGCGGGCCGCTTGTGGCTGCCTTGCCCGTTGGTCGGTTACCGTACGGGCAGCGATGGCAGGCCATTGGTCTGTATCATGCCGGGCGAATTGCCATCTACAGTATGCTGGGGGCGTTGGCAGGTACAGTGGGTTTTGGACTGAACTTCATTGGCTGGCAGCGACCGCTGGCTATCGGTTGCGGGATTGTTTTATTGATCAGTTTCCTTTGGCGAAAAAGCTTGCCCACTCGCTTTCACTGGCCCTGGTTGACGACCCGAATCTCGAAATTATTCGGGCAGTATGTACAGCAACCCCGGCGCTGGAGTTTTGCCGGATTAGGTATGCTGAATGGTCTGTTGCCCTGCGGATTTACCTATCTGGCATTAGCCGGAACACTGACAACCCATACGCCACTAGCGGGAGCCTCGTATATGCTGTTGTTCGGGCTGGGTACATTGCCTGCGCTTCTGGGTGTTAATCTGATCACAAGCTGGTTACCCATTGTTGGTCGGCAACGACTGAATCAAGTACTCTCGGTCGCGACGATCGTTATTGCCGTATTACTCATTGGTCGGGGCGTGGCCGAATACCGATTGCCAATTGGTCCGGCAGATGTTATTCCGATTTGCCACGGGCTTTTGACCGGGAAATAGCTGGGGATTTTTCGGAAAGCGGTGCCACGGTTACTCATGACGCTTACTTAAACCGTGGCACCGCTTTCCGAAAAATCCCCAGCTATTTCCTGATTAATCGTTCCGATAACTCAGATTGGACTTGCCCGCTGAAGATGAATGTGTATATTGATTCTTTACGAGAGAAACAATAACACACTATTCTTCTACAACCGGTGATTATTTACGAAGCAAAAAATTGGTTTGGTGCCCTTAGGCATTTTCACACCAGTTACAGTATTCGAGTGCTTTTGCAACGAGTAGGGTATGTGAGTCTTTACGGGGTTCTACTAACCCTAATCGACCAGCATGTTGCCGATATTCACGTACCGTTCGACGGAACCCTCTTTTCATTATTAGGCATCACACTTAGTTTATTGCTGGTCTTTCGGACCAATACCGCTTACGATCGGTTCTGGGAAGGCCGTCGGCAGTGGGGATTGTTAGTTAATTACAGCCGTAACCTGGCTGTCCTGATGGATGGACTCTTGCCCGATGATGCTCTAACAAACCGGGTTTTCTTCGCCCGAACGCTCTCCAACTTTGCGCTGGCGCTTAAAGGGCATCTGCGGACGGGCGTTGATTTTACAGAACTCGAAGAAGCGGGTGACGATCAATTAAAAACGCTCCCCGACTATACGCATATCCCCAGTCGGCTGGCCGCTTTACTCACGCGTCGGTTTCAGGCACTACGTCAGGACGGTCTTGTCAACGACGCCGATTTAATTACCATTCGGCTTTATCATCAGGCCTTGCTGGATATAACGGGCTCCTGCGAACGCATCAAAAAAACACCGATTCCGTTCTCGTATAGCTTCTTTATCAAGCTGTTTATTACGATGTATGTGTTGCTGATTCCCTTGGTTCTCGTTTCTAACTACGGCTATTTCGGCATCATTGCAACCACGCTGGCAGCCTATGCTTTAATTGGCATCGAGATGATTGGCGATGAAATTGAAGAACCGTTCGGGCTGGATTGCAACGACTTACCCCTGAACCAAATTGCCCAGAATATCCGGCGGAATGTGCACGAAATTCTGGGCGTAAAACCTTCCGCAACCGTTCTGGCCAAGCCGGAGGTGGATTATATCAAAGTGAACTAAAGTGCAAAGGGGTAAGGGCATGGGGCATAGGAGCTAGCGCATGCTTTTACCCCTATGCCCCATGCCCTTACCCCTTTGCCAACCTACCCAATCTTCACCGACGTCATCGTAAGCGAACCCGCCACCGCCCGGTCGTTAAAGAACGAGACGGAATCTTTAGTCCCTTGCAGACCTAAGCTGTATAACAGCGGCAGATAATGTTCGGGGGTCGGAATGGCTAAGGCGGCTTCCCGACCCAGAGTGTTGTAATTGATGAGCGGTTTTACGTCGCCGTCGCTAATCAACTGTTTGAACTTGTCGTTAAGCGATTTCGCCCAATCGAAACCGTAATTGGGCACATCCATTTTGTCCCAGGCCACCATGCGCAGGTTATGTACCATGTTGCCACTCCCGATAATCAGCACGCCTTTTTTGCGTAAGGAGTAGAGTTCACGAGCTAAATCATAGTGGTACTGTGGCCCTTTGGTATAGTCGATGCTCAATTGCAAAACAGGAATTTTAGCGTCTGGGTACATGTGCCGAACGATTGTCCAGGTGCCGTGATCCAGGCCCCAATCGTGTGCTAATTCTACATGGGCAGAGTGAAGCAAGGAAGCCGTTTCTTTAGCAAGGGCTGGATTGCCGGGAGCCGGATACTGCACGTCGAACAAGGCTTTGGGAAAGCCGCCGAAGTCGTGAATGGTTTCCGGGAAGTCCATGGCCGTAATTTTCGTACCTCGTGTAAACCAGTGCGCCGAAACGACCAGCACAGCCGTTGGCGTCGGGATTTCCTGCGCCATACGTGTCCAGCGACGACTGAATTCATTGTCTTCGATGCCGTTCATCGGCGATCCGTGGCCAACAAACAAAACGGGCATAAGGGGGCCTGTTTCGTCCAGATCGTTGGTAAATTGTTTAAAAGCTGATAAAGTGTTCATTGTAATTGCTCCTGTTAGAATGGTCTTTACAAACTGTTTCCGTTCCATGTATAAGTTGTTTTCGACAGGATTTACAGGATTAATAATCAGATAGGCAATCCTGTGAATCTTGTAAATCCTGTCAAAGAATTTTTGTGCTATCTACCGACCAATCCTCGGCCACGATGGGATTTAGTCCTGCATTCTGAATCAGCGTTGAAACCGTAATTAGCGCTTCGGGATGCGTGCTGATGAGAAATGCATCTGTTCGTTCTTCGCCCATGATGATTACGTTCACCACTTTAGAATTCGGGAGTCGTTGTTGTAATTCTTCGCCCACGTAAATAGCTGTAGACTCAAAATGACGGCTTTCTTCATCATGCAATGGTGTATAGAGACTGATAACGATTTTGCAAACGGCCACGTCTCTGATTCGATCAGCCACCTCTTTTTTTGACAATTCGGGAACGGCCAACACAATGATGTCGGCTTCCCAGGACGCATTTGTCGGGCAGTCGATAGCTTCCACTTCGGCTGTAGGAGTGACCGTCAAAAGCTGATTGACGAGTAGCTGCGACTTGGCTAAATGCTGATCGAAGATCAGCAGCCGGTAAGCACTATTGACCAGCCGGGTAGCCAATTCAGTTCCCAGATTGCCTGAACCGATAAAGGCGATGGTTGACTTCATGGCGATACGTTGTTTTGCCGAATCGTTGACGTTGATACCACAAAATTACCGCGATCCTATGGGCCAAAACGATGACCTAGTACAAGAAATAATGTTGTACCAGGTCAATGAAAACTAATCTCAGGACTTGGTGGCCCCGGTGACACTACTATAAAAACGGCCTGTGAGGACACAGGCCGAGGAATGGGAGATATGGATCCTAGATTACGGATTGTGTGACCCCATCGGGGTCACACAATCCGTAAATGATTGAATCTAAGTGCTCAAGTATAAATAGCTTAGGCTATTTTGAAAAGGCGTTTTTGTCATGCTGACGAAGGAAGCATCTTCGGGTGAGGCTATTTATCTGGCTACCAAAGATGCTTCCTTCGTCAGTATGACAAAAAATAATCTACTGTATTTTAGTCGACCTACTTAAATCGAATTAATTGCTTAGTCGTGGTCTGCATACTCCAGTAAATCGCCGGGCTGACAATCCAATGCTTTACAAATAGCCTCAAGTGTACTGAACCGTATAGCTTTTGCCTTTCCGGTTTTGAGTATCGAAAGATTGGCCAGCGTAAGATCCACTTTTTCCGAAAGCTCATTCAATGACATCTTACGCTTGGCCATCATCACATCCAGGTTGACAATAATCGGCATGGCTTATACGGTTAATTCATTTTCTGCCTGGATTTCCACGCCCCGCTTGAACACCTGCGAGATAATGAATACGAGACCAGCCATAAACAAGAGTTCGTCGGTAGCGCCACTACTGAAAGACTCTCCAGTTCTTTTTAGTAACCAGGACGTATAGGCGTTGCTGAGTGAGCCGACAATCCAGGCGCTTACTAAAACATAACTGATCTTTTCGAGGGTTTGGGCGACCTCCATTGTAAACGGGTTTGCCAGCGAAATCTTCGACAGAATTGTAGTTGTCAGAAAGAGAGCGTGCGCTTTCAGCATCAGTATCGCTAAGATGAAGGAGACCAGCGAAACATAATAGGTGATGTTCATTTGCCGAAGGTGATCGAGATCCAACCCCTTGTAGAGATTCTTTACAGCCTCAGGGTTTATAAAGCTCACGCCAAAAGAAATCAGGATGGCTCCGGTTTTTATACAAAGCCCAATGTAGGCTATCCAGGTGAGGATTTGCATCACACTTAGGATCTGTTGCGTTCTCGTTGATTTGTGTGTCATGTTTGTTGTTTTTTAGTAAATATTGAGCAAATATAGATAAATATTTATTGATAATCGATAATTAAAAAATATTTTTCTAAATCTTGGATTGTTTTCTAGGGTGATAAAAGGATGGGGAGTGTATTGCGGAAAAACGGCCTGTGTATAGACTAGTCAGCCCTGTAAGGGCGTCCTGTCAATAGCTATTGCCGTTTAGTAAGAGCCTAAAGCGCCGTAGGTGCGACCTAATTCAGCTCATATAGGTCGCACCTACGGCGCTTTGGGTTATGTCGGTTCTTTGTTTTCTATTAACAGGTCACTCCTGACGGAGTTTCGAATATATAGGTGCTAGATGAGGGATTAGGTGGAGGAATGGACATAAGGATTCTAATGGAGTAGGCCATACTTTCCGGTCCGCTACTTCAGCTTTTTTCGCAGCCAGGCTCGTGCGGGTTCATCGTACAGCTTTAAACTTGCATAAGCCAACACGATAGCTCCTGAAAAGGTGAGCAGTGCATAGGGCCAGGCCTGCCCTAATGTGATGCCTTTGTGGTTGCTTACCCAGGCCACATAGAAATAGACAAGCACATAATGCGTCATATATAAGGGATAGGAAAGATCGCCGAGGAACTTGCAGATTTTCTCTTCTGTCCAGCTACGCACTACACCGCTGGCCCCGATATAGACAATGAGTGGAAAGACAATGATGATACAAAACGCTTCGTACAAACCATTCATCCAAAGATGGTTGGCACCGCCTATTCGTGGCATAAACAAAACAACCGCCACCAGCAGACTACACCATAAGAACGCATGTTTGATAGAGGCAGGCCGTGATACCCGCGATAAAAGCAGACCAGCAAAAAATGGGAATAGCGTGCGCGTTATTCCAACACGCATCTGTTCGACGTTCAAAGTCCAGCCGCCGGTAACGTCGCCGTTCGGGTTTGTAACGGCAAAATGCAACAGCACGGCACCCGCCAGTACGACAAAACACGCCAATGCTTTGTTCGATAATTTTCGTAGACCCAGCGCGTAAAGCATATTGGCGATGTACTCGAAAAATAATGACCAGCCAACACTATTGAGCGGATGCATTTCTTGCCAGCCGCGTATATCCATAGAAAGTGGGATGGGCAAAATCGTCCAGCCGATTAGCATAACAATGATCAGCTTCCATGCAGGAACGGTATGGATAAGCGGCCATATAGTGGAGTCGGTAAAGTAAAAGCCTATGGCACCGAGCGTCATGCCCAAGACAACGAGTGGTTGCAGCCGCTCGAATCGGCGCCGGAGAAAGCCGCCAATGGTTAGTTGGTCCCATCGGTCATCATACGCATACCCAATGACGAAGCCCGATAGGAGAAAGAAAAAATCAACGGCCAGATAACCATGATTGACAACATTATCGAGGTGACTACTGGCAAGCGGCTCGGTAAGGTGAAAGAATACGACGATAATAGCGGCTACTCCCCGAAGTCCATCTAAAAGTTGATAATGCGGCTTTGTGTCAAGTTGGTTATTGTTCATTAACAGCAGGGAATTTGGGACTCTACGGTGGCTTGGTCAGGGAATAAATTGATGATAGTAGGATTTTCGCTGGTAGCCGTGCCACGGTTTATTGTAGCATCATGAAAGAACCGTGGCACGGCTTTTGGTTCCAGGCCAAGGAGTGGTGATGGACTCCTATTTTCTATATATTATTTTATAGTGGAGCGTTCTCAATATTTTGAGAATATACTTTATCTAACTGAACAAATAGTGCCGAATTGAATACGATGAAGATTATGGAATACCAGAAACCGTAATGCGGAGTAATCCAACTAATAGCTCCACCAGTATGAGCCATCAGGATGACTAACGCAAAGGTTTTTCTAAGCCGCTCGGGTAACCAATAACCAAATATACCGATGACTACCAGCCAGGCAAACGAAATCACGAATATTCCTGATGCATGATTTCTCATCAGGGTTGCCCCAATCGGGTTAGCTTCGTTACCAGCATTTAGGTCGCCATTCCAGTAAGCCGCAGGCTGTTGAAGAATCGTGATTGTCTCATCAAATAGGCAAGCCCAATAGGCAGGAATTAAGAGTATAAATCTATTTCTTAGTCTTGACATCGAATTAATGTGTTCTGTTTTCTAGGTATGCTTAAGACAAAAATATGCTATTTATGTGTAAGCTATCGTGAGGTGTTTGGTTTCTTCGTTACCCTGCTCTATATCTTCACAAACGTTTAGATTGCTAGCGAAAGCCGACTTTTGACGGTACTGGCCGTGGTACCTTGACCACATTTCAATTCTTTTCTGGTACGCTTAGAAGTCGTGAAATTAGAGCTTGAGAAGGGGCTTTACCTAGCCCAAATCAACTTTTATCGTGTCATGATTGACGGCGAATGATCCTGGAGGAATAGCGATCAAGCGCTGCGTTAAGCCAATAGCCACCCCTAAAAATACCGACAAAACTCAATCATCCGTGTGTTTTCGGGCGCGAATCCGGCTGAGAAAGGCAGGGGTAATCCCCAGATACGAAGCGATCATATGCTGCGGAACGCGCTGCACAATATCCGGGTAACGCTGTACGAATTCGGTATAGTTTTCCTCGGCCGATTGACTCAGTGAACTCACCACCCGGCGGTGTGTGGCTATGTAGTTGTTCTGGAGCATAATCCGAAAGAAACGCTCCATTTTAGGGACACGTTCGACCATGTGCTCCATGTTGTCCCGTTCCAGGAGGAGCAGTTCGGAGTCTTCGAGGGCTTCAATGTTGTATTGCGAGCGTTCGCCGGTCAGATAGCTGTACATATCCGACGTCCACCAGCCTTCCGGGGCAAACTGAACAATATGCTCAGTGCCCTTGGTATCAACTGTGTACGTTCGCAAAAGCCCCTTTTCAACAAATGAGATATATTTACAGAGATCGCCTTCCTGTAGAATGTATTGCTTCCTCCGCAGTTTTTTGGGAATGAAAAACGTTTTCAACTGGGCAAACTCGCTTTCGGTGAGGTCGACCAGTCGGGCAATATGCGTTTGAAGGCGCTCGTACATGTCGCGTTGGCTAGATCGCAACAAGTATAGCGTCTTATGGGTTAGGAGCAAAATTTAATGAAGCCAACCGCTTACAGCAGGTTCAGACTCATCATGCCCGACAAAAACTGGAGGCAGCCATCTTTGATCCGGGAAAACTCATTGGCAAGCACTGTGGCATGGCGTTCAATGGTGGCCGACAAGCCAAAGTGCGTATTGGTACAGGTGGGTTGATTCAGTACAACCTGGCACTCAACGCCTTCGCAAATCAAGTCGCGGTTCAATCGGGTGAGCTTGGTTTGTAGCTGGTTCAGGTCCCGATAATAATCGACCGCATCGTGCCGCAAACTACGACAGTTATAGAGATTCATAACGTCGAGTAACAACGATCGGAGATTGCGGATCTCTTCTTCCTGCTGACGAATAATTTGTTGCCAATGCTGGTGTTCGTGTTGGCAAGAAGCAGTTTTTTCGGACAAAGAAAGGGGCTGATTGACCTCGTTGGAATTCATGCTGGATGGCTATTAATGGGTTTTAGAAAACGTCTGGTTCATCTGGTAAAAAAGCTCGGGGCTATCTACAGGCCCCGAGTAGCGCCATAATTCCAGGCCTTGCTGAAGCAGAACGAAAGCAGGAAGGGTAGTAAAACCAAAACTGCGTACGACTTCAGGATGCGTTGTTTCGCTAACACGCATGATCTTTACAGTTGGGCTTAATACCGATTGCGCCTTTTCCAGAAGCTGGTCAATTTCGACACGTTGAGTATGAGATGCCGACGTAAAGATCAGCAGCACAGGCCGTTGAGGTAAATCCGTCAGCAACGAAGAAGGAGGTGTCATGACAATAAGTCGGTTAATGACTCAAAATTGGCCTCCCGATCGCTCCTGAATCGTGAGTCAGATCAATAGAAAAACTGATTTTTGTCAACCGCATTCAGATTGTGGGCGTTTACTTTGCAATCAGAAAGATTCGCTTTTTATGTTCGACGACTCGTTTGAGGCCGTTTTTACCCATGCCACCATTGGCATCATCGTTTGCGATGAACAGGGCCATATTCGGTCGACGAATCGGTATGCCCGCACGTTGTTTGGATATACCGAGGAGGAGATGCATGAGGTATCCATCGATGCACTTGTTCCAGATTCAGTTGCTGGTCGCCACGCTGCATTGAGAGCCTCATTCAATGCCAATCCGCAGGTGCGGGCTATGGGCCACGGGCGCGATCTGTTTGCCAAACGGAAAGACGGTTCGGTGTTCCCGGCAGAAATTAGTCTGAGTTATTTTTATCGGGAGGGCGCCCTGTTGGCAGTGGGGTATATCATCGACATTACCGCCAAGAAAGAAGCCGAACGAACCCTGTTGGAACAAAAAAGCCGCATTGAACAACTCAACGCCGAACTGGAGCAGAAAGTCATTGATCGGACGCATGCGCTGATGGCCACGCTGCATCAGCTCGAACAGTCGAAAGATGAACTGGCCAAAGCCTTAGCTGCCGAACGCGAACTGGGTGAACTGAAGTCCCGGTTTGTATCGATGGCGTCGCACGAATTCAGAACGCCCCTGAGTGCGGTATTGACATCGGCCTCGCTGATCGAGAAGTATCCTGAAACCGATCAGCAGGACAAACGACTTCGGCACATTCAACGAATTAAAGCGTCGGTCAATCACCTGAACGATATTCTGGAGGAGTTTTTGTCGGTTGGGCGACTGGAAGAGGGCCGGATTGAAGCGAC
This sequence comes from Spirosoma foliorum, assembly GCF_014117325.1. Taxonomy (NCBI): domain Bacteria; kingdom Pseudomonadati; phylum Bacteroidota; class Cytophagia; order Cytophagales; family Cytophagaceae; genus Spirosoma; species Spirosoma foliorum. The sequence continues at coordinate 5,499,430 of NZ_CP059732.1, read as the reverse complement.
TTTCTCGTGGGTCGAGTTGCCGAAACTGGTCGACGAAGCGTTTGCCGATTTACAAGGCAGCCTGAAAGCCGGGCAACAAATTGAAACGCAATTCGATTGCCCGAAACCCATCCAGACCGACCCGTCTTTACTGCGAAAAATTCTGGTTAACTTGCTATCGAATGCAATTAAGTATTCGTCTGATAATCAATCTATTTTTGTGAGTGCCCAATGTCGGGAAACTGATCTGACAATTACGATCCAGGACAAGGGAATTGGTATTTCGGCTGATGATCAGAAACACTTATTTGAACGATTCTTCCGGGCCAAAAACGCCACTAACTTTGCTGGAACAGGCCTCGGTCTGCATATTGTTGCCCGCTACCTCGAATTGCTGAATGGCACCATCGAACTAGCCAGCCAATTGGGCGAAGGTACTACGGTTACTCTTTTTCTTCCTCATGAAAACTATCCTGATCATTGAAGACAATACCGATATTCGGGAGAATACGGCCGAAATTTTAGAACTGGCGGGCTATCGAACGCTAACCGCCGAAAACGGCAAAATCGGAATTGAGCAGGCGCTGGCCAGCCACCCTGATTTGATCATCTGCGACATTATGATGCCCGTTCTGGACGGTTATGGCGTGTTGCACATTGTCAATAAAAACCCAGAACTCAATGGCATTCCGTTCATTTTCCTGACGGCAAAGTCGGAACGGGTTGATTTTCGGAAAGGCATGGAACTGGGCGCCGACGACTACCTGACCAAACCGTTCGATGATACGGAACTGCTCAAGGCGGTCGAAGGGCGGCTCAGTCGGTTCAGTAAGCTTCAGGCCGAGAAATATGATCTGAAACAGGAAGGACTTACGCAGTTTCTGAATGACGTGCATACAACGGGTGGTTTACAAGGTTTGTCGGCCGATCGAAGAACGCATCATGTTGCCAAAAAACAGTTTGTGTACACGGAGGGCGACGAACCCACGCGCTTGTATTTCGTGAAAAGTGGCCACGTTAAAACCACGCGAACCAATAATGATGGCAAAGAATTAGTAACGGGCCTGTATGGGGCGGGTGAGTTTTTTGGCGACCTGGCCTTGCTGGAGGAAACCGCCTATACCGATTCGGCGCTGACGCTCGATGACTCCGAGCTAGTTTACATTCCGAAGCAGGATTTCCTGCAACTGCTAACCGCTCAACCCGAAGTCGGACGGCAGTTTGTCCGGTTGCTGGCGGGGCGTGTCAGCGAAAAAGAAGATCAATTGTTGGGGATGGCCTATAGTTCACTCCGTCGGCGGGTGGCCAATACACTTCTGCGCCTTCAGGAACCCCTGCCAACCGGAGATCCCGCTCCACCTATTCAACTCTCCCGCGATGATTTGGCGGCCGTTATCGGCACCGCTACCGAATCGTTGATTCGAACCTTAAGCGAATTCAAACAGGATGGCCTGATTGAAGTGAGTGGGGGAGGTATCCGAGTGCTTCAGCCCGACAAACTGCGTCGGGCCAATTGGTAGCCCCAGGCCTTTGTTGATGAGAATCAGCTTTCTAACTGAGCTTTCTCACGTTGGGTAGCGGAGCGTCGGTGTAATTTTGGCAAGATTATTTGCTATCATAACACATGAAAAAAGCCCTGTTGCTCACCGACTGTTCTGTTGATTTAGCACTGACCGTAAACCGTTGGGCTGCCAATCAAGTGGATGCTATCGACCTAACGGTTGTGTATGCCTTTGCCCTTTCGCAGACCGATAATCAACCCTTAACGGCAGCCACTCACCGGGCAGCGAAGCAGGAGGCTAACGCAAATCTCGGCCAATGGCTGAACTACCTCACTACGCCCTGGTCAGGTAAAATTCAGACAGAAACACTTCTGGGCGATCCTGGGCTGGTTATACGCATTCATTTATTGCTGCGCCAGTACGATTATCTCCTGATCGATCTTGAGCAGCAGGAAGTTGCATCGGCGTTTCTGGCGTGTCAAAACTATACTACGACTGAGCTGCACAGACTCACAGTGGCCGAAGAAGTCAGGCTTACTACCGCTCAAACGGAGACAACGCAGCAGTGGTTACGAGCTGCCTGATTCATGCACGCGTTCCAAACCTATAAGGTCTCAAAGACCTTATAGGTTTGGAATCAATCCGCACCACGTTTTTTATCAGTGAATGCTATCTGAAAAGGAAGCATGGTATAGTTATTGATGATTGAGCGCAGCTAGAATTAGGTGAACTTAAATTTAGGATGATTATACACACTGTTACTTATATATTAAACTAATAAAATAGTCGCTTTCTTTATATCTAAGTCATGGCCTTTATTTTATTAATCTAAACCATTACTGCACTGTTGGTATAGCATTTGTATATGTGGTTGCTGTCAGAGTTAGGTAGTTGTTCAGAATAAATGATTTCCAGTTCGTTGCTGTTTTTTCGTACGAACTACAAGTCGCTAATCAACTGCTGCAAAAGCTTTCGGGCACTAACTCTTACGCATACATCTACAAATCATTCATGAAAAATCTTGTACAATCTGTTCCACGAACAGTGCTTTGGCTATGCCTTTTTGTAGCTGTTTCGGTAATTGCCAAGACATTTACTGCCGTAACTGATCTCCCTGCACAGTTCGCTTTTTCTGTCCCGTCCAAAGCAATTAGAGTAGAAGGAAAAGAGCCGCGTAACCCGTCGCAGGGATCAGGCAGTTCGTTAACGTCACAAACTACAGCCCCTTGCTCGCTTACACTCAACCGGGTCGATGTATCGGGCTGTTATTCCGTAAGCGGAGTGAGCAAAGCAACCGTTAGTGTTGAGGTGGGCTGGCAGGATAGCCCCGCTAATGACTATATTGTGGTGACCACGGCTGGGCAAAGTCGTACAATTGTGCCGGGTATCACAACGGTAACGTATCCTCAACCTTCCAATGTTGTTATTCAGGGTAGCCAGACTATTGTGACGCCCCAGGTTGTCGCTTTTGAAATTACGCTGACAGGAGCTGCCAGCACGAGTACCGTTACGGCTCAATTTGTCGGTACGTCGAGCTGCCAGGATAGTCAAACGTTTAACTTGCCTGCTGCTTGCCCGCCAACTGGCTGTACTGGTCTGGGTGGTGTTGTTTATCGGGATTTCAATGCAGATGGTGTTCAGCAGCCTGCTGAAACACAGGGTGTTTCGAGTATAAGTGTTACCGCCTACGACTGCAATGGCGTTAAATATGGGCCCGTCACAACGGATCAGTTTGGGAACTATACGTTTAGCAATTCCACGATTAGCTACCCGGTTCGGGTTGAATTCAGTGATCCTACCGGCTCCGATGTTGGAACAGTTTATGGGTCAGGGAGTAAATCAAGTATTCAATTCGTCAGCCAGGCATCCTGTACCGTTAATTTGGGGATCGCTAATCCAACTCTGTACTGTCAGGATCATCCCAGCATATTTATTCCTTGCTACACGTATGGTGATCCGCTGGAGCTTAATCCATCACCCCCTGTAGCTGCCACGGCATTATCGGGTAATACCGACGCGCTCGTTTACTTCCCGTATGATGAAAGTGATCCGGCAGCTATGGAAATGTCGCACGTTACAGAAGCGAAGGAAATAGGTACCGTTTGGGGGTTAGGCTACAACCGGGTAACGAAAGACTTATACGTATCGGCAACCCTGCACCGGCACGCCGGTTTAGGACCACTGGGCGTAGGGGGAATCTATGTAACGCATACCGGTTCGACTACAGTAACTACCGAAAATTTCATTGATGTGTCAACGATTGGCATCGATGTAGGGGCTGCATCGGTACCTGTAAATGGTGCGGGCGGACGTGGCCTGTCGGCTGACAAAACCAAACCCAGCAACGATGCTGCCGTATTTCCGCTGATCGGTAAAGTTGGTATTGGTGGTCTGGAAGTATCGGAAGATGGCCAAAAACTCTGGTTCGTTAACCTGTTCGACAAAAAGCTGTACAGCATTGATATTTCGGCCTACAATGCATCGGGTACTAAACCAACCAGCGCAAATGTCAAGTCGTATGCGATTCCAGATCCTGGCTGTTCGGGTGGTAGCTCGCGTCCCTGGGCATTGCATATCACCTCGGGCAAGCTGTATGTTGGTTCTGTCTGCGATGCCCTTACATCGAAAAATAAATCTGACCTGCGAGCATATGTCTATGCATTTGATATCAGTACATCAACCTTTAGCTCCATCTTCGATTTTCCGTTAACCTACCCTAAGGGGTATGGCATATCGCCGTTAAATTCGCCGGGTCAGGCAGGTGCAGATAGCACAGGCTGGTACCCCTGGACCGATTCATTTAACGATTTAATTATTGCAACCAGCACGGCGGCCTATAAAAGTTTAGTCCACCCACAACCGATGCTGGCTGATATCGACATTGATATTGATGGCTCCATGGTTCTGGGCTTTGGCGACCGAACAGGTATGCAGGGAGGCTATAACAATTACAACACTGATCCTACCGATACTAAGATATACACAGTTAACCCCGCAGCGGGTGATGTGTTACGGGCTTATTATTCGAATGGGTCATATATTTTGGAGAACAATGGGAAGGCGGGGCCTTATAGCGGTACTGGCGTTGGAAACCAACAAGGACCAGGTTCGGGTGAGTTTTATGATGACAACTACACCAGTGGTAACCGATTCGTACATACCGAACTGGCACTGGGTGGCTTAGCCTTAAAACCAGGAAGCGGCCACGTGGTTGGCGCAACGATCGACCCCGTTGCCAACATAGCGAATTCGGGCGGTGTCAAATACTGGAATAACCAAACAGGCGTAGCTGAGGCCGCTAACATTGTTTATACAACAGGTACTGATCCGGGCACGTTTGCCAAAGCCGCTGGTTTAGGAGAACCTGAACTAAACTGCGATCTGCTAGAGGTTATCGAAATTGGTAACCGCGTATGGATCGACACGAATAAAGATGGTGTGCAAGATCCATGCGAGCAGCCACTAGCTGGCGTTGAGGTTGACCTGTATAAAGGAACGACTAAAGTTGCGTCGACGACCACGAATGCCAGTGGTGAATATTATTTCTCACGCAAATCTGAGCTGACAACTGGAACGTGGTTGGGTAGTGGAGCCGATACAACCCTGCTGCCAAACACAGCGTACTCAATCGTATTTGGCAACGGTCAGTTTGCTAATAATTTGTTGACAGTCAATGGCGCTGATATGAGGCTGACCATAGTAAACAGTACAACGACAAATGCAAATGATCAGAATGATTCAGACGCTTTGGTAGGTACTGTAGCCGGTATCACGGCCCCGGTAATTAGCCTGACGACTGGGAATACGGGTTATATAAATCATAGTTTTGATGCAGGCTTTTACTTGCCTTTAGCCAGTTTGGGGGATTATGTGTTCCTGGATGCGAACAAAGATGGCATTCAGAATACAGGCGACACACCAATTGCCGGAGTAACCGTAACGCTCTATACCAATGGAGTGGCCTCGGCAACGACCGTTACCGATGCGAGTGGCTTGTACTCCTTTACTGGTCTGACGCCGGGTAACAGCCATAGCTATGTAGTTGGTTTCACGGCTCCGGTGGGTTATACGGCTACATTGGCCAATACCGGTAGCGATGACACCAAAGACAGTGACGCTGACCCCATTACTGGTAAAACGCAATCAGTGACACTGGCTCCAGATGAAAACAACCCTACGCTGGATGCTGGTTTCTATGTTCCATCGGCTGGTTTGGGCGATTATGTTTGGCTCGATACCGATAAAGATGGTGTTCAGGAGGCAAGTGAGTCTGGTATTGACGGGGTAGTTGTGACGTTATACACGAACGGCGTAGCCTCAGCAACAACGGTGACGAGTGCTACAGGCTTCTACTCGTTCACAGGGCTAACGCCGGGTAGTAGCAATAGTTATGTGGTAGGCTTTACGGCCCCGGCAGGCTATACCGCTACGCTGGCCAATGTGGGTGGCGACGATTCGAAGGACTCCGATGCTGATTTAATTACTGGAAAGACGCAGTCGATTACGCTGGCTCCGGGTGAGTACAATCCAACACTAGACGCGGGATTCTATCTGTTACCGGCCGGCCTGGGCGATTACGTATTCGAGGATGTAAATAAGAATGGTCAGCAGGATGCGGGCGATCAGCCCATTCCGGACGTCACTGTGACCTTGTTGAGTTCGGGTACGGTTGTAGCCACCACAACAACCAACGCATCGGGCTTCTACTCGTTCACAGGTTTAACCCCGAGCGTACCTTACTCAGTAAGTTTCACCGCTCCGGCAGCTTATACGGCTACTAGCCAGAATACAGGCAATGACGCCACTGATTCGGACGGCGATCCAGTTACTGGCCTGACAGGCGTATATAGTCTGACGGCAGGTGAATTCAACCCGACAGTGGACATGGGCTACTATAAGCTTAGTCCGACCGTGTCGCTGGATAAATTCGTGGATAAATCCAAAGCGAAAGTTGGCGATGTGTTGACGTATACGATTGTTGTGACCAATTCAGGCAGTGTTTCTGCAACGAATGTAGTCGTGCGCGATTCGTCAAGTATAGGGCTGACGTATGTAACAAACTCAGCTACTGCGCCAGTTGGAACCACGTTTACATCGGGAGCCATCAACACCTGGACCGTTGGTACGTTGTCGGCAGGGCAGAGTTTGAGCTTGACCTTTCAGGCGATTGCTGATAGCTCGGGTATTTTGTACAACGTGGCTACTATTCCTGGCGATACCGCTTCGGTCTGTACATCAGTTCCGTTTGTCATGTGTGCGGGGCAGGCATATACGTTCCGGTTAACAGCCGCTCCGGGCCGTTCGTCGTACAAATGGTATAAGGATAATGTAGAGATAACGGGCCAGACGACAAACGTCCTGGATGTGAGTGCACCGGGTACCTACAGCCTGGCTGTGGATAATGTTACCGGCAAGTGCCCCGATTTCAGCTGCTGCCCTTTTATTGTTGAAGAGGATACGCTACCTACCTTCCAGGCGACAACAGTGCCCGTCGGTTGTTCAGGTATTGTAGCCCAAAGCAATGGTAAAATCGTTCTGAGCGCATTCAAACCGACGTACACCTACCAGTATTCGCTGGGAGCTAGTTTCAATGCGGCTACCGTATTGTCGGGCACGAAGCAGGTAATTCCGACAAATGGTGTGATTGTTAGTAACCTGGCTAACCCCGTTTCAGCTCAGGCTTATACGGTTCGGGTATACAATGCTTCTGGTTGTTATACCGATGTAACAGTCTTGTTACCACCTACCGTTTGCGATTGTCCGCCTACCAGCTGTGTGCCTTTGGTTGTGAAGCAAACCAAACGCGCCAAACGGATTGGCGATCATCCATAACTGACTGATTTGTAGTAAAAAAAAGCGATGCTGAGGACTTCCTCGGCATCGCTTTTTTTTAACGATTATGTATTGGATCGGGCTAGTAGCGCTCGTTACCTTCTTCTTCCTCCTCTTCGAGTTCTTCGATTTCCTCTTCTATCTCATCATCCGACAGGTCGTCATCGGATAAATCATCTGCTGTAAACTCGTCGGGTTCTTCGTCGTTCGAGAGCTCGTCAGTTGCATGACGCGCCGTAGCCGTGTCGGTATACAAAAGTGTGTCCGAGGCTTCTTCGTCGCCGGGGTTTAAAATATCGGGTTGGTTGTTTACGCCCAGACCTGCATACACAACGGCGTCATCCTCTTCGTTGTTTTCGGGCGGATTATTATGTTGGGGTGAGAGCCCTTTTATCGAATTACCTGCTGTTTGGTCGGGGCTTTGTTGATCGGCGTTGTTCGTATTTTCCATAATCATCAGGAAGTTAAGTAAGCCTTGTTTCTGGTGTTGGTTGAGGCTATCCATCCATTTACTCACTAACTAGTAGGAAGGAAAAGAGTTTAGTTGGGTGCTCCTACTGAAGCTACTTACTGTTATAAAAATGAGCCTGCCTACAGAACAGCATAGCCGCCAGGTTAAGGTTTTGACTTTTTGTTATAGTGATGTCAGTTTCTTAAAACTGACACGTTAGGTTTCTTAAAACCTAACGGACAGGCTATCGACTTAACGAGGTTTTGAGAAACCTCGCTTGTCAGTTTTAAGAAACTGACATCACTGTGTACTTGATCTGACGACTATGATCCTGAGTGTAAAACTTAATGTGTTATCGGTTATTTAAGGCAGATATTGAAACTAACGTTTAAACGCCGTTTCTTATCAACTACTACCACTTTTATGTATTTTAATTAATAGTTAGCTAGGTAAAATAGTATTTATAAATGCTGTTTTATCGTCAATATTCTGAATAGTATTTACTTCCTGGTACAATGTTTGAGATGCGATGAAAATACCACATTATTCATCTTAAATGTTCTACCTCAGTCCTATTCAACCCCATGTCCAGGGTTACTCAAACACTTGGTATTCTGCTTCTTATTCAACTTCTGTTACTAGCTGGCCAGAGTAGGGCACAGGCTATTTGCGGGATTCCTCAGTTAACAGACGATCAACTGATCTGGCAAGAGAAATTGCTCGCCCATAAGCACTCGCTTCCCGCTGGCCGACGTGCCGCGCAACTCCAGTACATACCCATTCGCTTTCATGTCGTGCGCCAGAACGATGGAACGGGTGGGGCCGACATCGCCAGTCTGAACCAGGCACTGGTGTTGATCAATCAGCTGTATCAACCGATCAATATTGCCTTTTATCTATGTGGTAAGCTACCGCATTATATCAACAATACGGCCTTGTTCGATTATGATAATACGGAAGAGAGCTTGCTGTCCAATGCGAACGATGTATCGAATGCGATCAATGTTTACCTGGTCAATACACTAACCTACGCAGGTAGTGAGGTAACCGGGTACGCCTATTACCCAAACGCACAGGCTACCACGAATCGGGTATTTTTGAAAGCCAGCCAGCTAACAGATTATACATTAGCCCATGAGTTGGGTCATTATTTCAACCTCTATCATACATTTCAAAACAATCAGAGCAGCACGATCGCCAATCGCGAACTCGTGATTCGCCCTGGAGATGCGTTGCAGGGGCGGCCTTTTGGCCCTAACTGCACAACCGCTGGTGACTTTGTGTGCGATACCCCCGCCGATCCGTATGGCCTGACTGGGGCTACTCTATCTGGCTGTAGTTATACCGGAACAAGTAAGGATGCCAACGGGGATCTGTTCAACCCCTTGATCGCCAATATTATGTCGTATTATTTTTCCTGCGGCATGAGTAAATCGTTTACCGCCGGACAGTATGCCCGGATGACTGATGGACTAAGCCTGCGACTCGATCCGGGTAATGCCTATGCACTGAATTGTGTCGACAGTTCGGTTTTGACACCAACGGGTCTTTCGGCTTCGATTCAGGGAGGAGAAACAGGCGTTCAGCTACAGTTTTCGTATTCCGGAACCAATGCCGCTGGGTTTCTTATTGAACGTTCGCTTGATCCTACCGCCAATTTTACGGTCATTGGCAGTTTGCCATCGGGCTCATTTTCTTATACGGATGGCACTGTACTGTCGAATACCACCTATTATTATCGGGTCAAGGCCTCAAATGCAACTACCCAATATAGTGCGGTAGCGAGTGTCAAGACAGGCCAGTTCTACTGCGTACCTACTTACACCTGGCCTATTGCAAACTTCTTTCCAAGAATTGATGACTTTATACTAACGGGAAGCCAGTCTACCTTACGTTCTGTAGCGACCGGTATTGGCGTGGATGGTTATTCCGATTTTTCGGATGTTCAGCATAAAGTACAGGCGGGGCATGTATACTCGTTTACAGCCAGTGCCATTACGGGCAATGTCGGAAGTTACATTAAGCAACACCTAACCATCTGGCTTGATAGTAATCAGGATGGGACTTTTAGTGATACCGAAAAGCTTTTTCAATCGTCAGCTAGCCAGTATTTGACGCCTTCCCTAACGGGTACGCTAACCATACCAGCGTCCTTCTCCGCTGGGCAGACCCGGCTCCGGTTGCGTAGCCAATACTATGCTGATGGGCTCGTTGAAAGCCCTTGCGATCCGTATAATTATGGCGAGGCCGAAGATTACACCTTAGTAATCGACAACCCCACACCACCTTCCTGTTTTAGCTTGTCGGCGCTGGCAATTCCTGCGACCTGTGCTGGTAAACAGGACGGAATCGTTAGCCTCTTACTAGTAGGAGGGACGGCCCCTTTTTCCTATTCACTGGGCAATCAGATAAGTACAACAGGAACCTTCGCTGGCTTATTGGCGGGGAGTTATACGGCTACTGTCGCTAATGCAGGTTGCAGCCAGAGTCTTGTTGTAACGGTTGGCCAACCTGCCGCCTTTACCACTAGTATTTCTTCGTCGGCTACGTCAGTTTGTAGCGGTCAATCACTAACGCTTGTTGCCAGCGCAGGGAGCCAATACCGCTGGAATACAGGGCAAACGGGTGCCAGCCTTGTCGTTGCGGCATCTGGTGCGTATTCGGTAACCGTTACCAGTGTAGTCGGTTGCACGAGCGTGGCTAGTACCTCGGTTCTGGTAACGAACTGTGTGCTGCTATACCGGGCAAAAGTGCTGCTTGAAGGGTTTACGAATGCGACTACCGGACTCATGCACAGCTTGCTGATTTCCAATAATCTGCTTCCTAAACAACAACCCTATTCATCGGCTCCCTGGTCATATACGGGTTCCGAACAAGTCACAACCTTCCCGTCCAATGTGACGGACTGGGTACTGGTTGTAGCCCGAAATGCAGCGGGCGAGGTGCTATTCCAAACTGCAGCCTTTGTTCGAAACGATGGTACGTTGATTCGTTCCGATGGAACAGAAGGGGTTGTCTTTTCCACGTCATCAGAACCAATGTATGCATCGATACACCATCGTAATCACCTGGCCATCCTCTCTGGCAGGCCAATGACCGACAACCAACTCGTTGATTTTACGACCGATGCCACCGCGGTTAAGGGGACGTCGCAACTTAAATCTGTGGGGAGTAAACTGGTCATGTATAGTGGTGATTACGACGCCAATGATGTGATCAATAGTGCCGATTACAACAAGTGGAAAGTGAATGCATCAATCGTTGGGCATTATTTATCTATCGACGCCGATGGCAATGGCATCATTAATAATCAAGATTTCAATCGCTGGGTACTCAACCGTTCCAAAATAGGCACCCCCGGTTTATAACCAATCAAGTTCATGTTTTTAGCTTTTATAAACCCTTTTCAAATGCAAAGGATTGGTCTCTTCATGACTATACTGTTACTTGGTGTAGTATTATCTTCCAGGCTACTGGCACAAACGGCGAACCTCCGACTGTCGACTCAAGTTGATTGTGAGAAGGGTCAATATTTAGCTACCCTCCAGATTCGGGCAAGTGATGCCACTTCATTTTCAATTGGTACGTCCTCGGTTTTCCTAAGTTATGATCCGAGTTCGTTGACCTTTGTTAGTTATCAGTCCCTTAATTTCGATAACAATTCTCTTTGTGAAGGTCAATCGCTTTGGGATTCCCATAGTTTCGATGGATCGAGCCCTGGTTTATTTAACCTGACGATGGTGCTCAACAGCTCGTCGATTAGTTGCCCGCTTATTACCAGTACCGACTGGGTGAGTATTGGTACGATCACCTTTCAGATACGTAATCCAGATGGAAATCCCGCGTTGCTATTTAACCCTGATTTTAGCAGTTTTAACGCCGTTCCGGCCAATAACGGGCTGAACCAGATTCAACCGGGGCAGTACACTGGAGTCAATCAGGCGGGTGTTTTGCGCTGTACGCCCATTTGCTCGCTGACCGTGACGGCCACACCGGGCAGTTGCAATGCCAGCTCGAATCAATACACCATGACCGGAACGGTAAGTCTACGTAATGCCGCCGCCGGGAATTTGGTCATTACAGATGGTACTGTCTCAACAACAGTATTGATAGTAGCCAATCAGCCAACGGCGAGTTTTTCGTTGACAGGGCTGAATTCGGATGGAGTAAGCCATACTGTTTCGGCCAGCCTTGGCGGTTGTAGTACTGTTACCACATCCTATATGGCTCCGGTAAGTTGTACCACACTTCCCTGTGCATCGTCCAGTTGTGTGCCTATGTACATTGTCCGATTACACTAGAACTTACTTCCAAACCACTACTTTCTGTACCAGTGCTGGGCGATTTGCTCCCATCAGACGTACTAAATACGTTCCGTCTGGAAGGCTACCCAGATCAATTGTTGTATCTGTATCGATCGCGACCGTTTGGGCTGGAAGCATTGTTTGGCCAGATATAGAAAGAACTTCTATCGTACCGGCATAGGGCGGGCGCACCGTGAGGTACCGATCCGTTGGATTTGGGAATGTCCAGGGACCTGTTACTTCTTCTGGTACACCTGTTACGACCACTTTTTTGGACGTGTTTTTCAGATAACGAAGTCCGCCAGCCTGGGTTCCTAACATCAGATCGGGGAGTTGGTCACCGTCGAGATCAGCTACAGTAGCAATGAGGCTCGTGCCCGGCAACCCGATTGACGCGAGTGAGTCAATCAGCGTGAGGGGAGATTGACTCGTTGGGTCGGGAAATTGGTAAACCCTAACCTTTCCATTGCTTTCGGCCAAGATTAATTCGTTTTTCTGATCACCATTTAAGTCCGCCACAACGATGGAATGGGTATTGTTAAATGCCAGATCAGGTTTGATCCCTCCAAAGGTTTGGTTTTGCAGTTGGAAGGTAGGGCTAGCGGTTGTTCCGGCATTGCGGTAATAGCGAATCGTGCCGAGGCTATTGCTACCGATTAACAGATCGGGCTTGCCATCTTTGTCAACATCAACTACCGTGAGCAGATCGAGTGCTCCCATTAAATCGGGGGTTGGCCAGCGTAAGGCTCCGGCAAGGTTATATTGTGAGGCAACTCCTTTGGCTGCGGCATTGATCAATACACGAATCTCAATTGCCTGCGTAGAGGTGCCGGTGATTATCAGATCCATACTGCCATTCGCATCGACATCGAAAAAGGAAGGGACGATGTGCGTCAGCGTCAGGGATTTAGTCAGACCGAGGTAATCAGTTGTGACGAGTACAAAGGCTGGATTTTGGGTTGTGCCCTTGTTCTCGAACTGCCAGATACTGGCGCGGTAGTTACTGCCCAGACCAACTCCGTCGTAACCAACCAGCATATCCAGGTCGCCATCGCCATCCAGATCGGCTAGTGCGGGGGCAGCCCGTTCGCCTAGATCAAGCATATCGCTTTGCAGAAAATCTTTCTGAGCTAATTGAAAATCAGGCTTTGCGGTAGTACCCTTGTTTTTATAAAACCAGCTAGATGCCCGAAAATCGAAGGCATAGTTATCGTTTGCCGTTACATTGGGCGATGCAATTAAGTCTTTCTGTCCGTCACCGTCTACATCCTCAAAAAATACGGCCGGAAATGCCGGAAATAGAACCGGGTTGACGGCTGGGAACAAACTGTCGTAACTCGTAAAATTAGCTTTGTCGGAGTTGGCGCCATCATTGCGTAGGCGAGCCAGATTTTCGCAACTCACAAAACCGAACAGAAGATCCTTTTTTCCATCGCCATCCGTATCGACTACCGTAAGGGTGTTGCCCGAGTGTAAAGGTCTGGCCCGGCTTGGATCAACTTTACTCGATTTTGCTGTGGTTGCATTGGCCGCCACCCGACCTGAGCCATCGCACTGATAATTAAACGTAAAATCATTGCAGAACTCCTTATGGAAATGCCCCCAGCATGAACCGCCTGTGCGCTGAAAAATCAGTCCACCTTTCTTCCCCGTTTTTTCGACGCTCATGTTCTGCTGGTAAGCCGGGATGTTTCCGTCCGCATCGAAGGTGATAATGTCGATATCGCCGTCATCGTCGTAATCGGTAATGACCGGAATATCCGTATTGGCAACATAGACTGGTTGGCTAGTTTCACTAAGGCCAATAGTTAAAAGTGGATCGACGGCTAGTTTGAACGATACTTGTCCGGCTTGCGACTCATTATGATAGACTGCTATGCCATTGACGCTGGTTGTAAAAATGTCTTTGCGTCCATCGAAGTCGTAATCGACCAATAATAGCCAACTATACAAGGGCGTTGGAAAGGCCGTTTCGTATTCGGGGGCATATTTCCAGGACGTTCCGCTACCAGTTGGATTATCGATCGCTATAAACGTACTGACCTTGTTCGTTGTCCGATCAAATACCACCAGGTCGTCGCGGGTGTCGTCGTTTAAGCGAATGGTTGAGTACTGAGGGGTGTTGAGTCCACCCGCCCAGGGGCTTAGCAACACGTTCGAATTAACCGTAACGGTTGGACTTTGGTCGTACCGAAAGCCAATGGCCCCACCCGACTGCGCATAGTTGAGCAGGGGACTCAGCAAAAAACAAAGCGTAAATAGCTTTTTCATCTAATTTTGGGCGTGTTTAACCGCTACGGCGGCCCGGCGCAAAGTGCGCAGAGGTTACACAAAGGACGCAAAGCAAAATTTTCGTTGCGCCCTCGCGGTTGGAGCGAAACCTGATTTGAAAACGAAGAAACTGGTCCGAATGTGATGGTAACAACTGAACAACTCTACGATAAATTTCTGGAATGCACCGGAGTGTCGACCGATACGCGCCGAATTACCCCTGATTGTTTGTTTGTTGCGCTCAAAGGTGACAAATTCGATGGGAACCAATTTGCCGAGCAGGCATTGGCCCAGCGTGCCCGCTATGCGCTGGTCGATGACCCTGCCGTGGCAGAACGAGATCAGGAACGTTGCCTGCTTGTTGCCGACGGGTTAACGGCCTTGCAAGACCTGGCTCGCCATCATCGGCAAACGTTTAACTTTCCCGTTATCGGCCTGACGGGGTCTAACGGGAAGACGACCACGAAAGAACTTATCGCGGCTGTTTTGTCGAAAAAGTACCGAACCTACGCCACTGTTGGTAACCTGAATAATCACATTGGGGTGCCACTGACGTTGCTCTCCTTAAATGAACAGTGCGAACTGGCAGTTGTGGAAATGGGGGCGAATCACCAGAAGGAAATAGAATTACTCTGCTCCATTGCCCAGCCCACGCATGGTCTGATTACCAATGTTGGCAAAGCGCATCTGGAAGGTTTCGGTGGTATTGAGGGCGTTCGGAAAGGGAAAGGTGAGTTATATGATTACCTGATCCAGAACGGCAAAACGGTCTTTATCAATTCCCGTGATAAAACCCTGATGGCCATGTATCGCGAACGATTGAAAGATACTCGTTCCGAATCCACCGTGGCTGAAGTCATTTTCTATCCCGCAGCAGAGGCTGCTGACGAGCCAATCGAATTGCTGCAGGAGTCTCCCGTTGTGATCTATCGTGATTCGACCAAACAGGAAGTGACAACGCATTTGCCGGGTCGGTATAATTTCGAGAATATGCTAGCCGCTTTAGCGATCGGTGATTATTTCGGGGTGTCGGTTGAGGAAGCCAATCGCGCCATTGCCGATTATAACCCGACAAACAACCGCTCGCAGGTGATTACTAAAGGGACCAATACCGTATTGCTCGATGCCTACAACGCCAACCCCAGTTCGATGGCAGCGGCTATTCGTCAATTTGCGGCTACCCCTGCCAAACGCAAAGTGGTCATTCTGGGCGATATGTACGAACTCGGTGAGGAAAGCGAAGCTGAACATGCGGCACTAGGCAAACTCATTGCTGATAGTAAGTTCGACCTGGTTATTCTGGCGGGTAAAGACATGCATTATGCGCTTGGTTACTTGCCCAAAGCCTATTATTTCCCGGACAAATTTTCGCTACACAACTGGATCATGGATAATCCCATGACTGACACGAGTTTTCTGATAAAAGGGTCACGGGGAATGAGTTTAGAGACGGTACTACCTTTTATTTGACATCCATTTCAATTTATTCATATACGCCAAATTGTTTTAGTTTGTTTAACGATTTCTAAGGTTAGAAAGTAGCTGATCAGATCCCGCAATGTTTCCTGATAAATGTCGAATCATTTTTAAGATTCATGTAAATTTTTCGCACATCGAAAAATTTACATGAATCTTAAGAGGATGAGTTTAGAGACCGTCTTGCCTTTTATCTGAAATCTGAACTTTGGGACTTTTGGGGTAAGATTTGGTTTGTTAAATGCTTGCCACATTGATAATTAGATATAGGTTTCGCTTATTTAAAGGGATTATAAGTATTACCCGAATGACCTTTGTATCCTAGTATGAAGCACCTTTTTCTATCTCACCACAAACTAACACTTTGTTTAAGCGTCATTTTATTGCTGATTTCTACCTGGCTTCCTGCTCAAATTATTACGACAGTAGCTGGATCTGACTTAAAAGGGGATGGGGGGGCAGCCACTGCCGCCTGCTTGAACGGTCCCTCGGGTGTAACTGTGGATAAAAATGGTGCTGTTTACATCGCTGATCAAGAAAATAATCGAATTCGTAAGGTATCTACCAATGGTATTATCAGTACTGTAGCGGGCAGTTATTTGTCTAGGAATAGCCTTTTTAATGGTGATGGTGGACCTGCCACATCGGCTTTTCTAGGGAACCCTAACAGTGTAATTGTCGATGATAGTGGTAATCTATACATCTCTGAACAGTCCGCTGGCATAATTCGGAAGATATCCACCTCTGGTATTATTACGACAGTAGCGGGTAATGGTAGATCTGACCCTTTTGAGGCTGGAGATGGAGGCCCAGCTACGGCTGCCAGTTTGATTGGTCCTACTGGAATAGCACTAGATGCTGCTGGTAATCTTTACATTGCTGACTTTTATAATAATCGTATTCGAAAAGTATCCACCTCTGGTATTATTACTACTGTAGCAGGTGATGGCAATCGTAACTTTAATGGAGATGGTGGAGTTGCAACACGTGCTAGTTTGTATAATCCTACAGGAGTAGCCGTGGATGCTGCTGGTAATATTTATATTGCAGATCAAGGTAACTGTCGGATTCGGAAGATAGACGCCAATGGTATTATTACAACTATAGCTGGTAATAACTCTCGCGGGTTTAGTGGCGATGGGGGAGTAGCTACAGCCGCAAGTCTAAACAATCCCACTAGTGTAATAGTGGACGAGTACGGCAATATCTATATAACAGATTCCGTCAACCAGCGAGTTCGTAGAGTATCTACAGATGGTATCATTACTACTGTAGTTGGTAATGGGCTTAGGAGATCTACCGGAGACGGCGGCTTAGCTACCGAGGCAAGTCTAAACAATCCTGTTAGTACAGCGTTTGATAATAATGGCAATCTCTACATTGCTCTTCAAGATGGTCATCAGATTCGAAAGGTATCATCAGACGGTATCATTACTACTGTAGCGGGTAATGGTTATATCAGCTTCAGTGGAGATGGAGGATTGGCAACATCTGCTAGCTTATACAATCCCTTTGGTGTAACAACAGATAGTAGCGATAATCTTTATATTACTGATTTGTTCAATCGTCGTATTCGGAAGGTATCCCCAGATGGTATTATCACTACTGTAGCGGGTAATGGCAATGCTGGTTTTAGTGGCGATGGAGGCTTGGCCACGGCTACAACATTGAATGGGGTCTACAATATGATAGTAGATGCTGCTGGCAATCTTTACATGGCTGACTCATTTAACCATCGTGTCCGTAAAGTATCCTCTAGTGGTATTATCACTACTATTGCAGGTAATGGCAGCGCCGGTTTTAGTGGGGATAATGGTCCTGCGATACTAGCTAGCCTTAATAAGCCGGCTGACGTTGCGATGGATAGAAGTGGAAATCTATATATAGCTGAATTAGATAATCATCGTATTCGCAAGATAGACTCCAATGGTATTATCACTACTGTAGCAGGTAATGGTAATACTAGTTTTAGTGGTGATGGCGGCTTGGCTACAGCTGCTGGTTTGAATAGTCCCGCCAAAATAATCGTAGATAGGAATAATAACCTTTATATGGCTGATCAGTATGACCACCGTATTCGGAAGGTATCACCAGATGGTATTATCACTACTATAGCAGGCAATGGTAATGCTGGTTTTAGTGGCGATGGCGATTTGGCTACAGCTGCTAGCTTGAATAGTCCTACTGGCATGGCATTGGATAATGGTAATAATCTATATGTAGCTGATCTGCTTAACCATCGGATTCGGAAGGTATCCTCTGGTGGTATTATCACTACCGTAGTGGGCAGTGACTCTGTTGGTACAAGGGGCGATGGTGGCTTGGCCACCGCTGCTAGCCTAGTTTATCCCTCCGGCGTAGCATTGGATCGTCGTGGTAATTTTTATATCGCAGATGAAGGTGGTAACGGTAGTTATCGTATTCGGAAGGTGACTTCCCTTGTTACTGTTAGTATTATGAGCGTAAAGGATGGAAACTGGTCGAATGCTAGTACATGGAATTGTAATTGTGTCCCTACTCTGGATGATGTAGTTACGATTTCTAATGGACATAAGATTACGGTAAACCAAGCAGTTTATATTCAGGCATTAAAACAGTTGGGGACTTTGTTGTTCGATGCTAGCGGTAGTATTACGTTCAGGAAATAACCAATTGAGGATGAGTTTAGAGACTGTCCTGCCTTTTATTTGAAATCTTCCCCAAACAACGATCTTTCGTATGAATCGCATAACGTTCAGCTGGTGCATTGGCCTGTTTCTGGTTAACCTGACTTCATTTGGGCAATTAACGGGAGGGGCATCTAAACAACCGTTCGAGGATGAGATTCGGGCGTTTGAAAAAACGGATCAAACTACTCCGCCACCGCACAATCCAATTGTTTTTACGGGTAGCTCATCCATTCGGCTCTGGGATAATCTGGCTGACTATTTTCCCAAAAAGACGATTCTTCAACGGGGATTCGGAGGCTCTCAGTTAAACGAAGTTTTGCTCTATGCTGACCGAATTATCATTCCCTATCAGCCCAAACAGGTTGTTCTATACGCTGGCGAAAATGACATTGCTACAGGTAAACTAACTGGTCAGCAGACCTTCGAACGGTTCGTGGCCTTGTTTGTGCATGTCCGCCAGAAATTGCCGAATGTGCTGTTTACGTTTATTTCGATCAAGCCAAGCCCATCGCGCCGGAAGTTTTTTGCGGAGAACGACATCGCAAATCAACTGATCAAAGATTATCTGGCGAAACGAAAGAATACTCAATTTGTGGATATCCGCCCTGTGATGCTGACTAAAGCGGGCCAGCCTGTCCCCGAATTATTCAAACCTGATAGCCTGCACATGCTTCCAGAAGGTTATAAGCGGTGGGCCAAGGTCTTGGGGCCTTATTTGAAATAATGAATCTGTGGTGAGATGCCGAGTTTGTAGTCGTAAACTAGAACAGATGACCTGTGCCTTTTCCTGATCAATGAGTTGTTCAATGGGTGATATTGGCAGGCATATCGGGCGAAGTGGGTAATTTGAGTGGGTGATAATTCACAAAAACTTAACGTACGTATGGCTGTTTAGTGCGCCGTCAATGCCAATTTTGTGGCTATGTCTGAGCAAACGCTGAATGACGACGACCTGGTCGCTCTGCTTCGTTATGACAACGAAGAGGCATTCCAAACGCTGTATAAACGCCATTGGTACGACTTTTTTGCCATGGCCAATCGTAAACTCCGCGATGAAGATGTTGCTGCCGATATTGCCCAGGATTTGTTTCTCCGGCTCTGGCAAAAACGCAAAACACTCCTGATCAGTAACCTGACGGCTTACCTGACCACTTCTCTCAAAAACCTTATTATTGACCACGTTCGCACGCAATTACACGGCGAACAGTATGCCAGCCACTTTGTTTATACCTCGCCCGTTGGTACACTCGATACGGCCAATACGGTTCAGTTTAGTGAACTCACCGAATCGCTCAATCAGGCTTTGTTACAATTACCCGACAAAACGCGTGAAGTATTTATTCTGAACCGCTTTGAACAACTGCCTATTCGCGAAATTGCCATGCGACTTGGCCTGTCCGAGAAAGCAATTGAATACCACCTTTCCCGCTCACTTACCTTCCTCCGTGCAAACCTGCACGACTATGCCACCGCCGTTGTGTTGACAGTCCTGTTCGGTCGTTAACAAAAGCATAACATAAAAGGCTTAGGGAATTTTTAAAGTTGACCGTCTCTCTTATGAAGGCGGCTCCAAAAGAGGGCTTGCCATTGACTGACGAAATGGACCCACAACAACTCCGGGCCTTATTGACCAAGTACCAAAACGGTGAAGCATCCGATAGCGAACGAGCGCAGGTGGAAGCCTGGTACGATGCGCTGGACGCTGAAACTGAATTGACGCGAGCTGCTTCCGATAAGCGCGCGTTTATCGAACATTACTGGCAGCAGCTAGCCGAACAGATCAGACCGTCGACTAACATTAGGGCGATGCCGATAGGGCTCTATCGCCTGGCTGCTGCGGCTGTTCTGGTGTTGGGGATTGGACTGAGTTGGTATTTTCTGATGAACGCTGGTCGCGAAACAGATTCAGGACGCCTGACTGCGCAGACAGGCAAACTGGAGCTGGTACGCAAAACAAACGAGTCTGATCAACCAATTCGGGTAGCCTTGTCGGATGGCAGTGTCATTACCCTAAAGCCAGGTAGTCAGGTACAGTATCCGTCAATGTTTACGGGCAATCGTCGGGAGGTTCAGTTGGATGGGGAGGCATTTTTTGAGGTCACTAAAAATCCAGAACGGCCCTTTCTGGTGTATGCCAATGGGCTGGTCACGAAGGTACTGGGAACCAGTTTTACCATTGTCGCTAAAGCAGATAAGCCCACCGCCGAGGTTGTAGTTCGGACGGGACGAGTGGCTGTTTATCAACAAACGGACAAGCAGGCTGCTACCTCTGATATGGTGCTGAAACCCAATGAAAAAGCTACGTACTTTCTGGCCGACAGGCGAATCGTAAAATCGCTGGCCGACCATCCGGTAGTACTACGGCCAGAGGCTATCAAAACGCAGTTTGTATTCGACGATACGCCCGTTGCCAAGGTGTTTCGGGAGTTGGACGATGTGTATGGGATACATATCTCCTTCGACGAGCAGGCACTCGTCAATTGCACGCTAACGGCCAATCTGGCAAATCAACCATTATCAGCCCAGTTGGATATGATTTGCCTATCCATTGGCGCTACCTACCAAACCAAAGGTACCCAAATCCAGGTCAGCAGTCGGGGCTGTCCTTAAACCGAGAACTACTCAATCAATTACACTTTATGAAATGTTTACTTTCGCTAGTGTTCAGCATCCTGCTGAGTGCTAGTCTAGTCCAGGCTGTGCCCATTTCGGCACCAGACCTGATGAGTCGACCCGTTTCCATAACAGTAGAAAGCGAAACGGTACGAACTGTATTACAGCAACTTGAGAAGGCTGTTGATGTCAGATTTGTTTACAGCCCCCGAGTCATTGGGGCCGATAAACGGATCTCGATCAGTGCGCGCAATGAACGTTTAGCCAGTGTGCTCCAGCGGTTATTCACCTCGTTAGATGTAGCCTGGGAGGTAGTTAACGGACAGATCATTCTGAAAAAAAGTAATGCGCAAACAAGTCTGTTGTCTGTTCCTGTTTTTCGGATCAACGTGCCTGTTGTGTTTGAACAGCCCAGGCGACTCCTGTCGGGCCAGGTCAATGATTTTGCCAGCAATCAGCCGCTGCCAGGCGTGAGCATTGTGGTAAAAGGAACCACAAGAGGTACCACAACCGATGCGGATGGTCGGTTTTCGCTTAGCATTCCCGATTTGGGCGACGAGCTAATCCTTTCTTTCTCGTTCATTGGCTATGAAGCGCTGGAGGTGCCGGTGAAGAATAACCAGACAAACTTGAAGGTGGCCCTGAAGGAAACACACAACTCGTTGAGCGAAGTAGTGGTGGTGGGCTATGGCACGCAAAAGAAGGTGAACCTGACCGGGGCGGTTTCGCAGGTTTTGGCGAAAGAGCTGGAGAACCGACCGCTGAATAATATGTCCCAGATTCTTCAGGGCATGGTGCCCAACCTGAACATTACGTTCAGTACGGGTCAGCCAGGGCAGGGCGGCAACCTGAACGTTCGGGGAGAAACGTCTATCAATGGAGGAGGCCCGTTGGTGCTGATTGATGGTATTCCAGGCGATATCAATCGCATCAACCCCGCCGATGTGGAGTCGGTATCAGTGTTGAAAGATGCCGCTGCCTCGGCTATTTATGGCGCACGGGGTGCCTTTGGGGTTATTCTGGTAACGACCAAAACAGCCAAGAACGGCAAAACAACCATCTCGTATAGCAGCAACTATGGCTGGTCGGCACCAACGGTGAGCACCAAATTCCTGACCAATGGCTACGAGTACGTGCGAATGAACGACGAAGCGTTTACCAGAGCTACCGGCAACAGCTACACCCGTTATTCTGAGGAAGATTATAAGGAACTGGAAGCTCGCCGGTACGATAAAGTTGAAAATCCGGCTCGCCCCTGGACGGTGGTTAAAAATGTGAATGGTAAGGATATCTATAACTATTACGGCAATTACGACTGGTGGAATACGCTCTTCAATACAACCGAGCCATCCAAACAGCACAACATCAATTTATCGGGAGGGACAGATAAGGTGAATTACTTCCTGTCGGGGTCAATTTTTGAGAAGGACGGGATCATGAAAATCAATACCGATAAATTCACGTCGTACACCCTTCGCAGCAAGATTAACGCACAGTTGACGCCCTGGCTCAAAGTGGGTAGTAATATCCAGTACTTCGATTCTCGATATACCTATCCGGGTCTGGAAGGCGGTGCCAACGCCAATTTTGTGGCCATTACAGTACATGCTTTGCCAGCCTATGCTCCCACGAATCCAGATGGTACGGCTACCTATAACACGCTGAAAAACAACTACTCCATCGGAGATGGTTTATTCGCGAACTTGTTGAAAGGCGTAGCCGGTGGCGAAAAGAAGGTTCACGAACTGACCGCCATCAATTCGGTTACCATCGACTTTACCAAGAACTGGAATCTGGTGGGTAATTACTCCTATTCCTTTTATATCGCCGATGATTGGTATCGGTCTGCTGTGGCGCAGTACTCAATTCAGCCAGGAATCCTGGCCACGGTACCCAATTACAATACCGATCAGTACCGTAAGACCATGTGGTTTGACCCCGCAAACGTCACGAACCTGTATTCTTCGTATAACCAGACATTTGGGAAACACTACGTTGGAGCCACCGCGGGGGTAAACTATGAATCCAGAAAACACCAGCGCTTGTTTGGTGCCCGAAAAAATCTGCTCTCAGAAAGTCTTAATGATTTAAATCTGGGTACTGGCGAACAACTTTCGGCCGGAGATTCCTACCAGTACTCGCTGTTCGGGGCATTCTACCGCTTGAATTATGATTACGTTGGCAAGTATCTTCTGGAAGTGAATGGCCGTTACGATGGAACATCACGCTTTGGTGAAGGCCGACGATACGGTTTCTTCCCATCGGTTTCGGCGGGATGGCGGCTTAGCGAAGAAAGCTTCTTTGAACCGCTGAAACAGGTAGTCGATAATCTGAAAATCAGAGCTTCGTATGGTACGTTGGGCAACCAGTTACCATCCAATACCAACTCGGCGAGCTTTTATCCCTACATACCCATCATGCCAACGGCTCAATCGAGCTGGATAACCAATGGGCAAAAGCTTACGTATGTCAATAACCCCAATCCGATTTCGCCCGATCTTACCTGGGAAAAAGCTACGACGTCCAATCTTGGTCTGGATGCGGGTTTGTTGAAAAACCGACTGAATTTATCCCTGGATGCCTATATCCGCAATACAACCGGAATGCTGGTGCCGGGTCAGGTGCTGCCTGCGGTGTATGGCGCTACGGTGCCCACGCAAAATGCCGGGGATTTGCAAACCAAGGGTTTCGAACTGTCCATCGGATGGCGCGATCAGGTTAAAGTAGCAGGTAAAGCATTGGCGTATAATGCCTCCTTTATTCTTTCCGATTCTAAATCGACGATTACCCGATACGATAACCCAAACAAAATTCTGTCGAGCCGCTACGAAGGCCAGACAATTGGCGATATCTGGGGCTATTCGATTGACGGATACTTCAAAACCAACGAAGAAGCGCAAGCCTACACCGTGGATCAAACCATTGTTAATAAGCAACGCCTGAGCGCACCCGGCGACTGGAGCAAATTGCAGGCAGGAGATCTTAAGTTTATCGATATCGATGGCAATGGCAAAATAGATCAGGGGGCCAATACGCTGGCTAATCATGGCGATTTGAAAGTGATTGGTAACGACCGGGCTCGCTATCGTTATGGCATAAACCTGGGTGCTACCTGGAATGGAATAGACCTGTCGATATTGGCGCAGGGTATCCTACGGAAGAACTGGTATCCCGGTAACAATGCCGATAAATTCTGGGGGCCATATTCCCGGCCGTATTACTCCTTTATTCCTGAGAATTTCGAAGCCGATGTCTGGACGCCAACCAATACCGATGCATATTTCCCGGTTCTGAGAGGCTATACCGCCCTAAATGGGGGAGGAGATTTGAACGCAGCCAATGACCGGTACATCCAGAATGTGGGTTATCTCCGGCTGAAAAACGTGGTGATTGGCTACACCTTTCCCGAGCAGCTTACCAAGAAAATCTGGATACCGCGAGCCCGTATTTATGTGAGTGGCGAAAATCTGCTGACGTACACACCACTCCGCTCCAAATACATTGATCCTGAGCAATTGGATGGTGATGCCACCAACGGCAGAACGTACCCCTTGTCGAAAACCATTTCTGCTGGCCTGAACATCACGTTCTAAACCGATTTACTCCGTAGTTAGATGAAAAAATTAATTAGTCTCATAGCCGTAGCCATTGGTCTGGCCGCCTGCGATCTGAACCTGGTTCCTCAGGATGCGATTTCGCCTGAAACCTTTTTCAAGACCGAAAACGACCTTTTGCTCTACACCAATTCGTTTTACAATGCCTTGCCGTCTGCTGAGGATGTGTATAATGAGGATGTTGACAATGTGGTGAAGAATAGCCTTCGCGACGAATTGCAGGGCACACGTGTTGTGCCAACCAGCGGGGGAGGCTGGAGTTGGACTACCTTACGAAATATCAATTACTTTCTGGCCAATTCTGCCAAATGCCCGGATACCAAAGCGGTAGCCAAATACAATGGATTAGCCCGTTTCTTCCGCGCCTATTTTTATTTTGGCATGGTCAAGCGATTTGGCGATGTTCCCTGGTATTCCCGCGCCATTGAGGTGTCGGATCAGGAGATGCTGACGAAAGCACGTGACTCGCGCACAATGGTGATGGATTCGGTGATGGCCGATATCAATTATGCCATTGCCAATCTTGATGGCTCCCGGCAGGTGAACAGCATTACCAAATGGACCGCCCTTGCGCTAAAATCCAGAATGGCTTTATACGAAGGCACCTTCCGGAAGTATCACCCTGAATTCAACCTTCCCGGTGCCGATAAATTTCTGGATGAATGCGTTTCTGCATCGGAGAACCTAATGACGAACAGTGGCTATACAATCTACAAAGCCACACCGGCTACGGCCTATGGCAAGCTGTTTTCGTCCGATAATGCCATTCCGGATGAGGTGATTCTGGCGCGGGATTTTAGTGATGAATTACAGGTTTATCATAACCTGAATTACTACACGATGACCGCATCGTACGGAAAGCCCGGTCTGGAGAAGAAGTTGGTAAACAGCTATTTAATGGCCGATGGATCGCGTTTTACGGATATCAAAGGGTACGAAACCATGCAGTTTTATGACGAAGTACAAAACCGGGACCCTCGTTTGTCGCAAACCATTCGAACACCGGGCTACACCCGAATTGGTGAAACAACTCCGTTGGTTGCGGAATTTGGCGCTACGGTTACAGGCTATCAACTGATCAAGTTCGTGTCGGCACCGAAGTGGGATACCTTCAGCAAGGATATTACCGATATGCCCATTTTCCGGTACGCCGAAGTACTCCTGAATTTCGCGGAAGCTAAAGCCGAGCGAGGTACCTTAACCCAGGCCGATCTGGACCGATCAACCAAACTAACCCGCGATCGAGTCGGCATGCCAAATATCAACCTGACAAGTGCCAATGCGAATCCTGATCCCTATCAGGCGCAACAGTATACCCAGTTAAGTGGAAGTAACACGGGGGTAATTCTGGAAATCCGGCGGGAAAGACGCGTTGAGCTGGTGATGGAAAATTTCTTCCGCTGGGATGATCTCATTCGCTGGAAAGAAGGCCAATTGCTTACCAAAACCTTCAAAGGAATGTATTTTCCAGGGCCTGGGAATTATGATCTGGATAAAAATGGAAAAATTGATCTGGTCATCTACGAGGGCACTAAGCCCACAGTTGCTGGCGCTCAGCTCCTCAAGTTAGGCAGCGAAATATTGCTGGAAAATGGCAACAAAGGCGGCAATATTGTGGTGAACGGACATATCACCAAGAAATTCAACGAAGCTCGGGATTATCTGTACCCCATTCCGACACAGGAGCGTTTGCTGAATCCCAACCTGACTCAGAATCCAAACTGGGAGTAATTAATTTTAACGGAACTAATTCCTTCGACTAACGTAAATTCGGTATTCGGAATGGCCCGTAGGGTCTATACAGCGTAGCGTCGGTAGAAAGAGCATCCATGTTTAGGAAACGTGTGCCGTTAGGTACACAACGGTTATGTACCTGACGGCACATTGCCCCCAAAAACAATTTTTCTACCGACGCTACGCTGTGAAGGCCCTACGGGCCATGTTGAATACCGAACCAGCTTCCTTAACTACTTCATGACAATGCTTTCGGATAGACGATTATTCCTTGAAAAAATGTCGCAGCTTGGGGCACTTAGTCTGCTTCCTATTGCCCCGGTTTTAGCCAATATCGCAGTTGCCGCACCAGCGGAAGAGAAAAATCATTTCGTGGCTGGTCCCTATCTTCAAAATATGGGTACGCATGAGGTGACAATCATGTGGATTACGCACAAAAACTGCTTTAGCTGGGTCGAATATGGAGCCGGGACGTACACCAGCAAGCGGGAATTTGAGTATGTCAACGGATTGATTGAGGCTAATAATCGTATCAATAAAATTACCCTCTCTAATCTCAATCCGGGGACCGAGCATAAATACAAGATCGTTTCGACCGAAGTTCTGGGTTACAAAGGCTCGAAGGTTGAGTTTGGCGAAACCATTAGCAGTCCGATGTACGGCTTTAAAACACCCGCCGAAAATGAAGAAGAATTCAAGATGGTGGTGTTCAACGATATTCATGATCGCCCCCAGATTATTCCACAACTGCTGTACCGACACGGCTATACGGGCAACAAACGAGATTATGATTTCGTGGTATTTAACGGCGACTGCTTTGACTGGGTTACCGGAGAAAGCCAGATCGTCGATCACCTGATTAAACCATCGGTCGATATTTTTGCCGCTGAAATGCCCTTCATTCTGACCCAGGGAAACCATGAATGTCGGGGGAGTTTTTCCCGGCACCTGCCAGCCTATTTTGCTTATCCTGAAAACAAGTATTACTATGCGTTTACCCGCGGGCCAGTCCGGTTTGTTGTTCTGGATTCGGGCGAAGACAAAGGTGATGATAGTGTTGAATATGGTGGATTATCGGCCTTTGATCGGTACCGGGAAACGCAGAAAAAGTGGCTGGAAAAGGAAATTGAGAGTGTCGAGTTTAAAAAAGCTCCTTTCCGAATCGTACTTATTCACATTTCGCCCTACCATTCTGGCGATTGGCATGGCCCTATGCATGGTCAAGAAGTGTTCGGACCGCTGTTGAACAAAGCCAAAATCGATCTTCAGATTTCGGGGCATACCCACCGTTACGGCACGCATGATCCTGATGCCCTACATAACTACCCCATTGTTATTGGTGGCGGCCCGCTGGAAGGGAATCGAACGTTAATAAAACTCCATGCTACCCCAAAAGAGCTTTCGCTAAAAATGATTCGTGACGATGGCGAAGTAGTAGGGAAATATGTTATTCCCAAAAAAGCAAAGGCGTAATCGTTGCAAGGACACAAATTTATTGCACAACCCCATCCATATGAGAACAGTTATTGGCTTGCTCCTTACCCTCATTTCGCTGGCAACCTATGCCGGCGAAGGCCCTTTTGCCCGGAAGATGAAAAAGCTCAGGGTGATGACCTATAACATTCACCACTGCAATCCGCCATCGGCCGGGGCCAAAATTGAGGTGGAGGCTATTGCCCGCGTGATCACGAATGAAAAGCCAGATTTTGTTGCCCTCCAGGAAGTTGATGTGAATACGGAGCGTTCGGGGAAAGGCTTACATCAGGCGAAAGAACTAGCCCGATTAACGGGAATGCATTACTTTTTTTCGAAAGCCATCGACCATCAGGGTGGCGATTATGGGGTAGCCGTTCTATCCAGATTTCCGATAATCGACTCAACACGATTGATTCTGCCTATCGACCCCGTAATTGGTGGCGAAACCAGAACGATAGCTGCCATAACGGTAGAAGTGGCCAAAGGGAAAAAAGTCATCTTTGCCAGTACGCACCTCGATTTAAAAGAGCCTAATCGACTCTCTCAGTCGGAGTTAATCATAAACCTGTTTAAGGATTCTACGCTTCCCGTAATTCTGGCGGGCGATTTCAATGCGCAACCCGACAGTAAAGTCATTGGCCTGCTGGATCAGAACTTTACCCGAAGTTGTCTGGATTGCAAACCCACAATTCCAGTTAAAGAACCCAATCGTGTTATTGATTTTATCATGTTCAAACCGGGGAGCACCTTTAAAAGCCTGTCAACTCGAGTGATTGACGAACAGTATGCTTCAGATCACCTGCCCGTAGTGGCTGAGCTTGGCATAACGTATTAGATGGAATTACGATCGGGATTGGGTTTTATTTTATCCGTAAAAACGCGTCCCGGTTGCTGACACTGTTCTAATCACCAACATGATTTTTTTTTTGACAGGATTAACAAGATTTTTGTATTGAACCTGTTTGAACTTACTGAAATAGGAACCAAAAGAGCGTTTTTGTCATGCTGACGAAGCCGGGCGGCCGGTGCCGAAGCATCTTAAAGCATCCAAACAATCTAATAAGGGTGATTCAAGATGCTTCGGCACCGGCCGCCCGGCTTCGTCAGCATGACAAAAAGGACATTCGAACAAAAGGTTAAACAGGCTCATTAGAAATGAATCCTGCAAATCCTGTTAATCCTGTCAAAAAATAACTAGTCATCAGCGTCACGAGCTAACTTCTTTTTCACGACATCGGCTGGGTATTTGAGCGCCAGCCGACGAATATCATAGCTGAATTCTTCGTAGGTTTCTTTCCAGAGTTTAGCTTCTTCGGGTGTGTAATCATAAAATCCCTGCGCATTCAAAACACCTTTACCACCTGCCTGTACAATATCGTCGATCAGCTTGGGGACTTCTGTCTGGTTGCTCAGCGTTGGAAACAAATCCTTCATTACGGTGTGGTAAGCGGGTACGCCCGTCAAGTCCATCCACCGGAAAACGCCCACGAGAGTCATCCAGTAACCGGCATTATTTCGGCAGGCCCGATCAACATCTTCAACCGTCGCATAGCCGTTTTCGACCAGATTAAAGGCCTCCCGGTACATGGCGTACATTAGGCGATTGGTGATAAATCCTCGAATATCCTTCCGAACCAACGTCGGCTCTTTCCCCCATAAGTGCGACAACTCATAGAGCCATTCGGCCGTTGGAATATCGGTCAGGTCTCCGCAAATAATTTCCAGAAATCGAGTCGTATGCGAGGGTTCTGCCCAATGCAAACCCACAAACCGAGCAGGCAGTCGAACCTCGCGCTGAAGCAGGCTAATCGGAATGGCTGAAGTATTGCTGGTAATAAGGGCATCTTCGGCGACAACGGCTTCGATTTTCTCATAGACCGATCGTTTAATCGCGACGTTTTCGAGCGTGCACTCCATCACGACTTTGCTTTCTCTGAGAAGACTATAATCCTCTGTAATTGTCAGCTGGTCAAGGTACGACTCAGGGCTTTTCGTGAACAGTCCTTCCTGATAGGCTCTTGTCAGATGTTCCCGAATGCGCGGTTCGGCGGTTTCTATATCAATGGGAATAGGAGCAATGGCCACTACCGGATGTCCGGCTATCAAGAGGCACGTTACGATACTACAACCCATCAGTCCCAGTCCGACTACACCTACGGGTATTTTTTCTGGATTCATTGACTGGTTCATAGCATGAACAGGATTAAGATAAATGATACCGGAAAAATGGAAAAACTTCTTGGATTTACAGATAAGTGTTTTACTTGTGCCACGAGAATTCAATAAGTATGGATGATCACGTCGAAGACATTAAGTTACTTCAGATAAGTTCATAGAGCGATTTATGCTTCTGTTAATAAAATTATTTATTGATTTTATTGTGAAATACATATATTAGATTAAGTAATTACCTATTTTACCTGTAGGTATTTTATACTGTATTTTCTATATTAAAAGGGTATTAATTTTAAATTTTTTTAAGAACTATCAGGCTTATACTTAGAATATTCAATAGAATTCCGAATTTTAATTCAAAGTCAAAATAATATTCTCTAAGATTACTATTTCATTCTAACCTATTCTATCATTATGTTTAAAAATGTACTTTGTTGCATTTTGCTGCTATTTGCTATAACCGGGCCACTTTGGGCACAGGATAGGCAAATATCCGGCCTCTTGCGCGACGAGCAGGCTCAGCCGATCTCCGGAGCAAACGTGGTTATCAAAGGAACTTCGCGAGGAACAACGACAGACGCAGCTGGTGAATTTAAGCTGACGTTGCCTGCTGGAAATGTGGTGCTAACCGTTTCATCAGTAGGGTTTGTGGCGAAAGATGTGGCTGTAGCGCCGGGGCAATCACAGCTTACTGTATCGCTGGCAACCGATGATCGTTTGCTGGGCGAAGTAGTCGTGACGGCCTTGGGTATCAAACGAGAAGCCAAAGCGCTGAGCTATGCAACTCAGGCTATCAAGCCCGCTCAGATCAATGAGGTGCGGGATGGTAACGTACTGAATACCTTACAGGGCAAAATTGCTGGCGCCTATATTACGCAAGGCTCGGGTGGCCCAGGTACCGGATCGCGGATTGTGTTACGCGGTAACCGCTCTATTCAGGGTACAAACAATGCGCTGATGGTTGTGGATGGTGTTCCGATTAACAACAGCACATTCGGACAGGCAACCAATGATTTCGGTAGCGTGGCGAACTCCGATGGGGCATCGAACATCAACCCCGACGATATCGAGAATGTAACGGTCCTGCGTGGTGCGTCGGCGGCTGCGTTGTATGGTAGCCAGGCGGCCAACGGTGTTATTCTGATCACAACGAAACGCGGGAAATCGGGCCGGATTTCGGTCGATGTGAATGCTGGCGTTTCGGTCGATAAGCCGTTTGCGTTGCCAATGGTACAAAACCAATACGGTCAGGGTGTCGGTGGCAAAATGGACCCTACCGTTGGCGCTAGCTGGGGTGCGGCCATGACGGGTCAGTCTTACACAAACTACCTTGGCCAGGCAGATACCTATTCGGCACAACCGAACAACATTCGTGACTTCTTCCGGACGGCAGTAAGCTTCAACAATTCGATTGGTATTACGGGTGGTTCGGAGAAATCGCAGACGTATTTGTCGTACACCAATAACGCGTTACAGGGAACAGTACCGGGCAATGACCTGATGCGTCATACGATCAACCTGCGTTTGTCGAACCAGATCAGCTCGAAATTATCGACCGATGCGAAGATTACTTACATCAATCAGTCGGTGGTCAACAAGCCACGGACGGGTGAAGAAAACTCACCGGTAATGGACCTGTATCAGATTCCGCGCAATGTTAGTCTGTCTACGGCTCAGAACTATGGTGCACCGAATGCCTTCAATGTAATGACACCAACAGCCTGGCCATCGACGCTGAACTCTATCTACCAGAATCCGTATTGGATGACCAATCAGACGGCCATCAATCAATATCGGGATCGGGTTATCGGGTTCGTTCTGGCGAAGTATCAACTGACGGACTTCCTGAGCATTCAGGGTCGGGCTAACCTCGATAAGTACTTCGATAAAAACGAAGAAAGCTATGCGCAGGGAACAATTCTGTGGGCTAATCAGGCCGGTGGTAAGTTCTCACGGAACACCATCGTGAATACCCAAAGCTGGTACGATTTGTTGATTGAAGGAAAAAACAATCTTGGTAAAGATCTGACGATCGACTATCAGGCGGGTGCCATCATTCAGGATATCCGGTACCAATCGGCCAATGCCATAGCAGACGGTCTGAACGTACCTAACAAATTTAACCTTGCTTTTGGTACAAACCTGAGCACAACTGATGATTTTACGCGTGTACAAACGCAATCGTTGTTTGGTCAGGCATCGCTGGCATGGCGGGATGCTATTTTCGTGAATGCCAGTCTACGGAATGACTGGGCATCGACCTTACCAAAACCATACTCGTTCCAGTACCCATCGGTAGGTGCTTCGGTTGTTCTGTCGGATTTACTGAAACTGTCGGGACCGCTTTCGTTCCTGAAAATCAACGGTTCCTTTGCTCAGGTAGGAAACGCAGCTGATCCATATCTGCTAAATCAGTTCTACTCCTACTCGCAAGGAGCCGGGTCTGGGTTTATCAGTCGCGATGGTACGCTGGCGATTGGAAATCTGAAGCCTGAGATTACGAAAAGCGTAGAAATTGGTGTCGATGCTCGTTTCTTCGGCAATCGGCTGGGAGCAACCGTTACAGCTTACAAAACGAACTCGATCAACCAGTTGCTGAAATTAGGTCTGGCACCAGCGTCTGGCTTTAAAGATCAGTACATCAATGCGGGCGACATCCGCAACATGGGTCTTGAAGTGGTGATCAACGGAACGGCCATCAAAACTGATAAATTCAGTTGGGACCTGACCTTAAACATGGGCTTGAACCGTAACAAAATCGTTAGTCTGTCGCCCGATATCAAAACGGCATTCCTGTCGGGTGGATATGGTCGGTCGGCATCACCGATCGTTGCCGAAGGTGGTTCTTATGGTGATATCGTGTCCTATCGTTGGGCAAAAGATAATAATACTGGGCAATACCTGATTGGTTCGCAATCGAGTAGCTCCACTGTTTCTGATGCATCTGTTTCGTCGACGGGCTTGCCGGTTGCCACAAAAGATCAGCAACTGATCGGGAATTTTAACCCAAAAATGCAACTGGGCTTCACCAACACATTTACCTATAAAGGCTTCTCGCTCCGCTTCCTGGTCGATGGTCGGTTTGGTGGTATAGCGGTGTCGGGTACCGAAATGAACCTGGCGTTCAGCGGTATTCCTGAAGTAACGGCTCAAAATCGGGGCGGTGGCTGGGTATTGCCAGGTGTAACGGCTGGCGTGGCTGGCGCCGATGGGTCAACCTTAGTTGGTGCAGGCAAAACCAATACAACGGCAATTACGGCGGAGCAATTCTGGCAAACTGTATCGGGCAAACGCTACGGATGGGGCGAGTTCTTCGCTTACGACGCGACCAACGTTCGTCTGCGCGAGGTGTCGCTTGGTTATGGCATTCCCGTTCCATCGAACTTCTTCATCAAGTCGGCTCGTCTGTCGTTTGTAGCCCGTAACTTATTCTGGTTTTACCGGGGTAGCTCCATTTTGGACATCCCCGGCCTTGGTAAACGGAAAATGTGGTTCGATCCAGACATGAACCTCACCAATGGTAACTTCCAGGGGGTTGAATACGGTACACTGCCGTCGAACCGGAGCATCGGTCTGAACCTGAAACTTTCTTTTTAACTCGAAACTATCGTCATTATGACATCCTATAAAAAGCTATTGCGGCAAACGCTCGTGGCGGCAAGCCTATCGGCTCCGTTGTTCTGGGCTGTTGGCTGCACGAAGAATTTCGAAGAGATCAACACTAACCAAACCAAAATATCAGTTATTGGTGCGGGCGAAATTCCTTACTTATTTTCGAAAGCACAATCGGCAGCAACGCTTCCCGGTGGTAACTATCAGGTTGGTCAAAACCTGTTTTCTGATCAGTACGCCCAGTATTTTGCTTGCGTTGCCACGTACTTTCCTTCTGATCGGTTCGTGATTCGGATGGACTGGCTACAGGGGCCCTGGACGGCCCAGTACACGGAGGTAGTGCCCCAGTTGAAAACCATTTTGGCTAATACCGATGCCAGTTCGGCAGAAAATGCACTGGCGAACATCTGGTGGGTGTATTCGTTTCACCGCTGGACCGATTATGTTGGCCCAATCCCGTACTTCAAAGCCGGTGAACCCGCTACGTCGGTAGCGTACGATGCGCAGGATAAAATCTATGATGACTTCTTCAAGAAGTTAGCCGCTGCTACGACGCTGCTGAAAACCAAAACGTCGGAAAAGCCATATGGATCATTCGATCTGATCTATGGTGGCGATGTGAACAAATGGATCAAGTTTGCCAACACCCTCCGTCTCCGGCTGGCATTGCGGATCTCGAAAGTTGATCCCGCCCGTGCCAAAACCGAAGCAGAAGCAGCGGTAGCGGGTGGCGTGCTGGCAACCAGCCCCGACGATGACGCTTTAGTGGCCCGTAGCACCAAAGGCGGAGACAACAATGGTCTGGCTATTATGTCGGACTGGAACGAGTTCCGGATGAGTGCGGCTATGGAATCGGTACTGAAAGGCTACGAAGACCCACGTCTGCCAACCTACTTCCTGCCTGCCGTAAAAACCAATACGTACGAAGGTTTGCGCAATGGTCTGGCTACGACACAGTTAACCGATCCTGCTAACGTCGCAGATGCTAACTCGCACGTGGGCCAACGCTGGACATCGACCGGTTTGGGAACCGCTCAGAACGTAATGGCAACTGCCGAGGCTTATTTCCTGATGGCCGAAGGAGCGTTGAATGGCTGGAGCATGGGTGGTACGGCGAAGGACTTCTATAACAAGGGTATCGCTATGTCATTGACCCAATGGGGCGTAACAAGCGCTGCGGCTATCAGTGCTTATCAGACCAGCACAAAAACGCCAGTGGCACCGAATGATTATCTGAAATCAGCACCGTTAAGCAATATTCCAGTGGCCTGGGGTAGCACCGAAGCTATTCAGCGGGAGCAGATTGGTACACAGAAATGGCTGGCTATCTTCCCGGATGGCTTTGAAGGTTGGGCTGAGTATCGCCGGACACGCTTTCCAAAACTGTACCCCGTCGTGAACTCTGATAACCCGGATATTCCGGCGGGTGGTGTTCTCCGTCGTATCCCAATTCTGCTGGTTGAACAACAAACCAATGCAACGGAGGCTGCTAAAGCCGTATCGCTCCTAGGCGGTGCCGATAAGGTAACGACACCATTGTGGTGGGATAAAAACTAATTTCTTATAACCGTATTAAACACGGAGATACGGAGAACAACACGGAGATACGGAGAAGATTTCTCTGTTACCTCCGTGCTATTCTCCGTATCTCCGTGTTTACATTGACGCTATGAAATTTATATGCTGTTTGCTTTTTTGCCTGATCTTTTTCGCTTCCTGCGACAATACTGATACGTTATTTGAGAAACTCCCGTCCTCCCAAACGAACATTACCTTTAAAAATACGCTGGACGAATCGCCTGAATTCAACGTCCTGAAATACGGTTATTTCTACAACGGCGGGGGCGTAGCAGCGGGCGATTTCAACAACGACGGCCTGACTGACTTATACTTCACCGGCAACCTGAACGCCAACAAACTCTACCTGAATAAAACCGAACCCGGTTCGGGCAAAGTAACTTTTGAGGACATTACCGACAAGGCGGGCGTTGGTGCTGCCGATGGCTGGAACACCGGCGTTTCGGTGGTTGATATTAATGCCGATGGCTGGCTCGATCTTTACGTTTGTCGCTCGGCGGCAACGGATGCGCGGCTTCGTCGGAACCTGCTTTTTATCAATAACAAGAACTTGACGTTCTCGGAAAAAGCCGCCGAATATGGTCTCGATGATCCAGCCTATTCAACCCAGGCCGCCTTCTTTGACTATGATCGCGATGGTGATCTGGACTGCTTTTTGCTCAACCACTCGGTGCAGGAGTTTGCAGGATTCAGCCGCATGATTGCTGATTTTAAACAACAGACGAATCCCAATTACTCCAGCAAGTTATACCGAAACGATCGAAACACGGGCGGCAAATTTGTTGACGTATCAAACTCGTCAGGAATGGTGTCTAACGTCCTGAGCTTTGGCCTGGGCGTGGCTGTTAGTGATTTCAATAATGACGGCTGGCTCGACTTCTACGTCTCGAACGACTACAACGAAAACGATTATCTCTACATCAACCAGCAGAACGGCCAATTCGAAGAGGTTGTGCGGGAGTCTATGGGCCATACCTCGCTCTATTCAATGGGCTCCGATGCGGCCGATGTAAACAACGATGGCCGAATCGATCTGCTAACCCTCGACATGCTTCCCGAAGGAAATGAGCGCATCAAGTTAACTTCCGGCGACGATAATTACGATAAATACAACCAGCTCCTCCGGGCCGGTTTTCACCACCAAACCATGCGCAATATGTTGCAATTGAATGTGGGGGACGGGGGAGGGAGTAGAGGGAAGAGGGGGAGGAAGGGGACGAGAGGGAAAAGACAACGACAAATCCCTTTCCTCCCTTTCGTCCCCCTCTTCCTTTCGTCCCCCTCTTCCTATCTTCAGCGAAATTGGGCAACTGGCGGGAGTGTCAAATACCGACTGGAGCTGGGCGGGACTGTTTGCCGATTTTGATAATGACGGCTGGAAAGACCTGTTTGTGAGCAACGGCTATGCCCGCGATTACACGAATATGGAATTCCTGAAGTTTACGATGGACGAGCAGCTGAAGGTGCGCCAAACCGGGGCCCAGTCGAATCCGATGGATGTGATTGCTAAAATGCCCAGCATCGATGCACCTGATTACATCTACCGAAACCAGTCCGGCGATCCAGATAAACGGTTAACGTTTACGAACGAAACAAAAGCCTGGGGATTGAACGAGCCATCGCAATCGAACGGGGCAATTTATGCCGATCTGGACAACGACGGTGATTTAGACTTGGTCGTCAATAATGTGAATGCCGAAGCCAGTATCTACGAAAACCATGCTGATAAGCAGGGTGGAAATAATCACCTTAGTCTTCAACTAAAAAGTCCGAACCCTGCGAAAATAATGGGAGCACGCGCCACCGTTTGGGCAGGTGGTCAAATACAGATACAGGAGTTCATGCCGGTTCGTGGATTTCAGTCGTCCATGTACGTGCCCTTGCTGTTTGGACTGGGCAAAACAACAGCGGTGGATTCTGTACGGATTCGTTGGGCCGATGGTAAAACGCAGCTTGTTCGGCCAACTCGAATTACGGAACCGCTTACGATTATCTATGCACCAACAGGCGAAATGGCTCCGCCCGTTTTGCCCAAATCCTACTGGCAAGCAGATAATGAGATCGCCATAACGCATCAACAGGAAGCCATTAATGATTTCAAAATTCAACCGTTGTTGCCGTATATGCTATCTCAAACAGGGCCGTATTTCGCCGTTGGCGATGCGAATGGCGATGGGCAGCCGGATGTTTTTGTTGGCGGTGGGCGCGGTCAGGGTGGTCAGGTTCTTCTGGCTAGCCCCGCTGGATTTACGCCCATGTCCCAGCCAGCCTTACTCACCGATCGGGCTTGTGAAGATGCAGGAGCCACATGGGTTGATGTCGATGGTGACCTCGATTTAGATTTGGTCGTCAGTAGTGCTGGATATGAACTCCCGGTTGGTGATGCTCGCTTGCAGATGCGATTATACCTGAACGATGGAAAAGGTCATCTGACAAAATCCAGCACATTGCCTGATGTTCGGGCGAGTGCGTCCTGCGTGCGTGCTGCCGATATTGACGATGACGGTGATCAGGATTTATTCGTTGGAGCCAGAGTTGTACCGGGTCACTACCCCGAACTTCCTGTCAGTCATTTATTACTGAATGATGGCAAGGGACACTTTGCCGAACCAGCAAGTCTGCAACCTGTTCTGGCCAGATTGGGGATGGTAACCGATGCCGCCTTTGCTGATCTCAACCACGACAAACGCCCCGAGCTACTCGTGGCTACCGATTTTGGTCCTATTCAGGCATTCACCTTTCAACAGGGAAAGCTTCAGCCACTTGCCGACTGGCTGCCTGGCACAACTGGCTGCTGGAATCGCCTGTTGGTTCAGGATATTGATAACGACGGAAACCCCGACATTATAGCCGCCAACGCCGGGCTAAATAGCCAGCTTCAGGCTTCTCCCAATCGGCCCTTAACATTGTATGGTATTAAGAATGTAGCTGGTTCGCTGTTACCCGTGTTGGCCGGTTACGACCGAACGGGTCGTGCCAATGGAGAACCGCATCCGTTTAACGCCCGCGACGAAATGCTCGATCAGGTGGTGACGTTGCGGAAGAAATTCCCGGATTATATCAGCTATTCAAAGGCAAGGATCACTGATTTGTTTGACCCCGAAGAATTAAACCGCGCCCAGAAACTTGACGCTACAACGCTGCAAACGGTGTTATTTCATAATGACGGAGGAGCAACGCCAAAATTTACCATGCAGCCGTTACCCATTGAGGCACAGATGGCCCCTGCCTATGCACTGACAACTGCTGATGTCAATCAAGATGGCTTGCCGGATTTGCTAATCGGTGGAAATCGAGAATACAACCGCGTTCGATTAGGTAAGGAAGATGCCAACCGGGGGCAACTGTTTCTGAATAAAGGCAAAGGTCAGTTTGCTTACGTACCGATGGAGCAATCGGGTTTATTATGGGACGGCGACGTTCGCGATCTGGCGACGGTACAGGTTGCGGGGAAAACGGAATTATTGGTAGGCGCTACCGGGAAAGCTGTGAGGACGTTTAGGTTGAGCAAATAATAGTATTTTTTGTATCCTTGGTCTGTGTCCTCACCTAGCGTATATACACATTTCTAGTGATGCCGTAGGCATCGAATGTTTGTAGAAACGCAAGTAATCCCCACCCCTTTTTGGGTCGCGTAGCGATCGGACCTGGGCTTAATTCGGTCGCTACGCGACCAACATAAGGAGCCGATTAGCTATTTTCTACAAACATTGGATCGCTACGCGATCGAAATAAGATGTGTATACACGCTAGATGAGGACACAGATCGAGGATACGATTAATAGAATAGCGAAGCACTGGAAAGCAAATAATAAATTTGGGGTATCTTTGACTAGTGAAAACTGAGCGGGAAATGATAGCAACCAAATCTGGAGTGCAAGGGAGAAAGCCCAAGACGAAAGTGCCTGAGTACCTGATTTACGAAATCATGGATGGTAAGCCTATTCATTACAAAGGCTATCTGGAGGTATTGGCAGGCACAAAAACGTTTTCAGAAATTATGGGTTCAAGTGCATTACAATCATTTGTTGTGGCCTATGTTCAACGATTGCTTTTTAAGGAGTTAAGTGAAGATGATTTCATAATCCTTTCCAGTGAGTCGGGTCTTCATCTTGACAAGCGCAATAATTTAGCGGGTGATATTCTCATTTTCGATAATGCTACCTTACCCATCGAAGCCATTGATGAGTTTTATGCCCAGGTGCCTCCTAAGGTCGTGATTGAAGTGGATATTACTGCCGATCCCACAGATGTTACCAGCGATAGCTATATTTTCCAGAAAACAGAGAAACTACTGAAATTCGGCGTAGAGAAAGTAATCTGGATTACGACCCAAGCCAAAAAGGTGACCGTAGCTACTCCTAATGATGACCGCGACGGCGGCCCGGTGGCAGGTAATAGCTGGCACAAAGACGTTGATATACTGAATGGCATCTCGTTTAACATTGGCCGATATTTAACCCAAAAAGGTTCACCTTTTGCTTAAGAAGAAATCAGTCAGAAAACCTCTCATCACATAAGCGTCGCATTGAGTTAGTAAAGTGCCTTACTTTAAGGCTTCTACGCTAGCACTGCACCGCTCATGGTCAAGAAAATCCTGGTTTCGTTTGCGACGGCCCTCCAAAATATTCGGACGCGCTTTTTTCATACTATTCTGTCGATATTGGGTATTGTCATTGGCGTGGCCGCGCTAGTGGCTATGCTGTCACTGATTGATGGGATGGAGCAGTATGCTCAGGAGCAGATCACGAAAACGACATCGCTCAATTCCATTCTGATCCAACCCAATCTTTATAAATCGGTGAATGAGGTTGGAGTGAAGAAACAGAATTACGATTACCTGAACTACGATTCTTTCCTAAAGCTGCGGGCGAGTCTGACAAAACCAGCAAAGGGTTACCTCTATAGTCGCCAAAGCGATGAAATTACCGCAAAGGCTGATAATCGCCTTATGGGTACAATTGTTACGGGTATGAGCTTGCCACTGCATCCCGACATACAGTTGCTGCACGGCGTTGTGTTTAGTGAAACCGACCTGAAAACGAAGCGCTCTGTTGCGGTTATCAATCAGCGCTTGGCGAAGCAACTGGTAGGAAAGAAGCCCGAGAAAACGGCGATCAATCAACAAGTTGTGTATAAAGGTACCTTGCTGACCGTTATCGGGATTTCGGCGGATAAAGATGCCAAAGTTGGGCAGTTGATGATGCCCGTTACGCTCTTTCCGGATAGCGTTCTAAAAGCTACCCCGCCAATGGGTATCATTGAAGCCAAAAATGTTGAGGAAGTGCCTAAACTGAAAAAACAGATCGAGAACTGGCTCACTACCAACATGAAAGCCAAGCTGGCTGATTTTTCGATTATTACGAACGAGCAGCGTGTGAGTCAGGTGGCTAAAGGGTTTCTCCTGTTTCGTCTGATTATGGGTATGATCGTAGGAATTTCGGTGCTGGTTGGCGGCATTGGGGTAATGAATGTCCTGCTGATTTCGGTAACAGAGCGAACAGTAGAAATAGGCGTTCGCAAAGCCCTCGGCGCGAAAAAACAGGATATATTGTGGCAATTTCTCTCGGAATCCATTACGATTTCAACCTTTGGTAGTTTGCTTGGCCTGGCGCTGGGACTGTTGAGTACGATGGCTTTTGTACCGATCGTAAAAGCCCTTACCGATGTACCTTTTCAGATGGCGTATACCTGGAATACGTTTATGATCATCATGGTGATTGCGATGCTGATCGGCGTTATTTTCGGTACTTACCCCGCCATGCGAGCAGCCCGGCTTGATCCGGTTGAAGCCATTCGACGGGAATAAAGACAGGGGTGAAGTTTGTGCTACCAGATCGGTGAGGACGCAGACCTGATAGCACAAACGGACCAATTCGCTAGGATACTCTTAATGTTCCTTCAATGGAATCATCCAGGGTTTTACCCATAATTGCACCCGCAATGGTCTTGACAAAGGCCACTGCATTGCCATGTTTATTGTCCCAATAGTAGCCTTCCTGAACGTCTACTTTTAGTACTGTAATACGCGGGTCATCCTCGCCTTCTGTAAACCACGTTTTCAAAATGGGTTCCCACAGTTCCTTGATGAGTTGCTTGTCTTTAGAAATAGTAGCCACTCCGTATACACTTAGGAAATCGGAATAATCAGAGCCCTGGAAGAGGAGCTGAACTTTGTTGTCAGTCTCTATCTCTGCATTTTTATGACTGTCAGCTGCGCTTAAAAACCAGAAACTACCGCCTTCGTCTACCTTCTGTACCGACATGGGCCTGGTTTTCAAGGGTTCTCCAGTGGTGATCTTCGTGCAGAAATAGCAGGTACTACTTTTGCCGACTAAGTCTTTAATTTTCTTGCCAGCTTCGGTGCCTGTCAAATCTTCGTGATTGTCTTCCGGCTGTTGTTGATTAATGCTGTCCATAACGGTTGAGTTAATTGATCGATCATTGTTCAGCCTCTAACTGTTTGTGTAACGAACTCTCTTTTCCTAAATCAATAGATGCTCATTTAATTAGTATATGGTCGGGTTGTCAATAAAAAGGGTCTGTGTCCGTACCTAAAGTGTATACATATTTCTAGTGATGCCGTTAGGCATCGAATGTTTATAGAAAAACAAGTAATCCCCACCCTTTTTTCGGTCGCGTAGCGATCGGACTTGGGCTTCATTCGGTCGCTACGCGACCAACATAAGGAGCCATTGGCTATTTCTACAAACATTAGATCGCTACGCGATCTGAATAAGATGTGTATATACTCTATGTGTCCGCACAGACCCTGGTATTGTGTATGATCAATGAGAGCATGAAGATTAGTTCGAACAGAGATGCTCGTACGATCTTATTTCTTTTTCCCTGGTTTCGGAAATACCTGATGCGTGTTTGCCCATTGATGCCACTGGCTTTCTAACTGGCGTACTTTATCAGGAAACTGAGCAGCCACGTCATGAGTTTCGGACTTATCGGTAGCCAGATTAAACAAATGCCAGGTACTGTCGCGACTAGAGGAAACCAATTTCCAGTTGCCCGAACGGGCGTACCGAGCACCAAAATGCTCATTGAATAACGTTTCATGACCCGCAGCGGCTTTTCCCTGGAAAGAGGGCATCAGGCTGATTCCGGTTGTTGGCGTAATGGCATGCCCTTTAAACTCCTTGGGATAAGTAGCCCCCGACATGTCAACAAAGGTGCTCATGAAATCCATCACATGACCTACCTGAGCGCTATAGCTCCCTTTCTTCGCCGTAATTCCGTTGGGCCAGAACGCCACCAAAGGTGTATGAACACCGCCTTCGTACGATTCGGCTTTCCAGAATTGATAGGGTGTATTCGCAACGTTCGCCCAGCGCTGGCCAATAGAGGCATAGGAAGTTTGGGCACCGGGCAGTATCTGCTTTTTCAGATCATACACAATTGGTCGGCCATCCCGGGTTTCGTTAGGGCGGTCGAAGCCGGGGCCGTAAGCAGCACAGTTTTCGGGACTGGCACCGTTGTCCGACAAGAACAGAATCAGCGTGTTGTCGAGTTGGCCCGTTTCGCGAAGTGCTTTGATCATGCGACCAATTCCCTGGTCCATCCGGTCGATCATAGCGGCATGAACGGCCATTGCCCGAGCATCCCATTCCTTATCAGGGTTGTTTTCCCAGCTCAGATCATCCTGCCAGCGTTTGGAAAACTTAGTTCTGGTCGGGTCAATCAGACCCATTTTGCTCATTTTGTCATATCGGGCTTTCCGGATGGCATCCCAACCCGATTTGTACGTGTCCTTGTATTTCGCAATGTCTTCGGGCAACGCCATCAGGGGCCAATGGGGAGCCGTTTCGGCGACATAGATAAAGAACGGGGCCGATGATTTAGCGAAGGACTTAATGTAGCCAACCGTCGTATCGCTGATGGCGTCGGTATGATAGTAATTCTTGGGTACGTTTTTGATCGG
Organism: Spirosoma foliorum; assembly: GCF_014117325.1. Taxonomy (NCBI): domain Bacteria; kingdom Pseudomonadati; phylum Bacteroidota; class Cytophagia; order Cytophagales; family Cytophagaceae; genus Spirosoma; species Spirosoma foliorum. Next base: position 5,456,214 of record NZ_CP059732.1, on the reverse strand, counting down.
CTTGGTGCCACTCACGAGGCTAAACGGATCGAAGAAATCGACTACCCCCCAGATATTGCCAAAGTATTTATCGAAACCCCGGTTGGTTGGGTATTGCTCGAGCGGAGCAAAATCGCCGTAGTCTTTTTTGTGGTTCAGCCAGTCGAGTTGTTCCTGCGGATTTTTCTGAACGCGGGTATTCGATACGTGCCACTTGCCTGTCATGGCTGTCTGATACCCCGCCGTTTTCAGGACTTCGGCCAGCGTAACGGTGTTTTCGGTCAGATGCCCGCGGTAGCCGGGTTCATCTTCGGCATCGGTCATTTTACCAATACCCGCCTGTTGGTTGTAGAGGCCAGTAAGCAAAGCCGCCCGCGTAGGGCAACACCGCGATGTGTTGTAAAACTGCGTATACCGGATGCCGTTGTTGGCCAAAAAATCAATGTTGGGTGTATGAATTTCACCGCCGTAACAGCCCAGATCCGAGAAGCCCATATCGTCGGCCATGATCACAATGATATTGGGCTTGCGTGTTGCCTTGGGCGACGAGGAGTCGACTTGTTTCTGTTCAAACCCGCCGAACATCAGGGTAGTTAGGACCGCGATTACCGGCAATGAACCAACGAACAACACCTTTTTCATAAATTCTACTGATTAGCTTATTGAAGCAAAGATTTGTAAACACAGAGCAGCCCGTCGTTACGGCACGGAGAACGCACTATTTTTTAAATCGATATAAATAAGGCGCTTTGTTGGCTGCCCCCGTATATTTTTTTTCAAGGCGTTCCAATACGTTCAAATCCAGGATTTTCTTCTGGAAGTTGGTGATGACAAACGGTCGGTTATAAACGGCTTCGTAGAGTTCCTGAACCTCCCGCATGGTGAACGTTTCGGGCAGAAGATTAAAGCCAATAAGTTTCTGGTCAAGATTTTGGCGAAGAGCGTCGAGGGCAACGGTTAAAATCTCGCCATGATCATGGATCATTTCTGGAATGCCTTTCACGCTTCGCCATTCGAGGTATTCATCGAACTCGCCTGCTTGTGGATTTACTTTGTTAATGTCGACAAGAGCATAATAGCCGATGCACACAAACCGGCTGGTTAACCAGTCGATGGCTGTGGAATCGAATCGGTGCTCATCAAACTTGCGCAGTTCGGATTTGATTGTGGCTTTGTAAGGGCTGTTGACAATCCGATTTTCATCGCCAAAGACGCGAAACTGCTCTAAATAGATATTTTTTAAACCCGTTCTTTCTTCGAGTATTCTACGGGCTGCTTTGTCGATCCCTTCTGTTTTTAAGACATAGCCGCCGGGCAATGACCAGCTACCAGCGCCAAATTTGAATTTAGAAATCAGCACTTTCAGCTCTTTATCCTGATAGCCAAAAATCACGCAGTCAATAGACAGGTGTGAAATGTAATCGTCATTGCCTAATTTCTTCATCATTCTCGCGCTTACCAGCCGCACAGGCATGGTTCTCCATTGCGCTTATCTTATAGTTTTTACGAATTAATTCCACAAAAGTAGGGCATATTCTCCTAATTAGGTTAGTTGCTTAAATAGTGCTATTTCTATATGAAATAGTAAAAATAAAATCTATTATATATTTTTTATAAAATAAGAATAAACTGTTTATTTTTGCCCAGATCAATTTTTAGCCTTTAATCAAAAACCGTGTTTTATGAAAAAAACGTATCAGGTACAGGGCCCTAAGCCCTGCCTCAAATGGCTTCTCATGCTTGCCTTTTGCTCGCTTATTTCGTCCTATTCTGTTGCGCAAGCCAAAAAAGATACGACGAGTTATATTCAGACTCTAGACATTAAAACGGGGAAGATCGATACCGTTTTAACGATCAAAAACCACTTCGAAGCGCCGAACTGGCACCCCAGTAATTATTTGGTGCTCAACAGCAAGGGTAAGATTTATACGCTGGATCTGGCGTCTAAGAAGTTAACCGAACTGAACACCGGCTTCGCTACGCAATGCAACAACGACCACGGGATTTCGCCCGACAAAAAGTGGCTGGTCGTGAGTCATAATGACCGGAATGATCCATCGATGAAGCCCTACAAATCAGCCCTTTTTATACTTCCTATTGCCGGGGGAGAACCTAAAAAAGTCACCTCCGAAGTGCCGTCGTTCTGGCATGGCTGGACTCCCGATAGTAAGACGCTCGCTTACTGTGCCGAGCGCAACGGCAACTTTGATATTTACACGATCGGGGTCGAGGGAGGAACCGAAAAACGGCTGACCACCACAGAAGGCTTAGACGATGGCCCCGATTATTCGCCCGATGGGAAATACATTTATTTCAACTCGTACCGAACCGGCCATATGCAAATCTGGCGCATGCTGGCCGATGGATCGAAGCCAGAGCAATTAACTTTCGATGAAAATTCGAACTGGTTTGCTCATCCTTCGCCCGATAATAAGCAGATTGTTTACATTGCCTATATGTCTGACGAAAAGCAAAACCATTTGTTTGGTAAAAATGTCAAACTCCGATTGATGGACCTTAAAACCAAAGCGATCAACGATGCTACGCCCGTTTTTTATGGTGGCCAGGGTACAATCAATGTACCTTCGTGGAGCCCTGATAGCCGAAAATTTGCCTTCGTCAGCTACAAGGTCAACTAACAGTCAGTTCGTAATCCTCCTTTTACATGCAAAAGCATAATTCAAGCTCAAGAAGACAATTTTTACAACAAATTGGAGCTACCAGTTTAGTGGCGGCATCCTCGCCTTTGTCGTCTCTGGCTGCTCAGGAAAAAGCCGAAGAACGTATTCTTCATTACGAGAAACCAGTCTCAGCTAACGACACCATCCGTTTAGGCGTGATTGGGTACGGCGTGCAGGGACATTTTGATTTGGCTACTGCGCTCAAAGTGCCTGGTGTAGAGCTAGCGGGCATTTGCGACTTGTATACCGGTCGACTGGAAAACGCGAAGGAAAAATTCGGGAATGAGTTATACACCACCCGAAATTATAAAGAGCTGCTGGCTCGTAAAGACATCGACGCCGTGATTATTGCAACCCATGATGTCTGGCACTCGCGCATTACGCTGGATGCTCTGGCAAAAGGCAAGCACGTGTATTGCGAAAAGCCGATGGTTTATAAAATCAGCCAAGGCTATCCAGTAATAGAAGCCGCCAAAAAGGCGGGTAAGGTATTGCAGGTAGGCAGTCAGCGAGTGAGTAGTATCGGTTATGCCAAGGCAAAAGAACTGCTGGCGGCTGGTGAAATTGGGAAGCTCAACATGGTGAATGCCGTGTATGACCGGCAAAGCTCTATTGGCTCCTGGGAGTACACGATTCCTAAAGACGCCAGTGCTCAAACAACCGATTGGGAACGCTTTATTGGCGTTACGGCCAAAATGCCCTTCGATGCGAAAAAGTTTTTCTGGTGGCGGGCTTTTAAAGAAGTCGGTACCGGCGTAGCAGGCGACTTGTTTATCCACTTGCTAAGTGGCACTCACTTCATCACCAACTCAAAAGGCCCTAAAACTATTTACAGCACCGGGCAATTCAGTTATTGGAAGGATGGACGTAATCTGCCGGACGTGATGTCGGGCGTGATGCAATACCCCGACAGCCCCGAACACGCTGCTTTCCAGTTGACCTTACAGGTGAACTTTATCAGTGGTACGGGCGGGCAGGAAGTTATCCGACTGGTTGGGTCGGAAGGTGTTATTGATGTGATTGGCAATAATATTACGGTCAAACATAGCCTAATGCCTGAGGCTCCCGGATTTGGTGGGTACGATTCCCTGTTCACCTTTTCGAAGGCTATGCAGGACGACATGCAGAAGGATTTCGACGCCAAATGGACACCCGAACAACGAAGAAGACCTACTAAAGAGGATATCGTCTTTAAAGCGCCTGCTGGCTACGATGACCACCTGGACCATTTTACTAATTTCTTCGATTCAATCAGAACGGGTAAACCTGTGGTTGAGAATGCGGAGTTTGGTTTTCGGGCTGCTGCGCCTGCGTTGGCTTGTAACCAAAGCTTCTTCAACAAAAATATCGTGCATTGGGACCCGGTTGGGATGAAGTTGTTGAAATAGAAGCTGTTTTTTGTCATCCTGCTTTTAGGCGGGATGACAAAAAACGAGTTACACAAGCCACCGATTTTGGATATAGGCATCGTTCCAGAAATACCATTCCAATCGGCTGGATATTCGGAACGCTTCCTGCATTTGTGCTCGCTCGGTTGGGCTGGCTAATTCGGCAAAACGGTCAGTCAGATCAAGCATCTGGCTAACCGACTGATCGAACGCGTCGCCCGCATACGTGTCAATCCAGGCACGGTAGGGATTTTCCTGAATAGCTCGCTCGTAAATGTGTTTGCCAACTTGCCGGTAAATCCAGAAGCAGGGCAAAACGGCAGCTGCCCCGATGGCAATCGATTGGAGCGAGGTGGTGGCTAACAGATAATTCGTATAGGCAAAGCAGGCAGGCATTTTCGTAGTCTCTGGTTGAATGGCATATAAGGAGAAATAGGTCTCGTGCAAAGCCCGTTCAACCAGAATTGCATTCTGCGCAAACTGCGTGAATTGAAGCATATCGTCGGGCGTGGTGGCCCGTGCCGCTAACTGATTCAGGGCGCGGCTAAAATCGGCCAGATACAAGGCATCCTGTTGGATGTAATACTGAAAGGTCGCCGTTGGGAGACTTCCCATCATGAGTTCATCTACGAAGCCATGCGTCAGAATCGAGGAATATATTGGGCTTATATCTTGCCAGAGTTGTTCGGTGAAGCGCATCGTTTTCTAAGACCAGTAGGTGTAAAAATGGTGAACCGGGCCATGACCATGTCCTAATTGATACTGTGCTCCCGCCTGAAGCGCTCCAGTCAGATAGGCTTTGGCAGCTGCTACAGCCTCAACCACCGATAGACCTTTGGCCAATCCGCAGGCAATGGCCGACGAAAGTGTACAACCCGTTCCGTGAGAGTTATTAGTTTGAATCCGATTCGTCGGAAACCAGTGAGATTCCGTTGCCGAAACGTATAGCAGGTCTGTGCTTTCAGTGGTTGTCAGATGGCCGCCTTTCACCAGTATAGCTCCTGAACATAACGTAGCCAGATCGGCTGCTGCCGGTAGCATATCGGACATTATCTCTACCGGACGACCCAGTAGAACGCTCGCTTCCGGTAGGTTAGGTGTAATGACTGAGGAAATAGGTAGTAGATACGTTTTGAGTGCATCGATGGCTTCGTCCTGCAAGAGTTTGTCTCCGCTTTTAGCCACCATCACCGGGTCCAGCACGATTGTAGATACCCCGAATTCGGTTAGCGTTTTGGCCACCTGCACAATAACCTCCGGCGAGTGCAGCATCCCGATTTTAACCGCATCGACACCAATGTCGCTCAGGACCGCCTTCATCTGTTCGGCAATGAAAGCAGGAGGGACCGGCATGATGCCTGTTACTGCTTTGGTATTTTGAGCCGTCAGAGCCGTTATAACCGACATGCCATAGCAACCAAGTGCTGAAAATGTTTTCAGATCCGCCTGAATACCAGCTCCTCCACCACTATCCGAACCAGCAATTGTTAAAACGCGTGTGTAGTTTTTCATTTCCGTAACCTGGACGTCTACGTCCGGGCGTAAAGTTGTTGTTTACCTTAACTGGTGTCAGGTTCTAAACCGACAGCACCTTTGACTGTGCATCCCCCATCAACCGAATAAGCTCACGGGTAGCTTCATAAGGCGAAGCCTGCCCGCAAATGGCCGAAACAACCGCCGAACCCGTTGCTCCGGTTCGAGTAATGTCCTGAATTGTACGGGTATTGATGCCGCCAATGGCGAAAGTCGGTAGTTGAGTTCGGCTGCAAATTTCCTGAAGCCCTGCTATGCCCAACAGGCTGGACGTATCCTGTTTGGTGCCCGTCGGGAAGATGGTTGCAATGCCGAGGTAGTCCACGTTGGCATTTTGGGCAGCTTCTAACTCTGCCAGATTATTGATAGATAACCCAATGATTTTATCAGGACCAATCAGCGAACGCACCAGCTCGTAAGGCATATCGTCCTGCCCGACATGAACACCGTCGGCATCAATGGCCAGGGCAATATCGACCCGGTCGTTGATAATAAGCTTGGCACCGTAGGCTTGGGTAATGCGTTTTAAGTCCATGCCGAGTTCCAGAAAGGCGCGGGTTGAGAGCGATTTCTCCCGCAACTGCACCCATCGGACACCTGCCCGGCAGGCTTCGTCAACCACGAAAGCCAGCGTATGCCCTGCTGCCTGAGCAATGGCGCTATCGGTCACTAAATACAATTGACTCATAACTACGATAACTTAAGCCTTTCCTCGATTTCTGATTCGGTCAACGTATACAACGCATCCAGAAAGTTGACCTGTAGGCTACCCGGAGCCTGGTTTTTCTCCGCAGCCAATTCACCCGCAATACCCATAACAGCCATTGCATGCGTAGCGGCCTGAACATAGTTAGTATTGATTGCCGCAAAGGCACCCGTCAGCGCAGTTGCCGTACACCCCATACCCGTTACTTTGGTCATGAGTGGGTGCCCATTGGCCACAGCGGCTAGCTGTTCACCCTGAACGATATAATCAATAGCTCCGCTGATGACCACCACGCAACCCAAAACGGAACTTAAACGTCTGGCTGCGTCGAGGGCGGCATCCGACCCATATAGGCTATCGACACCTTTAGTTTGTGCGTTCAGACCGGCCAAGGCCATAATTTCGGAAGCATTTCCCCGGATGATATCGGGTGGGGCCAGCGCAAGGAGTTCTTCGCTAACCCGGTTGCGGTACGTGGTTGCCCCAACGCCAACCGGATCAAAAACAATGGGTTTTCCCAATGATTTTGCCTGTCGCATAGCGAGCTTCATCCCTGCCACAAATGTGGAATCGAGGGTGCCAATGTTGACCACCAGCGCACTGGAAATGGAAACAAACTCTTCGACCTCTTCGGGCGCATGAACCATAGCGGGCGAGGCTCCTATAGCCAGCAGCGCATTGGCCGTGTTGTTCATGACCACGAAGTTGGTAATGTTGTGAATAAGCGGAGCCTGCGTACGGATACGCTCGACATCGGTCCAGATTGATTGAGGAGATTGGGTCATATTGCTGCTAATGAGTTCAGTAAACAGCAACTTTAGGAGAGCAGAACGCATCTCGTTAACTTTTTCCTACGGCAGTACGAACTGCATCAGGTAATGAGGGTATTCTCTCAGTCAGCCCAATCTGGTGCTGACACCCCTAAAGTTGTTGGGCAAAGGTAGGGGATTATTGACTAAAATAACTATTTACTCCGGCTAGCACATTGATACCTGCAATGGGATTGCTTTCACGAGTGATGTTTATGCTCATTGCTTTTTTATCGGCACTGTTGCTCCGATTAGTAGCAGTGCCAGCATAAGCGCCAAAAAATAGCTTTAACTCTTTGATCGGGTCGTAAGAGGAACTTCATCGGCGCTATTCAATACCATTTACCTGTGCGACGCCAGTTTCGATACATTTTTTATCTCTGCTGATCGTTGCCAGACTGCCACCGCCAACGCTAACCACGCAAATCCCCAGAGGCCAATCATAGCGGGAGGTCGTGCTCCGGTTAAAAATCGGAGCGGAAACATAAATACAAAGGGGAAAAGCCCTACCAGGAGCGGAGTATACCGTTTCCAGTCTGTCCAAATTTTCGATTTAAGGCTGGCAATACCTACTATGATCATCCCTAATCCATTCAGAACGGCTCCTAACGGGGCAAAAGGCAAAACCACCCATATGCTTAGTAAATAACTGATAGCGCCAGCTATCGGTACAACTAGCAAGCCCCTCTTTTTTCCAAAACCGATTGGTTCGCCTGCTTGCCAAAGTGAGATGCCCCCAATAAGTAACCCTAAGCTTCCTATTAACTGAGGCCAGTTGGTGAGCCAAATGCCTGACACGTCATCGACCAGATAAAAGAAAGGGGGAAAAAGCGGCCTTTAGGCATCTTGTCGATGGCATTTAAAAACCAAAATGGGAATCCGAAGGATAGTAAGCCTATGCTGGCAATGAAATAGCCTATTGCTGCCCTATGCAGATAACGACTTGTGTTTTCCATAGTTGTGTAATTTACCGCAAAACTGAGTCAACAGAAGATCAGGAGCATAGTAAAAAAACGACAACTTCAGGATCGGCCTGACCGGCTGATAAAGGCGTTCCTCAACTCCCGATGGGCTAACTCTTCGGTAAATAGCTGGTTAGGGCTAGTACCTGCAAACTGCTGAAAATCTTTGACTAAGTGATTCGGATCATAATACTGACAGGCATAAGCAATGTCGAGCCAGGAGCGATTGGGGTCGATTTCGCGGAGTTTATAAGCCTGTCTGAATCGGGCAATTCGAGTGAATAGCTTAGGGCTAACACCCACCCGTTCACGAAACTTGCGTTCAAACTGGCGTATACTCAGGCAGGCATCGTTGGCTAACTGATCGAGTTGGTGGTAGGCTTTCGGATCAAGCATACGTTGAGCAACAATATCGATTGGTAGTACAGCCGCCTGACAATGAGCAGCTTTTCGTAATAGGAAATCTTCAACAAGTCGAATCATGGCTTCGTAACCAGCTGCTTCCGGAAGACGCTCATATACTTCGTTTACGAGATTGCCCGTAATCGCTTCCAGATCGGCATGGTCATCGACTAGCAAATTCATAGGTACTCCTAACAATCGGAACAACGCCCCCGGCTGAAAACTTACTTTTAGCATCAGGTAATTGGGGTTAAGCGTGATGTTCATGCGCGTAAGAGGTTGCCCTACTACAATACCAGCGGTAGCACTTTCGGGAGCCTGATTACCTACTTTAACGCTGTGGGGCAAGTTGTAAGGATAAAAGTACAGGCATTGTTCTGTGCTGGGCGGATAGGGTTTTTGAGGTAATTGCTCTCTTGGAATTTTGGGGTCGAGTTGGACATGAATAATCCAGTAATGGCGCACGAATGTCTGCAAGGCCGGATGGGGAGTATATTCACGGAAGAAGACCATGATCGGGTAGGGGCTTGATAACATTCTCAAGATAGCCAATGTAAAGCTGGTTACAAGATAAGTTGAAAAAGACTTACCGCCCTTTTACGGCGGTCTATAGGCTTGACTGTTGACTCCATCACGCTACTTTTTCGCCGACCAAATAGGGTAAATTGGCTCGTAAGCGTCTTTAGTTTTCTGGCACAACGCCGATTTACTTCATGAAAACTTCATTCGTAGTCCATTTAACCGGGATTGCCCTGCTGACGACAGTGTTATCGCACGCCCAGCAGAAACCACTCTATGTAACGAGTCGGGCACCGCTGGCGCCCCAGAAATACATCGAATTACCCCTGGGCGCTATCAAGCCCGAAGGTTGGTTGCAACAGCAGTTGGTTATCATGAAAAACGGTGCGACAGGCCATTTAGACGAGTATCATGCTAAAGTTCAACACGATAACGGCTGGCTTGGGGGCAAAGGCGATGCCTGGGAAGAAACGCCTTACTGGCTCGATGGTGCTTTGCCCTTGGCGTATCAGTTGGATGATAAAACACTGAAAGACAAAGTGCTGAAATACGTAAACTGGAATCTGGATCATCAGCGTCCCAATGGGTTTTTCGGCCCGTTGACCAAGAAAGAACTGGAAGGTAAACCGATGGAATCCTGTGCCGATGGGGCCGATTGGTGGCCTCGTATGGTGATGCTCAAAGTGCTGCAACAGTATTATACAGCAACCAACGACCCGCGCGTGATTCCGTTCATGACGAAGTATTTCAAGTACCAATATGCGAATCTGAAAACCTGCCCGCTGGCGAAATGGACCGAGTGGTCAGAATCGCGTGGTGGCGACAATATCATGAGCGTGTACTGGCTCTACGATCATACGGGCGATAAATTCCTGCTCGATTTGGCTGACCTGCTCTACAAACAAACCACCAACTGGACTGACCTACTGGGCGGACGCAACTGGGCTATTGATGCGGCTGTGAACCAAACCGGGGCGAAATGGATGAATCGCCATGCTGTTAATGTAGGGATGGGTTTGAAACTCCCCGCCGAATATTACCGAGCGAAAAAAGACGTCAAATACTTGAATGCAGTGAAAACGGGCTTCGGTGATCTGATGACGCTTCACGGCTTGCCACACGGCATGTTTTCGGGTGATGAAGACCTGCATGGCAACGAACCGACGCAGGGCGTTGAACTGTGCGCCATTGTCGAAACGATGTTCTCGCTGGAAGAAATCATTGGCATTACCGGTGACCCTTCGTACATGGATGCGTTGGAACGGATGACCTTCAATGCGTTGCCTACGCAAACCACCGATGATTATCGGTCGCGGCAGTATTTCCAGATTGCCAACCAGGTGCAGGTCTCGCGGGGTGTGTTCGATTTCTCGTTGCCGTTCGGGCGGGGTATGAACAACGTGTTTGGACCGTATGCGGGCTACACCTGCTGCACGGCCAACATGCATCAGGGCTGGACCAAATTTGCATCGCACCTCTGGTATGCTACCGGATCGGGTGGCGTAGCCGCGCTGGAATATGCACCGAATATGCTCAAAGCCAAAGTTGCCAATGGAACAGAGGTGACGATTCTAGAAGCGACTGATTATCCGTTCGATGATCAGATTGCGTTTACGATCAACCTGCCAAAACCGACGACCTTCCCCTTTGCCTTACGCATTCCGGGCTGGTGCATCGAAGCGACGTTTTTTGTAAACGGGCAAAAGCTTCGTTCCGATAAGGGAGGTCAGGTAATCAGTTTATCGAGAGCCTGGAAAAATGGCGACAAGGTAACCTTGAAATTACCCATGCCTGTTCGAACCAGCAACTGGGCGAAAAATTCGCGTACCATCGAACGTGGCCCGCTGGTCTATGCCTTAAAAGTAGAATCGACGGTTGACGAAAAGACCGAAAAAACGGAAGGCACCTATTTCGAATACCAGCCAAAGACGGCCTGGAACTATGGGTTGCCTAAAGCAATCATCGAAAATCCAGAAAAAAACACGACGGTCACGATCAGGGCGATGCCTGCTAATTTTGTCTGGAACGAAGCGAGTGCCCCCATTGAAATTAAAACAACAGGCCGTCAGATTCCGAACTGGAAATTGGTGGAAGGTGTAGCCCGTCAGCCGGTTACCACCCGTGAGGGCATTTATCAGGGCGAGGTTGCCGACAAAGTAGAAACCTTAACGTTCATTCCTTACGGCTTTACCAAGTTGCGCGTTGTGGCGTTTCCCGTGGTAAAATGATCTATTTTTGACGTGATAGAACGCTGATTTTTATGATAGATATGATTTGACTAAGATTTCGATAAAATCATTGTTAATCATATTTATCGTAAAAATCGGCGTTCTATTCCCTATTCAATTAATTCATTCCTAACATGATACGTACAACTTTAGTAAGCTTAGCCTTGTGGGCCAGCGTTTCGGCCGTACAGGCGCAACCGTTTGGTAAACTGCTTCCCAAAACACCCGGTATCGTTTCCTACACGATGCGCGATAGTTTCAGTAAAGACGTTCCCGGCACGCTCGATAAGATCAAAGCCTGGGGGATCACCGACATTGAGTTTTCGGGCCTGTTCGGGAAAACGGCTCCCGAATTACGCGCCCTGCTCGATCAGCGTGGACTGAAGTGCAGCAGCTACGGCGTGAGCTACGATGCTATTGATCTGAAGCCCGATTCGATTCTGCAAAATGCACAAGCTCTGGGCGTTAAATACATTCGTATCGGTTCGATCCCGCACAAGACAGCGGCCACGCTGGAGATGATGCAGAAGGCGGCCGAGGTGTTCAATCGCTTTGGAAAACTGGCGCACGCGAAAGGCATGATGTTCTGTTACCACAACCACGGCTTCGAGTTTCAGCCCTATGAAAATGGCACCCTGTTCGATTATCTGGTGAAGGAAACCAACCCGGAGTACGTTGGCTACGAAATGGACGTAACCTGGACATATCTACCCGGACAAGACCCTGCCGCACTGTTGACGAAATACCCTAAACGCTTCCGGCTTATTCACCTGAAAGATGTGGAAAAAGGCGTTCCTCATAGCGATAAAGGAGGCATGGCCAATTCACAATCGGTGGTTTTAGGAACCGGGCAAATCGACTGGCCAGCCGTTTTGAAAGCCGCCCGTAAAACGTCCATCGATCATTTTTACATCGAAGACGAAAGCATGGCTGTTGAGCAACAAGTGCCCAAGAGTCTGGCGTATTTAAAGAGTTTGTAGGGTTACTTGGTTAATCGACATATGCCATATCTTTTGAGATATGGCATATGTCTTTGATTCTGCATCCAAAGAATCAACAGAAGCCTAATTAATTGCTTCCTAACACAGATTTAATCCAGAGCCTAAATGATTTTAGGCTCTTTTTTCGTTACCTACGAACATACTCCTTCTGTTGTTGTGATATACTGTACGCTATGAAAACTACTACTGCCGCTGGACTATTGGCCATACTGGCTATTGGTGGCCTTGTTCTTGCCTGTGACTCAAATGACACAAATCCATTGACGACTTCGTCTGGAAAACTGCGAATTGCCTTCGATAATGTCGTCAGCACATCGGACCTGAAACTAGGTACAGGTTCCTACCAGAACTCTTCCGGCGAAACCTTTACCGTTACCAAATTCAACTATTTCATTAGTAACATTCGCCTTCGGAAACAGGATGGCAGCGATTATGTCGTTCCTCAGGACAGCAGTTATTTTCTGATTCAGGAGGATAAACCCGCTTCTCAGACGATTACCTTGAACAACCTACCGGCTGGCAACTATACGGGCCTTACGTTTACGGTTGGGGTTGATAGCCTGCGCAGTCTAGCCGACATCACCAAACGAACGGGCGTACTCGATCCAGCGCTGAACGACGGCATGTATTGGGAGTGGAACTCGGGGTATATTTTCCTGAAGCTGGAAGGAACGTCTCCAGTGGCACCTGCTCTTCAAAATAATGCTTTCTTTTACCACGTTGGTGGTTTTGGGGGAGGTTATGATGGAAAGAAAACCATTAATAACTTACGGACGATAACGATTCCATTTTCGAGTAGCGTCGCTGCTGTACAGGCAGGCGCTGTGCCGTCGATACAACTCAAAACCGATGTGATGAAGATATTCGATGGACCAACCAAGCTTAGCATAGCTCAATATTCGTCCGTGATGTTTGACCCATATTCGACCAATATTTCTAACAATTACGCACAGATGTTCAGTCTGGTGGGCGTTCAGGCCAATCAATGATTTTTCTGAAAACCATATCGACAAAGCGTATCGGACTGTTTTTCAGTGCGCTTCTGTTTGCATTGGTACTTGCCTGCCAAAGCCAGAAAACGTCAGACCCCAATCCCGTCCCCCCCGATCCCGGCGGTGGTATTGATTACCAGACAACGCCCGTTACACTCCGAGAGCCAGCTAACTTCCCAACTAAACTTTACGACCTGACAACGAACCCGTTGACGGTGGAAGGGGTGTCTTTAGGGAAAACATTATTTTACGACCCCATGCTTTCGCGCGATACGAGTCTGAGCTGTGGATTCTGTCACCAGCAGTTTGCCGGGTTTGGCCACTCCGACCATCCATTGAGTCATGGAATTGATAATAAATTCGGGACGCGCAATGTGCCGGGTTTGCAGAACCTGGCCTGGGATCGTGAGTTTTTCTGGGATGGAGGTGTTACTAGCTTGGATGAGTTGCCCATTTCGCCAATTCAGAACGCGGTTGAAATGGATTTGAAATTTTCGGAAGCACTCAATCGGGTTCAGAAAAATCCTAAGTATCCGCCCCTGTTCAAAGCTGCTTTTGGCTCCGATACCGTCACGACGGCCCGTTTCCTGAAAGCCATTTCGCAGTTTTTATTAACGCTTGTATCCGCCGATTCGCGTTACGATAAATACGTCAGAAAGGAGAGCGGGGGAACGCTCACAACGGATGAACTGGCGGGCCTCGCGTTGTTCCAACAGAAGTGTGCCACCTGCCATGCTACCGATTTATTTACGGATAAGAGTTATCGGAACAACGGCCTTCCGGTTAGTGGTATCAACGATCAGGGCCGTTACACCATAACCCTAAACGAAGCCGACCGGCTAAAATTCCGAGTGCCAAGTTTGCGGAATGTGGAGAAAACGTTTCCGTACATGCACGACGGGCGATTTAGTTCTTTAGATCAGGTAGTTGAGCATTACCGAACGGGTGTTACGGATAGCCCTACGCTCGATCCAGCCCTGAAAACCAATGGGAAGCTCGGTATCGCCCTGACCGATACGGAAAAGACGCAGATCATCGCCTTTTTGCTCACCCTGACGGACAATACGTTTATGACGAACCGGGCGTTTAGCGCGAACTGAAACCGGGATTTAGCTGATTTGATTGACCGACTATGATTTTGTTAGCATCAGAAACGGTTTTCAGAATCATACTAATCAATAGAATCATAAAAATCCCGGTTCAGACTAATGTGCGTGACTCACCCGGTGTTGCCGGATGTTCAGCATATGCGTGATAACCAAACCCGCCGAAGATGCATAGGCGAGGTATTCAAAAGCAGGTGCCGTTTCTTCCAGCAATAGTGCGATGCTGAACAGACTCAGAAAGCCCCAAAGGGCTACTTTAATGGCTCGAGGGGCGTAATGTCGGGTAGCGAAATAAACGGCTACGATATTGACTCCTATAAATACGTAATCCAGGCTTAGGAAACCAACACGAAGAGTCGTGTCTTGAAGGAAAGAAGTCGTTAGCAACAATACAGGTGTAACAAGACAGTGAATAATGCACAACACTGAGCCAGTGATACCAATATAATCCGCTTTACGGGAGAGACTATCTGTTTTCATGAGCAAGCACAAAAATACAATGCCTTCGGCAATGATTCTTTAGGTTAACCCACTTTTTTGCAACAAAGTTGCGTAAAGATGTATGATGTAGGATATATGATGTATAGTTTTCTAGAATGAATACATCATACACCCTATATCATACATCAATTTGTCTTCGTTAATAGCGAGTAGCCCATTAGCTTACCATTCTTGTTATAGGACTCTGATTTTACGTCAAACAATTGTTTTTCAGTTCGATAAGTGACTATACGCATCGTATTTCGAATGGGAATACCCATCACTTTATTCTCAAAATTGACGTCAGACGTAATTTTGTAGGTGTCGAATGTTCCGGCAGGCGTTGTAATCGGCTCTTTACTTTCTACTTGCCGATTCGCCATCGTCATGCTCATGTTTGCCATTGGACCGCCACCACCGCTGCTCATTTCAGCCTCCATTTGTCCATCACTTAGTTTCTGCCCAACACTGAGTTTGCCGGGGTAAACAAGCTTATTGGTTTTCAGTTTCAGCTCCATGTCTTTCATGCCACCATTTTGCATGGCCTGCATCATCCCCGCCATGTCGGCCACCAGTTCGTCGCCGGTGCAGGTATAGTGAATAATGTAGGGTGGACGTTGTTTGCCTTTCTCATCTTCAAACTGCGCCGTAATGTCCATCACCGTCGAACTCCCTTCTTTATGGACATCTTTGACCTGATAAAGCACTTTCCCGATTGGCTTTTCTTTGGCGTTAAAATGACTCAATTCGAAGTTCATCCCGGTCTTGAACGTCATGCCCAGGCAATCCTGCGCCTGACTGTTGTTCACGGTACATACGAGTGCCACCAATAGGGCACAGATAACATTTTTCATGTGGAAAAATAATTGGGTTATAGAAGACTAAAGGTAGTTGGCTTAATAATCAGATTCCAAAATCGTTGAGCGAACGGAGGTAAATATGTATGATGTATGATATAGGGTGTATGTATTTTCGTCATGGATACATCATACATCCTATATCATACATAATTTACGTCCACATCATACTCAAAATACCGACGAGCATAATGAGTTTGCAGAGGCCACTGAGGTAGCCGAACTCGCGTCGGGTATCGGCTAGGGCAAGTCGGTAAACCAGCCAGGCGATTGGGATGAGGAGGAGTAGGAAAATGAGAATCAACCGACTGTTATGGAGCGAACCAGCAATCAGGAAAAGGGTAACGACAAATACGCCTACTAAAACATAAAGAAGGTATTTGGTTCGGCGTAGCCCCCAGATAATCGGGATTGTTCGGCACCCAAAACGGGCATCACCCCGAATATCCTGCATGTCTTTGATGATCTCCCGAATTAAGGAAATACCGAAGGAGAATAGGGCGTACATAAGTACCATGTTGGCATTCTGTCGGTAATAAATCGCTAAAACAAGCAACGAAAGCGACGATAGCAGCGAAATGACAATATTGCCGATGAGCGGCTGTCGTTTGAAGTTGGCCGAATAAAACCACAATAACGATACGGCAACGACATCGATCAAAAAGACCCATTTGCTCAGATAAAGGCCAATCAGGCAACCGATTACATTCAGTCCCTGATGAATGCCGATGGCTACCCGACGTTTGAGATACCGGCCAATAATAACTCGTTGAGGCTTGTTGATCAGGTCGATTTTTACGTCGAAATAGTCGTTGATAATGTAGCCCGCTGCGGCAATACAAACGGTAGAGAAGGACAGTAGCCAGAAACCCGTGTCGGTAATAAGGTGTAAACTCTCCTCACGTGGGCCTACTAAAAACAGGCGGGCCAACAACTGCGTCAACACGACGATCAGCAGATTCTGTACCCGAATGAGTCGCAGAAAGCCGGACATAAAGGCCGAGAAAGGAATCGACTGTCGCGCAACCATTGGGGTGGATTTTTTAGTAAAAATAGCGTATTCAACGCAGTAAGTATATGTAACGATTCGAGCAACTCGTCTTATTTTATTCACTGCACTTAATCCGATGCGTTCGGGATTCTTTTTGCTAGTATTTGTTGTTCAGAGACAAACTCGTTCTCTCACGCATGAAAATTGGCATTGTGTGCTACCCGACTTTTGGGGGCAGTGGTGTAGTGGCTACCGAACTCGGTAAAGGATTGGCAAAAAATGGTCACCAGATTCATTTTATTACCTATCAACAACCACCCCGACTCGATTTTTTCAACGAAAATGTCTTTTATCATGAAGTAAATATACCCTCGTATCCCCTCTTTCAATACGCACCTTACGAGTCGGCCCTGGCCAGCGCCATGGTTAATGTGGTGATTAACGAAAACGTTGATTTACTGCATGTTCACTACGCCATTCCGCACGCGTCGGCTGCGTATATGGCCAAGATGATTCTGCGCTCGCAGGGGCGAAATGTGCCCATTGTGACGACACTACACGGTACCGATATTACACTGGTAGGTAAAGATGCCTCATATGAGCCGGTTGTTACGTTCAGTATCAATGAGTCGGATGGCGTTACGGCCGTTTCTGAAGACCTGCGTCGAGACACCTACAAGCATTTTAATGTTCATCGCGAAATTGAAGTGATTCCCAACTTCATTGATCTGAGTCGCTTCAAACGCCAGCAGAAGGAGCATTTCAAAAAAGCCATTTGCCCTAATGGCGAAAAGTTGATTGTACATACATCAAACTTTCGGCGGGTAAAACGGATTGATGATGCCGTGATGGCCTTTTATCATATTCAACAGCAAACACCAGCTAAACTCCTGCTAGTAGGCGATGGCCCCGAACGGGCTCGGATTGAACGACTCGTGCGCGATTTAGGTATCTACGATCAGGTGCGGTTTCTGGGGAAATTAGACGCGGTTGAGGAAGTGCTGTCGGTAGCTGACCTGTTTATTATGCCTTCCGAGAACGAGAGTTTCGGTCTGGCTGCTCTCGAAGCGCTGGCCTGCGAAGTGCCTCTGATTACCTCAAATGCGGGTGGATTGCCCGAATTGAATATTCAGGGTGTTACAGGTTTCCTGAGTCCGGTTGGCGATGTGGATGATATGGTCAAAAACGCACTCTATATACTGGATGATGCAAATCTGCCCACATTCAAAGAAAATGCATTGGCAAGGGCTAAAGAGTTTGAGCTATCGCGTATCTTGCCTCTCTACGAAGCCCACTATGAGCGCGTATTGCAGACAGCTCATTCGCTGGTGTCTTGAGCTAAACCTAACAAATATCAGTCGTTGATGTTACAATTGTCAGTTTGTTGCAAGTAGCTTTTGCCGACTTTTGTGTGGTCAGAGGCTCATCACCAAAAATGCACACCGTCTGTCAATGATCGATCATCAGCAGTCTGGTGTAAATCATATAGTTGAATGAACCCAAACATACCTCAAACCGATCGTAAGCGCGTAGTCATTGTTGGTGCTGGTTTTGGTGGCCTGAAATTGGCCCGTAAGCTATCTCACCGAAAGGAGTTTCAGGTAGTTCTGATCAATAAACAGAATTATCATGAGTTCCAGCCGCTTTATTATCAGGTGGCTACAGCCGGTTTAGAAGCAAACTCGATTCTGTTTCCGTTGCGTGCGGTGTTTGGTAATTGCAAAAACGTACATATCCGGGTGACTAATGTCACGGGAATTCGAACGGCCGATAAGGCTATCGATACGGAGCTGGGACCAATTACATACGATTATTTGGTGATGGCTACCGGGGCCGACACTAACTTTTTCAACCAGCAGAACATTATCGAGAAAGCCCTGCCAATGAAATCGGTATCAGAGGCCATTGCGTTGCGAAACCGGATGCTTCAGAATTTCGAGGATGCATTAAGTGTCGAAACGCTTGATGAGCGGGAGGGCTTGATGGATGTGGTGGTTGTAGGGGGCGGTCCAACGGGTGTGGAGTTGTGTGGAACGCTGGCCGAAATGCGGAAGACCGTTCTGCCGAAGGATTATCCTGAGCTTGATTTCAAGATGATGGATATTTACCTCATTGAGTCGGGTGGAGAGCTATTAGGGCCGATGTCTGTACAATCGCAGCAGCATTCGTTGAAATACTTAGAGGGCCTGGGTGTGCATGTACGACTGAATACCCGTGTGAAGGATTTCGACGGACGGACAGTTACCATGAATGACGGCACAACGCTACGAACCAACAACCTGATCTGGGCGGCTGGCGTAAAAGCCAATCCACTGGCTGGCTTACCCACCGAGGTTATCGGACGGGGTGGGCGTGTGCTGGTCAATCGCTACAGTCAGGTTCAGGGCTTTACGGATGTATTCGCGATTGGTGATGTCGCGATGATGGCCGAAGAAAAATGGCCGAATGGTCACCCGCAGATAGCGCAGCCGGCTATGCAACAAGGACGACATCTGGCTAAAAACTTTATTCATTGGGTTCGAAACGAGCAACCCGAGGAATTTACATACCACGATTTAGGGACAATGGCGACGATTGGCCGGGGCTTGGCTGTGGTTGATCTGCCATTTTTCAAGTTTCAGGGATTTTTTGCCTGGCTTACGTGGTTATTTGTACACTTAATGTCGATTGTTGGCGTAAAAAATAGACTATCGATCTTTCTGAACTGGATGTTTAACTACCTGACATACAATAACTCACTACGTCTGATTATACGGCCAAAACTACCTAAAGGCGACGTGACAGCTATGCAGGAAAAACTTTCTGATCAGTTAGAGGTTAGCAAGTCGTAATTAAAATATAGTAAATAGAGTTTACTATATTGACCCTATGAATTTATTTTCATTGTAATTTTGCACTGTTAATTGAGTACAACTTATGGAATCTACTACTGAGAAGCTGCAAACCATGGCTGGTCACGGTAAAACCCGGCCTAAAAATAGCGGCACCAAAAAATTATTTGATAACCCCATTTTAGAAGCGCTATCGCGCACCCACATCATGGTTCCGATCTCGATGTGGATTGTCTTATCCGTGTTTTTGGGCTGGTATGCGTATACCTATACCGATATGAGCAATACCACCATTGGGCTGTTGTTTGTGGTGGGGCTATTTTCGTTTACGCTATTTGAATACGTTCTTCATCGGTATCTCTACCATTTAACACCGTCAACACCCCAGCGGGCCAAAATTCAGTATACCTTCCACGGCATTCACCACGAATACCCAAAAGATAAAACCCGGTTGGCTATGCCTCCGGCACTGGCTATTTTTGTAGCTGCCTTTTTCTTTGGGTTGTTCTTTTTGATGATGGGCGAAGCTGCTTATGCGTTCTTCCCTGGCTTTCTGGTAGGTTATTCAGGTTATCTGGCCACGCACTTCATTGTACATGCGTACGCACCACCCAAGAATTTCTTCAAACAGCTTTGGATTAACCACAGCGTTCACCACTACAAAAACCCAGAAAGCAACTACGGCGTATCGTCGCCCATGTGGGATTATATTTTTGGGTCGTTCCAGAAGTAACAGAAGCTATTACCTTCAATAAAAATGCCCGCTGAGATTGATCTCAGCGGGCATTTTTTATTGAAAGTAGCGCGGGTTTCCACCCGCGCTACTTTAACTTCTCATTCGATAAATGCCGGGTAGCGTCCCGAATATTCTTTTTATCCAGATTTTTATGAAAAGCCTCTGTCAAATCGACTCCGGTCTGATTGGCCAGGCAGATGAGTACCCAAAGCACATCGGCTAGTTCGTCGCCGAGGTCTTTGTTTTTGTCAGATTCCTTTTCAGATTGTTCGCCATAACGGCGGGCAATGATACGGGCAACTTCACCAACTTCCTCGGTTAGTTGAGCCATGTTCGTCAGCTCATTGAAATAGCGAACACCAACAGTTTTTATCCAGTCGTCGACGGTAGATTGGGCATCTTTTATAGTCATAATAGTCTGGGCTAAGCCAGAGCTTGGCCCGTCTGATAATTTAACGGGCCAAGCCAGAGCTTGGCCCAGACTTATTTTTCCGGTACAAACGTTAGCGTGCTGAACTGACTTTCATCGAAAACATCCTGCGCGAGGCCCTGAAGCTGTTCGGCGGTTACGGATTTGATATCGTTGAAAATATCGTTCAGCGATTCCACCCGATTAATATCGAGCAGGCTTTTGGCCATCATTAGCATAAAACTGTTGTTGCTTTCTTCGGCCATGGCCAGCTGCCCAATCAGTTGTTCTTTCGTTTGATGCAGTTGCAGAGTCGTTAAGGACTGTTCGCGAAGCCGCTTCATCTCTTTCATGACCAGCGAATGGGCCTTATCTACTTTTTTGGGATCGGTACCAAAGTAGATTCCCAGAAAACCAGTATCCAGATAAGGTGTATAACTGGCGTCAATCGAATAGACCAGACCATACTTTTCTCGGAGGTTAAGGTTCAATCGAGAATTCATGCCCGGTCCGCCAAGTAAGTTAACAAGCATGAAGAATGGGAGTCGACGTGGGTCTGTTAAGCCATAGGCAGGTCGGCCAAGGGCGCATTGAGCCTGGGTAATCGGTCGTTCAACCTGTGTTTGACGTGGTGTGTAGTCCGTTGGCATTTTGCGTTTCCGTGCAGAATGCTGAGCAGGTACATCCCGAAAGTATTTTTCGGCAACTTTCACAACCTGTTTAAACGGCAACTTGCTCACAGACGCAAATACGATCCGGCTGGTGTCGTAATTCTCGGCAATGAATTGCTGAAGATCTTCACGTCGAAATGCTTCAACCGTTTCCGTAGTTCCCAGAATATTGCCCCCCAACGCGTGATTCGGGAAGACCAATTCATCGAAATCGTCCTGAATAGCGTCTTCGGGCGAGTCGTAATACATCGCCATTTCTTCCAGAATAACACCCCGTTCGCGCTCGATCTGCTTTTCGGGGAATACCGAGTGGAAGGTAATATCGGCCAGTAATTCAGCTGCTTTCTCAAAGTGAACGCCTAAAACAGACGCGTGAAAACACACTTTTTCTTTAGTTGTGTAGGCATTTAATTCACCACCGATGTTTTCTAGCCGCGTGATAATGTGGTACGACTTTCGTTTCTCCGTACCTTTGAACGCCATATGCTCCCAGAAATGGGCCAATCCCTGCTGGTGTGGTTGTTCGTCGCGACTGCCGATGTCGAGCATAATACCACAGTGGGCAATTTGCGTATGCGGCATTTGTTTATGCGCAATCCGAATTCCATTGGGCAGGGTATAAACTTCGTAATCTTCCATTCTTAGTAATTTACGCAGTCGTAACGACGTATAGCGCGTACTTATGATAACCGCAACCAAACAGCCCCGGTTCCTGATTATCCAAACCGCTTTTATCGGCGATGTGATTCTGGCAACGGCTCTGCTCGAGCAACTCCATCAAGCCCGGCCCGATGCCATTATTGATGTGTTGGTTCGTAAAGGAAATGAGAGTCTGTTGGCCAATCATCCATTTCTGAATGAAGTCTTGGTCTGGCATAAAAAGGGCACCAAATATCGGGATTTGTGGCGGTTATTGCGAATTGTTCGTAATCGTAAATACGATGCCGTTCTAAACCTGCAACGCTACGGAACAATGGGGTTATTTACCGCTTTTTCGGGAGCTGATGTTACGGCTGGATTCAATAAAAACCCTTTCGCGCGATTCTTTACGTATCAAGTTGATCACCGATTTGAACCCGGTGTGCACGAAATCAATCGCAATGCAGGTTTGCTAACCGCATTAGGATTTACCGAGCATCTTCAAGCGAATGCCCTGACACGCCCTAAGTTGTATCCATCGGATGCTGATTATGATGCTGTCAAAATCTATCAGGATCAGCCATATGTGTGTATAGCACCGATGTCGGTCTGGTTTACGAAGCAGTACCCGATGGCACGATGGGTTGAATTGATAAATGCCTTACCGGCACACCTGACCGTTTATTTGTTAGGCGCCCCCACCGACACGGCGGCTTGTGATGCGATTAAAGCATTGACTGGCGAGGGGAGAGCCGTTGTCAATCTGGCGGGGAAATTAAGTTTGCTGCAATCAGCAGCCCTACAGCAGCGAGCCCTGATGAACTACGTCAATGATTCGGCTCCGTTGCATCTGTGTTCGTCTATGAACGCGCCCACGACGGCCATTTTCTGCTCGACGGTACCTGAGTTTGGGTTTGGACCTCTGGCCGATGTTTCGCGGGTGGTACAAACGCCCGAAACGCTTGATTGTAGACCCTGTAACCTACATGGGAGAGTAGCTTGCCCACTGGGTCATTTTCGGTGCGCCTGGAGTATTCAGTTAGAGGAACTGGCGCAGTTGGAATTCTAGTAATAGGTTGGCTTTGAATAGTTTACTTTTATTTGTATTTTCTTATATTTATTAAAATTTTGTATAATAGATACTGATATTTAATGAAATATTATTTGAATACGTTGTTTTCGGCCATATATTTGGTCTACTCGATAGAGTACAACAAAATAATCCTTTTCGGCTTCGTATTAAGTGCTTCCAGAAGTCGTTTCGTCCGTTAACGTCTAGTCGTCAGTTTATTTATTCATGCGATAAAAATAACCTTCGCTTATGTCTCTCAATCGTCGTGACTGGCTCCGGGCCAGTATGTTATCTGGCTTAAGTTTGGCGGCTGCACCGGCTGCATTCTGTGAACCAGAACCCGAAATGCTCGCAGGCTACAAACTGCCTAAAGACGGCGTGCTGAAAGCTCGCTTATCAGCTAATGAGAATCCCTATGGTCCGTCGCCAAAGGTGATTAAAACCATTGCAGAGGCTGCTCCTGATGGCTATCTCTACGCGATGGAGCATGCTAAGAAATTTCGCAAATTAGTAGCTGATAGCGAAGGTGTTCCTGAAGAATACGTTCTGTTGGGAGCTGGTTCAGGCGAGTTATTGACGGCAGCCTCGATGTGGGCCGCTTATCGCCCGAATGCTGGTCGGACCATCGTTGCGCCCGATCCAACCTTTGACCAACTTCCCCGCGCTGCTGTTAAACATGGCATCACAATGGATCGTGTTCCCCTGGTAGCGGCTGATGGGTACGACATCAACCTGAACAAACTCAATGAGCGCATAGGTAGCCAGACAGGTATGGTATACATGTGTAATCCCAATAACCCGACTGCTATTACGGTCGATCCAACGAAACTTCGTGCCTTCTGCGAAGCCGTTGGTGCGAAGACGCCAATTCTGGTAGACGAAGCCTACATCGATTACACCCCCGATCCGAAAGCCTATACAATGGTGGATATGGTTAAGAAAGGCTATAACGTCATCATTACCAAGACATTCTCGAAAGTACACGGTTTTGCTGGTTTGCGGACGGGTTATATGATTGCAAAACCTGAGTTGCTGGAGCAGATCACTAAATTCTCAACGGGTGGCGGCTGTATCAGCGGAACAACCTTGCGTGCAGCCAGTGTCAGTTTGCAGGATAAGGACTTTATCAAATACTCGCTTGGTAAGGCCCAGGAGTCGAAAGATTATCTGCTGGGTGTGCTGAAGCAGCATAACTACGAACCGCTGCCATCGGGCGCTAACTTCGTGATGTTCCCAATCCGGATGAAGGGCGAAGATTTCGTAGCTCGCATGATGGAACAGGGGGTAAGCATTCGCCAATGGAAATTCGACGGCCAATACTGGTGCCGCGTTTCGTTGGGTACTATGCCACAAATGCAGGCATTTGCCGATGGGTTGAAATTGGTGTCGTAATTGTAAGTAGAGCGGGTTCCCACCCGCTTTTGTAGCCAAAAAACCTTGAAAGATGGCAACATATCCTGCTAGCATCTTTCAAGGTTTTTTTGCAGAATAGCTCCATAAATTAACTTGTATTAGACTGTGCTTTTAAAATTTAAGGACACCTTTATTGGGGTTATTCACATAAATGTAATACCCTTTTATATAGATAGTTTCTAATAATAGATTGCCAAATGAAAAGCCTATAATAGTATTTGTAGGCTTTAATATTTCACCTGTCTGTCCATCATCTATAATAAACATAACGGGTAAGGTATATCGGCCTAAATAGCGAGGATTTAACGGCGGTAGTTTTCGTATCGCTTTTTTTACGTTTACGTCAAAATCATCGACACGTCCCCCTATTCTAGAGTCAAAGGAAGGATTAAGGATTATAACATCCTGAATATGTCCCATTGTATCAATATCGAATTGGGCATAAACCAGTTTGGTTCTTCTTATCGTGACTTCAAAAGGAGGGTAGGATATTCGACGGGATAAAACCTTTTTAAATACAGGGTCTTGATTCAATAGTTCAGCTCTGGCTGAATCTGATTGTGTGAAAGTCGGTGATACTGCCAAAAACGGCGTTGATGGAGATTTATCAGTTTGCCCCGAAACATAAATAGAGAATAAAATAAATGCAAGAAGAAATATAAGCCTCATTTAAAACAAATAAGTAGGGTAATTTGTAATATTGGTAAATATAAATAGTATTTAGTGCAAATAAATATTTATTAGATTATATTTTATTGTTTATCTCCTTTTATACAATTGAAGTGGATAAAGACCCTATTTTATTGTCCTTTTACGGGTAGAAAGGCAAATAGATGGATCGATCAGGTGAAGATTTCGTTGCCCGCATGATGGAGCAGGGTGTAAGCATTCGCCAATGGAAATTCGATGGCCAATACTGGTGCCGCGTTTCGTTGGGTACCATGCCCCAAATGTAGGCATTTGCCGATGGGTTGAAATTGGTGTCGTAATCGTATAGGGCGGACGGTCGGCCGTTGCCGTGGAAACCCGCTTGTTTATAAGGCGAAAGTACAAAAAGTGACAGGATTGAGTTCTTGTCACTTTTTGCTTTTGGGAGGAATGACTTTATCTCTAGAGTGAGATCATTTTTTAAGGTATTTGATTAGCGCAAATATGCTCAAGATACCAACAGTGATACCTACTAAATAGCTGATTAGTGAAAGCACTATGATTACTGGAGCCAGGTAATGAGCGATTGTCCACATAGTTTATTCTTTTTGATTCTTATAGTGCGTACTTCTGTGTATTGCTAAATTGATTGCTGGGAACATATTCCTCTACTTTACTGCTACAGGCTTCGTTGGGTCAATGCGCAGCCACAACAGCGCACTGACCAGCAAACAACCCGCTATCATAAACAGAGGATAGTTGAAGTTTTTGGTTTGTTCCACGATGATGCCGAACAGGATCGTGATGAAAAAGCCACCCAACTGTCCGGCGAAGTTCATAGAACCAGCCACCGTACCTGCGTTTCGTTGACCGATATCTACACAAACGGCAAACGCTACAGGAAGGGCTAAGTCTTTCGTCAGCACACAAATCGCGAGCAAATAGCCCGCCAGTTCATTGTCAGTAGTGAGACCTGCCAGGAGGAAAAATAAGCTCGATAAGCCCAGGCCGCCAACACCAACTGCCCGGCGTCCGATTTTCAGGCCATACCGTTTCGTTAACGTGTCGCTCAGTAAACCGCCAACCAGGCAGCCCACAGCACCCAGAAAATACGATAACGAGATGAAGTTCTTTGTCTGATCTTCGGTCAGGCCGCGCCCCTCTTGAAAATACACCGACGACCAGTTGGTGAAAAAATACGATCCGTAGAAAAATAAATGGCACATGAGCATCAAGGCCCATAAATCGGGATTGCTGATGATGGTTGTCCAGGGAATTCGGTGGTCGTTTGGTTTGATGTTCCGACCCGTCTCGATTTCTTCTACTTCAGTCGCACTGATTCCCGATTTTTCGGACGGTTCGTCGCGGAACCAGAAATACCAGCCAATAGCCCAGAGGACACCGACAATCCCCAGAATCGCAAACGCCCAGCGCCAGCCCGCCCAGTGAACCAGTGGAATGACCAGTAGGGGAGTGAGTGCCCCACCCAGGCGTCCGGCAGCCCAGATTACGGATTGCGCCCGACCTACCTCAACAGCCGGAAACCAGCGGGCAATTACGATAGACGCATTGGGGTAAGCTCCAGCCTCGCCAATACCGAACAGAAACCGGACAATCAGCAAGTACACAAAATTAAAGGCCGTACCTGTGAGGGCCGTAAACCCCGACCACCAGAGCACAACCCGCGTCAGTACACGCCGGGGGCCAATGCGGTCGCCCAACGAGCCAGTTGGTATTTCAAAGAGTGCGTACGACAGCGAAAAGGCTCCTAAAATCCAGCCAAGTTGCTGATTGTCGAGGTGTAAATCTGTTTTGACATACTTGCTGACTACGTTCATGCAAACGCGGTCGAGGTAGGTGATGGTCGACAGCAGGAATAAACCTGATAAGACCCGGTAGCGAGCTTTCATGAATGAAGAAGGGAAATACAAGAATACAATAAAAAATACTTGCCTTCCTATTTTTTTGCCTGCCGACAACCGCCGTACTTTTACGGTATGTCAACAGTAACCATCGCCCCCATCACCGAAAGCCTACCTGCTTTTCTGGACGCTAACGATTTCTCGGCCATTGCCGTTATCGCCGATAACCATACATTCCGGTTTTGCTACCCGGAGCTAAAAACGATATTGCCCAAGCATACGCTTGTTCGGATTAAGGCAGGCGAGGAGCAGAAACACATTGCCACCTGCGAGCTAATCTGGGATGCGTTGACGCGCGCTAATTTCGACCGACATGCGCTGGTACTTAACCTGGGCGGTGGGGTTATTGGCGATATGGGCGGTTTCTGTGCGGCTACCTACAAACGCGGCATTGCGTTCGCACAATTGCCTACTACGTTGCTTTCACAGGTGGATGCCAGTGTAGGCGGGAAACTTGGCATTGATTTCCGGGGACTCAAAAATCACATCGGGGTATTTCAACAACCCAATACCGTGTTGATTGATCCCGCTTTTCTATCAACGTTATCCGAACGCGAACTTCGGTCGGGGTTTGCCGAAGTTATTAAACATTGCCTGATTGCTGATGCTGCGATGTGGGACGAAATCCGTCGGCGCGATCTTGATGAGCAGGATTGGGCGGTGTTGGTTGCTCATTCGGTTGCCGTTAAAGAGAAAGTGGTTGCCCAGGACCCTACTGAGAAAGGACTCCGTAAGATTTTGAACTTTGGCCATACGCTGGGTCATGCGGTAGAGACCTATTTCCTGAATCAACCCCGCAAACGATTATTGCATGGAGAAGCTATTGCCGTTGGTATGGTTGCCGAAGCATTTATGGCTTTTCAGAAAAAGATGATCGATCAGGACCTATTGACGCAAATCGAAGAATACATATTTGCCGTATATGGAAATGTACGTTTGACCGATGAAGATGTTGAGCCTATTCTGACACTAACAGCGCAGGACAAAAAGAATCGGGGTCGGGAAGTGCGTATGTCTCTGCTCGACGGACCGGGTAGTTGTGCCTTTGATATCCACGTAACAATTGCCGAAATGCGTCGGGGACTGGAGTTTTACCGGGGGCTAAATAAGAATTGAAAATTTGGTCATACGGTATTGTTTGCCAAACAATTACGGTTATATTTGGGTTCGACCCCAAAGTATACTCTCACTAATAACTCATTCTAGTATATAATTAAAACCTTTACAAGCTGGGTATGAAAAAGTGCATTGGTATTTTGTTTGTGCTATCTGCTATCGTTATGGCAGGCTGTTCGTCGAGCAGGCTCTTTGTAGAGCATGACTATAGCTACGAAGGCCATTTTAAAAACTACGAATCCTTTAATTTTCTGGAGTGCGAATTTGTGGACTCCACACTTCTCTGTTCCGACATTCAGGACGCTATCCGGCACCAGATGGAAGCTCGTGGCTATCGGGTGAGCAACCGCGCTCCGAACCTATTGATCTCGTATAACATCTTCCGATCTGATCTGCGTTTCCGTGGTTATCAACAACCCGTCATTAAGGACTGGGTAGTTCGGGAAGACGATGACGCCACCTACAAACGAATTGACTATAATCTCGATGAAGGCACATTGATGATCTCATTGATCGATGCCGAGTCGTATCAGGTCATCTGGAAAGGGTATGCGTCGAAAATGATGCGCAACCAGAACTTCAAGAATAATTACTTCAAAGGTATCGTCCGGTCTATTTTCGACCAATACCCGCTGATGGCGACTGTGAAGTAAGTAACGTAACCAAGTAACGCGGACATCCTGTCCGCAGTGTATAAAAAGATTACGTCTTCTTACACTGCGGACAGGATGTCCGCGTTACTTTTGCGAGCGGCTTTCGTATGTAGTACATGCACGAGCCGTACCACCGACGTTTGCCCCATGTCATGCCGCCCGGCGAAACATTATTTATAACTTACCGCCTTCACGGTACAGTCCCCTTCGCAATATTACGTCAACTTCAAGAAGAACACGATTGGCTAATTCAGCAGAATAGTCGTGAGGATGAGTCATTAGAAGTAGCTAAGAAACGACTGGAGGGTAGATATTTTGTGTCATTTGATCAATACATAGATACTTGTCGGAGTGGGGCAGATTGGCTGAAAAATGAAGAGATCGCGGAATTGGTTAAGCAAAGTTTACACTTTGGTCATACTACGCACTATCATTTACATGCCTATTGTGTGATGCCCAATCATGTTCATGTATTATTGACCGTATTATGTGAAGATATGCCTTTCTATAAAATACTTCAGCGTTTAAAAACGTATACAGCTGTTCGGGCGAACCGACTATTGAACCGTACAGGGCAACCATTCTGGCAGTCGGAGAGTTACGACCACGCTGTTAGAAATGAGAAATCATTTAAGCGCATTGTTAACTATATTCTGCAAAATCCTGTAAAAGCGGGTCTAGTTACGGATTGGGAAGATTGGCCTCACAGTTATTGTCAATACGAGTAACCCAGTAACGCGGACATCCTGTCCGCAATGTTCAATAAGCAAATCCTATCACACTGCGGACAGGATGTCCGCGTTACTTGGTCAACTCCTTAAAAATCCCCTCTAGCGAATTTTCCTGCTGACGTAGGCCCACTAAAGTTAGGCTTTGATCGGCCGCAAGGCGGAAGATGGCGGCCCGTAAGTCTGTGTTGGGGGCTGCTGTGACTCGATACTGACCACGCTCCAGAGGCTCTACACGCTCAACGCCAGGAATAGAGGCTAACAGGTCAGGATTCTCCAGATTCCCCTCAAATTCTGCAACAACAACGACACCTGCGCCCGAAGCGGAACTACGAAGCTGACTTAGTGGACTGTCGGCGACAATCTGGCCCCGGTTGATGATGACGACGCGGTCACAAATGGCTTCAACTTCCTGCATGATGTGTGTTGAGAACAATACGGTTTTGTCGCGTCCGGCATTGCGAATAACCTGTCGGATTTCGGCTAATTGATTAGGGTCAAGTCCCGTTGTTGGTTCGTCGAGAATCAATACAGGCGGGTTATGCAACAGGGCCTGGGCTAAGCCAACACGCTGGCGATAGCCTTTCGATAATTGACTAATCCGTTTGTGTTGCTCGCGCCCTAAGCCGACTAGTTCAATCATGTCGCCAATCCGTCGGTTTAGGGCGGAACCGCGCAAGCCATGTAAAGAACCCGCAAAGCGCAGGTATTCCTTCACGTATAAGTCCAGATAAAGCGGATTGTGCTCGGGCAAATACCCAACACTCCGGCGAACATCCATTGAGTGTGTTCGAACATCGAAACCGTTCACCTCTACCGTGCCATCGGTAGGTTGGAGATAACCAGTGGCAATCTTCATCGTTGTTGATTTCCCGGCACCATTTGGCCCAAGAAACCCAACAATTTCGCCTGGTTCGACGGTAAGGGAAATCTGATTGACAGCCCGCTGCTGCTTATATTCTTTCGTAAGATTCTGAACCCGGATCGACATAATTTACTGGTGATACTGAACAATGAACGATAGCCGATGGCTAATTGGCATAAGGCGAATGTAAACGTAACAGATTAAAAACCGGAAAGAATTTCTATTTTAGCTGTTTAACATCAATAGACACAGTTTTTCTCCCTCCGTTTATGTCCCTTTTTCGTAAGAAGACCGTAACCCAAATCCTAAGTGATGCCGCTGAAGGTGAATCGAGCAAACTTGTAAAGACGCTGGGAGTTCGCGACCTGACTTCGTTTGGCATTGCGGCTATTATTGGGGCTGGTATTTTCAGTACGATTGGACTGGCAAGTTATAACGGTGGGCCGGCTGTATCCTTATTATTTGTATTTACCGCGATTGCCTGTGTATTCACCGCACTCAGTTATGCTCAGTTTGCCAGTACGGTACCTGTGAGCGGTAGCGCCTATACGTATGCGTACGTGGCCTTCGGGGAGATTTTTGCGTGGATTATCGGTTGGGCGCTTATTCTCGAATATGCAGTTAGCAACATGGTGGTTGCTATTTCGTGGTCGGAATACTTTACATCGATGCTCAGTGGATTTGGCGTCACGTTTCCCAAATATTTTGCTACCGATTATGGTTCGGCATCTCGTGCGTACGAATTAGTACAACAGACCCAACAAGCGGGCACAGCGTTAACAACCTTGCCTGATAATACACGATTACTAGCCGAGGCTTATGCCAATGCGCCCATGTTTGGTAATTTAAAATTGATTGCTAATCTGCCCGCAGGTGCCATTACGGCCCTTATTACCGCACTGGTGTATGTTGGCATTAAGGAGTCGCGTACGGCGAGTAATATTCTGGTCGTGCTTAAATTGGCTGTAATTGGGCTGGTTATCGGGGTAGGGGCCTTCTATGTAAAACCTGCCAACTGGTCTCCCTTTGCACCGAATGGCGTGTCGGGTGTGTTGAGCGGAGTGGCATCGGTGTTTTTTGCGTTTATCGGCTTCGACTCAATTTCAACCACTGCCGAGGAATGCAAAAATCCGCAGCGCGATTTACCCCGTGCCATGCTCTATTGCCTGGGTATCTGTACCATTTTGTACGTGCTGATTACACTTGTGCTAACCGGTATGGTTAATTACAAAGAACTGGGCGTAAGCGATCCGTTGGCTTATGTATTTCAGAAAGTGAACCTTGATTTTGTTGCGGGCGTCATTTCGGTAAGTGCCGTTGTCGCCATTACGAGTGCGTTGTTGGTGTATCAACTTGGGCAACCGCGCATCTGGATGACCATGAGTCGCGATGGCTTGCTCTGGAAACGCTTCTCGACGATTCATCCCAAATTCAAAACGCCTTCGTTTGCTACCATTGTTACGGGCTTTCTAGTGGCCATTCCTTCGCTGTTTATGGACCTGAAATTCTTTGTCGATCTAACAAGCGTCGGGACATTTTTCGCGTTCATTCTCGTTTGTGCGGGTATCCTGTTTCTGGATGCCAGAGGGTTAACGGCACAATCAAAATTCAAGGTGCCTTATATTAATGGCAAATACATTATTGGTGTTGTGCTGCTGGCTGTGCTGGCGTATGCGCTAACTGGTGCCGATTTACTGCAAACCTTAGAAAGTAAACCACTGCTGATCGTTTTCTGGGGTGTGTGGACGTTTCTGGCCGTACAGGGTTTCCGGTACAATTTCTCGTTGTTACCTGTAATCGGTATCTTAACGAACCTCTACCTGATGACTGAGTTAGGCGCTAGTAACTGGAAGATTTTTGGAATCTGGCTAGTGATTGGCTTAGTGATTTACTTCTCGTACGGATTCCGAAAAAGTAAGCTGTCTCATCAGTAGAGAAGTTTATTTTTCGACAGGATTTACAGCCGGACCGCCGTAGAGGATAAAATAGGATTTAAAAAGAGAATTATAAAATCCTATTTTATCCTGTCAAAAAAAACTCACCTGGAGACTTAGTAATAAGATAGTTCCGTTATGAGGTTGTTTTGTCGAATACGAATCGGATAGCCATTGGCTGCATAGTCGTAGGTTTCGTTCGCTGTGCGTTGCAGGTGTCGGCTCGTGAAAAAGGCAGAAACATAATGTACGGTGCCTGCATAGGGATTTAGCGCCTGGTCGTAGTTGTAAGTAAACGTACGGTCGGCAAGGTCAGGTGTGGCTCCTGTGTTCAGTTCCCGGACTGAAACTACGTTGCCTTTACTATCATAAGTTAGTGCCTGGGTTACGATTAAATTGTAGGCAACATCGTAGCGCGCGACCTTTATTGGCTGATTTTGGCTATCATATTCATAAGTGGTTGTGCTGCGTAGTTTCCATTGCCCCGATAGTTTCAAAAACGTACGACTCTCCTGAATGCGTCCGGTGTTATCGAGGTCAATCTCATCATAACTTGTCCACTTGACCGGACCAGTGCATGTACTGAGACTTGAATAGCCACACTCATTATCGAAGTGCTGTACGTAACGTAATCGGCCATTGGTATCATAGCGGTACTGATCAGCTGTAGCCACCTGTCCGTTCTGGTACCGGCGCCCTTCTATTAATTTGCCCTGTTGGTTGTAACGCCATTCACCACTTAACTGCCCGGCACTGGTCTCACTTTTTAAGCGGCCTGCTATCAAACTACCATTCTGAATGGGTTGATAATCAGTAGGTAAATCGGCGATTGATTGAACGGGCCCCGTAAGAGGTTGAGCCTCATTTCCATCCTGGCAGGCAGATAAAAAAAGTAATACTCCGACGAAAAGGTACAAATGGCGCATATACTGAGTTTTTAGGAATGTTCTAACACTTGTATCGAATAGGATACCTAAAAGATTCAGAACCAGATGGAACGGTTGTAATTGACTGAGAAAAATGGTTCGTTACTGGAAAATTTACCATACTCATTTACCAAAAAACATAATGTGTTGCTGCGGAAGCCGATCGTCGTTTTTTAGGAGCTTCAACCCAATAACGTTCATTTCCTTCGTGGCTTGGGCTACGCTTAGTTTGTGAAGTTCTTTGATAGGCACGTTTGGATCTTCAGCGCGGTATTCGACCAGTACGATTCGTCCACCCGGTTTTAAGGCTGATGCGATGTGCTGCATCATTTCTCGGGGATACGAAAATTCATGATAAGCGTCGATCAGAATAGCCAGATCAATACTGCTGGTGGCTAATTTGGGATCTGATTCAGTACCAAGAACGGGCTCCACATTAGCTGCTTTGTGTTTGACTTTGCCTTCATTGAGATACGTAATCATTTCGGGCTGAATATCAACCGCCAGCACCTTTCCTTTCGTTAATTTGGGTGCCATCAGGAACGTAAAAAAGCCGGTCCCGGCGCCAATGTCGGCTACCACATCGGTAGGTTTCAGGTTGAGGGCTTTTAGTAATAAATCGGTGCGTTCTTCGCGTTCACGTTCCGGTCGGTCGAGCCACGAAGCGCCCAGGTGTCCCATAACCTGCGCAATTTCCCGGCCTTGGTATATTTTGCCAGTACCATCACGGCTAGCTTTCCTGACTTGGTATATATTTGCTGGCGTGGCCTGGGGTGCGGTAACGGTTTGTTGTGACCAACCCTGGTAGCCACTCGTCAGTAAAGCAAAGTATAGAATCCAGCGTCGTGTCATAGCTACGTTGTTCAGATGCAATCAGTAAACCATCTCAAGTGCAAACAGTTGTTCAATTTAACTAATTAGAGAGTTTATGAATCTTATCTTACATGTATTGCTTGATGCTGCCGTTATTTTCGGCTTAGCCTACCTGATGCCGCAAATTGATGTTAAAAACTTCGGAACGGCGGTACTCATTGCCCTGCTACTGGGCTTATTGAATTTCTTTGTGGGCTGGTTGATCCGCTTTCCACTTAACCTGTTTACTTTTTTCCTGCTAACCGGACTCGTTCGAATTGTGGTGACGGCTCTTTTGCTAAAACTGATCGATAAATTCATGGACAGTTTTACCATTGTCGGTTTCTGGCCCGCACTCGTTATTGCGCTGGCGGTTGCTGTAGCTGGCATGTTGATCGACCGCTCGGCACCAACGCCCGAAATGGTTGAATCAGGCTATGTTACTTACCTGCTTTCTTATTTACAATTGGCCTGACGGTGACTATACTTCCAGTCCAATAATCAAAAAGCCGGATCGAGATCGATCCGGCTTTTTGATTATTGAAATTAGCGGTTGATTAGTCGCTCCGACGACCGCCCAACAAGAGGCTTGCGTAGTAGAGCAACGTGGCTAATGAGCCAAGAGCGGCCACCACATAGGTCATAGCAGCCCACCAAAGCGCATCTTTGGCGAAACCATATTCGCGTTGATTCACAACGCCCCGGTTTTGAATCCAGGCCAGGGCTCTTTTGCTGGCATCGAACTCAACGGGTAAGGTAACAAAGCTAAACAGCGTTGTCAAGGCAAACAGAGCAACCCCAATGGCTAATGGAATAGGCGTTGTACGGATCAGTAAAACACCGGCCAGCAGAATCCATTGCATCCATTGCGATGAAACCGTTAGCACTGGGACCATGGCCGAACGGAATTTCAGAGGGGCGTAAGCTAGCTTGTGTTGCACAGCGTGCCCGCACTCGTGGGCCGCAACAGCCGCAGCGGCTACACTTCGGCCATAATACACATCGGCGCTCAGGTTTACGGTTTTTTCTTCCGGGTTATAGTGATCGGTGAGCATCCCTTCAACCGATACAACGCGGACATCATAAATGCCGTTTTCGTTCAGCATCTTTTGCGCCACTTCAGCACCACTCAAGCCATTGCTCAGGCCAATTTGGGAGTATTCATTGAATTTGCTTCGTAATCGCCAGCTCACAAATGCGCTAGCACCGAAGGTAAGAATCATAATTAACCAGATCATCTCAATTAGTCAGGTTTGTGGTTTCAATTAAACGGCCAAGGTATTCGGTCGTTACTAGTAAAACAACCGTTAGGCCAAAAAGTATCCCGATGGGCTGACCATTTATCAAGCCTGCGGGCCATTTAAACGCCCAAAACGCATTCGGCTCTACCCGCTGAACGAATAGAGCCGAATACCAATGCCGAAAAATAAGGATGTTATTGAGGTGCCCGCGTCAATACATATTCTTTATGTAGCCACCGAAATCCCTTATAAATCCGTGCGGTAAGTGTCTGCGAATCGAGGAGTTGAAGTTCAATATCAAAATGATTTCCTGTTTTCGGATGAATCAATTGACCACTCGACCAGCCTTTGCCGTCGAAGGATAGGTTCTGCATCAATAGTTGATTCTTAACGACGCCAAACTGGTTTTTACCAGTAGTACTTACGTCAAAAATACGACCAAAATACTGATTGCCAGATTTATAGATTTCTACACTCGATCCTTTCGCAGGAAATAGCCAGCGCCCCAAAATCTGATCTCCGGTATGGTCTACCGAAGACTTACCAGTAATAGGCCAGAGGAGAAGCACTATCAGGCTCAAGCCCCAGAAATAACGCTGGCTGCGCAATGAAATCATTTGTACGCTGATTTATAGAGTGATAATCAACTGAAACGACTCCGTAGCCTGGCTAGTAGCTTACCGTTGGTCCGTAACAGAACTTAAAAATATAGAATATATTTCTAAATCCATAAACATAGTAGATTAAATAGCTGAACAATCATAATAATCTTAAAAATCAGCCCGGGCCGCCGGTGCGGTTCTATAAACCGCTAATAACTTTGCTTGATTCGTTCAATAAGCTTGGTGGTCGAATAGCCCGGTACAAGCGCAACTGTTTCGACGCGGCCACCGCGACCTAACACAAAATCGGAACCGACGATATTTTCGACTGTGTAGTCGTTGCCTTTAACGAGGATATCAGGCTTAACCGCTTCGATCAGTTTAAGCGGGGTTTCTTCTCCAAAAAGCGTGACGGCATCAATAAATTCGAGCGCAGCCATGAGTCGGGCGCGAGCGTACTCATTCACAACAGGGCGTAATGGGCCTTTGATACAACTAACCGATGCATCTGTGTTAAGACCCAGAATCATACGGTCACCGAGGGCACGGGCTTTTTCGAGATAATCTATGTGGCCCAAGTGAACAATGTCGAAACAGCCGTTCGTAAAAACAATTTTTTTGCCTTCAGCGCGCCATTGATCAGCCTGACGGATGGCTTGCTCGCGAGTAAGAATTTTAGATTCGGTCATGAGATTCAATCAAAACTCAATATTGAGTCGCTCAAGGAAGGCTTATGCGCAATTAATTCATCAATGATTCTATCACGATCAAGATCGGCTTGTTCAGTAAATACAATCGAAAATTTATTTGGGCCATCCATATTTCAACCGGATACGACGGGAAGCCTCTTCGCCCGAAACTCCTGTTTCTGGATGAGCTTTATAGTAATTATAACGTTTTGTTAGTAGTTCTTTGAGGAGAGACTGGTACTCTGGATTATTTTCTTCAGCTACTGGTTGTTCCCGTAGAAACTGGCGAACGGTTACCAACAACTCTCGTTGCTGTTCCTCTGACAGTTCATCTATCGTTTTGTGTAATTCTTCTGCGACACTCATAGCTGGTCTGTTTTTACAAATATAATCAATTACGGCTCCAGTTTCACCGCTTTAGGATCGTCCAGCACGTCGGGCAACTCAGTGGTTTTGTTGCGCCGGAGCAGCACAACTAGTAGCGCCAAAACGCCTAGAATGATGATCATCAGCGTGGAAACACCATGAATGAACGTAGCTAGTATCTGGCCATCCTGGGTGGTAAGGCCGTAAAGCAAGGCAACCTGACCAACTAGCAAGTGGAATGAACCGATGCCTCCTGGCGTAGGCGCTGCCATACCCAGCGTGCCAACCATAAGAATCGTTAACCCAGCCAATGGGCCGAGGTTTTCGGTGGCAGGCATGGCAAAAAACAGGGTATACGACATTAAGTAATACATTGTCCAGATGAGCAATGTATGAAATACAAAAGCGCCAGGTCTGTGTATTTTTCGAACGCTGAGCAGACCGTCTAGCAACCCTTTTAGAAAACCGCTGACCTTTTGATATAAGGGATGACGACCCAGTGCTTCCCGGTAACGGTTGAACAGAAACCAGGCAAGTAATGCACCGCCTAACAGTACGGCCCCTGCCAGCAGTAATATCCCTGAGCCACTAGAGCCTTTGGGGAGCTTACCACCCAGAAATTCGAGAAAGAATTGACTGATACGATCAAACTCCAGAACAAACGTAGCTGCCAGCAATAACACCAGCATCAACAAATCGAAGAGCCGTTCGGCGACAACTGCGCCAAAACTAACATTGACGGGTACTGCCGATAGCCGATACAGTGTTCCGCAGCGGATAAATTCACCAGCGCGGGGTAGGGCCATATTCGCCAGATAGCCCGTCAGAACGCTTACCGTTGTATCCAGTGAGGTGGGACGTTGAGGAACAACCGGTTCCAGCAATATACGCCAGCGTTCGGCCCGGCTCCAGTGGGCTACAAGGGTAAGTACGGCTGAAAGTAATACCCAACGATAATCGGCAGCTTTGATTTTCTGCCATAAACCAGCCGCATCGAGATGGCTTTGCTGAAAGGTAAACCACAGCAATCCCCCAGCAATAGAGAGGGAAACAAGGTATTTAAGTATATTCTTGAGATTCATACAGTGTGTAACGCAACTGGAAAGTCGCGCTGAGAGTACTATAAATACGGCTTCTCAGCCGCGCTACATTAAAAAAACTCCGCTACAAAGTAACGGAGTTTCATTGAAATGAACGGTAACGTTTAGCAAATGGCTGCTAGTATACCGCCATTTCGGGCTCAATGTCTCTTGCCCAGGCGTTTATTCCCCCGTCGAGATTATACAAATTCGTTAGCCCTGCCTGTGCATATAAGTATTGAGCCACATTGGCCGATCGGATACCGTGGTGACAATAAATGACAACAGGACGATCCGTTGGAATACGTTTCCGATTGTTTGGAATCATACCTACTGGAATCAATACAGAGCCTTCCAGATGGCACAAATCATATTCAGGTCGTTCCCGAACATCCAGAAGGAAAATATCGTCGCCCAGGATCAGGCGTTCAGATAGCTCCTGAACCGACATTTTCTGTGGTCCCAATGCCCCCGGAGTTGGGCGTAAACCCGCTGTCGTCAAGCCTTGTCGAGCCAGTTCGACAGCATCGGCCCGGCGTTTATTCTTGATTTTCTGTTGACCCATCGACAGTAAATCGACCATCAACAAATGCTCATTCAGCGTCTGGCCAACGCCTGTAATCAGTTTGATAACTTCGTTTGCCTGATAGGTGCCAATTACGCCCGGCAGCACGCCTAATACACCCGTGTCGTTGCAATTAGGAATTTCAATTTCGTTGGGATATTCGGGAAATAAGCATCGGTACGTTGGCCCCCGACGACCATCGCCCAGGTCGGCATTGAGAACAGCTACCTGCCCTTCGAACCGATGAATGGCCCCATATACGAACGGTTTTCCAAGCGTAACACAAACATCATTAACTAAATAACGCACTTTAAAATTGTCGGTACAGTCGACCACAATATCGTACGCTTCGATAATAGAACGGGCATTGCTGATATCCAGCGACATCGTGTAGGTATCGAAGGTAATATCTGGATTGAGCCGATTCAGATGATTAACGGCGATCTTGGCTTTAGGCTTTCCAATTTCATCGGTTGTATAAAGCACCTGACGTTGTAAATTGCTTAAATCAACTTTATCTGGATCAATAACGCCAATTGTACCAACGCCAGCAGCTGTCAGATAGAGCAGAACCGGGCATCCTAATCCACCAGCGCCAACAACTAGTACACGCGAATTTTTGAGCCTTAGTTGACCCGCTGGGCCAATTTCGGGGAGATTCAGGTGTTTCTGATAGCGTTGCTGTTCGGAAGGTACCAGCGTTGTTGCTTCCATAGAATTGTCTATATTAAGTTGGGTGAGGTTATAGCGCTATAAACAAACAGATTTCTCATCACTAAAATTGCGTTAAACTAACATCTGGCGTAAATATTTCGTAAACGTCCTGTATGTACTTTTTTTTAGTACTATTGCCCCGGCAAAATCCAAACGTTTCTCAACCATGAACAATACCTATTTTACAGTCGGAAAACCCCTGGCTGTTGGTCTGCTCGCTCTGACTATGACCTTTGTTAACAATCCTATCCAGGCAACTAGCGTTCCAAAACCTGCTATTAGTAAAAATAGTGAGGTTATGGCCAAAAAAGGCAAGTGGGAGACTCTGTTTGATGGCAAAACGTTAACAGGTTGGCATATCTACTTAAAATCAGGACAGCCCATCTCCGAAAAATGGATTGTCGATGATGGGGCAATTCACTTAACGGCAGGTGGGGCTGGTGATTTAGTCACGGATAAGGAATATGGTGATTTCGAGCTGGAGGTAGAATGGAAAATTGCCGAAGGAGGCAACAGCGGCATTATTTACCACGTTCACGAAGATCCGAAATACCGGGCTACGTATCAGACCGGCCCCGAAATGCAGGTTCTTGATAATGAGCGCCATCCCGATGCCAAGCAAGGCCGCGATAATAACCGGACTGCCGGTGCTCTGTATGATTTACAAAAGCCTGTTAACCTCGGAGCCGCCAAACCGGCTGGTGAATGGAATAAAGCCAAGTTGATCATCAAAGATGGTAAGGCAGAGCAATTCCTGAACGGAAAGAAAACAGCTGAGTATCCAACCAGTGGTCCTGAATGGGACAAAATGGTGTCAGAAAGTAAATTTAAGGGATGGGAAGGCTTTGGTAAGTATTCGACAGGGCATATCGCTCTGCAAGACCACGGCAACAAAGTCTGGTATCGCAATATTCGAATTCGCGAATTATAATTTTGAATGATAGAATGACTGAATGATAGAATGACCCCCGTCAGCCTCTTATTCTATCATTCAGTCATTCTATCATTAGTCATTCATAATTTATGAAATCATCCTCTCGCCGAACGGCCCTTAAAACATTAACAGGAACAGTGTTAACGCTGCCTGCCCTGACTAATTCCTTCGCCAGTTCCATGTCTCAATCTGAACAAGCAGCTCCCATGCTGAA
Organism: Spirosoma foliorum; assembly: GCF_014117325.1. Lineage (NCBI taxonomy): Bacteria > Pseudomonadati > Bacteroidota > Cytophagia > Cytophagales > Cytophagaceae > Spirosoma > Spirosoma foliorum. Next base: position 5,415,761 of record NZ_CP059732.1, on the reverse strand, counting down.
AGGACGTATCAATCACGCGGTTTGCCGGTGGTGTTATAGTAAAATTTCGCTCGATGACTTATGCAAATCGGCTAAGGAAATGGGCATCAAAGGAATTGATTTAACGGGCCCCGCTGAATGGCCTACCCTAAAAAAATATGGCCTTACCTGTTCGATGGCACAGGGAGCCGGAAAAGGGATTCCAGATGGTTTCAACGATCCAAAATTCCACGACGAGCTGGTAGCCAGTTACGAAGCTATTTTTCCGAAAATGAAAGAAGCGGGTCTGACGCAAGTTATCTGTTTTTCGGGCAATCGCCGGGGTATGAGCAACGAGCAGGGATTAGAAAACTGCGCCGTTGGTTTGAAACGACTGATGCCAAGTGCTGAAAAGTACGGTATCACGATGATCATGGAACTGCTCAACAGTAAGGTTGATCATAAGGATTACATGTGCGATCACTCGGCCTGGGGCGTTGAGCTTTGCAAAAAAGTTGGTTCTGAGAATTTCAAACTGCTTTATGATATCTATCATATGCAGATCATGGAGGGCGATATCATTCGGACAATCCGTGAGAACAATAAGTACTTTGGCCATTACCACACAGGTGGTAATCCCGGTCGGAACGAAATCGATGAGACACAGGAACTCTATTATCCTGCTATCATGAAAGCTATTGTCGACACAGGTTTCAAAGGTTTTGTGGCGCAGGAGTTCATCCCCAAACGCGACCCATTAACCAGCCTGAAAGAATCGGTGGCTATATGTGACGTTTAGTTTTGTAGAGACGCAATCCTTTGCGTCTCATACTATGAATGATTGTTGATGCTGCAAATTGCTGACGCAATGGAGACGCAAGGAATTGCGTCTCTACAACTTATAATTCTTATACTCACCAATACGCCAGCCGGTGAGTTTTTCCATGAAGGTTAGAAAACGGACTCTGGCTGAGTAGCGTTTCTGGCTGGTATCGAATGTAAATGGCCAGTTCAAGCGATCAACGCGGGCTTGCATCACGGCAGGGTGCGTCCCTGTAAAATGTGCAAGTGAGTCGATTTGACTATAATCGAAGGCATCAACACTGGCATCGGCCTGAGCAATGGTTGCGCTGGTATTCCAGAAATGATTCGCATTGCGTAGCCGTTTTTTCTGCGTTTCGGGTGGTTTTACCCAACCATAGTGATAGATGTAGGCGTCAATCAACTTCACCTTCAGCTTCTGGTTAGCGCGCGTCCGAAATCCCTGGGCATCTTTGTACGACACCACATTTCCAGTATTTCGAATCACGCGTATTTCGCGCCGATACCATCGACGGGAGTCGCCTACGTAGCTGTAGGAACCGTAGAAATGCAGGTATTTGAACAATAGCCCATCTACACTCTTATCGTTCAGGTACTGCTCCATAGCCTGCTTCACAACCGGAATCGACTGTTCATGCAATACCTCATCGCCCTGGATGTAAAACGCCCAATCGGCATCCGGCGAAACAGCTGCCAGCGCTTTGTCGGTTTCCAGAGCTAACACGCGCCCTCCGGCTTTGGCCGTATCATCCCAGGTTGTTCGAATAATGCGAATCTTATCGGACTTGATCGATTCAATCAACCCAAGTGTATCGTCGTCTGAGTCACCAACAGCAATCACAAATTCATCGCATAAGGGCAGGACCGAGGTGATAGCCTCAACAATAGGGTAATCGAATTGAACGGCATTGCGGATAAAACTGAATCCAGCTACTTTCATGGGGAGCAAATTGGATTGACTACGAGCTGGTAAAGATAAGTCCGTTTTCGTTAGCTGCCAGACGCGTAGATTCAGCAAGTAAGCAGGAATCCTGGAGTTGAATCATCTACAGCCTTTGTGACCCCATTGGAGTCACACAAAATATGGCTTAGCTTTTGCCTGATTTATTAATTAATCTGATGATTTATATAGGTATATTGAATATATTTGAAATAATATTTTATATTTAAGTAATTTTCAAAATATAATTTTAAATAAAGATGATTTTTTAGTCTTATAGTAAGTCTCGTTGTGAATCTGCAACTGATTCTGGCACAACCAGCGTATGGGCATTCTGCTAAAACTGTACTGAATTTTAACTTCACTCACTTCGGTCAATGACTTTTTTCAACGAAAGCAGTTTGCTTAATCAAATTTCTGAGGGTGATGAAAAGGCATTCGGCAAACTATATGACTTTTACCGACCTAGTATCCATCGTTTCGTCTGTAAATTTCTGAAATCAACGGATCTGTCGAATGACATTTGTCAGGAGGTATTCATGAAACTATGGGAGGACCGTTTAGCCACTAAGGATATCCATGCCTTTAAACCCTATTTGTTCACGATTACCCGAAACCATACGTTTAACTTCCTTAAGCGGGCTGCCGTAGAAGATCGGATAAAGACAGAAGTAGTAAGGTGGCATTATACCTCAACAAACGATACCGAAGACGCCATTATAGCCAAGGAATATCAGCAATTTCTTCAAGACGTTTTAGACACATTACCGCCCCAAAGCTGTGCCGTATTTACCCTATGTAGGCAACAGGGGAAAAGTTACGATGAGGCTGCCCAAATCTTAGGTATATCGAGCCATGCGATCAAAAAGCATATGGTTCGATCGATGAAAGTGATCCGATTTGCTGTTCAAAAAGATATAGGAATCGCCTGAGTTGATATTAAAGGTTTCAGGTTTAACGTTTCAAGTTCCATTTGGTGGTCTGCTAACCTGGAACTTGAAACCTGGAATCTTTAACATTCATCGATTTAATTATCGCCGGGGTGGTAGATTTTCTCGGCGTGTTTATAAACGTCGTCTTTGTAGAAATAAATTTCCTTGTACTGGCCCGTAATGTAGCCATTTACCTGATCAGTATAGTGTGGCGATGCCGGATCAGAACTGGAGCCTCCCGTCAAAATTGTCTTGGCCCGAAGCTTGTCGCCAAACTCAACCGCAGCAACGAAGGTATTGCCAGTGATGCCATATCGTTTATGCGTTTTGGCCGTTTTTTTGCTTACATACGCATTCAGCGAACCCATAAAACCGGGCGTTGCCGGAACACCCCAGCTAAGTTTATCATCGCTGGGGTCGCTTTCCGCAATCCGCTGAAAACGGTTGTCTGTTCCCCAGGCTACCTGCCAGGTGCCAAATTCTTTTTCGAGTTCAGTTACGACCTGAGCTAACGCTGTGACCTGCTCCATTGGCGATAAGAATTCAGTGGTAACGGCGGCTCCGTTGGTCAGCGAGTATTGTTCTTCGGTAGTAGCGGGTTTGGGCAAACGGGCCATGTCCAGTGCAATGATTTTTTCCAGCCAATGTACTGTTAGCGTCGTAGCGACCGAGTTTGTATCTGTTTTGAAATCCCATTTCTGTAAGATGTCTATCGGTTGTGCCAATTTTGTCTTAAGGGAGTCATTCGTTATGGATTGATATGCCGCAATCAGACTGGGAATGAACCGCTCTCCACTGGGCAGATACGTATCGTACGAAGCGGCAATAACATCGTCCATCGTCGCATTTTTCAGGGGCGTTAACACACGTACAGCGTGGACAGCGCGAGGGGTGTGGCCATCGGGTAGCATGTAAGCTGGTAACTTTAGCATTTCGGTGGATAACTCACCAGCACCATACAAAGGGGTTGAATTGCAGTTCTGTAACCAACCATTTGCCGGGTTGATGTAGTGTGGAATTTCCGTTAACTCATGGGTTCCCTGCCATTCCGTTGCCGATGTAGTTCCGTCTACCGGTCGTTTCCAATCGAGCAATGGGTTTTTTCTGGGTACGAAATTACCGTGCCAGTAAGCAATATTTCCGGCCTTATCGGCATACACCACATTGCTGCCGACCATAGCCCGGGCATTAATAGCCGCCGTAAATTCTTTCAGGTTACGCGCCTTCATTTTCAGCCAGTGCATACCCAGTAGTTCGATGTTGGGCTCGAAGGTTTTCAAGGTAATCCAGCGGGTGGCGGTGGCGTATACAACCGGTCCGTGGTGCGTACGATACGTAACGAATTTCCTGGTTGCCCAACCCGTTCCTTTCTTGTAACGTACGTCAATAACTGTGCTATCCACTGGTTTCCAGACGCCATTGTAACGATACATCCATTTCCCTTTTTTCTTCTCGACATCTTCGGCGTAGAGATCTTTGGCGTCCGAAAGCGAAACGGGGTGCATCCAGCCACAGAATTCGTTGAATCCCTGAAAAAGATTGAACTGGCCCAGGAAAGGCGCACCATACGAATTAAGCCCCTCATCGCTAACCACTTGAATTTCAATTCGACCGTAGTATTCGGCGTGCGGATTGATGAACAGCATCGCTTTCTTGCTCTTCGTGCGGGAGGGAGCCAGCGCCCAGCCGTTTGACCCGTCATTTTTGGGTGGTTCAGCGGTAAAACTGCGGCTGACGGTTGGGTTCTGATTGGCTTCTTTCAGATAGAAGGCTTTAAAATCGGCTTCACTGACATTGCTTCCACCCATCGCGGGTACGTTATTCATCAGGATCATCCAAGGCTCTACCCGAGTAAGCAATTTGGGCTTTACGGCCGGATGAGTAATCAAATAATAATTAATTCCAGCAGCGTGGGCGTCGCAGAGTTTCTTGAGCCAGTCTGGCGTTTTTTTGTACAACTGAATAGCCTGTGTAGAGTCAATGAACATCCGTGACCAGAGATCGCGGTAAATAGCGGATTCGCCTTCCGTTTCAGCCGTGCGCCCTAGTCGGCTAATGAGTGACGCTTCTACTTTATCGAAGAACTCTTCGCATTGCACGTACATAAGACCAAATACAGCATCGGCGTCTGTTTTTGCATATACGTGCGGAACGCCATAGGTATCTTTGACAATCTCAATGCCCTTGGCCCGCTTTTGTAAATCGGTCGCTTCCTGACTAGAAAACGGCATCTGTGCAATCGTGGATCTGGCCCACAGTCCAAAGAAAATAAGAACGAAATAAGTTTTTACATGCATCATCATTCAGGTTTAACTCGCTAGTTAATGGCCTAAAGAATAAATTCATTCTGTAGGCCCGAAAGCTAAAATAGCTTCATTACCTGAAAGACAATTAAGTTGACGGAGCGGGTACCCCTAGAGTCTTTTTTGTGTAGTCTGCTTTCTGGTTAAGAGATATTGTTGTTTCAGAGCCGCAGCAGCTTCCGGCTAACGGGCTGCCCGTCCAGATCAAGTTGCAGATAATAGGTGCCCGATGCCGTGGGCAACGAACGAGCAGGTACTATTTCCTGATGATCGCCCGCTGATTGATTAGGCCAGGATAGGCTATTCATCTGTCGACCAGTGGCATCGGTAATAATCAGCCGCACGTTGGTCCGTTGCTGGAGCTGGTATTGTAGGGTAACATCACCTATGGATGGATTTGGACTGATGGTGAAGGTAAATCCATCGGTAATTTCGGTGGCCAGCACGTCGGAGCCAAAGGGCAATACGGCGTTATCTATCCACTCCAAGCGGTTTTTTACCCATGTTTTCAGGTAATCAATTTCCTGTTGATAGGTTTGGCCCACATAGCCATTCGGCCAGACATACACGCCAATAACGGGCCACTTTTGGAAATTGCGGGTACGGGCGTCGGTCAGCTCTGTAGCTACCGAGTCGATGTAATTTTGAATCCGTTCGGTTTTGAGTACGTTCTTGCGAAGAGCCTGATACTTAATGCGAACTTTGCTGGCGAATGCTTTGTCGCTTAATAGGCGATCCCACCAGAATGGCATCTGGAAATCATCAGTCGCGCAGGTACGGGTAAAATCGTACGCCCATCCCTGATAAGAATTGCCGTTGCAATAATTGGAATTCCCATAGGTCAGGTTATAATCCCAGATTGGCCCCATGACCAATTTTCCGCCTTTACTATCGCGGTCTTTGTAGAAAAATGAACTGAGCCGATACCCATCCACATTTTTACAGACCTCCGTTAAGAGCAAGTAATCGACAAACGAATCATCGTTGATGTACTTTCGATAGCCCACCAGCGAGTCCTGATATTGTGCGCCTTTCAGCGCATTCTCGAAATCGGTTGCATACTGCTTGGCATATTGGAATTGGGCTTCGGCGAGGTCTTCTGGCTTTGGTCGATCAATCTGAATCAGGATATTTTTTCCATTGGTTTGATAAGCCGAATTCCATTCGCGCGACGCTGACCCTTCGGTTTTATCGATCTTGAAAATATACCCTCCCGTCAGCGCGTCGCCCGATATATCGGTTGTTTTGATGCTGGTAATATTGACCCGGTTTTTATCGCGCTTGATCTTCTCGAATAAAATGTAAATCCCTGAATAACTACCATTGACGATCACCTCACAATAGCGGTAGCGTGGCGTGTAATACTTGCTCATCTGCCGGTTCAAATCGTAGGTGAGCGTTTCCCGAATCAGAGTTTTGTCATTATAGGTCGCATTCAAAACCCAGTCCGACTCGGAGGGCATGCCCAGAATGGAGGCATTTGCAGAGTTCAACCCAGACGTGTCGCGTAGTTCAAATCCGTACGGTTTCTTCGGAAAAAATTGTTGCGATGTAGCTCCCCGTAATTCAATACCGATTTTACTACTGAAGGAAGGCTTGTCAGTTATACTATTAGTTTTACCTGCACCATTATCAATAATCTGTAAGCTGGCTACAATCTTTGGATCATCGGGTATGGTTTGTCCATTCGTATTAATAATCAGGATAGGAAGTTTGGATGACGTAAGTGTTTGCGCAGATACGGAAAAGTGGAGAAAACCAACGATGAGTAGTAGAAACGAAAACAAGCGCATAGGGGTAGTATACTAATTAGAATATAAAAATACGCCTATTTTATTGGATGTATAGAATTATTAGTAGAGGCTAAAGGCTGTCTATTGACCGATTAAGGGATTTCTTTTCAAAAATTCCCGCCAGTTCAATACAGTTATACCAGTGCTTCTTTTTTGCATTTGATTACCCGCATATAAGACAAATGAGTCTCTTTGATCACTTAAATTGTTCCAATAGGTTATATTTTTGAAAAACTCATTATTAATTGTTTGGCCAGGTTTTAACTCAATGGGTATAAGTTTTTCGGTTTCGTCAATAATGACATCTATTTCATGTCCTGTTTTATCTCGCGAATAAAACAGGTTGATAGGTAACCCCGCATTAGTACGTTGTTTTACTAATTCGGTGATGACCATGCCTTCAAAAATAGCTCCTCGTAATGGATGATTTTGGAGGTGTTCAAGCTTTGTGATGCAAATAAGCAAATAGGTCAGGTGTTCGCTGTACTTCGTCCAGAATGGCCCTATATGGATAAGAAGCCAAAAATCCCCTTGGGTCCTGTAACGCAAATTGGCGCATGTCTGGGTTTTCTAAGGATACATAGGGCTTGTCCTTAAATAGTTTTTTAGCCAGAGTCGTTTTCCCCGACTGGCGAGGGCCTGTGACAGCAACATCTTTAAAGGTAATCACTAACTGTATTAATTTTTCTTCTGAAATCCGATTAATCATTTTATAATTTAGCGAAAACTGGAAAAATCTGGAATCTGATTCCAGATTTTTCCAGTTTTCGCTAAATTATAAAATGGGCTATTGTACTTTCTATGTCTTACCAATGGGTGAATACCAACAGCGCCCAGACCAATATTGGCCCGGGCGCTGTTGGTATATGGCAACTAGGCATTCTACATACCCTGCATATCGAACTGTACTTTATCGATAGCAAACAGTGCTTTTGGCCCAGCATTAGGGTTGACAAAAACAAGGTATAGCTTATGTACGCCCTGAACCGGCTGACGGAAGGGTAGATTGACAGGTCCTGTAGCACCATGTTTTACATCGGCTTCGCCAAGCAATGTACCCGTTGGGGAATCAAGTCTGGCTTCTAGTTTGCCACCTGCAACCTGATCGTTTGAGGCAAATACTGATGGTGTAAGTGCCTGAATACCCGTTAAGTCAATGTCCTTAAAGATCAGGTAACTGCCTGATTTTGTCCCGATAGCGGCAGGGCCTAATTTCGGAATATCATACTCGAAGATGTCTTGTTTCCCGTCGGCCGAAACGGCTTTTACCGACGGCGAACGCAACGCCAGCGAGGTTGAACCTGTCAGGGGACCAATAACGCCATTACCCCGGTCGGTATAGCTGGCGGTCAGGATATATGAGCCATCTTTTTTCTGTTGTACGGGTACATAATCGCCCGCAATCGGTTTGCGGTTGGCTGGTTTATCATTGGCCAACGACAGAATGTAACGAACCATGTCGGTAACCTCACTTTCTTTCAACTGTGGGTGAGCGCTCATAGCTTGTTCGCCCCAGACTCCGCCACCACCCGAAATGATCTTCCGAACCAGTTTGCTCTCAATACCAGCAGTGCCTTTGTATTTCTTGGCTACGTCGATATAAGCAGGTCCGATTGATTTCTGATCGATGGCATGACAGGCTTTACAGTCGCTCAATTCCATTAACCGTTTGCCGGTCGAGTTACCCGTATTGGCCTGGTGCCCTTGGGCTAACATCGTTTTATCGAAGCCTTCGAGGTAATCGATGGTCATCGTTACATCGTCGGCGTTGATACCTTTCTGAAGTGAGCCGTCTTCTTTGTCAACGACTTTTACGGCATATTTAACCGGTTTGTTCGGAAAATAGAACGTCTTGTTTCCGGCAACGGCGACTTCAACTTTAGGTTCATCGTTACCAACTTTAATCTCCATTGTTTTGGTCGCGGTGTTTCCTGCGGCATCAGTCACTTTCAGGGTAGCAGGATAAGTTCCTGGTTTACTAAAGGTAACAGTTGGGTTGGCGGTTGTTTGTGAAGGTGCTCCTTTTCCGAATGACCATTCGTATTTTAACGCATCGCCATCGTAGTCCATTGTGCCTTTCGAATCGAACTTCACAACCAGTGGGGCAGCTCCAACCGTTTTATTCGAACTTGCCACGGCAACAGGCTTGCGGTTACCGGCATTATAGGTTATGCGCGACAGACGAGCGTCGGCATTGGCGCCGAACCATTTCTGGCCGTATTCAATCGTGTAGAGCGAGCCATCCTTGGCAAACTGCATGTCGATGATGTGCGAGAATTTCGTGCTGGGCATGAAGGTTTCCATCTTCACGAAATCGCCATTTTCTTTCATGGTTACCGGGTGAACCCAGTCGCGAATCCAGTCGTAGGCAAAGAATTTACCATCGTAGTGACGAGGGAATTTTACAGACGTTTCTGGATAATCGTCGTAGTAGTAAACCGGTCCACCCATCGCATTCCGACCACCTTTTCCAACAATTTCACCGAACTCAGGCGAGTCGGCATAGGGGTAGTAGATGTAGGCTTTCTGAGCTGGGGGCAATTCGGTTAAGCCCGTGTTATTGGGCGAGTTATTGATCGGCTTCATTGGGTCGAACAATGGCCCTGTAGTGCTATCGGCAAAGGTACGCTGGTGGTAGGGACGGTTATCGGCAACGAACAACGGCCAGCCGAAATAACCAGCTTTTCGGGCCTGATTGACTTCGTCGTGACCACGAGGGCCGTATTTGTCGCTGTTGTTACCAGCATCAGGGCCAACTTCACCCCAGTACAGGAAACCCGTGCGCTGATCCACTGAAATCCGGTATGGATTCCGGTTACCCATTACATAAATTTCGGGACGGGTTTTAGGCGTTCCTTTCGGGAAAAGATTGCCTTCGGGAATGGTGTACGTGCCATCGGCTTCGGGGTGAATCCGCATGATTTTTCCCCGCAAATCGTTCGTGTTGCTGGACGTTAGACGAGCGTCCCAGCCACTACGGCCTGGACGCTCATCAATCGGTGCGTAACCGTCGGAGTTGAACGGGTTTGTGTCATCACCAGCAGAGAGGTACAGATTTCCTTTCCGATCCCAGGCAATAGAGCCACCCGTGTGGCAGCAACCATCACGCTTTACCGGAATAGTCAGCAGTACTTTCTCCGTATTCAACAGTACCGTATCCCGAACGTCGTCGTATACAAAACGCGACAGGTGTTGGGCGGTATCGGCAACAGTTTTCCCCGTCGAAGGAGAATAATACACATAAATCCACTTGTTCTGCTTGAAGTTGGGGTCGATGTTCAGCCCCATCAGGCCATACTCGAACTTGGTGAAGACCGGGAAATTAGCGACTACTTTTGTCTTTTTTTTTTTGCGGATCGTACACCGTCAGTTCGCCTTTGCGTTGCGCATACAACACTTTACCGTTGTCCAGTACAGCTAGCTCAGTCGGCTCGTCCATTCCCTGAACCAACACCTGCTGGTCAAAGCGATTTTCTTCGGGAAACGGCTGCGTTTTAACCTGGCCAAATTTCAGGCTGGTTGCCATTACGGATTTGATCCCGCCCAGAATGTGCTGTAAAAACAAGGGATCAGCATACGACTCATCTGTATGACCACCACCCGTGTAGAACGCCTTACCGCCATCGAAATCGTGATGCCAGATAAATGGGTGATTGTCCCCATTTTTGCCACCTTCGTAGGTTTTTTCATCCAGTTTGCCCAGTACTTTCAGGTCTGGTTGGATGCTCTTGTAACTATACCATTCGTCCCAGCGCTTCCAGACGTCGGGCAGCATTTTGGTCGATGGGTGGCTTTTGTCGATAATGTCGATTTCGGCGTTTTGCTGTTTGGGGTGATTCAGGAAGTAAGCACCAACTAATTGGTTGTACCATGGCCAGTCATATTCAGTATCGGCAGCTGCGTGAATACCCACAAAGCCACCTCCTGCCTGAATGTATCGCTCGAAGGCAGCCTGTTGGCCTTCGTCGAGAATGTTGCCAGTCGTACTCAGAAAGATGACCGCACTGTACCGTTTGAGGTTAGCTTCATTAATTTTCGTCGCATCTTCGGTTGTATCGACGGCGAAACCGTTTTCCTTACCGAGTTTCATAATGGCTAGTTTCCCTACAGGGATCGATGCGTGCCGGAAGCCTTTCGTTCGCGAAAAAACCAATACCCGATTCAGGGCTACGGGTGTTTCGGCCGAAGCCACAGCCGGTTTACTAGTCGTACGCTTGGCCGTTGTTTGGGCCCAGACCGAGTTCGACGGCGCAGAGACAGTAGTTGCCAACACGCCCGCCAACAAGAGCACACGGGAGTGAAGCCGTAAGTTTTTCATAGGTTTGGTATTTGATTCAGATTGGTTTGTAAACAGCTAGAAGTCAATTTGTAGCTTAATTTTAGGATTCAATTGACTTTTATTGAGAAACAAAAGTAACGAAAAAGCGAACGCTACCGTGTAGTCGTTCGCTTAAAATAAAGGTTAAAATGACACTAATCTACTTTTTTAAAAACCATAACAACCTTGCCGGCACGGAGTAAGGTCAACTTACCCTCACCGACCCTGTAAGCCAAAGGTTCGCTTAATGCCTGTAGAAATTTAGGCTCAAACTGCCCCGCTTCGCCCATACAAGCCATTTTGGTGGTAATTAATGGTCCGAATACAATTTGTCGGGTATCGGCTCTGACAGTTCCGCTCAGTCGGTTGCAGCCAGTTGTGCCCGTTACCCGGGCTTCTGTCAGTGAAATTTCTAGGCGGGGCACTTCATTGCGCGACCCACCAGCCGAAATGCTATTTCCCTGAAAACTGCTGAGTACCCAAATATCCTGTAGTAAAGCCAATTGCCGTAATGACGAACCACAACCTACATAGCTTTTGCCCCGATAGTCAACTTCCACACGGTAATCAAAACGTTGGCCGGATAGTTTATCAACGCAACTATCTGGTCTGAACAAAACGTTGATTCGGCCCGATTGAGTACTGTCTATCAAAGCGCTAAAACGGAGGACACCTTCTGAGTCGGTTTGAATTTCGGGCGCTTTGGTTGTTAGGCTATCGCTGGTTAATGTCGTGAACGTTAAAAATCCCTTCGATGGATTAATGGTGAGCGTCCAGGCAGGATCACTTCCCATGGCAACGAGTTCGTCACCCGCTTTCAGGTTTCGACTATAGTCTGTGGGCTGATTGACGGGTGTCATCATTGCCGCAAACTGAGTTGATGGACGACGGCAGGCTACCGTCAACAATAAAAGACCAAACAGAAGCGTACGCATGATTTCTAGAGCAAGTAAATTCTGTTTGTAAGACTCCCTGTAGCCCGGAAAGTTTAAATCCGTTTATCAGCGAGCCACTACCATTCGCTTTGTCAGTATCCCCTGAGCTGTTTCAACGCGGAGTAGATAATCGCCTGTAGGCAAATTACCGACGTTGAGTAGAACCGATGTTGGCGTTGGGCGTGAGGAGCTGACGGACATATATCGGCCTTGTGTGTTAGCTATCTGCACCGTTTTTATCCCCTGAACAAGCCAGTCCGACTCCAAAATCACTTCTGCCGATGCTGGATTAGGGTAAAGTCGTGCTTCAGCGGCACCAGGATCGACTCCTGTAACTACGGCTGGTGCCCGAAAGACCGGAGCAACCGCGAAGTCTTTAAATAAGGCAGCGGTTTCGGTGCTGGCATCGGCTCCGAACCAATCGGTCAGGATGGCTGCGTAAACTTGCCGGAAGTCGGTCTGCATTTTGAGATTGTTATTATCCAGGTCACTCAGATTCGGATTTTTCCCCACCATTGCCGACTTAATGGCCGAGCCAAAAACAAACATAGGAGCCGAAGTGCCGTGATCGGTGCCGTAGCTGCTATTTGAGATGGCGCGTCGGCCAAATTCGGAGAACGTCATACCAACCACCCGATCATCTACTTTCAACTGCGTCAGATCATTCTGGAAGGCCGCAACCGCATCGGAGAGGGTTTTAAGCAGATTGGCGTGCGTTCCTGTGGTTGTATCGGTAGCAACTACCTGACCGGCATGGTTGTCGAAACCACCTAGTGTAACGTAATACACTTTCGTTTGCATGCCTCCACTGATAAGTCGGGCAATTATTTTAAGTTGATCGGCCAGTGCGTTTGAGGTAGGGTAAGTAGCCAGATTTTTCCCCTTGCCAGCCGCTGTTTTAATCTGCCCGGCATAACTCACCGAACTGGCCTGCTGCTGACGAATGTAATCAATTTGCTGACCAACATAACCCGTTAAGTTTGTGACTGGCGCGTTGGGTTTATCGCCCACCAGCCGGGCAAAAACGTCTGGATCTTGCAACACAATAGCCATTGAATCCGTTGGGCCGAGCAGCGAAGTTGCCGTTACATAACCGATCTGGATCGCTGGTGGATCAGGCATGTCGGTGGTTGGGTAGGCACTCGGGAAATTAGGGAAACGCTGGTCAAGGTAGCGGCCAGCCCAGCCAGAAGTCGCAGTTTGATTCGAGTCGACGGCAGTCATCCAGATATCGCTGGCTCGGAAATGCGAGAAGTTGGGCGTTGGATACGACACCCCCTGCACAATACTCAATTTATCGTTGTTGAATAGCTGCTGCATCCCCGTCATGGCCGGATGCAGGCCCGTTCCCGGATAGCTCTTTAGTCGGAGCGCTTTGGCTTCGGGAATGGCAATATTTCCGCGAAAACCTGGCGAGGTGTACACGCCCATTTGATCGAGTGGGATCACCATATTCAATCCATCATTCCCCCCAACGAGCTGAATGATGACCAGCACACGATCGCTTTGAGCGGCCAGGCTAATCAGTGATTGAATGAACGAGGAAGGCCGGGCGAATGCTTTGGCTCCGTAGCCATCAATCAAAACCGGAAGTATCAGCGACGAAGCTGCCTTTTGGAGAAAATTACGACGTTTCATGAATTTGATGAGTGATTGAGTGAATGAATGATTGAGTGATTGACTGATTGGTACATGAACTATTCAATCACTCAATCATTCACTAATTCATTCATTGCTTATGCAACCTGATACTCGGCCATGCGGAAAATGTATTGCAGAAGTGTCGTCAGCTTTAGTTGAACCGACTGCTTCTTCGTATTGTCATTGGGGCTTTTGAGGTAGTCATTCCATTCACTCGTCCATTCGTAGCCCGGTAAGCCGTTGAGCAAGACGGTGTTGGTCAGAAAATCCTTTTGTGCCTGATCGAGCGGAATGGCCAGCAACTGCCCAACAGCATCGTTGACTAAGGTGGCAGGATTCGTAGGATCGGAGAGGTTTTTAACGTAGGCTATTGGATCAATAACCGCCTTTCCATTGAATTTCAATAGATTGATTGTCAGAGCGTCGCCGAAATAACCGCGTAGCCCCAGCGTCGTCGAATTGATCCATTGCTGATAATAACCCGTTTGATAGTAGGCTGTCCAGCCAAAAACAGTGGGTGGGTTGAGTAGCTCTTGCTGTTCTTCTTTCAGACGGAGATTGATATAATTTCCGATCTGGTAAAAAACAGTAATAGCCTGTGTTGGATCGGGGGCTTGCACTCCCCAGAAACGGAACGTACCAATAACCAACTCGGTGGGCGATTTAATAACGGCTCCGCGTAAGGCGCTATCGAAAAAATGCTGGCTCTGAAAAAGCGCTGATAATACTGGTTTTATCTCAAAATTGTTCTTTCGGAACAGATCGGCGAGGGGTATAATAAAGTTTGTTTCGACATCAGCCGTAATATCGGAATTGACGAACCAGCGATAAATTCGTCGGCAGATATAACGGGGAGTTTCAACATTCTTCAGAATCATATCCAGCAGATCGTTCAATTCATCCAAACCTGCATTAGCCCCTGTCCGACCTTTGATAACCGTATTCTGATAGGTTGCCGAGAACGTTTTGTCGGTTGAATCGTGCTTGGTCGGCCGAAACGAGCTACTAATGCTTGTGCTAGTCGCATCGCGATAACCTGTATCGGTCCAGCCTGTCAGCACTTTAGCCGCTGCCCGAACATCATCTTCCGTATAGCCACCATTTCGCCCAATAGTAAAAAGCTCCTGAAGCTCGCGGGCATAATTTTCATTGGCGGTTCCTGCCACGTTTTGATTCCCATTTAAAAATCGCAACATGGCCGGGTCCTGCGTAATAGCGATGGTAAAAGCTTTGAAGTTACCGAGGGCATGTTGCCGAAGAAGGGCATTGTACCGATACATATAACGATGATCATTGACCGTCGAATCATTGGTGACGAAATGATTTGACCAAAACAGCGTCATCTTTTCCAACACCGATACGGGCTGATTAAGCATCAGGTTACCCCACCACATTTTCAGATAGGCTCTGTAAGTCGGCTGAGTAGTGGCATCGAAAAGCTGATCTGTAAATGGCTTACCTGTGTTTAGATCGAGCGGAAGCGGGGGCGTAGGCTGATCGGCCAGCAGTTTTGTGGCGATTTGAGCGGCTGTTTGTCCCGTAAGTGTTTTGATCTGATCGGGAGTAGGCCCAAAAGTGGCCCGCCGGAGCAGGTAAGCTACCTGATCTGCCGTCAGAGGTTTAGTATAAGCATCGAGTAGAGCCACGGGCTAGGTAGTTTTAGTAAGTCGAAGAAGCTTTATTAGGGTCAGATAATTAGTTAGACTATAGAGTTTAATTTTTGTAAGTTAATTAATTGATTTTTAATGAAAATATCTGCTGTTTAGTCAGAAGTATAGGCATAAAAAAAGCCCTGAAACTACTCAGTTTCAGGGCTTTTCTATTAGTTAAAATTACTTAGAAATAATTTATCTTTTTTACAGCTGTGGTTGCTCTAGTACGATGTTCTCGTCGACAGAACCGGCCTTGCTGTTACGCAACCAGAACCAAAGAAGCGTGAAGGCAACAATGAGGATGATAGGGAATGTCATCATGGTTGAAAGAGTAGCCTGGCCAGCTGCTAATTCCAGCTCTGAACCGGTTAATCCTTTAGAGGCTGCTGCAGCATGATCAGAATCAATCCAACGGCCAATGATAGGCTGGAAGATAGATGTCGACAGCATACCCACGCCACCAATGATAGACATACCCAGCGCACCACTCAATGGAACCCGTTGCGCAACAAAACCAATCATGGTTGGCCAGTTAAAGCATACGCCAAGGCCAAAGATCACAGCAGCTAAATAAGCGATTGGGCCAGTAACCGTGCTGAACATATAAATACCGATAGTTGCCAGCACTGCGCCACCAAGCAAAACGCCTGTTTGACCAAATTGTGCTACAACCGGACCTGTGAAAAGGCGACCGACGGTCATAACCCCAAAGGTCAAGGCTAATACGAGCATGGCATCGGCTCCACTGCTGCTCAATACAACAGCTACCCATTGGTTAGGACCAAATTCGGTGATAGCGGTTAGGGCCATGCAGCAGAACAGAACGATGTACAGCGGGGTTAGCATAGCCTGGAAATTTTTCGCTAGTGACGTAACTCCTTCCACTTTTGGTTTTGGGAAAGCCTGTCCGAAAAACAGGAATGCGTAAACTACTGTTGGAAGCATAAGTACCCAGATTTGAGACTGCCAGGAAGCACCAGCACTGGTCATAAATTTGGAGATTAAGCTACCGATAACAATTCCACCAGGGAACCACATGTGGAATCGGCCCAGCATTTTGTTCAGCTTGCTGCTGGTATACATATCGGCAATCATCGGATTACAGGCTGCTTCTGTACAGCCATTACCGAAACCAATGAAGAAGGTTGACAATAACAAGCCAGTGTACCCACTCGCATAGATAGTCAGTAAAATACCCAATGTGTGGGCAACAACGGCCACCTGCATAATAATTTTAGGACCTACCGAGTGGTATACGATACCACCAATGACCATTGAAATCGGGAAGCCAAAAAAGAACATGGAATTGATAAAGCCCAATTGCTCGGCAGTCAGGCCAAACTCAGTACCTAATTGGGGCAGAATACCCGCCCGTATACTGAACGAAAAGGCTGTTGTAATAATAGCAAGGCAACTGGCCAGAAATAGCCGCGAAGGGTTAACGGTTTGATTCATTTTCTACGAGAGAGGGATTTAGTGAGTTTTAAAAATTGGATTAAAAACTAAAGGCGTACAAGTAAAGAAACTCCCCGCTTAGAGGTCGTTTTTGTGCAAAATTTCCGAAAAATAAGAGAAAACAGCTAATTTCCAGCCGTAAAATAAGTGAGTAGGTTCAATGACGATCCGTCTTGGTAAAATAACCTTTCGATAAGTCATTTTCTTCTACAGACCTCTCATTGATAAAACGTTCATAATCAACTGTAAATTATCCATTACGGATACTCAACTTTAACACCGATGCACAGAAAATTGCGAATGGGTATGGTTGGTGGGGGGCTTGATGCCTTCATTGGAGCCGTTCACCGCCGGGCTGCTGGGTTCGATGGGGAAATCGAACTAGTTTGTGGCTGCTTCAGCTCAAATCCCGACAAATCGAAGGCTACCGGTCATGCCCTTTACCTGCCCGAAGATCGAGTTTATTCGTCGTTTGAAGAGATGATTCTGGCCGAAAAAGCATTGCCAGAAGGCGAGCGTATGGATTTTTTGTCCATCGTAACGCCTAATCACATGCACTTTCCGCCAGCCAAAATGGCCCTCGAAAATGGCTTTCATGTGATGTGCGATAAGCCCATGACACTTACGCTGGAAGAAGCGAAAGAACTGGCTACTATTGTTGAAAAGTCCGGTTTAGTGTTTGGCCTAACGCATAACTACACAGGTTATCCGATGGTGAAAGAAGCCCGCGACATGATTCGTAACGGCAAGCTGGGTAAACTTCGGAAGGTAGTTGTTGAGTATCCACAGGGCTGGTTATCGAAGAAAGAAGAGGATACCGATTACAAACAGGCAATCTGGCGTACAGACCCGGCCAAATCGGGGGCTGCCGGCTGCATGGGCGATATTGGTACCCATGCCGAAAATCTGGCCGAGTACGTTACGGGTTTACAAATCTCGGAACTCTGTGCTGACCTTACGGCATTCGTGCCCGGTCGTCAGCTTGATGATGACGGAAACGTTCTGTTGCATTTTGAGGGAGGAGCCAAAGGGGTTCTGCACGCAAGCCAGATTGCCAATGGCGAAGAGAACGCTCTGAAAATCTATGTGTATGGCGAACTTGGCGGTCTGGAATGGCATCAGATGGAGCCGAATACATTGAAATATAAAACGCAGGAAGGCCAGCGGATTATTCGCCCGAATGTGGGCACGCTATCCGATTCGGCAAAGGCGCACTGGCGTATGCCATCGGGCCACCCCGAAGGTTTCTTTGAAGCATTCGCTAACCTGTATCGCAACTTTGCCTACGCCGTAAAAGCGCATATGGAAGGTCGCGAACCTGATCCAATTTACGACTTCCCATCCGTGGCAGACGGCGTTCGTGGGCTGGCCTTCATCGATACGGTCATTGCCTCGAATAAGACCGAGACGAAGTGGACGAAGTTTGTAAGTTAAATGATTGAATGATTAAGTGGTTGAGTGATTGAATAGATAACGCGAACATTACATTCAATTACTTAATCATTCAACCTTAATCCCACCGTATGTCGAGATGGATAAAATTGAGTTTGTGCAGCAAATGCAGAAGCGGACAAAAGAATTTGTGTTGAGAAGTATTCGTCTATTTCGTTCGCTTCCGAAAACAGAGGAAGCCAGAATTATAGGAAAGCAATTACTTCGGTCTTCAACATCGGTGGGAGCGAATTACCGGGCTGTTTGCCGAGCCAGAAGTCAGGCTGAATATTTCGCTAAACAGAGTATTGTCGTAGAAGAAACTGACGAATCACTGTTCTGGCTTGAACTATTGGTTGAAGCAGAAATAATGCCTGAAGCTAAACTTGGAAATTTAATGGCAGAGGTTTCTGAACTGCTTGCAATCTTTTCCACTGCCCGTAAAAATACGCCAACCGAAAAGCGCAGGTAAGCCTTATTCAATCACTTAATCATTCATTAATTCAATCACTTACCCTTACATGCAAAAAATTAACATCGGTGTCGTTGGCACCGGATTTATCGGACCCGCGCACATTGAAGCGCTGCGTCGCCTACCTAATACTAATGTTCTCGCCCTTTGCGAAGTAACGGCCGAACTGGCTCGTCAGAAAGCCGATCAGCTGGGTATCGAGCGGTCTTGTACGTTTGATGAACTGCTGAAAATGGACGACATTAAAGTGGTCCATATTTGTACCCCGAACTTCCTGCACTATTCGCAATCGAAAGCGGCCCTGGAAGCGGGTAAGCACGTTGTCTGCGAAAAACCACTCGCCAAAGACCTGCACGAAGCCGAAGAGCTAGTTGAGTTGGCAAAGAAAACCGGTCTGGTCAACGCTGTGCATTTTAACCTCCGCTACTACCCGCTGGTTCGCCAGATGAAAGTAATGCGCGAGCAGGATGATCTGGGCGAAGTGTATTCGATTATCGGGTCGTACTTGCAGGACTGGCTTTTCTATGACACCGATTACAACTGGCGTCTGGAACCCGATAAATCAGGCGATTCCCGCGCTATTGCCGACATCGGTTCGCACTTGATGGATAGTCTGGAATACATCACCGGTTTGAAAACGGTAGCCGTTATGGCCGATTTCAATACAGTTCATAAATTCCGTAAGAAGCCATTAAAACCCGTTGAAACGTATTCGGGTAAAATGCTTCAGCCAGAAGATTATGCTGATGTCCCCATCAATACCGAAGACCACGCTAACGTACTGCTGAAGTTTGACAATGGCAACCGGGGTGTTATTACCGTATCGCAGGTATCGGCAGGACGCAAAAATCAGATGAAACTGGAAATTGCTGGTTCGAAGAAAACCTACGCCTGGAACTCCGAAGCCCCTAACGAAATGTGGATTGGTAACCGCGATGGTGCCAACCAATCG
Organism: Spirosoma foliorum; assembly: GCF_014117325.1. Taxonomy (NCBI): domain Bacteria; kingdom Pseudomonadati; phylum Bacteroidota; class Cytophagia; order Cytophagales; family Cytophagaceae; genus Spirosoma; species Spirosoma foliorum. Next base: position 5,396,157 of record NZ_CP059732.1, on the reverse strand, counting down.
TTCATGCGTGACCCATCATTGGCACACCCCGAAGCGCGTTCGGTTATCTCATTCCCCGGTGGCCATAACGAAGGTTTCCCTGACACATCAAAGCAGTTGTTCAAGGAAGTTTACGACGCCATTGCCGCCGGAAAACAACCCGAAAACCCAACGTTCCCAACCTTCGCCGATGGTTATCGCGAATTGCTGATTTGCGAAAAGATTCTGGAGAGCAATAGGAAACAGGCTTGGGTCGAGATTTAGATAGTAAGTAGTTTTTTGTCATTCCGACGTCAGGAGGAATCTCAAGCTTGACTAATGAGAAACTTGAGATTCCTCCTGACGTCGGAATGACAAAAAAACTGTGTAGTTCCCTCGTTTAACTCTGCGTTTATTTTCTAACGCATAACCTACTTTGACATGAAAACAATGAAAGGGCCTGGAATCTTTTTGGCCCAATTTCTAGGCGATACAGCCCCATTTAACTCGCTCGAAACGATCGCCAAATACATGGCCGATTTGGGCTATAAAGGCGTTCAGATTCCAACCTGGGACCCTCGGTTAATCGACCTCAAAAAAGCGTCAGAGAGCCAGACCTATTGCGATGAACTGAAAGGTAAACTCTCGGATATCGGTGTCGAAATCACGGAATTGGCGACTCACTTGCAAGGTCAGCTAATAGCGGTTCATCCGGCTTACGGCCCAATGTTCGATGGTTTCGGTCCGGCTGAATTGGCGGGCAAACCAAAAGAACAACAAGCCTGGGCAGTTGATCAATTATTGATGACCGCTAAAGCCAGCAAGAATCTTGGCCTTAAAGTGAGCCCTACCTTTTCGGGTGCTTTACTGTGGCCGTTTATCTACCCCTGGCCACAACGCCCGGCTGGATTGGTGGAAACCGGCTTTACCGAACTGGCAAACCGATGGCTACCGATCCTGAACGCCTACGACGAAGCAGGTGTCGATCTGGCTTATGAGTTGCACCCTGGCGAAGATCTACACGACGGTATTACCTTCGAGATGTTCCTCGAAAAAGTAGGTAATCACCCACGGGCGGGCATTAACTATGATCCAAGTCACTTCGTGCTCCAACAACTGGATTACCTACAATTCATTGATTTCTACCACGATCGTATTTACGCGTATCACGTAAAAGACGCCGAGTTCAACCCAACGGGCAAACAAGGCGTATATGGCGGATACCAGGGCTGGGTTGAGCGCGCAGGTCGGTTCCGGTCGCTGGGCGATGGGCAGGTTGATTTCTCGGGTATCTTCTCCAAACTGGCTCAGTATGATTATGATCGTTGGGCTGTATTAGAGTGGGAGTGCGCGTTGAAACACCCTGAACAAGGCGCTGCTGAAGGGGCTCCCTTCATCGAAAGTCACATCATCCGCGTTACCGAACGAGCGTTCGACGACTTCGCCGGAACCGGTGCTGATGATGCATTTAATAAGAAAGTGTTAGGTCTGTAATTGAGTTTTTATTGATTTTTTGAAGTGCCGAGTTAGCAAGCTCGGCACTTTTTGGCATTTATAAATTATACGGATAATGTTGGAAGTTCAACAATTAAAAGACTTTTTGAAAGATCAAAGTAATTTGATAGTTGATCTAAATATATCTGTAAAAAATATGAGAAGATTAATGGAGGATAAATATGACTTTGAAGATCAAATTAAAAAATATGGATTTTTTCAACATCATATTTATCAATTGAAATTTATATCTATTGTCCAGCTCTCGAAACTATTTAGTTCAAAGAAAAATGAGGAGCGCAGTTTCTATAAATTATGTAATAAATTAGAAACATCAGAATATGGAATAAGTTTGGAAAGTTTAATTGAAAATAATAAAAATAAATTAACAGAAGAAGTAAAGTCAAGATATGATATTGTAAGTCTAGTAGTTGCGGTGCGTAATTTAATGAATGTACATAAAGATCTAATTAATAGGGTAATTGGCCTGAGAGATCAAGTTTATGCCCATATAGATAATAATCCTAAAACTCAATCTGTATCGTTGGATGAAATAAAAATATTGGTTGAACTTGCAAATGAAATCCACAATTTAATCCGATTTAGAATATTCTTCTGGCAGACTATGTTTGATTACGTGAGGGACTGGAGTATTGATCCTGTATTGTGGAAAATGTCAGAACTAAGAAGAATAGATTTAGACGAACTTAAGAGAAAGAAGGGTTTTAGTGCTGAATAAGATTTACGGTCTTTATAAATTAATATCATTTCTCGAAAACAACAAAACTAATGGCAGGTCAAGGTTCGGGTGGCAATGTATTGGCTGCCCTTTGTAGTTTCTTTATTCCGGGATTGGGCCAACTGTTACAGGGCCGATTGCTAATGGCTATTCTACAATTTGTCCTGGCGGGGGCGTTGTGGTTTATCCTGATGGGATGGGTTATTCACCTATGGTCCATCATTGATGCTGCTCGCTACGATCCGAATAAATAACCCATCCTGTACGTATTTTCCCATTGGGCGTTGAAACCTCTCATCGCCCTTTTACCCATGCATCATGCAACCCTTCCCCGTTTCTTCATCGATTCTATCTAAAACCCACCTCGCTCAATTTTTACAACGTCAGTATAACCTGGGCCCGGATGCTTCCTGCCAGTTGCTGAAAGCGGGCGTCAATCATTCGTATCTAGTAACCGATGGATCGACAAAAGCCATTTTTCGGCTATATAGTCTGGATTGGCGTACTGAAATTCAGATTGGTGAAGAGATTCGCTTATTGAATCTGTTACAGGAAAATGGCCTACCCGTTTCGTATCCTATTGCTGATGCGGCCGGGACCTATATTCAGAAACTGGATGCGCCCGAAGGGCAGCGGTTTGGTGTGCTTTTCTCCTTTGCTTATGGTGAAAAAATATTGAATTTTTCGGAGGAGGTGCATTTTCAAATCGGGCAGATTATGGCTCGTTTCCACCAGCTGACGCAAAATATGGCGCTGGAGCGAGTAACTTATACACCAGACGTTTTACTGATTGATCCGATTGAAAAACTAAGGCCATTTCTTCCTGTCGACACACCCGAGTTCCAGTTTATGCAATCGGCTCAACACTATATGCTGGATGAGTTTTCGCGGATTGATTACACTAAAACCCGTCAGGGTGGAGTGCATCTTGATATCTGGTTCGATAACCTCAATATTGCTAGCGATGGTACGGTAACGATCTTCGATTTTGATTTTTGTGGCAACGGATTGCAGGCGCTCGACATTGCGTACTATATCCTCCAAATTCATAGTACCGAAACCGACCTAGCCGAATTTGAGAAAAAGAAAGAAAGCTTTCTGCAAGGGTACGAGTCAGTTACGAAAATCAGTGATGAAGAGAAACGACTCCTGCCGATGCTGGCCGAAAGCATTTACTTCTTTTACATCGGAGTTCAGTGTGAGCGATTCGACAATTGGTCGAATACGTTTTTGAATGAGATGTACCTGAAGCGGTTTATCAACCTGCGTGTAAAACGATGGCTTGATTTTAATAAATTAGGCTAATTTTAAAACATTTGTTAGTGTTGCCAATACGCTTAGGTCTCAATTAATGACACCAACATTTTTTCCGACATCAGCTGACTTTCGGACATGGTTGGCTGAAAATCATCATCAGGAAACCGAGTTACTTGTCGGTTTTTATAAAGTTGGTTCAGGAAAGCCAAGCATGACCTGGTCTCAATCGGTTGATGAAGCGCTGTGCTTCGGCTGGATCGATGGGGTGCGTAGGTCTGTTGATGCCGACAGTTATTGCATTCGGTTCACTCCCCGAAAACCGAAAAGCATCTGGAGTGCAGTCAATATGGCTAAGATCGAAGCGTTGACCCAGCAAGGATTGATGCATCCAGCAGGCGTGGCCGCATTTGCCAAACGGGAAGAGAGTAAATCAAAAATTTATACTTACGAACAAAAGAATGAAATAATCTTGTCTGCCGATTTCGAGACGATAGTTAAGGCCAATGAAAAAGCGTGGGCGTTTTTCCAGAAACAGGCTCCCTGGTACAGAAAACAGATGATCAACTGGGTTATGTCGGCCAAACAGTCGGCAACTCAACTCAATCGACTCGACAAATTAATAAGTGCCAGCGCCGAAGAGCGGAAACTGTAGATGTATGATTAGCTGAGTCTTACATCCAATCTGTGCAAGTATTTCGTATATTCGATACCCTTTTTCGAGAAGTACCGAAGGCGATTCCTAAACTCACAGATCGTACAGCACGGCTATGCAACGAGGCCTTATTTGGACGTTAGGTTGGCTTGCACTCATCCTGCCGGGGATTGCTATGGGACAAAACCTTGTTCCAAATGGGAGCTTTGAGAAATATCGAAATTGCCCTACTCACGATAATCAGTTAGTAGAAGCCATACCCTGGTACAATCCAAATAAAGCCACCCCCGACTTCTATCACCATTGTTTTGATTTTGGCCAGCTGATTTTGCCTCCGCATTCGGGGCAGGGCGTCGCTCATTTATATTTCGACCAGGGTTGGGAAGAATATTTGGGAGTACAGTTGACTAAGCCTCTCAATGCCGATGAGTGTTATTATTTCGAGATGTATGTGGCAACTGACACTCCTGCCAAATACATTACAGAAACCATTGGGGCTTATGTCTCGAAGCAGCCGCTAACGGGTACCACTACCGATATGCTGGCCGCCAATCCGCAAATACTTGATCGGACGTCCAAAGCGAGTGTTTCTTCGTTGCAATGGCAGAAAATATCCGGTTTTGTGAATGCCAAAGGCGGGGAGGAGTATCTAACAATCGGTAGCTTCTACAAAACTCCCCCCTTTCTGGGTTATTATTATTTGTTTGTTGATGATGTCCTGCTGACGCCTATAAATCTTGAGCTAGGTAACGATACAACGTTGTGCAGTCGCCGAAACACACTTTTGCTCGATGCCACAACACCCGGCGCTTCGGATTATAAATGGAACGATGGTAGCATCAAACCGACCTTGCAGGTAACCAAGCCCGGAAAGTATTCAGTTACGGTGATTACCAGCTGTAAAACGTTGTATGATTCAATCAAGGTTGATTATGCCCTTGATTTTGACCTGGGAGCCGATACTACACTTTGCAATGGAACGGAGATGGAACTGAGTGTTCCTTCGGCCCCTGCGGCTACGTATCGTTGGCAGGATGGTTCCGTACAAACAACCTATAGAGTGAAACAACAGGGGCAATACTCAATCGCCGTCACACAGGCCAATTGCGTAGCTACCGACACGATTCAGGTACGTTATATAAAACCTCCTCAATTGGAGCTAGGACCAGACAAGGAGCTTTGCGGGGCCGAGACGTTTACCATAAAGCCCACTATTGCCGAAGGTAAATTTGCCTGGCAGGATCAATATGCAACAACAGATCGAATCGTAAATACCTCCGGCGTATTTTGGGCCAGCGTTCGTAATGATTGCGCCACCGTAACGGATTCAATCGAGATTGATTACGGTGCCTGCGACTGCATTCTTTACGCACCCAATAGCTTTACGCCCAATGGTGATGGGCAGAATGATGTATTTTTGACCTATGGTTGTGGTGATATCAAGATTACATCGCTCTCTATTTTCAATCGGTGGGGTGAGGTGATTTACAGGACGACAACTCAACCGTTTCAGTGGGATGGGTACTATCGGGGCAAGCTTTGTGAACTTGGCGTATATGCCTGGAGTATTCAATATGAATTACATCATGGAAAGAAAGTCAAGCTCGACCAGAAGCAGGGGCCTCTTAGTTTGATTCGCTAACTGGTGCTAATGGCTTTATAATGAGATTATTTAAGCTTTATTATTTTAGTTCAGTTTGAATCGTTTTTTGTCATTCCGACTTCAGGAGGAATGACAAAAAAGAACCCCACATTTTCTTATTAAAGAAAAATTCAACTAGATACAATTTTTAACCCGTATGAGATCCCGTTCGTTACTGTATTTTTCTACCCTGATTTTTACGATTTCGCTCCTTGCTGGAGGCACTATGTCAACATGTGCTCAATCACCGAAATCCAGTTTTCGGGTAGTCGCTATCGCGGAGAAGAACGGAGGAGTTCATGCGCCTTTCGTAGCCGAGGCAAAGAAGTGGCTCGCGCAGGTTGCATCAGCCAATAATTTTACGATTGATTACATCGAAAATACGGAGCCAATCAACGACGCTTTTCTGGCGAATTATCAGTTATTCATTCAACTGAACTATCCGCCTTATATGTGGACTGACACAGCGAAAGCCGCTTTTCAGAAATATATTACCGAAGGGAAAGGGGGCGGTTGGGTAGGATTTCACCATGCGTCGTTGCTCGGCGAATTTGATGGTTATGCCATGTGGCCCTGGTTTTCGGAGTTTATGGGTGGCATCCGCTACAAGAACTACATTGCCAGTTTTGCAAAGGCAACGGTGCACGTAGAGGCCAAATTGCATCCGTGTATGAAAGGCGTACCCGCTTCATTCGAGGTAGAAAAAGAGGAATGGTATACCTATAACAAAAATCCCCGACCAAACGTAAAGGTATTGGCCACCGTTGATGAATCGACCTACTCACCCGACTCGAACATTAAAATGGGGGGCGATCATCCCGTAATCTGGTCTAACGAACACATGAAAGCCCGCAATGTGTATATTTTCATGGGCCACCATCCTGACTTGTTCAAGAATGATGCGTTTGTGAAAATTTTCCAAAACGCCATTTTCTGGGGAGCTGGGGTGCCTAAGCAATAATGCGCTATGCTTAATAACCAATCGTCTGACTTCGGCATTAATTGGGGAGCGTATAGTCACTTGCTTGAGGAGATAACAATACCAGCCAAAACGACTCTGTTGCAGGAGGGCGATGTTTCAAAAAACGCTTATTTCATCAAGAAAGGATGCCTGCGTCTTTGGTTCAACAACAACGGCAAAGATGTGACGTTTCAGTTCTTCTTCGAAAACTATGGCGTATCGTCAATCGAGAGTTTTCAGTCTGGGCAGCCGAGTTTGTTCAGTATCGAAAGCATTGAGCCGTGTGTATTGTTGGTGATTTCCAAAGCGAATATGGAGCTAATCATGCAAGAGCTTCCAGGGTATCGGGAGTTGTTTCAGTATCATATTTTGCAGCGGATGCACCACTACGCCAAGCTTTTTCTGTCGCGTATTAAAAACAATCCGCAAGAGCGCTACCTAGAATTGCTGGCCGATAGCCCGCAGATTGTGCAGCGGGTGCCGCAACATTACATCGCTTCATATCTGGGTATTACGCCCGTATCGCTGAGCCGAATTCGGAATAAGGTACTGACCGACAAAAAATAGATTTTCCTCAATCGTTCGCGGCATTTCTTAACAATTGTTATCGTGTATCGGCATCAGGTCAACGGACCTTTGTCGTAACAAAAACACGACGACTATGAAAGCCGCAGTAATTCATCAATTTGGCGAAACACCCCGTTACGAGGAGGTTGCCGATCCTATTTTACAATCTGAAAACGAGTTGTTGATGACGGTGAAAGCCGCATCAATCAAGAATATCGATAAGTCGCAGGCAAGAGGTTCACATTACGACCGTTCTAAGCAACTACCGGCCATTGTAGGTACGGATGGCGTAGGTGTATTGCCAGATGGCTCACGAGTATATGCTTTTTATGCTGGCAGTACAATGGCTGAAAAAGTATTAGTTCAGAAAGGGGGTTACATTGTCTTGCCTGATGGCATCGATTATATAACGGCGGCAGCATTGCCCAATCCGGGGTTGTCGGCTTGGTTCTCGCTGTATTATCGGGCTGGATTACAACCGGGGGAAACGGTACTAATAAATGGAGCGACAGGAGTTACAGGGAAAATAGCGATCCAACTAGCCAAGCACTTTGGAGCTGGAAAAGTAATTGCTACGGGCAGAAATCCGCAAGCACTCGCCACATTACCTGATTTAGGTGCCGACGTAGTTATTTCGCTGGCTCAATCTGACGCTGATTTGCAAGCTGCGCTAAAGGCTGAACAGAGAAAAACGCCTTTTGATGTTGTTATCGATTACACCTGGGGGCACCCCGCCGAACTGATATTGGGTGTACTTGCGGGTAACGATTTTATGGCCGAAGCGCATCGGACACGGTACGTAACTGTTGGTGAAATGGCCGGGCCTACTATTCAATTGGCTTCGGGTGTTTTACGAAGTGCCGCCATTGAGTTGTATGGCGTTGGGGGAGGAAGTATTCCGAAGGAAGTTATGCGTAAAGTTCCAACCGAAATCCTACCAAAGCTATTTGACCTGATCGTAACTGGGAAATTAAAAATAGAGACAGAAGTGGTGGCTTTAAGTGATGTAGAACGGGCTTGGAATCAGAGCGAATCTGGTGGAAAACGGCTGGTGTTGGCGCCTTAATGCGCGTGAATTATCGAGGAAGGCGGGGTTAGAACTCAATGCCTTCCTCGGTTAGCAAGGCGGCTAAATTCAGGTGAACATCGTCCAGTACCGGTACAGTAGCATCCCAGTTTTGGGTAAGCCACGGAGAGGTACGAGTAGCTACAAAGATCTTTTTGGGTTGTGTTGTAATCCAGATCACGGTATCGACGCCAAACTCAAGCAAGCGCTCGGTTTTTTCATACACATAGCCCGATTCTTTACCCGAAAATTCTTCAGGCTCTATGCGCACATCTACTTCAATGGCGATTTTGGGGGGGATATTGAAGTATTTATCGGTTAATGTGAGACCTGAAGATTTATCGAAAATGGCAATATCATTAGATAAATTGTTGCCTTTGTCGAGGTGAATGCCTGACTTGTTGGTTGCAAGTAAATATTGCTTCCGATCAATGTGTGTGAATAGAAAGCCATGTATCAGCGACACAAGCATGGCCTGCAATGAACTACTTCCCATAATTTCGGTGGGGGTCTTTTTTCAGTTGTTACATCGCGGTAACCACGGTAATACAAAGCACGTCCATTCAGCGTTTCATAAATCAGGTAAGATGGCACTCCCGATTTCCTTCGCTTAGTTGGTACTGTTGCAACGGCTACTGACATGACTTTCGTTGAATACGTTTTAACAATACTACGCATTTTGATCGGTAAAAGACAATAGTAAGCCAGTCATTCATATGCCATATCTTCAAGATATGGCATATGAATGACTGGCTTACTATTGTAATAGCTTAACACACTAGAATAACTTCACAATCCGAGATAATCCTGCCGAAATAAGAAGAATAACGGCGACAAACCCCAATCCATAATAAAGCCCAAATGCTTCAGAGACGAATCCAATAACAGGAGGCCCTGCCAGGAATCCAATGAAACTGAAGGTCGCAAACGTGGCCAAACCTGCTGCTGGTGGAATACCCGGTACACGCATAGAAGCACTATACAGAATCGGTGCACCGAGTGAGCAGCCAGCTCCTAATAAGGCAAAACCTATTAAGGCGGTTGGCGGGTAAGGAAGGGCAATTGCGAAAGCCAGACCTGATGCGGCCAGAAGACTCCCTAATTGGAGCCAGCGTTTAGCTCCAATTTTTGGAATAATTGAATCGCCAAAAAAACGTAGGCTAGTCATAGTCAACGAAAAAGCTCCAAAACCCAGCGCGGCAATCTGGCTGCTGGCTCCGAGCGTTTCGTGTAAATAGACTGCGCTCCAATCCAGCGCTACGCCTTCGCCCATCGCTACGGCCAACCCAATAAAAATCATCAGAAGCAAATCCAGATTAGGCATCACAAACGACGACCCAGCTTTCTCGCCCGACTCAGTACGGCTGCTCGATGGAATGGTTTGTAGCGTAGGTTGTAGAAGGAATGTGGCAAGAAGTACCAACCCAGTTATTACCGCCATGTGAATCTGAGGAGATACGTGCAACGCGATAACAGCCCCCGAAATACCGGAACCCAACAAACCGCCCAAGCTCCACATACCATGACAGGACGACATGATGGCAATGCCTTCTTTACGTTCCACATTGGTGGCGCAGGTATTCATGGCCACATTGATCAACGCACTCGACAGGCCTAATAAAAATAAACCCAGCGCCATGACGATCGTGTTTGGCGCATTGATAGGGATACAAACGGCCAGTGCAACCCCTACTGCCGACCAGAAACAGGCTCGTGCCTCACCTAATTTGGCAACGATCCAGCCCGTCAGCGGATTCATAACAAGCAAGCCAATGGGCATTGCAAAAAGCGTTAGCCCTAATCCAGCGTCGGAAATATGGAGCGTTTCTTTAACATGCGGAATATGCGCTACCCAACTCCCGAGCAGGATACTGTCTGATGCGAATACCAATCCAACAGCCAGCGCCTGCCGATTTAGAAAGAATGTCAGCAGGTTTTGGATGAAAGGATTCCGGTGTGATTTAGTTAATGAGGCAGTTGTATTCATAATGCAATAATAGCCGGTCTGGGCCGGCTATTATTGCAATCTATTAGCGTATATTGATGCTGTATTGACTTTTTGTGGTCAATATCTATTCTAACATTGTTAACGCTGTATTATTTTTGAGGTGCCCTACCATTGCTTTGCGCAACTTTTCTACTTTTGGCAGCGATACGCTCTGAATGTAAGGCTGGTTGGGGTGCAAGGCAAAGTAGTTTTGATGGTAGTTCTCGGCTGGGTAGAAAACCGTGATTGGCGTCACTTCGGTTACGACCCGATTGGCATAGTGCTTAGAGTCGTTGGTGCGTTTGATGGCTTCCTGAATTTCGGCTTTTTCTTCGGGGGTCCGGTAGAAGGCAACTGACCGATAATCACGACCAACATCGGGACCCTGCCGATTTAGGGTGGTGGGGTCGTGGCCTGCGAAAAAAGCATCAAGCAACTGTGAATAACTGATCACTTTGGGATCGTAGTAAACCTGGACTGATTCGGCATGGCCAGTTTCGTCGGTTCCAACTTGCTCGTAGGTTGGGTTTTTAACGTTGCCACCAGCATAACCCGAAATGACTTCATGAACGCCTTTGAGTTGGTTCATACCTTCTTCGAGTGCCCAGAAGCAGCCACCAGCAAAGGTTGCTACGGCTTCGCCAGGTTTAAGCGAAGGAAGTTTAGCCGGGCTATGGTCGTTGGATTGACCTTGTGCGCAACCTGCCAGTAAAAGCAGGCTAAGCGCATATAAATGAATTCGTTTCATGCTGTTTCGATCTTGGATTCTGTTACTATATAAACGATGAAAACAGGCTTACGGTTTCATAAGTAGTGCGGATGGAAACCCGCGAAGTACTAGCTATAAAAGAAGCGGGTTTCCACCCGCATTACTCGTTATGAAACTTCAATTTGAGAAAATAGAACCCGAGGCAGGTAGCTCCTTTCGGGTAATTCATAATACAGAAGCGGAAACCTGTCGGGTTTATTGGCACTATCACCCAGAATACGAGATTGTCTATATTCCGTTTGGGAATGGTCAGCGACGGGTAGGGACGAATGTGTCGGCCTATGAAGCGGGCGAATTGGTATTTATTGGGCCAAATTTACCGCACCTCAATTTTAGTTATGGAAAAGAAGGGCAGTATGAAGAGATTGTAGTGCAAATGCGCGACGATTTTATGGGCGAACCGTTTTTACAAAAGCCTGAATTAACTACGGTTAAACGGTTATTCGAGCGTGGGCATATGGGACTTACATTTGGCTCAGTCACCAAACAACAAGTTGGGCCGTGGTTAGAGCAACTACCTAATCAGCCGTCATTCGATCGCTTTCTCACGCTATTGCGAATATTACACTACTTAGCCGATGCTCCTGACGCCGAACCACTGCATGCCAATGGAGTTCAGTTTGATCTGAATCCGAAAGAACAGGAGCGCATTAATCGGGTTTGCCAGTATGTGGAGCAGCATTATGCCGAACCTGTCGATATTCATGCTGTAGCCGATCTGGCCAGTCTGACTGTGCCTGCTTTTTGCCGCTACTTCAAACGCATGACTCATTTAACGTTTACCGATTTTGTCAATGAATATCGTGTTAATCAGGCCCGACGAATGCTGCACTCTGCCCGTACTGTTGCAGATGTAGGTTTTGCCGTTGGGTTTAATAATTTGTCGTATTTCAATAAGACATTCCGGGCTGTAACGGGCCAAACGCCGAGTGCCTATCGAAAAGCATTGGTTGGCTAGAGGCCATAAAAAAACTCCTCATCTAGCTTTAGATGAGGAGTTGAGTTTGTCTTACTTATATTACTTAAACACCTGGATAACCTGGGTTCTGAGTTTTCAGATTTGGGTTGTTCAACAATTCCTGCTTTGGAATTGGAAGCAGCAGATGTTTTTCCTGCAATGGCTGATTATTAGAACTTGGATTCACGTGTCCAACGAAATTATCAAAACCATTGGTTTTATCATTATAGACTTTCCGTAGACGAACCATATCGAACCAGGTGATTTGCTCGTAGCATAGTTCGTGCCACCGCTCGCGCCATACCGCTTCCCGGAACGTAGCTTGAGTATATGTGCCCAGGTCAGGCGTAGTAAGCGTAGCCCGGTCACGAATACGCTTCATCGCATCATAAGCTGCCTGATTTGGTCCACCCACTTCGTTTTGCGCTTCAGCGTAAATCAGCAGTGTTTCAGCGTAGCGAATTTGGGGCACGTTCAGGTTGTTCTGCCGAGTCCCGGCAACGCCCGCTGTTCCGTTGGCAGTCCGGTTAAAGTGTTTGAACACATAAGGGGCACCCAAATCGAACTGCGCTCCGTTTCCATTGGTGTAGTAGGTGGTGTAAAAATAGCCAACCTGATCTTTAGCCCGTAGGTCTCCAGCTTCGTAAGATTTGTAAAAACTAGTCACTGGAACCGAGCTACCCGTTCCACCAGGACCATTATAGGTTACCGGTTTGAAGTTCGGGTAGAAGTTGTCCATGGGGTTACCAGCTACACTTGTATTATACTGAATCATGAACAAATGCTCTACACGGTTTTTATTGCTCTCCTTGTGTACATCATCATAGGTTGTAAACAGATTGATGGTCGATGGATTGGCATTTGCATACGTAATTACTTCAAACGCTTTGTCAGCGGCTAACTTATAGTACGATGCTCCCTTGCTAAGTGGGAAACCTGCCATAGTCAGATACACTTTAGCTAACTGCGTTTTTACGGCAGCTAAATTAGCTCGTCCGCTTACGTCCATCCAGGCCAGACCAGCAGCTTCGGCCGCAGTCAGGTCATCGACAATCAGTTTATAGACATCCTCTTTGGATGAGCGAGCTGGTAGGAAGTCTGCCGATGCTGCCGTTTGAGGTTTGGTAACCAGAGGAATATCGCCCCATAGCTGAACTGCCGTAAAGTAGGCCGAAGCCCGTAAGAATCGAGCCTCTCCCAAGATTTTAGTTTTCTGAGCCGCATCCATTGGGTTAATCCCCGGTACCTTGTCCAGTACCTGATTGGCGTTGGCAATTATCCGATAAAGGCCATTCCAGTAGTTCACTACGTGTGCTGTATTGCCGTCGTGCACCAACCCGTAGAGATTGTTTAAATCGGAGTTCTGCGCTGTTTCTGTAGTAGATGTACCTGTGAGAGCTTCCAGTAACTGCCAGTTGCTGGAGAAGATACCAGCTCCATCTCCCATGAATCGCAGGCCCTGATAGGTTGCAGCAATAGCCGCTTCGGCATGGTCAGGAATCGTGTAGAAGCTGGTTGGAGTTAGGTTTGATGGAGCCTGTTCTTTCAGGAAGTCCGTACAACCAACAGGGCCGACCAATATCAGTCCACCTAGCAAGGCTTTACTTATATTTTTTACAAGTGTATGTCTCATAATTGAATGAGGAATCAAAGAATTTAAAATGAGTGTATTCAGGTCGTTTGCTTCGCGTCGTTAACAATTAGCAATAACGCGAAGCAAACGACTGACATTTTACAGGCCGATCTGGAGACCTACCAGGTATGTAGTTGGTTTTGGATAGTTGTGCCAGATTTGACCCTGCGAGAAAGCGCTGCTGCCAGTTCCCTGGTTGGTAGGCGTTACTTCTGGATCGCCAATGATTGGGTCAGATACTAACAGGAAGAAGTTTTGCGAAGAGGCATACACACGTAGACGGTTCAGCTTCAACTTGTTGGTAACCGCAGATGGGAATGTATAGCCAATCAGTGCGTTTTTACCCCGTAGGAATGAACCATCCTTAACCCAGTGGCTATCCACGTTCGTTACGTAACCTGCACGTGTATCCCGGATTTGAGCAATCATCGTATTCTGATTGGTTGGCGTCCAGGCGTTCAATACAGAGGTGTAGCTGTTTGCCAGAGCCTGCCGGTCTTCACTTGGGTGCAGGTTCATCAGCATTACATCGTTACCATACATATACTGCAATTCAAGCGTAGCGTCGAAGTTACCCAACTTGAAGTTGTTGGTCAACGCACCCCAGCCTTTAGGGCTACCGTTACCAATAATGCTGCGGTCAGCGTCGGTAATTGCTTTGTCGCCGTTCACGTCAAGGTACTTGATGTCACCAGGTAGCAGGGTCAAACCATTCCGATAGCTGGTAAATTGAGCTGCCTGATCGCGTTCAGCTTCACTCCATGTACCTAAACGGGTCAATCCCCAGAATGCACCTACTGGCTCACCAATTCGGATGATGTTGGTTTGGTTCGTAAAGTTCGGACCACCTACACCGAAAATGTCAGATGGCGTAGCCAGCGACAACACTTTGTTGCGGTTCATCGAGATGTTGAACGTCGTGTTCCAGGTGAACGAACCTTTGTTCACGTTCACCGTATTGATCGAGAACTCGAAGCCCTGGTTCTGCATCGAACCTACGTTGCGCCGAATCGTAGCATAGCCGCTGGTGCGTGGAACAGGTGCATCAAGTAACATATCGGTGGTTAGACGATAGTAGTAATCCAATTCCATGTTAACCCGTCCTTTGAATAGACCAATTTCTAAGCCTACATCAGTCTGAGCTGTTTTTTCCCATTTCAGATCGGGGTTAGCTAAGCGGTCAATACCGGTTCCACTAACCCGTGTGTCACCGTAGACAGTAGTATAGGTGGAGCTAAGTAACGATAGCGACTGATAAGGTGGGATTTCCGAGTTACCCGTCAGACCATAGCTACCACGCAGTTTCAGGTTAGAAACGGTCTGATTTCCTTTCAGGAAGTCTTCTTCCGAAATACGCCATGCTAAAGCCGCCGATGGGAAAAACGCGAATTTGTTGTTTTCCCCGAATTTAGACGAACCATCGGCCCGACCTGTCGCTGTGAACAGGTACTTGTTTTTATAACCGTAGTTAATCCGACCGAAGTACGAATTAAAGGCAAATCGGTTAGCACCTGATCGAACAGAAGGGTTGGTTGCACCAGCGCCTAAGTTGTTGAATCCAAAGTAATCGGTAGCAAATCCACTAACAGCAGCACCAATACCGAAATAGTTGGTTTCCTGCCACGAAATACCCAATAAGCCGGTAAACGAATGGTCCTGGCCAAACTGCTTGTTGTAGGTCAGGTAGTTTTCCAGCGACCAGAACGAGGTACGGTTGTTGGCAACATCAGCGTTACCGTTACCACCAATGTTCAGCGTACGGGTTTGCGACTGGTTAACTTCCTGAGTCTGAACGTTCGCACCTAGAACGGTTCGCATTTCCAGCCCTTTACCAAAATTGATGTTTGTATACAGGCTACCTAATGTCGTTTGCGTGTTCTGAATGTATTTCCGATCCATCAGACGGTGTACCGAACTCATTGTACCTTCAGCCTGTGGATAGTCGCGGTTTTCAGCAAAGATACCTGTGTCAGGATACCGAACAGGCAGGAATGGGAAGTCTTCCACGATCTGACGCGCTACAGCGTCATTGATATCGACCAGGTTTTCACTCTGGTTGTTATAGCTCAGCGTACCACCAATTTTGAGCCAGCTTTTTACCTGATCGTCAATGGAGAAGCGGCCAGAATACCGTTTCATGTACGAGGTTTTGATCAGCCCCTGATCGTCGCGATAGTTAAGCGATAGCGAATACTGCGTACGCTCATTACCACCGCTGAAGCCTAACTGATGGTTTTGGGAAATCGAATTCTGCGACGATTCCTTGAACCAATCGGTATCATACAATGGGTTCAGGTTCGCATCAAAAACGCCTGGGTGGGCTGCACTGAATGCTTTCCGTCGAGCTATAGGGTCCAGGTTCGTATATTTCCCAGCCGCCCAGCCAGCTGGATCAAACTTGGCTATGTTCGCATAAGCCAGATCCTCAGTAGCCAAGTACTGTTTTGCATTGAGCACTTGTGGCTTATTGGGGCCAATGGTATTTACGCTGAACTGTGTGTCGTAGGTAATCCGGCTTTCGCCTGCTTTACCTTTTTTGGTCGAGACCAGAATAACGCCGTTAGCGCCCCGTGCTCCATAGATGGCAGTCGACGAAGCATCTTTCAATACTTCTACATTGACGATATCGTTCGGGTTAATGTAGTCAATTGGGTTACTGAACTGATCGCCAGTACCTTGTGGAAGCATAACACCGTCAACAACATAAAGTGGGTTGTTCGACGAGTTAATCGAGCTAAATCCACGAATACGGATAGTAGTACGGCCACCAGGACGGCCTGAGTTGGTGTTTACCTGTACACCTGGTAGTCGGCCAGAAAGCTGCTGGTTAAGTGAAGGAGCTGGGCGTTCTAACAGCTCAGCCTCTTTTACGCCCGAAACAGCACCCGTTAAATCTGATTTTTTTGACGTACCGTAACCGATAACGACAATTTCATCCAATACCTTGCTGTCTGTTTTCAGGCTGATATTCACCGAAGCCTGATTGGAAACCTGAACTTCCTGAGGAAGGTAGCCTACGAACGAAAATACAAGGGTAGATGTACCATCGGGTATGTCTAGTCGATAACGACCATTGGCATCCGTAACGGTACCACGCTGTGTTCCTTTAATAATGACACTTACGCCCGGTAACGCTTCATTTTTCTCATCGCTAACCTGTCCTGTCAGAGTCCTGTCTGCAACGGTTGTTATGTTGCCCCGATCGGTGGGGGTCTTTGCGTAGGTTAGGTTAAGACAGCTAAATGCCAGTAGCAAAGGCGTTGCCGAGCGATATAACTGCCTTCCAAACCAAGGTTGAGGAGGTAAGTGTTTTTTCATAGATGTTGTGATCATTAATGCTTAGGTTTGAGCGTAAACGGAGATTAAAAATGTGCTAAATAGATTAAAAAATAATTGGACTCTACGCGTCAAAACTAGTATATAATCCATTTCTACTCGTTGTAATTAGAAAATAATTAAGCCATAGTTAATAAGTTATTAAAAATACTAGATAACTGCCTGAGTATTTGAGCTTAGCCTTTTTTGGGTAAAAGTGTATGTTTTTAATGATATCAATAGGTATAAATTACTAACATTAGATTAACATTTGATCGATTGAACGCATGAAAAAGCCACCCGCCTGAGCTTCCTTCAGGGCGTTCAAGCAACTGGAAATCAAGTTAGATTTATTGGGTATCTGATAGTATTTTTTGTTAATAGGCCCACTTAAGAGGGGGCAGTTTCAACGAAGGTCAATTATTTCCACTGGTAGCGTATTCGATCCTCAAAGTAAGAAACCCCAGCCTAAGTAGAGTATGAATTGAACAAGGATCACTTTTTTCATAGCGACAATTCGAATCATAAATCAGTCCCCTTTTCTGAATCAACTTAACCAGTCCATCTACTCCTGTTAGCGTGTATTAATGCTGCAGGATAACCTGGGAAATACTGACATCGCTATAGACTACTCACGTATGCTTCGACCTCTTAGTAGCCTTCTGGTACTATCTGCCCTTATCGGCGCAACTGCTCCCGAACCTACACTTCGCTTTAACCGCTACTTTGTGGCTGCCGAAAGTTATGAATCGGTAGGTGTGTTTGACGTCGATAAAAATGACACACTTGACATCGTGTCCGGCGATTTCTGGTACGAAGGTCCTCGTTTTCGCAATCGGCATCTCATTGGAAACGAGCCGCGTAAAGACCAATATTATGACGATTTTTCGACCATTCCGCTCGATGTCAATGGGGATGGACGTATGGATTTTGTAACCGGTGGTTGGTTTGATCAAACACTGCGGTGGGTCGAAAATCCAGCGAAGAAAGATAGCCAGTGGCCCTTGCACGAGATTGGCAAAGTTGGTAATGTCGAAACGACCCGCGCCTGGGATATAGATGGTGATGGCACCGTTGACATTGTGCCTAATAACCCAAACCACCCCCTTAAATACCTCAAGCTGGTTAGTCCGGGTGTATTCAAAACCGTTACAGTGGCGCCGACGCAAGGGCATGGGCTCGGCTTTGGCGATGTGAATGGCGATGGTCGGGGTGATCTGATTGTGAGCGATGGTTGGCTTGAGGCCCCTGAAAATCGGGAATCAGGTCCCTGGACATTGCATAAAGAGTTTGCCTTCGGCACGGCCAGTGTACCCATCATTGTGGCCGATGTGAATGGCGATAAACAGAATGACCTCATTGTAGGGCAGGGGCACAGTTACGGTCTGCACTGGTACGAACAAACCCGCGATGCCAATGGGCAACGCGCCTGGACAAAGCACCTGATCGATGATAAAAACTCACAATATCATTGCCTGGAGTGGATTGATATTACAGGCGATGGACGCCCAGAACTACTAACCGGCAAACGTTTCAGGGCGCATAATGGCAGAGATCCCGGCGAAGAAGATCCCGTTGGCCTGTACTATTTCACCTGGGATGCATCGAAAAAACAATTCGTGAAGCACGATATTGCGTATGGGCAAGCAGGCGTTGGCAAAGGAACTGGAATTTACTTTGCGGTGGCCGATTTGCACAAAACTGGCCGGAAAGACCTTATTGTGGCCGGGAAAGATGGCTTGGTTGTATTTTTTAACGAGGGCTTCTTGAAAAAATAGTAGCTGTTAGTCTATAAGTGTAGTAGTTTTTGGCGTATTTTTATCAATTGTATTGATCGCTTATCGTAACTACTACCTCTATGCAACGTGCTCAATTAAAAGAGTTTTACGGCTACGGATTAATCGTACTTGTTCTGATTGCTGTCCAGATTTATTCTGTTTACACGGCTGCCACTACAGATTTGGCATTAACTTGGAAGCATTATGCTGGGTTTGGAGCCACCGCCCTGGCGGGCGTCTTGTGGGCTATTCGCAAACCTCAATACCTATTTTACGCGCTTGGTCTGACGTTGATGCTGGGCTACGAAAACCTGATTGGCTTCACGCCAACTCTCGATTTCACTGCAACGCGTTATTATATTAACAACATGGCGTTACCCGTATCGTACCAGGACTTTTCGATGTATATGCTGCTCATCTGGGCCTACATTGCGCATGCAAGATTGCGGACAATGGTGCAGTCCTTGTTCGTGAAAACGAGGGGTTAACTGCCCAAGAATGCTTTGTACAAGCTAATGTAGTTAGGGCTAGTTATCATCTAAATAACTTCGGTAACACTAAAATCGGTTTGGTGCGGTTATACGTATCTTTCTGGAAAAAGATGTTAATGCGCCTTCTTTGTCTGGTCTTCTGTCTATTACCGTTTTCAATATTGGCTCAACTTAAGGGCTGGCAGGAAATTACAATCTCTGAAGGCTTGTCGCAAGGAATGATTTATGATCTTAAACAAGATCATAAGGGCTTCATATGGGCAGCGACTAAAGATGGGCTGAATCGCTATGATGGCTATAATTTCACGGTTTTCACCCACGACGCGTACAATAAATTTAGTCTGTCATCCAATGGCTGTTCGACCTTACTGGTTGATCGTCAGGGGCGTTTATGGATAGGAACCTTAAATCGGGGGCTTAATTTATACGATGATCGAACCCAACGATTCTATCATATAGATCTAAGTGATCCGGCTCTACCTGATGCGGGCAATTTCGAGATTAGTATGTTGGCCGAAGACCCAGAAGGCAACATTTGGGTAGGCACCAGCCAGAATAAACTCGTTAAAATTACCTTGACTGACGCGCTGAAAAACGGGTTTCCTCAACAGGATGATGCTACATCCCAGGTCCAATTCAGCCGGTTTTCATTCCCAAGCAGTGGCAGTGCTCCCGCCCGAATCAGATTTCATGACAATGGACAGGCGGTGGTTAGTGCCGCCCGAGAATTATACGCACTGAACTGGCGACAACCGACTGGCTATTCGCAAAGTAAGCGGTTCGGTCCACTAGCCACCCTGTTCCAGGCAACACCCGACGGGCAACAACCTGACTACTGGTTTGGATTCAGTTCGGATACACTCGTTGGCTGGCAGCAGACCAAACGAAAGGTGATCAAGTTGCCGCCTACTAAAAACTTTAATCTGTATCTCGATGCCCTTAATCCTCAAACGGTTGCCGTAGCAACACCCGATTTTTTGTGGCTTATGTCGCCCGCCCAACTCTACGCGCAGGATAATCTGTCGGAACGCAATGCATTTGCCGTTATGCCGCCAAATGTGTTTGCAGTTACCAAACTCCTGATCGATAAAACCGGGAATATCTGGGTAGGTACAGCGGGTTATGGACTTCGAAAATTCAGCCCGCGCATCAAGCAGTTTCAGGCTTACTTACCCAATACCTCACTCTCATATCTATTTCAGGATCAACGGGGTCAGACTTATGTGCGAAATCAGTTTGATTATGGCCAGTTAGACCGCTCTACTAACAACTGGAAATCTTTTTTGAGTAAAAGCGGCACAACTCAATCCGATCGGCCAGCTTACATCATGCAGGATCATCAGGGGTTTTTCTGGGCCTCGATAGCAAACGTCCAGGCCGATCCACATATCCATCAGCTCGTTAAGTTTTCGCCGAACTGGCAACCGCTCAAAACGTATCCGCTGCCGCCCGGTACGGCGTTTGGTCTGTATGGTAATCAAACTCGTGAAGACAAATTCGGGAATCTCTGGATTGGAGCGATGAATGGGAAACTCCTCAAATTCAATCCAGTAACCGAAACCTTTACTGTATTTTCGTACCAGAACCTGCTGCCTCGACAAGCCGCCGAAGTCGAAACCTATTCTCTGTACTTCGATGGAGCTGATACAGGCTGGATTGGTACCCAGAGTGGCCTTATCCGGGTCGATCATCTACAGTCGAACCCGGCTTTTTCGATTTATAAAAATGATATTACTAAGCGGGAAAGTCTGAGTAACGATTTTGTGTCGAGTACCATCAACGACCCTGATCAGCCTGGGAAATACCTCTGGGTAAGCACCAAGGGGGGCGGGCTGGAACGACTTGATAAACAAACCGGGCAGTTTCGGCATTTCACCGAAGCCCAGGGCTTGCCCAACAAAGTGGTCTATGGAATCCTGACAGATGAGTTTAAAAATCTCTGGATGAGCACCAATCGGGGGCTGGCCCAGTTTAATCCCCGGACATTCAGGTTTCGTAATTATACCAAGGCCGATGGGCTTCAGGACGATGAATTTAATACGGGTTCATTTCTTAAAACCGCATCGGGTGAGTTACTCTTTGGGGGCGTAAACGGGTTAACCGCGTTTCAACCTAAAGACGTGGCGGCTACAACTGCCGGATCGGCTCCCCCGGTTCAGATCATTGGGCTAAAAATCAATAACGAGGCTGTTGCGGTGGGTGCCTCAGACGGCATCTTGCCAGAAAGTATAGAGCAAACGCAGCGGCTTGATTTGTCGTATACGCAGAATCTGGTAACTCTGGAATTTGCCGTAATGGATTATGCCAATTCGGCCAAAAATCAATATCGATATCGACTGGAGGGCATTGACCAGAACTGGGTGGAAGCCGGTACGAATCGATTTGCGAACTATGCCCAATTGCCTGATGGTAACTACACCCTTCATGTGATGGGCTCGACCGATGGTCAGATATGGAGTAAGCCCGTCGACTTGCAGATTCGGGTGCATCCGCCATTTTACCGCAGTTGGTGGGCCTATTTGCTGTATATACTTGGGGCGATTGTTATTGTCTGGCAGCTATATCGGTTCCAGAAACAACGGTGGTTGTTGCAGCAGCAGGTGATTTTTGAGCAGAAAGAGGCCAGCCGTCTGGCGGAACTCGATGCACTGAAAACGCAATTCTTTACCAATATTTCCCACGAGTTTCGCACCCCGCTGACGTTGATTCTTGGTCCATTGACTGCATTAAAAGAACAGCTTCGGACGGAAAATGTGGTCACGTTAACGGCATCAGTTGTGAATTTAATGGAACAGAACAGTAATCGGCTACTCCGCCTGATCAACCAGCTCCTCGATCTGAGTAAACTATCGGCGGGTCAACTTCAGCCAACACTGGAAAGTGGCGATATGGCTACATTTTTTCGAACCCTGGCCAGTTCGTTCAGCTCATTGGCCGAAAGTCGACAAATCCGGTTCTCGTTCTCACAGCAATATGCCCATTTTCAGACTAGTTTCGATCATGACAAAATCGAGAAAATAGTAACCAACCTACTCTCAAACGCCTTCAAATTCACCCCAGAGGGAAAGCAGGTCCATCTGCATGTCGACTATCCGCCCCCCGTCCTCAACCGGTGAATTAGTCATTTCGGTAGAGGATACGGGTATTGGTATTGCCCCGGCGAATCTGGCGACCATTTTCGAGCGGTTTTATCAGGTTAAAGCCAACCGCATGGGCGGACCGCAAACCTACGAAGGCACTGGTATTGGGTTATCGCTGGTTAGCGAGCTGGTAAAGATACTTGGGGGCACGATCGCCGTGTCAAGCACAGAGGGAGTAGGCACGAACTTCACGGTTCGCCTGCCGCTGGCAGGTATTGAACAGCAATCGGTGGCAGATGGCTTCGAGATGATGGAAACGGCAGAACATAGCGATAACCTCCCGGTAATTTTGACCGATACGACTCTGCCAACTCCGGTAACCGATAACATTCTGCTCATTATTGATGACAATGCCGACATTCGGGCATACGTACGGACTGTGTTTGAGTTGGACTACCACATCATTGAAGCCGAAGATGGACTGGACGGACTGGAAAAAGCAACGGCTAATTTACCGAACGTAATCATCTGCGATCTGATGATGCCCCAACTCGACGGGTTTGGCTTTTGTAAAGCGCTGAAAACTCAGGAAGTCACCAGTCACATTCCAGTGATCATGTTGACGGCTAAGGCAAGGGTAGAAGATCGTATTGTGGGTTTCGAAGTAGGAGCTGATGATTACCTGATCAAACCCTTCAACCCGACCGAACTGCGGGTGCGGGTGAACAACCTGATTCAGCAGCGTGAACGACTGTATTACTGGTTTAGCCACCAGACTCCTGCCAGCGAAGAGCCATCAGCAACCTCGACGACCACCGGGGCACCACCAGTACTGCCCCCAGCCGACCAGAAATTCCTCGACCGGCTGTCGGCCATCGTTAACCAAAATCTGAGTGAGCCCACATTTAATGTGGAATCGTTGGCCGAGGCTGCGAACCTAAGTCGCACGCAGCTTAACCGGAAGTTGAAAGCTATAGCTGACACCAGCCCAACTAACTTTATTCGGGAGATACGGCTGACTAAAGCGACCGAATTACTACTTGAGGGTGAGGAGAGCGTAACGCAAATAGCCTACGCCGTCGGGTTTGATAACCCATCTTACTTTACCAAAGTATTTCAGGAACGCTACCAGACGTTGCCCTCGCAATATGGCAAAACAACAAACGGGCGGACTATAAAAGACGAATCATCACTTATGTAGTATAATTTACAAAAAATCAAAATCCGTATCTTAACAAGGAAGTTTAGTCATCAAGAAGCCCAGAATCGGGCTTCTTTTTTGTTGGATGCACCCAAATTGACAAACAATGCAACATATGTGGTGGCGGTTGCGACGCCAGGTGTGGTACTTGCCGGGGCAATTTATCGCTAAATCTCAAGCCGACTCAACCACCAACGTATGAACCATTTCTACCTCAATCTATGGACAGCCTCTCCTATTTTGGGCTGTGCCAAACGTACTAATAGCCTCAAACAACCCGACGCTGTGCGAGTAACCGGCTCAACACGAAACACCAGGTTGTATCTCCCTTGTTGCCGCACTTATACCACTACCGAGGGAGTTCAGGATATTGCTCCTGACGGTTTCGCCAACTGATAAACGCTTTCCGCTTCATACATCTTTCTGCTTTTCTTCCCGTCAATCGATCGGATACAGGAATCGACTGTCTCCAAAAATCTTAAATCCTTAGTCAATAGTCGTTATGATCTCTCTTTTACAGTTCAGTCATTGTACCATTTGGCGGGTGAAAAGCCTGCTGATTACGCTGCTTTGCGTCGGTTTTCTCGCTCAGGGGAAACCCATCGATTCTGGTATATCCATGATTGATGCCAGTACCGATTCAACCACTGTCGATAGCACATTGGCTAAACAAACGGACAGTAGCGGAGGAGCTGACTGGCTTTTACGCTATGGCTGGCTGACCAGCGATGGGCCGAAAATTGAGCACCCAGACGGAAGAATCTCGTTTGAGATAGTTCAAAATGGGGGAAAGAAAATCAGCGATACCAAGGCCAGCTTACGAGCCGCCCCGCTCTCAACGCTTGATTACCAGCCATTGATGGATTTGTACAATGGCACAAATGGGCCAAACTGGACCAACCATACAGGCTGGGGTAGCGGTACAGACCCCTGCACGGGTAATAATGGTAGTCCCTGGTTTGGCCTGACCTGCGATAATGGACGGGTAAGTAAGGTTTCGTTAACCAATAATAACCTGGTGGGTAGCCTTCCAGGTAGTCTGAGCATGCTCACAGGTTTAACCGTGATTCAGATTAACCAGAATTCACAATTGAGTGGCAGCATCCCTACAGGCTTGGGTAATTTAACCAGCCTGTTTGGCCTCGAACTGGATAACAATGCCTTGACGGGTTCGATTCCAACCGAGCTATCTATGCTGACTAACTTACTAGAACTTAATTTACATTATAATCGGTTAACGGGCGGCATTCCTTCTAATCTGCCTACAAGTCTGCAAATGCTTGATTTGCAGCACAATCAGCTAACGGGTAGCCTTCCCGCTAACTTGCTTACCATGATCAACATTCAGTCTATTGTTCTAAGTGCCAATCAGTTAACCGGTACTATTCCAGGCAATCTGAGTGCTTTGACCAGCCTGTTAAACTTTAATGTAAGTGGGAATCAGCTAACAGGCAACATTCCTACGGGCCTACCTGCGAGCCTGCAGGGATTCGAGTTACAGGATAATAAGTTGACCGGTACCATTCCGACTAATCTGTCTAAGAACATAGAAAGACTTAATTTATATAACAATCAGTTAACAGGTGGCATACCGACCAACCTGAACACGCTAACCAAACTGACAGAGATTAATTTACATAACAATCAGTTAACAGGTGGCATTCCAACGAATCTGCCTACGAGTCTGCGATTCCTTAATTTAAATAGCAATCAGTTAACGGGTAACATTCCTGCTACCTTGGGTGCTCTGCCCAACCTAACTGACCTTAATTTAAGTGTTAATCAGTTGAGCGGTTGCTTCCCGGCTTCATTAACAGCGCTTTGTGGAGCAGGACGTTCTGCTAACTTAAGTAATAATCCAGGTCTGCCAGGAGCGGGAGACTTCGACACATTCTGTAATACAGGCGTTGGTAAGGATGGATTTTTGGCCCAGGCTTCGGCTGATCAGCCTGAGGTCTGTGTCCAGAGCGTGGTCAGTTTAAGTGCTAACGGTGGAAGTGGCTACACGTACAACTGGATAAGCCCAGCCGGTGCCACACTAAGCGGTAGTTCAAGCCAGACCGTGTCGGCAACGCTGACTACTTCTGGAGTGAAAACCTTCACGGTGGTGATTAGTAGTGGACTGAGTTGCAGCAGCACAGCCACGCTTAGGGTCACATCGAACGGATTGCCCACAGCTAGGTTAGAGAGCAATGGTATCCTTACCTGTGCCGATCCTAGTGTTCGATTGACAGCTACCGGCGGTACATCGTACACCTTTGTCAACAGTAGCGGTGAGGTTTTGGCCGGATCAGGCAATATCCTAACAGTAACTACCCCTGGCACGTATTCGGTTATGGTAGGCAATGCCAATGGCTGTGTCAGTACCACTAGCACGACCGTCCTTGGCGACACAGATCCACCGACAGCTACTATTCTGGCTCCAGCCAGTAGCACAATAACCTGCACCACCACCAGCCTAAGCCTGACGGCCACCGGCGGAGGTACTTACCGCTGGGATAATAATACGACCAATGCCATCCGAACCGTTACTGCAGCAGGTAGCTATTCTGTAACCGTTAGAGCCCCTAACGGCTGTACTGCAGTGGCCACGCAGGTCATTATGGGCAACACGGACCCACCAACCGCCGACATTCTGGCTCCAGCCAGTAGCACAATAACCTGCACCACCACCAGCCTAAGCCTGACGGCCACCGGCGGAGGTACTTACCGCTGGGACAACAATACGACCAATGCCATCCGGACCGTTACCGCAGCAGGTACCTATTCGGTCACGGTTAGAGCCCCTAACGGCTGTACTACAGTGGCTACGCAGGTTATTATGGGTAACACCGCCACTATATCGGTGTCGAATCCTTCGACCACAACAGCTAACCAGGGCACGTTCTTTAGCCAGACTTTTCTGGCCAGTGGTGGGTTGACCCCTCGTAGTTTTGATTTAGCTAGCGGCAGTTTACCGGATGGCTTAAGTCTGTCTACTACAGGCGTGTTGTCGGGTACACCTACCCAGGGTGGTAGTTTTACCATTACAGTACGAGCTACAGATGCCAATGGCTGCTCTGGCATAGGAGCATCTTATGTTATGACCGTTGCAGATAACACGCCTATCATTACTGATTTTGCAGCCGTGAATACGAGTATGTGTGTGGGTAGCCCCTTCACCTTTACGGCTACAATCAGCAACGTAACAGGCACCTACAACTACACGCTCACGAATGGTATTAACCTCCCCTCAATTGGCACAAAAAGTGGTGCTGCTTTCAGTCTGAATCTGACTCCTTCCGGGTCAGGAAATCAGAGCTACACATTGGTTATCAGAGACAACGGTCAGTCGGCATCAGCAATTGCCAATATAACCGTAAGCCCATTTCCCATTCCCAGTCTGACCAATAATGGACCCGTCAGTTGCACCATGACTACCGTAACTCTAACGGCATCGGGCGGTACCTCCTATACATTCACGATGGGTGGAGTAGTAGTTGGGACACCGGGCTCATCGAACACGTTGAATGTGACCACGGCAGGTGGCTATGCGGTACGAGTGGCCAATGCTACTGGCTGTGCGAGTACGACCACTACCACAGTAGGCTCCATCGTTGCGACCGTCACTGTCGACAACCCAACTACGGCAAACGGAGTAAAGAATGCAGCGTTTAGTCAGGACTTCAGCGCACAGGGGGGCACTTCTCCCCGTAGGTTCAGTGTGGCCAGTGGTAGCTTGCCAACAGGACTAAACTTATCGACCACCGGTGTCTTATCGGGTACACCGACGCAAAGTGGTAGTTTCCCCATCACTGTACGAGCCACTGATATCAATGGTTGTTCAGGCGTGGGCGCTTCTTACGTGCTGACGATTGTGAACAACACACCCATTATTGACAATTTTGCAGCCGTGAGTAATGTAGTCTGTTCGGGCAGTCCCTTCACCTTCACGGCCACTGTAAGTAATGTAACAGGAACTTACAGTTACACACTTACGAACGGAATCAACACCCCGACAAGTGGTACCAAAACTAGTGCTACCTTCAGCCAAAGCCTAACTTCTGTGGGATCGGGAAGTCAGAGCTTCACGCTTGTTATCAGCGATAATAGTCAATCAGCATTTGTAACTACCGATGTAATCGTAAACTCATTACCAACGCCTAGTCTGACCAACAATGGGCCTATCAGTTGTACCCTGCCTGCGGTGACCTTAACTGCATTAGGCGGTAACTCGTACACGTTCACCACGAGTGGTGGCATAGTAGTCGGTATACCGGGAACAGCTAACACCGTGGATGTAACCACATCAGGTACCTATACGGTCAGAGTTGCTAATGCTACAGGCTGTGTAAGTACAACCACTACGAATGTTACTGGAACGATACCCACTATTACCGTTACGAATCCAGCAACCAAAAGTGGCACTGCGAATGTTGCGTTTAGCCAAAATTTTACGGCATCGGGTGGAACGGCTCCCCGCAGTTTCAGCATGGTTAGCGGTCGATTACCGGATGGATTGAGTTTAGCGTCAACGGGTAATCTGTCGGGTATACCCACCGAGGGAGGTAGTTTTACGATTGCTGTGGGCGCTACCGATGCGAACGGCTGTTCGGGGGTAGGAGCGGCTTATATACTGGCGATTACAGACAACACGCCCACTATTGCCGATTTTGCCGCCGTCAACAGCAGTGTTTGTGTAGGGAGTACAGTTACCTTCACTGCCACAGTAGGCAATGTGTCAGGGAGCTATACCTACACGCTTACAAACGGCAGTGGAACTCCCTCAACAGGTACAAAATCCGGTGCAGCCTTTAGCCTGAACGAAACGACCGCTGGCGCTGGCATCCAGAGTTTTACGCTAACTGTTCGAGACAATAATCAGTCATCAACAGCTGCGACCGATGTACTGGTGAGTTCGTTCCCGGTTCCTGGTCTGACCAATAATGGCCCAATCAGTTGCACGATGACTACCGTGACGTTGACAGCTTCAGGCGGAAACTCCTATACATTTACCCTTGGCGGAACAGTGGTAGGCTCATCCGGTTCAGCAAATACACTGGATGTGACCGTAGCGGGTACCTATACGGTTAGAGTTGCCAATGAATCCGGTTGTGCGAGCACGACCACAACAACGGTTACCAGCAATACGGCTATACCTGCCCTCACTGTTAGTCCCACCAGCGCTACGCTGACCAACGCCAATCCAAGTACCACCCTCACGGCCAGCGGTACGGGTAGCCTCCTTTGGTCGACGGGACAAACCACGCCTATGATCTCGGTAACCACCAGCGGCAACTACTCGGTCACGCTCACCGGTGCCAATGGATGTAAAGCTACCGCCAATGTGCCAGTAAGGGGCTCCGATTTAACCGCGAACATACTGTTACCACAAGCTCAGTTTGGCGCATCGGGTACAGCTGCCGTGGGTAATTTCGTGGTGAATGTGTTTGAAGTAGGTGGCTTACCCACGTCTTCCGGCAATGTGACCATTACGGTTACGGCGCCTATTGGCTATACCATAGCGTTTCCTGCCAGCCTAACCAGCATTGATGTACAGAATAGTGGTACAGTAAACGTGAATAACGGGCAATGGACCGTTACAAAGTCATTGGCGAATCGGCAGCTCAGCCTAACGATGAATTCAGGAACCTTCATTAGTGGAGGTGGCGAATCGAGTTTAGGCTTTACCCTCACCCGAACGAGTGCGAATTCAGGTAGTACGTCCAGCATTACGGTAAATGTGGCCGATGATCTGACCATGACCTACGATGGCAATTTGTCCAACAATGTATACGCCCGAATTATCAGCGGCTTGTAGGCCCTACTCTTGCGGAGTGAATCAATTAAAATTTACTCCGCAAGATTACTATTAAGTAGGAGCCTGTTCATAGAATAAGGCTTTTTTGATGCTCGTGCAACCAGATTGTTAATTTATGCAACCAGTGTGGTGGTATATCATTGGACATGTGTGCTATTTGCCATCGTATTTAACTCCCACTTTAAACGCCATTCAATGCATAAAATAAAACACAAAATGTAACGCAGTCCTGACTAGTAAGTCTGAATTAAAGTCCGGAAAAATCAACCGTTTTTCCAAATAATCTAACCCATACTCATTACTTTATGAACACAATGTATACGTACATGCCTAAGCTGTATGCCATCAGCTGTGGCCTTTTTAGTAGTTTCCTCTGTTTGCTGGGGAGCCAAACCACTGTTCTGGGATTGTCGCTGCCATCCGCAACAGTCCCATTTGCTACTCTGTCGTCGCCGAATTCTGTTTCGGTTATTGATCCCAGTAAGTGTTATCGACTCGTATCCCGACTAAGCGGTAAAGTATTAAGTGTAGACGCTAGTGCCCAGAACGACGGCGATAAACTCAACCAACGAGCCGATCTTAATCAGCTCACTCAGGGTTGGCGGTTTACTACTTCCAATGCAGGCTATTACAGCATCACGATTCTAAATACGCAGAAAGGTATTGAGGTCACCAACTCCTCAACGGCGGATGATGCCTTGCTGGAGCAATGGACGTATTGGGGGGGTAATCATCAGCAATGGCGTTTGGTACGCAATGCGGATGGGTACTACAACATCATCAATCGTAACTCGAACAAAGCCATCACGGTACGCAATTCGAGTACGGCTGATGGTGCCCAGATCAGTCAGATGACACTGGGAACGGGGCAGGAACAGCAGTGGAGTATTGAAGAGCGTAGTTGTACCGCCACTGCTACCACTAACCAGGCTCCTGTCGTTGTTGCTACCTCTACGTCACTAACGGGGACGTCGCCCCTCAGCGTGACCTTTACCGGCAACAAATCCTACGATCCAGATGGTGACCCTATCACCTACGAATGGAACTTTGGCGATGGAAGTAGCTATGCTACGGAAGCCAATCCTGTTAAGGTATTCACGGCAAAGGCTGGCAGTCAGGGTGTCGGGCTGGTACTCAACTATACGGTTCAGTTGACGGTCATCGATAGTAAAGGATTGCGCAGCCCTGTTCAGACATTTTATGTCAAACTCAACAACAATAACCCAACGGTTAAAATTACGAGCCCGGTCAATAATGCTAAATACCCCCTTGATAAAGCCACTAGCTATACGCTAGGTGCTACGGTCGCTGGCAATAGTATCCAATCGCAGATCTGGCAGATAAAGCTTCGCCACAACAATCGTGAGCAGCTTGTAAAAACCACATCAGGTGCTAATCCAGTTGTTGATATATCGCCCGCGGGCTGCGACGGCGATGATTACTATTACGTGATTTCGGTGAAAGTAACGGATTATAACAATCTGTCGGGGCAGGATTCTGTCAAGATTTATCCCGATTGTAACTCGCCCAAACTCAATATTACTGGCTTAACCGCAACCACGCTTACGAGTAACAGTGTGCGGCTTAACTGGACTAACCCAACGCTACCTTTCGACAAGGTGTTGGTCGTAGGGATGGCAGGATCAGGCCTTACAGATATACCGCTAGAGCCTAATTATACGGCCAGCTCAAGCTTTACGGGTACTGGTTCAGTTTTGCCAGGGGGCGGTAAGGTGCTCTTTCAAGGTACATCAACCTCGGTAGTCGTAACTGATCTGACAGCCGGACAGCCCTATTATTTTCGGGTTTATGCCCATTCAGGAAACGGTTGGTCGGGTGGTGTACAAGTGAGCACAGTCGCAGTTGCTGCAAATCGTCCTCCTGTAGCGGTAGCCACAACGACTTCATTGACAGGTTCAGCACCTTTGAGCGTGACCTTTACTGGCGACAAATCGTATGACCCCGACGGTGACAATCTGTCTTATGAGTGGAGTTTTAGCGATGGGACCGTTTTGTACGGAGCTAATCAGGTAAAGGTCTTCTATTTACAAACAGGGCAACACGGATCGGGTGTGATCAGCACTTATACAGCTCAACTCACGGCTATCGATACAAAGGGGTTGCGAACCACAAGTCAGGTATTTACGATTTCGCTTAACAGTACCGCAACGATTAAAATTACGAGCCCGGTCAATAATGGTAAATACCCTCTTGATAAAGCCACTAGTTTTGGGCTGACGGCTGCCGTTACCAATGGTAGTACCAATCCACCCTTATGGCAAGTGAAATTACGCCGTGGCACTCACGAACAATTGATTAAGACGACTGCCGATAACACCATCGCTATTCCGCCAGTAGGCTGTGATGGCGTAGATACCTATTATCTGATCTCTGTGACCGCGACAGCGGCAGGTGGTGGCTACTCGGTGACGGATTCTGTCAAGATCTACCCCGACTGTAATTCGTCCAAGCTCAATGTTACGGGACTGACGGCTACCACGCTGACGAGTAGTAGTGTACAACTCAACTGGACCAACCCGACTCTTCCTTTCGATAATGTGTTGGTTGTAGGGACTGTGATCGACAATCGTACGGATATACCGCTGGAGGTAAGCTACGCAGGAAATGCCAGCACAAGCTTCACGAATACTAATTCGGCTATGCCAGGGGGCGGAAAGATTCTTTATCAGGGAACAGGAAATTCGGTTACGGTAACTGACCTGACAGGCGGGCAACTCTATTATTTCCAGGTTTACGCCCAGGCAGGCAATGGCTGGTCTGGTGGGGTGCAAGTCAGCGCAACGCCAACACCACTTATTCCCTTGTTGCCAGGTTCCGTTTCGTCGGTTGAAGCGAATAAATGCTATCGACTCATATCCCGGCTTAGTGGAAAAGTGCTGAGTGTAGATGCCAGCGCCCAGAACGATGGCGATAAGTTAACTCAACGTACCGACGCCAATCAGCTCACGCAGGGCTGGCGCTTTGCTGCTACCGATGGTGGCTACTATAGCGTCAAAATTTTGAACACCCAGAAAGGTATTGAGGTGACCAATTCATCGACGGCGGAGGATGCATTGCTGGAGCAGTGGACGTATTGGGGGGGGAGTCATCAGCAATGGCGTTTGGTACGCAATGCGGATGGGTACTACAACATCATCAATCGTAACTCCAACAAAGCCATTACGGTACGCAATTCGAGCACGGCTGAGGGCGCTCAGATTAGTCAGATGACCTTGGGGACTGGTCAGCAACAGCAGTGGATTATTGTGGAACGGACGTGCCCAGCCGGAGCTAGAGTAGGTGCTTCAGAACTAGGGGAAACATTCAAATTATGGCCTAATCCAGCGAGAGATCATGTGTTGATTGACCTCAGTTCAGCCATTGGCCAATCTGTAAGTTTGCAACTGAATGACCTTCAAGGTCGATCACTCCAGCAAACGCAACTGGAGGCTGCTCCAACAGAACCGTATCGTTTCGATACAGGTCAATTATCAGAAGGCCTGTATTTGATTCAAATTAAACCTTTGGGGCAATCGCCAACGACATTGCGGCTGTTGATACAGCGGTAACGGGATAATTGGTAATGAATAATGTAAAATGGACAATGTGTTGGCAGATAGCCCTTTGATGCATTATCCATTTTACATTATTCATTAAAAAAGGGCACCGAGATAGTTTACTGCCTCGGTGCCCTTTGTATACCTGTGGTTAAAAACCTTTACGCGTTTAACGACCAGCCTTGGCGGTATTCGCGCTTAACGAACTGGTTCGCTTCGTCGAAGTTCGTGATTTTCATGTTTTTACCATCCCAGGTCAGTTGTTTCCGGCCAGGATAGGTAAAGCCTTTACCGTCGGCTTTAGGCGCGCGAACGTTGTAGCTACGAATCGCCAGGTTACCCATCAGAACGGATTCGGTCAGAGGGCCAGCAAAGTCAAAAGACGACGTAAGTGCTTTGTGCTCTTTGCTGTTGAAACCAGCTTTACAAGCTTCGGTCCATAGCACCTGGTGACCATTTTCTGGCAACGGCTTAGAGCCATCAGCTGGCTTTGGCTTCGGATCACCTACGATTTTCTTACCATCCTTGGTGTACAGTTTTGGATCTTCGCCATACATGCCGCAGATCAGCAAACCTTTGTCGCCGTGGATAAGTACACCGTTTTCACCATTTTCTGGCATTGGC
Organism: Spirosoma foliorum; assembly: GCF_014117325.1. Taxonomy (NCBI): domain Bacteria; kingdom Pseudomonadati; phylum Bacteroidota; class Cytophagia; order Cytophagales; family Cytophagaceae; genus Spirosoma; species Spirosoma foliorum. Next base: position 5,362,628 of record NZ_CP059732.1, on the reverse strand, counting down.
TCACCTTCTGGCAACATCTCTGGACGGAAAGGACGAATGCCTCCATCTTCCCAGATCATTTTTACCACCGATTTGTTTTTAGACGTTGCGGGGAATTTCAATTCCACGTGCGACGATGGTGGGCAACCTTCAGGAATGTACTCCGGTGTCCAGTCTTTGATGAATACCTGACCAACGCTGGTTTCAACCTCAGTTGGGTAACCCAGGCCGAGTACGCGGAATGGTGTATCCATGATGTGGCAACCGATATCGCCCAAAGCACCAGCACCAAAGTTCCACCAGCCACGCCATTTGAATGGGTGATAAGCAGGGGTATAGCCCACTTTTTGAGCTGGTCCGAGCCAGAGATCCCAATCCAGATCAACAGGGATTTGATCCACTGCTGCTGGTACCGGAATGCCTTGTGGCCACACAGGACGGTTGGTCCAGAGGTTCACCGTATGTACTGTGCCCAGAAGTCCTTTATCGAACCACTCCACCATTTGTTTTTGCTGGGGATTGGACGAGCCCTGGTTACCCATTTGGGTCACAACTTTGTATTTACGAGCAGCTTCGGTTAGTGCCCGAGCTTCGTAAATGTTGTGTGTCAGGGGTTTCTGCACATATACGTGCTTGCCGCGCTGCATGGCTGCCATCGCTACAACTGCGTGCGTATGGTCGGCGGTCGACACGGTAACGGCATCAATGGCTTTTCCTTCTTTATCCAGCATCTCACGGAAATCCTTGTAGCGTTTCGCGTTGGGGTGCTTGGTGAAGTTTTCTTTAACACGGGGGAGGCCCCAGTCTACATCGCACAGAGCCACGATGTTATTGGCTCCGTTGTTATACGAGTTATTAGTATCACTGAACCCTTTACCGCCAAAACCGACACCGGCAATGTTGAGCTTGTCGCTGGGTGCAATGAAACCTTTACCTCCGAGTACATGGCGTGGTACAATAAAGAAACTAGTAGCCGCTAAAGCACTAGCCTGAATGAATTGCCGTCTCGAAGTGGTGCCCGAGTTGTTCTGCTCAGGCGTAGAGTTATCTGACTGATTCATGAGAAAATGAATAGGAGTTCTTACTGATAAGGATATATACGCCGAAATTTACCCAATAGACTATTATGATTTTTCGGTTACGAGGGAGATTTAGCGGTTGCTCTGTGTATAGCTCTGATATTTAATCGTGTACTCAGTGGCGTCAGGTTCAGAACCTGACGCAGCGAGGTTTCTCAAAACCTCGTGTTACGATGTCTCGTAAGGTTTTGAGAAACCTCACGATGTCAGGTTGAAGAACCTGACATCACTAAAACAAAACCGCAGATTAAAGCGATTTGCGAACAATCAGCCGGAATGGATTTTCGACGTGCTCAACGCTGGCGTTCAGGACTAAGCGTGCCGCCGTCCGGCCCATTTGAGCAAAATCGGTGGAAATAACGGTAATGCCATCCAGCAAAAATTCCTTCAGTGGCGTGTCGTTGTACGAAAGAATGCCAACTTCATTTCCCACGATATAGGGAGTTTCCTTTATGCGTTTGATAAGCTCAACAAGGTCTTCTTCCATCAGATTGATATAAGCATGGCCCGGTTCAATTACCTCATTCTGAACGGTATTAATCACCTTGGTTTTAAATCCATGCTCATAGCAGAATTTGTAAAATCCGTTGAGAATAGCCTTGGGATGATAGCTATACGACGGGAACAGTATGCACAGAGTCGAATACTTTTTCAGTAGCGGGAGCGCATCAGTTAACGACTGATACAAGTCACGTTCAAAATTCTGGAATACAGCCCCATAGCTCCCCGTTATCCCTTCCACCAGCTTGTCCAGGATAATTAATTTGTGCTTTGGTAAACTGTTGATGAGTTCATCGGCTTTTTCGCCCCCTTCGAAAAAATGGCCGATAATGACGTAGTGGGTATGGTTACGAGCCTGCCGCTGAATCAGATCCCGAAACAGGCGAAAGTCATTGTTGTAGATGAAAAAATCAATGGCAACCCCCGGCCCCAGCAGTTCGACGAAGGAATCATAAATGATTTTTTTGTGGGCGCTTAACTTGTTGAATAACAGGAATACTTTTAGGTTGTTTCCTGTCGGTGTGTAGTTGATGTAATAGCCTTTTCCCTTTACGGCCCCAATAATTTCTTTCTCTTTTAAAAGCTCATAAGCCCGCTCAATCGTGCCCTTCGAAATATCAAATTCGGCGCAGAGTTCGTGAATAGACGGTAGCTTATCGCCCGGTAGAATATCCCGATTTTCAATGCCTTCGACTATCGAATTATAAATCTGCTGGTATTTAGGCGTATTTGAATAGTCGTTGATCTTTATGTGATAAATCATGGGTTATTGGTTTCGTACAAAAAAATAGTTCTTATGGTCAAAAAAATAGGACAGTATAGGAAAGTCTCTGGGGGACGACCACCTACTTTCAGCCTTTATTAGACAAAAGCATTCAGGCTCTAATACTAACCATATAACCTATCTAATACGTTTACTCAGTTATGCTATCAACCATCAAAACCTATCGGCATGTAAGTTACTTGTGGGATGAAGAAAAGGCGGCCTCTTTAGCGAATGACAACCCGCAGGAACAGGAAGTTGCCCTGTTGCTGTATCGGTCCAATTTATTGGGAGCCGATTTGCGCCTTACGAACTACGGCGGAGGCAACACGTCCTGCAAAACCACGTCTCGAGACCCACTCACTGGAAAATCCACCGAAGTTATGTGGATCAAGGGCTCTGGTGGTGATATCGGTACCCTCACACGTGGTGGACTGGCGGCCCTGTATATGAACCGGTTGCATAGTCTTAAAGAGGTTTACCGTGGGCTCGAATTCGAAGACGAAATGGTTGAATTGTTCAACTACAGCATTTTCGATTTAGCCTCCAAAGCTCCTTCTATCGACACACCTTTGCACGGTTTTCTACCTTACAAACACATCGACCACCTGCATCCCGATGCGGCTATTGCCATTGCCGCTGCCAAAGACGGCAAACGGATTACGGAAGAGCTGTTCAACGGGACGATCGGCTGGGTCGACTGGCAACGGCCGGGCTTCGATCTGGGTCTGAAACTGGAACAATGCATTACCGAAAATCCGGGTATTCGGGGAATTATGCTTGGTTCACATGGCCTATTCACCTGGGGCGAGACGGCCTATGAAAGCTATGTAAACACCCTGGATGTGATTGAAACCTGCGCTCAGTTTCTGGAAGATAGCTACACGAAAAAAGGCGCTCAATTTGGTGGATCGGTTCGTGAATCGTTGCCTAAAGAGGACCGAAAAACGCAGGCGGCCCAACTAGCCCCTGTTCTGCGAGGCTTATGTTCGAGCCAGAACCGAATGATCGGGCATTTTACCGACGATGACCGGGTGCTGGAATTCATCAACTCCGCCGATCTGGCCCGACTGGCTCCAATGGGAACAAGTTGCCCCGATCACTTCCTGCGAACCAAAATCAGCCCACTCGTGCTGGATTTAGCGTCTGATCAGGACGTAACCGATGCTGCGGCTATTCGGGAGAAATTGACACCAGCGTTCGAGGCTTATCGCGATATGTATCAGGCGTATTACGACACTTGTAAACACCCGAATTCGCCCGCTATTCGTGATAAAAATCCGGTTGTTATTCTCTGGCCGGGCGTGGGTATGTTCACGTTTGCTAAGGACAAACAAACGGCCCGTGTAGCCGCTGAATTTTACATCAATGCCATCAATGTCATGAAGGGTGCCGAAGCCATTTCTGGCTATACGTCCCTGCCACGACAGGAAGCGTTTGATATCGAATACTGGTTGCTGGAAGAGGCTAAACTTCAACGAATGCCCAAGCCAAAACCGTTAACGGGTAAGGTGGCGCTGATTACAGGCAGCGCGGGAGGCATTGGAAAAGCCATCGCCAAAAAGTTTGCCGATGAAGGAGCCTGCGTGGTCATCAACGATAACGATGCCGACCGACTTGCATCGGCCAACAGCGAATTTGGAAAGAAATACGGACGAGATACACATGCCGCTGCTCAACTCGACGTAACCAACACAGAGACAATTGCTAACGCTTTTAAGACGGCCAGTTTAGCCTTCGGAGGTGTCGATATTGTGGTCAACTGTGCGGGTTTATCAATCTCTAAACCCATTGAAGAGCATACCGAAGCCGATTGGGATTTACTGTACGATGTTCTGGTGAAGGGCCAGTTTTTAGTGACTCAACAAGGCGTTGCCGTAATGCGTAAGCAGGAGCTTGGGGGCGATGTGCTGAATATTGTCAGCAAAAACGCACTAGTCTCCGGCCCGAACAATGCAGGTTATGGTTCGGCAAAAGCGGCCCAATTACATCTGAGCCGATTGAACGCGGCTGAGTTAGGAAAAGATCATATTCGGGTCAACGTAGTCAACCCCGACGCCGTTATTTCCGATTCTAAAATCTGGGCAGGTGCCTGGGCCGAAGGCCGTGCCAAAGCCTACGGTATCACCGTTGCCGAATTGCCCGCCTATTACGCCAAACGGACCTTACTGAATGAAATTATCCTGCCTGAAGACATTGCTAATGCGTGTTTGGCGTTTGTGAATGGCCTATTATCCAAATCTACCGGTAATGTACTTAATGTAGATGGGGGTGTTGCTATGGCCTTTGTCAGGTAACGCCAGTAAATCAGAGGCTTCGAGTACTTATTTCGACGTGATAACAATATTAACCGAATCGTTCTGGCTCTGGCAATTTCTGGGCCGTTTACATCCGCTAATCGTTCATTTTCCGGTTAGTCTTTTATGCATCGCCTTGCTGCTCGAAGCGGTTGGTTGGTTTCGCAAATCGACCGATATGCAGGCGGGTATCCGGGCAATGGTCTGGGTTGGGGCCATCAGTTCAGTGGTGGCCGCAGCGCTGGGTCTGTTGCTGGTAAATCAGGACGATTACGGCGGAGATACAGTAACTATTCACCAATGGTCAGGGCTGGCAACGATGGTCCTGGCCATTGGAACAGTACTTGCCTTGCGTAGCGGTCGTCTGGAATTGTATCGGGGCTTGTTGATTGTAACAGTCGTTGGGGTTAGTCTGGCGGGTCATTACGGCGCGATGCTTACGCATGGCGACGACTACCTAAGTAGCGTGTTGCCCTTCGGTAAAGGAGGTGGTAGTAGTCCAATAGGGGAGGAGTCGAAATTCGCTTTTGCTAGTGCCACGGCTGGCCAACCCTTGAACGACAAGCAGATTGCTGACCTGAATCTGGAAGTTCGGTCGATTCTGGCGCACAATTGCTACAGTTGCCATAGTGCGACCAAAACCAAAGGTGGCTTGCGGCTGGATAAAAAGGAGTTCGTTATGAAAGGCGGGGAGAATGGCGAGATTCTGGTGCCCGGTCATCCCGAAAAGAGTGATATTATTCGGCGCATCAAACTGCCTGCTGGTGATGAAGACGCGATGCCCACCAAAGGAAAACGCCTAAGCGAACACGATGTCGCTCTGCTTGAATTCTGGATTCAGCAGGGGGCTCCCTGGCCTAGTGGTGCCGAAAAAAGCATTTATAGAGTAGCCGAATTGGAGCCACGCTTACCTGTCCCTCCTGAAGCTCCGGCGGGTATTACGAACCCTATTGATCGGTTTGTGACTGTTTACTTCCAGCAACATAAACTGGCCTGGAAAAGCGTCGTGGATGATCGAACGTACATGCGCCGGGTATATCTGGATGTAGTAGGATTGATCCCATCACCTGAAAAATTAAAAGCTTTTGAAGCTGACCCAAGACCAAACAAGCGAGAGATTTTGGTTAATGAATTGCTTGGCCGAAATGTCGATTACGCGCAGCATTGGTTAACATTTTGGAACGATGCGCTCCGCAATGATTATACCGGAACCGGCTACATTACGGGGGGGGCGATTCGATATCACAAACTGGCTTTATACCTCACTGAAAAATAATAAACCTTACAATCAGTTCGTCCGGGAACTCGTTAGCCCAACCAAAGAGTCGGCGGGGTTTATTAAAGGCATTAAGTGGCGGGGTACCATCAATTCGAGCCAACGGACGGAGATGCAGGCGGCTCAAAACGTGTCGCAGGTATTGTTGGGGTTGAACCTGAAATGCGCTTCCTGCCACGACAGTTTTATCAGTGACTGGAAACTGGCCGACGCCTACGCGTTCGCCAACATATTTGCCGATACCACACTGGAAATCAATCGCTGCGACAAGCCTACAGGTAAATTGGCCGGTACCAAAATCATCTTCGAAAAGCTGGGAACGATCAACGGAAAAGCTACTACCGACGAACGACTCAAAGAACTGGCGAATTTTCTGGTACAACCCAAAGATGGTCGATTGTATCGTACAGTTGTGAATCGGATTTGGGCGCAGGTGATGGGCAGGGGTATTATTGAACCCGTCGATATGATGGATAACGAACCCTGGAGTCAAGATTTGATTGACTGGCTGGCGTCTGATTTTGCCATGAATGGCTACGACATCAAGAAGCTGATTTTCACCATTCTGACCTCCAAAACATATCAATTGCCTTCCGTTGGCCTGAAAGATGCTGACCTGATTACGTCTCCCAATTTCGTGTTTCAGGGCATGGTACGTCGTCGGCTCACGGCCGAGCAATTTGCCGATGCAGTTAGCCTGGCGTTTAGCCCGATCTACGTGGATACGTCTATTGTGGAGAAGCAGTTTCCCAAACAACTCAAGAAAGAAATGCCGTTCCCAAGGGCGTCGTTGGTGAAAAATGATCCATTCCTAACGGCGCTGGGCCGCCCGAATCGAGAAACGGTCAGTACCAGCCGGTCGTCGCAGGCGAACCTGTTGCAGGCACTGGAACTGACCAATGGCGAGAAATTCAACGACGCCCTTAAGCGAGGTGCCCAGCAATGGAAAGTCACCTATCCGAATCCAGATGCCTTAGTGAAAAACTTATACTGGAAAGCCTTAGGCCGTGAGCCAAAACCAAACGAGCTAACTATTGCGCAGAAAATTATTGGCAAAAATCCAACGACAGAAGGCATTCAGGATCTGGTCTGGGCCATTAGCCTGCATCCGGAATTTCAGTTAATTTATTGACATAGCCGTGGTGACAGGGGCTCTGATGTGATGTCAGGTTCTTTAACCTGACATTGGTAGGTTTCTCAAAACCTACTGTTCGCACCGTTCGGTTTTGAGAAACCTCACTGTGTCGGTTATAAGTAACCGACACCACAAAGGCCGTAGGAACCTGACATCAAGTAAAAAATAATACGAACCACCTTATAACTCCCTAATGTACAAGCCGCAGGCAGAAGTACTTTAGAGAGCACAACGACATGAAAACGTACTGGAATAGACGGGAGTTTTTACAGAAAACAAGTGCGGCTACGATGGCCGCTTTTGCGGCTGGTGCTCCTATGTCGAGTCTTTTGTCGGGTTGCAGTCCGTCGAAGAAACCGGGTCAAACAAACGGTACCGCCGACACCGTAATTCTGCTTTGGATGGCGGGCGGCATGGCGCATACTGAAACCTTTGACCCTAAGCGCTATACACCCTTCACAAAGGGCATGGAAGGCAATCGGGTGCTGAGTACGTTCAAGTCAGTGCCGACAGTACTGGATGGTATTCACTTTTCGGAAGGACTTGAATCCATTGGCAAGGTGATGGATAAGGGCACCCTGATACGGTCGTATGTAGCGGCTGATATGGGGCATATTCTGCACTCGCGTCATCAGTATCATTGGCACACCTGCTATGAGCCGCCCCAAACGGTAGCGGCTCCGCATCTGGGTTCCTGGATTGCGAAAGAACTCGGTTCCAAAAATCCAGTGATTCCTGCCTTTGTCGATATTGGTCAGCGGTTTACGGTAGGTGAAGCTGAAGAACTAAAAGCGTTTCATACAGCGGGTTTTCTAGGCAATGAATTTGGGCCTTTCTTTATCCCCGACCCCAGTCAGGGTCTGGAAAGCGTTCGGCCACCCGTTGGGATGGATGCGAAACGGTTTGAGCGACGGAACCAACTCTACAACGACCTGATCAGCAATGGACCGATGGGGGAATTTGGCAGCGATTACCAGAAAGAGTCACTTAAACGGTCGATGGAGCAGGCGTATATGTTGCTCAATTCTCCCGAAGCCAAGGCGTTTGATCTGAGCCAGGAACCTAAAGCGAGCTATGATATCTACAATACCGGTAAATTCGGACTAGGCTGTCTGCTCGCCCGTCGACTTACCGAACAGGGTGCCCGGTTCATCAGTGTGACGACAGAGTACGAGCCGTTTAAGGGCTGGGACACGCACGAGAATGGACACACACGCCTGGAGGATATGAAAAAACAGATCGACGGCCCTATTGCGCAACTCATTAAGGATCTGGATAAAACCGGACATCTGGATCGTACCATCGTCATTCTGGCCAGTGAATTTAGTCGGGATATGATGGTGGAAGGGCGACCCGGAGCCAAAGTGTTGGAACAGGTCAATCAACCGGATATTCTGTCGGATCTAAAGTTTTACGGCATGCATCGCCATTTTACAGATGGGTGTTCGATTCTAATGTTTGGCGGAGGAATTAAAAAAGGCTTCGTTTACGGTAAAACTGCTGATGAGCGTCCGTGCAAAACCATTGAAAATCCGGTTCATATCGATGGGATTCACCAAACGATTTATCACGCATTGGGCATCCCACCCGATACGCATTACGAAGTGGAGAAGCGCCCGTTTTATTCGACGCCAGATGGGCTGGGAAAACCCGTTATGGACTTGTTGATCTGATGGCGCAGGATGGCGCGCGGCTCTAGCCTCGTGCCTATTATTCCCCGGCCTCTGGCCGAAATAAATTAGCTGAAAATCGGCCAGAGGCCGGAGAATAGTCGGCACGAGGCTGGAGCCTCGCGCCATCTCTAAACAAATCGTTGTTATGCGAATAAGTCCATACTATTTGCTGGCTGTGATTGCAGGGTTTGTGTGGTACATGCAATCCTGCGCAACTAGTTCAGCTAATCACAGTGGGTCGGAAGCTATTCCAGAGGTGGTTAGCTATAACTTCGATATCCGCCCTATTCTTTCGGACAAATGCCTGGCCTGTCATGGTCCCGATGCGAACAAACGCGAAGCTGGACTACGGCTCGATATGGCCGAAAGTGCTTATAAAGCTCTGAAAGAACACCCATCGGCTCATGCACTGGTACCCGGCAAACCCGAACTGTCGGAAGTGTTTTTGCGAATTAGCTCGACCGACACGGCGATGATGATGCCCCCGCCTTCGTCGAATCTGAAACTATCAGCTCGTGAAATAAAGTTGATCGAGAAATGGATTCAGCAAGGGGCGACCTACGAGAAACACTGGGCGTTTGTAGCCCCCAAGAAACCGGCTCTTCCAACTGTAAAAGAAACCGACTGGCCCAAAAACGAAATTGACTATTTCATCTTGCAAAAGCAGGAAGAGAAGGGCTTAAAGCCCAATGATGAAGCTGATAAAGAACGATTGCTGAAACGCTTGAGTTTCGATTTAGTCGGGTTGCCACCTAGTCTGCAACTAATGGACAGTTTTCTAGCTGACAAGAGTGCCAACGCTTATGAGAAAGCTGTCGATCAGTTACTGAAAAATCCGGCTTACGGCGAAAAAATGGCGTTGCATTGGCTTGATCTGGCTCGTTATGCCGATTCGCACGGGTATCAGGATGATGGCTACCGAACGCAGTGGCCCTGGCGCGATTGGGTGATTCATGCATTCAACAAAAACATGCATTACAACGATTTCGTGACCTGGCAGCTGGCGGGCGATTTGATGCCAAACTCTACTAAAGAGCAGTTGCTCGCGACGGGTTTCAACCGGAATCACAAAATAACCGAAGAAGGAGGCACGATTCCCGAAGAATACCGAACCATGTATGTGACCGACCGAACTGACCTGTTGGGTAAAGGCTTATTAGGCGTAACCATCGAATGCGCGCATTGCCACGATCACAAATACGACCCGTTTCCTCAGAAAGAATATTACCAGCTCTTTGCCTTCTTCAATAATGTGAAGGAAGTGGGTATCGAGTCGGTGATTGGTGGGCCGGATACCTATGCCAAGAAACCACTGATGGAAATCTGCGATGAAGACATTCAAAGCATTTTGTCGTTCGTCAATAAGCGGGATACCAATCGGCTGATTGTGTCGGTGATGGGTGATTTGGATACGACTCGCAAAACGTTTTTGCTGAAACGCGGAGCCTATGATGCGCCGGGCGAAGAAGTTCAGGTTGGGACACCTACGGCAATTCTTCCGTTCAATCCAAGCTATCCCAAAAATCGGTTAGGGCTATCTAAATGGATGTTCGACAAAAAGAACCCGCTCACGGCTCGTGTGTATGTCAATCATTTATGGCAGGAGTTTTTCGGGAAAGGCATCGTGAAAACGTCCGGTGATTTCGGCATGCAGGGTGACCTCCCCACGCACCCCGCTTTACTCGACTGGCTGGCCGTCGATTTTATGGAACATGGCTGGGATATCAAACGGCTGGTCAAGCAGATGGTGACTTCGGCTACCTACCGACAATCGGCCGTGATAACGCCCGAAAAACTGGCCACTGACCCAGACAACGTACTTCTGGCGCGTGGCCCTCGCTACCGAATTCAGGCTGAGTTTATCAAAGATTTAGTCCTGAGCAGTAGCGGATTATTAAACCCAACCATTGGCGGGCCGAGTGTAAAACCGTATCAACCTGCGGGTTTGTGGGAAGGCGCTACATCAGGGCGTGGCCTGCTTTCTGCTTACAATCAGGATCATGGGTCCAGCCTGTATCGACGGGGGATATATACGCTCATTAAACGAACCGTTCCTCCACCGTCAATGGCGATTTTCGATGCCAGCAACCGCGATCTCTGCGAGGTTCGACGCTTGAAAACCAACACGCCGTTGCAGGCGTTGGTCATGCTCAACGACCCAACCGTACTGGAAGCGTCGCGAGTGTTGGCGGCTAGGTTATTGCAGGAAAATAGTGCTGTGAACGATAAGATCAGCAAGGCGTTCCGCCTGATCGTGAGTCGGCAACCAAACAAAAAAGAAACCGAACTGCTAACGGCCTATTACGAAAAGGAACTGAAAAAGCTTACGCCAGCCAGTACGGAGAGATCGCTGGCAGTGGGTGAATATCTAATTCCGGCTCGTATCGATAAGAAAAAACTGGCTGCTCTGATGCGAGTTGTAACGACGATTTATAATCTGGAAGAAACCATCACAAAGTCTTGATAAACAGAACGCTGATGGTTATGATTTTTGAGATAAAAATTAAGACCTTTTTATAACTGCATCCTCGGTCTGTGTCCTCACAGAACGCTTTGACATAAGCTGAATTACAGGCGTTCTGTGAGGACACAGACCGAGGATGCAGCTAAATCATATTTGATCATATTGATCATAAAATCAGCGTTCTAGTTGCCAACTGCTATGGAAAAAGAAATTCTCGAACACGGTCTGAATTTTAACCGGCGTCGTTTCCTCTCCCGATTGAGTTTGGGCTTGGGCAGCGCGGCCCTGGGTTCGTTGCTGATTCCTGATCTGTTCAGCGGAAACGGAATGAGCGAAGACGGGCTAACCCCCGGAATTCCCCATTTTGCGCCAAAGGCAAAACGGGTGATTTACCTGTTCCAGAATGGAGCACCCTCGCAACAGGAACTGTTTGATTATAAGCCCAAACTGCGGGAAATGATGGGGCAGGAGATACCCCCTTCTGTTCGCGGGACGCAACGCCTGACGGGTATGACAGCCAATCAGAAGCAATTCCCGTTGGTGGGCTCGTTTGTCGATTTCAAGCAGTATGGCCAGTCGCGGGCGTGGGTGAGTGACCTGTTTCCATATACAGCCAAAATTGTGGATGACCTTTGCATTGTGAAGTCCATGTTCACGGAGGCTATTAATCACGATCCAGCGCTCACGTTTTTGCAGACGGGTTCGCAGCAGGGAAATCGACCTAGTATGGGTTCCTGGTTGAGCTACGGACTAGGTAATGAAAATAAGAATCTGCCCAATTTTACGGTATTGCTATCGCGGGGAATTGGTAATGGACAGGGCGTTTATTCCAAGCTATGGTCGAATGGGTTTCTGGATTCCATTCACCAGGGCGTTCAGTTTAGCAAGGGCGAAGACCCCGTTTTGTATCTCCGCGATCCCGATGGTATGAATCGGCAGGATCGCCGGGACATGCTCGATAATCTGGCGCAGCTCAATGATTTATCGTATCAGGAGTTTGGTGATCCAGAAATAACCGCCAAAGTGAAGCAGTACGAGATGGCGTACCGGATGCAAACCGCCGTGCCTGAAGTCATGGATTTATCAAAGGAGCCCGACGATATTATCAAACTTTATGGTCCTGATTGTTTGGTGCCCGGCACCTTTGCTGCCAATTGCCTACTAGCCAGAAAGCTATCCGAAAACGGGGTTCGATTTGTTCAGTTGTACCACCAGGGCTGGGATCAGCACGGGAACCTTCCGTTCGAGATTGCCAAGCAGGCGAAAGACGTCGATCAGGCATCAGCCGCTTTAGTTACCGATCTAAAACAGCGGGGTTTGCTCGACGAAACACTGGTGATTTGGGGTGGGGAGTTTGGCCGCACCAGCTATACGCAAGGCAAACTGACTAAAGACAATTACGGTCGGGATCATCACCCACGTTGCTTCACGATCTGGATGGCGGGCGGTGGTATCAAACCCGGCATTGTGTACGGCGAAACCGACGAAATGGGGTATAATATCGTCAAAGACCCTGTGCACGTGCATGATTTCCAGGCTACAGTGTTGAATCAAATGGGCCTCAACCATGAGAAACTGATCTTCAAACACCTGGGCCGTCGGTATCGGCTGACGGATGTTTCGGGGAAAGTGGTACATGATATTATTGCGTAATTATGGCGCGAGTATTTACTCGTGTCTTTTAATGAAGTCAGTATTCACTGACGCAAGCGAATGCTTGCTGAATAAATAGGCACGGGTAAATACCCGCGCCAGATCATTAGCTCCTTACCTTCAATTTTAAAATGAATAAACGGCTGATTGGAGTAGCGGAACAGGCGTTGTTTGCCTCGACAATCTTCATCGTATTTCTATTGCTGTTCAGCACCCGTTTCGTCGTACCTATCTGGCTACAGCCGCTAGGACGAATGCATCCGCTGTTGCTTCATTTCCCGATTGTGATTTTGTTGCTGGCCATGATTATGGAGGCTTTTCGCTTTCGGATGACCAGTGCTGCAAATCCCGCCGTTTCGGAGTTTTACCGTGATTTTCTGAATAGCCTATTGCTGGTGGGCGCTTTATCGGCTGGGATTACAGTCATTATGGGTCTGTTTTTGGCTAAGGAAGATGGCTATAGTGGCCAGGCGCTTTCATGGCATAAATGGACCGGTGTGGGTATCTTTTTTCTGGCAACGCTGGTGTACTGGATACGAAACAAATCCTGGTATACTACTCGAATTGCCCAGGTCAGTGCTGTGACAACAATTCTTTTTTTAATCGGTGCCGGGCATTATGGGGCAACGCTGACTCACGGCGATAATTTCCTCTTCGAACCAATCAGTAACCAGTTCAAACCCGCTCCCGTTTCGCTCGATAAGGCGCTGGTGTACGCCGATGTAATTCAACCTATTTTTGAGCAAAAGTGCGTTAGTTGTCATAATCCCGATAAACTAAAAGGACAGCTAAATCTGGCTTCGGTTGAGGCTATGCTGAAAGGTGGAAAAACGGGTAAGTTGTTTGTTGCTGGGAAACCCGATATAAGCTTGTTACTGCAACGAATTCACCTGCCACTGGATGAGAAAAAACACATGCCACCATCCGGCAAAACCCAGCTTACACCGCAGGAAGTAATGTTGTTGTCGTTATGGGTGAAAAATAACGCTGATGTTAAAAAGCGTGTAATCGATCTGCCCGCTAACGACTCGTTACGTTTTATCGCAGCGGGCTTATTTAAACCCAGCGAGCAAACCGAAGAGTTTGATTTTGATGCGGCTGATGAGGAAACTGTTAAGAGCCTGAATAATGATTACCGCACCGTGGCTCCGTTGGCGAAAGAATCCCCAGCTCTGGCGGTGAATCTGTATAACAAGTCGGCCTTTACACCCGAAAAATTAACAGAACTGAGTCCGGTTAAACAACAGGTTGTCTATCTGAATCTCAATAAGATGCCCGTAAAGGATGCTGATTTAAAACGAATTGGCGAGTTTGAAAACCTTCAGAAACTAGATCTTAATTTTACGGATATTACAGGGGCAAGTTTAGGCGATTTATCCGCTTTAAAACAGCTACAAACATTATCGTTAGCGGGTACAGGTGTTACATACGATGTCTTACAGAAACAGCTTAGTGGCTTCAAAAGCCTGAAAACGCTGGCGGTCTGGAATACAAAATTGACGACAGACCAAATTGGTCAATTACAGAAAGCGAATAAGCATATTCAGTTCATTGCTGGATTCGATGGAGCGAGTAGTGAGCCTATCAAACTGAATCCGCCACAAGTAAAAAACAGCTCAACTATATTTGGTCAGTCGCTTACTTTGCAACTAAAACACCCCGTTAAAGGTGTTGAAATCCGTTTTACGACTGATGGTTCGGAACCCGACAGTATTCATTCGCCAATCTTCAACGGTCAGACGGTACTCAATCAACCAACACAGATAAAGGCAAAGGCATATAAAGCCGGTTGGTTCGGAAGTAATATGGCCACGTTTGATTTCTATAAAAGCAGCTTTAAGCCCGATAGCGTTAATCTGTTACTGCCATTAAATCCTGTACATCAGGCAGATGGCGCTCATACGTTTTTCGATGGTAAGCTGGGTACATTCAATGCCAATAGCCCGGCCTGGGCAAATAACTGGGCGGGGTTCCGGAAAAACGACATGGCGCTGGTGTCCGAATTTAAGAAGCCAGTTACGGTCAACTCAGTTGCTTTGCGGATCATGGTCGAGGAGGAAACCAGCATTTTCCCGCCGAGCGTAATTGAGATTTGGGGAGGGGACAAGCGAGATCAGATGAAGCTACTGGGTACCCTCAAACCTGAACAACCCACCAAGAAAATTCCCCCTGTGTTGAAATCAGTGGAATGCCGATTTAAATCACAAACCGTCTCTTTCTTAAAGATTATCGCAAAGCCTGTCAAACAAATTCCGGACTGGCACCCGAATAAAGGAAACAACGCCTTATTGCTTGTTGATGAGGTATTTATCAATTGAACGTAGCTGATTTATTCCCCAACCATTCTTAATGATTATACTATAATGTGCCTGCTCGACAGGCATAGATAATCTCTTGTTTACTAACCATCGGACCAATTAATAAATATATAATAGATAATTTTTATAAATAATTGTACGAAGTGTGGGTAGGTATGGGAAAGTTGGTGGTAGTTGATTGGTAATATTTGGCCATGAAACTGACTTTTCCTCAGGATAGTTGGTCGAGCTAACCTTATTACCTATCTAATACTTTTATGAAAAAACTTTATCAGTTGGTGGCACTATGCCTGCTGACGGGCTCTTTCACGAGCTTCGCTCAGGTGCCCAAAGCCGTGCTATCGGAGCACACTCGTCCCACCGATTTACTGGCGAGAAACACCACGAATCCTCACACTGAAGCGACTGCAGACGTTACCGTATCGGGTAAAGTAGTTGATGAAAAGGGAGCCGGATTACCGGGCGTAAGTGTCATTGTAAAAGGTAGCACTCAGGGTACCAACACCGACGCAAGCGGGAGTTTCAAACTTGTAGCGCCTAGTACCAGTTCGGTACTGGTGTTTAGCTTTGTTGGATATGCGCGTAAAGAAGTACTGATTGGTAATCAAACGTCGGTAAATGTAACACTGACACCTGATGATCAGACTCTGAACGAAGTCGTTGTTGTTGGTTACGGTAGTCAGTTGAAAAAAGAAATCACGGGTGCTGTACAAACCGTAAGCGCGGCAGAAATTAAAGATTTACCCGTATCGCAGATTGGCCAAAAACTGCAAGGCCGTCTGGCAGGTGTGCAAATCAACCAGGCCACTGGTAAACCAGGTCAGGGTATCAGTATTCGTATCCGGGGGCAGGTATCAGTTTCGGCTGGTAGTGACCCGCTTTACGTAGTCGATGGTTTCCCAATCACGGGCAACATTGCCCAACTTAACCCTGATGAGATTGAAGATCTCTCGATTTTGAAAGATGCTGCTTCAACTTCTCTCTATGGTTCGCGGGCAGCTAACGGAGTTGTGCTGATTACCACCAAAAAAGGGAAACCTGGTCAGACAAACATTAGCTTTAACACATTTGCAGGTGTACAGCAGGTGCCGATGAAAGGTCGGGTGAAAATGTTGAATGCTGTTCAGTTTGCTCAGTTTAAGAAAGAATATTACGAAGACCAGTTGCAGGCTGTACCGGTCGAGTTTCAAAATCCATCTCAATACGAAGGGAAAAATAACGACTGGTATGACGCTTTACTGCGAGTTGCGCCTATTCAGAGCTACAACCTCAGTATTTCCAGCAACACAGGTAAGTCCAATACATCCTTGGTAGCTGGTGTTTTGAATCAGGATGGGGTAGTGCTTAACAATAATTACAAACGGTACTCACTACGTCTGAACTCAAATTACAATATATCGGATCGAGTAACGATTGGCTTTAACGTCGCACCTTCCTATGTATACGACAATACACCCCGGACTGATGGTGACCGCGGAACCGGGATTTTGTTTAACGCCCTGCACACATGGCCAGTTATGCCTATTTACGATGCGAATGGCGAGCTAACTAAATTCAACCAGTTCCCAGCTAGTACAGGTAATATTTTCCAGTATCCAAACTGGGTGCGGGCTGCTAAGGAACTGATCAATGAGACCAAGAATACAAACTTGCTGGCAAACGCTTATATCCAATATCGGCCGATCACAGGATTAACCCTTCGGTCGACGATGAACATCGAATATCAGAATTCTAAATTCTTCTTCTTTAACCCGTCGACAGCCACCAGCGCTATCAACGTACCCATTCCAACCACCGCTGTTTCGATTCGTCAGGGATTGGAAAATACGTCCTGGCTGAACGAAAACTTAGCTACCTATAGCCGTAGCTTTAACGATCACAACTTCGAGTTGCTGGCTGGTTTTACTAATCAGTACTATCGTCAGGAGTTTAGTCGGATTCAGGCTGATACGTATGCCGATGATCGGCTGCCAACAATTCAGGGAGCACTTAATATAAACCGGGGTGGTACAAACAATGGCATCAACCAATGGGCATTGACTTCTTACCTGTCTCGTTTGACCTATAACTATAAAGGCAAATACCTGTTTACGGCGGCTGTTCGTACGGATGGTTCGTCTCGTTTTGGCGCCAATAATAAGTTTGGTACGTTCCCATCAGCTTCGGTGGGCTGGGTAGTATCAGACGAAGATTTCATGAAATCAGTGCTACCCGTTTCGTTTGCCAAAGTTCGGGCTAGTTATGGCGTAATCGGTAATAACAACATCGGTAACTACACATCGTATGCGTTGGTGAACAATACAACCAATGCCGTATTTGGTAGCACGGTTGCTACGGGAGCTGTTGTCACATCGCTGGCTAACCCAAATCTGGGCTGGGAAACGACAAAGCAGTTCGACATTGGTCTTGATCTGGGTTTATTGAACGATCGTATCCAGTTCATTTACGATTTTTATACAAAGCGGACAACCAACCTGCTGTATAACGTACAGGTGCCACAGGAATCCGGCTTTGTTAACTTCCCTGATAACATTGGAGAGATTAAGTTCTGGGGGCATGAATTCTCGCTGACGACCAAAAACTCAGTAGGTAAACTGAAATGGACAACCAACGCCAACATTTCATTTAACCGTAACCAGGTTGTATCGCTGGCTCCTGGTATTGATCGGGTATACGGTGGTACGGGCTTCCATATTACACAGGTTGGTAAGCCTTTCGGCCAATTCTATGGTCTGGTTAAAGAGGGGTATTACATGACTGCGGAAGAGCTTAAGAGTTCTCCGGTCATTCCTGGTCGTTCGGCTATTGGTACCATCAAATTTAAAGACATAAACGGCGATGGTGTTATTACGAATGGTGGTGATGCTGATGACCGGACTATTCTTGGTAGCCCATTCCCCAAATTCACCTACGGGATTACCAATGACCTGAAATACGGCAATTTCGATTTCTCGATCACGGGGTCTGGCTCCTACGGTAACCAGCTTTGGGTTCGCCACTTATATAGCACCGCTAACCTGGATGCTGTATTCAACATGGTTGAAGGCGTAAAAGACCGTTTCCGAGTTCAGAATTCCATGATCAATGGTGTTGGCGTAGCAACCACCGTGATTACTCCAGGGGCAGGTATGTTTGGGGCAACGAACAACGGTGGTAACTACACCGGTATTGAGCGTGACTGGCATAGCTCGCAGTTCCTGGCTGACGCGTCGTTTTTCACGATCAAAAACATAACGCTGGGCTATAACATTGGAGCGGTCAACAAGCTCTTCAAATCGGCTCGCGTATACGCGTCGGTTCAGCAGGTCTATATATTCACGAAATATTGGGGTGGCCCGAATCCAGAAACTAGTGGTAACGGTGCAGGCGATGGCCCAGGCGACAATTTGAGCCAGGGGGTTGATTTCTCGAACTACCCAGTTCCACGTACGTATACCATGGGCGTCAACCTTAATTTCTAAATGAATAATGTGAAATGGATAATGAACAATGACTCCAAGTTCATGACATGGTGTAGAAGTAAATTCGTTTATTATCCATTTTACATTATTCATTATTCGTTTACTTAACTAATTGTAAATCAATGAAAAATAGATATATAGCGACCTGGCTTTTAGCACTTGCCTTAACCGGTTGCAGCAAAGATTTCCTGACCGTAGTTCCCGAAACGGCGCTGAGCTCAGCTACGTTTTTCAAAACCGAAGCCGACTTTCAGCAGGCTGTCAATGGGGCTTATGTACCCTTTCGGCAGATGTATAACGAGCGAGCCTGGGTTTTAGAGGAAATGCACTCCGATAATACCTATTATGCCCGTAATACACTCTATGGAGCGGTTGACCCAACCGAAAACGTGGCTGATTTTGCCGTTCCAACAGCTAATGGTGTTACGGCCAATGATAACGTATTGGTACAGTATCGACTGAACTACGTGATTATTGCCCGTGCCAATCAGATTCTGTCGCTTATCGACGGCGCCGGGATAACGTTTTCTTCGGATGCGTCAAAAAATAACCTGAAGGGGCAAGCTCTGTTTCTGAGAGCTTTCGCCTACTTCGATCTGGTTCGTTTGTTCGGTAAAGTCCCCTTGCATTTAGTGCCAGTTACCGGTCGTGAAGATGCGGCCTTACCTCTGGCTACAACAGACGCGATCTACGCTCAGATTGAAAAAGATGCGCTTGCTGCCAGCACAGGCTTACAAAGTAAAGCTGCACAAGCCGCAACGGATCTTGGTCGGGCTACATCGGGAGCGGCTAAAACCCTGTTGGCAAACCTGTATATCACACAGAAAAAATGGGCGCAGGCTGAAGCAGTCCTGAAAACGATTGATGGTTATACACTACAGGCCGACTATAACAACGCCTTTTCGTTTACCAGCACCAATAAGAATAATTCGGAGTCGATATTTGAAATTCAGTATATGGAAGGTTCGGCTGGCTATAACGGTAACCAGATTTATCGGTTCCTGCCTTCGCCGATCTCTGCTGCCGAGATAGCGCCTATTGTTGGCACATCGAACCCACAACCAACATCTCAGGAGAGTAATAATATTCCGACGCCAGATCTGATTGCTGCCTACGAAACCGGCGATAAGCGGAAAGATATTTCTATCGGTTATGTAACATTAAGCGGAAGCTTGCGAGCTGACAAAACGTATCCGTACATCAAAAAATACGCACGGGTACACTCTTTGAACCAAAATACTGGTCAGAACTGGCCCGTATATCGCTACGCTGAGGTGCTGTTGTTCCTGGCAGAGTCGTTAAACGAGCAAGGTAAAACGGGTGAGGCTGCTCCTTATCTGAATCAGGTACGGACCCGTGCAGGACTGGCAGCCACAACGGCATCGTCTCAGGCCGATATGCGGGAAGCTATTTTCAAAGAAAGACGTGTTGAGCTTGCCTTCGAGAACAAACGCTGGTTCGATTTGACCCGGACAGGCCGCGTGAAGGAAATCATTGGTGCGTATGGGGCTAAAGTAAAAGCGAATCCGGCGGCCTATTATTTCCCAGCGGGTGCAGTTCCACCACCAAACGCATTCACGGTTCTGGATGATTATTATGGCCTGCCTGCTGTTGAGGCTGCCCTAACACCGAATTTTTAATTTTTAAATTCAGTAATCAGACTAAGCATGTATCAAGAGGGTGTGACCCTATCGGGGTCAAATGTCTATAGAGACAATTATTAGCTATAAACATCTGACCCCGATGGGGTCACACCCTCTGACAACTTAGTGCCGTATTAGTTTGAAAATATGTATACCACTTGATAGCCGCTTTGTCTCTGTCAGAGGTATATATACAAAAACAGTCATTTAGTTAAACATAGGTTGGTAAGACTAAATCAATAGAAGCAGAATCGTTTCGGCTCTGCTTCTTTTCTTTCCTCTACCAGCCTCGAAAAAGCCGGTATATTGCCCTCTAAAGGCGCTTTATGCATAGATTGTCCGCTTTACCATCCGACTAACCGCCAACCCGGCACGATATTAACTTACTTACTCAATACGATTATGTTTTTTACCTACAGACCAGCCAAGTTGATGCTTGCCGTTTCGGCCATCGTTCTGATTGGGGCCTCCTGGGTTAATATGCGCGGAGTGTCATCCGAGGCAACCAAGGCCGACAACCCCAGGCTCGACAAACTGAAACTGTTGCCCGGCTTCAAAGCTGAGCATCTTTACAGTCCCTCCGACAATAAACAGGGTTCCTGGGTGTCTATGGCTTTTGATAACAAGGGCCGTATGATCACCTCCGATCAGTATGGTTTTTTGTATCGGTTGGAATTGCCACCTATCGGTTCTGGTGTACAGCAGCCTAAAATTGAAAAACTGAAAGTTGGAAACGTTCAACCAGGCGATACCACAGTAGGTATGGGTTATGCGCAGGGCTTGTTGTATGCTTTCAACAGCCTCTATGTAATGGTGAACAACCGGGAGAATAAAAACTTCGGGAAAGGGAGCGGCCTTTATCGCCTTCAGGATAAAGACGGCGATGATCAATTTGAGACCGTAACTCTTCTGAAATCACTGAAAGGAGAAGGTGAGCATGGTCCACACAGCATAAAACTCTCGCCCGATGGCAAGTCGCTGTACCTCATGTGTGGTAATTTCACGGACGTCCCTAAAATGGACGCTTATCGGTTACCACCCGTTTGGAAAGAAGATAACCTATTTCCCGCCATTAAAGACCCTCGTGGACACGCTACCGATCGGATGGCGCCGGGTGGTTGGCTAGCCAAAATCGATCCTGATGGACAGAAGTGGGAGTTGATGGGCGCTGGTTTCCGGAACACCTTCGACTTCGATTTTAACGATGCTGGCGATGTAATTGGTTACGATTCGGACATGGAGTGGGATTTCGGTCTGCCCTGGTATAAGCCAACCCGTATTTGCCACATCACGAGTGGAGCTGAATTTGGCTGGCGTACAGCTGCCAGCAACTGGTCGCCCACGTTTGCCGATTGTTTGCCTGCTGTTTTAAATATGGGCCAAGGCTCTCCGACGGGTGTGTTTGCCGGTAGAGGAGCACGTTTCCCTCAGAAATACCAGAAAGCCGTCTATGCATTCGACTGGAGTTTCGGCATTATGTATGCCGTTCACCTACAGCCTCAGGGGTCGACCTATAGTGCTACAGCCGAAGAGTTTATCTCTGGATCACCACTGCCATTAACCGATGGTCTGGTGGGTCCCGATGGCGCGGTTTATTTCTTAACGGGTGGTCGCCGACTGGAGTCCGATCTGTACCGGGTTACGTACACAGGTACGGAGTCGGTAGCGGCTAATACGCAGGCACCAACCCTCACTCCTGAACATCAGATTAGAACGAAACTGGAGCAATATCACGGTGACCCAATGGCTGGTGCTATTGAAGCTGCCTGGCCATACCTGAACCATCCAGATCGCTTTATTCGCTATGCCGCTCGCATTGCCGTTGAACATCAGCCCGTTAGTCAGTGGCAGGCCAAGGCACTCGCCGAAACCGATCCCGTACGCGCTACCTATGCTATCATCGCATTAGCTCGTCATGGTGATCCAGCCCTGAAAAGCCAGATGTTGAATACCCTTCTGAAGATCAAATTTGATCCGCTTACCGAGACCCAACAACTGGATGTAATGCGAGCTATCGAACTCGTATGTACGCGTGCTGGGTTGCCAGAAGGAGCTGATAAAGCAAAGGTAATTGCGTATCTGAGTCCACGTTATCCAGCTAAAACAGCGGTATTGAATCGCGCTTATAGCAAGTTGCTGATCTCATTTGACGCTCCAGGTGTGATTGAGAAAACCTTAGCTCTGCTCGATAAAAATAATGAAGATATAGGGCCCGTGGGTGGTCAGACAGTTACTGCGTCGAGTGACCTGATTTTACGTAACCCTCAGTACGGACTTGATATCGCCAAAATGCTGGAAAAACTTCCCCCAGCTCAGCAAACTTACTACGCCACCATGTTGAGTAGCGCCAATACAGGCTGGACGCCAGCCCTGTGGGATCGGTATTTTTCCTGGTTTGCTAAAGCGTTCAAATATCAGGGTGGCCGCAGCTACATTGGCTTCATTGACAAAGCTCGTAAGCTGGCCCTGAATCACGTACCGAAAGATCAGTTTGAAAAGTACAATAAACTATCGGGAGCCGATTTACTGACTGCATCCGGGAATGATATTGTTAGTGATTATTCGCCTAAAGGCCCTGGTCGTCAATGGAAACTGGAAAAAGCCGTCGCGATTGTTGATAGTGGATCAGGAACTCGTGACTTTGCTACGGGTCAAAAAATCTACTCGGCTATCTTGTGCAGCCGTTGCCATTCGATGGGTGGTCAAGGTGGGGATATCGGTCCTGACCTGACACAACTAGGCACTCGATTCTCCAACAAGGATATTCTGGAAGCGATAATCAATCCTAACAAGGCTGTTTCTGATCAGTATGCATCTACTATTTTCTACCTGAAAAATGGACAGTCTGTGCTTGGTCGGTTAGTTAGTGAAGACAAGGTGAATTACTCTATTTCTCAGAATCCGTTTGCGCCAGATCAACTTCGTAAGGTTCCCAAAAGCACTGTGACGTCGAAAAAATATTCGACAGAGTCGGTTATGCTTCCCGGTCTGATCAATAGCCTGAACGGTGATGAATTAAAGGATTTGATTGCCTATCTGAAAGCGGGTGGCAATCAGAATAACGATGTATATAAGGCAGGCTCGAAAGGGAAATAATAAGTAGCTCGGACATCCTGTCCGCATAGCCGTAGATAAAACAACCTATGCTATGCGGACAGGATGTCCGCGCTACAAAACTAAAATTGACATGCTAAAAAGAAGAAATCTCAACTTTATCCAGCTAGGATTACTACTGGCGGTTATGACGACCGCTGGGATCAATACATCCTGCGTCGCACAAAAAAAGAAAGATGGCTTTGTTCAGATTTTTGACGGAAAAACGCTGAAAGGCTGGGACGGTGATCCAACCTACTGGCGTGTCGAAAATGGCAATCTGGTTGGCGAAATAACGCCAGCTACGCTACTGAAAACCAACTCGTTCATTATCTGGAAAGGGGGAGAGCCCGGCGATTTTGAGTTCACAGGCGAGTTCAATATCACGCAGGATGGTAACTCAGGGATCAACTATCGTAGTGACCAACTGACTGATGTTCCTTTTGCTCTACGAGGGTATCAGGCCGACATCGATGGGAAAATCCGTTACACAGGCCAGAACTACGAAGAACGGAAACGAACAACACTCGCGTATCGGGGACAGAAAACAACCATTCCACCTTATACAGGACCAGCAACACCCGAAGGTGTCCGCGCTAACGTGAAAAACAATGCCTGGAGCGGATTGACCGTGACAGGTTCATTAGGCAGCTCCGACTCATTAAAAACGCTGATTAAAAGCGAAGACTGGAACACCTTCCGGTTAGTCATCAAAGGCAACCGTTTACAGCACTACATCAATGACGTGCTCATGAGTGAAGTGACTGATGAAGACACAGTCAACGGCAAATCCAAAGGTCTTTTAGGCGTACAGGTACACGTGGGCCCACCCATGAAAGTGCAATACCGGAATTTGATGCTGAAACAGTTGTAGTTTCGGTTTACGGTTTATGGTTTACGGTGGCTGATGTACAAGCAAAACACTCGCGTCAGCCACCGTAAACCGTAAACCGTAAACAATAAACCTAGAAATTCATTTTGACTCAACAATCCTGGACAGATAAAGTCTCTAATCCGGCCCAGATCGGCGGTATCGAAACGTCGGTGCTGGATAACGGATCGGGCCGTGGTACCCGAATTGCGTGGATAAACACCGGAACGGGCCTGCGGTACAAAGTGGTCATCGACCGCGTAATGGACATTGCCGACGCCTTTTATAACCAACATAGTCTGGCCTGGCTCAGTCACACGGGAGTAACACCACCCCAACCCTTTTCGGATAAGGGGATCGACTGGCTTCGGACATTTGGTGGCGGCTTACTTACCACCTGCGGCCTCTCGCATGTAGGCGGTCCCGAACAGGATGCTTATGGCGAACGCGGATTGCATGGGCAAATAAGTAACTGCCCCGCCGAAATCGAATCCATTATCCAGCCCGATCCACTGTTGGGCAGGTTGGAAATGAGTATTACCGGCCGAATCAAGGAAACGAAGATTTTCGGACCTAGTCTGGAACTACGTCGGACCATCTCCGGTACACTGGGCCAGCCATTTCTTCGGATTCACGATGAGGTGATCAACCGGGGCAATACAGCTGTACCGCACATGCTGCTCTACCATTTCAATTTCGGTTGGCCACTGGTCGATGAAGGAACCGATATTATCTGGAAGGGAGATTGGCAAACGCGCGAAGGTGGTATCAATGCCGACATATTTCGGGAGGGTAACGACTTCCGTAAATGCCCCGCTCCGTTAGATACGCACAGTGGAACAGGCGAAGCCGTTGCCTCTATTGATTGTACCCCCGATAGTGCTGGCCAATGCACAGCTGGTTTGCATAATGCCAAGCTAGGCATTGCGATGGCGCTACGGTTTCAGAAAGCGCAGTTGCCCTGGCTGATCAATTGGCAGCATTGGGGAAAAGGTGAGTATGTAACAGGCCTGGAACCAGCAACTAACTCGCTGATTGGACAAGCTAAGGCTCGGGAACAGAACGAATTGTTGTTTCTGGCACCGGGCGAGCGTAAATCTTATGATTTAGAAATCGAAATTTTACATGAGAAAGACGCTATAACTGCCTTTCTCTCCTAATATCGTTAAGCTGATTATTAATAAACCTGTATGGAAACAACGCCAGCACTCAGTGTAATTGAAAAAGCATTAGAACAAGGAAAAGGAGTTTTACGCCTAACCCCAACCTGGGTACCCCGGTCGTTTTGCGTACCAGGCCGTCGGATTAAGCTGCATCCAGATGATTACTATGTATTAGGTGGTGAGCGGGGCGGTATCGACGAACGTTGGTTCTCTTCAACTACGCCTGCTAAAAACGGACCACTAACAGGCGAAAACGAAGGCCTGAGCCACGTAGTTTTCAACGACGAAGGCAAAGAAGTTCAATTCCTGTTGAAAGACGCCGTAAGTGAGTTGAAAGGCGAATTGATTGGCGACCGTTTGTGGGATGAGTACGGTGCCTGGCCAATGTATTCTAAGTTTTTCGATAACATGGGTCCGCTGCCACACCACCTGCACCACAACGATGAGCAGGCTGCCCTGATTGGTCAGTTGGGTAAACCCGAGGCCTATTATTTCCCACCACAAGTGAATAACCACGGTGGCGATTTCCCGTATACGTTCATCGGTATTGCACCCGGTACATCGAAAGAACAGATCAAAGAGTGCCTGCAAAACTTCACCAAAGGCGATAACAAAATCACTAACTACTCATCGGCCTATCGACTGGAGCCAGGAACGGGCTGGGATGTACCACCGGGATTGCTTCACGCGCCCGGAAGCATGTGTACCTACGAGCCGCAGAAAGCGTCTGACGTTTTCGCCATGTACCAGTCGCTGGTGAACGAAGCCATTATTCCCGAAGAGTTGCTTTGGAACGGTACGCCTAAAGAGCGTATCGGTGATTACGATCAATTGATGGAGGCAATCGACTGGGACTTGAATACCGATCCGCAAATGATGGCCAACCGGTTCATGAAACCACTACCGGTTCGGGATGTGGAAGAAATGAACGCAGCCGGATACAGCGAAGTATGGGTTTGCTACAAGTCGGATGCCTTCAGCGCCAAGGAGTTAACGGTATTGCCTGGTCAGACGGTAACCATCAAAGATAGTGCTGCTTACGGTCTGATTATGATGCAGGGCCACGGCAAACTAAACGATTGGGACATCGAAACACCAACCATGATTCGGTACGGACAGTTGACCAACGATGAGTTTTTTGTGAGCGAAAAAGCGGCTCTGGAAGGCGTTGTCATTGTTAACCAAT
Source organism: Spirosoma foliorum (assembly GCF_014117325.1). Taxonomy (NCBI): domain Bacteria; kingdom Pseudomonadati; phylum Bacteroidota; class Cytophagia; order Cytophagales; family Cytophagaceae; genus Spirosoma; species Spirosoma foliorum. Next base: position 5,336,073 of record NZ_CP059732.1, on the reverse strand, counting down.
CAACGACTGACCCCATTGTGATGCTGAAGCACTTTGGACCAAGCAATCCAGATTTAGTACTTTAAAGAAGTTTGAGGTTTGCAGTTTGAGGTTTGAAGTTGATAGCTGTTCACAACTACGAACTTCAAACCTCAAACTGCAAACACCTACCTTAAACCATACTTTCATGAACGAGAATAATTATCCTAAACTCCACAACGCCATGTGGCCGGGGGTTGTTGGCAAAGGCCCCGATTCCGAACCTGTTGTTGGCTTCGATACCATGCTGGAACTGACAGCGGGTGCTGAAGTGGATGGCGTGAAATTCGACGGCGTCGATCTGGCTCTTTTCGAGCATATCGATGTGAATATATCGGACGATGAGATCAAACGACTGGCCGATAAAGTAGGCGGTTATAACCTGAAAATTGGTTCGCTGGTGGCGCCAATCTGGGGTGGTCCAGCGATGGGTAGCAAAGAAGATCGCGCCAACTTTGTTGAGATGGTTCGCAAATCCTGCCATATCGGCCAGAAACTCACCGAACTCGGAATTCGCCCCAGTGGTGTTGTGCGTATCGACTCGGCCAGTTCTCCGCATGATTGGGACGCTGATCCGACCGGAAACACCAAATTGATTGCCCAAACCTTCCGCGAAGCCTGCGATGTAGCGGCTGAATATGGTGAAAAACTGGCGGCCGAGGGGGAAATCTGCTGGGGCGGTATGCACAGTTGGAAAACCATGCTCGAAACGCTGGAATTGGTTGATCGACCAAACATGGGCTTCCAGGCCGACATGGCGCATACATTGCTGTACACAATGGGCTACAACCGCGAACAGGATCGTATTTTACCGCCTGACTTCGACTGGAGCGACCGGGCTACGCTGGAAGAAGCGCTCAAGACCTTAACGAATGCATTGCGCCCTTGGACTATCGACTTCCACGTCGCCCAAAACGACGGAACAGTCTTTGGCTCCGGTTCGCACGATAAAACGGGCCGTCACTGCCAGGCATTAGACCCCAATGGCAAACTCGATGTTGTTCATGATGCAGGTTACTGGCTGCGCGACGAAAATGGCGTTCTGACCAAAGCGTTCAAACACATCTGCTGGGATGGCTGTATGTTCCCGAATTCGGTGATGACAAACCAGCAGACCTGGAACGATATTCTGGCGACCATGATCAAAGTCCGCCAAGCACACGGCTGGTACGAGGCTTAAAAATAATTTATGGATTACGGTTTATGGTTTACGGTTGGCTGACGCGAACAATGCTGGCGTCAGCCAACCGTAAACCATAAACCGTAATCCGAAAACCAAACAACATGTCAACTAAAAAAGAACTACGAATTGGTTTAGTCGGTACAGGATTCATGGGCCGAACACACTCCAACGGCTATAATCGAGTCCCTAATTTCTTCCCTGATCTGGAATACACGCCGGTTTTGAAAGCCGTCTGTTCCCGTAATGCTGCGAAAGTGCAAGCATTTGCCGACCAATGGGGCTATGAATCTATCGAAACTGATTGGAAGGTGCTGGTTGCTCGAGATGATATCGACGCAATCGACATTTGCACACCTAATGATTCGCACGCCGAAATCGCCATTGCGGCTGCTAAAGCGGGCAAAATGATCCTCTGCGAAAAGCCGCTAGCCCGGACCGTTGCCGAAGCGCAACAGATGGTTGATGCCGTTAAGGAAGCCGGTGTTGCCAATACGGTTTGGTATAACTACCGTCGCATTCCAGCCGTTTCGTTGGCGAAACAGATTATCGATTCGGGTAAACTGGGCAAGATTTTCCATTACCGCGCTAACTTCCTGCAGGACTGGACAATTAGTGCCGAGGTTCCACAAGGTGGTGCAGGTACCTGGCGTATGGACGTTGAAGCTGCCGGTTCTGGCGTAACAGGCGACCTGCTGGCTCACTGTATCGATACCGCTATGTGGCTGAACGGCACCATCAAAGACGTATCGGCGGTTACCGAAACCTTCGTGAAAGAACGGTTTCACCAGGGAACGGGGAAAGTAGAACCCGTTGGTATTGATGACGCCTGTATCTTCCATTGTCATTTCGATAATGGCTCGTTAGGTCTGTTCGAATCGACACGCTATGCCCGTGGTCACAAGGCGTTGTATACGCTTGAAATCAACGGTGAAAATGCTTCGATCCGTTGGGATTTGCATGACCTGAACCGCCTGGAATATTTCGATCATTCTGACGAGAGTATTGTGCGCGGGTGGCGCTCAATCCACGTAACGGACGGTGACCAGCCCTATATGGATAAATGGTGGGTGCCCGGTTTAGGCATTGGTTATGAACACAGTTTCATTCACCAGGTAGCTGATTTCCTGAAAAGCCTCGAAACGGGTGCCCCTTGCTCGCCAAACTTCCAGGATTCGCTGGAAACCCAGAAAGTCTGCGAAGCCGTGCTGGAATCGGCAGCATCCAGAAGCTGGAAGGACACGGGTGTTGAAGAATTCACGCAGTAAAAACCTTATTAATCTCGTAGGGATGACCTGTCAATAGTAAAGAGATTGCCGAATCAATATAGCGCCGTAGGTGCGACCTAATTGTTAATCAAATTAGGTCGCACCTACGGCGCTATGGATAAATGGTCGTGAGATTTTGCTATTAACAGACCGGACCTACGGCCCTTTTCATTAGATTTATCTCCGTTAATACCAGCTATGGCTTCTCCCCAAGACTACATCCTTCAGGTACGTGGACTGACGAAAATCTTCGCGGGTGTGGTGGCCTTGGACGACGTTCAACTGAACATCCGTAGGGGAGAGGTTCATGCCTTGATGGGAGAAAATGGAGCTGGGAAGTCTACGCTGATGAAGCTTCTGATTGGACTCCTGAAACCTGATGCTGGTGAAATCAGTTTTGATGGCAACGACCTAACCGCTAGTCATGTCAGAGAGGTGATTAAGCAGGGCATTTCCATGATTCATCAGGAGATGCTGGTCGTTCCTGAATTGACGGTCGCACAAAATATCTTCTTGGGTCGAGAAGCAAAAGGAAAGCTGTTCAGCTGGTTAAACGACCGGACTATAACAGAGCAGGCAGGCCAACTCCTTCGGCAAATGGGCGTAAACATACGTCCTGATACCCAGATGAAATACCTCAGTGTGGCGCAGATGCAGATGGTTGAAATTGCCAAAGCTATCTCAAACAACGCCAAGGTCATCATCATGGACGAACCCACATCGGCCTTGTCTGATAAAGAAGTGGCGACCCTGTTCGGTATCATTAGCGATCTGAAAAAGAAGGGCGTTGCCATTATTTATATCTCCCACAAAATGGAGGAGATTTTCGCCATTGCGGATACCATTACGGTGCTTCGGGATGGAAAATACGTGGCCACCAAACCAGCTGCCGAACTTGATATACATACCCTGATTACGATGATGGTGGGTCGTGAGATCGACACGCTCTTCCCCGACTCCACAGCCCAATCGGGCAAAGAAGTACTATTAGTAAAGCACTTGAGCCGAAACGGCAAATTCTCTGACATCAATTTCGTGGTTCACGAAGGCGAAGTACTGGGTATTGCTGGCCTAATGGGAGCGGGGCGGACCGAGGTGGCCTGCGCCATTTATGGCCTTGATCCCGCCGACAGTGGTGAGCTATTCATAAAGGGAGAAAAGGTCACGATAAATACACCACAGGATGCCATTCGGCATGGTATCGGCTACGTTAGTGAAGATCGTAAACAATTTGGTTTCATTCCTCACCTGTCGGTTCGGGAAAACATTACCCTGACCACGTTGCCCAAGTATGCAAAAGGGCTTTTGGTTCAGGCAAAAAGTGAATCGGAGGTCGCCGGCGCAATGATGACGAACCTGCGAATCAAAGCGTCCAGTCTTGATCAACCGGTTTTACAACTTAGTGGAGGAAATCAGCAGAAGGTAGTCATCGGTAAAATTCTGCTTTCTTCTCCATCGCTCATCATCCTTGATGAACCAACCCGAGGTATTGACATTGGTGCTAAGGCTGAAATTTATAAACTCATCAATCAACTGAAAGAATCTGGTACTGCAATCATCCTGATCTCATCCGAACTCCCCGAACTGCTCGGCATGAGTGATCGGATACTTGTTTTGTCGCAGGGAAAACAAACTGCACTCTTTTCAACGAAAGAGGCCACACAAGAAACGATCATGCACTATGCAATGGAGCAGTAAATGATTCTGGTGATTCTATTTGTATTGAGTGATAAAAATGGACTGTTTCAGGGCAATAGAATCAAAAAGAATCTAAGAATCCGTAGAAGCCAAAGTGGCCAATAAATTACAATACATGGAAAAAGACATTACGCTTAATAAGGGTGACTATTACGGTAAAATACGCATCGGTAATGTTGGCCGGTATGTGCTTCTGATTGTTCTGGTGGCGATTTGTATTGCTCTTTCGATAACGACACCCCGATTTTTTACGATTCAGAACCTGATGATTATTGTCACACAGGTGTCGATCAATGCGTTGCTGGCCTTTGGCGTTACGTTTGTGATCATCACAGGTGGTATCGATCTGTCTATCGGTTCGATTGTTGCCGTTACGGGCGTTGTAGCCGCTTCGTTTGCCCACGCTGATACGTATCCGGTTATCGTTCCAATAGTAATTGGCTTGCTGGCGGGCCTGCTTTTTGGGGCATTCAACGGTTTTGTCGTGACTCGTACGAAAGTTCCTCCCTTTATTGTTACGTTGGGGACCATGACCATTGGCCGCGGACTAGCCTTGATCCTGAGTAAAGGACGTCCGATTTCTAACCTGTCCGATTCGTTTAATTTTATAGGTGGAGGCAAAGTACTTGGCGTGCCCACACTGATTATCATCCTTGTTGTGTTCTTTGCCATCTGCACCGTTATTCTGCGGAAAACCGTAATTGGTCGTTATATGTACGCAGTGGGCGGAAACGAACAGGCAGCTAAGGCATCGGGAATTGAGTTGAAGCAGGTCAAAATGATCGTTTATACCCTATGCGGTGGACTGGCTGCCTTAGCCGGAATCTTGCTGACTTCCCGGATTACAACCGGCCAACCCAATGCCGGAGCAGGGTTTGAGCTAGATGCCATTGCGGCTGCGATCATCGGCGGAACCAGCACGTCGGGCGGGGCCGGAACCATGACCGGAACGCTGTTGGGTGCTTTACTGATCGGCGTTATCAGCAATGGTCTTGATCTGATGAATGTAACATCCTATTACCAGCAAGTCGTGATGGGCGCTATCATCATTGGCGCCGTAGTGCTGGACAGTTTGAAACATGGAAAGAATGGTTGATTCATTTGATCGCTACGCGACCAGTTAAAAATTCAATATTTTTATTTTCTACAAACATTTAGTCGCTATGCGACTGAAAAGTAAAACTCTAATGAGACAGACCTACACACGATTTGTTAGCTATTATCTTTTCAGCATATTTCTATTAACAGGCTGTAGCCAATCATCTTCCAGCGAAAAAGGGCAGGAGGGCGATGGTAAAAAGCTCGTGGTAGGCGTCTCGATGCTCAGCATGCAAAATGAGTTCATCGTGAATGTGCACGATGCGATGGTTAAAAAAGCAGAAGCCGATGGAGTTGAGTTGATTACCGTCGATGCCGAACGGTCGGCGTTGAAACAGGTGGAACAGATCGAGAGCTTTATCGCTCAGAAAGTCGATGCCATTATTATGAACCCCTGCGAAGTGGAAGCGAGTTCGCCAGCCGTGACGAAAGCGCTGGCGGCTAACATTCCGATTATCAACGTAAACTCAGAAACGAGCGCAAAACCCTCGGCTTTTGTTGGTTCCGATGACGTGGAGTCGGCTCGTATTGCCATGAAATACATTGCGGAGAAATTGGGTGGTAAAGGCAATGTGCTGATGATGCACGGTTACATGGGGCAGGCCGCGCAAATCAAGCGGGAGCAGGGCGCTCGTGAAGTGCTGAAACAATACCCAAACCTGAAACTTCTCGCCCATCAAACGGGCGAATGGGATCGGGCGAAAGCCATGTCCTTGATGGAGAACTGGATTCAGTCGTATGGTTCCCAGATCAATGCAGTATTTGCACAAAACGACGAAATGGGATTAGGCGCTGTAAAAGCCCTGACCGATGCCGGTTTGAAAGACAAAGTAATTGTCGTGAGTATCGACGCCATTCCCGACGGACTACAGGCCGTTAAGAAGGGAACGCTGGACGCTACCGTTTTCCAAAATGCGGAAGAACAGGGCTCTAAAGCGATTGAAACGGCAGTAAAAGCTGCCAAGGGGCAGGCGTATGATAAAGAAACGCTCATCCCGTTTCAGTTAGTGACGAAAGACAACCTGGCCAAGTTTCTGAAATAGAATCTGTTTCCTTCTTTTTTGTCATTCCGACGCCAGGAGGAATCTCAAGCTTGACTAATACACAACGTTGAGATTCCTCCTGGCGTCGGAATGACAAAAAACGATTAATTGGCATATTTAGCCTGCATGGCTTTGATGAATTTGAGGCCGTTTTCGGCGATGTCCCAAGGGTCGTTGTATTCGCGCCAGACATTGATCGAGTTGGCGAAATCAATGTCATTGCGAGTAAAGGCTTCAATTGTCATCCAGCCTTTATAGTCGATTTCGGCCAGTGTTCGGAAGGTATCATCCCAGGGGATATGGCCATCACCAGGTGTTCCCCGGTCATTTTCGCTGATGTGTACGTGTGCCAGAACGGGAGCAATAGTCTGAATTGCTTTCGGAAAACGCTTTTCCTCCATATTGGCATGGTGCGTATCGAACATCGCCCGAACATTCGAATGGTCGGCCATGTGTATCAGATGCGACAATTGCTCCATAGTATTGCACAGATAACACTCAAAGCGATTTAGTGCTTCGGGCGTCAGGATGATGTTTGCCTGCTTGGCGTAATCGCCGACAATGTGTAACACTTCGGCACTGTGGGCGTATTCGTCAGGTTGTGGTTCGCGTCGGGTGAATGTCGCAAAAGCAGAATGAAAAGGTCCACAAAGCACCGATGCATTCATGGCATGAGCCCGGTCAATGACACCTTTCAAAAAATCGACAGCCTGCTCCCGAATTTTAGCGGAATCACTAGCCGGATTTTCGTCGGGGCCAACCACCACCACGCAGGTACTTTGCAAGCCAAGCTGATTCAAATGATCGCCAAACTGTCGGTATACGGCAACATCGGTGTTATCGACAAAGCACTCAATTCCATCGTAACCAATGGTTTTAAGACGCTCCGTGAGCGGGTTCAGTTTTTCGGACATTACGGCTGTCCAGGCTAATACGTTGAAGCCGACAGGTGAAACTATTGAATTAGGCATGATTAAGGGTATTAGGGCATAAGTAAATGTAAAATGCATAATGAACAATGGATAATGACAGGGTGAGTACTTTCCTTATTCATTGTCCATTATGCATTTTACATTATCTATTCACTTACTTCTCCATTGGATGTTCTTTCAGCAACTGATCCGGTGAATAGAAATCTTTTTTACGTTCTGTGGCCGCTCTGACTTGCTTCACTTTTTCAGGTGTAATAGGTGAAGCATTGTTGCCGAATGAATTTCGTACATACGTCAGTACTGCCGCGACTTCATTGTCTTTTAATAAGCCGCCAAAGGGAGTCATTGGCACCTGACCGGGGTAGTTTTTGCCTACGACTTCAATAGGACCCATCACACCTTTCAGAACGATTTTGATCAATCGCTCTTCATTGCCCGAGACCCAGTTGGTGCCCGTAAGTGGAGGGAATCCAGAGGCTGCAAGACCCTTTCCATCAGGCTGGTGACAAGTGGTGCAATAGCCTTCCTTGGCATAAATTTGCTTGCCCAAATTATACAGCGCCAGTTCTGACCCTTTCAAGGTTGACTTCTCTACGACTTCTTTCTCTTTCTTTACGTTTTCTCCCTTGAGGTGCGCCACAGCGGCATCATAAGCGTGAATCATCCAATCGTCAAGTGGCTTTTTAGCAGCTTCCGCCAGGATGGGCAGTCCTTTTTCCTTGCCGATCCAGGAGGCAGCCACAATCGCGTCTAATCGAACCCGACTGTTCTCGTCCTTAACGGCCTGCATCAACAGATCGGCCTGATCTTTTACCTGATGTCCCGTGTACCGAACTACCTGAACCGCAGCGGCTCGGGCGTGGTAATCTTTGGCTTTCAGAACTTGCCGGAGTAGGGTTTGATCGACTTTGTCCATACCCCAACTCACCCATAAGCCTTCCAGCAGATGGTGCTCGTAACGCGGGTCTTTTTTGTCAAGACCAGCTACCCAGATTTTCAATTTAGCCAGTACTTCCGATGCATCCCGACCGCGAAGTTCACGACGTGTGCGGTAGCGAGTACGGTATTCAGGCAGCTTGAGATTATCCAACAATTGCTCAATACTGGCTCCATCAATTTTAGCGGGTGTTACCAGCGGGCGCGATGGATACGTAATCCGGTACACCCGACCGTGCGAATGGTCGCGCAGGGGATCGCGGGCGTTGTGCTGCATGTGGCCGATTAGAATGTTGTGCCAATCAATCAGATAGAGTGAACCATCAGGTGCAAACTCCATATCGACAGGCCGGAAATTACGGTCTTCACTCACAACCAGATCGGCGCGGTGTTTGCTCTTATAGCCGGTTCCATCGTCGACGAGCGTATGTTCTTTCGTTCCCAGAAATCCAATGGTGTTGTTAATCAGGAAATCGCCCTGAATATCATCCGGAAAATGGCGACTGGATACAAATTCCAGACCAGACGTAGGCCGAACCCGATGCGCTTCTTCCACCAACTGAACTGATTTGTGCGTGTATTCGCCATAGCGAGGCAACACCGAACCGGGCATCATCCAGCGAACATCCGGGCTGGAAGTTTCGGCGAAGAACGGTTGTCCCCAGTCATCAAAAGCAATACCCCAGGGATTCGGGATGGAGAGTTGCGCTGTGCGTTCCAGCTTGTGCAGTTGGGGCGCGTAACGGTAAAATCCTCCGTTGGTAGCGCGAACAGGACCATACGAAGTTTCGACGTTAGTGTGCAAAAACACCCCTTCGCCGGAGTAAATGGCACCGGATGGGTCGACGCAAAAAGCATGGCTATTGTGGTGGGTGTCATGATCGTCGTAGCCACTCATCAGAATCACACTTTTGTCGGCTTTGTCATCGCCATTCGTATCTGTGAAAAGCTTCAAATTCGGCCCCTGCGAGATATAAACGCCTTCTTTCGCGATTTCGAAACCAAGCGGAAGGTGCAGATGATCAGCAAAAACCGTTTGTTTATCCGCTTTACCGTCGCCGTTGGTATCTTCCAGGATCAGGATTTTGTCATTGGGTTTAGGATCGCCGGGTTTGTAGTGCGGATAACTTGGCATGGCCGCTACCCAAAGTCGCCCCTTGTTATCGAACGACATCTGCATGGGTTTCGCCAGATCGGGAAACTCTTCTTCGGAGGCAAACAATTCGATTTTATAGCCCTGTGGCACTTTAAGCTTGCTCAACGCTTCCTGCCCGTACAGATATGTCAGACTGCCGTTTTTCTCCGGGTTAAAATTGGTTTTTACTTCAGGCAGTCTTCTCGTTCGTTCATCGGCCGTGGCAATGTCCATTTTCTCCCCTTTAGAAGCTGCAAGCCATACCGCCGTATCCCGAATGGCCGTCATCTGCCGGATTTTCTCGATTTCAGCCGGGTAATTGTCTGGCCCGAATGGGTTGTACCGACGACCGTAGACGTGAACGCCATTCGGAATTTTATAGTCGTTATGAAACATCCAGTCTTTCTCCATAACGGCATCGTAAACCAGTTTCCGTCTGGATTCGGCTTTAGGCGACGATTTGCCGAAAATTTGATCGACGAGTAGAGGGCCAAGCTTTTTATAGCCTTCATCGGTAAGCTGAGAACCATCAATTGTCAGTGGCTCGGCAGTGGTGTTGTACCATTGTTGCGAGGGGGCATAAGCGTCAACAAAAAGAACATGGTTTTTCTCCGCCACTTCCTTCATGGCATTCGCATAAAGCGAAATGTTCTCGTTTTCGGTTTTGCCGTTCGGCAGATCGTATTTGTCGGATAAATTCTCGAACGCGATGGGCGATACGATGGCCAGTTGTGGAGCTGTTGTGCCATTGTATTTCTGGCTCAGCGTGTGCTTGATAAAGGCATCCAGTTCGGCTTTGTAATTGGCCAGACCCGCTTTACCCTGGAAGGATTCATTGTAGCCAAAAAAAGCAATGATCACATCGGTTTTGAGCCGGGTTAGCCATTCGTCGGGCGATTCAAACTGGCCCTGACTATCCGACGGATTGGCGTATTCGGTTTGAAAACGCTCGGCACCGGGAAAGGCCCAGGGCAAGAATCGGCTCGAACGGGGTCTGAAACCAGGTGTATCGCCCGGATCGCACATGTTACGGATGAAGAGCTGGTCATCAGGGTAACGAACCTGCATTTCAGTCTCAAAATGATCGTAGTTCATCATCCGAGAGCCCAAATTGTTGCCAATCAGACTGATATGGGTGCCTTTCTTCAGCGTAATCGGCTGAAAGGCATTGCCTGAACTCGACAGTTGGCCTGACTGAAAAGCACTAAATCCGATGAGTACAGCAACGACGACCAGGAGTACGCTATAGATGTTAGTTCTTCGAGAAACAAACGATTTCATAAATCAAGGTTTTTGGGGGTGGCCGTAGGGCACATTGATGTCAATTTTTCCTTTCCATTTCTTCGGGATTGGCAGCCCTAACTCCCAATGAATCGCATTGATAACTAACCGCTGAAACGATTCGACCTGAAAATCTTCGGGGTGCCCCAGCGTGGTCAGGAAAGCTTTGCCGCCCCATTCGTTTTTCCAGGTCCAGGCAACGGGGTTTTCGATGGCTGGCTTATCGGGGTTCACAGATTTACCCATCAGCAACCAGGTTGATCCTTTGGCCGGATAATCGGGCTGAACGCGGTATAACCAGGATGATGCATGAAAGCTTGGTTCAACACCCGTCAGAATAGGATTCTTTGCCGCTTCAGGGATGATCGTCACATCGGTTGTGCTTTTATGGCCGTAGTGCGTATGCTGTGCCTTGCCACCCCAGCCCGGAGGTGCGCCAAAGGCAAACTCGCCAAAGGAGTTCCAGCGTATGCGTGGATCGCCTTCGGGATAGTTGAACGCATGGGTTGTTGTCCGGAAGCCCATGACTGGTTTTCCTGATTTCAGATAGTCGTCAATAAACTGAAGTTGCTCCTTAGGAAGTTGACGCCAGCGGAGATAGAAAACGGCCAGATCGGCCTCTTTTAGAGCTTCAAGGCCGGGAATATCTTTTTCGCCATTATAATCTGGGTAAGCTTTCAGGACTTTAGTCCTCATGCCGTAGTTTTTCTCAAGTTCAGCGGCAATGAGTGGCAATGTTAGTTCGCCACTGTACTCATGATCGCCAGTAACAAACACCACCAGTGGCTTCTTAGGGGCTTTTACCGTAGCCAGACCCGGTAAGGCACTTAGGCTGACTAATCCGGCGACTGTCTGAAGAAAAGTTCTACGTTTCGTGTTCACGTCTGATTTTTTCGATTGAAAAGCGAAAAATTTGATTGACCTACTATTAAAAACAGAGGTTATTACTATTGCCTGGAGGATAGGAAGACACGGTATAAATCCGCCGTCACGCAAAATAAAGAAATGAGAGGCTCGTAATTGAGCGTATTAATCTGGAAAAGGGCATTTTTATTTATTAGTAATTAAAAAGTATTTATTTGGTTACTTTTTTCGTTTTTACGCTTAACCGTAACCTTATTATGGAACCAAACTATACTAGCTTTTTACTGGAACTTAAAGACCATATTCTACAAAGCCGCTACCGAGCTGCCCGACTCGTTAATCGTGAGTTATTGTTGCTTTATTACGCGGTTGGCAAGCGGTTATCCGAGAAAATTAGTGCCGAAAAGTGGGGAGCGAAGGTTTTGGAACAGCTTTCAACCGATTTGCAGAAACAATTGCCAGGTCTTAAGGGCTTCTCTTATAGAAATCTAAAGAATATGCGTCAGTTCGCAGATACCTATTCACAGGTATTTAGTCAATTGACGAATAGTCAGTCAAAAGGGGTGAATGAACAAGGGAATTCAATTGGGCAGACTGTGTCTGCCCAATTGAATGATATCGAATTAAATATCTTTTTAGGGATTGGCTTCTCGCATCATATTCTGTTACTAAACCGTTGCCACGATCTACAGGAACGCGTGTTTTACATGCAAAAAGCTGTAGCTAATCAGTGGACTCACGAAATGCTCGACTGGCAAATAAAAGCCAAAGCCTATCAGAAACGCGACCAAACTTTAGCTAATAATTTCGCAAATACACTTCCGGAAACGATTCGTAATACAGCTCTGCAAGCGTTCAAGGACGAGTATTTGCTCGACTTTATCAATGTTGAAGCAGATGATGAGCGAGTTGTTGAGAAAGGTATTGTGCAGAACATCAAGGACTTTATTCTGAAGGCAGGAAAGGGGTTTGCTTTTATTGGTAACCAGCATCGGCTACTGGTCGATGACGAAGAGTACTTTGTCGATCTACTATTCTATAATCGCCAGTTGAAATGCCTGGTTGCTGTTGAGTTGAAAAAGGGGAAGTTTAAACCTGCTTATGCCGGACAGCTAAATTTCTATCTGAACGTATTGAATGATCAGGAACGAATGCCCGATGAAAATCCAGCGGTAGGCATTGTACTGTGCAAAGAGAAAAATGACAAGACTGTGGACTATGCATTTCAGGCCATTCAGAATCCGATGGGTGTAGCTACCTATCAACTCAGTTCAGACCTACCGGAACACTTGCGTAATGTATTGCCGGACCCTGAATCATTAAGAAAGCTGCTTGATTAGCAGATTTGTAATTGAAGGAAATAGTAAACCCGACTACTCAATAAATAGGCGAATCATCAACACCAAACAACGCCCCCAACATCCGCTCAAACTCTGCCTGAAAAGGAGCTGTAATGCTAATCCGTTCCTCAGTAACGGGATGCGTAAATTCAAGCTGACGGGCGTGTAGCAGCATCGTACTCATCTCGAAATGCTCTTTAAATAGCTTGTTCTGTTTGTTACAGCCGTGGGGTCGGTCGCCGATGATGGGGTGGAGAATATGCGCCATGTGTTTGCGCAGTTGATGCATTCTTCCGGTGGTTGGGGTTAGCTCTACCAATGAATAACGCGAGGTAACGTGTTTGCCAAACGGCAGGGGGATTTCAGTACGTTGTACCGTTTTGAAGTAGGTTACTGCATCCTGAAATACACCTGTTTCGTCGTTACGTAAAGCATAATCAATTGTCTGTTCGTCGGGCGTGAAGCCGCGAACAATGGCCAGATAACTTTTATCAATACCCCCTTCCATAAACTGTTGCTGCATGAGCGAGTTCATGGAGTCGGTTAGGGCGAAGAGTAACACACCACCCGTTTTGCGGTCGAGTCGGTGAACAGGATACACGCGCTGCCCCAACTGATCGCGGAGAATCTGTACGGCAAATTCGCTGGCATCGCTGGCAATGGGAGAACGGTGAACCAGCAGGCCATGTGGTTTATTGATGGCAACTAAATCGGCAGACTGGTAAAGAATGGGGAGGAGAGGAGAAGTATCAGGAGATGAATTCATTCGCGACAAATAATACCAAAAATAGTAGGATGCCCTGTAACTTACGCCCATTACTAGCGAAACTCAAAAAACATGTGTGTTCATTGGCTACAGACGAGTGTTGCTCTGCTATTAGTTCTAGTTTCTTCAAGCATCAGTAAAGCCCAGAAGGCGACCGAAATACGTCGTTTTCAACTAGCCCAGGTTCAGCAAGGCGTCGCGGTCGACCAGACCCATTTTTACGTCATAAATAACCACTCGCTAACAAAGCATAGCAAATCTGATGGCAAACAAGTAGCGGCTTGGAACGATACTACAGGTTTGTTGAAGCACATGAACAGTGGCGTGGTAATTGGTCAGAAACTCTATTGTACGCATTCGAATTACCCCGATGTACCGATGGCGAGTTCGATTGAGATTTTCGATACACGCACGCTCCGGCACATTGGCAGTCATAGCTTTGGGCTGTTTCCGGGTTCCATGACCTGGGCCGATTTTCATGACGGTTATTGGTGGGTGGCATTTGCGAATTACTCAAACAAGTCGATGGCCGAGGGACGTGATAACCGCTGGACGACATTGGTGAAATTCAATGAGAACTGGCAGCAACTCGAAGCCTGGGCCTTCCCCGCAACTGTGTTACAGGCCTTTGCGCCATATAGTACGTCGGGTGGAACCTGGGGACCGGATGGACTTATCTATTGCACGGGCCACGATAAACCTGAGATGTATGTGCTAAAACTGCCCGAACGTGGACACACACTTCAATACGTAAAAACCATTCCGACCGTCAGCGAAGGACAGGCGTTTGCCATCGATCGAAGCGTCAAAAACAAACAGGTGTTTTACGGAATTACCCGCAATGACAATTACGTTATTGTTTCGGTAGTTGAGTGAAAAGGAGGCTGCTCCAAGCTCCGGCTTAGCCCATACATCCCAACATGTTGAGTAGCCAGAAATGAAAACAGAACGATTTCTTCCTTCTAGCCAGCTTCGGCCATTTGTCAAGACGTTCATGCTTATTGAGAGCGAGCAGGGTATGGTCAACAAGTTGTTGCCCGGCACGTCTATTGTCATGGCGTTTCGCTATAAAGGAAATGTGCGTTATGCCGAGGGCGTCAACGCAGGACTTATGCCCACAGCTGTGATAACGGGTCTGCGAAACTCAATGCGCTTGGTCGATTATACCAGAGAAACAGCTACGTTGTTAGTTATTTTTAACGAAGGCGGAGCTGCGGCTTTATTTAAGGAGTCGCTTCACGAATTATTTGGTACGAGTGCCACGCTGGATGAACTGATTCCACACCGGATCGTAAGTGAAGTGGAAGAACGGTTGGCCGAAGCGAAAACGAACTCGCAGCGGGTGGCAATTGTAGAGCAATTTCTGCTATCGAGACTACAGGAAACTTCTACAGATTTGCTTGTGCAGCGGGCTATCCAGCGAATCCAACTGGCCAACGGCACTGTTCGCATCAACGAATTACTGGCCGATTTGCCCATTAGCCAGGACCCTTTCGAGAAGCGTTTCCGGCGCGTTGTAGGAACTTCACCCAAGCAGTTTTCGAAAATCGTGCGGTTGCGATCGGTGATTAATCAGTATTCTTCTACGCAAAGTCTGACCGAAATGGCTCATCAGGCGGGGTACTTCGATCAGGCTCATTTTATCAAAGACTTCCGTTCATTCACGGGTAAGGTTCCTCATCTTTTCTTTCAATCAGGAGGCTATTGGTGAAGATGGAACGCAGATTTATAAGATCAGGTATGATTTTAAATGATTCAATTGGTAGTTATAAAATCATACCTGATCTTATAAATCATAAAAATTAGCGTTCTATCAAATCAGTGATTTTTTACAATTCTGGGCTTGCTCATCCATCTAGTTTTGTTCAGCCAATTAGGGCCTAACCAAAACACAAACGACGATGAATGAGTATGTTTTTTTGATACGATTCAGCACCCAGAAGACCTTAACTCCCGAACAACAGGCACTGAATACCGAAAAGTGGGGGAAACTGATTCAACTCTGGACAGGGCAGGGGGCTTTTGTAGGAAGTAGCCTGATTACCCAGCCCGGTTTTGTTGTAACGGGCTCACAACGGCAAGTAGAGCAGGGTGTCGTGGCCGATGCGGATTTTAAAGTAACGAGTGTGATTCGGGTGTTAGCCGCCAATCTGGATAGTGCCGTAGAAATGGCCAAAGCTTGCCCAACACTGGATTACGAAGCCTCTGTAGAGGTCAGAGAAGTGCAAAATCGACCTGTTCAGGTGAAAATTGATTAGGTCAGAAGTAGTCAGATATGGTCAGGAATAGTCAAGCAATTGTTTATCAAAACTTGACTATTCCTGACTATATCTGACTATTGATTTTACCGTTTCGCCAGGGCGACAATATCTTTTACTTCCAGAATCTGCTTTTCATAACCTTTCGTGGCCGATTTGATCATGGCCAATGCTAACTCCTGCAAAGTCGAAAAGCCAGCTGGATAAAGTGCCCGACCAATGGGATAGAGCCAATCAATGTATTTGTAGTAACTCTTCACGTTTTTTTGTCCGGCCGTTGCCTTCATAAAACCCGGACGCATCATATAGGAGTTTTTGAATAACCGCATCAAAGCATTTTCAGTGGCACCCTTCACCCGCGCCCACGCCTGACGACCTTTCTCTGTACTGTCGGTACCCGCACCAGACACATATTCGAAAGTCAGATCAGGATTCAGCTTTGCCAGTACATTGGCGAAATTCATCGTCAGATCGTAGGTCATGCGCTTATAGTCATCGTCCTTCATTCCAACCGACGAGACGCCCAGGCAAAAGAAGCAGGCATTATACCCACTCAGTTGACTCTCTATAGGGGCCAGGTTGAAAAAATCCTTGAGGATAATTTCTTTTAGCTTAGGGTGCGATACACCACCCGGTTTTCGGTTGATAACCAGCACCTTTTCTACATCAGGATGTTGCAAACATTCGATCAGGACACCTTCGCCGACCATGCCCGTGGCACCCGTAATAATTGCCTTGATTTTCATAGAGTAAATGGTTTGTCACGACGCTAAAACTCGTCGGTTATTCGTGCTGAATTGAATAAATTTACCGACCTGATGGCTATTAGTCCAAAACCGAACTAACCTAAATAGGTTCAACGACTTAGCTAATTAACCTGTACCTACGGGCTTCAGCCCGTATTTCATCATCTAATTAATACACGGGCTGAAGCCCGTGGGTACAAACACCTCACCAATAGCCTTAATGCAACTATGAAACTTTTTGTCTCCCTTCTACTCACAACCCTGCTCCTGGCCCTGCACCACGCTCCAAGCGCAGGAACTCACCAGCAACGGTCAGCGTGACATTGTATTCAGATCGGTGAATGTGATTCCGATGGATCGGGAGCGTGTTATTAGCAACCAGACTGTCGTTGTGCGTAATGGACGAATAGCGGCCATGGGCAACGAGGGAAGCGTGAAATTTAGTAAAGACGCGCTGGTCATTGATGCGAAAGACAAATACTTGACGCCGGGTTGGGCCGAAATCCATGCCCACGTTCCGCCCATCAATGATATTGAGCCGATGAAAGAGGTGTTGATCCTCTATCTGGCAAACGGTATCACCACCATTCGGGGTATGTTGGGGCACCCTAAACATCTGGAGCTACGGAGCAAAATCAACAGTGGCGAAATTCTTGGGCCGCACTTCTATGCAACTGGGCCATCATTTAACGGGCAAACGGTAAAAACTGCCGAGCGGGGTGCCGAAATGGTGCGGGAGCAGAAAGCGGCTGGCTATGATTTTCTGAAACTGCATCCGGGTCTTACCAAAGAGACGTTTCCGGCGATTGCCAAAACGGCCCACGAAGTCGGTATTCCATTTGCTGGACACGTTTCCTTTAACGTGGGCGTTTGGCGCGCCATCGATGCAGAATATTCGTCGATTGATCATATGGATGGATTCATTGAAGCGATTGTCCCCCGATCCGATACACTGGCCGAACCTGAAACGGGACTGTTTGCATCCTGGATTGCCTACCGAGCCGACGCTTCGCAGATCCCGAAACTTGTGAAAGGTCTTCGCGAAAAACACATTCGGGTGGTGCCAACACAGGCGCTGGCGGAACGCTGGCTTTCTCCGCTTCCGGCCGATGCATTTTCCAATGATCCCGAGATGAAGTACATGAAGCCGGAACAGCTAAAGGGATGGGTGAACACCAAAGTAGGCTATCTCGCCAATCCGAACTTCTCCAAAGAGCACGCCGAAAAGCTAATTCAGATTCGCCGGAAACTGATTTATGAATGTCAGAAAAACGGCGTTGAGCTATTACTGGGTTCTGATGCTCCCCAAATCTTCAACGTGCCGGGTTTCTCGATTCACCACGAAATGAAGTACATGGTCGATGCGGGATTGACGCCCTACGAAGTTCTGCGCACTGGAACGGTCAACGTAGCTTCCTATTTCAATAAGCCCGATTGGGGCACGATCAAACCCGGCAATGTATCCGATTTAGTGTTGTTGGGTGGCAACCCTTTGAAAGACATCAGTCAAACAAAAAGCATCGAGGGTGTGATGATGGGTACGAACTGGTTATCGAAAGAGTATATTCAGAAAGAGTTGAAGAAACTGAAGAAGCAGTAGGAAAGGTAATGGCTAATGGTGCGAGCATTTGCTCGTGTCTACTAATTTCGTCAGCATTCGCTGACGCGCGAATAGCTGGATAGCCAGTATTCACTGGCTATATGAAAAGGCACGAGCGAACCGGAACGCCGGAACGACTCGCGCCAGAATGCCATTTTACTCCTCCAACGGATGTTGGTGGAAAATTTCTTCCAGCCTTGTGAAAAGCTCCGGGTGTTTTTCGTGCAGTAAATCAGGTCGTTTGAAGAAATACTCGGCTACGACGGCGAAGAACTCAGCTTCGTTGGTGACGCCGTAGGGGTTGATGTCTGAATGATTGGCTTTGATATCGTGAATGCTCTTATGAATCAATTGAAGCCACGGCTTAATATGATCTTTCTCCAGCAAATACTCCGGTAATCCATCCGTAGAGCCATCGGCTTTGTCGAGGAGATGGACAAATTCATGAATGCCTGTATTCTCTTTGCCGGTCTCATTCGCAAACCCTTCATGCAAAGCGGGTTTCGACAAGACCATCGTGCTCTGCAAGGCACCGCCTTCGCCAACCATCCCCAGAATATTTCGACCTTCTCCTGTGGTTTGGAAATCAGCGTTGAAACTGCCTTCGTAGAGCAGCACATTGGTTAGCGGGTAATACCAATCCTCGAAGCCGAAAATAGGGATGATCGCGCTGCTGGCTACCAGAACTTTATCGACATCGTCGACGGTGGTAGCTACGCCTTCGATCTTGACATGGTGCAGGAAATGATTGACCCGATCATCGAATAGCTTCTTTTTTTCGGGGCTTAACTCCTGGTAATAAGGCACATACGCTTGTAATAATTGCGGATAGTTGGTAGGCAGGGGTTGGGCATCCTGTTTCTTTTGACTCAGATATCGCCAGACGAGCCAACCAATTATTAATACAACTAGGC
This sequence comes from Spirosoma foliorum, assembly GCF_014117325.1. Taxonomy (NCBI): domain Bacteria; kingdom Pseudomonadati; phylum Bacteroidota; class Cytophagia; order Cytophagales; family Cytophagaceae; genus Spirosoma; species Spirosoma foliorum. The sequence goes on along the minus strand of NZ_CP059732.1, from coordinate 5,316,996 downwards.
TGATAAAGAGAACCATAAAATGAATTGTTTTCACAGGATTAACAGGATAAAACAGGATTTGTATTCTAGCCCTTAATCCTGTTTTATCCTGTTAATCCTGTCAGAAGAAAAGATTATAACTTATTGACTTTCAGTGCTATTTTTGACTCCACCTTAATCAGCGTCTGGATGCCGTCGGGGCGAATGGCAATCTTTTGGGGAGTAAATCGGAAGGTGTTTATGCCCAAATCCGTTTTCTTTCCGGCTCCCCCTTGCTCAAATGCTTTTTCAATTGCCTGCGGAATTTTAGCAATATCATCGCCCAATCGAATCGTTAATAATCCCTCTAATAACGTGCGCAAGCCATCATGCCATACAGCTCCTGTATTTTTCGATAACACACTTCCCGATTCCGCATCAAAATCTAAATTTTTGACTTTTAGCGTGTTAGTTAACGTATCGAACGTTGGTTTACCTCGTAGGTAAACAATGCCATCCAGAAGTCCAGCCAGATCGGCTTTTACAATCAGCGAATGCTGGCCGCCATAAACCGAAATACCTTTGATGGTCAGGCTACCCAAAGCGAGTTTTTTATTCTTTACCGTAAGGGCCAGCATTCGGTTGATATCGGAATAGGGGATGAAGCTCATCAGGTGCAAATCTGAAACTTGAGAAACCTGCTCCCGCTTCTGTAAAAGTGGTAAAGGCGTGTACGCATGAACTGGTTTCTCTGGCTTTACCGCTGTTTGCGTTTCCATTGCAATCCGCACATGAGTCGTTAATTGGGTCGAATCGCCCGTGATCAAACCGGCAGCTATACTAATGGGTTTAGGAATCAGCCAAAGACCGTACTCCTTGTTAATCAGCAGCGGATTTTGCATATCGTGCCAGATCGGTTTCACCATTTTATCGAGCCGAAGTTCTTTATGAACTGCCGAATCGATAGCCATTTCAATCGCGCTCTTGTGCTTTTCCAACAGGTTCTCAACCAGATTGGTTAGCGAAATGCCGACAATTTTAGGTTGAACGATCCAGGTATAATCCGTAAAGGTTGTGTGGCTGGCTAGTCGCCAGTCGGGGGTTACGCTGATTGGACTTTTGAAATGTACGTTAATCGCACAAAAGGGCTTTTCAGGGGGCGTCGTATCTCGGCTGAAAGGTCTCGTGAGCCACATTTGAAGCGGGGCCGATAGCTTTATCTGCTGATCGGCATACTCAACGTGCACCGAACCGAGTCGCTTAACCCGAAGCGACATGATCCCTTTCGTTTTGCCATCTTTTGTTTGTTTGCCGACCAAAACGGGGCTGAGTTCCTTGTTGATTTTTTCCTGTAACTCGGTCAATTGAAACATAATGGGGCCAGCCACATACGATATCGTTTCAGGTATGGGCGGATCAAACCCCTCGGCTTTGGGAGCTTGCGGTTGTTTGTTCTGGCATTGTCCTAGAAGAACAATAAGTCCAAGAGCAAGAAAATAATAGTGCGCTGGTGGTGTCCTCATTAACAGAAAATAGCCAATTGATTGCAAGTCAAAACGTTCCTGCAAACTGGCTATTCAATAACTGATGGGCTGGTGCGTATGTTTTCGCCAACTGTTTTCTATACCTTCTGCCATATACGTTAAGCCTGTTTGAAATTTTCTTTTGACTAATAATCCGCTCGTTTTTTGTCATTTCGACCGCAGGGAGAAATCTCAAGCTTGATTATTGTGAAATTTGAGATTTCTCCCTGCGGTCGAAATGACAAAAAACGAGCGGGCACTTTTCTGAAAAATTAGAAAGTTTAAACAATTTCTTGAGAAACGAAGAAGGCCCGCCACTAGCGAGCCTTCTTCGTTTCTCAGATTAAAACAATTTCTCCTGCGGGGGCTTCACACCTTTCATTCGAATGTAGATCGTGCATTGGCCTCGGTGATGGGTTTGGTGTTCAAACGCTTTTGACAAGACCACTTCTTTCGTCATTTCACGCTGGCCCATTTTTACCGATTCGCCCAATTGCGCATCCGTCATGCTTTTTACGGCATCGATCATGAAATCGTAACTGTCCATGACGGCCTTGGTCAGCGCGGCCTTGTTTTTTAGGTCGGCCATTTCTTCCAGTTTTTTGCCCTGCATCGGGTTCGATTTGCCGCTGGCCAGTGCACCGAAGTTGTAGTTCGCTGCGGCTAAGTGTAACATCTGCTCAGCGAAGCTGCGGATTTCAGACGTTGGTTTGAAGTTGACACCGTCTTCAGGCATCACATCCAAATACTCTTTGGTGTACTCTTTCGCCCGCTGCCAGTCGGCGGTTAGTTGCGAAATGGTGGTTAATGACGCAGCTGCCTGAGCGGTTGTAAATACCCAAAGCAGGCCCAGAAAGACGCGTAGGAATCGTAAATGTGATTTAGTCAGCATAGTTATGTTGGTTAGTTTAATACAAAAGGTCTATAGAGTAGTAAGCTACTGAGTGCGTTTGTCCAGCCGCCTGTTTTCGGTTATCTTTCTGCACAGATAGATTTTTGATTTCGATGCCTTCACGTCGCTCATTCCTACAGGCAACTAGCCTTGCGCCCTTTCTTTCGCTGACTGCTAACGAGCCTCCGGCTACCATCATCAAACCCAGTCGCTTAAAGCCGGGCGATACAATCGGCCTCTTTTGCCCGGCGGCTCCGGCTTATAGTCAGGAGACCGTGAAGATCGCCCAGGAATCATTAGCAGCACTTGGGTTTCAAACCAAACTCGGTCCGCACATCTACGACCGATACGGTTACCTTGCCGGACGTGATGCCGACCGGGTTTCGGATTTACATGCGTTCTTCGACGACAAAAGTGTTAAGGCCGTGATGGCGATTCACGGTGGCTGGGGATGCGCTCGTTTGCTGCCCTTACTCGATTACAATCTAATTCAGCGCAATCCCAAAATCCTGATTGGGTATAGCGATGTTACGGCCTTGTTGCTCGCCATTTATGCCAAAACGGGTTTGGTAACTATGCATGGTCCCGTCGGTTCGGCAACCTTTAACGCCTACACGGTTAATTGGCTAAAGCAAGTATTGATAGAGGGAGAAGCCGTAACAATGCGCAACCCGACTGAAAAAGGCGATAATCTGACGCAGGTGCAAGACCGCATCACGACCATCAAACCGGGACTGGCTCGCGGTCGACTGGTGGGCGGGAATCTTACGGTGTTGAGTCATCTGATTGGATCGTCGTATCTGCCCGACTGGAAAAACACGATTTTATTTGTGGAAGACACGCACGAGGACGTTTACCGTATGGATCGAATGCTGACCCATTTGAAACTGGCGGGCATTCTGGATCAGATTTCGGGCTTCGTTTTTGGCAAATGCAGTGAATGTGGTCCGGGAAGTGGCGGTTACGGTTCGCTCACGCTGGACGATGTACTGACTGAACACATCATACCCCTAAACAAACCTGCTTTTTCGGGGGCGATGATCGGCCATATTCGTGATAAATTTACCGTTCCCTTAGGCATCGACACCGAAATTGACGCCACGGCAGGAACCATAAGACTGCTTGAATCGGCAGTGAGTTAAACTTGTCTGGGCCAAGCTCTGGCTTGGCCCGTTAATAATTTCCAAGACCAAGCCAGAGCTTGGCCCAGACATATATGGCCATAGAACCAGCCCACGGCAACCCCGACTTATTAAAAGAATTACTCCACTATCAGATGCCCTTCGGCAAATACAAAGGGCATCTGATCAGGTCGTTGCCGATGTCGTATTTAGAGTGGTTCGTGCAAAAAGGCTTTCCGGCTGGCAAGTTGGGTATGTTGTTACAAACCATGTACGAAATCAAATTGAATGGCCTGGAGTATTTGCTCGACGGCGTTCGGCGGAGTTTGTGAATGGATTGCTACCTCATGGATATTATGATACGATGAAACTCTTTAAGGAAGAATTGTGTACATTTGAAACACAAGTGTTGTAAACACAGATCTAACACATACATACTGAGGTTAGTATCAACAGTATACTTTACTTGTTTCTCTTCTAATCATAACTCAAAGAGGCTGAGTCATGAGCAAACCAAAAATGAGTGTTGGCGGACGTAGCGTTCCAGGCACGAAACGATCATTTAGCTGTATATCTAAGGCCGAAAGTGTAGCTGTTGTCGCTGGTCAGGCTTCTGACTCTGCGCTTACATCTTTTTCGGGCACTATCAACGTTCGCCAGATGGCTGAAGATGCAGCGAAAATGCAAGACTATATAGCTAACGGCGGCAAGAAAAGTGAGTCAAGTGGCGTCAAATTCATTAAACAATCGGGACTATTTGATATCCGAAGAGTCGGAAGATGATAGTGAATTCTCCTTTATTACGGCCCAAGGCATAAAATATTTAGTTTACTTTAAAGAAGCGGATGGTTATGTGCCATTCGCTTCTTTTGCTGAAGACGCTAAAATGTTTGGCTTTGGTCCAACGAAAGAGACAAGGCCAACGGGTAAACTTCCCAAAGATGCTCAAGTAGGCATCGCCATATTCGAGATTCTCTATTACTATATTTCTAAATACCCCAACAGGATTTTGTTGTTTGTTTGCAGCGATGAAAGTATTTGGTATCCTGGTGCCGAAAACAAACACCCTCGATATGCCAAATGGAGGAGCAATACATTCTCGGAATGGTTTGAAAACTGGCAACAGACAGGAGTTATGCCTGCTGAGAAAATAGACTATAATTTATACGGAGAACTTCACTGTTCATGTCTATTCAGGTCAGGTAACCCCTATGAGGTAGAAGTTAGGCAAGTTATCGAGCAAACGATTCTGTCAAAGCAACCGTAATTCTGTATCTTTCGATTCGCCATCCCCTTTGCCAAAATCCATGAAAAAAAGCAGTTTAATTCCCTTGATATTCGCTACACTATTGAGTTGCACATCCAACAAAAGCGACCAAACCACCACCGCCGATCCTGGCTTTGCGGCCGTGCTGGACGATTATTATGAACAACGGTTAAAGCTGTTTCCGCTGGAGGCTACCATGCAGGGCGATAATCGGTACAACGACCAGTTGCCGAATGACATTTCGCAGGCGTTTCTGGAGCAGACGAAGACATTTTATACCGCTACGCTCGACAAACTAAAACCGTTTGACCGGGAAAAACTGTCTGACGAAGACAAAATTTCCTACGACATTCTGAAACGGGAGATGGAGCTGCAACTGGAGCAATTTCCCTTCCATCAGGAAGACATTCCATTTAACCAATTCGTTGGGTTGCCGCTGATGTTTGGGCAGGCCGGGAGTGGGGAAAGTGCGCAACCGTTCAAAACGGTGAAGGACTATGACGATTGGTTAAAACGAGTCTCCGCGTTTACTGTTTGGGGTGATACGGCCATCGCTGATTTTCGGAAAGGTATGGCTACCAACAACGTATTGCCGAAAAGCCTGGTTGTCAAGATGATTCCCCAGATGAACGATTTAGTGGTGACCGACCCCACTAAAAGTCTGTTCTATGGTCCGATTCAAAAACTACCGGCCACATTTAGCGAAGCGGATAAAACCCGGCTGACGGCAGCTTACAAGAAAGCCATTCTGGAGCAAATCGTACCGACTTATCAGAAGTTAGGGACGTTCCTCAAGAATGAATACCTGCCCAAAGCCCGGACAACATCGGGTATCGACGTATTGCCCAAAGGGCCGGAACTCTACACGTATCTGGTTAAGGTTCAGACAACCACCAACGACACGCCGGAAGAAATCTACCAGATTGGTCTGAAAGAAGTTAGTCGGATTCGGGGCGAAATGGAGAAAGTAAAAACACAGGTAGGCTTTAAAGGTACGCTGGCTGAATTTTTCGAGCACCTCAAAACCGATAAAAAGTTCTATCCTTACAAAACCCCCAAGGATGTATTAGGCGCGTTTAACACCATTCTGGCCCGGCTTGAACCGAACCTGAAAAAAGAGTTTACGAATACGCCAAAGACGAAATTCGAGATTCGGCAGACCGAGAAATTCCGCGAAGCCTCCGCCAGTGCCGAATACAATCCGGGTTCGATGGATGGAAGTCGTCCAGGGATTTTCTACGTCCCGATTCCCGATGCTACCAAATTCAACGTCACATCGGGTATGGAGTCATTGTTTTTGCACGAAGCCATTCCGGGTCACCATTATCAGGTATCGCTCCAACAGGAAAACACAAGTTTGCCAAAATTCCGGCGGTTTGCCTGGTACGGTGCCTATGGTGAAGGCTGGGCGTTATACTGCGAATCGTTGGGTAAAGAACTGGGTCTCTATACCGATCCGTATCAGTACATGGGCGCGCTGGGCGATGAGATTCACCGGGCCATCCGGCTTGTGGTGGATGTGGCTCTGCACACCAAGCACATGACCCGTGAGCAGGCAATCAAGTACATGATGGATAACGAACCCATTGCGGAACAAGGTGCTACCGCCGAAATCGAACGATACATGGCGATTCCCGGTCAGGCACTTTCCTATAAAATCGGTGCCATGAAAATACGCGCCCTACGGACGAAATACGAGCAGGAACTTGGTACGAAATTTAACATTGCAGCCTTTCACGATGAGTTCCTCAAAGACGGTTGCATGCCATTAGACGTGCTGGAACGCAAAATGGACGCCTGGGCCGCAAAGCAGAAGTAAGCGGAGTGAAAGAATAATGAATAATGTAAAATGGATAATGGACAATGAATAATGTAAAATGAGCTAGTAATTAACGTGAATTATGGATGATTTACGAATAGAATTAGACTAGTTTTCTGTCATCCCGACGTCAGGAGGGATCTTCGGTAAATAACCAGTTGCCGAAGATCCCTCCTGACGTCAGGATGACAAAAAAATACATTATAAATAACTGACAATCAGTTGATAATTTCAGACTGTATCCATTTTTCACGTTAATTAGCATTCTACATTATTCTTTGTCCATTATTCATTTTATTACGGCTTCACTAACGCCGGTGATTTCCAGAAATCTGGCTTGCCATATTGTCCTTTGGCGACATCACCACCATAGAGCACAGAGTTAAGTAAAACGCGGTATGTGCCCAACGGTTGGCCACGCCATTGTGGCCGGAAACCATGCAGAATAACATGCCCTTGCCCTTGTTGCACATCCAGCGAAGCGGCATACCCCTGTAGGTATTTTTCGCCCAATAAATAGCCTGATCGTAAGGGCGAACCACTGGTTGAAAACTTGGCCAGAGCCTGCCCTTTGAAGCCATCGAGCGTAGCAAACACGGGGCTATCATCCACAAAAACAGCGGCTCGGGTAGGCATTCCAGCCATGACCGGGTGCGTCGGGTCGGTTTCTACTTCCAGGATTGATCCTCCCGTAAAAAAGTCTTTGGCGTTGACACCCGCTACTACGTTTTTTACAGGCAGATGAAGGGCTTCGATGGCATAATCGCTGCTCTCGTTCAGGCAAACGAGCGTTCCACCCTGACTGACAAAGTTGGTTAAGTTCGCAGCGCCCAGAGTTCCTACCCCCCCTTCGTAGGCAGGTGGCACGGCTCCTTTCGCAAATCCGTCTTTCAGGTTCCGTGGTCGGTCGGAGGCCATCAGGATCACGTCGAAGCGGTCGTTGAGATCACTGGCGAGCACGTCGGTGTTGGTGATGATCGCGAACGGAAACTCAAACTGCTCCAGAATCCACTGCGACCAACCTTCGTCCATACTGGCTGTCCAGGGTTTGTAGATGGCAATGCGCGGTTTCACCGTTGCCCCCGATGTATTGGTAGTCAATTCGGCATTGAGTCCTAAGTCTTTAACCCAGGGTTCCAGAGTTGTTCGAGCCAGACCGCTAATCGCGTAACGCTGAGCTTCTTTAGTAAATTTGACACTTCCGCCCGCTTTGAGTGAGCGCGTAATGACTTTAAACGCATTGTTCTCCGCCGGATTAACCAGCAACACGGTCCCGGTTCCCGTCAGTTTTCCCTCGGGTACTTTGATTCCTGCCGAAACCGGGTTCGTATCAAAGCCAATCCCTGCCACAAAATCGGCGGGTGTGGCATCTTTCTTATCATCCGTTTTCCAATCTTTTCCAGTTCCACTAACCAACTGAATTGCTCCTTTTAGCTCGGGAGATAACGGTTTGATTGCCGGAATGACGTTCAGTTCAAATTGTAACGGGAGTGTCCAACCAGCGGCATCGTAAGGTTGTTCAGGAGGACCGCCGGGGAATTCGCGCAGGTCAGGATACGCTTGTACATCAAGAAGTTGCTTGGTCAATTCACCATACTCCTGATTCATCGGAATGACCCAAGTTCCTTTAGGGTAATTGCGGCCATCAAAAGCGACATCTTTCGTTAACTGACCAATGCGAATACCATGAAAGGCTAGTCGGCGCAGAAGCTCGGCTGGTCGGGCGAGATCGCGTTGTTTTTGGGGGATGAAATAGGCGTAAGGCGGCTCCTGTTCGTATTTTTTGATGGTGTTTCGTCCAGCCTGATAGCGGTTATACAGCAGCACATCGCTGTACTTGGCCGCATAGTCGAGGGTGGCCAGCGAAGCCGTTTCCATGTAGGCCATCGCATCGCTGATTCGCCACCAGCCCCCTGGCCAAGGACTCGAATACAACGACTCTACCCGAAACTCTTTTTTGTCCTGCGGGAAATCGCGGACGGTGTAAAAATGGGGGGTGGCGTAATTGTACAAAGCCGTTTCGGTCCAGAACGCCGGGATGTTTTGCAACACCGGCATATAATCGATATAGCCCGGATACCAGGCATCGAAACCAGTCCCCATGTGCGTGGCTCCCTTCTGTCCGTTGCTTTCCAGCGCCTGCGCCATTGCCATGCCAATCATGTTGACTTCGCGGGCAATGATGGGTGGCGTTTGCGAGGCAATCGGCTCAGCAAAAGGGGGTAACCAGATGCGCGTTGGGAAGGGAGAGGTTTGGTGATGCACAAAAATGATATTCGGCTCCCACTCGCGCCAGGTGCGCGCCACCACCCGCGATTCGATCATGTTGAGCATGTAGGCATCACGGTTATTGTCGTGCCCAACGTACTTCTGATACAAGAATGGCGGAGGAGCAATCTCAAACGGCGTTCCAACATTCGATTTATACCAGTCGCCAATCATCGTTTGGCCATCCGGATTGAGCGACGGCCACAAGAGCAAAATCACATTGTCCAGAATGTTCTTGATCTTGGGGTCATCGGCTTTGCTGAGCATATTGTAAGCCAATGAAATGGTATGCTGCGCCCCCGCGACTTCCGATGCATGCAAGCCGCCGTCGATGTGCACCAATGGTTTTCCTTCCATCGATAGCTTTTTGGCTTCCTCGTCTGTAAGTCCCGCAGGATGCGCGAGCCGCTGCGCAATGGCTCGGTACTTATCAATATTATCGAGATTCTTCTTCGACGAGATCAACGCAAAGTACCAGGGCCGACCTTCAGATGTTTCACCGACATGCACCAGCTTGACCATATCGCTGGCTTCGTCGAGTTTCTTAAAGTAGGCCAAGGATTGTTCGTAGGTAGCTAGATGGAAATCGGCACCAACGGGAAAGCCGAGGGTTTCTTCGGGTTTCGGAATCGGTTTTTGCTGGGCTGTGCTGGGTGAGGTGGCTAGCCAACAGCAGCTAAATAATGCAAGTAAAAAAGCTCGCTTCAGGAAGTACATGGTCATTGATCTATAGTTCAGGTTGTAAGTAAATAACAGTGGCTTTTAGCATGATACTGAACCCCTGATTGTACATAATCAGAAGCCATATGAAGATTTTTTGTCATTCCGACTTTAGGAGGAATCTCAAGCTTGACTGATACGGAACTTGAGATTCCTCCTAAAGTCGGAATGACAAAAACACATTTACAAAACTTTAATAACAGTTTTAGAAAACCTCATTTCCCCGCCACAGGTGGCTTGGCCGCATCGAAATCATCGGGCAGCCGAATCAGCCACAGGTTCCGGACACGGCCGTTTGACATGCGCAGGCCACTGACGATATTTTTCGAATTTCGGACAACGTCGATGGTTGAGGCAAACCACCAATCGGTCGAGAATTTGTCTTTATCGGTTGGTTTCAATGCAACCTCGCCATGATGGACATGCACCAGTTCGAGGCCATCACCCTTTGGACGAATGGTATAAATCGCTTCTAATTCAGGACTGTAATACCGGCCCACATAATCGGCGCTGACGAGCTTGTCCGGCTTTTTGTCGGTCGTTGGGGCTTTGGGTGGAGTGGGAGTCTCTTTCCCTTTTTGCTGGTAGGCAGCCAGATAAATATCGGCTATCTCCAATGCCTTGCCCGTTGGATTAGTCTCGGCCAGATTGTTTAATACGATAAAGCCGTAATCCTCTTTTGGGAAGTACGTGATGTTGGATCGAAAGCCCGCGTCGGCTCCACTGTGGCCGTAATACGGTAACCCCTTGTGCGTACCGTGTACCAACGCGAAAGCATACGGAATGGTATCGCCCTTGGTCAACCGACCTCGCTCCAGCATTTGGGTCATTGTAGCTGCATTCCCAACGGTTGTATTTTTAAAGTTGTTGATCCACTTTGCCAGGTCTTCAACCGTAGTAAATAAACTGGTGGCTCCGGCGTTGGCATAGCTTAGCACACTTTTCTTGAAAAAACCTGCCGACAGGTCGTTAGAGCGATGAAATGAGTACGCTCGCCCTTTCACAATGCGCTCGTCATCGTCGTAGAACAGTGTATTTTTCATGCCCAGCGGTGTGAACACCCGCTGTTTCATCCACTCCCGAAACGGCTGCTTGCCCACGCGGGCTACAATTTCGGCTAATAGTGTATAGCCTGTATTGCAATAGAGATATTCAGCACCGGGAGCAAAATTCAATTCCTTCTGCCGTTTGACGAGGTTAAATACATGCTGTTTCGTAATCACATCACTCATATCCCAGCCCGCCATTGTTAGCAACGCCCACTGATCGCGCAGGCCGCTCGTATGGTGAATCAAATGGCGAATTGTGATTTTCTGCCCAAAATCCGGCACTTCGGGCAGGTACTTATGAATGTCGTCATCCAGCGACAACTTGCCTTCCTGCGCCAGCAGCACAATTCCATAAGCGGTAAACTCCTTGGAAACGGAGGCCACATGGAATATGGTTGTGGGTGTAACAGGCGCTCCCGTTTCTATATCAGCCTCCCCAAAACCTTTGGCATAAATGAGCTTGCCACCATGCAGAACCCCCACAGCCGCCCCTGGCCGTCCAGTCCCATTCCATTCCGAAAATAGCTTGTCAACTCTGGTTGCTAGAGAATCTGGAATTGACTGGGCAGTTGAGAGATAGGCGCTTAGAAGGGCCGAAGTAAGTAAGAGAAGGTTTTTTGTCATGATATGTAGAGACGCAATCCCTTGCGTCTTCTCTAACCGGATGGTTTTGCTGATATGATGCGAAGCTTGCTGACGCTTGAGAGACGCAAAGGGTTGCCGCACCGGCGGACCGGTCTCTACTTGCTCACAGGCAAAATAATCTTACTAGCTGCTGTAGCGCCGTGGTGCACTTTGATAGTCGCCTTCTGGAAATCGCTGTCTTTCGCGTGGTAGATGTCCACGTATTTCTGCGGATTCCGGTCGACCAGTGGGAACCAGGTGCTTTGGATTTGCACCATTACCCGGTGTCCTTTCTGGAAGGTGTGCGCTACGTCGGGAAGGGTGTATTTCACTTCGGTAACCTGACCCGGAATAAATGGCTCTGGTTTCTCGAAACTTTTGCGGAAACGCCCCCCGGAACACTTCACCCCGAACCATCTTCTGGTAGCCATTCATGATGTAAGCATCGGCCGCGCTGTACTGAAAATCATCAGGGAATACATCGATTAGTTTGACAATGAAGTCAGCATCTGTACCGCTTAAGCTCACCTGCAAATCGGCGACGAGCGGACCGGCCAATGTTAAGTCTTCGGTTAGAACATCCGTCTGGAAAACCAGAACATCGGGACGACTGGCGGCAAAGCGCTGATCGTCGGTCATGTATTCGCGGGTGCGGTTAGCTTTAACGCCTTCGGCATAGGGAACCGGTTTGGCCGGATCGCTGACATATTCCGAGAAAGCGCCACTCGCCGAAGGTTTGGTGAAGCCCAGCTTTCCGTTGGCTTGGAGATACAGATCACGATCCGATGTGCTGGCAGGTGGCCACTTCTCGAACTGATGCCACTTGTTTTCGCCCGTGAAGAAGATGTTCGCTTCCTTGATTTTGTCGATGCTCCCTTTTCCTTTCAGATAATAATTAAAGAAAGGAACTTCCACATTCTCCGCATAATACGTGCTCGTCGGGCTGCCGAACTTCACATTACCCAACGATGAGCCGTCACTGCCCCGGCCTGCCCACTGGCCATGAAACCAGGGGCCCATAATGATCTTGTTATTGTTCTTCGCTTTGCCTTCAATGGCCTTGTACGTAGACCAGGCCCCAAAACAATCCTCGGCATCGAACAGACCACCGACAACTAATGTGGCTACATTTGGTGAAATGCCGTCAACGAAATTCCGAACGTTGCGCGCCTTCCACCAAGCATCCAGATTCGGGTGCTGCATCATCTCATTCCAGAACCGAACGCTGTCGCCCGCAAAGCGGGTCAGATTTGCCAGTGAACCACTACGCAGATAGAAGTCGTAGCTGTCTTTAGTTGGCACTGACAGCCCTTTAGGACCAACTGTGGTTGGTTTGGGATGTGGAAAGCCGAACCCGCGACGGAGGTAGAAATTGAAGGCGTCCATCTCCATGAACGCGCCGTTGTGGTGAAAATCATCGCCCAGAAACCAGTCGGTAACAGGGGCTTGTGGGCTGGCTGCTTTTAAGGCCGGGTGGTTGCTCAGAGCTGCCATTGTTGTGTAAAAGCCTGGATAAGAAATCCCGAAAACGCCCACCTTTTCGTTGTTGTTCGGTATGTTTTTCACGAGCCAGTCGATGGTGTCGTAGGTGTCGCTGGCTTCATCAAAGTCCTTCCCTTTTTTATCGGTTTTAAACGGGCGCACATCTTCAAATACGCCTTCGCTCATCCAGCGGCCCCGCACATCCTGCACCACCATAATGTAACCTTCTTTCAGGTATTCTTTGTAATGGTTGCTATAGAAGGGCCGGTACTCCTTTTCACCGTAGGGCGCGCAGGAATAAGGCGTCCGGGAGATTAAAATCGGGTGCTTTTCGGCGTTGTCGTTTGGCATGTAAATGGATGTGAACAGCTTGGTGCCATCCCGCATCGGAATGTATTGTTCTTTCTTGGTGTAATTAGCCTTAAACCAGGTTGAGTCTGGCGTTTGAGCATGCGTGAGCAAAGGCACAAGCGCCACCAACAGGTAAACGAGTTGCTTCATGGTTGTATTCTGATTGACAGAAGAGAAAAAGTTTATTCGGCAATTTACTGAAACTACAGAATTTCCATGGGTGTTGTGGTGTCAGTTTCTTAAAACTGACATGATAGGTTTCTTAAAACCTATCGAATAGATTATCAACTTAACGAGGTTTTGAGAAACCTCGCTTGTCAGTTTTAAGAAACTGACACCACGTGAAAAATTCTCTCAATCCTGTCGAAAAAACTAGCCCTTTACTCTTTACTAATTTTCACATTGCTGATATAAACATTCACGTTTTCGTTACCAGTGCCGACCGTCCAGTTTTCCCAGTTGATGGCGCTAAACTGAACACCGGCTGGTATGACGCAGTATTCGCAGGGTTTGCCATATTTGCTTTTAAAATCGGATGGGAGGATGACGGGCTTGTTGTTGACAAAGAGCGTGACTTCTGAACCTCGCTTGAGCAACTTTACGTGTACCTTGTTCTGGCGATTCGTAAAAACGGTGAGCGGCTTGATCGATTCCCCACCGGCTTCGACATACGTATTGGATTTGACCAACGGGTAACTAGTCACTTCAACTTTTGCCTGTCCCCGGTAATTATTGTTCTGAAAATCTCCTTCATTGCCCGCCGTGATAATGACTTTTATGTACGTAGACGCACGTTTGCGGTCGCCCTTCATGCCACCATTCAACTCCATCCTGACTTCTCCGCCTGTTCGGGAACTAAACTCGTCCGTAGCGACATCGTATTCCATCGAAAAATTCTCCGGAAGTGGTTTAGGCAACGCCGTCGGATCGACCTTGTTGTTGTAGCCGAGTTGCAGCCATTTGCCTGGTAAGTTCTTTACGGTTGTTACCTGCGACGCTTTTCCATACGAAGAAAAGAACCAACCCGCTGGGCGATTACCGACTTCGTTATTAGCAAAATTGTCTTGAAAAAGAACACCAGGAGGCAATGCCGCCCCGGTCGCTGCCGAATTAGTCCAGTAGGATCGTTTGCTATAAGTAGCCAGCGTCTTTTTCAGTAACTCCTCGTTGACAGGTCGGTAGGGTTGCCCTTTAACTTTCTCGGGATTGAAGAAATAATCGTAGACATAATCGAAGTTGAAATGCTCCGTAATGGCCCGAAACAGCTCATATTTCTTGCGGCCATCTTCCTTGGTGGCATACGGAAAAGTAATAGCAATCCACTGGGGCTGATCGGTGAGGCATTTTTCGTAGACTGATGATTCGTACGTATACACGCCGTACGAATGCTTTAGATTGGTAGAGAAAGGATCAATCTTGAACGGGTCCACAGAGCCATCAACGGTATAAATGGTTGGTTGCATATCCCGAATCACCGCTGGCTCGTTCAGGCGACCACTGTACTGGTTCTTTAATGCTTTCAGTTTTTCGCGATAGGTTTTGATCTTCTCCCGCTCTGAGGTCATGGCTTCATTTTGAGCCTTCTCGCCGTTGAACTGGCGGACAATTTCTTTCTGTTTTTCAGCTAAATAGCGATCAAACGACACGTCAGATAGATCGAGAAACTCGCCTTTTGTCAGCTGCCGGATGGGTAATTTATTGCCGGGAGCTAAATAAACGGTCATGGCACCGCTGTTTACCGTTGTGATGTACTTGTAGACATTCGGGTGGATTTTGGGGTCTGCATCCTTGAACCGCTTCAGAAAGAAGTCGCTCTCCATATAGCCATTCGGTAATAGCGTAAAGATGTACTGCGAAGGCGTGTTGAGGTAATAAGCCTGATTGAAATCGAATACGACATTGGCTGCTATCTGAAAAGGCACCCAGGTTTCGTCGATGGGTTTGAAATGGCCTTGTTTATCCAGGGTTTTGAAATCGACATTATAGGCCTGAAAAAATATGCCGTACGCATGCGGGAAGTACTCGTCTTTTTTTGCGTAGTACCGTTTTCGGAAAACACCAATGCCTGCTACAGGCGTGTAGGTTTGCTGCATCCATTGTACAAATAGGTTGTTGATTTCCTGCTGCCGGATCGAAAACGTTTGCCCGCCCGATTGGATTGGTCTCACGGGTTTGTCGGCGGGAGTGAGCTTTGTGTACCAGCCAACCACGGTGTCTTCAATCATCTGCTGCTGGCTAATCTGGGCAAATGAGCCGGAAACTGTACAAAGAAAAACGAACGCAAGTGAACTGATTTTCATGATGAGTTGAGTTGTTGATTCTTGAATCAGCAATGCCAGGCCGCTGTCTTAAAAGTAAGAATTCAACGCAAAACAGGGAAGTGAGGTTGTTGATTAATTCGTGAGTGGTAATGGGTGGGGTAAAAGGTGGCACTAGAACTCGTTACCTTTGTGAATGGATTATTTTAAAAATCTGCTCGATTTACTCAAGGTTGAACGAGAAGAAGACCGTGCTCAATACCGTAAACTCACTGAAACAACTTCCGTTGCCGAACGTCGGGCCAATGGCTTAACCTGGTATCCGATTGCTATTCGAGGTTCTGAAATGAGCCGGGGAGATTATCTGACGGTCGAAGTGGAACGGACGACCCATCAGGATATTCCGCACCAGCTCCGGTTTGGCATGCCCGCTGTGTTTTTCAGTAATCACGATCCTAAAAACGACCGGGTCGAGGGGACGATTTCGTATCAGGGGGGCAATCGGGCCAAAATTACCCTGCGTACTGATGAGTTGCCCGATTGGTCGAGAGATGGGAAACTGGGTGTTGAAGTGCTGTTCGATGACAACAGCTATAACGAAATGGAGGAGGCCCTCAAACAGGCCAATGCGTTGGGCGAGAAATCGGACAATCGCCTGATTTCCATTCTGACGGGCGAGAAATCGCCGACGTTTCATCCAGATATTCCAACGCCATACCTGCCCAAACTGAATCCGAGCCAGGTATCGGCGGTCGGGAAAATACTGACTGCGAATGAATTGGCGATTGTTCACGGCCCTCCGGGTACGGGTAAAACCACGACGTTGGTACAAGCCATAAAAGCCCTGATTGCGCAGGATCATAAGAAGATCTTAGTGGTTGCTCCCAGTAACACCGCCGTTGATCTGCTGAGCGAAAAGCTGCACGACGAAGGGGTAAACGTGATTCGGGTGGGCAACCCGGCTCGGGTATCGGAGCGATTGATGGCGCTGACACTGGATCATAAAATGGCCGAGCATCCTTACATGAAGGAGGCCAAAAAACTGAAAAAGCAGGCGAATGAGTTCAAGAACATGGCGCACAAATACAAGCGCAATTTTGGCAAAGCCGAGCGTGATCAGCGTAAAGCCCTGTTCGATGAAGCGCACCGGATCATGAAGGAAGTCGGCAATTCGGAACAGTACATTATCGATGACCTGATTGCGAAAGCGCAGGTGATTACGGCCACGCTGGTCGGCGCTAATCACTACACGGTCCGAAATCTCACGTATCATACCGTTGTGATCGATGAAGCCGGACAGGCGCTGGAACCCGCCTGCTGGATTCCCATTCTGAAAGCCCAGAAGGTTGTATTGGCGGGCGATCACTGTCAGTTGTCGCCTACCATAAAATCAGCCGAAGCCGCCCGGAAAGGCTTGAGTAACACCTTGCTGGAGAAATGCGTAAATCTGCATCCCGAAGCCGTCTCGCTATTGGATGAGCAATACCGAATGCACGAGCACATTATGGGTTATTCGTCGCAGGTGTTTTACGGGAACAAAGTGCGGGCTCATGCATCCGTAGCCCGGCATTCGCTGTATGCCGGCGATACATCGCTGGTATTTGTGGATACTGCCGGTTGTGGTTTCGACGAAAAACTGGAAGGCACCAGCTCGACAAACCCCGAAGAAGCGGCCTTGCTGATCAGGCATCTGACCCAACTCGTGGCCGATCTCAGTACGCGTTACTCGAAGCAGGATTTTCCAACAATTGCGATCATTTCGCCCTACAAGCAGCAGATAAATATCCTGAAAGAACAACTACTTAGCGTGCCTGAATTACAGGGATATGGCGATAAGATTTCGGTGAATACCATCGATAGTTTCCAGGGGCAGGAGCGCGATATTGTCTATATCTCCATGACCCGAAGTAACGCCGAAGGGGAAATTGGTTTCCTCTCCGACATTCGTCGGATGAACGTAGCCATGACCCGCGCCCGCAAAAAACTCATCATTGTCGGCGACAGCGCTACACTGGCAGGTTTCCCGTTTTACGCTGATTTTATTGCGTATTCGGAAGGGCTGAATGCCTACCAAAGCGCCTGGGAGTGGATGTAAATAAATGAATAATGGACAATGTAAAATGAATAACGGCCTTCTTTCTGCGAAATCCGAGACTACGCCGAACGGGGGTTTAATTCGAAACGAAATGAACGCAGACTATACTTTATTGCTGCAAACGGTTCGTCACTGGATACCTGTTCACGAAGAGGAAGAATCTGTTATTTCTACTTTGTTTGAGCATAAGCAGTTGGCGGCCAATGAGTTCTTTCTAAAGGCAGGTGATATTTGCCATTCCGTTGGGTTTGTTGTTGAGGGGCTGCTTCGCTATTACATTTTGGACGATGGTCAGGAACACACCTATGATTTTTCGCCCGAACGACAATTTACCTGCAACTACGAGAGCTTTCTGACAAAAACGCCTTCTGTCCGATTTATTCAGGCCATTGAAGATACATCGCTACTAGTCATCAGTTACGACAATCTCCAACGGCTTTATGATCGATTACAGGAAGGGCAGAAGTTTGGCCGTCTGGTAGCCGAGGAACTGTTTGTGGGCATGTTGCAAAAACTCACCTCGTTTTACAACGAAACAGCCGAAGAACGCTACGATACCTTGCTGCGAAGTTTCCCGGATTTGCAGGAGCGAGTGCCGCAGTATGTTATCGCGTCGTATGTGGGCATTAAACCTCAATCGCTCAGTCGGATTCGGGCGCAACGGGCGGGTAAGAATTATTGAAGTACATTCGATCTTCACCTAGGTGAATGCAGGCGTCGGTAGGGAGTAGGACCTTTGTTGCGTCACTAATTCATACAACGATGCTAAACGCAACACTGCCCCTTTGGGCCAAATTTATTGGTTATTTCTTCGGTGCCGGATTGATTTTTATTGGTGCCCGTTTTCTGATCCTGCCAGAAACAGCCGAACTCGGTTTTGGACTCCTGTATGCCCAACCGAACGAGTCGTTTCACTATATCAAAGGCGTTCGCGATCTGACGTCTGGACTGTTTTTTACCGTATTTACCCTCGCTGGCTGGCGTAAACCGCTTGGTGCTCTGTTTCTGATCGGCTCAATAATACCCGTAGCGGATATGATCATCGTGCTAACCGCACCCGCAGCTGTGTTGGGTACCGCCTGGATTCACGGACTAACGGCGTTGGCGGCCTGGGTAGGAGGCTATTTTTTGTTGCGGCAGAAAAGCTGATGGCTTTTTGAACATCCGATTCACTCCGTGGTAACCTTCACTGTCATATTTAATCTGGATATGCTGAATGGGCTGGTGGCGATCATCCCTGAACGGATGGTTCGGGGAGAGATTAAGGAGTTACTTAGTTGAACCTGATGAGCATTTTTGTCATGCTGACGAAGGAAGCATCTTAATGTAACCTAACTTCCAAGTATGGATAACTAAAGATGCTTCCTTCGTCAGCATGGCAAAAATGACCTAAAACTTTTTCTGCACTGTAGCAAGAATCTCCTGAGGATACCCCATCGCAATGGCGCTGACCTCATCCAGACGCGTCACCTGATCGGTAGTTAGTTGGATATCAAGTACTTTTAAACTGTCCTCCAGATGGGTCAGCGTTCGTGCGCCGATTATGGGAAATACGTCTTTGCTCAATACCCAGGCCAACGCTACCTGTCCGGGAGTTGCTTCCAGTTCGTTCGCGATTTGTTCCAGTTGATCGATTACGGTTCTGGCTCGATCATCTTCCTGATAACTTCCAGACCCAGAAAGTGTCAATCGCCCGGAGGAACCTTGTCGGTATTTTCCCGTCAGTAAACCCCCTGCCAAAGGAGAGTAACACATCATGCCCAAACCGAAGTGTTTAGCCATTGGTGTCAATTCTCGCTCTGGCGTTCGTTGCAACAGGTTGTATTCGATTTGGATAGCGGCCAACGGCATCGATGTGGCAATAACTGCTGCTTTCCAGGCCGGAAAATTGGCCAAGCCCGTATATAAAACTTTACCGGCAGACACGAGGTCTTCCAACCCCCGAACGGTTTCCTCTAAAGGCGTTACGCCATCATCAAAATGCGGAATATAGATGTCGATATAATCGGTCTTCAGGCGTTTCAGGCTGCCCTCGATGGCCTGACGCATGGCTTTCCGGTGATTTCCGGAATTGACCAGCGACGGATTTGGTTGGCTGCTCCGGGTGTACTTGGTGCAAATAATGAAATCGTGCCGGTTGTGCTCAATAAACCGCCCGACCGTTTCTTCCGATTCGCCCAATTGATATTGGTCGGAGACGTCGATAAAGTTTCCGCCAGCATCAGCATAAGCTGAAAGGATTTCGAGCGCGTCGTGGGCGGCAGTGCCATAACCCCGGCGGTTGCCCAGCTGCGAGCCACCCATAATCAACTCGCTGGCAGGTAAGCCGGTCTGTGTTCCGAATAGTTTGTGTTTCATCCTGCAAAGCACCGACGGGAACAAACGAGAATCAAGTACGGCTAAATTCAGCCGTATCTAGCAGCTCTTGCGAAGGCGTATATTTGTCGGATGTATGAGCGGAAATTACCGGTTGAGCTCGAATGCGGGCTTCACCTATTCATGGAGGTGATGAATGGGAAGTGGAAAATCAGCCTCATTTGGTGCATTCACTCGGGGATTCGGCGACCCGGTGAATTGCATCGGAAAATCCCTAAAGCATCGCGCAGATTGTTAGATACCCAGTTAAAACAGCTGGTGGAGCATGGTATCCTTGCCAAAACGGTTTTTGATCAACGGTCCTTAAAGGTCGAATATGCACTCACACCACTGGGCGAAACCTTGATACCCGTTATTGAATTGACGGCAAAATGGGGCGAAGACCATCGAAGCGTTTTAGAGCCGTTGTTTATTAGTGAATAGGCTTGAAGACAGGGCTGGTAAGGGTTGTGATTTTAGCCCCTCTCCCAAAACGGGAGAGGGGAACAAACTAGGGCAAGAACTCCGTACTTAACAGCCTTGGGCTTGAGGGGAGCGTTTGCTGGGAATTTTTCGACCCCAATGCGGTAAGAATCAAACGATAAAAACTATTCTCTCTGAGCACGGAGGGCAGGTAGACCGATACCACCGGCACTGAAGCCGCCATCAACTGCGATCATTTGCCCGGTAACATAAGCGGCTTTTTCGGAGCAAAGGAATACGATTGTTTCGGCAATATCCTGTTCTGTAGCCGATCGATTTAACGGGATAGCGTCATAATAAGCCTTGATAATTTCCGGCGAATGGACGGCTTCGGCCAACTTGGTTTTGACAGGACCGGGCGACACGCAGTTTACCCGAACGCCATAATCCCCAAGCTCTACGGCCAGTTGCTTGGTTAAATGCACAACCGCTGCTTTTGATGTGCCATAAGCAACCCGTAACGTGCTTGCCCGAACGGCCGAAATGGAAGCAATATTGACCACCGATCCCCGACTTTCTTTCAAGGCAGGGATAGCGGCCTGCGTACAAAGAAAAACACCATCCAGGTTGGTCGCCATAATGGTTCGCCATACGTCGAAATCCGTTTTTTCCAGCGGCTGAAAAACGGCAACTCCGGCGTTATTGATCAGCGCATCGATGCGTCCGAACGTAGTCTGCACGCGGGATACCATTTCCTGAACCGCTTCTGGAATCGAGACATCGCAGGGTATGGCTACTGTATTGGGGAGTTTTTCGGATGCCAAACGTAACTCGGCTTCGTCAC
The DNA here is from genome assembly GCF_014117325.1 of Spirosoma foliorum. Taxonomy (NCBI): domain Bacteria; kingdom Pseudomonadati; phylum Bacteroidota; class Cytophagia; order Cytophagales; family Cytophagaceae; genus Spirosoma; species Spirosoma foliorum. The sequence goes on along the minus strand of NZ_CP059732.1, from coordinate 5,295,947 downwards.
GATCAATCATGGCGACCTGCCAATTCGTCTCCAGAAACAATTTGGTAGTGGCCAATCCAATTCCTCGGGCAGCGCCTGTAACGATGGCAATCTTTTGGGTCATAAATCATCTGTTTGCCTTTAAAGAAAGGCTGGCCCTTCTTTTACTACCGGCATTAGTGCGTTATTGACCTGTTTAAACAGTTTCGGCCTGTGTCTGTAGCTAGTTAAGGTTAACTGTCTATAAAAACACTCGGTTTCAACTCAAACTCAGAGCAATGATGCCGCTTAGTATTAGCCCGCTGGCAATGAGTCTTCGTTTGCCATCTTTTTCATTAAAGACTTTTGATCCCATAAACACGCCTAACAAAATGCTGGTTTCTCTAGCTGGCGCCACAACGGTTAACGGCGCATATTTTACCGCTTCCAGGACTAATATGTAAGCCGCCGGGCTCAATATGGCAATGGCGATAATGATCCATTTATGCAGTTTTACTTCTCTTTTTAGCTCCTCTTTTTTAGACAGGACGAATGGCGAAAGTAAAACGGCCCCAAAAAGATTGGTGCCTAATGTGAGCGGTAAAGGAGATACAGCATAAGATTTTACGGCGATGGTGTCGTTAATCGTGTATAGGGCGATGAACAAACCCGTCAGTACGCCGTACGTAATTCCCGGCATAAGTTGCTTGTTGGTCTCTTTGTTGACGCTTAACCCCGTGATCAGCAGCACACCCGCAATAATTAAAAATAGGCCAATGGTTGCCGTTAATCGTAGTGGTTCGTGTAAGAATACAATAGCCGCGATAGAGGAAAACAGCGGGCCCGACCCTCGGGCAAGTGGATATACCACCGACAGGTCGGCGCTTCTGTAGCCCTTTTGCAACACGATATAATATCCCAGATGCAGCACAGCGCTGCTTACTGAAAACCAGAGGAGCGGTGCTGAGTAGAGGGTATCGCCCTGCATTAGTTGGAATAGGAGTACGGGTAAATACACAACATTACTGGCGATATACATTAACCAGATGTAAGGTGTTTGGCCTTGTGTTTTTTTGGAAAGCAGATTCCAGGTGGCATGCAGAACGGCAGCAGTTAGTACCAGCGATAAAACGTAGAGACTCATTTCTGATGGTTAAATGGCTATTGGTCGGTTGTATTCAATGACTCGTTATGGCGTCAAGTTAGTTTAACTCTTAAGGGCTGTCTACATTTCACAAAAACAGTCTCGGTTTTACCCCCAGCCCTGCCCTGAAGGGGGCTTATTCTCATAATGAACTAAGCCCCTTCAGAGGGGTGGGGGTAGGGTAAGTAATTGAAAAGCCTGATTTTAGATGGTCTCTAGGCCATCTGGCAAATGTATGAACCAGAAATGCTTAGAGGTTAAGTGATGAAAGATCAATCTGTTAAATCTTTGTATGGTTTCACCGTGTCAGTTTTGAGGAACCGACACCACGGAATGGGAATTAGAGTGTTTCATGCGATAAATCGGGCGTTGAGTTGGCTACGCGGGTAAATTCTAAGGTGGATACTCTTACAGGAGAGTACATATTATCAAACCACTTTGAACCGAATGAAACTCATCCGAAATACACAATTTGCTATACTGTCTGCCGGGCTACTCCTTGCTGTCAGTGTGGCCATGATTCCGAGTGCTAAAGAACCTGTTGGTGTTGGACTGAAAGCGCCGAAAGGGGCCGAAATGCTGTTCGATGGCTCGAAGAAGATGCTCGATGAAAAATGGACGTATTGGGAGGGGCCTCGGCTTAAGGCTAGCCTGCCCATCAAATGGAAAATTGAGCAGGACCCCGCTGGTACGGGTACGGTGATGAACACCAACGATCCGGCTGCTGCGGGTGGACTATATGGGGCCGCCGACATTGTGACCAAGGAAACCTTTCGGGATTTTCGTCTGCACGTTGAGTTTTACGTAAGCAAAGCGGGCGGAAATAGTGGAGTTTATCTGCAAAACCGATACGAGATTCAGATTTTCGATGGCGATACGACCAGTCACGGATTAGGAGCGGTTATCAACGAATCACCTTCGCCCTACAAACTATACAACGGCATTGGCAAGTGGAACGCCTACGATATTGAGTTCCGGGCTGCCCGTTTCAAAGACGGTAAACGCACCGAACCCGCTATGGTAACGATCTATTTGAACGGTAAAAAAGCGCACACCAACCAGAAGATAACTCAGGTGTGGGGTGGACCAAATTCGGGTATCGACGGAGGGAATGATGGGGGCAAAGGCGTCACCGATACGCCAGGTGGTCTAAAACTCCAGGCCGAAGGGCACGACGTGCTTTACCGCAATATCTGGATCAAGAAAATGGATATAAAAGAGGCCAACACAGATTTTTAGTGTAACGCGGCTGGAAAGCCGCTTGCTCTGTAAACTGCCCATTACTGTCATTCCGACGACAGGAGGAATCGTAAGGTTTCCTTACGCTCAGGGACTGTCTAAGTTTCATGAAAACAGGCTCGGTTTTACCCCCACCCCCTGAAGGGCTTAGTTCATCGTGGGAATGAGCCCCCTTCAGGGGGTGGGGGTAGGGTAAATAAACGCACTAAGAAAGCATAAAATCAGGAGCCACATTCCGCTTATAACAACATAAATTGACCAACTATGAATCGCCGATTTACACATCGCTTAGCCCAGTTATTGCTCCTGAGTATGCTCGGGTTTGTATTGCCCATGCATGGCTATAGTCAGGAGAAGGTCCCCAAAACCGGAAAAGTAGAACGGATAAAGGTACACGGTAAAGGGCTGGAAGGAAATCTGGCTGGCGATTCACCAGATCGGGATGTATCGGTGTATTTGCCGCCCAGCTATCAGACCGATAAGAAGCGCCATTATCCGGTTATTTATTTTCTGCATGGATTTACGGATAGCGACGATAAATGGTACGGCTTCACGAAACACTGGATCAATCTGCCCGCCGTTGTCGATAAAACGTTGGCCGAAGGGAAAACGAACGAGTTTATCATTGTGACACCGAATGCGTATAATCGCTATTTCGGGAGTATGTATTCCAACTCCGTGACGATTGGCAACTGGGAGGATTTTGTGGCCCATGAACTAGTTGCCTACATCGACAAGCAGTACCGCACGATTCCGCAAGCGAGTAGCCGTGGCTTGGCGGGGCACTCGATGGGCGGATACGGCACGATTCGTATTGGGCAGAAACACCCCGAAATATTCTCCAACTTATATCTACTCAGTCCCTGCTGCATGGTGCCGAATATGAACAGCTCGGTCAATGCCGAACGGGCAGCTTTGGCGGAGGGTATCAAAACGGTTGATGATTTGAACAAAGCCGATTTTGGGATTAAGGCCATGTTTGCTTCGGCGGCTTCCTGGTCGCCCAACCCGACGAACGCGCCCTTTTTTCTGGATTTACCGGTGAAAGAAGGCCAGCCTCAACCTTTGGTAACGGCAAAATGGGCGGCCAACGCGCCACTGGCCACCCTCGATCAATACATCGGGAATATCAGGCAACTTCATGCGCTGGCGTTCGATGCAGGCTCAAAAGACGCTTCGATAGCGGCCACAAACAAAGTACTCGACGGTATGCTCACTACCTACCAGATTCCGCATACCTACGAGGAGTACGACGGCGACCACATCAACCGAATCGCCGAACGCATCGAGCAAAAAATGCTCCCTTTCTTCACGACTAATTTATCGACGGAGATGGGGAAAGGCGGGAAGAAGAAGTGAGTTGATTTTAGTTGCTCAAGCAGTTCGGCGTAGTATTTACTACGTCGGTGCGTTATCCGGTCTTTAACCGGTTTTCTGGTAGATATAACTACACCGGTCAGAGACCGGATAACGCTCGAACGTAGTGAATACTACGCTCAGCACACCTACCGCGTAAACTTCAAAATCGTATATGAATAAGCCGGGGAATCATACACCGAAGCCGTTCCTTTAAGCACCACCTTAGTGTGTACAGTTTTATGACGAGCGGGTTCCGTTCGGGTCGATTTGGGTGGGTATCGTTTGCGCACCCGTATTCACAACGTGGACGACTAACGTCTTTCCGCCTTCGCTGTGGACGCGTAGGGGCAGTTGAAGAGGTTCTGGCTGGTGGAATTACGACGCTATCTACTGACTTCAAACAGATGGGAAAGACGCTGGCGCAACTCATAACAACCAAAGCCATCACCACCATCGGAAACTCCTGGCATTTCAATATTCGAAAATCGCTTTGATGTCTTTCTTCAACTCATCTGCCCGGCAATTCACAAGAGAAAGCGACGTTATTTACCCTTATGCATCACTAAATCATCGGTAAAAATCTGTTGCCATTTCCAGAGGACCTTGCCTTTCTGACGGGTTAAAATGAATAGTGGGGCGTTGGGTTTAACCCGGTCCTTGGCGTAAAACGCGCCGTCGGTTGCCGACCGATAGTAGACTTTTAATGTCGTTGGCGTGCCGGTTGCCCAGCAGTCCAGGGTATAAAATGTTTGAATCCCTTCGGCATGCACCTCACATAAATTCATGCCTTTGTATTTATCCTTGACCTTGATGGTATAGGTGACTCCTTCGGGGTGTTCGCCTGTCCATTTCCCCATCCAGCCATCTGTTTGCTGAAAATTGAGGAAGGTCGCGGCTATAAGCAGGCAACAGATGGCGGCAACTACCTTGCGCATGGTGTGTTGATTTAGTGATGGAGATTGACAACTAGGAGTGCATGAAGCCGTACCACATAAAGGCAACGATAATAGCTTCGATGATCCAGACGTGTAGTGTATTGTGATGGGCTAATCGACGGATTAGAAAATGAAGTCCAACCGCTCCGGCCATGATAGGAATGCCGAATAAAAATTGCAGAATGTTGTTCTGCTGTTTCATATCGACAAAGCCATAGAGAATCATGATAAGGCCCATCAGGGCGACAATCATAAGGGGCGTAACCAGATTAAATACCTTTGAAATATCCATATACACGATCAGTTAACGGCCATAATGATCGACCGAGGATCATTGACCAATAGCCAAAATCAATAGGTACAGGGTGGGTCATTTGCGTTTGGCTTATTTCAAGAAATGGCCTATCCGGATCACTAAAATAGGCCTGTTTAATGCCGATTTCATGAACTCTTTAATCGGCTGGAAAAGGGTGTCTGTCGGTATTTACGCCTGAATGGTCTAGTAAATGCGTACGTTCGCCGGGGGTTATTTATCTTTGGGTCATTAAAAGTATTAGATAGGATTAAGGAAAGCGGCCTGACTTTGTTTAGCCGCTTTTTTGTGTTAATCCAGCCTCCATATGCAGACCAACCGATAAGGGATACGGTCAGCGCAAATAGTGTCTGGATAGAATCCCCGCTAAGTCCAGACACTATTCTCTGTGACATCAATGTGATTGCCAGGATGGCGACAGAGTAAGTCCACCGCCAACAAGACCATTTTCGGCCTGCCCACCGTATAAGTTGAAGCTTTTAATAAGGCTATTCCCTAAAAAGCCATTCGTTAGGCCGTTTCGTACGACATCGACGCCAGTACCAATATTGGTTCCTTTACCGGATTTCTTGCCGAAATATTTATAAAGTCCATATCCTGCGGCCAATGCGGCTCCCAGGGCAATTCCTGCGATAGCTGTTACCTTCTTATCCATGAGTATTTATCAGATTGTTTGTATAGGTAACAGACGGTAACACAAATGGTTTTGGTATGAATACTCCAATGGACATTTGATTAAAGCCCGAACTTGCTCAAAAGTACGTTGTTAGCACCGGGTTAATAAGGGGCATTTACGATGTCTGGCTAGCTTAAGGAGGGTGAAGATTTTTTCAATCTGCGCCGGGTTAAAACCCGGCGCAGATCATTGATTCTGTCTTCTTGCACCGGGTTTTAACCCGGTGAGATTGAAAAAATATGCCTGTTGTTCAACCAGAAATTGACGCGTAATTATTGACGCAATTAACCCCTACTTTGTCGGATTTGCCCCACGTCAGCGCCCTAGATTTGCCGTATTTTTGTTCTGTAAATCACCAAACAACACATACTCATGGCAACCAAGATTTTTTTAAACCTGCCCGTTAAAGACCTGAACAAATCGGTTGAGTTTTTCACGAAACTAGGCTACTCCTTCAACGCCCAATTCACCAATCAGGATGGTACCTGCATGATTATCAGCGAGGATATTTATGTCATGCTGCTGGTCGAGAAGTTCTTTAAGTCGTTCATAAAAAAGGAAATTGCCGATACTTCCAAAACCACCGAAGCGATCATTTGCCTTTCTGCCGACAATCGGGAAGCCGTCGATGAAGTAGTGAAAAAGGCAGTAGCTGCGGGGGCTACAACGCCTACTGAAGCACAAGATCAAGGCTTTATGTATAGCCACGGATTTCAGGATCTGGACGGCCACCTGTGGGAGTTTGTCTATATGGACCCTGCTGCCGTCAATCAGGCGTAACCAACGGCAGAGAACAGCTCATTAAAAAAACAGACAACCTGAAAAAGCAGAAAGCCCGATCCTTGTTGTGATCGGGCTTTCTCTTCTAGTATTCGTCCAATTTAGTTTCTATAGATTCTTTTGCTTCTTTTTTTGGATTCTATTCGCTGATTATCAATGTAATAAGGGTAATAAAATCTGGCAGAATCACTAGAATCTAGTTTGACAAAGCACTAGTTTTCAACAAACTCTTTGTCTTCGAGCATGTGCACTACATCGAGGAGTGCTTCAGTTTCCAGATCGTCCCACGTAAAGAGTTCGCCAATTTTTTTGCCAACGATGTGGGCTAGCCCTTGTTCCGTAATTGCATTGAATTCCTGCCCTTCATATTCCCATTCTTCGGCTAAGGCAGCTTCGGGCATTACGGCACCAGTGTGATCCTTTACGTTCTGACGATACAGCTGGCTGATTAATTCTTTTATCCGTTTCCGAAATTTGTCATGCTCTTCCAGGAGCATTTGTGAAGTTTGTTTCATGATACTTTATAAAGTTTAAGGTTGATTGTGAATAATTCATTTTTTGGTTACTGGCTTAGACTGGTTTTGATTAAATAGTATCAGGTTGTAGGTCGCTATGAGATAAATTTTAATGAGAATAACTGATAAGTGTTTGATAGTGAGAGAATTTATCGGTGAAATGATTTTTGCCATTCCTATTTCATTGGGAGGCAGATAGGCTAATCTGGAGGAGTATTTCCGGGTAAAATCTTTAGAAGATATTGGCTGAAAAATAAAAAAGGCACCCTAGGGCGCCTTAACTTAAGTGTATTTATACGCTACCAGACAAAATCATCCAGTAGCTTCGGGCTGTTTAATTAGGATGCTGACTTCTGATTGTGGATGATTAACTTATCGACTTCCAGTTCACCAATTCGCAGCTTCCGGATATAACCCCGACCAACGCTTAACTGTCCAATTGCCAGTGCGCCAATAGCAAGCGCACCCATTGCCAGGGCTCCGGCGGCAAAAGCCCCTAAAGCCAGACGGCCTACAGCAGCCTGCCCCACGGCCTGCCTGCTTAGTTGTCGTGGTAACTTGAATCGTTTCATGGTTTTCGTTTTAACCAGAACTTATATTGCCTCGGCAGGTTTTATTGTATTATCCTACGGACCAAATTAATTGATGAACCGATTTTACGCCATTTTAGCCAACTCGCTGGTTGCCTCATTGACCAATAATCTTGTCTGGTTCGCGGTTACTTTCTGGGTTTACTTAGAGACTAAATCGGTGGTGGCCACCTCGTTGATGGCTGGTGTCTATTCAGGTACGGTAGCGCTTTCCGGTTTTTTCCTTGGCTCACTGGTCGATCGGTATAAGAAGAAGCTCTCAATGCTCATTTCGAGCCTTGGCTCGCTCGTTTTATACGGACTCTCGTTCCTCATTTTCATCACAACACCCGAAAAAATCTTTAAAGACCCCACCAGCCCGATTCTGTGGACATTTATCATTCTTTCCTTGGTAGGCGCCATCGCCGGAAACATACGGAGCATTGCCTTGTCGACGCTCGTGACGGTTCTGATACCTGAAGATGGTCGGGATAAAGCAAACGGGATGGTGGGCACCACAAATGGCGTTTCCTTTCTGGTTTCGTCGATTTTCAGCGGGCTAATTATCGGTTTTCTGGGTATTTTCTGGATGCTGGTTATCGCTATTGGTCTGACTGCTCTGGTGCTGATTCACCTTTGGCTTTTAGAGATTCCCGAAAAAGGAATTGCCCATGCCGAGGAGCATACCAAACGCATTGATATTCGGGGAACGATCAAGGCTATCAATCTCGTACCAGGCCTGTTTGCACTTATCTTTTTCAATACCTTCAACAACTTTCTGGGCGGTGTATTTATGTCGCTGATGGATGCGTACGGCCTGTCGTTAGTCACGGTTCAGACGTGGGGTATTTTGTGGGGTGTTCTGAGCCTTGGGTTTATTATTGGCGGATTGATCGTATCGAAAAAAGGCCTTGGCAAACAGCCGCTTCGCACCCTGTTTTTGTCCAACATCGCCATGTGGACAGTCTGCGTTTTCTTTACGATACAGGCATCGATTATTCTGCTGGCGGTTGGGATGTTCATTTATCTATGCCTCATTCCGGTTGTTGAAGCAGCCGAACAGACGATTCTACAAAAGCTGATTACGCCAGAGCGTCAGGGGCGGGTGTTTGGCTTTGCCCAAAGTATTGAGCAGGCAGCTTCCCCGATAACCGCGTTTATGATTGGTCCCATTGCGCAGCTCATATTCATTCCGTTCATGACCACCGGAGTGGGCGTAGAACTGATTGGTTCCTGGTTCGGGACAGGTAAGGATAGGGGCTTGGCTCTTTTATTTACGGTTACCGGATTGATTGGCCTCATCATTACGATTATAGCCATGAGGTCTAAAGCTTATGACACGCTATTGGCAAACTATCAAAAGCAAATCCAGCTCCAGCCGGAGGTAGATAATGGATAATGTAAAATGAATAACTAGGGGTTCATTATCCATTTTACATTATCCATTTCCTCCCTGTACAACTAATTTCTTGCCTTGTCGGGTCAAATACACTGAAATTAAGATTCCCAATCAGAATGTAACTGCTTCCCCAAATAAGCGATAGCACAATGAAATAAGCAATCAAGCAGAATTAGCTTAGGTTATTTTGAAAAGGCGTTTTTGTCATGCTGACGAAGGAAGCATCTTCGGGTGAGGCTATTTATCCGGCTACCAACGATGCTTCCTTCGTCAGCATGACAAAAAATAATCTAATGTATTTTAGTCCACCTACTTACATTCATTTGGTGTAGGTTTGAATGGTATGCATAATTGAAGGTGAGATATAGATAGATTTATCCCGTAGGGATTGAATGTTTATAGTGAAATAGCTAGGTTATCAGCCGCATGCCGTAGGTATGCAACTAGTGCGATTGTTGCATACCTACGGCATGCTCTACAAACTTACCCATTCTGTGTGCTATAAACATTTGATGCCTAACGGCATCCTAAAAGAAGGCCAACTAGTCATAACTCACATTGATCTAGTACTACTAGGTGTGCGGGGGTGAGGGGGCTACTTCTCCAGAACCGACGTCGGTTTGCCGGGTTCAGCCACGAAAAAGACTAACAATTTGGCCGGAACTGTCGAACTCGTATTTCGGGCTGAACTGTGCAGTCCATTGCTGAATTCATAGAACGTGTCCCCTTTCTTATACACACGGGTCTTGCCTTCGAAAGTAGATTCAAGTTCGCCTTCCAGGAGATAGCCAAACGTAGGGCAGGGGTGACGGTGTGCGGGAGAGGAGCTGTTAGGCGGATAGTCCACAATAAGCATCTGGACTTCTCGATTGTCGATCCCTTTTTCGTTCAATAACTGCTGACGAATGATAGAGCGCGTTACGTTCGTAGGGCTGTTGGTAGCCGCCGTATGGTCATGTTGAGCAAAGAGTTGGCCCGATAATGAACTCGCCAGTATGGCGCTGATAATGAGTAGTGTTTTCATGTGAGAGTTAAGGGGAAAACGTGAATGTACAAACCTATAAGGTTTCAAAAACCTTATAGGTTTGTGTTTTGACTGAACATCAATCCCGGTCGGCAACCATATGCGTGGCAATGGCAATGCGATTCCAGCTATTGATGGTGTTAATGACCAGAATGATTTGGGCTACTTTTTGCTCGCCAAGCAGGCTTACCACCTTATCATACACGTCGTCGGATACGCCCTTGTTGGTTAACTGCGTCAATTCTTCGGTGAACCGCAAAACCGCCTGTTCGATTTCGGTGAAAAAGGGCGTTTCCCACCAGGCACTCAGCGTATACAATCGTTGTTCGGTTTCGCCAATTCGACGGGCTTCTTTGGCGTGCATGTTCAGGCAGTAGCCGCAGCCATTCAATTGCGACACGCGCATTTTGATCAATTCGGTCAATATAGGATCAAGACCGAAGGAAGCCTGTTGTTTTACCGCTTCCATCATGGCCGTATAAACTCTGGGTTCTACTGCTTTAACGCTTAATCTGGTTTTCATGCTCTGTACTGTTTAAGTGAGCAACAGCCGCTTTTTAAGGCGTTTGTTGCCGTTTGTACTTGTGTTTTGTCTCGACAAATGTCTATCTTTCCTGGACTACTTTTATAGTCCAGATTGAACAAATAAAGTAGTCCAGCTATGCTCCTGTTCAAAGATTTTATTCAGATCGACAAAGACGCCGATACGGCCATTTATTTGCAGGTTGTTAATGCCTTAATTCAGCAAATTCGACGGGGGCAATTGCGAAGCGGATCGAAGTTGCCGGGTTCACGCGAGCTGGCCGAAGCGTTGTCTATTCATCGAAAAACCATCGTAGCGGCCTACGATGAGCTCATGGCGCAGGGCTGGATTGAGATGATTCCGCGGAAGGGAACCTTCGTTGTTCAGGATTTACCCGAGATCAAACCAAAGAAGCTGAAACAGCCTGAACCTGTGCTGCCATATCCAAGCCAAACGATTTTTACTATTCAGGAAAATCGACTTGGTTCGTTTCCGGTTGCGGTTATTCCAGACCCTAAAGCATTGGTCATCAATGATGGCTTTCCCGATACGCGCTTAGTTCCTACTGAGTCGCTACTGCGCGAGTTAAGAAGCGTGGGTCGGCAGACCGCTTTCCGACAATATCATATGTATGGGAATCCGGAAGGTACTGATTACCTGCGCGAAACGCTGGCGAATTTTCTGCGTGAAACCCGAGGCTTACCCATTTCGGCCGCCAACGCGATGATTACTCGTGGTGCGCAAATGGGTATTTACCTGACAGCTCAGCTGCTGCTGAAACCGGGCGATCAGGTTGTTGTGGGCGAGTCGAGTTATTTTGCTGCTACGCTCATTTGCCAGCAGACGGGCGCGCAAATCAATCGGGTTCCTGTGGATGAGTACGGTATTGATGTCGATTCAGTAGAGCAGCTTTGTAAAAAGAAGCGAATCCGGTTGTTGTACGTGATTCCGCATCACCATCATCCAACTACGGTGACCCTGCCGCCTGAACGGCGCATCCGGCTCCTTGAACTAGCCGCTACCTACAAGTTTGCTATTATTGAGGATGACTACGACTACGATTTCCACTACACCAGTAACCCCATACAACCCATGACCAGCCTCGACCATCACGGCAGCGTGATCTACATTGGAACGTTGAGTAAAACGCTGGTTCCGGCCATTCGGGTTGGGTTTATTGTGGCACCCGAAAATTTTATTCAGGCGGTTGCCAACTTACGTATGGCTATCGATCGGCAGGGCGACAGTATGATGGAAATAGCCATTGCTGAACTGTATCAAAACGGAACCATTAGCCGGCATATTCGGAAAGTGGTTAACCTCTATCGGGAGCGCCGAGACCATTTCTGTGCGTTGATGACCGATCAACTTGGCGATCGGGTTTCGTTCAAAATACCCGATGGCGGTATGGCCGTCTGGACAAAATTTACTGACAGCGACCTCCGGCAAGTTTCGGCGAAAGCGGCCACAAAAGGATTGATTATGAGCGATGGTCAGCGCTACAACACGGGCTCCATAAATTATAATGCTGCTCGATTGGGTTTTGCCTCGCTAAATCTGGCTGAACAAGATAGAGCAATTGAGATTATGGCAAGTTGTTTTTGATGGGCTCTGACACTGGCGCGAGTATTCACTCGTGCCTTTTACTATGGCAGGCATTCGCTTGCGCCAGTGAATACTGGCAAAATAAAAAGGCACGAGTGAATACTCGCGCCAGGCACCCGGATTGCTCCTGAATCCATGCAACAAACATATGTATCAAAACGTATAGTATTTATTCGAATAGTGCTACCATAAAGTGCCACCAGATACAAAAAAAGCCCTTTTTGCAACTAAAGTGGCATTAATTTGGAATATTTGTAGTTCTAAAATTCATCAACGTTAGATCAATGATTGAAACTGCTACACGAACCGATTTTCCTTCCGATCAACAGCTCTGGCAACGGTTTAGAGAAGGCGATCAGGTTGCTTTTGAGCAGATTATTGCCACTAATTACAACAGTTTGTTTCGGTTTGGCACCCGGTTTACCAAAGATGTTGGCCTGATCGAAGATTGTCTTCACGATCTATTTGTTTACCTCTGGGAAAAGCGCCAATCGCTCGGTGCGACCGATTCGATTCGAAAATATCTGTTCAAATCCTTCCGACACAAAATGCTGCTGGAGTTGCAGCGGGTGTATCGGCGGGGCTGGGTTTCTGAAGACGAAGCGGCTGAGATGGCTTCCGAGCAGAATTTTCAGGAAATACTTTTTCGTCTGGAAAAAGAGCAGTTGACCACGCACAAGGTGAAAGAAGCGATTAATCAATTGCCCGTTCGTCAGCAGGAAGCGTTGTACTTACGTTACTTCGAAGGGCTGGATGTGGATCATATCGCCCAGATCATGAACATTAACCGCCAGTCGGTCTCCAATCATCTTCATAAAGCGCTCACCTATCTGCGCGAACACTGGCAGGACTTTTCCATTTCTATGTTGTTTTGGTGCTTTTTTTAGTAATTGACTAAAAAAGATTCTAGTGATTCCATGGCTGCTTTTTGATTCTATAGGACACCTGATCGCCTATATATAAGCTTCTGAATCCAGAAGAAACTGCTGATTGCCAAAACAATAGAATCCAACGAATCTATAGAATCAACAGAATCTCTTTCACGCTATCAACGGCCCGTAGCCTCAATTCTTCAAAAAGAATCTAAAAAAAAGTTAAAAACGGAGGGTATATTTTTTTAGCTCGCTAATTGTCTGAATAAAGGGGTAAACAAGTAGCGTTTTTTGATGAAAACATTTAACCATTCCGAGCTAGGCGATTTTCTGGAGGACGAGACCTTTCGGCTGTGGCTGTTAGGTAAGGCCACACCCGGACTAGCGCAGGAATGGGAGGAGTTCCCCTATCGATATCCCGAGAAAGCGGCTACATTCAGAAAAGCGCAGGAAACACTGCGCGCCATTCAGGGCGATACGTTTGTGCTGCCATCGGCAAAGGTTCGGCAAAATATCCGGCAAATTATGGAGGCTATTGAACCCGTTTCAGTTAGTCAGCCGGTGGTTTGGTATCAGATGCCGATCTGGCGGTGGGCGGCTGCCGCTATGGTTCTGTTGGGCGTAACCTGGTTTAGCTGGCAACAGAATAGGTTAGACGCTAACACATCGGCCCGACTTTATCAGCAACTGGTCGCCACGGCCGAATCTCCCCTGGAGGAAGTTACGAACACAACCTTCCGCAGCCAACTGGTTATGCTTTCCGATGGCAGCTCGGTGCTGCTTCAGCCGAATAGTCGTATCAGTTACGCGAAGCAGTTCAATCAACACACAAAGCGGGAAATCTACCTGACGGGTGAAGCCTTTTTTGAAGTGGCTAAAAACCCGGAGAAGCCTTTCTTTGTCTACGCCGATAATCTGATTACCAAAGTGTTGGGTACCAGTTTTACCGTTCGGGCTAATGGTGAAAGTGAAGTCGATGTGATCGTGAAAACGGGGAAAGTGTCTGTGTTTACCCGGTCGGATAAAGAGCGAGTTGAAAAACAGCAATCCAAACAACTGACCGGATTAGTACTGACGCCAAATCAACGAGTGCAGTTTGATGAAGTTGGAAATCGCCTGTTACGCTCGTTGGTCGATTCGCCAACAGTGCTCGATATGCCCATTCAACAATCGATGTTCGAGTTTGGGAATACACCCATTACCCAGGTTTTTGCCTCACTCGAAAGAGCCTATGGTGTGGAGATTGTTTTCGATGCGGAGGTCATGAAAAACTGCTATCTGACGGCCTCGCTGGATGATGAACCCTTATTTGAAAAACTCAATATGATTTGCCAGACACTGGATGCTCAGTATGAGCAGATGGACGGGAAGATTTTAATTAGCAGCAAAGGATGTCAATGAATGCCCTAAAATTACTCAACACAATTTCTTAGCCTATGTCTGAAAAATAAGTACGCTTACCTCCAAAGAAAGAGTCAGCAATGCGCCAACATCACTGACTCCAGAGTTTTTCCCCACTTGCTCTCTTCGAAAAAAGCACCCCCTCCAACAGGGTAAGGAAATTTTATTGCCGATCTAAACCGACAAACAATTCAAAAGTATGACAATTCCAATACAAATGCAGCACAGGCTGCTCAAAATTATGCGAGTCAGTTTTTACCTGTTTTTTGTGGTAACAACGGTTGCTTCAATGGCACGGGCGCATGATACGTATGGTCAGGAATTACTTAACCGGCGCGTGAGTTTACAGCTCGCCAACCTGACCGTTGAACAGGCCATCAGTCGCATTGGCAAAGAAGTCGATGTGAAGTTCATGTATAACCCACGCATCTTCACACAGCAACGAATTGGAGCGCTTACGTTTACAAACGAAAGACTTTCCGATGTGCTCGATCGAGTGCTGGGCCCCGCTGCTATTTCGTATGAAGTAGGCGGGAAAACAATTATCCTGAAACGGGTAGCTACTGGACCAGAAAGCGGCCCAAACGTCGAAAAACCCGTTCCGCCCATAACCGTCACGGGGCGGGTTCTCGATGAAACCGGCGCTGGATTGCCAGGTGCCACCGTGTTGGTCAAAGGAACGAGCAACATTGGTACCGCAACCGACGCCGACGGTAAATTCTCGCTGAACGTACCCGATGGTAATGCAACCCTGGTCATTTCATCGATTAGCTATACATCGCAGGAAATCGCCATTAATAACCGCACAACCCTACCCGACATCAAACTGGCGTCGGACGTAAAATCACTGAGTGAAGTAGTCGTGGTTGGGTATGGTACGCAACGGAAAAAAGACCTGACCGGTGCTGTGGCTGTTGTGAACGTGGCTGAGCTTCAGACACAGCCAACCTCACAGATTACCAATCAGTTGCAAGGGCGCGCTTCCGGCGTTACAGTACTTGGATCGGGGCAGCCTGGTGAGGCTCCACAGGTTCGCATCCGGGGGTTGAATACCTTCGGAAATAACCAGCCATTGTACGTTGTGGATGGTGTGCCGACCCAAAACATCAACGACATCAACCCCAACGATGTAGCGTCTATGCAGGTATTGAAAGATGCCGGTTCGGCGTCAATCTACGGTTCGCGGGCGGCTAATGGTGTGATTATCATTACGACCCGTCGCGGCAATGGCAAAGTAAAAGTTCAGTACGATTCGTACTATGGCACCCAGATTCCGAAAAGCGGTAATGTTTGGAATTTGCTCAATCCACAGGAGACAGCACAACTGAAATTCAATGCGTTGCGAAATGCTAATCCAAATACGGCCATCAATGACCCCCTGTATGGTAGTGGCGCCACGCCCGTATTGCCGGACTATATTTCGCCACAGGGAGCCAAGGAAGGTGATGCATCTGTAAATCCTGCCTTGTATAATGTAAACCCAACCTACAACAGTGCCGATCAGTACAACTCGTTCTACCGGATTACACGGGCCAACAAAACCGGCACCGACTGGTTCCATGAGATTTTCAAAGCGGCACCGATCATGAGCCAGAACCTGGCCGTTAGTGGGGGAGGTCCACAAGGCAATTACCTGTTCTCGTTCAACTATTTCAATCAGCAGGGTACGCTGATCAATACCTATCTGAAACGGTACACGATCCGGTCGAACAGCCAGTACAACATTCGGGAAAACATCCGGGTGGGTGAGAACATTGCCTTTTCGGTGACGGATAACCCACGTGTTAACGCCTTGCAGGAAGGCAGCGCCATTGGTATGGCATTCCGGGAACAGACCATTATTCCGGTCTACGACATCATGGGTAACTATGCCGGTGGTTATGGACAAGGACTTGGAAACGCCAGCAACCCGGTAGCTGTTCAGCAACGAACCGCGAATAACAAGGGGTTGAACAACCGATTGTTTGGGAACATGTATGCTGAGATCGACTTCCTGAAAGATTTCACGGCACGCACGAGTTTCGGGGGTGAGATTTTCATGGGTAACTTCCATTCGTTCACCTACCCAACGTACGAGAACCAGGAGAACACGACGACCAACTCATATACCGAAAATACATTCAATGGGTCGAACTGGACCTGGACCAACACGGTACAGTATCAGCATAACTTCAACAACACGCACGATCTGAAAGTACTGGTTGGTACCGAAGCCTATAAGAATCAGGGCCGTAACGTAGGCGGTACAACGCAGAGCTATTTCTCCTTCGATCCGAACTTTACGAACCTCTCAACGGGGTCGGGAACACCAACCAACTACAGCAATTACTACGCTGATGCGTTGTTCTCACTGATTGGCCGGGTCGATTACTCGCTGAAAGACAAGTATCTATTTGGTGCAACTATTCGTCGAGATGGCTCGTCGCGCTTCCTGAACTATCAGTACGGCTGGTTCCCGGCGGTGAGCGCTGGCTGGCGGGCGTCGCAGGAAGACTTTCTGAAAGGTGTCACCTGGTTGAATGACTTGAAAATTCGGGGCGGTTACGGGATCATGGGTAACCAGTTGAACGTAGATCCTGCCAACGCCTACACGACTTATGGTGGAGACAGAACGTCGTCTTATTACGCCATCAACGGTTCGAACTCGGCTAATACCCTGGGCTTTCAGCGGACACGAATCGGTAACCCCGACGCTCGTTGGGAGAAAAACATCAACTCCAACATTGGCTTTGATGCCAGTTTGTGGAAAGGCAAACTCGATCTGACGGTTGATTATTACAACAAGGAAGTTCGTGATCTGCTGTACACACTCGAACTGGCAGGAACGGCCGGTTTAGGTACTGCCCCCGCTGTGAACGTCGCTAAAATGCGCAACCACGGTTTGGATATTGCCGCTTCGACCAACCTGAACATCACAAGTGATCTGAAGATAAACGCCACAGCTACATTCACGAGCTACAACAACAAGATTGTGTCGCTGGCCGATGGTATCGACTATTTCGATCAGGAAGGCCGTCGGTTCAATGGTAGTTACATTGTTCGTAACTCAGTTGGCCATTCTATCGGACAATTCTTTGGCTATAAAACCGCAGGGTTCTGGAACTCGCAGGCAGAAATTGATGCGGCTAATGCGCAGGCTCAGCAAAAGACGGGTAACTCGGCTGCTGTATATCAGAGCGACGTAGCGGTAGGTCGTTTCCGGTATGCCGACACCAACGGCGATGGCCAGATTACCGATGCTGACCGGACTTACCTGGGTAATCCAAACCCAAAATTCAGCTATGGTTTGAATCTGGGTGCTACCTACAAGAAGTTTGACTTCAGCATTTTCTTCTACGGAACGCAGGGTAACGATATCTGGAACAACGTACGCTGGTGGACTGATTTCAACGCGAATTTCCAGGGAGCCAAGAGCCAGACGGCTTTGTATAATTCCTGGACGCCCGAAAATCATAATGCCAAAGCGCCAATTCAGGAAACCGTTGGGTCGTTCAGCTCGGCCAACGTGCCTAACTCGTATTTCGTAGAAAACGGGTCGTACCTGCGAGCTAAAAATGCACAGATCGGCTATACGTTGCCCGCCAATTTACTGAAAAAGGCAGGTGTTGAGCGTCTGCGGGTGTACGTTCAGGCGGCTAACCTGTTCACCATCACCAAGTACTCGGGTCTGGACCCTGAAATTGGTACGACATCAAACACCAACAACAGCTCAGGTGGTAGTTTGAACCAGTCGTTCTCAAATACTACCTCATTTGGTATCGACGAAGGCGTTTATCCGAATCAGCGCCAGTTCCTGTTTGGCTTGAATGTGACGTTCTAACTCATTAACTCGACATACGATGAAAATACAACAGTATATAGCCATCCTGGCAGTTACGGCGGTCAGTTTGACATTTGATTCCTGTAAAAATAGTCTTGATATAGCCGCCCAGGGTGCCCTGAGTGACGAGACGCTGGCCACCGAAAGTGGGGTAGATGCGTTGCTTACGGGGGCCTATGCCGCGCTGGATGGTCAGTACAACAACGGCTCGGCACTGAACCTGAGTGGTTCCGATGCCTGGCAGGCATCGCCTAGCAACTGGGTATATGGAAGTATTGCTGGTGGTGATGCGCACAAAGGCAGTGACGGTAGCGATCAGCCAGCCATTGATGCCATTGCCAAGTTTACATCTGACCCCAGCAATGGTTTTTTTAACGGGAAATGGCGGACCGTATACGAGGGTATAAACCGGACGAACTCAACCTTACGAGTTCTGGCAAAGGCAACGAGTGTTTCTGATGCTAAACGGACCAGTTTTACCGCTCAGGCTCGTTTTCTGCGTGCCCACTATTACTTCGAGCTGAAGAAACTATTCAATAACGTTCCGTGGATCGATGAAACCATCGAAACATCGGCTGCCAGTTCGCAACCGAACAATGTGGATATCTGGCCGAAAATTGAAGCTGATTTGAAGTATGCCGTGGATAATCTGCCTGCCACTCAGTCAGACATAGGTCGGGCAAATAAATGGGCGGCAATGACTTATCTGGCCAAAGCCTATCTGTACGAGCATAAATATGCGGATGCAAAAACACTCTTCGATCAGGTGATTAGTTCGGGCGTTACCAGCAATGGACTGAAATATGCATTGGTGAATAAGTTCCACGATAACTTCGATGCTGCTACGGAAAATAATTCAGAGTCGGTGTTCGCGATTCAGATGGTGGCTAACGATGGTACCGGTACCATCGCCAGTGCCAATCAGGGCGATATGCTGAACTTCCCGTACGGGAACAGTCCATTCCGTTGCTGCGGTTTCTTCCAGCCATCGCAGGATTTGGCCAATTCGTACCGGACTGATGCAACTGGCTTACCGTATGTAGATGCTTACAATAGCCATCCTGTGAAGAACGATCAGGGCGTTGCGTCAAATCAGGCCTTTACGCCAGATGCTGATAATCTCGATCCTCGTATCGACTGGACTATTGGCCGCCGGGGTATTCCGTACCTCGATTGGGGCAATCACCCTGGTGCCGACTGGATTCGGAGCCCAGGTCAGACCTACGCTGGACCGTATTCGCCGAAGAAAAATATTTACATGCAGGCTACCCAGGACCAGTATGCTGATAACCACTCATGGGCACCCGGTACAGCAATCAACCTGAATTTGATTCGTTATGCCGACGTATTGCTGATGGCTGCCGAAGTAGAGGCTCAATTGGGCAATCTGGATCAGGCGCAAACGTATGTCAATCTGGTACGGGCACGGGCCGCTAATCCGGTCAACTTCGTGTACAAATATGCCAACGATGCAACGCCTTTGGCAGGTTACTCAACAACAACCGCAGCTAACTACAAAATGGCGGTGTACCCTGCTGGTAAGTTCACCGGGTTGGGTAAGGATGGTGCGTTGAAAGCTATCTATTTTGAGCGCAAACTGGAGTTAGCTATGGAAGGTCATCGCTTCTTCGATCTGGTCCGCTGGGGAACGGCAGAAGCAACGCTGAATGCGTTCTTTACCTACGAAAGTACGGTCACAACCGACATTCGGGGTGGCCACTTTACATCTGGCAAAAGCGATTATTTCCCAATTCCACAACGGCAGATCGACTTAAGCACATCGAGTGGTAAGTCGTCGCTGACGCAGAATCCAGGGTATAATTAATGAGTTTGTAAAACCTCAAAAGAGGCAGTCATCGTGCTGCCTCTTTTTGTTGTTAATACCTGGCGCGAGCATTTGCTCGCGCCAGTACGTACTCAACATGCGAAGACTATCTTTTCTCATTACAGAGCCTTGGTTCCTTCCATTACTAGGACTGTATATTGTTGTAGTCAGTTGTCAATCTAACAACGACTCAACAACGGCTAAAGACCCGGTTGCTGCCGAAGGCGAAAAACTAGCTCGTCAGTATTGCAGCACCTGCCATTTGCCCGTTCTCCCCGACGCACTCGACAAAGAAACCTGGAGCAAGCATGTTTTGCCCGAAATGGCCACCAAATTAGGGCTGGAAGTCTGGCAGAAGACTCATTATTATCCCTCACAAAACGCCACCATTTCGTTCGAAAACTGGACGAAGTTATTGGCGTACTATGAAAAATTCGCACCTGCGAAACCAATTAAAGCAACCCCACCAACTCCGCTGGTTAACGATTGGTCGATCTTCAGTCTTCGAAAGCCCGCTGAAATTAAAACCGAACTGGCTACTACGACTATGGTCGCCGTTGATTCGACTAGTGGTCAGATTTATTCCAGCAATGAAAATACGTCAGGACTTTATCAGTGGAATTCGGCCCTGAAACCAACCCTGATTCGTACCCTAAATTCGCCAGCTGTTCAGGCTCGATTTATACAGGCTGGCGGTTCTCATCGAGCGCTTCTGACCTGTATTGGAACGATGATGGCGGTTGATCGGCCCAGTGGTGAAGTTGTTGAGGTTGAGTTAGATAAATCGGCAACTAATCAACCTAGTACACTAGCAAGGCAATTGCCGCGTCCTATCCAATCAACACCAGCAGATTTTAACCATGATGGTCTGACGGATTATATCGTTTGTGGATTTGGTCATAATGCCGGTGGGTTATACTTGTTAAAGCAACTGCCCGATCGTCAGTTTGAGAAACAGGTTATCAAGGAAGCACCAGGCGCTACCCAAGTCATTACAGGTGATTTTAACAACGACGGCTGGCTCGATTTTATGGCTCTCTTCGCCCATGCTGACGAGGGTATCTGGTTATTTACCAACGATCAGCAAGGTGGTTTTAATGATCGTAATCTGCTTAAGTTTCCACCTGTTTACGGGTCTACCAGCTTTCAGCTAATCGATTTCAACAAAGATGGGCGATTGGATATTCTGTACACCTGTGGCGATAACAGCGATTATTCGCGGGTTCTGAAGCGGTTTCACGGCGTTTATATTTTCCTGAACAAAGGCAATAATCGTTATGAGCAAGCCTACTTTTACCCAATCAACGGCTGCACCAAAGCCGTTGCCGCCGACTTCGATCAGGATGGCGATCTGGATCTGGCAACCATTGCCTTTTTCGGTGATCTGCAAAACAACCCAGCCGAAACCTTCGTCTATTTCGAGCAGAAAAAATCACTGGATTTCAGTCCCCACGCTGTACCTGTACACCCCTATGGGCGCTGGATTTGTATGGATGTAAACGACCTGGATCGTGACGGCGATCTGGATATTGTGCTCGGCAACTACTCCCAGGGGTTTCTCAATGAAGTCGGATTTCAGCCTGATTGGAATGGATACTTGCCGTTGGTTGTGCTGGAAAATAAGGTTCGTTAATTTGTTTGATGGCGCAAGGCTCCAGCCTTGTGTCTACTATTCTCTGGCCTCTGGCTAAAAAAAAGTAATAATCAACCGGCCAGAGGCCGGAGAATAGTAGGCACGAGCGTAGACGCTCGCGCCATCGATACTACGCACTCAAGCTATATTTCTCCACCCACCGGGCCTTAATATCGGCCCTGGCCTGAATAAACTCTTTGTCTGTTCCCTGGGCAATGGCATCCAATGGATAGCGCAATGGACGCGTTCCTTTTTCCATGTCAACAAGGGCCAAAACACCGTCGGCGATGGTTTGTGGATTCATGTTGAACTCGGCCATTTTACCAAAAAATCCGGCCCCAATCGCATTGAATTTGGCCGTAGCTGAGTCACCGTATTCCGTTACGATCTCAGGCTTGTCGGCATTAAGACCCGCTTTTACGCCCGATGTCATTTCTGTCGGATAAACGCCTGGTTGGATGGTTACGTTTTCGATACCGTAATCAGCTAGTTCGTCCTGTAAGCCTTCGGTAATGGTTTCTACGCCAAATTTGGAGATCAGGTATGGAACCATAAAGGGAACTGTGAATCCGCTGGCTCCCGAGGTGAGGTTAATAACCAACCCGTTTCTTGCTTTACGCATGGCGGGTAAAACGGCCTGATAAGTGCGCAACACGCCATACAAATTAACCTCCAGCATCGCCCGAATCTGATCCAGCGAATAACCTTCCAGCAGGCCAAAACCACTTACGCCAGCATTATTCACCAGTACATCAATTCTGCCATATTTAGTTAACGTTTGTTCGATAGCCTGCTTCACCGATTCATCGCTGGTGATGTCCATTTCGACGACGTCAATATTGGGGAAGGCTGCCAATTCCTGCGCAACAGCGGCATTTTTGCCGGTTTTTCCACGCATGGTTGCAATCACGGTATGCCCCGCATTGGCTAGTGTAATAGCCGTTAATTTACCAAACCCAGTGCTTGTTCCTGTTATCAAAACTACTTGGGAATCAATGGTCTTTTTCATGGTCTTATTCTTGAATTTTCCTGTTGTATTATCTCTGTTTGAGTGATACAAAGGTGGGGAAGAACAAGGCCCTCGTCCATTGACATTTCGTAAGAAATAGCTTGATAAATGTCAATGATATTTTGTATGTAATTAATAATTAGTGATTTATATTTTGAGGTGTAGCGCGGACATCTTGTCCGCATAGCCGAATTCTAAAATTTCACTTGGGCTATGCGGACAGGATGTCCGCGCTACTTCTTCGCCATTTGGTTTCGGACTCGACTGAGGGTTTCGGCGGAGATGCCCAGATAGGACGCAATCATGTGCTGGGGAACTCGGTTGGCTAGTTCGGGACGGGTGGTGATGAAGTTCTGGTACTTTTCTTCGGCGGTATAGCTGATCGTCGCGTAGATTCTGTTCTGCGAAGCAATGAAACTCTTCTGGAGAATTGTTTGAATAAACTCGTTGAAGGAGGGGAGTTGCTGGCAGAGTTGATCGAAGTTTTCCTTGCTAATCAGTACAACTTCCGAATCTTCAATGGCATCGATATTACTGATAGCCGGATTGCCCGTTAGTAAACTATCGCGGTCACCAATCCACCAGTTTTCGGTGGCAAATGTCAATATGTGTTCCTGCCCTTTGGCATCGACCTGATACCTGCGAAGACAACCCTTAGCTATAAATGCATTGGATCGCCAGACATCACCTTCCTGCAATAAGTACTGGTGTTTTCGCAGTTTTTTGATGACACTCATCGCCCTTATCTGCTCAAAATCGGCTTCGGAGAGGCTAGTTTTACTGCTTAAATAGTTTCGGAAAATCTCGAACATACCTATTGGTCGACTTAACGAGCTAGTTCAATTTTGTACTTCTTTCCCTTCATTTTTTCGTCTTTGATCCGCTTCAGAAAAGCATCAACTTTGGCTTTTTTTACGGCCGCAAACGAGATGAAATCCTTTACTTCAATCAAGCCTAAATCGCCTTTTTCGAGTTGCCCCTTTTGAGAGAAAAAGCCAACGATATCGACCTTGTTAAGCTTGTTCTTCTTGCCCCCACTAATATAAATGGTCACAAATTCGGGCGGATTGGGTAAGGGCGAATTAGCGGGGAGTTCTAACGTTTCGAGTGATTTATCCAGATACGGTGGTCGGGGTTCATCACGGTGTAAAATCACATAAGCCGTTCCCGATGTCTGCATACGCGCCGTTCGACCGTTCCGATGAGTAAACTCGTGGGCGTGTGGCGGCAGATGGTAGTGAATCACGTGTTTCATTTCGGGAATGTCCAACCCACGAGCTGCCAGATCCGTGGTAACCAGATAAGTAACACTGCCGTTGCGGAACAGAATCAACGCCCGTTCGCGATCGTCCTGCTCCATGCCACCGTGATAGAAGGTCGAATAAATTCCCATTTCGTTCAGCAGGGCACTGGTTCGCTCGGCGGCATCCCGATGGTTGCAGAAAATCAGAGCTGATTCCGAATTCAGTGAGCAAATCAGTTGAAACAGCGTCTCAATTTTATCTTTTGCGTCCGAATTGACAATCTTAACGGTTAAGTTAGTCGATACGTCTTCGTTGGGCGTGAACGTTAGGGTTGTTGGAGCGTTGAGTTTAACAAAATCAGGGATGGTAATGCCCGATGTAGCCGAAACCAGCACCCGTTTCCGGAGATTACGCAGGCCGCTGATAATATAAGCCATCTCCTCCTGAAAGCCCAGTTCCAGCGATTTATCAAATTCATCCAGAACCAGCGTATGAATACCGTCCAGCGAGAAGGTTCGACGGGAAATGTGATCTGTAATTCGTCCGGGAGTGCCAATCAGTAGGGCAGGGGGATTACTTAGGTTCTTGATTTCGGTTTCCACCGGATGGCCTCCGTAGCACACGTTGACTTTATAACCCGTCGCCATTTTTTTCCAGACCTGTTCAATCTGCATGGCCAGCTCACGGGTGGGTGCCAGAATCAGGCATTGCACCTCATTCCGATTCGGTTTGAGTAGTTGGAGAACGGGAAGTAGAAACGCAATCGTTTTGCCGGAACCCGTCGGCGCTATCAGAAATGTATCGTTATCCTGTAAAATGGCTTTTTGAGCAGCCTCCTGCATCGGTTTTAACGCCGAAATACCGAGACTTTTCAGGGTTTGCTCCTGCTGTTGCGAACTTATCATACCCTAAAAGTACGGATTAAATTTCTGACAGGATTTACAGGATTAACAGGATGTGATACGACAAGAGAAATCGTATCCTCGGTCTGTGAGGACACCTAGAGTATACACACATTTTTTGAGCATGTTCAAAACTCCGTTAGGAGTCTCCTGTTAATAGTAAATAGAGAACTAATCGTACCCTGAAGCGCCGTAGGTGCGACCGATATGAACAGAATTAGGTCGCACCTACGGCGCTTCAGACTTCTACTAAGCGACAATGCCTATTGACAGGACGCCCTTACAGGGCTGATTAGCCTAAGTCTGAGATGTGTATACACTCTAGGTGTCCTCACCGCTTGTAAATCAACCTTAGTCAAAGCGTTCTATGAAGAAACAGACCGAGGATATGGGATACGGATCTCTTCAGATTCAATAAAATCCTGTTTTATCCGAACGTCGGCCCGGCTGTAAATCCTATCAGAAAAACCTATCCTGCAATGAGTTCATGGAATAGCCGTACCTTTACAAACTGGTAGACAATGAGCACGCTATGACGTTTGATGAACTGAATCTGAATAAACCGCTGAGTAATGCCCTGGAAGACCTGGGCTACACGACACCCACAACCATTCAGCAGAATGTGTTTTCGGTTGTTATGTCGGGACGGGATGTGTGCGGACTGGCGCAAACAGGAACGGGGAAAACACTGGCGTATCTGCTGCCCTGCCTTCGTCAGCTCCAATTTTCGAAAGAGAAACTGGCCCAACTTCTGATCATCGTTCCCACGCGCGAACTGGTCGTGCAGGTGCTGGAAACGGTGAACCAATTAACTGCCTACATGAACCTGACAGCGGTTGGCGTGTATGGGGGCGTCAATCTGAAACCACAGGCGGCTGAAGTGCAGAAAGGCATGGATATCCTGGTCGCTACGCCCGGTCGGCTGGTCGATCTGTTGTCGAATGGTACATTCAAAACGAAGGCGATCAAAAAACTGGTCATCGACGAAGTGGATGAAATGCTGGATCTTGGGTTCCGTACGCAGCTAAAAATCATTCTGGACCTACTACCACCCAAGCGACAAAACCTGCTGTTTTCAGCTACACTAACGATTGAGGTTGAGAAGTTAATCGAAACGTTTTTCAACAATCCGGTTCGGGTAGAAGCCGCGCCAGTTGGAACACCCCTGGAAAACATTGCGCAATCGGCTTATGAGGTTCCTAACTTTTACACAAAAATTAACCTCCTGAAATTGTTGCTGAATCAGGACGCCACAATGACTAAAGTGCTAGTCTTTGTGGCAACCAAGCAACTGGCCGATCAGGTTTATGAAGAAATGGATGCCAAATTTCCTGGTCAGCTAGGAATTATTCACTCGAACAAGGCACAAAATCAGCGATTTGAGGCTGTTGATAACTTTAAGTCGGGCGCGTTTCGTATTCTGATTGCTACGGATATCATCGCTCGCGGATTAGACGTAGCTGAAGTGTCGCACGTGATCAATTTCGATATGCCCGACGTGCCGGAAAACTATATCCACCGGATTGGCCGAACGGGGCGCGCCGACCAGAAAGGCATTGCAATAACCTTCATCACACCTGCCGATGAGGAGAAACAGGAGGCCATCGAAGCGTTGATGAATTACCAGATTCCGCTAGTACCATTACCGGAAGATCTGGCCATTTCGGAGGTGCTTACAGAGGCTGAAAAACCGAAGGTTCACATGAAAATGCCAGAGGTAAAAGCACCTAAACGCGAAGACGTTGGGCCAGCTTTTCACGAGAAACTGGCTAAGAATAAAAAAGTAAATGTCCGGCGCGATCACGCAGCCGAAAAAATGTTAAAATATGGTCGACCCATTAAACGAAGCGGAAAAAAATAACGCAACGTTCGCATCGCTGGGCTTGTCGGAGCCGCTTGTGAAAGCCGCTGCAGAGCAACTATACACGCGTCCTTATCCCATTCAGCGAGACGCTATTCCATCCATTCTACGCGGAAAGGACATTCTGGGTATCGCCAAAACAGGGTCTGGAAAAACCGCCAGTTTCGTGCTGCCGATTCTGGAATTGTTCCATCGAACAAAAGAAGCCAGTGGTCGATACGCCAGCGTGTTGGTGCTGGTGCCCACACGCGAATTGGCTGGTCAGGTTGCCGATGTGTTTCAGACGTTGGGTGTACACCTGTTTCCGAAAGTAAAAACCGTGGCCGTTTACGGGGGCGTATCCATCAATCCGCAAATGCAGGCGGTGTATGGCGCTGATATCATTGTAGCCACACCCGGTCGATTACTGGATTTGCTGGACCAGCGCGCCCTGCGTTTATCTGATGTCGAAATTCTGGTGCTCGATGAAGCCGATAAAATGCTTGAACTCGGCTTTGCCGACGAAATGAGCAAGTTGTTTGCGTTGTTGCCCAAAAAACGCCAGACAATCCTGTTTTCGGCCACATTGGGCGATGCCATTCAGGACATCAACGCAACACTCTTACGAACACCGATTAAAATTGAGGTTGTCGAAGAAGAAACCAATCTTGACCTGATTGAACAACTGGCCTATAAAGTTAACGCCGAACGCAAAGGCCCGCTGTTACGGTACCTGATCAAGACCGAGAAAATGAAGCAGGTTCTGGTCTTTGTTTCATCGACCCGAACGGCTGACAATCTGGTTGTTAAACTGACGAAGAACGGAATACAAGCCGCTGCTATTCATGGTCAGAAAGGACAGAATATCCGAACCGAAGTACTTCAGAAATTCAAGGCAGGTCAGCTTACTGTAATGGTCGCCACCGATTTACTGGCGCGCGGCATTGACATTCAACTACTCCCGTACGTCATCAACTTCGATTTGCCCCGATCTCCTAAAGATTACGTTCACCGAATTGGCCGGACAGGTCGCGCGGAAGCGAAAGGGAAAGCCTTTTCGTTGATTACGCCCGATGATGAACATCATTTCAAAATCATCCAGAAAAAGATGGGCAAACGAGTCGAGCAGATCGATAGCGCCGACTTTGATTTGCAAGGGTATTGATTCCAAACCTATAAGGTCTTCGAGACCTTATAGGTTTACTTAAATTTCCGGCGGTTAAACAAGCTCGATAGTTGTCCCCAAACGTTAGTCGTTGACCGATGCTGGGGTTCGCTGGTCAGATTCCGCGTAGTATCATCAGCCAGGGAGTCTGACGAAAGCTGCCTTCTTATGGAGTTAATGACAGCTTCGGATGGCTTTTTGGCGTAAATGCTCTGTACGGCTTCGATGGGAATCGTAACTTGTTTATTACCCGCTTTCGTTTTTACCAAAACAGAATAATGCAAGTCATCTTTGACCGTATGTTCGAGGTACTGGACGGCTCCACCCATACCTAATAACAACTCGATTGGCTCTTTGTCGGATTTGTAGTGTGCGTTCATGGTTATTACCTTGTGTTATCGGATTGATAGTCAATCCGAAGGATACCGCTACAATGACACGTTCTGGAGCGGAAAGCTGCAAACACACGGATTTAAATGAGCGCAATCGTGTGAATTTTTGCTGCCTGAACCGCTAACTTGATTGGAATAAACAAAGCCCGACGATTGCCGGGCTTTGTTGTTGATTTCATGTGTTTTCCTTAGTTCATCGCAATAGTCCGAGCCACTTGCTGAACAGGCTGCGATGACACATTCAGTTGCTTAACGATACTGCCTTCGTTCGATTTGATTTCCAGTTCATACTCGCCATCAGCCAAATCATTGACATTCAATTTAACGGTGTACTTGTCTTCTTTTTTGCCAATGTTGTGCTGATAAAGTACGTCGTGGTTTTTGTTCCGGAGTACCACTTCAATTGGGGTTTCGGCCGACTTACGAACGGCTACCCGAATCTGATGATCGGCAGTTACAAAAGCACTTGCGTCGAATGACAGCGTTTTAGGGGTCGTAGGATTAAACAGGGTTGAAGCGCTTAACAAAAGTGATGCGGCAACTTTAGTCATTAGTGGTAACATGGTAGTAGTTGTTTAGTGTTTGTGTTGTTTACTGAGTTGCTATCATTAAGTCAATGAGCGTGCCAAAACTTTAATTGTATTGATTATCAATGAATTATAATTTGTGCCAATTCGTTGGTACGTCCGCAACCGGACAAATTCTGTTCACTTGCGGACAAAATCAGGGCAATTGATCACTGCTAATTAGTAAGAGAGGAAAATTGGATAAAAGCGTGTAGAAAGGTCAGCGTGACTGATGATTTTTTCGTCTTTTTGAGCGGATAGGAAGCAGTGAATTTTGTGTAAATCGAAAATCAGATAAGTCTTCGAAACGGCTACTAGCACGGGTATAGATTTGCCAAAATTGCCTTGTGGTATAGAAAAAGTGGAGGACTTTTAGGAACTCAAAATAGCGCCTTAAGCCCTTAACCGCTTTACATTACTTCCGCTTATTCACTCCTATTTTCTGGTACGCGATTAATTGATCGGCGCGAGATGCGGGTGGGCGATGATACACAAATACTTCGTAGTCGTTTTCTGTGCCTGAGTAGCTCCCTTCAATAAAATGCTCGTCTGTTTTAGGTGGCGTGGTTGTCGTTTGCCCAACGTAATCATAGTTGTAAACGCCTTGTTTGAGCAGAATAGTAGCTCTGTAAGCCCCCAACAAGGCATCGAATGACATGCGATTTCGATCGTTTAGTTGCCAGAAATTAAACGCCCCGTTTACATATATATCCCAGTTCTGCACTTCGGGTATTTTGAGCGTGAAAACTGTTTCGATATAGTCGGCATTCGTTGCCCCATTGCTGGTTTCCCGCTGGTCGATTACAAATTGACCATTGAAATCATCGCTCTGGATATAAGGGCCCTGATTTCGCGATTTATCCGTCTGCACATAAACCACATTCCGGTCGGCAAGCCGGTCAATTCGATCAATGTAGTTAGCACGAGATAGTACCGTTCGCGTATCAAAAAATCGGTACTCATTCCCACCTAATATGGTGTTGCTCAGGTCGATGAGCTTATATTCCAGCGTCTGGTCGAAAGACTGTACATTGGTCGGACGTAATCCACGAATCTCACGATCATCACGGTAATTCTGCCGGATCACCACCTTGAAGTCATCTTGTGGCGAGATAACCTGATAGCCTTTGTAATTAATACTCAAATCGATTTGCTGATCGGAAAATTGACGGGCCGGGTCTGTCGAAAAGCGTGCTTCGGCAGTTACTTGTACCCGATTCTGGTAGGTACAAAATCGACGGGTGAAGATGATGTTGTTTCGGTTACGCTCGTCGTAAACCACCAACAGGTAGTTACCCGGCAGTTTCAGCTTGGGAAGCGTAAATCGATAATGATAATAGGGAATTTTAGTGTTGATCGAATTTAGGTATTCCGTAATCGGATTGTCGTTGTACTCATAGGTGAACTCAATGTCGTTCAGAACAGAGCGTTGCCAATCGGCGTTACAATGAACAATTCGAGCGCGGAATGAGCGATATGTAGCTGTCAGATCATCAAATTCGAGCTGAAGCGCCACCTGTTCATCCAGCGAAATAACTGGCGGATTGAGGGTTAGCGATGGGTCGAGCTGGTTGGTACTTACTTGTGGAAACAGCAGTACGGTTTCCACTTTAGGATCATAAATATGGTCGATGGTTTTCAGTTGCTGACCCCATACGGGTGCCGCTAGTATTCCCAAAAACAAAAGAGTAGACAATCGGGCAAGTAAACTCATTTAATCTTATTTTAATACGACAGAGTTACTAAATTAACGCTTTACAATCGGCGCGATTATACAAAGTTGCCAATAGCAATGAATTTAACCATTGGTATCGCCAGCAGAATCGCGTATGATTATAGTTTGCTCAACACAACAGCTACATGGTCAGGTACAACCCCAAAGAATGGCTCCGGTTTATTGTTACGTTTAATCGGGCCGATACGGTACGTAAATTACTGCCTATTTTAATCGGCGTAGGCTTTTACGCGTTTGTAATCGTTCATATACTCGAACTGCTCGATCTGAGCGAAAACCCGCATCTGAAGAACTTCTCACTCATGCACACGCTGCTGAGTTTCGTAATTTCGATGCTGCTGGTTTTTCGTACCAATACTGCTTACGATCGTTGGTGGGAAGGTCGAAAATTATGGGGATCGCTGGTAAACAATTCCCGAAATCTGGCGCTAAAGCTAGATCAATTACTGGAACCAGATCAAACCGAAACCCGCGAGTTTTTTCGGGCCATGATTCCCAATTTCGCCTTTGCCCTCAAAAACCATCTTCGGCAACAATCTTTTGAAAGGGAATTCACAGAACCCTCAACATTCAGCCTTCAGAGCTTACATCTGAATGAGCATGTTCCCCAACAAATTGCGTTAATCATTTTTGGCAAGGTCAATGACTTACAACGGCGAAGGGTGTTATTGCCAGAACATCTCATTATTCTAAACTCAGAAATTCAGTCCCTAATGGATGTCTGTGGCGCTTGCGAGCGAATCAAAAATACCCCTATTCCCTTTTCTTACAGTTCATTTATCAAGAAATTCATTTCCTTCTACTGCCTAACATTGCCGCTTGGGTACGTCTCCAATCTGCACTATCTGGTCATTCCGCTGGTTATATTCGTTTTTTATGTGTTGGCCAGTCTTGAAATCATCGCCGAAGAAATTGAAAACCCCTTTGGTACCGACGACAATGATTTACCCTTAGACACCATTTGCAAAGGCATTCATAAAACTGTAACACAATCTTTCGATCATAAACTTACGCTGGAACCCGCCGATCAAAACAGCGAAAAGGAAAAAGGGTTTTCGTATGAGAAATAGGTGGCTAGGCCACACATCTACTCAAACAGTCCAATTTGCCCCGCTGGCCGGAATAGGTCGGTTCTGAGTCGAGGAGGTTGACGGTCGCTGAGGTATTTCTGGCAACCGATACGATGCAGTTGCGCAATGTGCTGTGCATAATTCCCTTCTCCTGCCATACGGGTTCTGAATCGGGAATCATTCAACTGGCCGCCATGACAATCGGCAATCTGCTTCAGTACACGATCGGCGCGGTCAGGAAAGGCTTGCTGAATCCAGTCGGTAAATAGTGGACCAAGTGCTCCATTTAAGCGCACAATCGTATAGGCAGACCAGCAAGCACCCTGTTTGGCTGCCTGTTCAATCAGTTTAGGAATCTCATGATCGTTCAACGAAGGAATAATCGGAGCGGTCATAATGCCTACGGGTACGCCCGCCTGATGCAAGGTATGCATCGTTTTAAATCGTTGAGCCGCGGTAACCGTACGCGGTTCCAGCAATAGGCGCAGACTTTCTGTTAACGTGGTAATCGAAATAGCTACACTCACCAGCTTCAGAGCAGCCATCGGCTTCAAAATATCCAGATCGCGGAGAACCAGCGCATTTTTTGTAATGATGGAAACTGGGTTACGATACTTCAGGCAGAGGGCCAGCATCTGTCGAGTGAGTTGATACGTTCGCTCGGCAGGTTGATAGCAATCGGTGTTACCCGAAAAATGAATGACATCGGGTTTGTACGAACGCGCTTGAAATTGTTTTTCCAACAAAGCAGGCGCGTTTTTCTTCACCATAATTTTGCTCTCAAAATCCAGACCTGCCGAAAACCCCCAATACTCGTGCGTAGGCCGAGCATAGCAGTAAATGCAACCATGTTCGCATCCCTGATATGGATTGATCGACGCCACAAAGCCAATATCAGGACTGTTAGGGCGACTGATAATCTGCTTAGGGGTTTCCTCGAAAAACTGTGTTTTTACTGTCGGTTCGGGAAAGTCATCATCATAAAAAACTCTCTGATCATCGAATTCGTACTGATGCTTTGAGAATGAATTGGCTGTATTAAACTGCGCCCCCCTACCTTTTTTATAGTCACCCATAGCCATACAAGTAAAACACAATTATATTTTATTTGTACGATAAAAACAAAGAGCGAAAGGGTGAATGAGTAAAACTTACCTTCACTCATTCACCCTTTCGCTCTTTAAAATCTGGTTAGGCTAGCTTTTTCTCCCATTCCTCGGCTTCGAGCATAGCCGTTTCCCACTCATCCTGCAATTGATTGATCTGGGCCGTTACGTGTCGATATTCGTCATTTTTAGCCTGCATCAGTTTATCATCGCCATAGGTAGCAGGATTCGCCAATTCGGTTTCGAGCCATTTTTTTCGCTCTTCTAACTGGGCAATTTTCGTTTCCGACTCCTGAGCCTGACGGTTCAAATTCTTGAGTGTTTTTTGCCACTCTTTTCGCTCATCTTCTGATGGTTTGCCATTCGTAGCCTTCCCGTTCGTAACGGGTGCTGGCGTGGGTGCAGGCTGCATCTTCGAATTGTCAGTCGGTTGCTTCGAAGGCCCAAGACCTTGCGCTTTCCGCTCCTCCTGCCACCATTCGTATTCATCGTAAGTACCCGGATATTCTTTAATCTGCTCGTCTTCGATATACCAGATTTTATTCGCAATCTGCGATACGAAGTACCGGTCGTGAGAAACAACCACATACGTACCTTCGTACTGCTGCAAAGCCTGAATCAGAATATTCACCGACTGCATGTCCAAGTGGTTGGTCGGTTCGTCAAGCAGCAGGAAGTTCGCCTGTGAGAGCAGTACCTTTGCTAACGCTACCCGCGATTTCTCTCCCCCCGACAACACTTTGATCTTCTTGAAGACATCGTCACCCGAAAACAGGAAGCAGCCGAGTACTCCCCGAAGCTCACCATCCGATTTCGTTGGGTTTGCCTGTTTCAGCTCGTCCAGCATCGAATCTTCAACCCGCAGCGACTCTAGTTGGTGCTGAGCGTAGAAGCTAAACGAAACGTTATAACCTAAAACGCGGTCACCCTCGATGGGTTCTGAGCCTGAAATAATGCGCAGTAATGTTGATTTTCCACGTCCGTTGGCCCCAATCAGCGCCACTTTATCACCCCGTTCGAGACGGGCTGTAGAGTGAGTCAGAATACGTTTTTCGCCATAAGCCTTCGAGATATCATCCAGGTGCAGAATATGCCGACCGGGCTGTTGCGAGAAGTTGAACTTAAAATTAACCCGTGCATTACTGTCGATTACATCATCCACAAGCTCCATACGCTCAAGTTGCTTAACCCGGCTTTGTGCCTGTTTAGCCTTCGAAGCTTTTGCTTTGAAGCGTTCGATAAATCGTTCTGTCTGACGAATTTTGGCCTGCTGGTTTTCGAACGCCCCTTTTTGAATTTCATTCCGCAACGCTTTCTCCTCCATGTAGTACGAGTAATCGCCAGCGTAGTAATTCAGTTTCGCCCCCGACACTTCAACAATGGTATCGACCACATTATCAACGAATTCACGATCGTGCGAAACCACAATCACAGATCCTTCGTAGTTCTGAACATATTTTTCAACCCACTGAATCGACGGTAAGTCAAGGTGGTTGGTTGGCTCATCGAGCATCAGCAATGAAGGCTTTTCTAACAGCAGTTTGGCGAGCATTACACGCATTCGCCAGCCCCCGGAGAATAGCTTTAGTGGCCGTTGAAGATCGTCGGTCGAGAAGCCCAGACCTTCCAGAATTTCTTCGGCTCTGGACTGGATTGTATACCCATCGAGCGCATCAAACTCTTCCTGCGCCTTGCCCAGTTTATCAACCAGATCATCGGTATAATCGGTCTCCATTTTATGAAGCAACTCCTCAATCTTGATCTGCAGTTCGTTCTGACGGGCAAATGCCTGCATAGCAACAGCGAGGATCGAATCGTCGGTCTGATAAGAGAGCAAATCCTGATTCAGGAATCCAATCGATACATCGCCCGCTTTGGAAATAATCCCCCCGTCGGGTTGGTATTCGCCGTTGATAATTCGGAGTAGCGTCGATTTGCCGGTACCGTTCAGGCCAATCAGACCAATTTTCTGGTTAGGCTTGATATGGAGTGACGCATTTTCGTAGAGCGCCCGGCTACCGAGGTAGTAAGAGAGGTTTGTGATGGAAATCATGGATGCAAATTTACCAAAAATAGAACGGATACTTGCGTTCTTAAATTCCAAACGGTTATATTTGCACCCGCAAAAGCAGTAAAAAGCCTCCTTAGCTCAGCTGGTAGAGCGACGCATTCGTAATGCGTAGGTCGCAGGTTCGAATCCCGT
Source organism: Spirosoma foliorum (assembly GCF_014117325.1). Classification (NCBI taxonomy): domain Bacteria; kingdom Pseudomonadati; phylum Bacteroidota; class Cytophagia; order Cytophagales; family Cytophagaceae; genus Spirosoma; species Spirosoma foliorum. The sequence continues at coordinate 5,261,125 of NZ_CP059732.1, read as the reverse complement.
AGGAGGCTCAATAAATAAAAAAGGCTAATCAGAAATGGTTAGCCTTTTTTATTTACCATACTTTACTGCCGAAAAGTTTTCTTTGTGGACGGCCTGTAGTGCCGTTTATACTGCATTCCATTTTTGCAAAAGAGCGCCCTTCGTGCCAAAAACGGGATCAGTTTCTGGAAGTGCTAGCTGAGGGATTCGTGCAAAAGCAAGAGTTCGTTCCTCAAGATTGCCCTTCATCAAGTCCCAGGCTAAGCCTCCCGGATACCCACCAACGATTTCGTAGTTTGTGCCCTCGGTTAAGGCGCGATGACCGACACCAGCCGGAATGATCAGCACATCTCCCGTGGAAACAGTCAACGCCAAACCGTTTCTTTTTCCACCAAGTTGCAAACTCACCGAACCATAGCCAACCCCTAAAACTTCGTGCGTTGTGCTGTGAAAATGATCGTAAGGCAAGATAATGTCGCGCCAGTTATTGGTCCAATTGTTAGCCTTAAAACGGTTTTCCAACCAGGCAGACAGGTTGTTACCTTCTTCTACCTGGCGATAGAGAATAACAGGGAGCCGGTTATTGGGAATGACACCATCATCTGAAAAAGAATAGGTTTCAATATGCATATTGATTGTAAGGATAATCTGTGTTAGTGGAAGAAACGTCCGGTTAAACTTCAAAAGAGGCAGCCGTTATGATTTACTCTACGCTTTAAGCTACAATCAGCTTGTTAAACACTATTGTGAGTCCTTAGTAAGACAATCCTTCAATAGCGTTTCAAAACCCTCTGGTTTGAGCAATTTCCCGATAAATACAATACGGCTAATACGGGATTCGTCTGGCAGCCAGTTTGCTCCTTCGGCTAAAGTCATTGTACTTCCTACAGATTGAAGAATCATCCGATTGGGTCGCTGGACATCAGCGATAATGCCTTTGATACGGTAGATTCCCTGTCCTTGATACAACAACAAGGTTGTTAACTGATTGTATAAACGGGTCAGGTTGAAAGGTTCTTCGAAACGAAAACTTAATGAAACGATAGAAGAATGGGTATGATGATGGTGTTGATGGACTGGCCGAACTAGTGATCGATTTTGAATTCCCTTGGCTAAAGGCTGAAATGCATTCGTTGAACTTAATGGCAAGGGCAGTAGCGTAGCAGGTTGGTCGGTTGCGGCCGTATCACGTTCTATGCGCATCAACTCATCGACTGGATAAGCCTCTTTGTGGCCCAGTAGTACCTGAGCAAACGGGTTCAGGCTTCGTAATGTGTCCTGTAACTGAGCGAGATAGTCTGGCGATACGCGATCTGTTTTATTCAACAGGATCACATCACTGAAGGAAATCTGCTGGATTGCTTCCTCAGTGTCCCGCAATTGGTCCTCAACGTGTTCGGCATCCACCAGACAAATGACCCGTTTGAGCGTGAAGGACCGTTTTACTATTGGCAGCATCAAAAAAGGAACAGCTACTCCCGATGGATCGGCAATGCCCGTTGTTTCAATAATCAACTCATCGAACTTATCCCGCCGATCATCCAGTGCTTCCAGCACATTCAGCAAATCGTCGTTTAGTGAGCAGCATAGGCAACCATTACTTAATTCGGTCACATCCACATCGGGGCGCATGACCAGTTGACCATCAATGGATTCCTCCCCAAATTCGTTTTCGATCAGGGCAAAACGAGTTTGAGGTCGGTCAGACAGAATGGCGTTCAGTAGCGTAGTTTTTCCGGAACCCAGAAATCCTGTTAAGAGAGTCACGTCTTTGGGCATTGTAATAGATTTTACGCTTTGAGTACCTCCAGAAAGTGATTTAGCTTCTGCTGATCGACCAGGTCGGCACCCAATTGGAACTAGTTACGTTATAAAATAGCCAGGGAGGATAAATATAGCCTTACATTCAACAACCTGTTTTTGATAGCCATTCAACAATGAATAATTCCCAACGAAAAATCCTGCTCCTCGACATTGGAGGGGTGCTTCTTTCCGATGGCTGGGGCCATGAATCTCGTGAGAAAGCTGCCGATGTTTTCGGTATCGATCACACGGAAATGAGTGCGACCCATAATCTTCTCTTTAGCTTATACGAAGCTGGTAAAATTACGCTCGACGACTATCTGGACACTGTGGTATTCAATCAGCCGCGCGATTTCAGTAAAGTACAGTTCAAGGAATTTATGTTTTCCCAATCGGTGGAACTGACCGATATGTTGAGTTGGCTAAAAGAGTGGAAGCGTCGAAGCGGTAACGTTCGGGTTATTGCCGTCAACAACGAAGGGCGCGAGTTAAATCAACATCGTATCAAAACATTCGGTTTGCATGACGTATTCGATGCGTTCGTTTCTTCCTGTGAAGTAGGCCTGACTAAGCCTGATCCTGCTATCTGGCGACTAGCGATGAGCATCGCTCAGGTAAAGCCGGAGCGTTGTCTTTACTTCGATGACCGACTTTTGATGGCGCAGGCGGCTAAACGACTTGGCATTCAGGCTTATCAGCATCAGACCGTTCAAGAGACGCATGCGATTCTGGAAGATTGGGTACAGCAGCGCTAATTGTTTCTTTAAACAGGTCAATTCCCCGTATTTCCGACGTCACGCAGTTTACTAAGAGGCTGTCTAAAAAGTAGTTTTTCATTTATTTACCCTACCCCCACCCCCCTGAAGGGGGCTTAGTTCATCGTGGGAATAAACCCCCTTCAGGGGGGTGGGGGTAAAACCTAGACTATTTTTATGAAATTTAGACAGTTTCTACTACTTAGGTATGTGTTCTTAAGAAGAATTATAAGGCTATGATTCTATATAATTTCGTTAAGTATACTCATTCTAAATAATTTGGCATTATTTTTGGAATTCGCTTATCCTAAGGAGTAGTACGATATGAAAAAAGCGGTTCCTTTTGGTCTATTTGCCCTGTTGCTGTATCACATGTTGGCATACGTGCTGGCGTGTGTCAGTGTATGGTGGCAGGCAGAACAGGATTTGTCGGAACGGCTGTTAGTGTATAGGGCAACAGATAGCCTGATTGAGTTTCAGTTGCCACTGAAAAATAAACCTGATGATGCCCATGCAATAGCTCGAACGACGGAGGATGGATTCAGGTATCGGGGCCATTTCTACGATGTGGTGAGTCTGGAAATCCGGAATGATACGCTTTTCATCGCTGGCTTGGAGATTAAGCGGAAGCAAAAGGCATTCTGGCAGGAAGATTTGTTATCATTCCTCAACGATCATGTCGATGGGATGGCTAATTCTCAAAAGAAAGCCAATAAATTTCTGAAATTTCTGTTGACAGAATACTCGCCAAACCCGCGAGCCGTTTTTTGTTTTCTCACGCTGGGAAACGACGAAACTGGTTGCATGCCAACCAGGCAGATTAACCTCTCTTCGCGTTCCCTTCCGGTTCACTCTCCCCCGCCCGAAGCGTAAGTCCCTTTTTCTTGTAACAGGTCAGGCCGGATCAATCCGTCAATCCAAACCCGTTTTTAATTGGGTATTGTCTTGTCGTATCCATTGGGGTAGCCCGCAGCTATGCCCCAATACCTCATCCCTCTTACTGAGAATCTATAAGCCAGTTTACAAATTGGCCACCAGTTCCACTGTTCGAACTGGTGAGTCAACTAGGCTTGGAGAAATCAACCAATATCAAGCATTTAATTAATTCATGGAAAAACGCAGTTTACATATAGATATTAGAATACCTCGATGTCTCGTCGTGGGCCTATTGAGTTCTGTTGCCTTCATTCAGTCCGTATCTGTTGCCATTGGTCAAAGTAAATCCACGAGCGACTCCTTACGTTCGCATACTCTAAACGCCGTTACCGTGAAGGGGGCTCGTTCCATCGTTGTTGAGACGCTACCGGAAATACACGGGACCTACCTGATGGGCGGCAAACGGAGTGAAGTCATTCGGCTTTCTGAGATTGATGCCAACGTGGCCGAAAAGAACCCCCGGCAGATTTTTGCCCGAATTCCCGGCGTATTTGTTTACGACATGGATGGAACGGGTAATCAGGTCAACATTTCGACGCGTGGATTAGACCCGCACCGATCCTGGGAAAATAACATTCGCCAGAATGGGGTCATCACCAACTCGGATATGTATGGTTATCCTGCCAGCCACTATTCGCCACCCATGGAAAGCATGGAGCGTATTGAGTTTGTTCGGGGGATGGGCTCGCTTCAGTACGGCGCTCAATTTGGCGGTATGCTTAATTACATTACCAAAAAGGCCGACACAACACGCCGTTTTGGGTTCGAGACGATCAACTCGGTGGGGTCTTATGGCCTACGAAGTACGTACAATGCAATTGGTGGCCGGATTGGCAAGTGGACCTACTATGCCTACTATTACCGGCGGCATTCGGATGGTTATCGCCAAAATAGCAACTCGGATTCACAAGCTCAATTTGGTTCGTTGCAGTTTCAGGCGTCGAAAAGCGTAGGAATATCGGCAGAATTGGGTCGTTCGACCTATACCTACCACATTCCGGGTCCACTAACCGACGCTATGTTTGCTCAAGACCCACGCCAGTCGAGCCGGAGTCGTAACTATTTCAACCCGGACATCTACATTCCGTCGTTGAAACTGAACTGGAAAATTTCGGATCGAACCAGTGTGTTGTGGACAAACTCAGCGGTGTTGGGTGCTCGAAACAGTGTCCAGTTGGATGCTTTAGCTACGGTTCTGGACACCATTAATCGGGCAACGGGGCAGTATAGAGCCCGGCAAGTGGACATCGATAACTTCAATAGCTACACCACCGAAGCCCGGATACTGCATCGGTATAAGTTAGGGGGTATTGGGGGCGCTTTAGCCGCAGGTGTTCAGCTCATGAGTACCGATCTGCATCGTCGTCAGCTAGGTGTGGGTACTACAGCCAGTGATTTTGATCTGACTCTCACGGCTCCGTTCAAACGCGATCTACACTTTCGGACGAAGAATTTCGCGGCTTTTGCCGAAAACCACTTCTATTTGACGGATCGCCTGACGGTTTCGCCGGGTATTCGGGTCGAAAGCGGTACAACCGAGATGCGGGGAACGATCTCGTATTACGATAATGCCACGCTGCCTCGGGATATTAGCCACCATTTTGCCTTATTGGGCATCAATGGCCAGTACAAACTATCGAATGAGGTGAAACTGTACGGTGGTTGGGCGCAGGCTTATCGCCCTGTGGTTTTCAAGGACATTATTCCAGCATCAGTTTATGAGCGCATCGACAATAATCTGAAAGATGCCTATGGCTACAATGCTGAATTTGGCCTCGAAGGTCGCTGGCAGGGTTTGCATGTGAATGTGACGGTCTTCGATCTGTTGTATCGCAATCGGTTGGGTACAGTTCTGCTGACCAATCCAGATGGCGATGGTGTCAATTACATTCTTCGGACGAACATCGGCGATAGCCGGAGTACTGGCGTCGAGGCTTTGCTTGAAACCCAGCTATTCCGTTCCGAAAAATTGCTGATCAGCGGCTTTACGTCAACTGCCTTTAACAACGCCCGTTATATCAACGGTCGTGTTTCGACGGGAACGGAAAACCGGAACGTGACGGGCAATCAGGTGGAGTCGGCTCCGCGATGGACGTCTCGCAATGGCTTAACGGCTCGTTACGGAACCGCTAGTTTGACGATTCAATACAGCTACGTGGCGCAAACGTTTTCTGATGCCCTCAACACAGCGGTTCCATCGGCCAATGGTGCAGTTGGCCCCGTTCCTGCCTATAGCTTGGTAGATCTGAATGGCACTTGGCGCATCAAACGGCTGCTCACCATCCGGGGCAGTATCAACAATCTGTTGAATCAGCAGTATTTCACCAAGCGTCCTACGTTCTATCCTGGTCCCGGCGTGTGGCCTTCCGATGGTCGTAGCGCCCAAATCACAGTTGGTCTTAATCTCTAACTGGGAGTTCAGAGGGATAACCAGACAAGCCAACCCATTGCGGTTGGCTTGTCTGATTTTGTCAAATAAAATAAAGCTTATAGTTCGCTTTCGACCAAAGTAATTCTGAGGGATAAAACGTGCCCTGCATTTTAGGAGAATTCAGTTTGGTGGCGGGGCGAATCGAGTTTATGCTTTGTTCTTACCCGGACGACTGCGAGTGCAGGCAGCACGTCCAACATCACGGTGAATGTGGTAGATGATCTGACGATGAGCTATGATGGCAATCTGGCCAATAATGGTTACGCCCGAATTATCAGTGGGTTATAAGGGAAAATGAGTCTACCTTATAATTAATAAAATTCATATTAATCATCCTATTCGCTAATTTCGAATTACTGACTATACCAATTTAGTCACACTAATTCGTTATTTCTATGACTCCTTCACGACCTGGCCACAGACGCGTTGCCGCCCGTAGGGTTCCCTTCATTACATCTTCTGGAGGGTCAGGCCTGCCAGCAGTGAGTGGTAATCCACGGCAAATTGCCCAGGCGAGAGCCGCTGCGGTTGCAGCTCCTCCACGTGTTGGTGCGGAGAGACGAGTGGCAGCCCTACCGGGCAAGGTTGCTTCAAACGGTTACTGGGCCGCAAAAAAACTCTACCAACAGGGAGATGAGACCAGAGAGATGCGGTATTGGAATCCGGGAGTAGGTGGTGGGAGCACACGACGGGCCGGTTGGTATGGTCGGGATTTCATGGGCGGATGGACTGATGCATCAACTCCGTTGATCAGTAGTTCCGCTCTAAATACCAGCGAAGCCGGGGTTGAAATCCTATCAAGATTTGATCAACCGTCAGCGCCTGTCAGTCAGCTTGCTTCGATAACGGAGCGCGAGGATCACTTTGGTGCAATAGAAGGGAGATCACGCGGCCGTGGGGTCACGAGTATGCCTGCGAGCCTTCAGATAGAACGTTTCGGCGAAATAGCCAGCTGGTGCCAGAAGGTTGATGATCTAATCGACCTGTTCGAGAAAAACGAGCAAGATGTAACCAAGTGGCGAAACCGCCTTGGAGCATTAAGCGGAGCACAAATAGCGCTCGGTATGGTTGCTGGTGGAATAATTATTGCCGGGATTGTTGCTACTGGTGGTCTGGCGGCTATTCCAATGGCTGCTGGTGCCATAGCCATTGGGGCCTCTTCGGCCGCAGTTGGTGTAGGGGTGGGCGCTGCACGGGCAGTTGCAGAGAGAGGCCTAGAAAACGCACGACATGAAAGTGGAGTCCAACACGGAAGAGCCGCAATTGCCGGAAAAGAGTTATTAAAAGGGGGCGGGGCAATAGGTGCTAAAGAAGGAATGACCAGAGGATTAATGGCAGCTACACAGGCAGGAGCGGCTCAGGCAGTAGGCGCTGCGGCTGGTGGTGGTGGTGCCGCGATTTCCATAGTAACGGGTAGCCTAGGGGTATACAAAGCCGCGAAGGTGGATGTAGGAGCCATCTGGGAACAAGTTAAATGGGATCAGGCATTGCAAAATATAGCTGAGGCCGAAGCGTTTCTGGACAGACACTCAAGAGGTTTCAATCCTGGGATGGTAATACAGATAAAAGCGAAGCTAAAAAGCACTGGAGAGAATATATTCAAGGTATCACGAAGCAAGAACCCTATGTGGAGCTAAAGCTCTGTCATTGAGTAGATAAAGGCTAATCAGTTTTAGAGCATAGACGTCTACTAACTGATTAGCCTTTTTGCGTTAGTGGGTAGATTGGTTAGTTAGCGTTTGCCCAATAGTTTCGCGGTCAAATACGTTCATTTAGCATGACAAATCACCTACGCGACCTGGCTATCAAAATTTGGGACTATCATCATACCAACCACCAGTTACGGAAAGCAGATGCTATTTTGGTGCTGTGTAGCCACGACGTCCGGGTTGCCGAAAGGGCCGCCGATTTGTTTCTGGCAGGCTGGGCACCCTTATTAATATTTTCGGGCGGATTAGGCGTCATCACAAAATCAATGTGGTCAGAGCCCGAAGCCGACTTGTTTGCCCGTATTGCGATCAATATGGGAGTTCCCGCTGATCGAATTTTGATTGAGAACCGATCAAGCAATACCGGCGAAAACGTGTTATTTACAAAGCAGCTACTGGAGCAGCACAACCTCGACCTACAAACGTTTATTGTCGTCCAAAAACCGTATATGGAACGACGGAGCTTTGCGACCTTCAAAAAAGTGTGGCCCGAAAAAGAAGTGATCGTTACGTCGCCACAGGATTCGTTTGACGACTATTTAAGCACCTACACAAATCCAGAATTAACCCCCGATGATGTTATCAGCATTATGGTTGGTGATCTGCAACGAATAAAAACATATCCCGATAAAGGCTTCCAGATTCCACAGACCATTCCCGACGATGTGTGGGATGCCTTCGATGTTTTGGTAAAAGCAGGCTATAACCGGCATTTGCCAACAAACTAACTAAATTCGCAGTAGCAGATTCAGGCAGAAGAATCCGGCCACGAGGGTAGATTCAATCCAGTACTTGTTTTGACGAGTATAAATCCTTGCGGCTACGCTGAGTTCTCCTGGTACCGTCAACCCCATTTTTATGAAATCGCTATACGCTCTTATCGTACTGATCATTATTACGGGCACTAATTTGCTGGCCCAGACAACTCAAAAAGGAAAGGCCAAAGTCATCAGAACGCTCATTGTCGACGGGCAGAATAACCACGAACAATGGCCTAAAATCACGTTTATGATGAAGCGTTACCTCGAGGAAACGGGTAAGTTTTCGGTCGATGTAAAGCGGTCTTATTATACCTGGAACGGCGCTGATCTGATTGAAAAATATAAGATTCCGGGGGTTCAAAACACCGTAGCGTTACCCAAAGCAAAAGCCGATTCCAGTTTCCATCCCGACTTCTCGAAGTATGATCTGGTCATCTGCAATTTTGGCTGGAATGCCGCTCCCTGGTCCGACGAGACGCAGGCCGATTTTGAAAACTTTATTAAAAAAGGGGGTGGGCTGGTTGTTGTTCACGCGGCAGATAACTCGTTTCCGATGTGGCCCGCCTACAACAAAATGATCGGCCTTGGTGGTTGGGGCGATCGTACCGAAAAAGACGGTCCTTTTGTGTATTACGACAATGAGGGAAAGTTAATTAGAGACCCGCAACCCGGACGTGCCGGATCGCACGGGGCGCAGAGCGAGTTTCTGATAACGGTTCGGGACGCGAACCACCCGATCACGAAAGGTATGCCCCTAACCTGGATGCATACAAAAGATGAGATGTATGATCGCCTACGCGGTCCCGCTGAGAATATGACGGTACTTGCAACGGCTTTCTCGTCTAAAGAGAACAAAGGTACCGACCGAAACGAGCCAATGCTCATGACCATTAATTACGGGAAGGGTCGAATTTTCCATACTCCTTTGGGGCACGTCGATTATTCAGTCGAATGCGTTGGCTTCATCACCTGTTTGCAACGGGGTGCTCAGTGGGCCGCCACTGGCAAAGTCGACATTCCGATTCCCACCGATTTCCCAACGCCAAACGCCACCAGTAAACGGAATTTCGTTGAGTAACAACGGTTGATAGGCTTTTTACAAGTCTGTTTTTTCACTTGCCGCACTTTCGGTCTATGCCCTCCCATAGAGTATACACACATTTTTGGGGCATCTTCGAAACTCCGTTAGGAGTGGCCTGTTGATAGAAGTCACAGAATTAGCAATACCTTGAAGCGCCGTAGGTGCGACCGATATGAACAAAATTAGGTCGCACCTACGGCGCTTGAGTCTCTTACTAAGCAACAATACCTATTGACAGGACGCCCCTACAGGGCTGATTAGCCATCGCCAGAAATGTACGTTTACTCTAGGCGTTCCCCATGTTGAGCGTAGTATTAACTACGTTCGTGTGTTATCCGGTCTCTGACCGGGGTGAAATAAGTTGGAAAAACCGGTCGGAGACCGAATAACACCACGGCGTAGTCCATAGACTACGCCGAACAAAGAGAACATTTCTGCAAAAAAGCTCCTTATCCTACTACAATAACGCTGTTTTTTTTACTTGCTGGCTGTGGTAGCTCCGAATATAGTCGCCGGGAGACATGCCTGCGATTTCTTTAAATTGACGATTGAAGTTTGACAGATTGGTGTAGCCGCAACTAAAGGCGATCTGGCTAATCGTTTGTTTAGATTCGCGCAAATGTCGACAGGCGTGTTCGATACGAACTTCGTTGAGCAAAGTCGAAAACTTTTTGCGGGTATGCTGTCGGAAAAAGCGACAGAAAGCGCCCGGCGTTAGATTCGCAATATTCGCCACATCTTCCAGCGAGATTGGTGAATCGTAACGCTCCAGAATATAGGAAAAAACCTGCTCCAGCCGACGGTGATCTTCAGGCCGCTGGGGTTGTTCGTAAGCCACGACCGACAATACCTCCCGAACCGGATTAGACGCCAGCGAGTCTAGTAAAGTCAACAAGCTCAGAAATTGTTCGAAGGGCCGAAGACCTGGAATGGCTGTTAGTTGTTCGACCAGTGGATGCCCTTCCCAACAACGCAAACGGACGCCATGCCTGGATTCCAGAAGCAGTTGATTCAGATGGCGGGTTTCGGGTAAACTTAAGACCGTCGACTCCAATTGCTCAGGACGAAAGAGGATCGAGACCGAGGTTGAACGTTGGGTCGCATCGGCCTGAAAATATGCCGGATCACTTCGTAGTACATGCGGCAGATTGGTACCCAGCATCAGAATATCGTAAGGCGCAAATCGGTCTATTTTATCGCCCACAATTAAGGTACCCTCCCCTGCCTGTATCAGCGTTAGTTGAATTTCCGGATGAAAGTGCAGATGCCCATAAAAATGCGCCAAATTATCCTGCTCAATGCGAAACGACCGATCATCGACAGTAGGAATTTTGAACAATAAAGGCTTCATCGGTATATTTTTTACAAATATACACGCACAAATGGCTGTTTTTAGCGAAAATAATACCATTTCAGCCACGTTGTACCGCTTGTGTCATGCTGATTCGTTACTCGTGGCCGAAGTATAATAAAGCCACGTATTGGGCTAACTCAGCCGAATGTAAAGTTAAAATCGCATCCTGTATAGTGTAGCCAATGTGTCTCGGTCAGCAATACTAGTTTTGATAGACAGAATCATCTGTCAGTTCAGACAATCGATTTTAACCAATCCCGACATTTCCTACCAGCATGACATCAACTACCTCTATGACCATCGATATACAAGATCAATATTTATTAGGACGCACGTCGGCTGAGTATCAGCGATTACGGGCCCAAGCCTTACTTTGGGAAGTGTCTACGGTACGGGCTCTTCAGGCCATTGGTATTCAGGAAGGTATGAATTGCCTGGAAGTGGGTAGCGGCCCCGGCGAAGTGATGCGCTTACTGGGAACAATGGTTGGGCCAGAAGGTCATGTAACGGGCATTGATATAGATGAGCGTCTGGGCGAAGAGTCCCTTCACATTTTAAAAACAACCATCGGTCCTCAGTTTAGCTTCCAGGCGCTCGATCTGGAAACCCTACCTACGCATTTACCCAATGCCCCTTACGACTTAGTTTATGCCCGGTTGACCATGATCCACCTCAACAATCCGGTAGCGGTATTACGGCATTTGTGGTCGTTCGTTAAACCCGGCGGCACGTTACTCATCCAGGATTATGACATGAGTTACGTCCATACATACCCGCCTACCTGGGCTACCGATGAATTTGAGCGGGTTTTGTTCCAGACATTTGACATCAGTGGAAAAGATTATCGGATGGGTAGTCGAATGCCTGGGTTATTTGTCGAAGCTGGAATTGGCGCCCCTACAAACACAGACATCTACGGCCTGATTGAGCCGTTTCAGAAAATCTACCCTATGCTGGTGGCTGTTTACAGGAGCCTGCTGCCTGCCGCCCTAAAAATGGGGGTTACTACGGAGCAACAAAGCAATCGTTTTCTAACTGAACTTGCAGAGCAGGCCCAAAATAGAACCTATTATACCGGCAGTTGGCCGCTGATGATTGCAACCTGGAAACAAAAAGTAGGGTAATTAATGTAGGTTTCGAGGTAGTACCTTTTTTGCATCCTCGGTCTATGTCCTCACAGAACGTGTATGCACATCTTTTTGGCCTGTTTGAAACTCCGTTAGGAGTGACCTGTTAATAGAAAAAAGAAGATTTCCCACACCCTAAAGCGCCGTAGGTGCGACCTATAGAGACAGAATTAGGTCGCACCTACGGCGCTTGGGGCTTGTAATCAACAATAATAACTATTGACAGGTCGCCCTTACCGGGCTGATTACTCTGCATCAGAAATGTGTGGAAGCTAGGTCTCTTCACAAAACACCTGCATGTCAGCCTAAGTCAAAGCGTTCTGTAAGGACACAGACCGAGGATTCGAAACAAAAAATAGATTAGCTAATGCAGGTCTAGAATCCAATTAATGCTTCCCATTTGACCGATCGACGCAGCTTGACAACGCTCGGTAGGTATGGTAGGCCGCTTTCCAGATATGGCCTTTATTGGATGTCTTCCGTTCGGGATCTTTGTCCAGTCCTTCTTCATACCATTCACCATACTGATGGTCGATCAAATAGGTCTGACAATATTGCCAGAGCAGTTTGTAATTCGCAAAATACTGCATAGGATCGTTGGGATACCGATCGGCCATCAACAGTAAGGTGTTCAACCCTTCGGCCTGCGACCACCAGTTTTTGCTGTCATCGATGATCGTCATACCAGGTTTGTCTTTGAAATAATACCCTTGATCGTAGAAACCGCCCACTTTTTTGTCCCAACCATTGGCTAATGCGTGATCAACCATGCGTTTACCCACTTGCAAGGTTTTCGTGTCATTTTTCAGGCCCAATGCGTGCGAAGCTTCCAGCATCAGGTAGGCCGTTTCTACATCATGGCCAAACGAAACATGGTCCAGGCTGCGGTGCTTAAGGACAACCGCTTCCGACGAGTCGCGAAACGAGACAGGCTTCCAGTCGGGTTGTAAAAACAGGATCAGATTGCCTTTGGGCGAGGTGATGACGTCGCGTACCAGGTGAAGCATTTCGTTCAGACGCTCCCGGACCAGTGGATCAGGCCACACCGCGTAGAGTTCGGTTAGAGCTTCCAGCAGGTGAATCGAACTGTTCTGATCTTTATAGCCCGTACTGGCCGTAGAGGGTGTAGATGCATCGCGTTTAAGGGGCGTACCATCTGGCGCTAAATCCTGAAAATACCCTTTGCGAATAGGATCATGGCTGTGTTTTTCCAGCCAGTTAAACGACTTTTTAGCCAGATTCAGTGCAGCCGTATCGTGCGACATATGGTAGTAAGCGCTTAAGGCATACAGTCCAAACGCATTTCCATACGCCACTTTGGTCGACGCATTCTTTGGGTTACCCTGCCGATCAACCAGCGTATAAAAACCGCCATGTTGTTTATCCCACATCTTGTCGCGCAGGAACAGGAAGCCGTGCCGTGAATTATCCTTGTAATAGGCGACATTGGGGTACCGCTCAGCCGCTTTAGCAGTTGTCCAGACGTGACGAGCCTGGGTCACAATCATTTTGTCCTGCGGCCCAGTGGGTTTGAAATCGTAAGTGAAGGTGCTCAGAAACCCCCCAAACTCCTTATCAACCGACTGCGGATACCATTTATTGAGCATTTCAGTCCGGATCGAATTTTCCATTTCGGCTGCAATGCGCTTTCGATCATCGCTCGTCTTCTGAGCCAGAGCCGATTGATGAAAGCTCATTATCAAACAAAGCAGATTAAAACTCAACAACGTGTTTTTCATGGTAAGTCCCAAGGTATAGTAGCTTAGGTTATTCTGAAAAGCCGTTTTGTTAGGCTAACCTACTTAAGCAATCACGGAGATTTAAATTGACCTATGTTTTGTGTGACTCCGATGGGGCAACTGCTTCAATAAAAAACATGAGTCATCCCGAATTTTGAGTCCATAAGTGGGTAAAGGCAATTCGGATGCGATAAAGCGGTGCTGAGGCTTCTCGGCACCGCTTTCCCGTTCGGTGGCAACCCATCCGCAAGAGTAGTTGCTGCCAGTGGCTAAGCTCAGCCCGTAGTAAGGAGAGTAAAAAGGCGTATAATAAAGCGACGATCATCATCAGCTTGAGCCGATTTTCCCAGAACCACAAACGAGGAGATTCTAAAGCCAGCTCCGATTTGGTATACCGAAAGGCTGTCTCAATCTGCCAACGACGGGCATAGGCAAACACCATTTGCCAAGCCGATTCCAGGGAATCAATGACCTCGTTAGTGAGCAAATACCAAGGCGTACGCCCCTTACCAGGCCGCGATACGATCAAATACAGGGGCACATCAGGGTAAGCCGGGTGCCGGACTGGCTGGTAAATAATACCCGTTTTTCGATGACACTTCTGAACCGCATCATAGACTAACCGATGATCGACCGACCGTTTGCCCCGCGTGATTTCCCAGGTCTTTATTGAATCACCCGCTTGATTGAGTAAGCGATAATGGGTTTGCCAGCGAATTAGTCCCTTCAGGTTGGCCGTCAATACTTTTCCTAACCAAGCCTGGGAAGCATAGCCTCTGTCGAAGACATGTAAGACGGTCTGACTAAAACGCTGGGTCAGCTCACTCAAGGTATCATCGAGCACATCCGTTCGCTGGCGAGCATGCTCCCCCCGTCTAGTCCACCACGCAAACTCAAACAGGCAAGGTGCTCCACTCGCACCCGCCAATAAAATGCCCAACCATTCTAGACCTGGGACACAAACCGGTTTACCATCCGGTGGATTGAAGTAGCCAGGTCGAATGCGCTTAAGTCGGCGAGCTTTACTACTCCGAACGGCCCCCAAATCCTCACTAGCCAGTGTCTCCGGCTTTTCCATCACACTCTCATCCGCACCGGCGGCCCGGCCAGAGCACCAACACGCGTTGTCCTTGTTGATGAAGTTGTTCATAAAAGGTTTGGGCTTTGGCACGAATACTTGTCTGGATCAGGGTATGACTCCAATAGGGGCATCGTAGCAAGTTAGAGATTCGTTTAGTACCCGCTGGGGCTTGACGGGCAGAGAGCAGATGTTCGCCTAATTCGCTCAATAGCAGCCCCTGATTTCGGTGCCGAAAGCGTAATAAGGTAATCAGAAGCTGGCTAAAGGTGCGTACTAGCCGCACATCTATCAAGGTCGTTAACTCCTTAACAATACTTTGGGTAAACTGGGTTAAGCGCTGTTGATAAAAAAGGCCCACTGATATTGGCCATTCTTGCTCAGAATTAGTTTGTTTTGCAGCAGTATTCATTAGAAAACCTCCTGTTTTGTAGTTTGGCGACCACAAAGTTCAGGAGGTTTTCGCTTGTTTAGTCAGACCCTAAAATTCGGGATGACTCATGTTACTTGTTAAGCGCTATGCAAAAACTCCATAATATCGCCGTCCTGCACGACGTATTCTTTCCCTTCAACTGCTAGCTTCCCGGCTTCCCGGACACCCGCTTCAGTTTTGAATTGCGAGAAATCAGGGAGTTTCATGACTTGTGCCCGAATGAATTTCTTCTCGAAATCGGAGTGGATAACCCCGGCAGCTTGAGGTGCTTTCCAGCCCCGGTGAATGGTCCAGGCACGAACTTCTTTTACACCGGCCGTAAAATACGTAATCAGACCCAGCAGTTTGTAAGAGGCTTTAATCAGCTTACTCAGTCCCGATTCGGTTAGGCTATATTCGCCCAGAAACAGTTCCCGTTCTTCGGGATCTTCCATTTCGGCAATCTGCGATTCAATACCTGCACTGATTACGATTACTTCCGCACCTTCGTCTTTTACGGCTTCCCGAAGGGCATCTGAATATTTATTACCTTCTGGTAATGAACCTTCATCCACGTTGGCCACGTAAATAACCGGCTTTATCGTGAGCAGGGAAATGTCGCCAATAGCTGCATCGCGCTCTTCAGGCGATAAGGGTACGGTACGGGCGCTTTTGCCTGCTTCTAGAGTCGTTTTGTATAGTTTCAGAATTTCCAGTTCTGCCTTCGCCTTGGCGTCGCCAACCTGAGCAGCTTTCGCAATTTTCTGAATTTTCTTGTCAACGGCTTCCAGATCTTTTAGCTGTAACTCAGCGTCAATAATTTCTTTATCTGAAATCGGATCAACTTTTCCTTCGACGTGAACGATGTTGTCGTCTTCGAAACAACGAATCACGTGCACAATCGCGTCGACTTCCCGAATATTGGCCAGAAATTTATTGCCCAAACCGGCACCCTGACTAGCGCCTTTCACCAAACCGGCGATGTCTACAAACTCGATGATTGTTGGCACCACCTTTTGGGGTTTTACCAACCCTTCGAGTGTATCCAGGCGTTCATCAGGTACGGTTACTACACCTACGTTAGGTTCTATTGTACAGAACGGATAGTTGGCTGCTTCGGCCTTTCCGCTCGAAATTGCATTAAACAACGTCGATTTACCTACGTTTGGCAAACCCACGATTCCACATTGAAGTCCCATAAATAATTTTGAATGAGTGAATGAGTGAATGAGTGAATAGCTGCTAATAGGTTATTTACTCATTCACTTATCCAAAATTCGCTCTTTGTTTTTTTGCAAAAATACAACTGCTATGTCGGACCACAAAAAAAGCCTTCGGCATTGGTGCCGATGGCTAACTGTAGTTTGTATGTAGTAAGAAGGTAGAGTCTAACTCATTCAGTAAACTTGTAAACCGTAACGGGGCCGCCCGCGCGGTCGTAAATCAAAACTCCCTTTATTCCCATTTGAGTTCGCTGGCGAAATCATCCTGTTCATCGCGTTCGCGTTGCGTAAACTGCGCAAAATCTACATCGGGCATGAGTTCGGTTTTTACATGCTCTACCGTTTCCTGTAAGGCTTCCACAAACTTGTCGAAATCTTCTTTGTAGAGAAACATTTTATGTTTCTCATAAACAAAGCCATCGCCCTGCGGATGTCGCCGACTTTCGGTAATGGTTAGGTAGTAATCGTTTGTACGGGTCGATTTAACGTCAAAAAAATACGTTCGTTTACCCGCCCGAACTCGCCTTGAATAGATTTTCTCCCGGTCTCTTTCGTCCACAATCAGTGAGGTTTAATAGGTTCACAAACGCTAAAGTACGGGCATTCAGGAAAGAACAAAAAGAAAGCGGATAAATATATTTTGGGGTAGAATAACCCCAAAACGAAAGGCAGTTGTGGAGGCTATTCCACACTTTTTTGGCTAAATGCTTGGTAGTTAAGTTGATCTATACTATCTTTGTTTTACAGGAATTGCACTTTTTGGGGGCGGATGGTATGAGTAAGTTGATCTTCATGCTATTCGTCTATTTTTTTCACGTAACCAAAAGCTGTAT
Organism: Spirosoma foliorum; assembly: GCF_014117325.1. Taxonomy (NCBI): domain Bacteria; kingdom Pseudomonadati; phylum Bacteroidota; class Cytophagia; order Cytophagales; family Cytophagaceae; genus Spirosoma; species Spirosoma foliorum. Next base: position 5,243,904 of record NZ_CP059732.1, on the reverse strand, counting down.
GAGTTTGATCATGTCTCTCATGTTGTTTTTTAGCAACATGAAACCGGCGGAGGCTCTTCCGAGCCTCATACAGAAAGGCAAAGCGTCTTTTTATTCCAAGAAGTTCAATGGTCGTAAGACCGCCTACGGTGAACGAGTTAATTCCGAAGTGCTTGCCGGTGCCCACCGTCACCTGCCGCTTAACACATTAGTCGAAGTAACAAATCTGGATAACCAACGATCAGTAATTGTACGAATCAATGATCGGGGTCCCTTTTCCAAAGGTCGTGTTATTGATTTGACTCATGCGGCTGCACATGCACTTGGCATGGTTTCTAAAGGAATCGCCAATGTATCGCTTCGGGTTGTTGGGAAGGGGAGTTCCATTGCGTTTGCTCCTTCTATATTTGATACCCCTATTGCTTACCAGCCCATGCTGGAACCCGTATTGTAACCTCCCTCTTAGGGTACATTAAACCGAACCGTTCGCCATTTCCCTGTGCAATTCCTGCCGGAAATGTCGAACGGTTCGGTTTTTGCGTTATGTTTAATAAGGGAATGAGCGAAAGAGTGAATGAGCGCAAGAGTGAAAATTATTGCGCCAGCTTTTCACTCTTGCGCTCATTCACTCTTTCGCTCATTAAATTCCATGAAACAACCGCTTAATCTAGGCCAGGTACGTTCATTTGGTAACGTCGAATTTCTAGCCCGCCAATTGGTCGAAGGGTTCATTACCGGCCTGCATAAATCGCCATTCCACGGTTTCTCGGTGGAATTTGCTGAACACCGACTCTATAACACGGGTGAGACTACGCGGCATATTGACTGGAAGGTATTCGGCAAGACCGAAAAACTGTTTGTCAAACGATATGAGGAAGAAACAAATCTGCGCTGCCACCTACTGATTGATACGTCGTCGTCGATGTATTATCCAGAAGCCACTTATGGGAAGATGACCTTTAGTGTCATGGCTGCAGCTTGTTTGGCGTATATGCTACAGCGTCAGAAAGACGCCGTGAGCTTGACAACATTTGCCGATCAGATTGATTTGCAGACGCCTACCAAGTCGACGCCATCGCATGTCCATAAACTCTTTACGCAATTGGACTTGCTGATGCAGCAACCCAAACCCTTACGTCGAACGTCGGCTGCGGATGTGATTCATCAGGTTGCCGAGAAAATCAACAAACGGTCGCTAGTGGTTATTTTTAGCGATATGTTCGACAATAGTGAAAAGGCCGATGCGCTTTTTTCGGCTTTGCAACACCTGCGTCATAACCTGCACGAGGTGCTACTGTTTCACGTTACCGACAAGAAAACCGAAGAGGACTTTGCATTTGACGAACGCCCTTACGAATTTATTGATCTTGAAACGGGCGAGAAAGTAAAACTTCAACCAGGGCAGGTTCGGGAAACCTACCAACAAGCTGTAAAAACGTATTTTCAGGAACTGAAGATGCGTTGTGGTCAATACAAAATTGATTTTATCGAAGCGGATATTGACCAGGGCTTCGATCAGATTCTGACGTCGTATTTAGTGAAACGGACGAAAATGAAGTGAAGTAACGTGGACCTCTGGTCCGCATAGCCGAAGGCTAAGTTGCAGTTATGTAGTTAACCTTAACAAAGTTAGCCTTCGGCTATGCGGACCAGAGGTCCACGTTACTTGTTACTTCTTCACACTTGCCTTGGCATTCGCTGGTGCTACAGCGGCAGGTTTTTTAGCAAGCTGAGCGGCTTGTTGCCGTTTGTGGAATAACATGAAATCTTCCATTTGCTCAACGGGTAGTTTACGCGCAATAATTTTCTTGTTTTTGTCGAGTATGTAGATGGTTGGGGTCGTCCAAACATCGTATTGATGGCGGTAATCGGTGCGATAGCTGAAGTCGTAGCCGTTGATGGCATTACCAAGTTTGAACTCTTTGATAAACTTCTTCCAGTCTTCAGGGCTTTGGTCAATGGCAATTGCCACAACCTCAACACCTTTTCCTTTATAGTCGTCGACAAACTTCTTCACCTTAGGCGCGCTCTCGCGACAGTGACCGCAGGTTGGTGAGTAAAAGAATACAACAGTATAGTCGGCTTTGATGGCTGAGAATGCAATGGGCCGACGGAGCGTATCGCTAATGACGGGCGAAGCCAAGATTTTACCCACCAGATTGGGTTTCATGGTGGCCACTCGTTCACCAATACTTTTCAGTGTCGACGAATCCGACACGGTCATGATTCCTGTTTTGTAATACTTCTCGAACATGTGGACAAATAGGCCATCTGTTCCCATTACTTTGGGTTGCTCATACTGACTCGTGATGTAGTAGATAGTATAGTACTTTACTTCAGTATTCTTGCCGGCAATGGCCTTATTAACCAGGAAATCGGCTTCTTTAATTAATGAGTCAGGAGTCTGAACCGTCAGTTCCTTAATGTAGCGCTCAATTTTCTGTTGTAAGAATGGGGTTCGCACAAAGCGCTCATCGGCGAAGTCGAAATCATCCCAGAAATGGTTTTTGAAATAATTGAATACCCAAACAGAATCAGGGCGACCATTTGACGCCTTAGGAGCAGGTGGTACTTCGGGCTCGGCAGTAGCTTTAAATAATTTAGCGGCAAACGTAGTTGGATTATCTTTCATAAACTGGATACGATAATCATTCGCTTGCTTTTGCAGATCGCCCATCTGCTTATTGAACATAGCTTTCGAAACGTCATCCGTACGAATCTTTTTCTGAATATTCAGCGCCTGAGCTTCATCTGATAATTTGCTGAGCTGTTGCTGATAGGCATAGAACAGTTCATTTTCTTTCGAACCCGTCACCTTCATGTCTTTAATCATGTTGGTTGTATCGGTTTCAAACGAAAATTGCTGATCGTCGGTAATTAATAGTTGGAGGTATCCTTTTTTAGGAACTACAACGAGAAATAAACCCTGGGGTAAGCTTTTATTGCCTTCGAACACCATATTTCCGGCGGCATCTACACGGGCTGTGTCTTTGGGAATGTACTGGGTTGAGCCGAAATAATGAGCCAGTACGCAAGTTGTATCTTTCAGACCTTTTATCTGGCCTGTAATCCGAAAACCGGCAGATGGAGTTTCAGCGGTTGATTGTGCGCTGGCAGCAGGTAGCAAAAGCACACCAAGCAGAGCAGTCAGCAGGAGGTTTTTCATGTATGGAAGTACGTATTTTCGTCGGAAAACAGAGTCAAATTTACGTTATTTGCTCATAATTATATCGACTACAAAACGCTTGCCATACTTACTATAGTTTATGGAAAATGAATAATGTACAATGAATGACGAATAATGTATGTGTTAACCCACTATTCATCATCCATTGTACATTATTCATTTTTAACTTATACGCTCAGGATTTTAACCATTCGGAGCAAATCTTCATTAATGGGCTTCGGTAAACGAATGGTATCCCGGAAAGGGGTATAAACCAATTCATTATTAACAATGCCCGCCATTACATTTTTTTCACCATTCATCAGACCCTCCAATGCGCCAAGGCCAAGTCGGCTGGCCAGAATGCGATCGTAGGCTGTTGGGATACCACCTCGTTGAATGTGGCCTAACGTTGTCACACGCATATCTATAGCCGTTTCAACCTGCTGACGAATTTTTTCGGCAATTTCTGTGGCAATACCCGCTTCTTCGCCCTCGGCGATTACAACGATAGAAGAGGATTTTTGCCGACTCCAACCCGACTTCAGTGTTTCAACAACTTCCGAAATAGGCGTCAATACTTCAGGCACCATAACCATCTCGGCACCACCGGCAATACCCGACTGAATGGCAATGTAACCTGAGTCGCGACCCATTACCTCGATCAGAAAAATCCGGTCGTGTGAATCGGCAGTGTCCCGAATTTTATCAATCGCTTCCAGCGCGGTGTTTACCGCAGTATCGAATCCAATGGTATGGTCGGTACCGTAAAGATCATTATCAATTGTTCCGGGCGCCCCAACGGTTGGGATGCCGAATTCGTCATAAAAAAGGGTAGCTCCTGTGAAAGTCCCGTTACCACCAATGGCAACCAGCCCTTCGATGTCGAACTTTTTGAGTTGTTCAAAAGCCTTAGCACGGCCTTCGGGGGTCATAAATTCTTTACTGCGGGCCGATTTTAGGATGGTGCCTCCACGCTGTACGATGTTACTCACCGAGTGCGAAGACATCTGAAAAATATCGCCATTTATCATTCCGCTGTACCCCCGGCGGATACCGAATACTTCGATGCCATGATAGACCGCCCCCCGGACAACCGCCCGGATACAGGCGTTCATACCCGGCGCATCACCACCCGAGGTAAAAACAGCTATTCGTTTCATAGGTTAAATCAATTTTTTGTCGGAATTGCACAAAAAGGTCAGGTGGGTTTCATAATAAACCCCGCAAATTTATCCGCATTTCGCAATCTAAAGGCATTGTTCTGGTAATTATCCCATTGTTTTCCTCTAAATTTCATAAAATAGCTAAAATGGACATTTTAAGGGTTGATTAATTAGCCAAGCGTAACGGCTATCCAATCGCTTTTTGAATTGAAGAACGCAAAATAGTCATTGTTTTTCGAAGCGCTTGGCACGTAAAAGAATCTTAATATGGTTACGTACTGTTGGCAGAAATCCGAAGTGCGTTACCAGAACTTTAAATCGATCAATCAGCGACCGGCGATGCTGCTGAACAGACAACCCGCCGATGAGGTATTTGCATAAAACAAACGGTAAAAATTCGATCTTTTTTGCCGCTTTCAGGCAACGAATTTCCCAGTCTAAATCGGCACTGAGATTATTGGTCGGGTAGTCTGGCGCAATGGCTTTCCGGGCTACAAAGGCCTGATGGCATACTTTCATGCCGAGTGCCATATCCTGCCAGGTCAGGTTATGGGGTAACGTGTGTGGTGTTATCTGACTTCGTAAACCAACCGGCGATCCATCTTCTTCAACAAACAAGGCATCGCTATAATAGACATCTGCCTGAGTGGCGTTGATCCGAGTCAGGAGATTCGAAAGGGTTTGCGGGTCGTGTAATTCGTCGCCCGCATTCATGAACCAGACATACTCGCCTTTGGCCAGGTGCAACCCTTTGTTCATGGCATCGTACAACCCTTTGTCTGGCTCCGAAATCCAGGTCGTGATATGACTCTCGTAGCGTTTGATGATGTCCAGTGTTCCATCTTTCGATGCTCCGTCAATGATAATATACTCAAAATCACTGACCTGCTGAGCCAATACGCTCTGAATCGTGCGCTCCAGAAACCGCTCGGCGTTATACGTAATGGTGATTATGGAAACAGTAGGCATAGTTTAATGAATGAATTATTGAATGAGTGAATGATAGAATGAGAAAATAGCTAACGCGATATTCACTCATTCTATCATTCACTCATTCAATAATTGTCTATATAACTCAACGTGTTGGCTGGCTACCACTTCTTCCGAGAACCGGAATTCGGCCGATTGGCGAGCGTTTTGGCGTAAGGTTTCGGGATTTGGATGAGTCAGGACAAAGGCCATACCATCCGCGAGTTGCTGAGCTGAACCGATGTCGGCCAGATACCCATTTTGCCGATGGCCGATCATTTCAGGAATTCCCCCCGTTCGGAAGCCAACTACCGGCGTTCCGCAAGCCATAGCTTCGATGACGGTGTTAGGCAGATTATCTTCCAGTGAAGGCACAATCATGGCATCTGCGGCATTATAGGCGGCCACGATATCGTCTTCGCTCGTTAAGAGACCGAGATGGCGTATCGGATAAGGAAGCTCGTTGAACAAGTAGGAGCGACCTTTGCCGAACACCAGAATCTCGGGTGTTAAATCAGGATGCTGTTGATGCAGGAGTGTAAGCGCTTCGGCAAAGTAGGTAAAGCCTTTACGCGTGTCTGTTACGTTCGCACTACCGAATAAGAGTCGAGGTTTGCCTGTGTCGGGAAGGTCAAGGTGGGTATTGGCTTCGGCACGTTCAACAGGACAAAAAATGGTTTGATCGATGGCGTAGGGTATAACCGAGAATGGGAAATTTCTCAGTAACGCGCTGCGTTTCGCTTCGTCGGCCAGCCAATGGCTCGGTGGGGTAAAGTGCACCCTGGCATTCCCGAAAACGCCTTTTTTGCGTTCAAAAACAGTATAGGCTAAATCATGTTCGCCGGGCTTTTTTAGGTACGGGCATTGGTGGCAATGCGTGAGAAAATGAGTACAGCCCCGCGCGTAATGGCAGCCACCCGTAAACGCCCACTGGTCGTGTAGTGTCCAGACGATAGGCTTTCCTAACTCGAATAGCGATTGCAGGCCGTTGAGGGATAAAAAGCCAAAGTTGATCCAGTGAAGATGCAGGATATCAGCCTGTTGGATAGCAGGGTGGAAGTTGAGAGTAGCGCCAAACTTAGCAGGTGAAAACTGAAATCGTACCGAAACGTCACGCTCCTGGGGCAAAAAGTACAGTCGCTCAGCCACAAACCGACCAAAGGCTGTTTGTTCGGCCAGGAAATTATTCGCCAGATAAACAACGCCAGGCTCTGGCCGGTGCGTTTCCTGTCGGTTCGACGTACCCACGAGCATGGTACTTTCGACTGACCCAGTCCATTGCCCAATCTTCGCTAATGCCCGATGCAGCCGGTTCGCTGCTACAGCCGCCCCGCCGAACAAATGATAGGTGCTTAGGTGCGTAACTCTCAACGTCCCAGTAATTTATCGAACTTTTTGACGACTTCTGGCCAGAATCCTAACCCGAACACACGCCCCCAAATCCGCCGACGGGAATAGGCTTCCATTTCGGCAAAAATTGGATCTGAGGAAATGATTTTGGCTTTCTGGGTCAGAATCAGGGCAAAACCGTGCTGCTTTAGCGTCGTTGCGAAGACCCAACCTAAGAGCAGATTTCGTGTCGTAAGCGTAGTGCTGTCAGCAAAACGGTTCAGGTAGGTCATTTCGCCCCAAACGGCGCTGTTCTTGAGCGAGAAGAGAACGAACTTCTTTACTAATGGCTGACTGCTGAAACTGTCCAGCAAAGCGGGCGTGATTCGGGGAGAGCCTTTCGGGAGCAATTCGGCGAGCCAGTGGCTGCCTGTTTCTTCCATGAACTGCAATACCTGATACAGTTTGTCCTCGCCATCGTAGATAGACGCAATGCCCGGTTCGAACTCCGCCGTGAGCACGCGTTTAGCACGGTCGTCGCCCAGATTTCGGAACAGGCGAAGGTCGGTGCCTTGCGAATCCGTTTTGAACCAGTCAACCTGCTTGATATTCAGGCTGTCGAGTGTAGATTGCAAACTACGCGTTTTGAGTTGAACCACTTTTGTCGGTTCAAATTTGGGCGCAAATGCATACTCCTGAATCAAATCGGGCCGGGGACGCAACAGACTGGAGCAATGGGGCGAAACAGTTAAATAGAAATTTGCTGTTTCGGTATCCTCCTCCGCTGAATTTGGCCCGGTAACAATATTATTGAAGGTATACAGTTTCCGAAAATGGCTGGATTCGCTTTCGACATAGCCAAAATCGCGGTCGTCGGCATCGAAGGCGATACAGACGGCGTATTTGGCAAATGATTTCCAACGGCCATGCAACTGCCCCGAAGCCCCAATATCTACCAATACAGGCGGTTCTGACTGAAATTCAGGGCGAGAAAGGATTTTGTCGATCATAGAACTAGTTTGTGGTTCGTAGTTTGTAGTTCGAGGTTTGATGTTCGGAACGGGTGCTTATCTACGTGAACGTCAAACCACGAACGTCAAACTACAAACTCAACTTCTGTACGCAAAGATATTCAATTGCAGGTCCATGCTATCGTTGCCTTTGTAACGGTGATTGACCAACGGCGCGTGGCGGTACTGGCTTGTATTGATGTAATAGCGAAATCCACTTTTTTCCAGCACGTTCATCACCTCAGCTAATGTTTGTGGATGGTCGAGATAAGCGTGGAATTCAACGAACAGGTTTTTGACGTGGGCGAGCGCATCATGGCAATCGGTCAGGACAGCGGTTTCGGCTCCCTCGATGTCCATCTTGAGCATATCAATGTGCGTTTCCCGAAGAAGAACGTCACGCAGTCTGACAGACGGCACTAACTTTCGATCTGTTTGGGAAAAAATTGACGCCGAATCGGCCTGATCGCTACCGAACCAGATGCCTTCTTCGTTTGTCCAGACCGCTTTCGTAATTACCTCGACCCCTGTGATCTGATTTTTTCGCAGATTGTCCTGTAAGGTCGCGCTAATCTGCTCATCTGCTTCAAAGGCGACAATGCGTGCATTTGGGTAGTTCTGACGAAAATACACAACGCTCGTACCGATGTTCGTTCCGCAATCGAAAATGACGGGGTTAGAACTCGTTGTCGAGAACTTGTAAAATTCATCAACAAAAATTTCCCGATACTGCCAGACAAACGATAGCGCATCAGGTACCCGAAACTGATAGAGCCCAAACGTAACATCAACAGCCTGATTACGTGGCCGATCACCATATTGAAAAGCCAACCAGAGTAACCGCCGACCTTCAATCGAACGTACGAGTCGAGCCGCTTCAGTAAATAAAAATCGAAAAACCCACATGTTCTATAACCGAGTGATTTTGTCATGCTGACGAAGGAAGCATCTTGAGGTTTCCTAACTAGTCAGCGAGGAAGTTTTAAGATGCTTCCTTCGTCAGCATGACAAAAAATGAAATCATAAAAACCGTTTTCTCAACCCCTCTACCATTTGGTTTATATCGGATGATAGTTTGAGTCCGATAATTGCTCCTCCAAACAATAGGCTGATTAGTGTTGATCGCCAGCCAATATCCAGTACAGTTTGCCATTTAGGGGCATCGGGAGCCGGATAAGGAATCTGGATGGCTAGCCACCAGACAACAAGTCCCAACAGAATAACCACCAGATTTCGCCAGGTAAAGGGCTGCATTTTAAACGCAAAACCGACAAACAGCGTACGAGCGAGGTTATAAAGTATCGTTGCCAATGCAGCCCCAATGGCAGCCCCGTTAATACCGAAGCGTGGAATTAGGAGTAGGTTGGCGGCAATGGTAATGAAAATGAGCGCGATAAAAAACAACGTGTCGTAGGTGTAATAACGCGACGTGTTCATGATAATACCATTCACCCCAGTTGCCATGTCAATCAGTTTGCCGAGACCCAGCCAGAGAATTACATAATAACCGGCCGCATAATCGGGTGGGAGAAACCGAAAGACATTAGACAGATTAGCCGCTACGCCTACGAAAACTAAACAACCTGCAATCAATTGGTTCAGACAGCTTTTTTGATAAATCGTGGCAATGTTTTTCAGATCATTTGTTTTCCACGACTCGGCAATAAGCGTACCCGACACTTTGTATAAAGCGGTTGCCGGAATCGCAATAACGGCGGCAAAATAAGAGGCTGTGCCATAAATACCTGTGTCGCCCAGTCCTTGTTTGCTGTTTATCATCACCTTATCAATAGTCCAGACAATTTGCGTCGAGAGGGCCGATGTGAGGGTCAAACCGGCATAACGCATCATATTCCGACGCAAACTGGCATCGATTGACACAAACTTTCGGTTGAAAAACAAGGCTTCGTCCTGAGCAACGCTGATGATCATGACAATCAGCGGAATGAGAAAGGCCAGTAACCAAACGCCCAGAAACTGTGGTAGCGTGACCCATCCTAGCCAATACAAGCCACCCGCAAGCAGAATCAGGACTCGCAAAACAAACTGCTGCAATAACGTTCCGGTAACGGGGTCATAGAGCAGCCGGGCGTAGTTATCAAAGACCGTAAAATAGACGGTAAAAAGCGTTAGGGGAATGAGCAGATAATAGTATTCGACAAACAGAGCTGAGTCTTTCTGGTAGAATTCGATAACCCAGGGACGTGCCAGCCAAAGAGCCAGCACACAAATCCCAAAACCAACCAACGTAGTCAGACTTGTTATGAGCAGATAACCATTGTGTTGTCGGTCGGCGTTGCGGAAGAAGGGGAAATATCGCCCACCAGCTCCGTTCAGTCCCAGATTCGATGCCTGGGCTAATACCTGCGAGAGCGAAATCAGCAAGGTCAACAACCCTACGACTTGAGTTCCACGGAATAAGTTCGGAAACCAAATACCCTGCGTCAGAAAGCCAACGGCTACACCCGCATAGGAGTAAATAGAACTCTGAATGGTTTGCCGTTTGATGATACCCATGTAGGTGAATGATTGAATGATAGAGTGAATGAATGATTGAATATGTTTTGCGCCAGCTATTCAATCATTCATTCACTCTATCATTCAAAATTAAATCCCAAGCCAGCGCTGTGCCCGCCTGAATGTCTTGTTTGGCGGTTTTGCCGATGATGTCGTCGTAGTAACGGGTGTGTAAACCGTTGGCCGGGCGGATACTACGTACAGTGTCGGGTGAAAAAGTTTCACCCGCTTTCATATCGCGCACGACGTACAACGACCGTTTGAATTGCAGGCTCTTTTCTTCTTTGGGCGTGAGGGTGTAATTCACTTGTCCCATAGCCAGATGCGCCCGCTCAGTTTCGATAACAAGGTTTTTTAACTCGTCGGGTTCCAGCGAAAAGGCCGAATCAACACCACCATCGGCCCGGCGCAGGGTGACGTGCTTTTCCAGCACAACCGCGCCTAACGCTACGGCTGCTACAGCAGCGCCAATGCCCATAGTATGATCGGAAAGGCCAACGGGTACGTCGAACAACTCGCGCATATGCGGAATCGTATGCAGGTTGGTGCTTTCGGGGGTAGCGGGGTAGGTGCTCGTGCATTTGAGCAGAATCAAGTCCTTACAACCATTGGCACGCAGGACTTTTACGGACTCGTCAAGATCGGCAACCGACGCTACCCCGGTGCTCATAATGACCGGCTTACCTGTTTGCGCCACTTTCTTGAGCAGGATATGATCCGTGTTTTCGAAGGACGCGATCTTGTAGAGCGGTACATCCAGCGATTCCAGAAAATCAACCGCAGTCGTATCGAAGGGCGAGCTAAAGGCAATCATTCCCCGTTTCTGCGCGTGCTCGAAAATGGGCTTGTGCCATTCCCAGGGCGTATAGGCTTCGGCGTAAAGTTTGTACAGATTTTTATCGGCCCAAAGCGACTTGGCATCCCGAATGTAAAACTCTTCCGACCCACCGTTGAAGGTAATTGTGTCGGGCGTGTAGGTTTGAAGTTTGAGCGCGTGCGCACCGGCATCGGCTACGGCATCGACAATTTCCAGAGCCCTTTCGAGGGATTGATTGTGATTGCCCGACATTTCGGCGATAACAAACGGGCGGTGAGCCGGGCTAATGGTATACTGGGCAACCTGAATCGGTTGGTCTTTTCTCATAAATATAGCAAACCTTATAAGGTTCCAAAACCGCAACGGCACGCTCCGCCGTTACTGGCCCGGCTATAAGGTTTTAAGGTAAAGCAAACAGGGCCTTTGCTGGCCCGAGTTCCCAAATTTACCGCTTTCGCCCGACAATTTGAAACCAGCCCGTTCGAAAGACCGTATCGACGCCTGATTCTCAGGTTTGATATAGGCATGAATGGTAACGGCATCCCACTTTTTCCGGCAAATGGCACAAGCCTGCTCAATCAATTGGCTGGCTAATCCTTTTCCGCGTTGTCGGGCATCAACAGATAACCCAATAATAATTTCGTCGGGCATATCGGCGATGGGCGTGCGTTCGAAACGGACCTGCCCAACTGGCTGGCCTGCCTCGTTAGAAAAAATAAGCAACAACGCATTGGGATCGGCTAGTTTACGTGTAAACCAGGCCGTGTGCGTTTCCAGCGAAATAGGGTTGGACTTGAACGACTGTTGCCGGGTATCAGGATCATTGGCCCAGTCAAAATAAAGACGGGCATCGGCGGGTTGGGCGGTTCGGTAAGTAAGCATAGTCGTAGCGCGAACGTCTGACCGAATTACGCACTTAATTGTCGAAATAGCGTACGAAATCGTTCGGGAGAACGACCATCGAAAAACCGACGTTGGTTGGCGAGCGTTTCGACTGTGTTTTCGGGTGAAAACTGAAACGATTGAATCGCAAATTTTAGCAGTTGATCTAACGCCAATACGGGCTTCATACGCGTGAGCAGCGTTGGAAAGTTGACCGAAAGCGCCAGTTTCTCTTCCGATAAAAACTGTGCTAACCGAGCCTGATTATCGGCGGTGACAATGGCAATGAGTGGCCTGTTTATGGCACAGACTTCATAGCTAATCGTACTACAAGCAGTGATGGCTAGACTACATTGCTGCAGTTCACTAACCATTTGTGGAGCGCTCAGATTTTGCAGAATCGTCAGATTCGGAAGTTTATTTCGGGCATCTTCAATAGCTTGACGATTTGGATGAAACGGCCCCAGAACGATATGCACAGGTAAGGTAACATCAACCTGTTGAATGGCTTCCAGTACGGTGAGTGAGGTATTTTGTGGGTCGGCACCGCCCAGACTAACGAAGATTGGTCCAGCAGTGGGAGCTTCTCCAAAACCTTCTGGTTGTAAGAATTCAGGCCGAAGCAAGGCATAGTGTGGACCAAGACAAAACTGCGTATCTGACGAGGCATCATAATCCGTCGTAGCAACACCACCCGCATGATTGATTACGACATCGGCCACCTGATGCCCAGCTACCAAATCATCGATAAAAACCAATTTTTTGGCACGGGATTGAACGGCTTTTTGAAACGACTCATCAAACGCGTAACCGTCCAATACGACAATGTCATCTGACTGAATCTGGTCCAGAAAATCCGCCTGTTGAGTTGATAAGGGTAGGGGATTGACTGATAATCCTGCGTTTTCAATCAATGCGCTAACTTCTGACGTTGGCTCAACGATGGAAAATCGCATGGAAAATTCGCCAGTCAGCATATCCGCCAAAGCCAGACAACGCATCACGTGGCCCAGGCCAATTTGGGCGTTACCATCTGCTCGAAATAAGATTCGATTCATGGGTTAGTGTAGAAAATGGATAATGTAAAATGAGTAATGATAAATAGGTTGTCGGTTTGTGTTGACTCACATTATCCATTACTCATTTTACATTATCCATTAGTTTAAATTTAAACTCCGCTACTTGCCAATCGGTCTCATTATCAATGTCATGAGCGGCCATTTCTGAAATAACGATGCCTCCTGAATTGTCGGTTATCAGGCGATTCGTTTGCCGGAAGGCGTTTACACTGAAAAAGTAAAACTGACCTGCGTCGTGGTAAGCGGGTTCCAAATCCTGCGAACGGGTTAACGCATGTTCGGGTTGAAACCACTGCACTTTTGAATCACTTAACCGTATGGCTCGCTGAATTGGAAAACTAAATTGTTGAACCGGATAAACGGTATCGAACTGCTTTTCGGTCAGGGTCGAAAAAGCACGGCTTAGCAGTTTTGGAGTAACGAATGGGGCAGTAGGGTAGAGGCAGCAGGCATAGTCAAATCGTTTTCCTTGCTGTTCATATTGACTAAGTACCTCGCTCAGCACTTCGGCTGTTGTTGCAAAATCACCCGCTGTTTCGGTGGTTCGTAAAAATGGAATAGATGCCCCGTACTGGCGGGCGATAGCTGCAATCTCTTCATCGTCAGTCGAAACCATTACGTCGCTGAACAAACCCGATTGCAGAGCTGTATCGATAACATAGGCGATTATTGGCTTACCCAAAAACGGACGAATGTTTTTTCGGGGAATCCGCTTGCTACCGCCCCTTGCAGGAATAATAGCTAGGTTACTCATGCGATTAAAAACTCCTTTACTGATTCAATGACATACTGCTGCTCTTCGTCGGTTAATGTTGGGAACATGGGCAGGCTAAGGCAACGGGCATAATAGCGTTCGGCGTTCGGGAAATCGCCGGGTTTCCAGCCAAACTCACGGTAATAGGGCATCAAATGCACAGGAATATAATGCACCTGCGCCATGATGTTTTTGGTCCGTAAGAAATCGTACAACCCTTTCCGGTCATCCACCTGAATTACGTAAAGATGATAAGCATGATTCACGTTGGCAGGGGGAACGATGGTCGTAACATTGGTTCCGGCAAAGGCTTCGTCGTAGCGTTTGGCAATTTCCTGCCGACGAGCCAGCATGGCATCTGCGCGTTGCAACTGGCTCGCTCCCAATGCAGCTTGCATGTCGGTTAGGCGGTAATTGTAGCCCAATTCCTGCAATTCCATGTACCAGCCTCCACGCTCGGGCTCACCCGGATAAGGTTCCGTAAACTCATTGGGTTTATTGGTGATGCCGTGGGTACGGAGCCGGAGTAGGTGTTTATACAGCGCTTCGTCATTCGTCGTAATCATGCCGCCCTCACCAGCCGCAATATGCTTAACCGGGTGAAAACTGAAAATGGCTAACTCCGCCAGCGACCCATCGCCACAACGATGATTAATGCCTGCACTATCGGTAAATGAACCGCCCGGTGCATGGCAGGCATCTTCTAAAAGCCACAAACCATATTCATCGGCCAGTTGGCGAAAAGCAGCAAAATCGACCGGATAGCCCGCAAAATCGACGGGAATAATACCTGAAAAATACCCTTTAGGATGTTGTTCCAGCAAAGCCCGCACGGCATTGATGTCGAGTAGCGCCGTTTCGGGATCAACGTCGGCAAAATGAACTTCACCCCCGCAATACCGAACGCAGTTGGCCGACGCTGAGAAGGTAATGGGCGTGGTAATGACTCGTGTACCTTCTTTTACGCCAAGCGCCATGCAGCACAAGTGTAAAGCCGCTGTGCCATTAGCAATAGCTACGGCATATTGGCTGCCAATATACGTAGCGAACGCAGACTCAAATGCGACAATATGCGGTCCCTGTGTCAGGAATGGCCCGCGCAGGACTTCGGCGACAGCGGCAATATCTTCGTCCGTAATGTGTTGCCGACCGTATGGAATGGGAGACATAAGAGAAATGTATAATGAAGAATGTATAATGGAAAATGATCAGAGAAGTCGAATCACAGGTCAGTCATTATACATTCTTCATTGTTCATTATGCATTAAAATCAGGATCGACGTGTGCGCGAATCTGGTCGCGTAGTTGCTCTACGTTCAGCCAGTCGGTATTCGTGCCGGAGTTGTATTTGAAGCCCATCTCAACTTGTTTCCCGTTGAAGGCTTCCATGTAATCATCAACGCTCCAGGTGGGTGTCGAAGGGGTAATGACGTAATATTTATCCGTTTCGACTGTGTTGAGCGAGTCGGTTTCGGTGATCATTTCCTCATGCAATTTTTCGCCCGGACGGATACCCACCAGTTTTTGTTCGCAGTTGGGGCCGATGGCGGTGGCCACGTCAGTGATGCGGTACGATGGAATTTTTGGGACGAAAATCTCACCACCCCAGGCGTGTTCGAGGGCATGAAACACCATTTCAACCCCTTCTTCAAGTGAGATATTGAAGCGAGTCATGTCTGGATGGGTGATTGGGAGTACGCCATCTTTCCGTTTGTCCAGGAAGAACGGTACAACCGAGCCGCGTGAGCCAATTACGTTGCCATAGCGAACAACTGAGAACCGCAAATCGCGACTTCCTTTCATGTTGTTGGCGGCAACAAATAATTTATCCGAGCAGAGTTTGGTTGCTCCATAGAGGTTGATCGGAGCCGCGGCTTTATCGGTCGAAAGGGCCACTACGCGCTTAACGCCATTGTCTAGCGCTGCGTTAATGACGTTTTCTGCACCAAAGACGTTGGTTTTGATGCACTCCATTGGGTTATACTCGGCTGCCGGAACTTGTTTGAGGGCGGCTGCATGTACAATGATGTCGATGCCTTCACAAGCTCGCTTGAGCCGATCGCCGTCGCGCACATCACCAATGAAAAACCGGATGGACTTGTATTTCGATTGTGGATAATATTGCGCCATTTCGAACTGCTTTAGCTCGTCGCGCGAGTAAATGACGACACGTTTAACATTCGGGTGGCGTTGATAAACCATCTCGACAAATTTTTTGCCGAAAGAGCCTGTGCCGCCCGTAATCAAAATGGACTTATTCGTTAAATCAAGCATTGTTATAAATACCAAGTTGGCCCAGGGCCGTGTAAAAAACTGTCTATTTTGAGCTTTCTTTTTCCCGAACGGAGTTCAATAAAGCACCAAGTTTAGTAACTATCTGCGGATTTTGTCCGGCCAGATTTTTTGTTTCACCCAGATCAGCTTTCAGATCGTACAGTTGGGGCTGAGGAGTGTAACCTGTTTCAATGCTAACCTCCCGCATAAACGCCTGACCATTGCTGGGTTCAATATATTTCCAGTTATTCTGTAACAACGAAAGTGTGCCGTTGAGCGCATGTTCAATGACATATTCCCGGCTTTTTTTCGACTTTCCGAGAAACGTATCGATCATGTTGAAACTATCTCGTGCCTCCGCTTTGTCCAGCGACTGGCCCGTTAATGCCGCAAATGACGCCAACAGATCAACCTGACTAACCAGCGCATCGGACGTGCCGGGCTTTACCTTACCCGGCCAACGTACAATAAATGGAACTCGGGTTCCTGCATCAAACGCACTGTATTTCCCTCCGCGAAGTGGGCCTGCGGGTTTATGCCCGTTTAGTTTGGTAACGGCCTCATCCTGATAGCCATCGTCGACTACGGGGCCATTGTCGCTGCTAATGATGACAATCGTTTTGTTTGTTAGGCCAAGTCGATCTAGTGTTTTGGTGACTTCGCCCACGCACCAGTCCAATTGGAGAATAGCATCTCCGCGAGGGCCCATGCCACTTTTACCTTCAAAACGGGAATTTGGTAAGCGGGGAACATGAATATCGTGAGTCGAGAAATAAACGAAGAAAGGGTTGTTTTTGCTGGCTTCAATAAACTGATTGACTTTGCCCGTCAGTACATCCGCCATCTCTTCATCGACCCACCGTGCCGATTTCCCTCCGCTCATGTAGCCAATTCGACTAACGCCATTCACAATGGTTTGATCGTGCCCATGCGAGTACTTCATTTTGAGCAACTCTGGATGATTTTTACCCGTTGGATCATTCCCAATGGGTTCTTTATAGCTGACCTGAATTGGGTCGGTGGGGTCTAAACCAACGATGCGATGTTTTTCGACATATACACACGGAACACGGTCGCCGGTAGCGGGTAGGAGAAAGGAATAAGTAAAGCCAATTTCGAGCGGACCGGGTTTGATGTCGGCGTTCCAGTCTGGGCCGCCTTTAGGTCCTAAACCCAAATGCCATTTGCCTACTACGCCCGTTTTATAGCCCGCTTTCTGGAGAACACCGGGTAGCGTAATATGGTCGGTAGGAATCAGGAGCGCTGCATCGCCGGGAGCAATACCCGTTCCGGTTTTTCGCCAGGCGTAAGTGCCTGTCAGGAGCGAAAAGCGGGAAGGCGTGCAGGTCGATGAGGAAGCGTGGGCATTGGTGAATTGTAATCCCTCTTTGGCAATTCGGTCAATGTTTGGGGTCCGGATTTTGGTTGCGCCATTACAACTAATATCGCCGTAGCCCAGGTCATCTGCATAAATCAGAACAATATTTGGCTTTTGTTGTGCGAATGTAGCTGCTTCGCCGACTAGCCAACTACCAAGAATCAGGAGAAGAAACTTTGCTTGCATGGGGTTTAGCTAGTACGCATTGATTGGTTAACTGGCTGATTGATCGATTCCCGTTCAAACGCATCGATGTAGCTTTTGGCGCTGGCATTAACAATGCGGACACCCCGATAATCGGCATAATCACGCAGAACTTCGTAGCCCCGAAACACTTTGTGGAATGATAAAAACTGCGAGGCCATTGAAAAGGTACGTTGCCGATGCACGTCGGAATAAACCGGCTGATGCGATACATCTTTGGGCTTGTCGTAAAAATGGATTTGCTTGATTAAGAAGCTGATTTTGGTCATTAAGGCGAATTTCTTCGTGCCAGGAAGTATCGGCGCCAAAGAGATAGATTGTTTCGAATTTTCGGTTGATCATTAGCGCCAGCGCGGCAATAATAACGGTTTGTGCCTGTGGCATGCCCAAACCTTTGGCGTATAGCCAATAAACCAGCCATTGGAATCCCCGAACAACGGTATAGTTGAAATAAACGACTTTGATAAGCGGATTTCCCTGTTCAATCTTGCCAAGCAAATAGGAGCCTTTGGCAAAGTGCGGGACATACAATGTCATGGGCCAATCGACAGTATCCAGAAAAATCGATAACGTCCGGCGGATATCGTCCCGGTCAGTGGTTTGCTCGGTGAAAACGAAATAGTTAGGATCCGAAATGACGTAATCCTGCGGACGTAATCGCGGAAAAATATCGGCGTGGGCAAAGTTATTCACACAGACAATTTCGGTCTGGCGAATAAAATCGAACTGATCACTCAGCGATTCTTTTAACGACGGGCCGTTGCCCAAAACAGAACAAACAGGAAGTTGCCGGGCGGGCAAACGAGTGGCATGCCGTCCACGAATCGCTACTTTCACGAGCGATATCAGCGATGCAAACAACTCACTCAGGAATTGACTAACCGAATTAAAACCAGCTTCAATCATGCTGTCGGCTCCAGACAGGTAGCCTTTTTTTCTACAAAATAACGAAGAAAATAGCAGACCGGGAGAAGGGTAGTCTGGATGAGATTAGGACAAGTTCTTTTTTCGACAGGATTAACAGGGTTTCCAGGATTTAAAAAGTTATTACAAATCCTGGAAATCCTGTTAATCCTGTCGAAAACTAGAGCTGTTTCTCAAAAATAAGTTTGGGCGATTCCTGAGCGCCAAGATTACGTTTGAAACGTAGTAAGCTCGGTTTCTGCTGGCGTTTTTCATCAAGCGATACCCCCAAATCGAGCAGTCTGATTTGTTGTTGCTGGCAATACGTAAATAATCCATCGATTAGCATAACCATCGGGCTAAATGCCTGATAATGAAGGTGTGATGCGGGCAGGAAATTGTACAGTATATCCTGGCGAACACGCACAGCTACGGTTAAGGCAGTAAGATCAGTTCTATCTTTTACGACAAAAACCGCGAACTGCTTTGGGAAGCCCTGAACTAATTTTAGCAGCCGATCGGGCGGTAGCGTGAGTGAATAGTCTTTCTGCGCATGGGTTTCCTGCAAAAAGTCGAGCACTTCGTGGAGATTCGGTTCCTTCCAATGCATAAACTGAAAACCTGCTTCCAGGCATTTGCGTAATCGTCGACGCTCAGCGGGAACAATGGTGCGATCAAACGGAATATCGGCAATTGCTAAAAAGGATGTTGGGTTTATTTCTCGAAGATAGAAGCCATGTTCAATCAGGCGATTCGTTAGCAAGCACGCTTGTTCTGGCGCATAGCAATTGGGATAATTGACTAACCGTACTATAGCAACATCGACCGAGCGTGCTACATTAATAAGTGTGCTCAAAAACATATCCAGAACAAATTTGGGTAATGTTTTAGTGAATTCAACAGAGCCAAATGGAGCAGCTGCAGGACTCAACGCGTTGTTGGCCTGAATAAAAAACGCACAACGGGCCTCGGCTCGCTGAGTAGACAGATTTAAGGCCGAAACCAAATAGAATGGGCCATCATTCTGTTGCTGGAGATGAGCGATTTCGTTGAATAGAAAACCATCCCGATGGAATAAAGGAACATCGAACGGATGTGGATTCCGTTGAACCAGAATACGATACATGGCATGCTGTTAGGTGCGTCGGCCATGTGACGATCCTAGCGTGCCGAAAGTAACTGTACTTTTCCTTCTAATTCATAAAATCATGTGTGGGTAAATACACACTGAAGGTCGCTCCTTTGCCCGCCTGACTCTGTGCCATAATGTAGCCCCGATGATTTTCGACAATCTTTTTCGCAATGGCCAACCCAATACCGGTGCCTGGATATTTATCAGGGCCATGCAACCGCTGGAATGTACCAAATATACGTTCTGCCTGATGGGGATCGAAACCAATGCCGTTGTCGGTAACCTCAATGAGACAATACTCTAGGTCGGGCGATAGCGGGATGAAGGTGGAAGGAAGTTCTGAGCTACCTACTCGTCTGCTTTCTATACGTATATGCGGAATCGTGCCTGGGTTTATAAACTTAATTGCATTGGAGAGCAGGTTCTGAAACAGTTGTACAAGCTGCCGGGAGTCGCCGGGTATAGTATCCAGTTCGCCTACCTGCACAAGCGCACCCGTATCCTGAATGCCAATTTCCAGTTCGTTCAATACCGTCTCTACAAGTTCGTCTAAGGGTTGAGGACGCCAGCTATCAGGGCGTAGGGTCAATCGGGAGTAGTCGAGTAAATCTTTGATAAGCATTGACATGCGCCGGGCGGCTATCACCATTCGGTTCACAATGTCGGCTCCTTCCTCATCTAACTTTGGCGCATAGGTTGTCTGAAGCCGGTCGCCAAATGCTTGGATTTTGCGCAACGGTTCCTGTAAATCGTGCGAAGCCACGTAGCTGAATGAAGCTAGTTCGGCATTTCGGTTGACCAGCTCCTGGTTTTTTTCCGTCAGTTCCCGGTTGATTTCTTTAAGCTCTGTTTCATAATGAAACCGCTCAAGCTCAAATTCAGCTCGTTTGGCTACAATTTTTAAAAGCGACGAAATATACTCCGGTTCATCGATAGCCGATTGGTGCATGGCGACGATGATGCCAAAGGCACGTCCTTTTGCGTCGTACAAGGGGTAACCGATGTATCCTTCTACATTGAATTGAACCAGGGTCTGATTTTTCGGAAAAAGTCGACGGCACTGGCTAGGATAGGTAGAGAGTTTACCCTGAATAACCTGTTCGCAGGGGCCATCGGGCAGGTCGTATTGAATATTGCCAACCGTCTGGCCATTGGCCGTGAGCGCGTACGTACGGATGGCAAATGCGCCTGGCGATGGTTCGATTAACTCGCCCAGAAATACATAATCCAGCTTAGTTTGCTCAGTAATATAGTTGACCAGCGAGTGAAAAAACTCATCACCAACTTTATAGGTAGCAAATCGATCGGAAAATTCCAGCAGAAACCGCTGGTCAACTCCTTGCTGGTTTAGCTGAGATTTTAATTGACGGTTTTCAAGAGTCAGAGCGTCGATCCGCTGCTGTAAATGAGCAGTTGGCAGTACGTCCATGTTACGGTAGTTAATGACTACTTCTTGGTTCAGAGAAGTCGGCTATTCCTTATGCCGAAGCGATAAGCAAAAGATTAACCAAATTTAACGTACTCATTAAAAAACCTACCGCATGTCTGATTTATTTTTTTAAACGGCCAAGCAGTAACACCGTGTAAACCTTTTTTGAGTTTAGCGACTGCTTGGCCGCAATACTGTGTAGCTAAGTTGATGAACGTTGGGCTAGGAGAGAGACTTCCGTTTGCCCAATTGTGAGTAGACTAATTGAATAATGCCATCTTTCAGTCCCAAATCAGGCACAATAATTTTGTTGGCCCCTGCCCACTTCATAACCGAAATATAGATGTCGGCAGCGGGCACAATCACATCAGCTCGGTCGGCATTCAGTCGGAGCTTATTAACCCGATCTTCCAGCCCAAAGCCGGCTATATAATCGCGAATTCGTTCGATTTCGGAACGTGTCGTTTCCAGTTCCGAGGTTTTGGAGGCCAGATTAAATAGCTTACTAATGTTGCCACCTGTACCAACGGCCGTAATCTCGCGTGTTCCATCAACATTATCCTCCACCCAATCTTCAATCTTACGCCAGGCTCCTTTCGTCTCCTTGCCTTCCAGCAATCGAACAGAGCCAATCTTAAAGGATTTGGAGTTTATTTTTTGACGATTCTCATACACGTTTAACTCTGTACTCCCTCCGCCAACATCAATGTGTAAATACTGACGATCGTCCAGCGCTTGCACTACTACATTATTAATGAGCTCAGCTTCTTTGCTACCGTCAATAATATGGATCTTGATCCCCGTTTGGGCTTCAATCCGCTTGGCAACCTCATGCCCATTTTCAGATTCACGCATGGCCGAGGTAGCACAGGCCATATAATCCTCTACCTCATGCAACTCCATGAGCAGTTTGTAGGCCTGCATAAGTTTCATGGTTCGGGCTTCACTTTCAGAGGTCAGGGCGCCGTAATTAAACACATCGTGGCCTAGGCGAAGCGGGAAGCGGACATACTCAACCCGTTTAAAACTAACCAGGTCGTCGTTGTGTAGTATCGTTGAGATTTGCAGACGGGCTGCGTTGGAACCGATATCAATGGCTGCCAGTTTCATAGAGTCAAAAGAGTGAAAGAGTGAAAGACTGAAAGAATAAAAGGCTGACGCACGTCATTTTCGCTCTTTCACTCTTTCAGTCTTTCACTCCTTAATAAAGGCCAAAGATACTCTTTTTGACGCCAGACACTCTACTTTTTCGCCACCTTTTGCCTGTCCATACGCTAAGTCACCTAAGCCGAAAATGCTGTCAGCTCTGCCTCATTAGTCCTATTGACAGCAAAAATTGGTGTTGGTTAAATCTCCAGCGCCCTTAAAATCAGCAGAATCAATAGCCAAAAATAGACTGCAGAATATACCAGCATAGCCTATTTTTGGTTACTTTTGCATTAGCTTATCCAGAAAGACGGAGGGAACGGACCCGATGATGTCTTGGCAACCAGCCAACTCCAGGAGATGGTGCCAATTTCCTCCCGCTACGAAGCGGGATAGATAAGATTAGCTTCCTGCTACCTGTCTTTCTGTTGGTAAGTCTTTTTACTAGTTTGGATTTTTTTAAGGGCGCTCCTTGTTGGTAGCTCTAAGAATAATGCCTTGTATAACTTGCCAGTGAAAACGATACACGAACTCCTGCACGAACGCATCCTTGTCCTCGATGGCGCGATGGGTACCATGATTCAACGGTATAACCTGACCGACGCGGATTATCGGGGAGACCGATTCAAGGATTGGCCACACGATCTTAAGGGTAACAATGATTTGCTGTCATTGACAAAGCCGGATATAATTCAGGCAATTCATAAACAATATTTAGAGGCTGGTGCCGATATTATTGAAACCAATACCTTCAGCGCCACAACCATTGCCATGGCCGATTACCATATGGAGGAGTTGGCTTATGAACTCAACTACGAATCGGCCCGGATTGCGAAAGAGGTTGCTGTTGAGATCACAAAACAAAATCCAGATAAGCCGCGCTTTGTTGCCGGTGCTATGGGACCGACTAACCGTACCGCTTCACTCTCGCCCGACGTCAACAATCCGGCTTACCGGGCCATCACGTTCGATGAACTGGTTAATGCCTATTATGAGCAGGTGAGTGGCTTGGTGGATGGCGGTTCTGATTTACTGCTGGTTGAAACGATCTTCGATACGCTCAATGCGAAAGCAGCGATGTTCGCTATCGATAAGTATTTCAATCTGAATCCACAGAAAACAGTTCTGCCGATCATGATTTCGGGCACCATTACGGATGCCAGTGGACGAACTCTGTCGGGGCAAACAACCGAGGCATTTTTGTATTCGGTTTCGCACTTACCGCTGTTGAGTGTGGGGCTGAACTGTGCATTGGGAGCAGCCCTCATGCGCCCGTATATTCAAACGCTGGCCAAAGAAGCCCCATTCTTCACATCGGCCTATCCGAATGCAGGCTTGCCAAACGAGTTTGGTGAGTACGATGAAACGCCGGAGATGATGGCGTTACAAATTGAAGATTTTATCAAGAGTAACTTTGTCAATATTGTTGGCGGATGCTGCGGCTCTACCCCCGATCATATTCAGGCTATTGCCGATGTAGCTGCTAAATATCCCCCTCGTCAACTACCAGATGCTGAGCCTTATCAGAAGCTGAGCGGACTGGAACCTCTGAAAATAACAGAGCAAACGAACTTCCTGAACGTTGGTGAACGGACAAACGTAACGGGATCGAAGAAATTTGCCCGACTCATTAAAGAAGGGAATTACGATGAAGCACTGAGTATTGCCCGTGGGCAGGTTGAAGGTGGGGCTCAGGTGATCGACATCAACATGGATGAAGGTATGTTAGATTCGGTAGAGGCCATGAAAACCTTTCTGAATCTGATTGCCGCTGAGCCTGATATTGCCCGCGTTCCTATTATGGTCGATTCCTCTAAGTGGGAAGTCATTGAAGAGGGCCTAAAATGCGTACAGGGCAAAGCTATTGTCAACTCGATCTCGCTTAAAGAAGGCGAAGAAGCCTTTATTGAGCGGGCCCAGTTAGTGAAACGGTATGGCGCAGCTGCGGTTGTGATGGCGTTTGACGAAACGGGTCAGGCTGATTCGTATGAACGACGCATTCAGATTTGCGAACGAGCTTACCGAATTCTGGTCGATAAAGTTAATTTCGCTCCTCAGGATATTATTTTTGATCCCAATATTCTGACCGTTGCGACGGGTATTGAAGAGCATAATAATTACGCTGTTGACTTCATTAACGCTACCCGTTGGATCAAGCAAAACCTGCCGTTGGCCAAAGTGAGCGGAGGGGTGTCGAATATTTCGTTTAGCTTCCGGGGTAACGAAGTTGTCCGGGAAGCGATGCACTCAGCGTTTTTGTATCACGCCATCCGGGCTGGTATGGACATGGGTATTGTGAACGCGGGTCAGCTTGAAGTTTACGACAGCATTCCAAAAGATTTGCTGGAGCGTTGCGAAGATGTGTTACTGAATCGCCGTGACGATGCTACCGAGCGTCTGGTCGATTTTGCCGAAACGGTAAAAGCCAAAGGGAAAGCAGTTGTTCAGGACGAAAGCTGGCGTTTAGAACCTGTTCGGGAGCGGCTTAAGCACGCGCTTATCAAAGGAATTACCGACTATATTGACCAGGACGTTGAAGAAATTCGGCTTCAGGTGGAGCGCCCCTTACACGTTATCGAAGGTCCCTTGATGGATGGGATGAACGTTGTAGGCGATTTGTTCGGTGCCGGAAAAATGTTTTTACCGCAGGTTGTAAAATCGGCGCGGGTCATGAAAAAAGCGGTGGCTTATCTGACGCCGTTTATCGAAGCTGAGAAATCAGGTACAGGCTCTTCATCGGCAGGGAAAATCCTGCTGGCAACTGTCAAGGGCGATGTGCATGATATTGGCAAAAACATCGTTGGTGTTGTTTTGGGCTGTAACAACTACGAGATAATTGATCTCGGTGTGATGGTGCCAACCCAGAAAATCCTGGACGCTGCCCGTGAGCATAACGTAGATATTATTGGTCTGAGTGGCCTGATTACCCCATCGCTTGATGAAATGGTTGGGGTTGCCAAAGAAATGCAGCGTCAGGGCTTTACCCTGCCGTTACTTATTGGTGGAGCAACCACTTCCCGTATGCACACGGCGGTTAAGATTGATCCGCATTATACGGGTCCAGTTGTTCATGTGCTGGATGCTAGCCGAAGTGTTCCAGTTGCCGGGCGATTGGTGAGCGAAACAGAGGGTACACGGGATCAAATCTTTACCGAAATTAAAGCTGAATACGTCAAGCTTCGGGACGACCATGCCAAACGGCAAAAAGAAAAGGCTAGCCTGACGATTTCAAAGGCGCGTGAAAATCGCACAAAAATCGACTGGAGTGCTTTCAGCCCAACGAAACCGACTTTTCTGGGAAATCGCTACTTTGAGGATTATGATATTGCCGAATTAGCCGATTATATCGACTGGACGCCCTTTTTCCAAACCTGGCAATTGCACGGAAAATACCCGGCCATTTTTGATGATGCGGTCGTTGGTGTGGAAGCGAAGAAGTTATTCAACGATGCGAAGCAGCTTCTGCAGGAAATCATTGATAACAAACTGTTGAAAGCGAAAGCTGTTGTTGGATTCTTCCCGGCTAATTCGGCCGACGATGATGTGTTGTTACACGATTTTGAAGAACACGTTCGGGATATCCCCTGCGAACGGCACGGTTCTCATCAGCACATCGAGTACAAAATCAGCAAGGCGCAGTCGCAAACGGCAGTTAGCCCGGCGGGCGAGTTGATTTACGACACCAAAACCGTGTTGCACTTCCTGCGTCAACAGAATCAGAAAGCGCCCGGATTGCCAAACTTCTGTTTGTCGGATTTTATTGCTCCGTTGGAAAGCGGACGGGAAGATTACATAGGTGGGTTTGCCGTAACAGCCGGTATTGGTATCGAAACCTTGCTGGAAAAATACGACCGCGAGCATGATGATTACAACAGCATCATGGTGAAAGCTCTGGCCGACCGTTTGGCCGAAGCCTTTGCTGAGCGGATGCACGAGCGGGTTCGGAAGGAGTTCTGGCCGTATGCTGCCAACGAAACGCTGACCAACGACCAGCTAATTAAGGAAGCGTATCAGGGTATTCGGCCTGCACCAGGTTATCCGGCCTGCCCCGATCATACCGAAAAAGGCACTCTGTTTAACCTCCTGGATGCCAATAAGATTGGTATTGAACTCACAGAAAGCTATGCAATGTATCCGGCTTCGTCGGTAAGTGGGTTTTACTTCTCGAATCCCGAGTCGAAATACTTCGCGTTGGGCAAGATCAACAAAGATCAGATTTTAGACTATGCTCATCGGAAAGATATGCCGGTGGAGGAAATTGAAAAATGGCTGAGCCCCGTATTGAGTTATGATGCGTAGGTTTTAAGTCAAATTTATAGGAAAAAGACGGTTGTATAAGCGACCGTCTTTTTTGTTATTAACTTTAGCGGGTAATCGTTAGCCATACATGGATCACTTTATCGACCATATTGAAATCAGTAATTTTAAATCCATCCGGCATTTGGATGTAAGTGGATTCAAGCGCATCAATATATTCATTGGTAGGCCGAATGTTGGAAAGTCAAATATTCTAGAAGCTTTGTCGCTATTTAGTTTGCCGTATGTTTGGGATGGATCGAAGAAGTTGACGGACTTAGTACGTCTCGAAAATCAAAGGGAGTTATTTTATGAAGGTAAACCTTTTGAAGATATTCTGATACGTGCAGGTAAAATAGATAAAGTGCAAACCTGGGAAAATTGCTATATTAATTTTGATCTAGACACAGGTGGCCTTAAGGTTGACATTTCATTGACTCGAATAGATACAAATAGTGATAAAATTGCCGGGTATTCGTCAGCTCCTGAGATATTGTACAGGACTACGCTTGGGATTGATCAGAAGTTTAAGCTTCATTATATTAGCAGATATAATGAAGTCAATTTTGTCGATTATATAAAGCAATACACGTTCAATCCAGCCACTAAATATAAGGAACATAAAACGCCATTTCTACATCCACCTTTTGGCGCAAATCTTCTTTATGTTCTTGAGCTTATGCCCGAATTAATAGATGTATATACACAATGGTTCAGGCAGTATGGTTTACGTTTAGTATTAGACAGGGCAAGCCAAACGTTGAAAATTTTGAAAGATAAAGGTGATGAGATTTTTCTATTGCCCTACTCATCGGTAGCTGATACTCTACAAAGAATCATTTTCTACAAAACGGCTGTTGCCTCCAATAGAAATTCTGTATTGCTTTTTGAAGAACCTGAAGCTCACGCTTATCCTCCATACATCGTTGAATTTACTCAGGAAGTAATCAAATCAGAAACGAATCAGTTTTTTATTGTTACACATAGTCCATTGATAGTCAATGATTTTCTTGAGGGTGCTATTGATGATTTAGCCATTTTTATGGTTGATTTTAAAGACGGACAGACGGTAGCAAAACCATTAACAAGAGATGAACTGAACGAGGTTCATAAGTATGGTGTCGATTTGTTTTTCAATAATGAAGCTTACTTGAGCTAATGGATCTGCACATAATTCCTGAATGCTATATCGACACCAAACTTCTCAAAATAGCTGTCCCGCCCAAAGGCCGATATAATCATCAGAAAGGCTGCCCGAATGTAATGAAGCTCATGCAGGAAAAATTGCGCAGCGATTTCGCTTTAGGGATAATTGATAAGGACAAAGTAATAATGAAGTATGTGGAGGAATTTAACGATATTATTCATATACCCGATAAACTTCAGCTTCTAAAGCACCCGCATCGACATCATTATTTGATCTTTATTTGCCCTGCGCCTGAAAAATGGATGATAGCTACCGCTGAAGATGCTGGTTTATCGCTTACAGATTTTGGTCTACCACACGATTTTGATAAACTGAGTAAGATTACTAAAACGTCGAAAAGTGAGAATGATGATCCCTATTCGGCTAACTTTCAACAGCTATTCAAAGAAATAAAACGGAAAGAGTCGCCTTATTGGATGATTTTCTCCTTTTGGATTGCTTATCTAAAAGCCAATCCATATACTGCAGATATAGGATGGCTTATTCAAGAAACAGAACGTTTAGTGGGTAATTCGTAATACAAAAAATTCCCAGAGAAAGCTCTCTGGGAATTTTGATTGTGTCGGAAATAAGTAAGAAACTTGTTAAGGCATCAATACGGTATCAATCACGTGAATCACGCCGTTGGACTGGTTCACATCGGCGATTGTTACGGTCGATGTGCCGCCTTTAGCATCCATTAATTCGATTTTTTTGCCTTTCATCATGGCCGTCAACGTACCACCTGAAGCCGTTTTCAACGTGGCTTTACCACCACCGTCCATGATTGCTTTCATCAGATCGGCGGCACTCATTTTACCGGGTACCACGTGGTAGGTCAGTATTTTGGTCAGCGTTTCTTTGTTCTCAGGTTTTACCAGTGTTTCAACCGTGCCTTTAGGCAGTTTGTCGAATGCTTTATTCGTTGGAGCAAATACAGTGAATGGACCAGGACCCGACAACGTTTCGACAAGACCAGCAGCCTTAACTGCCGCTACAAGCGTAGTGTGATCTTTCGAGTTTACGGCATTTTCAATGATATTTTTGGACGGATACATGGGCGCACCACCAACCGTCACGGTCTTCTCCTGGGCAAATGAAAATTGGCTGATAGACAGTAAGCTGAGTATAGCCAACGTGAATTTGAACGTCTTCATCGTCGTTATTTTAGAAAGTGTTAAAATTATACTGAACTGTGTCGATCAACGGGAAGACTTACGGGATAGCGGTAGGCTTTGGATTGGAATGTCCTATAACTTTTTTTTAAGCTGTTGATTTTTAGTTAATTATATTTTTTCTGTACCTGTCCAGATAGCTATAAACAAAGACCGCCAGACATATGTCTGGCGGAACTAAGCTTCTAATTAGGTGAGGATATCCTTATGGCGTGGATGAGAATGAAAGCCTCTACAAAAGTGATCGATAAATTATAGAATTAGTAGGGGAGAACACCCAATTCGTATACGGGAGATTTCCCGTATCAAATACGGGAAATCTCCCGTATTTACTCAGCAAATGACTAGTAGTAGTCTACTATTTTGTAGTTAAGTGTCTGACTTTTAAGAATATAATAGGTTGCTTAATCATGCCAAAACGTATATAGGATGTAGTGTATATTGTTTTAACATACATAAGCCATTAGGTTTGAGTGGACCTTTTAACTACTTATTCAAAATGGCTGAAACTGTACAGAATGACCCATATCCTACAGATCCCATAAAACTGAAGGAAGCTTGTGAACGCTACGAAAAACTGCTGGCCGAATCAGGCTTAACTAAATTTTTTCAAACGGGCTACTTTGATGTAACAGGAATTCAAAAAATACTGGCTGAAAATCAGTCAGACCACATCAAAGTATATTACGGCATTGACGAAAAAGATCGACATTTTTTGTTTATTGCTCCTACACAGCCAGATGGCCGCGCTCGGGAAGATACAGACCTGACTGAAGCGGAATGTTGCTGCCAGCGCCCTCCGTGTCCGCTGGAACTTAGCGATCGATACGCAGATCAATAGATAATTACGTAGTATGTGGGATACGCTTTTGTATGTTGGATTGATGGGTGTAAGTACTTATTTGTATAGTATAAACTATCGGGTACTTACGCCCCCACTCCGCTTATTAACGATTAATATAACCCTGACATTCGCTACTACTTTGTACGCGATATATATAATAAAAGCAACCAAAGACGATAACATCTATCTGTATCATATTCTTACAATAGTACAATATTCTTTATACGGTCTACAATTTGGTCAGCTAGATGAGTCGTCTTCTCGTAAACGACTCATTTGGTTGTCAATCATTTTGTTTGATATTGGGGCTTTAATTTTATCGCTCACAATCCAGCCCTGGACTCAATATAATTCGTATGCAATTACGATTTTCAATGTGTTAATGGCTTTTTTATCAGGGCATTACCTTTTGCGAATTTTTATGGATATAAAAGTTCTGGCGTTAGAGCGAGATGCTATGTTCTGGATTGCTGCAGGTTTATTTTTCACATCGCTGGGTAATTTTTTTGTACAGGGTTTAATGCAACATTTGATTAGTAACTCGGGCCCTTACGCATTAACGGTTTATTGGATTCATGAGTTAATGGATTGTTTATTGTTTGCCTTTTTTTTGCGGGCTTTATATGTCTACTTGCGATATTCGCAGAACAGTAACAGGCCGTAAGCAATATGTCTAATAATGCACCTGATGTTATCCTGATTATCTCAATAGGCACGTTGGTTTTTCTTTTATTAGGAGGCTTCATTACGTTATTACTCTTCCTGTATAAGCAACGGTACAAAACACATCAGCAGGAATTAATTACGATTGAGGAAATCAATCGACGCAAACTTCTTCAGTCGGAACTCGATACGCAAAATCAGACCCTTCAGCAGATTGCACACGAGCTTCACGATAATATTGGACAATTGCTAAGCGTAGTTGTCATGCGCCTGAATACGATAGAAGACGAAACGACCGAAGTTGCTACCGAGCAATCTGTTCAGCAAACGCGCGACTTAGTTCGAACTGTTATTACAGATGTTCGGATGATGTCGAAAACGCTTGATTATGATACGGTTAGTCGGTTTGGATTGCTCCCTAGTTTGACGCTTGAACTGGAACGCATCGAACGGGCAGGTCGCCTAAAAACTCAGCTAAATACCGTTGGCGAGCCCTATTCATTGGAGAAGCAAACCGAAATGGTCTTGTTGCGGATGACGCAGGAAGCGCTCAATAATGCCATTAAACATGCCCAGGCGAAAACCCTGACCGTTAAACTAGATTATAGCGCCAACCCATTTACATTATCTATTTCCGACGATGGGCGGGGGTTTGTTGTGTCAGAAGCCATGAATCGAACAATCGATCAGGCGGGGTCTGGTTTGGGTAATCTTCAGCACAGAGCAGGCTTACTTGGCGGTACTTGTACCATTACGAGTCAACCCGGCGTTGGCACCTGCATTGAAATTCGGATGCCTGGTAATCAACCCAGTTAACGAATGCAAAAAATACATTAAAATAATTAGATGTATTTTTTGCATTCGTTGGTTTAGGGCTATACTTTTCAGGTAGCAACCACGTGCCCTCCCTCTATGCCTGTATCCATTGCCATTGTCGACGATCATCGTCTGGTAGCCGAAGGGCTATCCAACCTGATCCAAAAATTTGACGAATATAGTGTTCTATTGGTCGCCGAAAATGGCCGCGACCTGCTCGATCAATTAAGCCGAAATGCTCAAGTTCCTGATATTGCCCTGCTCGACCTAAGTATGCCCATAATGGATGGTTTCGAGACGGCGTTGCAGCTTCGACAACTTTACCCAACTGTACGCGTACTGGCTTTGTCAATGACCGACCGCGAAGATCATATTGTTCGGATGGTGCGTAATGGTGCCCGAGGTTATTTACTGAAAGATTGTCGCCCGTCCGAATTCCGTCAGGCGTTGAATGATGTTATGACCAAAGGCTACTATTATACCGATTTTCTGACAACCAAACTGATTCATAACCTTAATACCCCCAACGGGCAGAGTGCGGTTGCCAGTTTCAATCTGAATGATCGTGAATACGAGTTTTTGAAAATAGCCTGTAGTGAACTAACCTACGCCGAGATCGCTGATCAAATGTGCGTGGCTACCCGAACTGTAGATGGGTATCGGGAAGTGGTTTTTCAGAAAATGAACGTGAAAACACGCGTCGGAATGGTCATTGAGGCTGTGCGTCATGGATTGGTCACTTTTTGATCTTTCCTGTTCCACCTATCTTTGTTGAAATCTTAGCGTCATGCAACTGCTTTTTCACCGGATTGACCTCCGCCTGAATCATACATTTACGATTGCCCACGATAGCCGCGACGTTCAGCCAACGCTCATTGTCGAACTGCGCGATGGGGCCTACCGGGGTTTTGGTGAGGCTACGGCCACCCATTATTATGGTGTTACGATTGAGGGTATGGTCGTTGCGCTCGAAGCCATCCGCGATCGCATTGAAGAGTATAATCTGACGGAGCCTGAGCAGTTTTGGGCGGATATGCAACCACATCTGGCCGAAAATCCGTTTGCTCTCTGTGCGCTTGATCAGGCTGCCTGGGATTTATGGGCTAAGCGAAAAGGTCAGCCGCTTTACAAAATCTGGAATCTCGACCCCGTTAATTGTCCCCCAACCGATTATACGATTGGATTGGATACGCCCCAAAAGATGGTCGAGAAAATGCAGGAGCGCCCCTGGCCGCTTTATAAAATCAAACTCGGTCGTCCTGACGAAGATATAAACCTGGTTCAGTCGTTACGGCAGCACACCGATGCCCTCTTTCGGGTAGATGCTAACTGCGGGTGGTCGGCAGATGAGGCCGTTGCCAAGTCGAAGTTATTGCGTGACCTAAATGTTGAGTTTATTGAACAGCCGCTGCCTGCCGATGATTGGGAAGGAGCCAAGCAGGTTTATGAACAGAGCGCCCTACCGATTATTGCCGATGAAAGCTGTATCGTTGAAGCCGATGTTGACCGATGCGCAGGTTATTTTCACGGGGTAAATATCAAACTAACCAAATGCGGAGGCATAACGCCCGCCCGACGAATGATTTCCCGTGCCCGTGCGTTGGGTTTACAGGTCATGGTGGGCTGTATGACCGAGTCGAGTGTGGGTATTTCGGCCATAGCTCAATTGCTGCCTTTGCTCGATTATGCCGATCTGGATGGTGCTATGTTGATTGCGAATGATCCGGCTACTGGCGTTACCTTTGAGTATGGTAGGATTGTTTACCCCGACGAAAACGGCACTGGCGTACGATTATTAGCAGCAGAATGAGCGAGAGCGTAACAGGACGAACGATTGATAATTTCGAAATCAGTCACCTTCCAAACCGAACGATTACCCATAACGAAAAGACGTATCGTTTTTTTAGCGGCACAGCTTATCTGGGGTTGCCCCAAAATCCGTCATACCATCGATTAATGTTAGCGGCCATTGGCCAATACGGAACCGTTTTTGGTAGTTCACGGAACGGAAATTTACGGCTCAGTATTTACGAAGAAGCCGAGGCTAAATTAGCCTCTAGTATTGGGGCTGAAGCTGCGTTGACCGTATCGTCGGGTATGATGGCGGGGCAGGTTGTCATAAACTGGCTACGTGGACAGAGCGTTACGTTCGTGTATGCCCCCAACGCACATCCGGCCCTCTGGCACGAACCTGTGGTTAAGTTGCCATCAATGTCTTTCGACGAGTGGACGGCGCAACTCTCCAATCAACTGCAGACACTTCCGATTGGTCCGGTAGCTATTTTGACCAATTCGATTGAGGCCGTTCGCTCAGACTATTATGATTTTAGTTGGGTTAGCGAGCTGCCTGATGATCGGCCTATCATACTGGTTGTCGACGATTCCCATGGATTGGGCGTGCTGAATCAGGGCCGGGGTATTTGGCCGAAAATCAGCCATAAACCAAACGTTCGATTGGTGGGTACGGCGTCTTTAGCGAAGGCAATGGGCATGCCGGGGGGCGTTATTTTCGGGGATACTGATACATTGACCAACCTGCGCCGTACAGCTTTTTTCGGGGCTTGCTCGCCTATGCCACCCGCCAATCTGGCTGCCTACTTACAAGCCGATGCACTCTATGCCGAAGGCTATGAGCGTCTGCAACAGAACATTCTTCTTGCCGAGAAGCTCTTGCTGCCAACCGGTTTATTTCGGCATGCAACAGGCTATCCGGTTTTCTTCACTGAGCAGGATGATCTATATGCTTACCTACTCGATCATGACATTCTAGTTTATTCATTTGCTTACCCCACGGCCAATGATCGGGCCAATACACGAATTGTTATTAGCGCTTTTCATACGGCTGAAGATATTCAGGAATTAGCCGAGCGAGTTGGAGGATTCAAACTTCTAAAGTGATTAATAAGGTAAACTTTTCTGTCATTCCGACGTCAGGAGGAATCTCAAACTTGACTGATATGAGAATTTGAGATTCCTCCTGACGTCGGAATGACAGAAAAATGATTTTAAATTCATTTGAGAAATTTAAATAGCCTCTTTTAAGTCTTACTTCAATCCCTCCAAAAATTTCAGACTTTCGGGCATCTGCTCCATCGAACGGGAGGATTCGTCTTCGATGAAAAAGTGTTTGACTCCCGATTTTTTGGCTTGTTTCATAATCGCTGCAATGCCCACATCGCCCTGGCCAAGCACAACATTCGATTCTACATCCGAATGACCTGTCTGACTATCGGGAGTGCCAGGTTTTCGATCTTTGAGATGCATGAGCAGGAAGCGTTTGGGATACTTCTGCAATAGCGCGACTGGGTCATAGCCTGGCGATTTCACCCAGAACACATCCATTTCAAAATGGACAGCTTTTGGATCGAGATTTTCGGCCAGATAATCGAAAAAAGTACCGTCCTTGTAGGTCTGAAATTCGTAGCCGTGATTGTGGTAGCAGAAGGTTAAGTCGTTATCGGCCAATAGCTTTCCGGCGGTGTTGAATACATCAATTGCACGGTCGGCATCCTGTACCGTAAATTTATCGCCAGCGTGAGGAATCCAGGTACAGACAATGTATTTTACTCCCAGTGCCTTCGCTTCGGCAATAATCTTCGGGACGTTCGAATCCAGATCCTCGAAACTCGCTCCCGTGCTAATCGCCTTTATACCATTCTGATCCAATAATTGACGGAAATCGGGTAAGCTAAGCCCGTAAGTGCCTGCAATCTCGGCTTCCCGAAAGCCCATTTCTTTCACTTTGGCCATCGTACTCGGAACATCTTTCGCAAACTGAGTACGAAAACTGTACAATTGCAGGCCGACTGGAGCCGGTTTCTGAGCCTGAGCAGCCATGCCCCACAAAAGCAGGCCAGCCAATAGAAGGGTAGAAGGAGCTTTCATGGATGGAGGGTTTGGGATTGTTTTAGTTGTTCAAGGTTTCAAGTTCAAAGTTGTTCATAATCAACTATCTACCCGTTTGGGTTGTGAACGTACTTTCGAAAATCTTGTCGGCATTGCCTGTTTCGAAGCCTTCGCGTCGGTGCTGCCGAGTGATCTGATCGGCGGGTAAGTCGCGAAACTGAGGGAGCACACGCCGTTCGGCAAACTCTACGTAAGAACCTGCAATGCGGAATACATCGCCCCCGGCAAATTCAGCGTCGATTAGTTGCGCTACCGTCGAGGCCTGTCGCAAATCGCCGTCCGGACTAATTTTGATGGTGCCCCCAGCTGAATTGAGTCGGAAACCCCGGCTTTCCAGAAAGGCAACATACTCGCCGATGGTGTTATAACCCTGTTTCAGATTATGAACGCTGATAGTGAAATGGTTCAGGTAATAGCGATTGTAAATCACCCAGGCCGCATACTCGCTTTCGGCCAACAGGGTTTGATAATCAGCCAGGGTTGGCGTTTCCCAAAGCGGCTGGTGCAGAAACTGATCAACAGCATTGGCATCGTCTAGATCCAGCGAATCAACGGGGTCACTCGTGACCGTGTCGGTATAGCGGTGAATGATCTGTTGGGCTTCGTCGGATAGCTCATGAACGCGGAGTTCACTCGCAAAAATGCGCGGATAATGGGGTTCGGGCGGACTGTACCAGTAGGCCGTTAATTTCTTACCCGTGAAGTTGAACTCGTCGCGTTTCTCATAACCATAATGAAGGAAAATCTTCTCGAACGAGGCAATGCCGAGGTTGGGGACGCCCATCGTTCGGAAGGCGATGTGGTCATTCTCGATCTCGTTCGGCGATTGAATAATGCCCGCGTCGAGCATGGCGTTAATAACGTTCTGCACATCGGGAACGCGCTCGCTGTATCGATGCATCAGTCCGCCGAGCACACCGTCAAGCGTTTTTTTGGATGAAGTGGTCATAATTGTTTTTGTCATGCTGACGAAGGAAGCATCTTCGTTAACAGCAATGTACTCTAGCTATAGCAATAGCCAATCGACGAAGATGCTTCCTTCGTCAGCATGACAAAACTAACACCAAAGGCTTCTGGCCAGTAACACATCTTTCCCCGATTCGGGGTGTAAAATCCGATGCAGAAATGCCTGTGGGCTTTCAATAACTGATTGAATCTGCAATTGATCCTGCCAGTGACTTTCGGTTCGGTAAACTAAATCAATTTCGGCTAATTTCCGCGTTTTTAACGTTTCTGTACGCATTGCTTCAAGTAGCCATTCAACGTAAGCCACATTATTGACATGTTGATTCTGGTCGATGCTTAGCCAGCCCACTTCTATGTCTTTGGTATGAGTCGGGTTAAAATCTGCCGATTGGAAAATGGGTCTGGAGGATAGTTTCCCTATTGGAGCAACAGTCGTTTTAGGAAGATCTGTCGGCGGACTTAACCTACGGATAAAATCGGGGAGCGATACCATCGATCGTTTTTCCATACTAAACACGAGCCACGTGCTGGCGGCATCGGCGAGCAGCGTTCCATCTTCGGCCAATACCTGGAAATCACGATAAATAAAATATTTCTCGACCTCAGTAGGATAGGTCATTACCCGAATTGTCTGGCCATAACGTGGGTACTCGTGCATCCGTAGTCGAAAGCGCATGAGCATCCAGCCGAAACCGCGTTCGGCCAAATCGGAAATGCCGATGCCGTAGTCGATCGCGTTCCGATTCGCGGATTCCTGCATCAGGTTCATGAGGGCCGGAATACTCATTCGGCCGAACGCGTCGCATTCGTAACCGCGTACTGTAAAGGTGTCTGTTTGGATAAAGGCCATGCCGTAAAGGTACAAAGGCATCGCTTTTATTTTTGGCGTGTGGTGCTAGCTCGCTTAGTTGACTTGTAATTCACGTAGGCATCAGCGACCTAGTAGCTCATAGGTAGAATTTGTTCGGAGAAAACTTGATAGCTATAATTCAGTAAATCAGCGCGTTTTGGCAATTTTATAACGTACCTAATCAGGCATAAAGCCAATCGTTTCATTGAAATACTAAGGGGTTATTTACTTGTCTATACGAATCAGGATCATGAAGAAAGTCTTACGCATTATTGGGGTCTTACTCGTACTTGTTGTTGTTATTGGATTGATTCTGGCGTATTGGCCAACTGAGTCAAAGACGAATCATGCTGGTATTACGCCTGAAGAAGCAGTTAGTTTGAGACAACGTTTTACGGGGCCCCACGAGCAGTTTACGACATCAGATGGCGTAACACTTTTTCTGCGCCGATGGAATCCTGACACGATTGAACCCGCCAAGAAAGACATTGCCGTTTTACTTTTTCATGGCATAACGGCATATAGTGGGGCCTATAATATGGCCGGGACCCCACTATCGGCGGGTGGTTATACGACCTTCGGGTTGGATTATAGAGGCCACGGTTTATCGGATGGTAATCGGGGAGATAGTCCGAATAAAGAACGTTGGATTGCTGATTTAGTCGAATCGGTCCGCTATATCAAAAAACTGGGTTACCCCAAAGTGGTTATCCTGGGGCATAGTATGGGCGTGGCATCTGCGATTCTGGCAGCCGATGCCATTCCCAATGAGATTTCGGGTCTGGTATTACTTTCGGGGGCTTATGAAGGTAAAAAAGGAGTCTCAGCACAACCTGCACTTTTCGAAAAAGCAAAAATTCTCGCCAGCTCTATTTTTCGCCCATCGTATCCGGCCGTTGAGTACTACAGAAAGGGGATGATTGTCTCGAAAGATTCTTTGTTCAATTATAGATACACCCTTCGATTTGTATCCATGCTGAATGTCAAAGAACTCCGGCTGCCGAAAACGTTGACTATCCCAGTACTGGTCGGTGTTGGCGATCAGGACGAATTATTTTCTATCGATAAAGTGAAAGAGTTCTACAACCTTGTTCCCGGCAACAAAAAGGAATTTTTGGTCATGAAAAACACGACACACGCGAAAATCCCCGTAGAGAGCTGGAATCAGGTAGTGGCCTGGTTAGATGAAACCTTTCAGTGAGCTATACAGCTTAATTATAGCGAAATAGATCATCGCCGACCAGGTAATTTAGCTCTTCATAAGCGCTGATTCGGTCGGCTTTCAGACGGTTGAGCTGGCGAACGCTATCATTGTAGGATTCAATCAGGTCGACGAATTCGAGAAGGGTCAGGTTCCCTTTTTGGAAGCTGGTAATAACGCCCCGGTTCAGTTCGTCGAATTGATCGGTAAATGAACGCTCGACAGATTGTACCCGCCGTTCAACTTCCCGGACTTTTTCCAGGGAGGTAGCTACTTCATTCCTGACCTGAACAACTTTCTGGTGTTGTAACTGGCTCTGGTAATTAATCTGGCTACGAGCCGCCCGGATGGCCCCCTGGTTTCGGTTAAAAACGGGGATATCGGCCGAAACCGAAAGACCAACATAGTTTTGAATATAACTGCCTGCCTGATCATAGGTACCGCCTACGCGCAAGTCGGGCACAGCTAGTGCTTTCTGCAGATTATAATTTAACTCGGCCTGCCGAATAAGTGATTCCGACCCTTTCAGATCGGGGCGACTTCGGAGAGCCATTTGCTGGAGCGTGTCATCGGATTGGGTTGGCAAATGATAGCGTGGTATCGTTGCATCCCGAACCCGTGGCCGAATGGGTTGGTCGACCGATAGGAGCGTGCGTAATGCCCGCTGATCGTCGGCTAGTTGGAAGATAATTTCTGTTCGGTCGTTGTTAAGTTGAAAGAGCAACGCCTTAAGCCGAAGCAACTCCCGAAGCGAAATGTTGTTCCGTTGGTACTGAGTTTCATAGGCGGATACAATCGTTTCAAGCATTGTAATCTGCTGATTGAACCGATTCAACGTCAGTTGCTGAAAATAAACGGAGTAAAACCGAGACCGTAGGTCAAAACGCAGACCACGTAGTAGATCCCGTAATTCCAATTCAGTCAGGCGAGCCGCTTCAGATGCCAGCGCGATCCGTTTATTGCGTTTACCTGCCGTATAAAGTAGCTGCTGCACCGAGACGATTTTCTCCCCTTGCTTGCCTACATCCAGCACTCGCCGAGTCTCGTTGTTGAAGGAGCTGACCTCCAGCGAGACGTTTGGGTTGTCGTATAAGCTGGCCTGCAACACCTGCGCCTGACTGGCATCGATCCGAAACCGCTCGGCCAGTAGCAATAAATTGTTTTTGAGAAACAGGCTGTCGGCCTGTCGAAGCGTGATGAAGAGGGAGTCCTGCGCCCGAAGAGGCTTGGTATACAGAAAAGACAGAGAACAAACTAACAGAATCAGCAGTAGCCGCATGGTTTCATAAGTAGGGCTACAAATTTCCTCAACTTATATTAATCAAAGCTTAAAACCGTATTAAAGGAAATTTATAAAAAGATTAGAAAATTATTAGAAGCCTGCCTTGGGCTGATCTAGAGCTACCCATTTTTTGTCATTCTGACGAAGGAAGAATCTTACATTATCCTTACTTTCTGGTAAAGAAACGCTAAGATTCTTCCTTCGTCAGAATGACAAAAAAGCTCGTTTGAGTAACTGGTCTCAAAAGTTTAAATAAGCTTATTAGTAAGTACTTACATTATTTTGAGATGCCTAGTGCCTAGTTAATAATTATCTTCAATTGCCGCTGAGGGGGCGTTATTTTTTACGGATTCAATACCATTGTCGCGCCCAGCTGCACTTTCGTACATCTGACTTGTTCCGATGATTTGTCCGTTGGTGGCTTTTAAATTAAAATAGAATTTACCGTTGGCCGACTCTTTTCGGGCGAATTGGCCATCGTTCGGTGCGTTGTTTTTGACAGACTCAATCCCGTTCATGCAGCCGGCTTTGCTAGTATAGCCTTCGCTGGTAAGAATGACCTGACCATTGTCGGCTTTTAAGTTGAAATAAAACTGATCATTAGCGGCTTTTGTCACAACAAATTTTCCCATGACGTACAGATTTTAGGTTACCATTAGTTTCCATGCCGTCGGAATAAACGCACATAGAAAGTTGCTATCCGCCATAAAACGCATACTTATGTGGCTTCTACTTATTCATAAATACAATTCGTTGTGAGGTAGTTAGCTGAGGTCTGAAGGCAGTCCCAGGAATTACAAATGAGGAAGTGAAACCGTAAATGTACTACCCTCGCCTAATTGGCTGTTAACGGTCATTGTACCGTGATGAAGCTCAATCAGCTTCGCGCAAATGGATAGCCCAATGCCAAATCCCTGATAATTCAGCGCGTTGGTCGATCGGTAGAATGGCTCAAAAATATGCGCCTGGTCATGTTCTGACATGCCAATCCCCTTGTCCTGAATGGCAATTCGGCAATATTGACTATCAGTACTGATCCGAACCTGAGCAGTATGATCGGACGAGTATTTGCAGGCATTGTCAAACAAATTGAGCAGAACCTGTTTGAGCAGGCTTTCATTGGCCTTGACGAGTGTTTCAGTTTCGGTTTCGGGGATATTACTATAATCAATAGCGATTCGGTAATTGGGCTTCGCGCTTACCAGTTCATCTTTAGCCAGAAAAACAACGTCGTCGACCCGAATGGATTGAAATGAAACCTGATTGCTTGTTTCCAGCGTTCGGGCCAGTAACAGTAAACTATTGGTCAGGCCAATGAGTCGGTCGGTATCCGACAGGAGGTTGGTTAATATTTCTTCCGATTCCGGTGCAGTTAACGGGCGCCGTAAACCCAGTTGAATTTCTGATTTCAGCGCGGCCAGCGGTGTGCGGAGTTCGTGTGAAGCATGCGATACAAAACTCCGTTGTTGTTCAAACGCTTGATACAGCCGATGCATCACATCGTTGAAATTCATCGCCAACCGGGCAATCTCATCCTGCCGATTGCCCTCGTCTAATCGTTGCTGCAGATTTGAGGCTGTAATGGTTGATACCTGCTGATTGATCTGACTGATTGGCTGTAACGACTGCCCGGCAAAAAAAATGCCCAGGCCGATGGTAATACCGATACCCGCTAATAATCCCCAACCCAATGTAAGACGAAGGTTTTCTAATTTGCTTTTTCCGAACTGATCATAGGCAGAAGCCAGCACAACCAAATCGCGGCCATTCTGTCGGTAAAGCAATCCGATCAGTTCATTATGCCCGCTAAAGGTTTCAATTTCCTTTTTTTGTCGGACTTCATCCAGCAAGGTGGCTTTGAAATAAATCACCTGATCATCGACGCTTGAATAGATCAGGCGATTTTTGGCGTCAAAAATTAAGACCTTCTCATCAATAAGCGCCGTAAGGGTATTGCGGTCGATGATTTTAAGCAACTCCCGATCGACTTCTTTTACCTCAATCAAAAAACGAACCGTCGTTCTGGCTTTATTTTTTAGGCGATCATAAAATTCCTCCCGCCGATAGGTTGCCGACACCAGGTATATCAGTACCGAAAACACAATCAGAATAGAAGCAACAATGAGCGAGAACTGAAGGGCGATACGATTACGAATGGTCATGGTGAGAGGGAGAGAGGGAGGAGGGGGAAAAGTGGGAAGAAAGGGAGGAGGGAGAGGAAAATAGCTCATTACGCTTTCCCTATTCCCCTTCTTCCCTCTCTTCCTTTCTCCCTATATTTACTCCTCTTTTAACACATAACCCATGCCAGGGCGGGTATGAATTAGTTTAGGCTCAAAGTCGCGGTCGATTTTCTTGCGCAGGTAATTGACGTATACCTCTACGACATTGGTACCTGGGTCGAAATTAAGATTCCACACGGTTTCGGCAATATCCAGTTTCGATAGCACCCGGCCTTTATTCCGAATCAGGTATTCCAACAGGGCAAATTCACGGGCCGTCAAATCAATCAGTACATTATCCCGGCGAACTTCTTTTAGGGTCAGGTTAACCGTTAGATTAGCCACTTGGCAGATGTCTTCGGCAACGGCGTCGGTAAGTAAGGCCGACCGCCGAAAACAGGTTGCTACCCGAGCCAGTAATTCACGAAAGTCGAACGGTTTGACCAGATAATCGTCGGCACCCAGCGCTAACCCCTCAACTTTGTCTTCAATTTCGCCGAGGGCAGTAAGCATGATGATCGGGAGTTGGGGTTTCTCTGCCCGAACACTCCGGCACACTTCAAACCCACTCAGACCGGGTAAATTGATGTCTAAAATCAATAAGTCTATTCCCGTTTGTAGTGCAATCTGGCGACCATTCAACCCCTCATACACCACTTCGGTTGCATAACCTTCTTCCTGAAGGCCCCGGCTTATATTCTGGGCAATGCGTCGGTCGTCTTCAATGATCAGGATTTTTTTCATGCCTGTAGGGTTGAGTAAAGTAAACGTAAATAGCACGTTTAAATTGACGAGATTACAAACCTATAAGGTTTTTGAAACCTTATAGGTTTAAAAAAGAACTCCCCTGCCACGGTTACCGCAACAGGGGAGTTCTGTATCAACTGGAAATGTCTTACTTCGTACCGTACCGTTTGCGGAACTTGTCCACACGACCAGCTGTATCAAGCAGTACGTTTTTGCCCGTGTAGAATGGGTGCGACTGCGAGCTAACTTCGATCTTAACGAGCGGATAGGTTTTCCCTTCGAACTCGATGCTGTCTCTGGTTTGAACTGTTGAGCGCGTCAGAAATTTATAGTCGCTTGACAGGTCGTGGAATACCACTTCGCGGTAATCCGGGTGAATGCCCTTTTTCATGATTATCTTCTGTTTCTTATCATCTTCTCGGTTTCCGACCGAAAAGGACTGCAAAGGTACGGTGTTTTATCAGGATTGACAAGCCTTTTTATGGGTTCTTTTGTGGGTTGATAACGAACCGGTTAAAGGAGAACCGTTGCCTAATAATTCGGTAATATGCCCTTGTGCTGTGCCTGTTTCTTTTTAGCTTTCCGATGCAATACGCTTCTTCCACGGAATGGTGCTGCCAACGTTTGGCCGCTCTTCCGATCTATAAAAACGCTTTTTTTAATTTCTTAGAATATCTCTTGGGTGGGGTATTGTTAAGTCGCTAACGCTGACGACTTAACAATTTCTTAACCTGCCCGCAGAGTTGAACGTTTCAAGGATTTGCAAAAATGCCCGAACCTTCCGGGTTGCTTTTCCGTCTTTTTCAAAAGAACTTTAGAACGCCATCCTGCCACGCTTCAGACTAACGCCCGAAGTTCGGTTTTTTGGTTACTTGTTCAAGTGCCTTCGTACCTGAACAACTAAAAATAAACTGCCTCTATAATTAACCATCATATAACCTACATCTCAACCGTAACATGTCCTACAGTCAACATTTTTCCATACTTAACTAGCCAAACTACGTATGTACGTTATCAAACGCGACGGTCGCCGGGAGTCCGTCAAGTTCGACAAAATCACCGCTCGCATCGAGAAGCTGTGCT
Organism: Spirosoma foliorum; assembly: GCF_014117325.1. Lineage (NCBI taxonomy): Bacteria > Pseudomonadati > Bacteroidota > Cytophagia > Cytophagales > Cytophagaceae > Spirosoma > Spirosoma foliorum. The sequence continues at coordinate 5,200,533 of NZ_CP059732.1, read as the reverse complement.
ATGGCCTTGACCCCGCCTATGTACAACCCGTTGAAGTAGCCGTAAAAGTTGTAAGTGGTCTGTACGATGGTGTAAAAACCACCGAACTCGACAATCTGGCCGCTGAAACAGCTGCTTCGATGACGACCAAGCATCCAGATTATGCCATTCTGGCCGCTCGGATTGCCATCTCGAACCTGCACAAAGAGACCAACAAATCGTTCTCTGGAACGATCAAGAAATTATATCAGTACGAAGACCCCAAAACCGGCGAAAACGCATCACTGATTTCTAAAGAGGTATATGATGTTGTACGGCAACACGCAGCGTTGCTGGATTCAACGATCATTTACGATCGGGATTATGGCTATGATTATTTTGGCTATAAAACCCTAGAAAAATCATATCTGCTAAAACTCGATGGTCGGATTGCCGAACGCCCACAACATATGCTGATGCGTGTGGCCGTCGGAATCCACATGGAAGACGTCGAGGCAGCTATAGAAACCTATAATTTGCTTTCCGAAAAATGGTTTACGCACGCAACCCCGACGCTCTTTAACGCCGGAACGCCGAAACCACAGATGTCGAGTTGCTTCCTGCTGACGATGAAGGACGACTCTATCGACGGAATTTATGATACACTGAAACAAACTGCCAAAATTTCACAGTCGGCAGGTGGTATTGGGCTGAGCATTCATAACGTTCGGGCAACGGGAACCTACATCAAAGGCACCAATGGAACCAGCAATGGGATTGTACCAATGCTGCGCGTATTCAACGATACGGCTCGTTACGTAGATCAGGGTGGTGGCAAGCGCAAAGGTTCGTTTGCTATTTACCTGGAACCCTGGCATGCCGATATCTTTGACTTCCTGGATCTGAAAAAGAATTCGGGTAAAGAAGAAGGTCGCGCCCGCGATCTGTTCTATGCGCTTTGGACGCCCGATCTGTTCATGAAGCGGGTAGAAGCCGATGACGTTTGGTCGTTGTTCTGCCCACACGAGTGCCCTGGTCTGGCCGATTGCTATGGCGACGAGTTCGAAGCTCTGTATGAGCGTTACGAACGTGAAGGCCGTGCCCGTAAGACGATAAAAGCGCAGGAATTGTGGTTCAAAATTCTGGAATCGCAAACGGAAACCGGTACTCCTTACATGCTGTACAAGGATGCCGCGAACAAGAAGTCGAACCAGAAGAACCTGGGTACTATCAAATCGTCGAACCTGTGTACCGAAATCATCGAGTATACTGCTCCGGACGAAATTGCGGTGTGTAACCTGGCGTCTATCGCACTGCCGAAGTTCATTAAGCGTGATCCAGACGGCATCATGCGCTTCGATCACCAGAAGTTGTATGAAGTGACCAAAACGGCCACCCGCAACCTCAACAAGATCATCGACATCAACTACTACCCAGTTGAAGAGGCTCGTCGGAGCAACATGCGCCATCGGCCAATTGGTTTAGGTGTCCAGGGCTTAGCCGATGCGTTCATCATGCTGCGGATGCCGTTTGAATCGGACGAAGCGCGCCGGTTGAACGAAGATATTTTCGAGACGATCTATTTTGGTGCCATGACTTCGTCGATGGAGCAGGCGAAAGAATACGGTCCATACGAAACCTGGAAAGGATCACCGATTTCGGAAGGTCAGTTCCAGTTCGATATGTGGGGTGTAAAACCAAAATCAGGTCGCTGGGATTGGGAAAGCCTGCGGAAAGACGTTGTAGAACATGGCGTTCGTAATTCGCTGTTGCTGGCACCAATGCCAACCGCGTCGACCTCGCAGATTCTGGGTAACAACGAATGTTTCGAACCATACACGAGCAACATCTACACCCGTCGCGTATTGTCGGGCGAGTTCGTGGTTGTGAACAAGCACCTGCTGAAAGACCTTGTGAAACTGGGCTTGTGGAATGACTCTATGAAAAACAATCTGATTCTGGCCAACGGCTCGATTCAGGCGATTCCGAACATCCCACAGAACATCAAAGACCTGTACAAAACAGTTTGGGAGATCAAGCAGAAGCACATCATCGACATGGCCGCCGATCGGGGTGCATACATTTGTCAGTCGCAGTCGCTGAACATCCACATTCAGGATTCGAACTTCGGTAAACTGACGTCGATGCACTTCTACGCGTGGAAAGCGGGTCTGAAAACGGGTATGTATTACCTCCGTACGAAAGCCGCTGCCGATGCCGTGAAGTTTACCGTTGTTCAGCCACAAGCCGAACCACAACTGGAAGCCGTTATGACCGAAGCCGCACCCGTCGAGAAACCGCTCGATTACGTACAGTACGCCAAGGAGCACGCGCAAAACGCAGCCCCACAGCCTGTACCAATGGTAACGGATCTGGAACAACAATATGCCGCCATGACCTGCTCACTCGATGACCCAGAAGGTTGCGAGATGTGTGGAAGCTAGTCTGTTTTGCTATTTAAGGTTTCAAGTTTCAAACTCCCGGCTGTGGTTAACATGGTCGGGAGTTGTGTTTTAGTATTTATTCTATTCTTTGTAAAAGCGCTTTACGGGTTTCAGTGTACTCAATTAAAAAGAATGGCAAAGAGAATATCATCAGATGGAAAAGGGTTAGAGAAATTAGTTTCTCGTATTTATGAATCTCTAAAAGACAATCCTTTAATCGAAGTTATTCATGATATCAAGCTCCCTAACTGTATTGGGTCAAAATCTCAGTTCGATGTCATTATTAAAAATAAATTTGACGATGACATCGAACTGATTGCTATAGAATGTAAGGACTATAAAGGGCGTGTTAGTATCTCGCAAATTCATGATTTTAATGGTAGATGCAGTTTAGTGAAAGGTATAGGGAAAAAGGTATTTGTCGCAGTAAATGGTTACCAATCAGGGGCAAAAGAACTTGCTAATCATTATAATATAGAATTGTACAACCTAAATGAGATTTCGGTAGACTTACTTAGAAGTTGGATAAAATGGGAAAGAAGCTATGTAAGCTACCCTGAAAAGCGACAAATTGGGGCTATTCTATTTCATGCTCAGGGAGGCAAGATAATTTCATACAACTTAGATAACTTATCTAATTTGAGTCTCAACTTAGTGTTACAGAGTCCAGGAGTCGAACCAGTGATTTTACAAAGTCTTATTTCTAGTATGGTGAACAAAGATGGGTTTAACAGGGGCCTTCTTCAATTTGCAGGGGAAGACTTTAATAAACTGACTGTTAGTGGGGATGAAAAATTAATAACCATACCTATGCGTGTTCAAGTTATTCCAGAAATTCCATATGTTACAGCTCTGGAAGGCTTTCAGGTACAGATAAATAAAGTCGAAGTTGTATTTGAATATACTTATAAAATTGCCCGCTTTGAAGATGTGACAGCTAGGTCATATCAAACTAATGAAGGAAAAAATACAGCTCATGTAATGTCAACTCAGGTGGGTGAAATGAAGTTAGAAATAATCAGGAATACATTTAATGGTATAAACAGCTTTTATATAATCGATTCGGGGGGACATATGCATAAAATGAATCAGGAGAGAGTGAAAGAGTTTTATGAATAAGATGTTTTGAAATACTTTTAACGTTATCGCTCTCAAATCAATATTCCATAAACTTTCAATTAGCTAGATATGGAAAGTTGCCCAAAATCAACTCATACTTTATTATAGGAATGTGCAATTGCCGATGTATATCCTAATTCGCCTTTATGAAAAAGCTTACTCAATTACTGATAATCCCTTTAGTTGTCTTGAACCTGTTTGCGTGCGGTCAGCAGCCACTTGACAGGAAATATAATAGCACAACCATGTGGTTTGATATTCGGGAGGGGTCAAAGCCCAGGAATGACTCCCTGAATCACGAGCTGTGCAATCAGGCGGTTGCTGACAATACTAAACGTGGCGTGAAAAATGACGGCTTTACCTATCGGGAGTTAATTGATCAGGGGTACGAGTTGCTGGCTAAAGCACACTCGAAGGCTTATGCGGATAGTGTGCGGGAAGCCCATAAGTAAGGGTATTAAGCCCCTCACTCCACCATATCGGCGTGTAAATACACTTTCATTAACCCTTCTGTACTAACAGTGGGCATGGCATAGGGAACACCATTACGGTCTGCAAATTCCAATAAATAATGACCATTAGGGCCGATGTCAATGACAACCCCAATTTCGCCCCGGCGAAGATTATATTCGGGTATAGGTTTCGTTAGAGCCACAACATCGTGTAATTTCAGTTCTTCCATGCTGATTGTAACTTAGTTAACAATATAACAACTGGTTAATCTCGGAAAGTTTTCTCCGTCATGAATAATCCAGCTTGTACGGACAATAGCGTTCTGAGAGTTGTAAACCATTTCAAAATCGACAACGTACAGTTCACCGTATCCATTACGTCCTTCATGCGAAGCTGAGTTAAGCAAAACTGCTGTGAGAACAGCGTCCCGCAAAATTCCCCAGTTTTCCCTGGTTATCCCTAGTGCTGAACGGAATACGCGAGCTTTATGCTTTCCATAAGGATGTTCGAAGTTCAGACAGTAGTCTAAAAATTTAGAATCATCCGCATAGGCCTGCTCGGCGAAAGGTAGCAGCATAGGCGTAAAATATTGTTTCCCGCAAAGTACTGATTTAAATTTTAGCTGGCTAATACCTGTAATTTGCCAAGTAAAAGTAAGGCGATTAATCCACGATATTCACTGGTCATATTACTTCAACAACTCCACCAATTGCGACTTCACCAGATCAATACGTGCCAGGTAAAGATGATCGTCGGACGAAAGCAAACGGGTTCGGCGAAGGTTGGGTAATCGTAAGGTTTCCGCAGCGTACCAGTCCATCAATGCATCAACCTGAGTTAAGGATTGGTGTAAATCAAAATTCAGGGACGAATTGATGCTCACTACTTTCTTTCTGGCGGCTATACCCTCCGTTGCCGGAATACGCTGGTAGTCGACGGATAAGGTATCGGTAAATAAATTCTCGTCGCCATAAAGCACCCGCCCATTCACAATCGTACAACGTACCGATGAATCATCCTGTGTTTGCAAAGCCGTTAAGGCCGGTTGTCGGGCCGATTGTTTGCGTAAAATAAAGAAATCGGCATTGTAGCCCGTTTCAATAAGGCCCGCTTTTACGTTTCCTAACGCAGTGGCTGGATTCTGGGTAATCATCGCCAGCAGTTGGGCATTGCTAACATCGAGCGATAACGCATCGCAGAAATGACGGGCGAACTTCAGCTCATCCCACACATGTTTGCTGCCGCTTGGCGCCCAGTCGGAACCGAGACAAACGTTGATGCCATGATCCAGCAGGGTTTTTACTGGAATAGTGTCGCGATAGAGAATCAAATTGGATACCGGCGACCAAACGATGCTGATGTGATTGTCGCGCAGAAAATCGAGCGTGGTGGAGTCGGAATAATTTAAACCACAGGCATGCGTCAGGGTTAAATTGGCCGTTTTCAGAAATTCCGGATTCGGAAGCTGGAAAAGCGCTTTCCGGAACTCAGTAAACTCCCGCCGACTAAAGCCATCGGGTTTTCCTCGCTGGAGGTAACCCGCTCGCCCTTCGGCAATGTGCGCAATGGAAGCATAATAGCGGTTATTGCCGTTTTGGACTGATGCTAAAAAATCGTCGAAGCTAGGGTGCCGCATCATGGGCCAGCCCGATGTATCGTCATTGGCGTGGAGTGGGCTGCTGGGCGGATCGAAATCCGGTCCCGGTCTTACAAAATCGACTACGGAAAACACTTTTTTCGTGCCAGGAAGACCTAGTTCGTCTGGTGCTCCTGTGTTCCGGACAATGAAGCTGGGCAGACTTCCATTATTCTCCAATTTGATCGTTTGCTGCATGAGCGTCGTACCACCTGCCACGGCTTGTAATTCAGTGATGACGCCATGCATTTTTTGGACCTCGCTAATGGCCGACCTCACCGAACCAGTTGGAAACGCTCGCTGATTGTCGGCTGTGACCGATTGACCATTAAGGTTTATGAAGCCGGGATAGTCTTTAACCCAACGAGCCTCGATATACTCTTTGAAATTTTTTATCTCCCGAATGTACTGGTCATTTATGCGCCACTGATACCGATTGCTCCAAACGGCCGGGCTTTGCCAGAGCGGAAAAACATTGTATTCTGAATGGACGTGTAAATTGATCAAACCTGGAAACACAACCTCGTCGTCGGCTAGCTCAAGCAGAATTAGATCCGGGAGTGATAAGGGCACTTTACCCGCCTGAATCGTGCTGATCTTGCCATTTTGGACAAGTATCGTTTTAACTGATTCGCGGCCTTGTGCATCAACCATATTGCCCATGATGCACAACGGACGACCAGACGAAGAGACCATACTGATTTTGTTGTAGTTTGTCTTTTTTTGGATAATCTACTAGATAATATTGAATAAATAGGGATTCGGGATAGATTAGTTGGTATTGTCGGTACACTTGCCGTATTTCGGTATAACACGCATCGACATTCACTCTAGCCATGACTACCCAACAGATAAATCGATTAGAACGAAATCTACAACATACAAAAACGCTTGTTGTACCCCTGATGAAGGCTGTTTGCTGGCTGATAATCATGGCCCTGGCTGGACAAGCGTCGGCCCAGAAACTGAGCGTTGCCAAAATGGATGCACTGGTTGAAAAGCAGCTCTGGCCGGCAATCGATGAACTGAGCGAGTATGTGTCGTACCCGAACGATGCGGTGAGTGCCGAAGATATCGCCAAAAATATCGCCTGGACTGAAAAGGCGTTTGCCAAACGGGGCTTTCAGACAACGGTTCTTAAAACAACCAGTTTGCCGTTAGTTCTGGCCGAAAGATCATCGCCAAAAGCAACCCAAACCGTTTTGTTCTATTTCCATCTGGATGGCCAGCCAGTGCGGCCTGCCGAGTGGAATCAGAAAGACCCCTGGGTGACGGTCCTCAAAGAGAAAACCGGAACTACCTATAAAGAGTTGGGTGGCGATGTACCCAAAACAACTGTAAACGATGAATGGCGTTTGTTTGGCCGATCGACGTCGGACGATAAGGGGCCAATTATCATGATGTTGAAAGCGCTGGATATCGCTCAGGCGGAAAAACAAACTCCGCCTTTTAACGTCAAGATTATTATAGACACGGAGGAAGAGAAGGGTTCGTCGGGGCTAAAAAGTGCTTTGGATTCCTATAAAGAGAAATTGAAAGCCGATTACATGATTGTGATGGATGGCCCCATGCACTCATCCAATATCCCGACCTTAACGTTTGGGTGCCGGGGAAATGCTGGTTTCACGATGACAACCTATGGTGCTATTACGCAACAGCACAGCGGTCATTTTGGGAATTATTCACCGAATCCGGCCTTTCGGCTGGCCCGACTTATTACGTCCATGAAAGATGAGCAGGGTAGGGTATTGATTCCGGGCTTCTACGACGGGATTGCCTTTGATGAAGCCACTAAAAAAATCATGGCTGCCGTACCCGATAACAAACAGGATATCAACAAGACTCTGCAGATTGCTGACGAAGAAAAAGTGGGCGCGAATTATCAGGAGTCGCTCCAGTACCCATCCTTGAATATCCGGGGCATGAAAGCTGCTGTGGTTGGGAAAGGCTCCGGTACCATTATTCCCGAAGAAGCCGTCGCGAGTTTTGATATCCGGTTGGTGCCCGAAACAGATGGCAAACGAATGGTCGACCTGGTTCGGAAACATATTGAAAAACAAGGCTTCACGGTGCTGGACCACGTACCGACAACCGAAGAGCGACTGAAGTATGCTCAAATCGTTTTCTTCGAGGGGAGCCCCGGAACACCTGCCTTTCGGACGGACATCAATGCCCCGATGGGAAATTGGCTGCGAAAAGCGGTGACGAGTGGATTTGGGAAAGATCCCGTTATTATTCGGATTATGGGCGGTACCGTACCCGTTGTGCCGTTTATTCAGGCGTTGAAAGTTCCGGCCGTAATTGTACCACTAGTCAACATGGATAATAACCAGCACAGCCCAAACGAAAACCTGCGGTTGGGGAATCTGAGAACAGGCATCAAAACCTGCCTGGCCATTCTGACCACGGCGTTGCCGTGATATATTTTTTGTCATTTGTATCCTTGGTCCTGTGGCCTCACAGAACGCTTTGTGGATGGCTGACTGACAGATGTTTTGTGAGGACACAGACCGAGGATGCGGAAATTAGTGTAACTATGTAGTTATGAAAATCCTGCTACTTCTGCTTTCGATTCTGCTAACTACGGCTGCCATTGCCCAATCGTCTTTTTCGGACCAGCTTGCCAAACACCGGGAGAAATACAAAAAGGATTTGCTTAAATCGGCTGGTGGACCGTTGGCTTCGGAAGAAGAGTTAGCGTTTGTCCAGTTTTACGAGCCGGACTCGACTTATCGTGTAACGGCTACGGTGCAGCTAACGCCCAAAGCCGAACCATTTGAGATGCCAACCTATAACGGCATGACCCGCCCGCATGTATCCTACGCGATCCTGTCGTTTGTGCTTGATGGCAAGCCGCAACAATTGACCTTGTATCGTAATTTGAACGTGATTCGAATGCCCGAGTATCGGGATTATTTGTTCCTTCCGTTCAAAGATGCTACATCGGGGCAGGGAACTTACGGCGGTGGGCGTTACATCGACTTTCGCACGGGAGAGGTTCAAAACGGACAACTGATTATCGATTTCAATAAAGCTTACAATCCGTATTGTGCCTTTCATGAGGGCTACCCATGCCCAATTCCGCCCAAACAGAACCAACTGTCTGTAGCCGTACCCGTTGGCGAAAAAGCGTACGGAAAAGCTCATTAATGGGTATGTACTACGATATCGTTTAGGTCCACGCTGTGTTTCTGTATGAACTGAAGGGACATTAAATGACTTGGAAACCACTTGATTTAGAGCGGTATGAGCTTATAATAGGCTATAATTGACCCGCCATTGTACTCACTCATTTATGATTTGTGAATATTATTTCAAAGAAACAACTTATTCTGCTGATATAGGGTTGATTAAGTAGTGGGTCATATAAACCCGCACGGATTGGCGGATTGTGGTCGCAGTAACCCACCTCTCTGAAGTACATCCTGACGAACGCACGCAGGCTGATCTCACATAATAACTAAAGAATGGAGACATTTAGTAAAAAAGAAAAAGAAAAAGCAAGGCAGAAAAAGAGAAAAGACAAAGAAGAAAAGCGCGAAGAACGGAAAGCAAATGCTCAGAAAGGGCAGGGGCTGGACGAAATGTTGGCCTATGTGGATGAGAATGGGAACATAACCTCAACGCCACCAGACCCAAGAAAGAAAAGAGCGATCGATCAGGAAGATGTTCAGATCGGTGTGTCGAAACAGGAAGATATTGCACCCCAGGACACCGTCAGAAAGGGTATTGTGAGCTTCTTTAATGGATCGAAAGGATACGGCTTTATCCGGGATTTACAGAGTCAGGAGAGTATTTTCGTGCACATGAACGGGCTGGTTGATCCCGTTAGTGAAAATGATAAGGTAACCTTTGAGGTCACAAGAACCCCTAAAGGACTCAATGCTGTTTCGGTGAAAAAAGCCGTATAGGCTTACTATTTATAAACCATCTTTGGCCGATGGACACTAATCGTGCATAAATGGAGTTGTGCTTGTAGACCAGGTGTTATGCGAATACCTGGCTCATCCTTATCTCCTATATTTATGAGTAAGCCGACTTACACCTCTATTCCTCCTACCACTGATAGTGTTTACTGGATGTTGAAATCTTCGGATGGTAAAACCAGTATATATGTACCGAGGGACAGAGATCTTGATCGCCAGCTAAAAATTAAGTTTCAGGCCGAAGTAGCTGCGCGGACGTCGATTAAACGGAAAAAGGATCATCGGTAACCAGTAAAAAATAAGCATATTAGTACGGCCTGGCCTTTTAGCCAGGCTTTTTTATTGCCTAGTTTGTTCGATCCCTTCCGGGCCGAACCTTTGCACCTTGTGTTCCATAGCCTCGCTCTTTCCTGATCTGCCATTAAGATTCTTTAATCTGCTCGATGCCTGCCAAACACGAATGACAGATCGGTAGTTAAACTCCCACTGATTCTATTCGTTTTTTATCTGGGACTATGGCAAAGACAGGAGCCGACCTATTGGTCGAACGGTTGTTGGAGTGGGGTGTTGATACCGTGTTTAGCTTACCCGGCGACGGTATCAATGGTATTTATGAATCGCTGCGTAAGCGGCAGGATAAGATTCAACTGATTCAGGTGCGGCATGAGGAAGCAGCAGCCTTTATGGCCTGCGGTTATGCCAAATTCACGGGCAAACTAGGGGTTTGTATCGCAACTTCAGGTTGTGGAGGCATTCATCTGCTCAATGGCCTCTATGACGCCAAGTACGACTCGCAACCTGTACTAGCCATTACAGGCCACACAGCCCATGATATCAGCGGTACTTTTTTTCAGCAGGATGTCGATCTGGTGAAAGTCTTTACCGATGTGGCCGTTTACAACGAGCGGGTTATGGGGCCAGATCATGTGGTTAACGTGCTGGATCAGGCTGTTCGGACGGCGTTGGGGCAGCGTACCGTAACCCACATTTCGTTTCCGAAAGACTACCAGGACTGGACTGTAAGTGATGATAAACGCTCCTCAACTAACGTTCCCGATCATAGTAGTGCAACGCAGGTTAGTCAAACAGTAGTGCCCGATGCCCGGCAGTTACAACGAGCTGCCGATCTGATTAACGCTGGCGAAAAGGTAGCCATTTTTGCCGGACGTGGTTGCCTAACTGCTCGCGATGAAGTGATAGCTTTGGCCGATGCCGTAGGTGGGCCTATTATTAAAGCCTTATTGGGAAAAGGCGTAGTGCCCGATAATGATCCCTTTACAACGGGTGGTTTAGGCTTGCTGGGAACAGCTCCTTCGCAGGATGCTATGCAGGAATGCGATACGTTGATTATGATTGGCACACGATTCCCTTATCTCGAATTTTACCCCAAAGCAGGTCAGGCGCGAACGGTCCAGATTGACCTTGATCCGTCGCACATCGGCCTGCGAACACCTGTAGAGGTTGGTCTGATGGGCGATAGTAAAGCCGTTTTACAAGCCTTACTGCCCCTGATTCAGCGCAAAAAAGATCGCAGCTTTTTGGAGAAAGCACAAAAACGTATGGGGCATTGGAACGAACTCCTGACCGAGCGCGGTACGCAGGAAGCCATACCCATGAAGCCGCAGGTAATTCCGCATACGCTTAGTCCACTCCTCAACGACGACGCTATCGTTACCTGCGATTGTGGTAACAATACAACCTGGGCTGCCCGACATATTCAGATTCGGGGTTCTATGAAATTCTCTACGTCCGGACTACTGGCCACGATGGCATCGGGATTGCCTTATGCAATTGCTGCATCGGTTTCGCATCCAGGGAAGCAAGTGGTGGCTTTAGTGGGCGATGGCGGTTTCACAATGCTTATGGGCGAACTGGCTACAGCAGTGAAATATAAACTACCGATTAAGGTGTTCATTTTCCACAACAATTCGTTTGGGCAAATTAAATGGGAGCAGATTGTAATGGAGGGTAATCCCGAATTTGCCGTGGATTTACAGCCCATTGATTTTGCCGCCTATGCTAATGCCTGCGGAGCAAAAGGGTTTACGATCAATGACCCTAAGCAAGCTGATGCTGTTATTCGGGAAGCGCTGGCGCATGATGGCCCGGTGGTTGTTGACGCCATTGTTGATCAGAATGAACCCCCCATGCCGGGTAAAATAACGACCGACCAGGCCATCGAATTTGCCAAAGCTCTCGTGCGTGGGGAGCGCGACCGAAGTGAGATTATCAAAAACGTGATCAGTAATCAGTTTCACGAAGCTGTTGCTACCAAAGGACGTAGTTTGCTGGATATTTTACCTGGGAGAGGATAAGTAATTAAATCCGTATCTTTGCTTGTGTAGTAGATTGATTGTTAGTATATTATATTCCATCATCATGAGTATAGAAGAGGAAATCACGATCTATCAATTCGGACACGGCGTTTATTCAGTTAGCGATATTCTTGAGCAATTTCGCCAACTGAATGAGGGTGAAAAAAGGATGAGGTTGTATGAGATTTATTCGCTGATACAGCAATCAAACCCTGCTGACACGGATATTGAACAGGCTATTGCTTCCAGTTCGTTAGATCCTACAAATGAGTCTTGTACTACGCTAAAAACCCAGCGATTCCAGCCTCATATGGTATTTCTGCCAGATGGAGAATCTGAAAAGATAGCCGAGTTATTACTACATGTATTTAAGTTGGCGTATCAACGAAGCTACGAACTGGAAAAAGAAAACCCGCGTGAATGGTGGTATGCTGATTTTTCGAAACCTGATATTGTACAGGCTACATTGGCGAGACATCGTGAACTAGCTGATGAGATGTATAATAACCCCAGTTTTCGATTTGAATTTGTTGCTCTTACCAAGCTGTGGTATAAGAGGAAAACAGTAAGAGAGGTGTCGGAACCAGAACCCGTTCCTGAACCACAGACGCATTTCGATTTTGTTACTTATGATGAGATATCAATAGAGGGTCTGGCTACGTATAAGCGTGATTACGACATGATGTACCTGCAAAATTCGGTTACCAAAGGATTAGCGAAACAGTATGAGGTAGATATTGATCTGGCAAGACGATTGATGCTGACTGTTATTGACCGACATATGCAGGAAACCTACCATACTACTCTCCTATAAGAAGCCCACGGGACTGTCTTGACTACATAGAAAATCGTCTCAAAAACTAAACTAACCGCTTCGAGTAAAATTAGATTATTGTGGGCTTTCTGATTTGAAAATCAATCGTTTGTTTAGCTAAAATAGTCCCGCCTATGAACTGGTGGATGGTATTTCAGGTATGCCAATGGGTGGCGAATATAACGGCCACGCCAGACGAGTATCGGCTGAGTGATCAGGCATTTTTTGCTCAGTCGATAAGCCAGCAACCTATAGCGCTTGATAAACCCGATACACTTCTGTTAGATATCGCGCTATTTCAGGCTACCAATGAAGCTCGGCGGCAGGCAGGCTTAAGTCCGTTATTGTATGATCGGGCTTTGTATCAGGCTGCCCGAAACCATGCTCAATCCATGATCGACCATAATTACTATGGTCACGAGGATTTTTATAATCTAAGCGAGTTGACGGTCCAAAAGCGTATTGGAAAGCAGACAAACCAGTTTGAGCGATTTGCTGAAAATATTGGTCAGTATCAGACCATCGATACCCCCGACTGGTTCTGCGCCCGTTTGAACAAGCGAACACATCAATATGAATATATGGATTCGCAAACTAGCCAGATTTTTCAGCCATATACGTATGCGAGTTATGCCCGGTACGCTGTTAAGCAGTGGATCAACTCACCCCACCACCGAGCTAACTTGCTGAATCCTTTGTTTACCCACGTTGGGTGTGCCGGGCGCCTGTCGACTAGCCCGTTTAAAGAACGAAAACCGCCTTTTGGGCGAGTGGTGCAGAATTTTGGTGCAAAGAGTTTATTTGCTCACGTAGCCCATTAGTACGTTTTCTGTGTCAAGCTGGTTTTACGGCCCAGATCAAGCCATAATCCATCTGTGTCGGAATATTCGTAGCGGTTGGTTCTAAACCCGCTTCCGCCAGCCAGCTCCGGTATTCGGCCCGGCTGTAGCAACGCCCAAGTGTATTCCAGAAAAGTTGCGCGGAATAATCCGTAACGGCTAATGGCCCACTTAGATCGTCATCCAGAAAAGCATCGTGTACCCATAATTCGCCACCAGGGCGCAAGGCTGCGGCAAAGCGATGGGCCAGATGTTGGCAGGTAGATGTTGGCCAATCGTGAAAAAGGCTGGCTGCCAGTAAAATATCTGTTTGTGGAATATCATCGGTTAGCATATCCCCAGGCATGAATGTTACCCGCTCTTTAACGCCTGCCGCCCCCGGCCGACCACTTTGAACGAATTCCTCCAGCAATTCGACCGCCACCGCAAGCACCGCTGGCCGGTCGAATAGGGTAGCCGTTGAGGTCGGATTTGCTAACAACCATTCGTAGGTATAGAAGCCTGTACCGCCTGCAACATCTAACAAATGCCCTTCTCGTTTTGAGAGATTTGCGGCTGCTATAGGGGAAAGATGACGGGCGCGCCCGGCTAAGCCTAGCGTAAATTTTCGGGATAGCTCCGGGTCATCCATAGGCGAAGGGCCTTCCCCTTCCTTCACGAACGAAATGCCTTCTGGGGCCTGAAGCGGGCCATCGTTTCGGAGTCGAATGGCCATTTCGAGGACACCCGGATCGTCTTTCTCCAAACCCGTATAACCCGTTAAATTGGGTGTTTGAGTTTGCGTTAAATAATGCCCTAATTCTGTGAGAGCAAGTTGGCCTGATTCATCAAACCGCAGCAATTCCATGGCACATAGGGCCGGAAATAAGACCATAGCTGAACGCTCGGCCAGTTGGAGCTGATTGCGGAGTTCGGTTACGGAAAGTGGCCCGCCTTTTAATTCCTCAAATACGTTCAAATGATGAACCGCAGCCAGTAATAAACGGGAGCCAAACATAGCCCGTAGATGGCGTGTGATAGGAGCAAGGTCGAGTTGGGTTATTGGGAGCATTGAGGATACGATTGAGTCAAGCTGGGCGTCAAAGATAAAGACAAGCCTTGGAACTATCCGAGTCCTTAGATATGCCATTTCTTTGAGAAATGGCGTATCTAGTAAAATAAATCAGTGAGTAGCTAGCCCATAATAACGGGTTTTAGGTCATATAGAGATGAATCCACTAACGAGTTAATGACAAGCACAGCCATTCGAACCCTTTTTCAACGATTTGCCGGCCTGAAAGTGGGCGTTATCGGCGATTTTGCCATTGATCTTTATTTCACACTGCAAACCCAAACCGGTGAGACGTCGCTCGAAACGGGGCTAAATGTATTTTGGGGAAGTAAACCCCGTGCCTTTCTTGGAGCCGCCGGAAATGTTGTTCAGAATCTGGTTGCGCTGGGTGTTTCAGACATTCAGGCTATTGGCTGCGTGGGCAACGACCTGTATGGGCGAGAAATGCAGCATTTGTTTCAATCGCTGGGTGTAAAAACTCAGTATCTGCAAGTGCTCGACAACGGCTGGGATACATGCGTATACACCAAGCCAAATCAGGATGGCAAAGAAGCTAATCGAATTGATTTCGGCATTGCCAATAAACTGGATGAGGCTGTTTTCGCCAGTGTGATCAACGGTCTGGAGCAGGCACTGAAGAATCTGGATGTGCTGATCATCAATCAGCAGTTTGCCAATCCGTTACTCACCGAAGCGCGAGTGAAGTTGCTCAATGAGTTAATGCCCCGGTTTCCGAACGTGAGATTCCTGGTCGATATGCGTGATGTGGGGAAGCTGACTCAACGGGCCACACTGAAAGTAAATACGGCCGAGCTGGCTAAATTTCTGGGTATCGAAGAAGCCCCCGAACATCCTGAGCTGGATTGGTGCGTTCAACAGGGAAATTTATTCCGGGAACGAAGTCAAGGCCCCTTGCTGATTACGCGTGGTCAGGCTGGCATTCTGTATCTGGATGATCAGGAAACAAAGCTCGTAGAAGGTCTTTCCCTACAGGGCGAACTCGACACGGTTGGGGCCGGTGATACGGTTGTGGCTACCTGGGCGGCTTGTATAGGCGCCGGTGCTTCGCCCCAGGAAGCCCTGACAGTGGCTAATCTGGCGGCTGGTGTTACCGTCCAAAAATTAAATCAAACCGGCACAGCCAACCTGGCCGAAATCCTTGCCTTGCATACTACCTACCATTCTAATGACTAACGAAACCTTACAACAGTATCGTCAGGAAATGCATGATCACCTGACGAATGAGTTATTGCCTTTCTGGATGCAACGGGCCGTCGATCGCGGAAACGGGGGCTTTATCACTCATTTCGATCAACACGGCAATGATTCGGGCGAAGACGAGAAATCGCTCATTGCCCAGACCCGCTCCATTTACACCTATGCGTCGGCCCACCGGGCTGGCTACGGCAATGGCGAACTGGCCGATATGGCTCGTCACGGCGTCGATTACCTGATAACCAACATGTGGGATCAGGAGTACGGCGGTTTTTACTGGATGACCAATCGAAAAGGAGAGGTACTGATCGATCAGAAAATCGTGTACGGGCAGAGCTTTGCCATCTATTGCCTGAGTGAGTACACGCTGGCCACAGGCGATACACGCGGGGTTGAGTATGCCCGAAAGGTATTTGATCTGTTACAGAAATACGTCGTAGATACCTGTTACGGTGGCTATTTCGAGATGTTCCACCGCGACTGGACGCTGAAAGGTCCGGGTGCTGCTGGTGGAGATCGTAAAACGCTCGATGCGCACATGCACTTGATGGAAGCTTTCACCACCTTGTATGAATGCACGCAGGAGCCGATTCATCGTCGTAAACTGCTGGAGGTTATAGAGTTGCTGGTTACGAAAATCATGCACCCAGCCTATGGAACGGGCGTGCCCCAATTTTGGGCCAATTGGCAGGTAGCTCCGCAAATCAAGTTTGATGTGATTTGGGGCTGGGATCGCTTTACCGAAGATGGTGTAAAGCGGGAAGCGGAAGACAACACGAGTTATGGCCATAATGCCGAGTTTGCGTGGCTATTGATTCATGCGTTGGATGTATTGCAAATTCCGTATGATACGTACCGCGATCAGCTACAAAAATCATTTTCTCATGCTGTTGACTACGGGGTTGATTGGGAACAGGGGGGCGTTTTTGTAGAAGGCTCGCATAGTGGTGCCGTATACGATCGGGAGAAGGAATTCTGGCAACAGGCTGAGGTATTGATCGGCTTTCTGGACGCCTACCGAATTTTGGGCGATGAAAAATATTGGAATGCCTACGCAAACGTCCACCGATTTGTGCTGGACAAAATGGTCAATCATCCGATAGGGGAGTGGTGGCCATTGATGACCCGGCAGGGTGTTCCTATCTGGACGCACATGAGCCATTCCTGGAAAATTAACTACCACACCGTTCGGGCGGTAGTTCAGTCTATTCGACGATTAGATAAGCTAATTGATAAGGAATAAGTACAAAATAATATTTGTATATTTTAATTTTATTCTATAGCTTGACCGGTAAATCAACCCTCTTACGGTCATGAAAACCTCACTTTTGGTAGTTACCCTTTTGCTGAGTACCGTTCTGCGTGGTCTGGCTCAGGCCGACAACGATGCCATTAAACGCGTGCTGTTTAATGAGACCGAAGGTTTTTTTACGCGTGATAAAGCGAGGTGGGCAAATGCCTGGGCGCATACCCCCTATGTCAACTTTGCCGCTAATCTGTATGGCGGAGATTTCAGGCTCATAAAAGGCTGGAATGATCTGGAAAAACAATTTGCCAGTCAGTTCAAAAGCTCGAAAGTGTTGGATAAGGTAATGGTGCAAAACACTAATTATACCATCCATCAGAATGGAAATATGGCGTTTGTCAGCTACGATCAAACACTCGTAGATAGCCACGGGAAAACAACGTCGAAGGAAACGCGTGTGGTGGAAAAGTTAAGCGGAGAGTGGAAAATAATTAATGTGATCGCGCTGACGAATCTGCAGAACTTCGCGAAGAAGTAAGAACGGTGCACTGACAAACCCCGATAGGGGTGTCCTGTTAATAATTGGGATAGTGTTTAATCAAAAGCGCCGTAGGTGCGACCTGTTTAGATGAGGTCGCACCTACGGCGCTTTAGTTGAATCAACCATAAAATACGCTATTGACAAGCCGCCCTTGCAGGGCTAATACAAACCCTATAAATTCTAAGTTTAAGCGCCAAACTGCTTTACTAATCCTTCCAGCGTGTGTAGCGGCTGAACGCCCGACTGACGCCAGACAATCTTACCGTCCTTGAACATAATCATGGTCGGAATGCTCCGAATCTGATATTGCTGAGCGGCTTCCTGTGCCCTATCCACATCAATTTTAATGACCCGAACCTTGTCGCCAGCACGCTCGGTAAGTTGTTTCAGAATGGGCGCCTGTTGCTTACAGGGACCACACCAGTCTGCGTAGAAATCGACCAATACAGGCTTATCGCCCTGAATAAGGTCTTTGAATGATTGCTTGCTCATCGTATGTAATTTTCTGTTTACAGTACTCGGTTTACGGTTAGCTGAAGCCAGTTCACCGGTGCGGTTAGCCAACCGTAAACCAAATACTGTAAACCATAAACCGTACCTATTGTTCTTCGTTAACAGGCTCATTCAGAATTGTATGGCCCATTTTATCGCGCTTGGTTTGTAAATAGCGGATGTTGTGCGGATTGGATGGAATCTCAATGGGTATTGTGTCGATGATTTCCAGTCCGTAGCCCATCAAACCAGCCCGCTTTTTAGGATTGTTCGAAATGAGCCGCAGTTTGCGAATACCCAGATCCCGCAGAATCTGGGCACCAACACCATAATCACGAGCGTCCATCGGTAAACCAAGTTCGAGGTTTGCTTCAACCGTATCCCGACCCATCTCCTGAAGTTTGTAGGCTTTCAGTTTGTTCATCAAACCAATGCCACGCCCTTCCTGAAACATATACACAATTACTCCCTTACCTTCTTCTTCAACCATTTTCATGGATGCGTGAAGTTGGGGGCCACAATCGCAACGGCAGGAACCAAAAATGTCGCCCGTAACGCAGGACGAGTGAACGCGTACCAGAACGGGTTCGTTAGGTTCCCAACTGCCTTTGATGAGCGCCAGATGCGTATCGCCTGTGTTGCTTTGCTTATAGGCAATCAGGTCGAAATGACCCCATTGAGTGGGCATATCGACGCCAATTTCCCGATGAATCAGCGTTTCGGTACGGAGCCGGTATTCGATCAAATCCTGAATACTAACGAGTTTCATACCGAAGCGGTCGGCCATTACCCGCAATTGGGGGAGCCGGGCCATGGTACCATCTTCGTTTAATACTTCGATGAGTACACCAGCAGGGGATAACCCTGCCATCCGCGCCAGATCAATAGCCGCTTCGGTGTGTCCGGCCCGACGGATAACGCCACCTTCGGAAGCGCGTAATGGGAAAATGTGACCAGGACGACCGAGATCATCGGGAACCGTTGTTGGATCAACCAGCGCCTGAATCGTTTTCGCCCGGTCAGAAGCCGAGATGCCTGTTGTACAGCCGCGGCCCAGTAAATCGACCGAAACCGTAAAGGGCGTTGTGTGTACAGACGTATTACTCGTAACCATCATCTCAAGCCCTAACTCATCGCAACGCTCTTGGGTGAGGGGCACACACATAAGACCACGGGCTTCACGAACCATGAAATTGACCATTTCGGGCGTTACCATTTCGGCTGCGCAGATCATGTCGCCCTCATTTTCGCGGTCTTCGTCGTCAACTACAATCACAATTTTCCCCGCTTTTATATCGGCAACAGCCTCTTCAATACGGTCGAGTCGAATAGGGGCTATATCAGCTTGGGTTAACTCATCGCCAGCAGTAGCTTGAGGTCCAGTGGTTTCAGAGTTGGTACTATTATTGCTCATCTTTTTTGGTCTATGCGTGTCGGTGAAAGTATATTTGGTAGTTGATTCATTGGCTGTCCAGATGGCCAGTCAATACGTTTTACCTACACTCAGTTTGACCTGAAAACTGATTTTAAGAAAGATACGTTTCGCTGGACGCGAAAATGTCCGTTGGGCCGTTTTCAAGCATAGGAACGATAGATTAAAGAACAATAAAAAAAGACCCTCTGTGCGAATTTTACGATTGTGGCTGATTGATGTTGGGGCGAAAGCTAATGTGTTGGCTTATTGGAAGGTAATGGCTCTGTTGGGGCTACTACTTCTCTGTAAATCGCCTAGTACACAGGCCCAGAATGCCTGCATAAACCCACTGTTCCCTGGTAATTTTTCGCTTACTAAAGACAAGGTTTGTGTGGGAACACCGGTTGAGGTTAAGACAGGTCCCAATATCATTAATGTTGGCTATAACTTCCAATATGATGGTAAGAGTCCACTCGGTCAGGTAACTTTTGCGTCAAGTACGACTGCTACATATGCACAACCCGGATCTTATACAATTATCCAGTATGGTTCTGGGGGTGGGGGCACTGTCTTGTGTAAAGAAGTTACCGTACTTCCTGTTGATCAAGTGAAATTTGCTGCAAAGTCGTGTTCGGGCCGGAGGGCAATGATTGTTCCAGATGCCTCAACATTAGGCCAATATGATCAGTATGAAGTGTATTGGGGAGATGGAGTGCGCGAACTAAAAACGCGTGCTCAAATGGCTCTTGAACTGTCGCATACCTACACGAACGCGGGTACCTATACATTGACGGTTCAGGGCATCTACAATGCTCCAGCCAGTTGCCGATCAACGCTAACGACGGCACCTCCTATTACAGTTGCGGCTAATGCAGCTCAACCAACCATCACGGCCTTAAAAACAACCAGCGACAATTCGATTGATATTACCTATATGGCCGGTGCAGGTTCTTCCGTACAGTTGTTTCAGAAAATAAATGGAACCTATGCGGCAACAGGACAGACTGGTACGGGAGGTGGGTCATTTACTGTTCAAACGGATGCCAAACAAGTACAGTGTTTTCAGGTACAAACGCAGGATGCCTGCAATAGTACCCCACTGAAATCGGATGAGGTGTGCAGCCTGGTTATAGATGTAAAAGCTGCGAACAAACAGAATAACCTAAGCTGGCAACCCTATGCCGGAACGATTTCTGGAGCAACACAATTTCGGTCATATAGAATCTATAAAGGCAGCCTTCCTGCTGGTGTCGTAACGAACCAGGCTACTAGTAGTTATAGCGATAATTCGAACATTGCCTGTGGCGTGCAATACTGTTATAGTATCGAAGCGACTATTGCCGGAACGGCTCAGACTATTGTTACGTCGGCTCCCGTTTGTGTGCTGGGTATTAATGGCGAGTTGCCCGGTGATTTGGGAAGTACAGTTGTATCCATTGAAAATAACCACCCTCATTTAGTCGTTTCCTTGCCCACTACAGGGGCCTCGTCCAGCTATACGCTGGTTGTCAGTCGAGCTAGTGAGGGTTCAAATACGTATACGCCAGTAGGTACCATTGCGAATAAAAATGCATTCACAGATGAAACTGCCGACGCATCGACCGGCTCTTACTGCTACCAGATAACTTACCTCACGAATTGTGGCGTTGCATCGGCTCCATCGGCACCCGTTTGTTCGGTGTATTTGACATCCAAGTCACCAACAGGTATCGACTGGACGGCCGAATCGCCTTTTACGCCAGAAAAAATCGGGAATTATATCATTGAAGTGATCGACTCGGTGAATAATACCCGACGAGAAATTACCAATATTGGGGTCAATACACATTATGATCTGAGTGCTACTGACCTGGATATACAATCGCAGAAGTACCGAATCATTGCTGTTTCGGACAATGGAGCCGTTAGCTACTCGAATTTTTATACATTCCGCCGTGAGGCTAAAATCTGGGTTCCCGACGCCTTTACGCCTAACAATGATACTCAGAATGATACCTTTGTTATAAGAGGTACTTATTTTGATCAGTTCAGGATGAGCATTTTCGATCGATGGGGCGAGGTAATTTATAGCACTACCGATAAAACGCAGGGATGGGATGGAAAAGTGAAGGGACAGGATGCTGCAACTGGCCAATATATGTACCACATTGAGGTCATTGACCTGACCGGTGTGAAAACTGTTCGTACGGGTGCGGTGTTATTGGTACGATAAAGGAGTCAGTAGTGATCAGCTAATAGTCGTTAGGACTAGATTGCTGCGTAACTATTGACCATTGACTAACTCACTATCGACTTAAAATTATGAATATGATGGATATGTTCGGGAAGATGAAAGAAGTTCAATCCCGAATGAAAGATGCTCAGGAGACACTTAGTACCATTACCGAAACAGGTGAATCGGGTGCTGGCTTAGTGAAAGTAACGGTGAATGGCCTGAAAAACGTCCTGAAAATTGAGATTGACCCCGATCTGATTCGCCCCGACGACCGCGAAATGCTTCAGGATCTTATTGTAGCAGCCACCAATAAAGCGATGGCTAATATTGAAACAAAATCTCGTGAGCACCTTCGTCAGGCTACCGAAGGGCTGCTGCCTAATATTCCTGGTCTAAATCTGGATGGATTGATGTCTTAATAGTTTGTAAGTTTGTACCGGGCCGCCGGGGCGGTTTGACGTTTGACGCTGGCTCATGATCTATACACTATAGCCAACTACAGACGTCAAACCGCTCCGGCGGCTCGGCACAAATTGATTTGGATACCCTTGCCATTGTTATTCTTAATTACAACGGAAAACCGTTTTTAGCCAAATTCCTGCCTGCAGTACTGGCCACCGCTAATGGGCACCCAGTGTATGTTGCCGATAGTGCTTCTACCGATGATTCTGTAGCTTTCCTACGATCTACATTTCCGACTGTTCGTGTTATTGAACTTCCTCGTAATGAGGGCTATGCCGGCGGTTATAACGCAGCTTTAGAACAGGTTCGAACGCAATACGGAGGAGCTACTTACTACGTCTTGCCAAACTCCGATATTGAAGTAACCCCCGGCTGGCTGTCGCCCGCACTGGCTCTATTGGAAGCAAATCCGAAAATTGCCGCCTGCCAGCCTAAAATCCGTTCATACAGTGACCGCGAGTTTTTTGAACATGCAGGGGCTGCCGGTGGCTTTGTTGATTGGTTGGGTTATGTATTTTGTCGAGGGCGTGTATTCGCTACCTTTGAGAAAGATCATGGCCAATACGACGATAACCGACAGATCTTCTGGGCAACTGGAGCCTGTCTATTTGTCAAGGCGGAGATATTTCACCAGATAGGAGGTTTCGATGGGTCGTTTTTTGCCCATATGGAAGAAATTGACTGGTGCTGGCGTGTGCAGCGATTAGGCTATGAAGTATGGGCGTGCGGGCAATCGACGGTTTATCACGTAGGCGGGGGCACACTTCATAAATCCAATCCCCATAAAACCTTCCTTAATTACCGCAATAGCCTCTTTATGCTCTATAAAAACTGGCCCGCTGATGGCTGGTTGTGGCCCAAAATTCTGTTTAGGTTAGTGATGGATGGTTTATCGTCGTTGCTCTTTATGCGCGAAGGCCAGTGGCCAGATGTGTGGGCAATTGTACGAGCCCACTTTGCCTTTTATGGAGCACTGCCCAGGCTCCAGCGCCAACGGCGTGAACTAAAAAATCAGCAAACCACCGAAGTTAAACTGTATCCCAAAAGCGTTGTCTGGCAGTACTTTGCCGAAGGAAAGAAGACGTATGGGGAAATGATGAATGATGAATGATGAATTGTTTTGTACAATCATTCATCATTCATCATTTTGTTACAGTTCCCAAATAGTGGGGTGAGCATGTCGGCGCAGGTGTTTATTCATCTCCATCCAGAAAGCGAGTATCAGATAGAGAACAACGGGAGAGCCGAGTGTCAGAAACGAGGTATAAATAAAATATAAACGAATGCTACTGGCCGAAATATTCATCTTCTCCCCCAAACGAGAGCAGACACCGAACGCCTGACTTTCAACAAAATAGCGAATCTTATTCATTTTGATTGTCCCTGAAGTGGATTATACTCTGTCATCAATCCTACACAAAACTAACGGCTGTATTTGATAGAATGTTTGCCGTTTACGAAGAAAGCCAATATAAACTTAATGAAATTAGCTAAAAAATGCGCGTAAACTCATTGAAGTCAGAACATTTTCGTTTTCTTTGTGTTGTAACGGGGCTAAGGGCTTTTACGTGCCGTTTTCGCCATTACATTTAACAAAGTTCGTTGATCTTCAACCTCATATCCTAATGAACCGGATATTTAGTTTTCTGTTTTCGGAATCTTTGTTAATGACTGACCCCTTAAATGTTTAATTAGTTTAATTGTTTACGTTTTATGCAAACAGGTGAAGTAAAATTCTTTAACGAAAGTAAAGGTTACGGATTCATTGTTGAAGATGGTACCAACAGAGAACATTTTTGTGCACATCACGGGCTTGAATGGGATTACCATTCGGGAAAAAGATCGGGTGCAGTTTGAAGTGGTAGACGGCAAGAAAGGACTCAATGCCGTAAAGGTGCAAAAAATTAGCTAATTAGATTTACTCCCCAGCATCGACTTACGAAATAGAAACCCCACCCGGTTTTCAGGTGGGGGTTTCCTTATTTAATTTCCAGTCCAACTACGTACCTGATCCAGCGTAGGCATTGGTACGTCCATTTTTAGTTTTTTGCGCACACCCCCAAGATCATTAAAGAGCTTATTAGGGTTGCTTGCCTGGAGTTGATCGACTGTTTGAATAGCCAACTTTTGTAGTGCCGGAATCCATTCGGCCGGAACACCGACTACGACAAAAGCACTATCGTCCGCTAGCTCTACTTTCTTTTCTGGGCGCATCTGTGGGAAAAACAGAACATCCTGGATCGAAGGCTGGTTGGTCATGATCATCGTCAAACGATCAATACCCAGACCAACGCCCGCCGTTGGGGGCATACCATATTCGAGGGCCCGCAGGAAGTCTTCGTCCAACGCCATTGCTTCTTCGTCACCCCGTTCGGCCAGGCGCAACTGCTCTTCAAAACGCTCACGCTGATCGAGCGGATCGTTTAGCTCAGAGTAGGCGTTGGCAATCTCTTTTCCGTTACAAATAGCCTCAAATCGCTCAACCAGACCCGGTTTGCTCCGGTGCTTTTTGGTCAACGGCGACATTTCGACAGGGTAATCGGTAATGAATGTCGGCTGGATAAGGTTGGGTTCGCAGGCATCCCCAAACAGCTCATCGATCAGTTTCGATTTGCCCATGGTGCTATCTACTTTAATTCCCCGACTTTCAGCAACCTGACGCAGTTCGTCTTCTTCCATTGCCGATACATCAACACCAGTATACTCCTGAATAGCCTCGAACATCGTTAGGCGTTTCCAGGGACGTTTGAAATCAATAACGTTTTCGCCAACAGTCACTTTCGTGGTGCCAGCTACGTCCAAGGCTACTTTTTCAACCATCTCCTCAATGGTGTCCATCATCCAGAGATAATCTTTATAGGCAACGTAGAACTCAACCTGGGTAAATTCCGGATTGTGGGTCCGGTCCATGCCTTCGTTACGGAAGTCTTTCGCAAACTCAAACACGCCATCATAGCCGCCCACAATCAGACGTTTCAGGTATAGCTCGTTGGCAATCCGCATATAAAGCGTCATGTCGAGCGAGTTGTGATGGGTGCTGAATGGGCGTGCCGTTGCTCCGCCGTGAATAGGCTGCAAAATCGGCGTTTCGACTTCCAGATAGCCTTTCTGACTCAAGAATTGCCGAATTGAGTTGACCAGTTTGGTTCGTTTTACGAATACGTCGCGTACTTGTGGATTCACAATCAAATCCACATACCGCTGGCGATACCGTTGTTCCGGATCGGTAAAAGCATCGAAGGTTTCTTTCTCTCCTCGCTCATTGACAACTTCCTTCACAACTGGCAATGGGCGCAACGCTTTGTTCAGAATCTTAAATTCTTTCACATAAACGGATAGTTCACCGGTTTTGGTGGTGAAGACATGACCCCGAACGCCAATGATGTCGCCAATGTCAAGCAATTTCTTGAAAACCGTGTTATACAGGGTTTTATCTTCGCCGAGACAGATGTCGTCACGACGGAAGTAGAACTGCATCCGGCCAGTGGAGTCTTGTATTTCGACGAATGAGGCACTACCGCTAATGCGGAATACCATCAATCGGCCCGCCAGTTGAATATTGCCCCAGCGTTCGTCGCCTGAAAAATCCTGTTCAGGTTCAACAGTTTGGAAAGCCTCACGGATGTCGGCGATGGTGGCCGTTACGTCAAATAGCTCAGCAGGGTAGGGGTCGATCCCCATCCGCATTAATTCTTCGCGTTTTTGTCGGCGATTTATTTCTTGTTCACTCAGTTGCATGATTGTCAATAAGTTGGTCAATCAGCAGGTTGACCAGTAATTAAGGCCGCAAAAATAGTGAAAAGGATTGGCGTTTGTAGAGTTGGGGATGTAAGACTAGTTTTTTCTGACAGGATTTACAGGATTTTCTCTAGCCTTCAATCCTGTTTTATCCGAAGCGTCGGCCCGGCTGTAAATCCTGTCAGAAAACAAACTAGTCATTCATCGAAACCATTGCTTTGATGACCCCATTCGCTGGATTGAGCCAGCTGGCAAATTTGTCGCTTACCTGCCCAAACGTCACTCGATGCGTGATGTAGGTTGTTGGATCAACCTGACCGTTTTTCATGGACGCAATCACATGTTCGAAATCCTGCCGGGTTGCGTTGCGGCTGCTCATAAGCGTGCCTTCCCGTTTATGAAACTCTGGGTGACTGACCGAAATTTCGCCTTTCTGCAATCCCACCAGCACATAACGGGCACTATGGGCCATATACTGAAACGAATTGTTAATGGCCTTAAGATTGCCGGTTGCGTCGATGACAACGGTTGGCATATCGCCATTCGTGATTTTGGCTATCTGGTCAAAAACGTCCGGGGCAGTGGCTAGCACCGTATGTTCTACGTTTAATCGGTTTCGGCAGAAATCCAGTCGCGATTCATTGATATCCAGTGCGATTACCTTGCCGCCAGCAATACGAGCAAACTCCATGACACCCAGTCCAATAGGACCTGCGCCAATAACCAGCACCCACTCGCCCGGTTGTACATTGGCCCGACGAATACCGTGCGCGCCAATAGCCAGCGGTTCAACTAAAGCCAGCTCATCGAAACTCAGGCCATTGCCATGTACCAGCGAGTAAGAGGGCACGGATAGGTATTCAACCATGCCGCCATCTGAATGAACCCCACATACATTAAGACTCGCACAGCAATTAGGCTTTCCGGACCGGCAGGCAATGCAGTGACCACAGTTGAAATAGGGAAGGAATGTAACGGCTTCGCCGGGTTCAAAATCAGGCGCTCCGTCTGCCTCGACCAACTCGCCCGCCAGTTCGTGGCCAAGAATACGTGGGTAATTGAAAAACGGCTGGGTGCCTTCAAACGCGTGAAGATCAGTGCCGCAGATACCAATCCGGCGAATGCGAATAATGGCGTTGCTAGGCGTTAGCTCGGGCTTTACGCCTGCTTGGTAGGTTAATTCCCCCGGCGTTGTACAGACTAAGGTTTGCATTCAAGTTTGAGGTTTGTAGCTTGAGGTTTGATGTTTTCGGTCTCTGTGAACATCAAACCTCAAACTACAAACCTCAAATTTTTTTAGTTATGACGCGTTTGCTAAAGCACGATCGAGGTGAACGTAGCCGCCATCGACGTACAGAAGCTGACCTGTTGTGTGGCTGGAACGGTTCGATAGTAAAAACGCCGTTGTGTTAGCGATTTCTTCGGCAGTCGTCATTCGGTTTTCGAGAGGAATATGCGAAACGATCGATGCCAGTTTTTCTTCTGGATTAGGCAGGGTGTTAATCCAGCGTTCGTACAGCGGAGTCCAGCATTCGGCTACCACAATGGCATTGACCCGAATACCATATTTCAGGAGTTCAACCGCCCACTCACGCGTTAGCGCGTTGCGTCCACCATTTGCAGCTGCGTAGGCCGAAGTACCTCCCTGACCTGTGTCGGCCGTTTTCGAAGTAATATTAACGATCGCTCCTTTTGACTCTTTCAAGGCAGGTAACGCATGATGAACGATCAGGTAATAATGGACCAGATTCTTATGCAGCGAAGCTATGAATGCCTCGTAATTACCATGCTCGAGACCAACGCCATCGTTTACGCCAGCATTGTTGACAACGCCGTCAATTCGACCAAATTTTTCCAGAACTGCCTGTACTGCTTTCGCTGATTCTTCGGGCTGAGTAAGTTCGGCTACAACCTGAAATGCCTGACGGCCAGCGGCTTCGATCTCCGCTACGACTTTCTGATTGTCGCTTTCATTTCGACCAATAATAACGGGAATGGCGCCTTCGCCAGCTAGTACGTTCACAATGCCTTCGCCAATGCCTTTGGCTCCGCCCGTAACGATGATCACCTTGTTTTGCAGTTGTAAATCCATATATGTAAGTACTGAATGAACGTTCGATGAAAAAAAGAAAGCCCTCACTCAAGCCGGTGGGGGCTTTCTGAAACCAACCTATGAAAATAAACTCCTTCAGAGAGTGTTATTGCTGTTGTCGTGAACGGACTAAATCCGATTCAGGAATGTATTGTGTATACGAAGTTTTCCTCGATTCGTACCCTTCACCCTTTAATTAATGTGACGTAGTTAAGGCTACATGTTTTACAGAAAGGTTTTTTATTGCAAAATACAGAATGGGTAAAAAACAGATAGCGGGTACCAGGTAAGCCGTTTGCATGGTGGTCATATCAGATACGCGGCCCATGATAACCGGGAACACAGCCCCACCTGCAATGGCCATAATGACCAATGATGACCCCAATTTAGTTTTTGACCCCAATCCCCGAATACTCAGCGAGAAAATGGTTGGGAACATAATCGACATGAAAAATTCAACGCCAACCAGTGTATAAACCGGTACCATTCCATGACCAAATACCGCAATGGCCAATAAACCAATGTTGAGTAAACTATAGAGTGCCAGTAAACGGGGAGGGGTAATATACCGCATCAGGAACGTACCGAAGAAACGACCAATCATAAAACCGAGTAGCGCGAAGGACAGTAACTTGGCGGCTTCTTTTTCGCCGATATTGGCTACCTGCCCCACAAACCGAATGAAAAAACTGCTGATGCAAACCTGCGCACCCACGTAGAAAAACTGAGCGATAACACCCATTACCAGATTTTTTTCGGATAAAATAGAGCCCTGACTAGCTGTTGGTGAATCGTCTACTTCCTCAATGACAGGGAGCGACGTCCGGCTAATCAGCAACGCTACCAGCAACACAATACCGCCAATGATCAGAAACGGAACCTGTACCGACGAGGCTTCTTCTTTTAGGTAGGCTTCGAATTGTGTAGAGCCCATAGCTTGTTGCTCTGAAGCTGATACATTTTTACCCGACAAAATAAATGCGCCACCAGCAAGCGGTGCCAGAAAGGCGGCAAGCCCATTGAACGATTGGGCGAAATTGAGTCGCTGGGTGCTTGTTTCAGAATCACCCAATACCGTGATGTATGGATTGGCGGCTGTTTCGAGTAACGTCAGCCCAGTGGCAATGACAAACAAAGCCACGAGGAAAAGGCTAAACTGCCGAAGTTCAGCGGCTGGGTAAAACAGAAACGTACCTCCTGCAAACAGTAATAACCCCAACGTAATGCCTGCTTTGTAGCCGTAACGTTTCATGAACAGCCCGGCTGGCAGGGCAATCAGGAAATACGCAAAATAAGATGCTGAATCGATCAGAGCTGATTGTAAATCAGTAAGTTGGCAGGCTTTCTTTAGGTGTGGAATCAGAATGGGATTCAGATTCAATGCAAAGCCCCACAGGAAAAATAAAACCGTAATTAAAGCAATGGCGAAACGATTGTCAGACTTGGACACAGGACTTTTTCGGGTTTAGGTGTAAATCCGGTAAGATTACGCTACAAAGTAACTCTATTTCGTAAGTCATATTTTGTAGGAATTTACCCAGATACTAAGCTATATTGGCATAGCATCGGAAATGATGCTGCTATTGGAGAATATTTTTATGAAACCCCAGTTATTAAAAGTTACTACTGGTCCTGCCCACTCATTTAGCGTTCGGCAAGACCAATTGCCCAATATCAATAACCGCTGGCACTTTCACCCCGAGGTCGAGCTGATTCAGTTTCATAAAGGTACCGGAACCCAGTTTGTCGGCGATAATATCATGCGGTTTGGGCCGGGCGATGTGGTGCTGGTGGGTGCTAACCTCCCTCATTATTGGCGATACGATGAACAGGAAGCCGCTGATAACCAACCTACTCAACCCTATGCTACCGTTATTCACTTTAGCAAAGACTTTTGGGGAGATCATTTTCTGGCGCTTCCCGAAATGAAACCGATCAGGCAGGTGCTGGATAAAGCGCAACGAGGTATTTTGCTGACCGGAGCTGCCTGCGAGCTGATTGGGTCGAAAATTAACACTGTGTATCAGTCTAGCGGTCCTTATCAGCTAATTGCCTTGCTGGATTGTCTGGTCGCCATTGCTCATGTAAAAGAAGCTACGTTGTTATCATCCCTGGGCTTCGAATGTAATTTTGCCGACGCTGAAAATGAGCGCATTAATGCTATTTATGACTTCACCTTTAGGGAGTTCAAACAGAAAATCCGATTGGATGAGGTAGCCTCTGTCGCGGGCCTGTCTTCCAATTCATTTTGCCGGTATTTTAAATCACGCACCGGGAAGACCTATTCCCAATTTCTGACTGAAATCCGGGTTGGGCATGCTTGTCGGCAACTGATCGACAACCGCATGAGTATCCAACAAATCTGTTACGAAAGCGGCTTTCAAAACGCGACCTGCTTCTTCGAGAAATTTAAAGTTGTTACCGGACAAAGTCCGTTAAGTTATCAGCGATCGTATCGTAATCGTCTCTAATTGGTCTTATTAGATTATCACCGGGTTAAAACCCGGCGCACAAAACAGAACAGATGAAATGCGCCGGGTTTTAACCCGGTGAGACTTTATGGTCAATTTAATACCACTAGTGGATTTGCCTGACCGTTCCTATAGATTCTCACGGATTGTTAAGAAGGCTTCGTATCATTGTGATATCAAAATGATATTGTTTCCATCATCTAAAACCTTACGATAATGCAGGAGAAACCACTCACATCGATCTCAGGCTATGTGCTTTTGCTCATAGCTGTAGTTTGCTTAATTGCTGCTCCCTTGGCATTGATTGCAAAACTTGGATTTGTTTTGCCCATCATTCTGGTACTTGCCTCTATTGTCTTGTTCATGGGTATAACCGTTATCAATCCGAACGAAGCAGCGGTTTGTACTTTTTTCGGCGATTATGTAGGCACTATGAAACAAGGTGGTTTGCGGTGGGTAAACCCACTATATAGCAAAAAGAAAATCAGCCTTCGGGCGCGAAATCTGAATGGACAGACCCTGAAAGTGAATGATAAAATGGGAAATCCGGTTGAGATTGCAGCCGTAGTTGTCTGGCAAGTAAAAGACACGGCCAAAGCCCTGTTCTCGGTTGATAACTACGTGAATTTCGTACAGATTCAATCAGAAGCGGCCGTTCGAAAACTGGCTAATTCGTACCCATACGACCATATGGAAGACGAAACGTCAGATGTAACGCTTCGGGATAGCACAGGCCAGATCAACGTATTTCTGGAACAGGAACTAAACGAACGGCTCGAACGGGCTGGGGTAGATATTCTTGAAGCGCGTGTTAGCCATTTGGCGTATGCCTCCGAAATTGCAGGCGCCATGCTGCAACGTCAGCAGGCATCGGCCATGATTGCGGCCCGGCGTCTGATTGTTGAAGGTGCAGTTGGTATGGTCGAAATGGCCTTGGAACGACTTGAAAAAAATGGTGTAATTGCGTTAGATGAAGAACGAAAAGCCGCTATGGTGAGTAACCTGCTGGTTGTCTTATGTGGTGAAAAATCAGTTAGTCCGGTTGTTAATGCCGGGACGTTGTATAATTAAAGGAGGGGGAGGAAAGGGACGAGAGGGAATAAAGGGAGAAATAGTTAAATACTCGAATCTCCCTTGTTCCTTTCCTCCCTTTCCTACTTCCTTCCTTTCCTCCCCCTTCTTATGGCTGCTGAAAAAAAAGCCTTTGTCTTACGAATTCAGCCCGAGACGCTGAAGGAACTGGAGCGCTGGGCGCAGGACGAGTTTCGGAGCGTGAATGGGCAAATTGAATTTTTGCTCAATGATGCACTTCGCAAACGAAAAAAGCGCGGCCAGGCCCCCAACAATGAGTCTTCACCTGCTTCCGACGAATGAGCTGAATTATATTGAATGGCACAGGGTGCGACCCTGATGGGGTCGAATGTTTATAGAAACTACATTAGCTATAAACATTTGACCCCATCGGGGTCGTACAATAACATCATCCTCAACAGTTTAGTCTCTCCTAAAGCCTTTTCCTATTCGGGTGCAACAACTACACCCTTGGCCGACGCGGTCTTGGCCTCCTGTTCAACGAGTAGGTTGTAGCGATCGATGAGGACTAAACGACCTAATAGATGTCGGTCGTTGATGTTGTGATCGTAAATGTAGCGTTTCAAAACTTTATCGTAAGCCGTCATGATTGGATCATAGATGTCGGTATAAAACCGATCCAGCGCTAGTAAACGCCCCGAATCATAGACGTAATAATTGAAGTAGTCGGTATTCTGCGCCATTATTGGCTGATCAACAAAATAAGCTGGGTGCGAGAGTACACGTTTGAAAAGACCATGTGGTTGCCGTAAGTTTCTGACCACGGTTAACGAACCATCCATACAAATTTCGAAAAATGCATGTCTGATGTACGTCTTGGTTTTTGCGTCATCACTAGCGAGCGCTTTGAACTTTCGGTATTGGTGAACGGAAAAATCAAACCAGCCAAATTGATCAACCTGGTTTGCCGAAAATGTCTGAACTCGTCCGTCAGTATGGCGAAATAATACCGTTTCCATGAGCCAGTTGTACGATAAATCGCCTTCCAGAATCGTGTGGTTTATAAGAATAAGCTGGCCCGATTTCCAGGCTGGCTTCGGTAAACTTGCTTGGACAGAAAAAATAGGAAAAAGTACAATTAGTGTAGATAAAATAAGCTTGTAGACTAGTTTCATCGCTGTTGATGTTTGGTGAAAAAAAGAATTTCAGCATGTCTGACTCGCCTAAACATTTTACGAGTAGAGCACGACGCCTACATCAATTTATGAAACAGATAAACTGCTTGTTATCAGCTGATAAATAGTCCTATTTCTGGTAATTTAACTATCTGTTGATTGAATAGAACTGACCGGGGAAAAGATAAAGAATGTACTATTTTTCTGTTTTTTGGTTAAAGAAGCGTCCGCTAATAGATTTATTATATGGTCAGTAAATAATTCGATCTTTTTTGGTGATATATAGATAATACAATTAAATATGTTACCACAACGCTAATTTTTGGAAATAAAATATTGTAAATAGGGCTAAACTATTTATAACAGAACTTTCGCAGAAAGCCATGCCAAAGCCAGCAAAGGCCAGGTTTAGTACCTAGCCTTTAGTAGTTAGCAGAAAAGAATTTATTGTCTGTCTGTCGAGTTGGTAACGAATTCACCAATCAGGCGAACGCCTTCTAGGGTAAGCGACGGAACAATGTCGGTAAAAACATCCTGCAGCGAGGGAATTCGACCTGATAAACCGCCTGTCGCTACAGCTATACAATCGCCGTTTAGTTCAGCTTGAATCCGCCCTACCAACGAACGAACTAATCCCTCGTAGCCAAGCACTATACCCGCCTGGATTGCGTGTGTCGTATTGGTGCCCAGTGCCGATGCCGGTACTTCAATGGGTACTTCTGGTAGTTGAGCTGTGTTGGAAAATAGAGATCGAATGGCGGTTTTTAGTCCTGGGGCAATGGCCACTCCCAGAATTTTACCTTCGCCTGAAACCGTCGTAAACGTGAGCGCCGTCCCAAAATCGACAACAACACAGTTTTTTTTGTAGCGTGTATAAGCTGCCAGCGCATTCGCGACAAGGTCTGTTCCAATTTCGTGCGGGCGAAGAATCTCAATGGGCAATAGTGGATACACGCCTGGACCTACTACGATTGGATCAAAACCAAACAATTCGGTAAGCATAGCCCGCATGGTTGGCGTTAAATCAGGAACAACGCTACTCAGAACGGTGCTTTTGATGGCGCTCAACGGAATGCTGGCTTCGAGCAACCAGAGCCGTAACCGACGCTCGTAAGAGTCTGCTGGTTCATCGAGCCGGGCGGGCGTACGCCAAATGTATTGCCAGGTAGTTTGGTCGTAGAGTCCGAAAACGGCATCGGTATTGCCAATATCAACGATAATCTGCACAGGAGCGAGAACTAGACGGTTGTCGGGGCGAAATAAGGGGAAAAACGCCAGATTCCCGCTTTATGAGAAGTTATGTTTTCGACAGTCTTTACCTTTTTGACAAGATTAACAGGATTTATAGCCTTCAATCCTGTTAATCTTGTCAAAAGGGTTAAACCAGTAGCTTTTTGGGCTGTGTAGTCATAAAATCTTTCAGGTAGAATGGCTCAAATGTGGCCAAATCTTCGAACTGTCCTTCGGCAAAAGCGGCTGTTGCCAACTGCCCAATGGTGCGGGCCGAAGGGATTATGGTTGCCTCTGGAAAGATGGCATTGGGTTGTTTGCCTAATACCGCCTGACATTTAGCAGCCCCATCGCCGAAGAAAACAACTGGCCCCTGGGAGAGCCATGTATTGAACGAATTTTCGTCAATAATCTGAGCCGAGGTCGGTTGAATTTCCTGTCCGTTAGTGTTATAAAACGCGCAATAAACCTCCATACGCCGGGCATCGATCATTGGGCACAGGGTATGTGTATCTGGATAATAAGCACGAACCTGTTCGGACATACCGGCCAGTGTGTTGACAGCAAGGAGTGGTTTGTCTAAAGCAAAGCACAGGCCTTTAGCCGTTGAGACAGCAATGCGGAGGCCGGTATAAGAGCCTGGTCCTTTAGCTATAGCTACTGCATCTACCTGAGCTAATTCATAACCTGCGTGTTGCACAACGTCCTGAATGAGCGTTGTAAGCATAGCGGCTGATGTACGCTCCGTAAAGAGTTCATAACAGCCTAACAGCAGGCCATCGCGATGGAGCGCAACTGAACAGGAAGCGGTAGATGTGTCGAGGGAGAGAATAAGCATGTTAATGATGAATGATG
Source organism: Spirosoma foliorum (assembly GCF_014117325.1). Lineage (NCBI taxonomy): Bacteria > Pseudomonadati > Bacteroidota > Cytophagia > Cytophagales > Cytophagaceae > Spirosoma > Spirosoma foliorum. The sequence goes on along the minus strand of NZ_CP059732.1, from coordinate 5,165,800 downwards.
AATGATGAAGTATAAATGACTGGTAGTCCTATAATTCATCATTCATAATTCATAATTCATCATTATTGTTTTCCTTTTAAAATAGTCGAGTAGCGGCCCATGTCTTTGAATAAATCGAGGGCGGCTTTCATTTCGGGATCGGTAGCGAACGACGCTTCTTTCAACCCTTTTTGCAGGTAATAATGTCCGGCAATCTCCTGCTCAAGCAGCGTTCGGATTTCAGGCTTGAACGTGTTCAGGTCGGCATCTTTGCTGTGCGACATCTTGGTCTTAAGCGACTTGAGCTGATCCTGAATCTGATCGAAGTATTTTTCTTTCTTAGCCGACGCTTCGAGCGTACCCAGATCTTTTTCAACCTGCGTGGTGTAATCGTATTCTTTATCGGCAACCCACTTGGCGAAGTCAGCATATTCCGCATCCGTCAGGCGGAATTCACGAGCGGGCTTGATAGTTGGGTGTTCGTGACGATATTTCACAGCATAATCGAAAAGCAACCCTTTGTTGGTCAGGCTTAAAGCGATTGGTGTTGGCGTTTGGGCTTCGATCACAACATCAGGCAGTACACCACCTCCATCATAAACCACGCGTCCTGCTTTGGTTTTAAAGGCTGTTTTGAGTGAATCCGGAATCTTACCAACGCTACCATCTGGATTGCGATGGCTATAGTCGATTGCCTGAATACAACGCCCGCTGGGAATGTAGTATTTAGCCGTTGTGATTTTCAGTTTGGTATTGAACGACAACTCACGAGTGGTCTGGACCAACCCTTTACCATACGTCCGCTGGCCAATCAACACACCCCGGTCATAATCCTGAATCACGCCCGACACGATTTCGGCGGCCGACGCACTGTGGTTGTTGGTCAGCACAATAATGGGCATTTCCAGATCAAGCGGTGGATTTAGCGCCGTGTAGGTTTTGTTCCACTCCGTCACTTTACCCTTGGTCGTAACAACTTCCGAATCTTTCGGAATGAATGTGTTGCAGATGTCGATGGCCATGTTGAGCAAGCCACCTGGATTTTCACGAACGTCGAGAATGAGCTTTTTCATGCCCTTTCCCTTCAATTCCTGGAAGGCGGTACGAACTTCCCGAGAAGCCGTTGCCGTAAAATCCTTCAAATCGATGTAGCCAACCTCGTCGTTAATCATGCCATAGTAAGGCACGTTGGTCATTTTTACCACATCCCGAATAACGCTGAGTTCAACCGGGCTTTTCTCGCCATACCGCTGAACGGTTAGTTTCACCGCTGTATTATTCTGACCTTTCAGAAGTTTGCCTGGATCGGCCTCTTTTCGCGCTTTTATATCGACGCCATCAATCTTAATGACTTCATCACCAATCCGAAGGCCTGATTTTTCGGCGGGTGTTCCTTCATAAACCATCAGCACAATACTCTTGCCCTGACGCTGACCAATAAGTGCGCCAATGCCATTGTAGCGACCCGTGGTCATGGTCATGTAATCCTCAATTTCATCTTCCGCAAAGAAGTTCGTATACGGATCGAGCGCTTTCAGCATGCCGTCGATACTGGTTTTGACCATCCGGTTCGGATTGATCTCATCAACGTAATACAGGTTCAGTTCTTTGAACAGCGTGGCGTAGATGTCGAGGTTCCGCGCGATTTCGAAGAAACGATCGTCGTTTTTAAACGAAAAGAAACCAATGCCACCCGCTACGAGCGCTGACGAGGCTAACAGAGTGAAACGTTTAGGAAAGCGCATAGGACCTTTTGTGTGAAGAATGTATAATGCAAAATGTACAATATATAATGAAAAGCGCACTGGACACATTTCTCATTATGCATTATTCATTCTACATTTTTGCTATAGCTAATTTCATACCTTTTTCTATCTCTTCAAACGAAATTATCTGTTTTGCGGTATAAAGAAAGGCAATATAGCCCGGTCTGGATTGACCGGGTAACGTTTTTTGCTGATCGAATAGATGCTTATTGAGCCGATACGCTTCCCGTACACGCCGACGAATCAGGTTTCGGTCAACGGCGCGCTTGAAAATTCGCTTCGGTACAGTAATGACAATGGCAGGCAACAAAACGTTGCTTTCAGGAGAAGATTCTGGAGCGGGGAGGTGGAGTACCCTAAATGGAAAAAGGTAGAACGTCCCAACGGTCGCACTACCCTTTTTAAATAATTCAGCGAGAGTTTTTTTGCTGCAAAGCCGTTCTGATTTGGTGAAGGTTTGCGGCATATAGTTCGAGGTTTGTAGTTCGTAGTTTGACGTTTTCTATTACCCAAAACATCAAATATCGGATACCAAACCGCTCCGGCGGCCCGGGTCAAACTATTAAATTTTAAAGCGGTCGCCTTTTTTCTCGTCCGAGACGGTCAGTTTATGGCGGCCTTTTGCCCGACGGCGAGCCAAAACCTGGCGGCCATTGGCAGTAGCCATCCGCTCACGGAAGCCGTGTTTGTTTTTACGCTTCCGGTTCGATGGTTGGAACGTTCTTTTCATGATCTATCTTGCCTAAAAACTCTTAGTTTTCGAAATGAGTCCGCAAAGATAGGGGAAAGTGTGCAGTTTAACAAGTCGATTTTTGTAAAAACGATTTGATATATTGAGCGTTACTTTAAAATAGAATGCTGATTTCTATGATTCGGATGATTCATACTGGTTTTACAGCTACCGATAACTGTAATTCATTGAAAATAAGTACTCAAGTATAAATAGCTTAGGTTATTTTGAAAAGGCGTTTTTGTCATGCTGACGAAGGAAGCATCTTCGGGTGAGGCTATTTATCCGGCTACCAAAGATGCTTCCTTCGTCAGCAGGACAAAAAATAATCTACTGTATTTTGGTCGACCTACTTAATTGAATTACATAAACGGGAGTCATGAATATTCTTGCCCATCCTAAAAACCAGCGTTCTATCTTACTTTAAGTAACAGCTCTTTTTTACCAACCTATGAACTATCGCTTAGCGCCTGATCCTCAGATTCCTCATTATATAGCTGTTGAAGCCAACCTGGCCAACATTGTTGGTGAAACTATAGAACTGCAATTGCCCGCCTGGCGACCAGGACGGTATGAGTTGCAGCAATTTGCCAAAAATATTCAGCGATTTACAGTTGTTGATGGATTGGGAAATCCACTTCCATTTCGAAAGATTACGAAAGATCGCTGGCGTGTGCAGATGAATGGGGCAACGGAACTGACTGTTCACTATAACTATTATGCATTGGTTCCTACCCCGAATCAGCTCAATGCGGGCAGCAGCTTTATCAGCGAAACGTTGCTCTATGTTAACCCGGTAAACCTGTGTGTCTATGCAGAAGGACGGATTAATGATCCCTGCACATTGGAATTGGCAATTCCGGATGGCTGGACAATTGCCTGTGGGCTGGAGCAACTCGATACCAAAACGCTTCGGGCGTCTGATTTCTATGAATTGGTCGATTGCCCACTTATAGCCGCACCCGTTATTCAGCACATTCAGTACGAAGTGGGTGAAACGTCGTTTCATGTCTGGATTCAGGGAGGCCGCCGGACGGATGGTGATCCAACCTTTGATGCCGACCGAATCATCCATGATTTCAGCCGGTTCTCGCAGACACAACTTGACCTTTACGGCGAATTTCCTGAGAAGGCGTATCATTTTCTGACCTTGATTTTACCCGTACCCTATTATCATGGTGTTGAACATCGGAACTCAACCGTGTTGGTACTAGGACCAAATGACGAAGGGGAGGGGCTATATCAGGATTTACTGGGAGTGTCGTCGCACGAATTATTTCACGCCTGGAACATCATTCGTATTCGGCCTATTGAATTACTTCCGTATGACTTTACACAGGAGAATTATTTTTCAACGTGTTTTGTGGCCGAGGGAGTTACAACCTATTATGGTGATTTAATGCTTCGGCAATCCGGCGTTTTTTCCGATGAAGCCTATTTGAAAGAGTTGCAGGTTTTGTTTAAGCGTCATTTCGAAAACAATGGTCGGGCGTTCCAGTCACTCACGGAATCGTCCTGGGATTTGTGGTTGGATGGGTACGATAAAGGCGTTCCCGACCGTAAAGTATCTGTTTATCACAAAGGGTCGATTGCTGCGCTCATTTTAGATTTACACATTCGTAAACTCACGAACCATTCCCGCTCGCTGGACGACGTGATGCGCATAATGTGGCAGCAGTTTGGTAAACCATTTGTTGGCTATACGCTGGAGGACTATCGAGCTGCCACCGAAACGGTTGCTGGTGAGTCGCTGGATTGGTATTATGACCTCTGCATCTTTGGAAATCAACCACTAGAAACTAAACTGAACGAATACCTGGCCTGGGTTGGATTGCAGATCGTTTATGAAGAACCGACGATGGATCATCCGGGAGGGATTCGCCTATTGGAACAGGATGCCGCTCGTGTGGATGGACCGATGAGCCGTCAGCATCGGGCACAATGGTTTGGCGGACGATTGACCGAACCGCCACACGAAGGACATGAGTTGATTTCGGAGCATAAACTGGGTAAAAAAGTAGTGGCGAAATAACGAACGTAAAGTATTACGCCTTTAAACTAGTAGCTCGTTGCCGGTTCCTGCCTTTACGAACAAATCTTTAGCAAGCCTATTAATGATAAAACGATTAGTAGTATTTCTTTTTTTGCCGAGCCTGCTTCTGGCTCAATCCAAATCTGAAAAGCTCTGGATGCTGGGCCCGTTTCAGAAATTAAATGCCGATAACCCGATTTTAGCGGCAAAAACCAGCACAACGTTTGATTGCCCGGTTCGGCACCAAACCATTCGCTGGGAGGAGAAAGACGTATACAACCCAACAGCGGTAGTGCGTAACAATAAAGTGTACATGGTTTACCGGGCCGAGGATACCGTTCGGCGGGTGGGTGGCACATCTCGGCTGGGGCTGGCGATCAGCACTGATGGCATTCATTTTAAGCGTATGCCGAAGCCGGTTTTTTACCCTAATAACGACGCCATGAAAACCTACGAATGGGAGGGAGGTTGCGAAGATCCGCGCATCGTAGAAAGCCCGAATGGCGTGTATGTCATGACCTACACGGCGTATGATGGCGATAAAGCCCGGCTTTGTGTCGCCACGTCGAAAAACCTAACGGACTGGAATAAGCAAGGATTGGCTTTTGGTGACTTCGATAATGGTAAGTATCGCAATAGCTGGTCGAAATCGGGGGCTATTGTTTGTAAGCGTGTTGGTAGTCGGTTTGTCGCACAGAAAATCAACGGTAAATACTGGATGTATTGGGGCGACCAGCCCCAGCTTCGACTCGCTACTTCCGATGATCTTCTGCACTGGTCACCGCTCGAAAGCGAGAGTGGGAAACCTACTGTAGCGGCCGAGTCGCGAAAGGGTAAACACGACTATCGATTAATCGAACCCGGCCCCTACGCGATGCTCATAAAAGATGGCATTCTGTTGATTTATAATGGAATGAACGATGCCAAAAATGGTGACGTGAACTTGCCCGAAGGAGCTTATGCAGGCGGGCAACTGTTATTCGACGCCCAGGACCCAACCAAACTAATCGACCGATCGGAAGCCCATTTTATTAAACCCGATCAACCCTACGAAACCCAGGGTCAGGTGAATCAGGTTGTTTTTCTGGAAGGCATGGTGCCGTTTAAGGGCCTTTGGTTCTTGTATTACGGCACCGCAGATTCAAAAATTGGTGTCGCCACAGCGAAACAGTAATGGTGCAGGATGGCGCAAGGCCGGGCCACGTTGGCTCTAGCCTTGTGTCGATTATTCCCCGGCCTCTGGCCGGTTTGAAAGACGTATTTTTTAATAATCCGGCCAGAGGCCGGGGAATAGCCGACACAAGGCTAGAGCCTTGCGCCATCGATACAACTCCTTACTTCCATGCAGACCTTGTCTTTCGAAGAATACGTCAAACACGACGCAACGGCCCTGGCCGGACTCGTTCAAAAAGGAGAAGTTACGCCTGCCGAATTATTAGAAACGGCTATTGCCCGTGCCGATGCGGTCAATCCAAAGCTGAATGCTATCGTCACACCTTTGTACGATAAAGGGCGCGAAATGGTGAAGCAATTGCCCGCCACAGGGCCTTTTAGGGGTGTGCCGTTTCTGCTGAAAGATCTGGAGCTTGAATGGGCTGGAACGCCCCTGAAGTCAGGATGTCGCGGGTATGCCAATTATGTATCGACGATCGATAGCGAAATTGTCAAACGCCTGAAAACCGCAGGCGTGACTTTATTTGGAAAGACGAATACGCCTGAATTTGGGCTTACACCCTATACCGAATCGAAGCTCTACGGGCCCGCGCACAATCCCTGGAAACTCACGCACTCGCCGGGTGGGTCAAGCGGAGGCTCAGCAGTGGCAGTAGCGTCTGGCATTGTTCCGGCAGCGACCGCAACAGATGGCGGAGGTTCAATTCGGATTCCAGCTTCGTGCTGTGGATTGTTTGGTCTGAAACCGTCTCGGGGTCGTGTTACACTGGGGCCTAAGTTCGGTGAGTTGTGGAATGGTGCCGTGGCGGGTCATGTCCTGACCCGTAGCGTTCGGGATAGTGCGGGTTTCCTGGATACCATTGCTGGCTCGATGGCGGGCGATCCGTACACGATTGCTCCACCCGAACGCCCGTTTGGGAAAGAAGTTGGTAGAGAGCCGGGTAAGTTACGCATTGCCTTCTCGACGAAATCATTGATGCCCTCGCAAACCACCGATCCGGAATGTGTAAAAGTCGTTCAGGAAACGGCTAAATTGCTTGAGCGACTGGGACATACGGTTGAGGAAATTCCGTTACCCTACGAGAAAACGATTGTGACGGAAGCCTTCTTTGTCAATGTACTCAGTGAAACGGCGGCAGTTCTTCGCGAGCTGGGCGAATACCTGGGTCGCCCTGTCCGACGGGATGATGTGGAATTGAACACCTGGGCGCAGGCACGATTGGCCGAGGGTTTCTCGGCGGCCGATGCCGCTTTTCAGAAACGTCGCTGGAATTCGCTGAATCGGAGCATGGGTCAGCTTCATGAAACTTATGATCTGTTTCTGACCCCAACCTTACCCCGTCCGCCAATTGCTATTGGTACATTTCAAAATAAAGCGTCTGAAGAGCGTCTGCTTAAGCTAGTCGATTCGTTGGGTGGCCTGAAATACCTGAATGGCACTAAAATTGTCAACGATCTGGCCGAACGTTCGTTAGGGTATATTTCATTTACCGTTATCACCAACATGACGGGTCAGCCGTCGATGTCGGTACCGCTGCATTGGTCACCAGATGGACTTCCGATTGGGGTTATGTTCGCTGCTAAACTCGGCGACGAAGCCACCTTATTCCGGCTCGCCGGGCAGATGGAGCAAGAAAAGCCGTGGTTTGATAAACGACCTGTTTTGTGAAAACTCTATTTCTTATACGCCAGAAAAACGACCAGAAAGGCCAGGATTGACGTGACAAAGCCAAACATGAAAATGCTATAGGCAATTCGCAGCAATTTGTACTTCTTGGCCAGCACAAGTCCCAGGTAATAAATATCGCGGGTCATGCTGCTGTATAGGTAGTTGCTGTCCTGCATCAATTCCTGAATACCCCACTCAAATTCGCCCAGACTCATTCGGTGAAAATTGCCGAAGAAGAGTAGATTCCCCTTTTTCTGCTGGATATCTTCATGGCTAAATGTGCCCTGCGTTATGTTGGGCCGAGTGGCTAAAATGGCAAAAATGATTGTCAACAGCGAGGTTGTCAGAAACATGGCCGTTGGAATGATCAGGGCCGGATTCTCTTCAATTCGGCGGGGTAGGATAGATACCAGTACCGACACCGTAATTGAGTTCACCGAAATCATGATGTTGGCTTTGCTATCGGCAATTTCGCTCAGGCGCAGATGATTCGTAGAGGTCGTTCGAAACATGGTTTCGATGCCTTTATCGGACTTGCTGTCTTTATTTTTCTTCTTATCGTTTAACGGAGTTTCGGGCGTTACAAACTGCTGGACTGGCTCGTTTGTGGGTTGTTCAATTGGCTGGGTAATGGCTGTTGCTTCAGGAATTGGCGTACCCGATTTCTCGGCTTGTTTTTCCTGTAGACGACGAAGGTTATCGGCCTGACTTTTGGCTAAGAGTGTCTGCGCATACGTAGTAAAATACGTGTGAGTTGTGAGCAGGTCAATATTCTGCTGCCGCCAGTTGCTGCCCGAAATGTCGGTTCCGGTCAGTTTTTCCAGTTCTTTGCGGAGTTGTTTCTGCTTGCTGTTGTACTCATCGCTGCCCAGATGAAAGAGATCGGCATCGCAAATAATTTCTTCGAGCAGGCTTTGTGGCGATTGCGGCATTTTGGTTGCCCGAATGCAGTGCTTCACCGACTTGATTAGGTTTTTTGGCTGATCCTGATGTTCCAGGAACTTAGCGGCTATATCGGCACTCCGTTCTTCGTGCCCTTCTGGCGAACCCTCTAAATAACCCGTATCGTGAAACCAGGCCGCAGCCATTACTGCCAGATAATCGGCTTCGGAAAGTTGATAATTCCGGGCAATCTGATCCGTGGCCTGAACCACCGCCTGCGTGTGCGCCAGATTATGAAACGTTAGCTCGGGACGCGCGTGTTTCTCGAAATAATGGATAACATGGGCTTCAATTTGAGGTAAAAGGCTAGTAGGCATAGTCGTTAAGAGGGATTAGGCTTTGGCAGTAGTGGATCGTAAAAGAATTATAAAAAGCTATGTGGCCTAACCTTTTTTAATCAAAACCGGAAACCAAGTGATATGTAAGGCAACGCTCCTTCGTCCGAAAAACCAACTGTAGCGGCTACAACGAGCAAACTGGCGGGTGTTACGTACAAACCTCCTCCATAGCCGTCGTGCCATTTTTTAGAGTTTTCGCCCTTCAGCCATACACGCCCCAGATCGTTGAAAGCTACCAGACCTACGCTCCCTGGAAATAGAAACGAGCGAAAATCGAGCAGTTTCAGTCGGGCTTCCAAGTTATAATAAAATAACTGATTCCCCGCGAAACGATAGGTACGATAGCCCCGCAGATTGTCCTGACCACCTAAATAAAGCAACTGGTAAAACGCCGGATTGCCGAACGTTACTCCGCCACCAATGCGGTTGACCATTACAAAGCGAGCCGACTGGCTGAAGCTGGTATAGATAGCCATGTCGGATCGGAGCTGCGTGAAATGACTGGTGCGTTGACTAAATCCCTGAAGGCCCAGCAACGTTGTGTTCCAGTAAAAACCGCGGGAGGGCTGAATGGGTTTATTCCGATTGTCGACCACCAACCCTGCCTGTAGACCACCGTAACTTTCCCGAAGCTTGAACTGGCTCGGATTGGGAAGTTGAGCCAGATAATCTTCAATGAACCGCCCATGATTATCGTCCAAGTCGAGCGTAAATCGTTGAAAAACGGGTCCAATCGACATAGACATACGCTCGCCCAATTTCCGTTTGAGTAAAGCCGAGATGTTAATCAAATTATAGCGGGTTCGGTAATAGCGAATGCGGTTGTCTTTGTCGTAAACGGTTTCATTGCCCGGCCCGAAAAAGTTTGTGACATTGTCGGGGGCTTTCGAGAGGGCGTTGATCCACAAATCGTTCTTGCCGATGAGGTGGGTGAAAATTCCGTCGTATTTGATCGACATGGCGTCGGTTGCCAGTGAACGGGTGACCAGCAGGCGGTTCATGGCCGCGTAAGGTGATTTTCGGAATCCCTGTTTGGTCCACTGAACCCCTGCGCCCAACAAAACGCCATCATCCAAGTTATAGCCTGCCGTTGCCAACGGAGCAACGATGTCGTATTTGAAGGCGTGTGGATCATACTCATTCACAGCCTTATCGGTTGACAGACGCAAGCTGGCCAGATTTCGACCGGGTAATACATTGGCTTCGGTGCTTAAATCGTAGATAATCGGCTTGCCCGGATGGCCATCAACCTTGAATACATCTTCTCCCTTACCACCAATGAGCCGGACTTTGATAGGACCGCTTTGAGCGCCCGTGACCTCAAATCGATCATCACCTTTCTGGCCATACAGCCGAATTTCGTTGGTGACTTCGGCGTCGAATACCCGGTGATAATAACGTTGAGCCAGCGAACCGTCTTTGGCAACCTTAAATACCGAAACTTCTACATGATCGTCATCCAGATTTTGAATACGGAATAAGTCAGTCTTGTCGGAGCCGGGAATATCGACCGCTTTAGAAATGAACCGATAGTATTCCAGTCCTTTTTCCAGGAGCCAACCCCGCCGAATCTTGAGCGTTTCCAGCAGTTTATTTCCCGATTCTTTCCGAATGGTATCGGGCAGTTGGCTGATGGCGCGCTGTAGAACGGCATCCGTCAATGAGTCGCGCAGGGTGGTAATTCCGTTCATCCAATCCTGCACATCCAGGCCGTTTAGGAACATCCGGTCAACGTAACGACCATTGAACATAAAGCCGTCTACATTAGCCAGTTTGGTTGTAAAGCCTTGAAATTTAGGCTGTAACCAAGGCAATGAGGCAATGCCCGGCAATAGACCATCCGTTCTGAAAAATACCTGATCGCGGTCGCGGGGAATGGGGAAGAATGATTTTCCCGTTGCCGTTTTATGGCTTCCCCAACGCCACTGATCTTCATGTCGGTCCCAGTCGCCGATAAACAAATCGAGCATTCGGGCCCGTAAAAAAGCCTTCTGGTCAACCTGATTATCGTTATCTTTTTCCAGAGCCTCAAGGACTTTCGGGGTGCTAATCGATTTCCCATCGCCCGGACTACGCTCCTCGAAAAGACAAACTGTTTTCCCGAAATCGGCCTGATAAATGCCCAGCGCCGGATCATCGGGAACGTACACGAGTTTTGGATTGGCGTGGGGCACACCTGCTACCTGCGCCAGCGTTGGCACGACTAAAGGGGCGAATGGGTAACCCGCCGAGATCTCGTCCTGCAAGACATCTTTAGCAATGGTTTCGCGTAAGGCCGCTGGCAACGCATTGGCCGGGTCTTTCTGAATACTCCGAAGCACCCACTCCCGACCATTGGCATCTTCGAGCCGCAACGACTTGGTCTGCTGACCGCCACCCCGTTGTAAAATTTTAAATCCTCCACGGGTCAGGTCGAACACCGGCAAATTAACTGGCGTAGCCCATTCGGTCCGGTAATTGTTGCCGAGGAGCCAGCGCTGCGTTCGTCCCACGCTATCGTAGGCGGGCACGATGGCCAATCGGACGCTGTCGGGCCAGCTGGGGCGCTGTAAATTACCCTGTTGTCTATCTGTTACGGGCGGAATTGTAAATAACGTAGCATCGTGTGCGTCGGTGGCGTTAGCCGCTTCATCGACGGTGTAAAAGGCGGCTTTTACTTTGCCATTGGTCAACTCGTCGAGTACAACGTAGCCCCATTCACCACTTACAAACTTAGCCAATTTCCCATTCTTCACCCGCTCGCGATTGATGCCTGATCCACTGACGATGTAATTGCGAGTACCATCTACGATATGTTGTATGGCATGATCGTGGCCCGACACGTACACCACATTAGGGGCTACCGATGTAGCTTTCTCCATTGCCCGAACCATCTGTTTGTAGGTTGGGTTGGGTAAATCCTGAATGTTTCCGAACACGCCCCGAACCAGCGGATAGAGTGAGCCAATGACAGGCAGCGGAATGTAAAGCTTTTCTGAAAACTCGGTCAGCGGGAAAATATGCTGCTTAATCGTGTAGTATCCGCCGTGAATACCGTAACTACGAAACGGATGGTGGGTCGCCAGAATAATGCCCTTTCCTTTGTTTCGGTTGGTAATGTCGGTCAGCCGGGCTATCACTTCGTCTTCACTTTTACAGGCACAATCCGAATCAAGGCCGGGTTTGCTGAACTGATGCAACCACCATTGGGTGTCAATAATGACCAACACCAGATTGTCGCTCAGCTGAATCTCTTCCGGACCGGGGCAGCCATTAGCTGGTAAAAGCCGAATGTTGGGGGCCTTCAAACTATCCAGCCACGCACCCTGTCGTTGTATTCGCTCCCAGCCATCGGCATGGCTTTTCGCCCAATCGTGATTGCCCGGAATAAACAATACCTGAGATTTTTTGCCCCCCGCTGGACTTCCAAGGCCAGGCTGGGCCTGATACTTCAGCACAGCCGCTAGTGATTCATGATCGGGGCTGCTCTCGTCCGATAATCCGTGCGGATAGACATTGTCGCCAAGGTAGAGTAACGTCGTGCGCGAATTATTAAAATCGTAACGGGCGCTTACGGCATCGACAACCGGATTTTTACCATTTCGTAGTCGCCCGGCATCGCCAATCAAAATGACCCGGTGCCGGATCGAATCGGCCGGAACCGACTGACCCATAGCAACGGTAAAGACGAAAAAACTACTCACCAACCCCACAAGCCAAGCACCTGGTTTACTTACTAGTTTCATGCCTGCGTTGAGTCAGTATAGTTTATGTGAATGCGTAATGCCTTGAGATGAACAACGCCCTGCATCGGCTCCAGATCAAGATATTCCACGTTAGATTTCAATTGCCCACTTTCCTGCATTTGGGTAATAAAAGGCAGATAACCAGCTATTTCAGAAGAATGACTATAGACCAACGCAATGGTGTCGGGCTGGGTCAATCGTTCTTGCGTGCCTTCGATAAGTGCCTTGTCGATCCGTTTTTTCAGCACTTCGTACCGAATACTGTAGGAGCCTTCTACATCGAACCGACGCTCATCGTGCCGGAAACTAATGTCAACGGGCTGACTATGCGCCAAAATAAGCTGAGTTGTTTGCAAGGGTAGTGGTAAATTAGGCAGTAACCGATGAGTTAGGTGAGCCATTTCCAGCATGGATGTCAACTGCCAATGGAACAACCGCCGATTTACCGCTTGCGTAAATTCAAACCCAGGCGCAATCGATTGCCCGACAAAGATGGTATACTCAGTTCCGTCGGTGCGATATCGTTCAAAATAATGCGGAAAAACCGTTTGCAACTTTTTCTCTTCTGCATCAATGTACTCGTTCACCGTCACGTTGAGCCAATCCATGCTTCGCTCATAGCGTTTTAGCGCCTGATTGAATAAACCCGTTGCCGGGTCGACCTGAGCAAAATAACGTTGGATAAGCACTTCCAGCGATGGATGACGGGATGATAGTGACCGAAAATAAGGGTTCACTTCCTGATCCAGAAACAGCGCCATTTCTGGCTCATCCTCCGGCGAAAGTCCCGCTATCAGTTTGTGTTGGCATTGGTAGCTCTCTTCCCGCAGTTGTTCGGGTCTGTCCCAACTCGACGGAAAATTGGCATCGGAAAAGATTTCGTCAATAGCCGCTAACTGATTGGCTAAATCCTGATGAACGGCCTTGTGGCGCTCAACGGACGAGTTTCGAATATCGACAGCCCCATAGAGTGGATATACCTGCGGAAAGCGAACGGGGATGGTTTCTGTACCAGCCGATTCATTTTGACCCCGGCTCAGTTGGCGCCAGGCGGCTTCGTAAAACTTCCATTCTACGGAAGGTTGCAAAGAGGTAAATTTCTGCCGAATAAGTTTTTCCAGGTTGTTATTGAACTGATTGAGCTGATACCGCAGAAATTCCTGAATGAGTGGAATAATCTGTTCAACTCGGGCCAGCACGGTTTCATTTAAGCCATTTTCATGCGGACTTCCCATTTCCAGTAGCCCTAGCACTTCATTGGCTACCGAAATCGGGTACATCATAAAGCTCCGAATTCCCTGTTTATGAAAGACTTGCCGTTTTACTTCAGGCAGTCCGTTCAAATTAGAGAAAATGTGCGGAACAGGATTGCTAAACAACTGCGTGATCATTTGCTGTGCCCTAGGGTCCTCAACACCGTCCAGATGCATATCGGTGTTCCGCAGAAATACACTCCGGGTTTTGGCATCGGGGTGATACACAAACTTACCATTTACCTGCGGCAGCGAAACAAGGCCAATCTGTAAGTCTGGCTGACCGCACAGATTGCGTAACGCCGATTCAAAACGCTGATAAATAATGGGTTCAGTGTCGGAATGTAAGTGGGCGAACACATCCTGCAACTGCTGAATCGTTTCGCTCTCTGTTACGTCTTCCATCATGAAAAACGAAAAGCCTTCGAATCTGAATTCATCTAACGGTAGAGGGGGTACATCGGCAGGCAGTGGTGTGGCATGTTGAACAAAATCGACCCAGGCTTGCTGTAAGGGCGGTAGCTCCCGGTCGAAATGGGGTTCCATAAACGACTGGTTGATGTCGAGCTGATAATATTTCACCAGGCCGTCCCGCTTATTCTGAAAACGAAAAGAGGGGCCATTGTCTTTACTGATCTGAAGACCATAACATTTGTTTAGAACGATCTGATAAACAAATCGTTGCCGCTCCTGAACTCGAATTTGATTCGGCAGTGTGAGTAGGAAATCCGGTGATTGATCCATCAACTGCTCAAATGCGTTTGAGTAGTGGTAAATCGTTAACGGAACCGGTAGGCCAAACGAATAGGCAATTTTTTGTCTTGCGTGGTCTAAGGGCAATACCGCTATAGTTGCCAACTGAAAAAGTTCTTTCAGATGTGTCTGGTCAAGTTGACCCTCATGGGCATCCTGAAGCGCAACGGCGGCACTAAACTGGTTAATGAGGTACGTATATAATTCGTAGAGACCGTCGGACGACGTACATTGTTGTTGCTGCGCTTTTAAGAAGGCAACAAACGGACGAAACGATAACTGAAATTGAAGAGGTAAATCGTCTATTTTCGGGAAAGTAAATGCTGTTTCCATATTCATTTAATCTTGCGGACGGCTTGTACACCAACTTATTATTGGCGTTTGCAGGCGACCCTGTAACCTTGTATCATCTAGGATGTAGACGAAGGGTCAGAAACCTTTACAAAAAGTTATCTGACTTGTTTCCTGAACAACAGCGGATTGCATGTGGTTCAGCGCGATTAAAACTAGATAAAATAGTAATAGAGGTGGGTAAAATTATTCTATTGGGAATCAACTGTTCGTAAAGTAGCGTGAATGTGGGATTAGATTTCATTTGTTTTGGCCCATTAGGGCCTTCACAGCGCAGCGTCGGTAGCAAAAGTCCCCATGTGGACAACGTGTGCCGTCAGGTACAAAATAGTTATGTACCTGACGGCACATTTTTGCCTTTGAAGCTGAATTTTCTACCGACGCTACGCTGTGCAGGCCCTAACGGGCCGTTTCTAATTCCGAACTTATGTTTAGAATTTTCGAAGAAGTGGCAAAAATCCGCATGTTA
This sequence comes from Spirosoma foliorum, assembly GCF_014117325.1. NCBI lineage: Bacteria > Pseudomonadati > Bacteroidota > Cytophagia > Cytophagales > Cytophagaceae > Spirosoma > Spirosoma foliorum. The sequence continues at coordinate 5,150,620 of NZ_CP059732.1, read as the reverse complement.
ATGGAAATAAATTATTTCCTCAAATTTTACAGAAAACGGGCGATCAAGTATTAGTACAATTGATATGAGTTAGTCGGACAGCCTTTGTAATAATATAGCTTCTTCTTTTCCTAAGTCGCCGTAATAAGCTAAGGACGATAAATGTCGATCAACCAGAAATTTATAGAATAGATAAGCATTCAGATAAGCGCCTAGCTTAGTAGGGTGACTGTCCTGATCAAATAACTTAAGAGAAGGTTGTTCTTTTAGAGCCTTATAGTAGATACGATCAATATCGACCAAGCTTATCTGAGTGCTAATACGAACAGAGTCATACCCTATTTTCAACAAGTTGTACGCTTCGTCTAAGTTGTTTACTCGAACCGAGCAATAACTTTCCTTATCAGTCGCTCGATTGAGCATAAGAGCTGGATAACAGAACTGAGTTGGGAAGGTACGGCTAGGTGCCCAAGTTTGGAAGAGAATAAATTGACAATGTGAGTTGGTGACACGTTGCTTGATTTGTCGAATACTCTCTTGAGTGGAATACTTTCTTACTTCAGGGATAAGGATACGAACGGGTGCTTCCTGAAGAATAATTACATCCCACTGTTTACTGAGTAGTAGGGTTTCCGTTAGTGTCTGTTCGCCGGGCCTTTTCGGGCGTGTATTGATACCATCCTGGGTTCTGGATTCAATTATATCTCGAAGATGATCCTCTAGAGACATACCCGGATAAGCGCTTACTGCCACCTCGATTGGTTGATTAGTCGCTAATAGCATCGCTTTCAAATAATCAGGCATACCAGCGTAGTAAGTCAAACTGTTGCCAATGAAGAGTATATTTTTCTTCATTGCTTTCTGGCTATACGCATCAAAAGTCTGACAAAGCAAAAAGAACATCCACCAGAGTTTCATTGTAAGCGTTAAAATGTTGTTGTATAGGTGCCTTTATGCCAATTCATGCAAAATCCCCAACTTACTCACTATAATCCAGCTCCTTCCCATAGGTTTCTTCCATCGTAAGCAACGACCATATGCCAAACCCAAAGCAAACAATGGCGACAATGGCTGCTGACTGAATCACCCCCAGCGAAGGTTTCATGGCCTGAAAAGCAGGAATGGTGAGTAGCGTTGTCGCCCGAACGTTATTGGCTACAGACGTTGTGGCGGTGGCGCGGAGGTTGGTGCCAAAACTCTCGGCCGTGATGGTCAGGAACATAGCGATATAGCCAATGCTGAATCCCATAGCTACACAAGTGGCATAAAACACATTCGTTGAGCTAATGCCACCAAATAAATAGACCAACATAAACACGAACGCCATGCCCATCATGAGTCCGATGGCTTTCTTGCGCGACTGAAGCCACTGACTTAACGGCCCACTGAACAAGTCGCCAACAGCCATGCCGATATAGGTAAACATCACGCAGCGGCCCGGCTGGATGGCTTCCTCAATACCTAACGCTTTCCCGAACTCATTCCCGAAAGTAGTTAGAATGCCGATGACCAGATAGGTTGGCAGAGCGATACCCATACAGCGGAAATAGCGTAAAATCTGATTTTTACCTCGAAATAAAGCCCAGAAATTTCCTCTCGATACGCCCGTCTGCTGAGCGCGTTTGAACATGCCCGATTCGAGGATACTTACCCGAAGGAGTAGTAAGCCTAAGCCTAACCCACCGCCAACAAAGTACGTTGTTCGCCAGTCGAACAGACTAACCGTGAAATAAGCAACTACGGCACCTAACAGTCCGACACCGGCTACCAACGACGAGCCGTACCCACGCAGACGTGGGGGTAAAATCTCGCTAACCAATGTGATTCCGGCCCCCAACTCACCCGCCAAACCCAGACCTGCTACAAACCGAAGCCAGGCATAGACTTGCGGATCGTGTACAAAACCACAGAAAATGTTCGCCAGCGAGTAGGTAATGATGCTCCCAAAAAGAACTGATAATCGCCCTCGTTTATCGCCCAGAATACCCCATAAGATACCACCAGCCAGCAGACCCGTTTGCTGATAATTGATAATCTTACCACCTGTCAGCGAGATGTCGGCTTCGGATAAACCAAGATCTTTCAAACTGGGGACCCGAACGATATTGAACAGCAACAGGTCATAGACATCCACAAAATAGCCGAGTGCAGCTACGATAACAGGTAAGGCAAACAACGGACGTAGTGAGGTAGGAGAGGAGGGGCTTGTCATGCGCTTGTGAAAAAAGCAAATTTATTAAACACAGAGGCACAAAGAACACAGAGATTTTAAGTGACTTCTCGGTATCCTTTGTGCCGTAACTGCGTAGACTTTGTAGTGCTGAATATTACCAGAATCGGATGTAAAGCATTGAAACCAGCATCACAATAATAACAACCATTGCCAGATTGACCGGTGCCAGTTTAAACATGGACGAATCGATGACCAGTCCTTTGGGGTTTATTTTTGGTCCGGCCAGACTAATAAGTATCATCAGAGCGACGGTCAAAAAGAACGCCCAGCCCATAGCAACCAGGAACGGGATCTCGTACACGCCCTCGCTGTTCAGGAATGCTGAGTACATGATCGTTTCAGGGCCAAACAGTCTAGGAGCGAAGTTGTTGAACAGAACCGCAAAACCAAAGCCACCCAAAATACCAGCAATAGCCGCGATACCAGTGGTACGTTTCCAGAAGAAACCCAGCAGAAATACTGCGAAAATGCCGGGACTGATGTAGCCGGTATATTTTTGAATGAATGTAAAGCCACCTTCGCCACCAATACCCAGCGCATCCTCCCAGGCCAGCGCAATGGATAGCGCTACCGCTACCAGAATTGTGGCCCGTCCAATCCAGAGCGAACGGGATTCACTTGCGTTTTTGTTGATGTATTTCTGGTAAATATCGAGTGTGAAAATGGTCGAAATCGAGTTGGCCTTGCCCGCCAACGAAGCCACAATAGCGGCCGTCAGGGCGGCTACCGACAAGCCTTTCAGACCGGTTGGTAGGAACGTCAGTACTGCTGAGTAAGCATTATCGCCCGATACAACTCCGTTTCGGAGCATTTCGCCCTGAAGTCCGCCATTTTTGTGAATCACATAAGCAGCAATGCCTGGGAGCATCACAATGATCGGCATGAAAATCTTGAGAAGGGCTGCGAAGAGAATACCAGTACGGGCCGTTTTGAGGTCGGCCCCGAGAGCACGCTGGGTAATGTACTGATTACAACCCCAGTAGTTGAGATTAACTACCCACATGCCACCAAGATACATAACGATGCCCGGCAACGTTAGGTAACGTTTGATTTCGGGTTGGGATGCACTAATACCTGGTTTTTCGAAAATCATGTGGAAATGGTCGTCGGCATCTTTGATCATGGCACTTAATCCCGAAAAAACGCCACCATCCAGCCCTAAAGTCAGGCTAACCTGTTGCAGGGCCAGGTAAGTAGTAACCAGACCACCAATAATAAGCACCAGAACCTGAATAACATCTGTATACCCAATGACATTCATGCCTCCCAGAGTGATGAAAATCGCGAACAGACTCAGGCAGATAATGATGGTATGAAAACTGTCGCCCCCTACCAGGCTGCTAATGGCCAGCGCACCAAGGAATAAAATGGAGGTCAGGTTGACAAATACGTATAAGAATAGCCAGAAAACGGCCATAATCAGGCTTACCGTTTCGTTGTAGCGCGTACTCAGAAACTGCGGCATCGTGTAAATGTGGTTCTTCAGATAAATGGGAATGAACCACACCGCTACAATGATTAGTGAGATTGCCGCCAGCCATTCATATACCGCAATAGCGACCCCGAAGCGGTAACCATCGCCCGACATACCAATGAACTGCTCGGCGGAGATGTTAGAGGCAATTAGGGATGCCCCGATGGCCCACCAGGTCAGTGATCCCTCGGCCAGAAAGAAATCTTTAGTGTCTTGTTTGGTTTTTTGATTTCGGCGGTAAATCCAGTAACCGTACGAAGAAACACCGATAAAGTAGAGGAAGAAAATAATGTAATCGGTTAAGGCAAGTTGGTTCATTGTAGCAGTACGAAAAATAGGTTTTGAAATCAGCCTGTAAAAAAGCAATTATTTCTTCAAATAGGCTTAGTGTAGGCTAAAATCATTTAAAGATTAGCTAATCCAATATTATTTTTTGCCTACAAAGCCGACAGATGTATAGAGATTGCCTGCGTAGGTATCTCTCGAAACGAATGGGGGTGCAAAGCGCTTCATTAGTATTTGGTCGGGCTGCACTTTAGCTGTTGAACCTATTCATCGATTCCTATGGCCGACTATCAATCTCCCAAAGACCGTGCGTACACCGAAACGCTCATTAATTCAGCTAAAAAAGAGGCTGCGGCTTTCCTGAATCTCAAGTATACGGCTGAACGAAAAGACGGAGCTATTCCTGTTAAATATCGGGAATTGATGTCGGTAGCGGTTGCCCTGACCACGCAATGTGCCTATTGCATTGAAGCCCACATTACCAATGCGGTTCAGGCGGGGGCCACGCGCGAAGAAATTGCCGAAACCGTATTCATTGCTGCTGCGCTACGAGCAGGCGGTGCGGTGGGCAATGGGCTGATGGCGATGCGGATGTTTGAGGAAGCGACTCAGCAAACTCCCTAAGCCTTCTGATGACGAAAATTCTATTGAACTGCTCGTGTTTGCAGAAACTGCTGACTTTGTCGCACTTCGGTTCTCGTAGATGGAAGAGTAGCCAATTGGCTGAAATAAACCTTAAGTATGGTCTTTTTCATGAAGAATATCAGTAAGAAGCGACCTGTCAATTCGTAAAATTTGACCTGACTTCACAATCAACCTACCGATTGAGACACCTTCAATTCGTTGTATGACAAATCCCCTGTTCGATTTTCTGGGTTGATCCTGAACAAGTTAATAGGAGTTGCCTGTCGCGAACCGATCTTCTGAGGGAATGGTAAAAAAAGCCTCTTGATAGAGAATGAAACTCGATGACTTTCATTCTCTATCAAGAGGCTTTTGTATGTGTTGCTTAGCTATTCGCTTGCTCTACTTTTTTCTGAAGTGGTATTTTGGCTACGTCGCGTTCTCGCTCGGTTTGTTCCACATACACGGCATAGTCGGCGGGTTCTATTTTGATGCCAAAATGATTCGCGTAGGCTTGCGTAAACTCAGCACCGAAATATAGAATAGCCGCCGTGTAGTAAATCCAGGTCAGAATAACGATCAATGACCCAGCTGCTCCATAAGTTGAGCTGGTACTGGTGGTTTCGATATATACCCCAATCAGATAGCGCCCGAGCATGAAGAGTAGAGCGGTAAAAATGGCTCCACCCCGCACGTCTTTCCAGTCGATTTTGGCATCGGGCAAGACCTTAAAAATAACGCCGAATAACACCGTAACGACACTCGTACTAATCAGAAAATTGAAGGCACTGATAACATAGACACCCAGACCTGGCAAGTAACGGGTGAGGGTACTGCTCAAGGCTAACACAATCCCGTTGATGATCAGTGAAACCAGTAACAGAAAACCCAGACTAACGACTAGCGAAGACGATAATAGTCGATCTTTGAGAAGCTTGACCCAACCTTTTTTGGGTTTCGGTTTGACTCGCCAGATCAGATTGACAGAGTCCTGAATTTCGACGAAGATACTGGTAGCACCCATCACCAACGTAACAATACCAATTACCAGCGCGGTACTGGTTTTACCAGACAATCCTACACTTTTAATCATGTCCTGAATTTGCTTGGCCGCTTCATTGCCGACCAGACCATTAATCTGGCCAAAAATCTGTCCCTGAATTGCTTCCTGTCCAAAAAAGATGCTGGTCAGCGAAATGACCAGTACCAGCAGAGGAGCCAGCGAAAAAATGGTGTAATAAGCCAGAGCGGCACTTAATTTCAAACACCGATCGTCCATGAAGCCATTGAACGAATCGTGTAATACGGTCCAGGCATTGGAAAAGAAGCCCTGTTCTGTTTTTGTTTTCTTCTTGGTAGTTGCCATAGGTAGTGGTATTGAATCGGCGAAGAGTTTCCGGTAGAAACGCGCCAGTAGATTTGTCATGGATGTCGTCATCGTAAGTAGGCCACGGGTTGGCTGTTAAACTGTGATGATGCTTGCTGAGCCGTTTCGGCTATAGAGATAACTCAAATACAGGGCTGTTGTTCCTAAACTAGGCCTTATCTGAGGATAGGGGCTATCTGACCCGATTTGTTGTTCACTACCGGACATAAACTGTACGGTTTCGGACAATGTTTTTGAGTAGAACCCTTATTTATAGCTCGTGAGGGCCTTTTTTATAGTTGGCAGGTTATTTGTTTTGCAAAATTACAACTAATCATCTCAGCCATTTATCGCTATGCGACGGGCCTTTCTAGGGGAGTTCGAAGAAATTGTATTACTGGTTGTTGCTGCCTGTTCCGACGAGGCCTATGGCGTTACGATCTGGGAGGAGGTTCAGCAACAGACTGGGCGCTCCATAACCATGAGCGCCGTTCATGCTACGCTGTACCGGCTCGAAGAGAAAGGGTATCTGGCGTCCAGTATGGGTGGGGCCACCGCCGAGCGGGGTGGTCGACGCAAGCGATTTTTTACCCTGACGGCTTTGGGCGTTCGGGCATTAAATGATATTCAGGAGATGCGGAACCGCCTTTGGGAAGCTATTCCTCCAGGTAAGTTTCAGTTGATAGGCGGCTAAGGAATGAATAATGAACAATGTAAAATGTACAACGATGACTACGAGTTTGATCAAGTACTAGAAAGTCTGGTTTCTCATTACAATTATCCATTTTTCATTATCCATTATGAACCCTCGACCCGTCGAACCGCCCCGCTGGGCCGACCGACTTTTAGAAGCCTTCCTGGCTCCTCATCTGCTGGAGGACGTGCAGGGAGATTTGCACGAGGTATTTTATAAACGAGTCGATGAAGTGGGCGCGACTAAGGCGCGTCGGGAGTATGGATGGGCGGCAGTACAGTATGTAAGTCCATTCTTTTTTAAAGCATTTCGACGTGGTCCGTCGCCTGGAATCCATGAGTCGGTTGAGTACGTTCAGCTTCCATTTTTTCATCCAGATATGATACGCAATTACCTTACCGTTGCCCGACGCAACCTTGTCCGCAACAAATCCTATACAACCCTCAACGTATTCGGATTGGCGCTCAGCATGGCTTGCAGCATCCTGATTTTCATGATGGTGAGCTATCACCTTAGTTTCGACCGGTTTCATGCCAACGCCGACCGTATTTACCGAATCGTGACTGGAACAGGGGCGGCAAACGCCTTAAGCTCAGCGGGTGTGTATGTACCTATGGGTCGGGTTTTTCGGGACGAATACACATTCGCGGAAAAAACGGGCCGGGTTGCCACCAATTATGGGACTACCATTTCAATACCCGGTACCAGATCAACCAATAAGTTTCGGGAAGCTATCGCGTTTGCCGAACCCGAGTTCCTGGAAATAATGAGCTTTCCATTTGTGCAGGGACGGCCTGCCGCGCTGGCTGAGCCAGATCGGGTGGTCATTACCGAAGCGATAGGCCAGAAGCTTTTTGGTGATCAGAATCCCGTTGGAAAGACGATTCGATTGGATAACCGGATGGATGTCACAGTAACGGGTGTCCTGCAAAATATCCCGGCGAATACCGATCGGCGGGAAGAGATTTACGTCTCCTTTGCCAATCTGAAACCCTACAATGATTGGTTTCACGAGGAAAACTGGACGGGCATTTCGGGGAATATGCAGTGTTTTGTGCTGCTCAAGCCAACAGTGCCGGTAGCGGAGGCCGAAAAAGCCTTTACCGCGATTAGCCAGAAGTACATCAAGGACGCCACCGAACGGAAAAATGTGTTTCGTTTACAACCCATCGCCGACATTCATTTCAACCTGAATTATGATGGTCGAATGGACAAAACGAATCTATGGGCTTTGTCGCTGATTGGGTTGCTGTTGATCGTTACGGCCTGTGTTAATTTCGTTAATCTGGCCACGGCTCAGGCTCTGAAACGTGCCAAGGAGATTGGTATCCGAAAAGTATTGGGTAGTGAGCGGGCCCAACTGTTCTGGCAGTTCATTGCCGAAACGGGTATCATTGCCGTTTTTGCTATGCTAGTGGCAGTTGGCGTCGCTTATCTGCTGATGCCTCTACTGAATCAGCTATTCCAGATTGATCTGTCGATCATGATTAATTATCAACTGGTTGGCTTTCTGGTTGCCTTAACGATCCTCGTTACGCTGCTATCAGGTTCGTATCCTGGTTTGATACTGGCGGGCTTCCAGCCGATTCTGGCCTTGAAAGGGAAGCTGTCTCAGAAACACGTTGGTGGTTTTTCAATCCGACGCGTATTGGTTGTGGGGCAATTGGCCATTTCCCAGATACTCATTATCGGGACCATTGTCATTACCAGTCAGATGCGTTTTTCGCAGCAATCCGATCTGGGATTTAATAAAAACAGTGTAGTCCTGTTGCCCATGCCTGTGCAGGAAGCTGCTAAAATGAGTACGCTCAAATCGCAGTTTATGCAGCTTCCGGGTGTCGAAAATGTATCGTTTTGCATGCAGGCTCCGGCTTCACAGGCTGTGAATATGACGAGTGTACGTTTTGATAATCGGGATAAGGACGAGGATTTTTTAATCCGGACCAAAGACGCCGATGAAGCCTACATGCCTACGTTTGATCTGAAACTGGTTGCGGGCCGTAACATTCTTCATTCTGATACTACCCGAGAGTTTGTCATTAACGAAACGGCTGTGAAAGCGCTGGGTATAAAATCGCCACAGGAAGCCCTCGGTAAGATACTCATTACCAGTAAAGGACGCCGGAGAGGGCCAATTGTGGGCGTAATGAAAGACTTTTTCAATAACTCATTCCGGGGCGCTATCGACCCAATCTGTCTGCGGGCTAATCTGGGTGAGTACGGTAATTGCGCCGTAAAAATCAATCTGCAAAGCCGACGGGAAACGTTAACGTCGTTGGAGAAAATCTGGAATACAAGCTTCCCCGAATTCATTTACAGCTACCAGTTTGTCGATGATCAGGTGGCTCAGTTCTATGCCCTGGACGAACTCATTCTGAAACTGATTCAGTTCTTTGCGATCATCGCTATCAGTATCAGTTGCCTTGGCCTGTTTGGGATGATTTCGTTCATGGCGGCTCAGAAAACGAAAGAAATCGGTATCCGAAAGGCTCTCGGCGCGGGTGTCGAAAGTATTGTCTGGCTCTTTAGTAAGGAGTTTATTCAACTGACCGGCATTGCTGTTTTGGTCGCCACACCAATCGCCTGGTGGGCCATGCACCGCTGGTTGCAGGACTTCGTCTATAAGATTGGTATTGAGTGGTGGATGTTCGCCCTATCGGGCACAGTGGCATTGAGCATCGTACTGCTAACGGTGAGTTATCAGAGTGTAAAAGCCGCTTTGGTAAATCCCGTGAAGAGTTTGCGAAGTGAGTAACTCACCTGATTACTCGTCCGTTGTAGGACAATGCCATGTCCATTTACGGACAGATTTTACTAACTATCATGATGTTAAATGCTCAACCTGACCCATTTGAGCCAGGTTTTCTTTTTGGTCGCATATTTGTACGATAAAATATAAACTAATCAGCAAGGGCCATGCGACGTACGTATTTAGGCGAGTTTGAAGAGGTTGTTCTGTTAATGGTGGCGATTCTGGATGGGGAAGGCTACGGGGTTACCGTTAGTCAGGCACTGGAGGAACACACGGGCCGAATTGTAACATTTGGTACTGTCCATAACACGCTCATTCGCCTGGAGGAGAAAGGCTTCGTGACCTCGGAATTGGGCGGAGGTACAACGGAGCGGGGCGGACGACGAAAGCGCTTGTTTCGGGTAACGGCTTTGGGGAGCAAGGCTCTTCAGGAGATTCAGCAGCTTCGCCAGGAGCTTTGGGGAATGATTCCACCTAAAATAGTACAGTTAAGTGGCCAATGAACTCACCTGACAAAACCCCACCACGTTGGGCACACTGGCTTTTAACTACGCTTCACCCGCATGAAACCCTGGAAGAAGTTGAAGGCGATCTGGATGAACTGTACATGTACTGGTATGATCGGGCGGGCCGGACACAGGCAAGCTTACGCTATTTGCTGAATGTAGTGTCGGTGTTGCCACCCTTTGTGCGCCGACGAAAGCCTAGTAAACAACAAGATTACCGAACCACCTCAAACCTACACCCTGACATGATTCGTAATTATCTCAAAATCGCCTTTCGCAATCTGAAACGACAAAAAGTCTCAACCAGTATTAATGTGATTGGGCTAGCCATTGGTCTGGCTACTGGCATCCTGATTATGCTGTACGTGCAGGATGAATTATCCTACGATCGCTATAACGAGAAAGCAGACCGCATTTTCCGGGCTAACCTTAAATTGCAGTTGAACGGAAAAGACGTTGGTGGCCCCAGTTTAGGGCAGAATGCCGCCCGGGACTTGAAACAGGAATTTCCGGAAGTACTAAAAGCAACACGCATCAGGGGGCAGGGAGGTGAGTTTGTCAGCTATGGAACAACCTCATTCAGACAAGATAACCTGCTGCTTGCCGACTCCTCTTTTTTCGATGTATTCACCATTCCGTTTCTGAAAGGAAATCCGAAGCGGGCATTAGCCGAGCCAAATACGGTAGTATTGACTGAAGAAACCGCCCGAAAATACTTCGGCAATCAGGACCCGATTGGAAAAGTCCTGTCATTTGGCAACGACAAGAGGCCCTATCGGGTTACAGGCGTGGTCAGGAATGTACCGACAAACTCCCATTTTCGGTTCGATATGCTGGCTACGTTAGTCGGTCATGATCAAGTTATCGATTGGCCGGGATGGCTGTATAGCATCGACTATCAAACCTACGTGCTTCTACCCGAGCATTACGATTACAAACAGCTGGAGGCCAAAATCTCCAAACTCGCTGAAAAACAGATGGGGAGTGAAATACAGAAATGGCTGAAACTTACCCCGAAACAGTTTCGCGAGCGGGGTGATGATTTCGGGGTTTTTCTACAACCACTCACCGATATTCATTTGTATTCCAGGAGCGAGTCAAGTCAGAGTGGGAATATTATGTACGTATACGTGCTGACCGCCATTGCTGCTTTTATGCTGCTAATTGCGTGCGTAAATTTCATGAACCTGTCGACCGCTACGGCAGTTCGGCGTTCACGGGAGGTCGGGGTGCGTAAGGTGCTGGGTTCGGTAAAAGGGCAATTGCAGCAACAGTTCCTGATCGAATCAGTTCTGTTGGCGATAGTGGCGTTGTTGGTTGGATTACTGCTGGTAGGTCTGGCGCTGCCGTTTTTTAATCAATTGACGGGTAAAGCTCTTGCCATGAGTTTATTGACCAACTCATCTGTAGCGGCTGGTTTAGTAGCGGGCACTGTGCTGGTGGGGCTGCTGGCTGGTAGTTACCCGGCTTTTTACCTGTCTTCCTTTAAGCCTGTTTTAGTCTTGAAGGGACGGGCTACAGCCAGACGAGGAAGTTTTAACCTGCGAAGCGGTTTGGTGGTCTTTCAATTTTTTGTTACCATCTCACTAATCATCGCCACCGTTACCGCCGACCGCCAACTGCGTTACATGCAAAGCCAGAAAGTCGGATTTGATCACGAACAAGTGCTGGTGATTCATGACACGCACATGCTCCGAAACAACGAGACGGTATTTCGCGACAGAATCATTCAATCTCCACAAGTCGTCATGGGGAGCATCTCAGGGCAGGTACCCGTCGGGCGGACCAACATGGATAACACCACCGTAAGGACCAAAGAAAATCCTGATCAGGGTGTCATGACCCGGTTCTATTTCGTTGATCCTGAGTATATCCCTACCCTGGGAATGCGGATGGTGCAGGGGCGTAATTTTTCAAAAAGTTTCCCGACCGATGCCTCTGGGGTTATTCTGAATGAAACGGCTGTACAAGCCTTGGGTTGGCAGAAGAACCCGATTGGCAGAGAGCTAATTGGTCACACGGATGATAATGGCGTAAATATAATATACCGGGTTGTTGGTGTCGTCAGCGACTTCCATTTCGAATCGCTACGGCAGAAAATCGGACCTTTAGCCATGTTTTTGGGTAGAAACTCCGGCAATATTCTTGTCAAAACCCGTACAGATAAACTTCCGGAGTTTCTGGCTTCGTTGAAGCAGCAATGGGAATCATTTGCACCCGCAGCCCCATTTAGCTATTCGTTTCTAGATGATCGATTTGCAAAGGTTTATGTCAGCGAGCAAAAAATAGAACAGGTATTAACCCTCTTCTCAAGCCTAACCATTTTCATTGCCTGCTTAGGGTTATTCGGATTGGCCACCTACACCGCCGAGCAACGCACCAAGGAGATTGGTGTTCGGAAAGTGCTGGGCGCATCCGTTGGCAGTGTGGTGGCCTTACTTTCCAAAGACTTTCTCAAACTCATTCTGATTGCGCTGGTGATTGCTTCCCCCATTGCCTGGTGGGGCATGAATCAATGGCTAAAGGAGTTTGCCTATAAGGTTACAATGGACTGGTGGATTTTCGCGTTGGCCGGACTGCTAGCAATTGGGATTGCCTTGCTGACGGTGAGTTATCAGAGTATAAAAGCCGCGTTGGTGAATCCGGTGAAATCGTTACGTAGTGAATAACCCGTATCCCCGTGCGTAGAGACAGGGCATGCCCTGTCTCTGCCAATACCCATCTACCATGAAACCGCCCCGCTTTGCCCACTGGCTCTTAACCCGACTTCATCCTAAAGAAACACTCGAAGAAGTTGAAGGCGACTTGGATGAACTGTATACGTACTGGTATAATCGGGTGGGCTGGACACAGGCTGGCCTGCGCTATTTGCTGAATGTAGTATCGGTGCTGCCGCCCTTTGTGCGACGACGAGAACCGAAACGCTACAATGAATTTCCAAATCCAACAAATACGGCTATGCTAAAAAACTATCTAAAAATCGCTCTTAGAAATCTGTTGAAAAATAAGGTTTATTCGTTCATCAACATAGCAGGCTTAAGCATTGGACTGGCTTGTGCCATTTTAATTATGTTGTATGTAAAAGATGAAGTAAGCTTTGACCGGTTTCATGAACATGTAAATACTATTTACCGTATTGAACGCAACCATAAGAATGGCAGTACAGGTTTTTTACAAGGACCAAGATTTACGCAAAATATCCCTGGAATAAAATCTTTCGTTCGTGTGCAGGGAGGGGCTGTAGATATAAAAAAAGGAGCTGAAGTGCAGGAGCAAGGTATGGTGTTATACGTTGACTCAAATTTCTTTTCTGTATTTACATTTCCTTTATTAGCCGGAAACCTTAAAACCTGTTTACTAGAACCACATTCAATTGTATTGAATGAAGATGTTGCAAAGAAATATTTTAATACAACTGATGCTGTCGGCAAAGTAATGATGATAAAAGTAGATACCACTTTTGTCTCTTACAAAGTGACGGCTGTAACAAAACGCTGCCCGCAAAATTCTTCCATACAATTTGACGCATTGCTGCCTTTTATCGTCTCTGACGCTGATATAAAGGATACCCATAACTGGTTTAATTCTTTCCTAAATACATTTGTCGTATTGGATGATAAAGCAAACCTGCAAACAGTTGAAAAGCAAATGCAACGTTTTTATGTTGCAGATGCGAAGCGAACTTTTTATGAGATGCTGAAAAATGATGGCGGAAACCCGAGTGATATTCCTATGGGTACCTATTTTTTGCAGCCTTATCTTGACATGCATTTAAACACAGAACTGCCTGTAGCTAATGGATTAACTAACGCAAGTAACCCAATTTATTCTTATTTACTTTCAGGCATTGCAATGTTTGTGTTGCTGATTGCCTGCATCAATTTTGTGAACCTCACTATTGCACGGTCAATTAAGCGTGCGAAAGAAATCGGCATTCGCAAAGTGATGGGCAGTGATAGAAAACAGTTGATATTCCAGTTTCTCGGCGAATCGTTTTTTCTCTGCACGGTTGCTTGTGTATTAGCTATTGCGTTGGTGTACTTGTTATTGCCGTTGTTTAATGAACTTGCCAATAAAGCATTGTCAATTTCTTATTTGTTCGATGCAAAATTAATTACAGCTTATAGTACTTTGTATATCATCACAGGCTTGCTTGCAGGCTTCTACCCTGCATTGGTTTTATCTGGTTACAACCCTGTACAAACTCTGTATAGCCGTTTTCAGATAGCAGGGAAAAATTACCTGCAAAAATCATTGGTGGTATTGCAGTTTACGCTCGCATCGTTTTTGATCATTGCTACAAGTACCATTTATGAACAGTTTAATTTATTAACCAAAACCAATTTGGGGTATGATGACAATAATCTTGTTATCGTAAATAAAAACGACCTAAAATCTGCCGATGTTGCCGCTTTTAAGAAAGAATTGCTCAGAAATCCAAATATTGTCGGCGTTAGCATAAAAAATGCCGGGAAATGGGGCACTGGTACAAAAAATACCGTTGGCTCGCCCATATACTTTTCTGGTGAAACTGTTGATGAAAATTATTTGCCGTTATTGAAAATTCCATTAGTAGCAGGAAGGAATTTTTTAGCCTCATTTTCCGCTGATGCTGCACAATCTGTTATTGTGAATGAAAGTTTTGTAAAAGCAGCCAACTGGAAAAATCCAGTTGGCGAAACTATAGAGCTTTTGGGAAGTAGTAATGACAAGTATCATGTAATAGGTGTGGTGAAAGATTATCATTTTGCTTCATTAACCAAAAAAATAACACCGCAATTATTTAACATGAATGGCTCGTATGGAACTTATTATATCAAGATAAAGCCCAACACAGCGGCTGCAAGTTTAAAATGGATACAAAAAATATATCAGCGATTTTACCCGATGAGTGCTTATTCTTATGTGTTCAAAAACGATGAAAACAGGAAACAATATGCTGATATTGAAAAATGGAAACAGATTATTTTATTCGGTGCCATATTAACTATATTCATTTCCTGCATTGGTTTGTTTGGGTTATCTGTATTAGCTGCCGAACAACGAACAAAAGAAATTGGCATACGCAAAGTGCTGGGCGCTTCCGTAAGCAGTATTGTATCTGCCCTGTCAACCGATTTTATAAAATTGATTTTTATAGCCTTGGCCATATCAATACCCTTTGCCTGGGTAGCAACAAGCCAATGGCTGCAAGGTTATCCGTACCGCATAGCGCTTAGCTGGTGGCTGTTTGCATCGGCCGGACTCCTAGTCATTGCAGTGGCCTTCCTAACAACTAGCTTTCAATCGATCAAAGCGGCTTTGATAAATCCCGTGAAAAGCTTACGTAGCGAATGAGAGTTTACTAACAATAAATACAAACCAATGAAAATGAGAAAATCAATTTTTGTTTTGTTAGCTACTCTGTGTTGGCATATCAGTGTAGCCCAGATAAAGAAGCTACCTCTCACCAGCCAGGACGAGTTTACGCCGGTTCATGTGGAGGTATCGACAGAAACCTATCTCGGGAAAGCTAGTGTTCGGTTGGTCGATCCAGGTAATACCAACTTTTCGCAGGTAACCTATGCCAAAATCAAAAATCTACGCTTTCAGAACGGCACCATCGAGCTGGAACTGGCCGGTAAGCCACTCGCTACTGCCGGCGAGGGGGCACGAGGGTTTGTGGGTATCGCTTTCCGCGTTGCTGACGATGATTCCAAATTTGAATGCATCTACCTCCGCCCCACCAATGGTCGGGCGGAAGATCAGGTACGCCGTAATCACTCGGTGCAATATATCTCCTATCCTGATTTCCCCTGGGAGAAAAGCCGAAAAGAAACGCCCGAAAAGTACGAGTCGTATGTGGATCTGGCAGTGGGCGAATGGACAAAAGTAAAGATTGAGATTCAGGGAAATAAAGCCAGATTGTATGTACATGGCGCTTCACAGCCATCCCTGATCGTCAATGATCTAAAACATGGTCCAGCACAGGAAGGAGCCATTGCTTTATGGATCGGTCCTGGAACCGACGCCCATTTTACGAATCTGGTAGTCACCCCTAATTAATAATTGCCAGATGCGATCCAATGCTAATCCGCCCTTCAGAAATATGAGTATCGGCCTAAGCTCTCGTGGTGGATTTTTACCGCATCTGGTATTGGTGCGTTGATGATTACGTTACTGACAATCAGTTTGCAAAGTATAAAAGCATCACTGGTGAATCCGGTGAAGAGTTAGAAGAGCGAGTAGAACCCGGCGAATTGATGCCCAAAAAAGAAAGCCAGACGACGTAAAGTCACCTGGCTTTTGTTTCGCTCAATAGATGGCTATTTTTTCAATCAGGTACCTTTCACAGTATCCCCATTTATCAGCGAATTACGAATACATAACTATCGCCACGAAGAATTGTTTTCGAAGGCGCGACTATTTTCCACTTTTTTTCGCACTACAACTCACCAAGCTCTTTTTTAATCCCCTCGCACATTTTCTTGATTCGTCGGTACGATGCTTCAGAATTATCACCTTTGTCCAGTTCGATCCGCACGCGACCTGGCGATTCCTCCAATTTGAATTTAGTGTGATCGTCCAGGGTGGTTGTAATATCCACATTGTCGCCTGAAAATGAACTGGTAGGCGCTACTTCGGCATTGATAAAGTCCTGAACCTGTTGGGTTTTGCTTTTATCGAATTTGGCGAAGAACTCATAGGTGTCATCTGAGTCTTTGACCGAAATTTTATGCTCATTTCCCTCACAACAGGTCAGTAGAGCACTGATAATAAGAAGGCCGGATATTCTTGTTAGCTGTTTCATTAGGATTAATGTTTTACAAGGAACTATGCAATATATAGTAGTGGTATATATTAATCACTTTCAAAATACACCAGCGGTAGTTTTACAGGATAAGGGCTAGTTGAGGTCTGTAAGACAACGACTTGTCTATTCGGATTTGACTTTCGTATGCGTGCCCATGCTAAAAAGAGTGATTGGGTACGAAGTCAAACAAAGCCACTGATTTCGGTAAGGGTATTGATAATTTTAGGAAAGCTGCTCACAGACCGTAAAAAGATTACGGCCTACAGGGTATAAACTTGCATCGATACAGTAAAGAACGCTACCAGAAGACGAATAGGCTTTGAGGTGAGGTAAACGAAATGATCTGTTAACGAAACAGCAAGACGAATGGAAACGACAACAGTACTTATTAAAAATGCCTGGCCTTATCAGGAAGATAAAATGAATTTACCCGTTCACAATCTGGAAACGGCTATCCCTTTTTATGAAACCATCATGGGCTTTCAGGTTGTCGTCAGAGATGATACCCCTTATAAGTCGGCTACGTTGTCTAAAGGTGAATTTCAGATGGGACTTGCTGAAAATGGGGGCGATCCAACCCAGGATGGCTGTTTCTTCGAGGTCGATGATCTCGAAAAGGCGTTTGCGGAATTAAAGGCCAATGGTCTGGAAAAAGGACTATCGGAGTTTCAACGTCAAACCCACGGAACGACCGAATGGAACGTCTTTTTTGTCGTCGCTCCCGATGGACTTTGCTACTGCTACGGTGAGCGACAATAGGATGTATACCTGAACAACAAATACAATGTCTCTACAAAAATTGATCGCGGAGAAATACCTTGATGGTATCCGCCAAGCACTTGACCAAAATCCTGATCTGGCCAACAAAGGCATGCCGTATGACGAGCACAATACGACCAAAGCGCACCCCCTTCACCGAATTTGCGATGGAGTATTCAACAATACGTACTCGGATGAGGAAGCAGTTGAGATGGCGAGCCTTCTGCTGGAATATGGTGCACGGGTAGATGGCTATAAACTGGTTGAAAATCAGGATACACCACTGCTCGCGGCTGCCAGCCTACATGCCGATAAGGTGGGTCTGCTGTATATTGAAAAAGGGGCAGTTTGTTAAAGGCGAGACGCTTACGCTCAATGATGGTGGGTCTGCTGTATATTGAAAAAGGGGCTACTATTCATCATGCCGGGTGTCATGGAGGAACGGCTTTGCACTGGGCCGCCTGGACAGGTCGGGATAAACTGGTGCAGCGATTGCTTCAAGAGGGGGCCGATATCCATAAACGGTGTACGACCTTTTGGGGTACGCCACTCTTATGGGCGGTTCATGGATTCAAATTCGGCGGGCCTGAAAACCGATACCATCAAATCAATTGCGTACGCTTGTTGCTGGAAGCCGGGTCTGATAAAACTATTCCAAACAAAAGTGGAGAAAAAGCCGTCGATTTTCTAAGTGAAGAGGATGTTAAATTAAGGCAACTTCTGAGTTAGCGAGCAGCTATAGTCTTTCTCTTGCTGTGGTGGGATCAAATTCCTATTGGGTGGAACTATAAAGAAATCGTGGAGCGCGTTTTAGCTAGCCCAAAGCTATAAACCGCAGATTATTAGGATACCGGGTCGCCGGTGCGATTAAGATTAGGTATGATTGTAGTTGAATCCACGTAAATCCGCTTAATCCTAAAAATCTGCGGTCTATATTCGCTGCTTCCCGGGCATCTTATTAGCTTGTGAAACACACCTTTTGGATGGTATCCTCACTCTTTATTGACAACTGACTGCATAGTACAACCATAGGTATAATTACATAGCGTGGTTCTTTTTTTATAGAGAATAATTTAATCTCTATGCGCACCTCATTCTTCATTGGTTGTATAATGGCCCTTCTGCTGCTAGGAGCGCCCCGGTTCGCTCATGGACAAACAACAACTGTTCTGACTGGATATGTAACGGATGCCAATACGGGCAAGCCTATGCCCTTTGCCAACGTCTATGTGAATGGATCAACGCGAGGGGCGGTTACCGATGAAAAAGGAGCGTATACCCTTGCTGGCATTTCACTAGGTACGGTCGAAATAGCCGCTTCATTTGTGGGCTATCAGCCAGCTACGCAAAAAATCCGATTCGATAATACGGCACCCCAGAAGGCTAATTTTGCGCTCAAACCGAGTGAACAAACACTGGATGCTGTAACCGTGCGGGGAAATCCCAAACAATGGGAACGGCACCTGCGGCAGTTTAAAAAGCAACTCTTCGGCGAACCATTTGGCTCACAGTGTCTGCTGGTCAACAGCGAAGTACTAAATTTTAAAGAAGACAAAGATCATCTGTATGCCACGGCAAATGAGCCATTAATCATTGAAAATCAGGCGCTAGGTTATCGACTAATCTATGCGTTGCAA
This sequence comes from Spirosoma foliorum, assembly GCF_014117325.1. Lineage (NCBI taxonomy): Bacteria > Pseudomonadati > Bacteroidota > Cytophagia > Cytophagales > Cytophagaceae > Spirosoma > Spirosoma foliorum. The sequence continues at coordinate 5,131,518 of NZ_CP059732.1, read as the reverse complement.
CATTTCGATGCCACGGCGTCAGGAAATGTGTATTCGGCGGGTAGTGCCCGTTTTGAAGAACTAAAGCCCGAGAATGAGCGGCAAGCCAGCCGGTTTCAACGGAACCGACTAATGGCTTACAAAGGCTCAATCCGGCACTTGATGGCCAGCCTGATTGACAACACGTTCGAGCAGGCTGGCTTCATGGTTTATCAGGAAGATCTGACAAAGGCGATCTCCATCGAACAGCGGTCAATTACCCTGTCCGCTATGGTTAACGACTACAAGCGGCTGGTTCCCGTGAAGACCGCTACGTTGATTCAAGCTGGCCGATTAGCTTCTGAACGTAAATTGGTTTCGCCCAGCAAACTGATTGTATTCTACACAAATGCGACCTCGGGTTTCTCGCCCTATCCCGATGCCCGTTATGCCTATACGGAAATGAGACTGCCGAGCGGGCAGCTGCAAATGACTGTGGATGGGCTTATTACCATGCCGGAGGGCATGGAAGCGAAAGGATCGATGGGCAATGACCGCCTATCGACGATGCTACCCGCCGACTGGAAACCTGAAGGTAATGAGAAGGAATCATTGCCAACTAATCAGTTGGTTACGCAGGGAAAACTCATGCCACCCGACGCCCGCCTGGAACGGATCAGGACGGCCTTCAACGAGCGATTCAAGTTGCTGGCTCCCACCTTGTTTGTGCACATCGATAAACCCTTTTACGCCACGGGCGATCGGCTCTGGATGAGCACGTACTTCCTCGATGCGGCTAGTCACCAGCGAGCCACTGGCGAAACGGCCATCCACGTCGACCTGCTTAGTTCAACCGGAAAACTCGTGCAACATCAGTGGGTGCGGATCGCTGACGGACGGGGCGAAGGCAATTTCCGTCTGTCGGATACTCTCTTGACGGGCACCTATCGCCTGCGGGCTTATACCGATGAGGATGACGCCCAACGACGCCCAGCTTTCGAGCGGTCGGTGGCGATTTATAATCTGATCCGCAATAAGGTATCGATACGGAGTGATTCGGCTGCTCAGCCTTTAGACGTTCAGATTTTGCCTGAAGGTGGTCGCTGGATTGCTGGTTTACCCGCACGTCTGGGTATAAAAATTGTGCAGTCTAATGGCCAGGGTTTACCGATAGAGGGCCGTATTATTGATGAATCAGGCACTGAAGTCGTTCGTTTTAAGACTAATCCGCAGGGGATGGGCAGCGTGTCTATGGAACCAAAGCCGCAGCGGGCCTATTATGCCGACGTAACGTATAATAACCAACTACAACATGTTTCGTTGCCCAAACCCGAAACGGAAGGGTTGTTGCTTTCAGCCGATGCGATCAGCGATACCAGTCGGCTAGCGCTGACCATACTAAGTACTAACCGGGCTGCTATCGACTCTGCGTATGTGCTGATTCAACAACACGGTCGTGTGGTCGATCAGCGAAAAATTCTGTTGCAGAATGGGGTGGCGAAAGTCAGCTTGCCGATGATGAGTTGGTTGCCGGGCCTGACGCAAGTTACCCTGTACGATGCCAGTGCCCGCCCTCAAGCCGAACGATTGATTTTTGTGCCCGAATTCACGGCGCCAGTACGTGTGCTGATGGGTGTCAACAAAAAACAGTATCAACCCCGCGAGTCCGTAACCCTGAGTCTGAAGCTGAGTGATAACGGATTACCGGCGTTAGCCGCTTTGTCGACCTCAATTACCGATGCGGGCAAAGTGCCTGCTGATACCGCCGAGGCCACCTTGTCTGCCCATTTGTTGCTAACGGGAGAGCTTCGGGGGCGTATCGAAAATCCCAATCAATACGTCCTGAAGCCCTCTGCCGAAAGCCGTCGAGCGTTGGACGACCTGCTGCTAACGCAGGGTTGGCGACGGGTCAGTGGCACGCCCGAAACCGATTCGCTGGGTGGGATATCGCTGCGGGGCCAGCTTGTGAATGCGAAGAATCAACCCATCCCTGGCGCGCAGATTATTGTAGCATCGATTGGCCTCGGACAATCGTTCGCAAAATCGGCTGGTGCTGACGGGCAGGGACGCTTTCGGCTGGCGGGGCTGGCCATTGCCGATACGACACAACTACTGACGCGAATCACTGACCGTCAGTTAAGAAACCTTTCTAGCAAAGAAGCTTTTCTGGTTCAGGAAGCCATCGGCAAAGGATGGGAATCCGGTCGACTGATGGGTGCGCCCAACTGGTCGACGTTGCGGGCCCAATTAGAAGTCGCTCGAACCCGGCAAGAAGCCAATACTGATTTTTACCGCGACAAAACGGCGAAAGTGCTGCAAGAAGTGTCGGTTCGGGCGCAAAAAATCGATAAAAGACCTGAGGACATTCAAATGCGTAGTTTGCACAATGAGGCTGATGCTGTTATTGTGGTCGATGAGAAATCGCCAGTTTTCCAGAATTTATACGAAATGCTTCAGGGACGATTAACCGGCGTAACGGTTAAACGAATAGGGGCTGCTGTACCGCTTTCCTATAATGTATCGATACGAGGAACAACTAGTTTTAACATGGGTTCACAACCCTTATATTTGATGGACGGTATGCCCATCGAAGACCCATATGGAACGGCTTTGTTTTTCTTCAGCTCAACTGATATTGAGCGTATTGAAGTCTTGAAAAGTGCCAGTACGACGGGCATATACGGGGCTAGGGGGGGGCAACGGAGTCATTGCTTTTTATACAAAAAGCGCACGCTCTATGCAGGCAAACGCGAAACCTAAAGAGAGTATGAAGCCCATTCAATTTATTGGTTACCCATCGGTACAGCGTGAGTTCTACGTTCCACGTTATAATACAGAAGTAGCCACCGACTCCATTACTGGCGCCGTCGATTACCGGGATGTTCTGTATTGGAAACCACTCATGCAGACTGATAGCAAGGGGCACAGCCAGCTACGATTTCCGCTTTCAGACGTAGTGCGAACGGTACGCGTTGTGGTACAAGGCGTTACGGCCGATGGTCGTCCGGTGCTGGGCGTTCAGCTAATCCGGGTTCAATAGCGATTTTGTTTAAACGTTCTTATTTCTGTTGAATTTGAACCGTTTACTGTCATTCCGACTTTAGGAGGAATCTCAAATTTCTCATTAGTCAATCTTGAGATTCTTCCTAAAGTCGGAATGACAACAAAGGGCTACATATTTTCTTAGTAGAGAGAAGTTTAAATAGTTTAAGTATTGAAAATCTGCGGTCTATGGTTAAGGCGTAACTTGCCCAATCCGAAGCGTTACCGTCGCTGTATCGTCTTCACCGTTTGTAAAGCCGTTGTTCGGAGTTGAGTCCGGATCTGCTAAGGAGGATGCTTCGATTTGCGTCTGTACTATTTTATTGCCGGTCGTTGTAGGCGTCATGGTAAAGGTAAGTACCGCCTGACCACCCGAAGCAATACTGGCTATCGTACCACGAACGGTATTACTAACCACCGTCATTGTACCGCTGCTGGTGAATACTAATCCAGCAGGTAAGAGACAGCCAACCTGCACACTTTGAGCCGTTAATGCACCACTATTTCTGACAATCAAACTTGCCGAAACGGGCGAATTCGTTGCAGGTGCCATACTGCTCAGGGCCAGTTGTAAACTCAGATCGGCTTTGTTGGGGTCGCCAAAAGGTTGATTATTAACGACCTGAGGTAATATAGGTGCATTTTGCGAGACTGTAGTTGAAAATACAGATGATGAACTCTCGGTTGTTCGAAAATCTATCCAAGCAACATCATCCTCACCATTAATAATACTGGTATTGGGCCGTGAGTCCTGGTCCAACTGATCTGCCCGAACGATTTCGCTGGCTATTCGATAGATACCTGCTTGCTTGGGACGAGCGATGAACCCGAGTGCAATTTGTTGACCAATGTCCAGACTGGGGATTGATGCTAACAGAGTTCCCTGTTGGTAACTCATCGTTCCACTACTCGTGAACTGCAACTGATCGGGTAATTGGCAGCGTACCTGCACATTTGTAGCTGGCAAACTACTCTCATTTATAACGTTGATGGTGAAAGGTATGTCTTGATTAACTGAGGCTGTCCGGCTGTTTGACTCAGCCGTTAGCCGTAGATCACTTACGGTTGGAGCTTGCGCCAATAGCGCTGTTGTCGACCAGATAGAGCTTGTTAGGGCCATGTTCCAGGCTCTGGCCAGTCGGGTAAGGCCACTTCCCAGAAAATACGTGCCATCGGGTCTGGGTACTTGAATCGTATCAGTAATAGGGCCAGCCATAACCTGGGCTGTTGTCTGGATTACTTCATTCTGACGGTTGGTTACTGGTTCGTAACTGCCTGATGGATACAATGAACTCGTTGTATTATCGACTGAGGCTCGGGCTATAATCCACGGCAGTTGGGCAAAACCGGCATCCACCCGGCTTCGGTTAATCACGGCTTTTAAATCCGTCGCATAGTTGGTGGCTTGTGGCGTAGTGGAGTAATATTCACTTTCTCCCTGTTGCCAAAGTACTGCTCGCAAGCCTGTCAAAGAGACATAATCTTTCAGTACTCGTTTAAGATTGCTGTAGGGCATCCCAGCTGGCATTTGAGTATTGTCTATGGTATTTGTAGCGCCCTGTTCCATACTTTCCCGCCAGTTTCGAACGGTTGTGCCCGTCCAGGCTACGTTGTAAAATAGAACAGGAACATTGAGCCGATTGGTTAGTAAATTGCCTAATTCGCCCCAGCACCAGGCCGTATTGCCGTGCGGTCCGATTGCTTCCTTTGCCGTTATCTTACTGAATGCGGGAGGTAAAGGTAAGCGGGTCGTATCGGTATAATTATAATGAGGAACACTAATTACCCGCTCGTCAGCAGCCGATACAACCGATCGGTTGGGTGTAATCCCCTGTGCATTGTCTTCACCGGCAATCACAAAAACTTCGCCTACACCAACAGGCGTGACTCGTATGTGACTAATTACGCGGCTTTGCGCAATGGCCTGTATATCCAGATTATACCAGCCGCCAGTAGCCGTAACCGATCCCGAAAAAGTCCCATTGTTCGGTTGACTATCCAGTACGACATAGGAATCGTTGTTTTGCCCATAACCCGATACCGTTGGCGAAACCCGAATTTCAACCCGTTCAGTTTGAGCAGGGCAAAGGCCCCTGATATTGATCAGGGCAGTGTTGTTGTTATCTCTTTGTAAAACCGTTCGGGGTGTAGGAAACACTACATTGAGCGATGTGCCTGCTGTAGCAACGGGTGCTGAGGCTGGGAAAAGACGATCTTTTGGAATATAAACGGCTTGGGTAGTGCCGGGCACTACCCATTGTAAGCGAATCTGGGCATTGTACCAGTATTGATATAACTCAACCCGGATGTCGTACCGCTGATTTGCCTGCAACGTAATCTGGCCTTTTACTGTGAACGGATAAGCATGAGCACCCAATTCATCAATAATCAGTTGGCCATTGACCCAGATTCGGGTTGCATCATCATAGCTACTTTTTATGGCATACGTACCCGTAACTGGGGCTTCGATCTGACCAGTCCAACTAATAAGCCAATCACGGATGGGCATATAGGGCGTAGGCCCACTATCATACCAGGTCATATCCAACGGCCCATCTAGTTGTGAATATAAAACAGGACCATTTGTGTCAGAACCACTGTAATATTTTCCCGTTAACCCTGTGCCTGTTTTCTTGGCATAGGTTGGCGCAAAAACGGTAATTGGTGCACTAAGCGTCGACGAAAATACTGACGAGACAATTTTGGTCTTATAGGTTCCGGCTGCTAAGTTATCCGGAAGTGTTACGCGTAAGGGTCGGGTATTGTTGATGCCCAGGTTTGTTATGAATTGTCCAGTCGAAGAAACTAACTGGGCCGTATACGCAACACCCGATTCTGGGCCGTCCGGGGCTTCGTCTAAGAAAGGAATAACGAGATGCCCACCCTGATACTGATAAAAAGGCTGAGGCATACCAACTGTAAGTCGGGGTGCATCCTGCGGAAGAACATAAGGCGTCGACTGCTGAAAAAAACTGGTCGTGAGTGCCTGATTCCAGAGGTCGGCTAATTGAGGGTAAAATGACTGCAGGAAATGGGTGCCGTCCTGCCGATAGGCATTACCATAGGCATCGGTATTTGGGCCAGCATAGCAATAAGGAACCTGGGAGATCAATTGATTCTGGGCGGCAATAATATTGGGGTCGTTACTGCCTTCGAACCAGGAAGCTCGGGCAATCATCCAGGGTAAAGTTGTAACGCCTAAATCCTGACGGCTTGCTTCGATAACTTTCTGAATATTTGTGATGTAGTCAGATGCCGACTTCCCTTTGTCGGATTCGCCCTGATGCCACAGGATAGCGCGCAAGCCGGTTCGTTGTACATAGTGAGTCAGTGTTGCCTTTATGGCTCGATAGGGGCGTAAATCGTCGGCACCGTCCCATTGCGTACTCTCTGGAATAACCTGTCCTTCTGCGGTTTGGCGCCATTGGAGAGACGAGGTACCGCCAATGGCCGCCCCATAAATCAGAACGGGTACGCCTAATTTCTGAACAAGCTTGTCGCCTAGTAGGCCATAGATATAGGACGAATTGGTTGGACCAACATTCGTGGGAATCGATAAATGACTAAACGTAAGCGGAAAGCGCGACTCCGTAATCTGACCATCATAATAATTTAGACAGGATACCCGATCGTCGGAAGCGCCTGTTGTGTACGGAAAGCCCTGCGCATTGGACTGACCTGAAGCAATTAAAACTTCGCCGACGCCCACTCGATCAATACGTTGAATGCCCAGGCTCACGGCTCCATTGAAAGATTCGGCTTCCAGATCATACCAGCCTCCCTGAACAGAAAGAATACGCCCTGAAACAGCATTATTGGAAGGTGTAAAGGTCGACCAGGCCGTGGTGGTTCCTCCCTGACGAACAACTAACCGTACCTTAACCTGCGTAACTGATGCTGCGGCTACGGCATGAAAAGGAACCGCTGCCTGATTCGAGTTATCTCGTTGAAAAACGATTCGTGAGACGGGGAAGTTAAGTTGAAGCTGACCAAAAGTAATGGTCGGAATAAAGAGCAGTAAGCAGACAATTAGTTGTAATCGGTGGACTTTATGTACTAGTCTGTAGCAGTTAATCATAGACGTCTATTTTTAGTGTGGCGGGTGGTTTTTTGCTGAAAACAGCGCAAAGTCAGCTTGTGGCTGATTCTGTTGAACACTAGGTTTGGCACGGTATTTGGCCCGGCTTGTGTCCGCTTTTGGGGCTAATCGAATCCGAAATTTTACCGGATTTTTCATTCTTCCTTCGATTAATTAGCGAGAAGGATAGGTATTTAATTAAATATTATAGATTCATTTTTGTGTTATTGGTACATATTTTTGTGATTTATAGTACAATAAAGCTTACTATTCTTTTATGAATGAAAAGATCTTACTAGAGGATAATACAAGAAATGTGCCGATGGAAGCCAGTGCTTTTTTGAAAATATATTTGATTGAAATCATGATTTTAATCAGGATTAGCTAACTTGATTGGCAGGTTGGTTTGTAGGCCGACTAGCTAATATTTACAGCTTTTCGTATTGTTGGGGTATGAAAACTCCCTACCTATACCTTGTTGTGTTATTTCTGTTAACTGCCCCTTCTAGTTTAGCGCAGTCAACTAATCCGGCGATCCTTCGCCAGGAGTGGATTTATGAAAAGGCTCCTTTTCCAGAATGTCATGCCTCAACGATAGCCGAAACCCCGAAAGGATTAGTGACGGCCTGGTTTGGTGGTACACGTGAGCGCCATCCCGACGTTGGAATTTGGGTAAGCAGCCAAACGAATGGTAACTGGACACCCCCCGTTGAAGTAGCCACAGGCGTGCAACCCGATGGCAAGCGGTTACCTTGCTGGAATCCAGTTTTGTTTCAGAGACCTGGTGCCGAATTAATTCTATTCTACAAGGTGGGACCAAGCCCATCGACCTGGTGGGGCATGCTAAAGCGATCGACAGATGGGGGCAAAACCTGGTCGGTAGCCGAACGACTGCCAGAGGGAATTTTGGGCCCAATCAAAAACAAACCGGTTTTGCTGGCATCGGGTGTGTTACTTTGCCCGACTAGTTCAGAAGATCACAACTGGCGAGTGCATTTCGAGCGAACCAGCGATTGGGGTAAAACCTGGCAGAAAACAGATGCTATTAATGATGGGGTTAACGACGGAGCTATTCAGCCTAGTGTTCTGTTCTATCCTAATGGCCAGCTACAGGCCCTTTGTCGTAGCCAGAAAAGTGGATTTATTCTCGAAACCTGGTCGAAGGATGACGGAAAAACCTGGTCACCTTTGCAAAAGACAACACTTCCTAACCCGAACTCAGGCACCGATGCGGTTACGCTGAAAGATGGTCGTCAGGTATTAGTATATAACCCCGTGGCACCTACACCGGGTAAATCTGGTGGACCAAGAACACCGCTCGATATCGCCATTTCTAACGATGGAAAAACCTGGAAAACGCTGGCCGTACTCGAAAATGAGCCAGGAGAGTATTCGTACCCTGCTGTCATTCAAACAGCCGATGGGCTTATCCACGTAACGTATACCTGGAAGCGTCAGCGTATTCGGCATGTCGTGCTGGACCCAAAGAAAGGAAGTAGGTAGTACCCTGCCAAGATAGAGATTAGATGAATTGTCTGGGCCAAGCTCCAGCTTGGCCCAGATATTTACTAGCCTGATTATTTAATGAATAAATTGGCCCAATAGTAACTACTAAAGCCCATTAATAATTCGGGCGTAGACGTTATTGGTGGTGTTGCCGTCATAGGTTTTGGCGGCATCGTTTTTGACATTCACCGTGATACTGGAGGTACTTCCTGAATTGGCCGTTGTTCGGGTAAGGCTGAAACCCAGAGTAGCTTTGCCTTTAGCCGGTATAAATTGACCACTATTAATGGTTAAGGTCAACTGAACGCCAGGCGTCGCAGCCGAAACGGCCCATTTGGTATTATCTACTTCCACAGGAGTGGCACTACCTCCCGATACGATAATGCCCGTCAGCGAATTGTCAAACGAAAGCGTATAGCCTGTAGGCGCAGTGATCGTGATGACCACATTGTTCATGGACGTCGGCAAGCCGCTTACTTCGAAAACATTCACCAAAAAATTGCTTGTACTACCAATCGGGAAATTAGCCTGTGGCAAATCGATAGTCGGACTTAAATCGGTACCGGGCAATGCCACACTAGTTGTACTGGAGCAGCCAGCGATACTCGTAACCGTTACTGAATAAGTCCCCGAAACATTGGCAACCGCTGTTCCAGATATCGAATTCTGACTTACAACGCTGGGTCCGCTAAACAAATAAGAAGTGCCTCCGCTGGCAGTCAGCGTGGCACTGGTTAGAGTGCCATTCAATGGGTTACTCGCCGTTAGCGTAGGAACGGGCAATGGATTGACGCTTACGTTTACACTAGCTGTTACATTCGTTGTTCCATCGGTAGCGGTAACAGTCAACGTGTAGGTCGTCGCCGTACTGACAGAAGGGGCGGTAAAAACAGGCGAAGCACCACTTGCCGACAAGCCACTGGGCTGGCTAGTCCAGGTATACGAAGTAGGAGTGAAATTGATGGCTGTAGCTGTGAGACTGAAACTGCTTCCAACGCAGGCGCTTATTGATGTAGAGGGGTTTATACGCACACTAGCTGGCGCACTGACCCGGCGAATAAGGTTGTTTGCCTGATCGGCGATGAACAGGTTACCTCCGCCATCCAGCGCTACACCAAAAGGCGCATTGAGTTGGGCACTAGTGGCTGGCCCATTATCCCCATCTTTACCCGGCGACCCGTTTCCCGCAACCGTAGAGATTGTACCATCCGAAGTTACCTTCCGAATGCGATGATTAAACGTGTCGTCGATAAAGAGGGTCCCGTTGCCGTCTACCGCTATTCCGGAAGGTGTATTTAGGTTAGCGTTGATAGCGGGACCATTGTCACCACCTGATCCCTGAGTCCCGTTGCCTGCCACGGTAGAGATGGTACCGTCGGGGGTTACTTTTCGGATGCGATGATTATCCCGATCAGCAATATACAGATTACCAGTCCCATCGACCGCCACCCCTGTAGGATTATTGAGTACTGCATTAACAGCTGGACTATTATTGCCACTAAAACCAGCGGTGCCCGTACCCGCTACTGTAGAAATGGTCCCGCCGGGGGTTACTTTTCGGATGCGATGATTCGTGCGATCGGCGATGTACAGATTCCCGCTGCCATCGACCGCTACACTTGTCGGATTGTTGAGTGCCGCATTGATTGCGGGGTTATTATCACCACTAAAACCGGCGGTGCCATTGCCCGCCACAGTTGTAATTTTACTATCGATAGTGACCTTCCGAATCCGACTATTATCTGGATCGGCAATGAACAGATTACCACTGCCATCCACCGCCACGCCTGTGGGCCCAGCCAACTGTGCATTGATGGCCGGGCCAGTGTCTCCGCTAAAACCGAATAAGCCATTGCCTGCTATGGTGGTAATTATACCATTCGTAGCCACTTTTCGGATGCGATAATTGGTCTTATCGGCAATGAAGAGATTGCCACTCCCATCGATTGCCACACCGGAAGGACTGCCCAGGGCCGCATTGATAGCGGGGCCATTATCGCCACTGAAATCAGGCGTGCCATTGCCTGCCACAGTAGAAATAGTCCCATCAGTAGCCACCTTCCGAATTCGGTAATTAGTCTTATCGGCGATGAAAAGTTGGCCTGTCGCATCTACAGTAATACCAGAAGGGTTATTCAGGTAAGCATTGGTAGCGGGGCCATTATCGCCACTAAAGCCTTGTATATTAGTGCCTGCTACGGTGGAAATAGTGCCATCGGTCGCTACTTTGCGAATGCGGTGATTGGCTAAATCAGCGATGAACAATTGACCACTCGCATCGACCGCCACACCCGTAGGATTTGCTAGCTGTGCATTGGTTGCTGGACCCGTATCGCCACCAAAAGATTGAATACCTGTGCCGGCTACCGTAGTGATCGTCCCATCGGTCGTTACTTTGCGAATGCGGTGATTAAGTGCATCAGCAATAAAGAGATTGCCAGTGGCATCAACCGTTATGCCAGAAGGTGTATTTAGATTAGCTGCGATTGCCTGAATGTTATCGCTGTTATAACCTTGTGTACCAGTACCCGCTACAGTCGTGATTTTACCATCGGTAGCGACCTTCCGAATCCGATGATTGGCCTGATCCGCGATAAAGAGATTGCCGGTTGCATCGACCGCTACTGCGTATGGCGTGTGTAAATTGGCATTGGTTGCTGGACCCGTATCGCCACTAAAACCAGCTATACCATTGCCCGCTACGGTAGTTATTGTTCCATCGGTAGCCACTTTTCGGATGCTATGGGTATTCTGATCGGCAATGAACAGATTCCCTGTCGCATCAACCGCGATGCCAGATGGACTACCCAGCGTAGCATTGATCGCGGGGCCATTATCGCCACTATAGCCATAAGCTCCGGTGCCTGCCACCGTAGAGATGGTCCCATCGGGCGTTACTTTACGAATGCGGTGATTATCCTGATCGGCAATGAAGAGATTGCCATTTCCATCAACGGCTACACCCGTTGGCGTACTCAGGGCCGCACTAATGGCTGGTCCTCCATCGCCTTTCAGAGTAGACCCAGCTATGGTGGTAATGATTTGGGCCGATAATTGGGTTGCGAGTAAAGAAAGTAAGATACTTAGCGTTGCACAAACTGTTGATCTGAATGAAGTTTGGGTTAGGTAATATGCTTTCATTGATAGTAATATGAAAATATGGTAACAAATAAATTGAAACGTATATGGCAAATCCTGTTGACCGTTCAATTGTTACTCTAAACTCGCCTTTAAATTGCTCATTATTAGTATATTGTCAGGATTATTTTTCGCTTAACCTGGATTAAATAATAGCGGAATTGTGGCGCTATAGCTTGAATGAACAGCCTTCTTTTGGAAGAGGCTAACTAAGTAATGCCTATAAGGTTGGAAGCATTGTATAGACGAACTTACTGGCACCACAAAAGTTCGGATGACGTTTTATCAAAAGCCTGGATGAGTAATAAGAAGGTTTACAGACACTTTATAGTATGTAAACCTGCGAAACCACTAAACGGATGAAATCAACCTGGACTCATCATCGGCAAAGACCAGATCTACACTGGCGATTTTTGATCCTACCGTTCATATTAGCTATTTATAGTGGTCATGGACAGCCGCTTTTGGCCCAGTCAACTGTAAAAGCGCAATCGCTGTTTGACGGAAAAACGCTGACGGGCTGGAAGACCGTCGATCCGGCGCACGCATCGCTGTGGTTTGTGAAAGATAGTGTCATTCGAAGTGGTGATGGGGTAAAAAAAATACCCGAGAATACCTATCTGCATACATTGAAAGAGTACGGTGATTTTGAATTTAGATGCCTGTTTCGCTTATCTGGCGATCCGAAAACGGGTATGATCAATAGCGGTATTCAGTATCGTTCGATTCTGGAAGGCGGAAAAATAGTTGGCTATCAGGCCGACATTGGTAATGGCTACTGGGGCGACCTGTACGACGAACACCGACGCGAAAAACTGGTGGGTGGTGATTTGAGCATCCTCAAGCGAATCCTGAAAGAAGATGGCTGGAACAGCTACATCATTCGCTGCAAGGGTAACCACCATGAGTTGTATATCAACGGCGTTAAAACCTGCGACTATATTGAAAAGGACAGCAAAATCCCCGCAAAGGGCGTGATTGCCGTCCAGATTCATAGCGGAGGTATCGCCCAGGTTGAATTCAGAGACTTGACTATTTCTGAGCTTTAGGGGCTAAATGGATAATGCAGAATGAATAATGTGCAATGAAATGCCTTTGATAATCAGTGGGTTGTAATTGCTTGTGTCCGTTATTCATTACCATTATTCATTATCCATTTTACATTATTCATTAACCATTATCCATTATCCATTACTTATCTCTATGAACAAATTCCGTTTGCTCATATCTTGCCTCTTCGTTGGTCTTGCGTTACCCAACCCCTATAGCCAGGCCCAGGCACCCAAAGCTAAACTAGCTGCTGCAACAGCCCAGGATGCCGAGAAGGTCGACCGTGAGTATGCGCTGGAGGCATCTATGCTGGGGTACTTTTCGAAAGATGGGGCTCGTAACCCAACCCTAAAAGCTAACAAAGGCGATCGGGTTCGAATTACTATTACCGATGCCGAGCAAATGACGCATGATATCGCGCTTGAGAAACTCGGCCTGAAAAGTAAATCGATCAATGATAAGGGTGCCAGCACCAGCATTACATTCACCGCCGATAAAAGCGACACCTATTATTGTACGGTTCCCGGCCACCGGGCTGCCGGTATGGTGGGCAACTTCGAGGTAGTGGAAGGCAACGTTAACGATGTCGCCATTGCTGGTCAGATTCCCTCGAAAAATGGCCAGCCGCTGAACCTTAACTTCGAGACAGGGACGCTGAAAGACTGGACGGCCACTGGTGATGCGTTTGCCAACCCGCTTGTTGATCAGGATCCTTCGCCCGTTCACGAAAAAGACATGACCATCGGCTTTGCCGGAAAGTACTTCCTGAGCAGTGGCGGTACCACCAATTATAAACTGACCGGGACATTAACGTCTGTTCCGTTCACAGTCACGCAGCCGTTTGCCGCCTTTCGGGTTTCGGGCGGTGCCTTGCAGGACACGCGGGTAGAAATCGTGCAGGCAAGTACAAATAAAGTCATTTTTCATAGCACCGGGCAGGGGAGAGCTACGCTTCAACCCGTTGTCGTTGATCTGAAACCGTATCTAAATCAGGAAATCTTCATTCGGATTATCGACAACGAGACGGGGATTTCGCAAATTCCATACATTGCCAACGACAAATGGGCGCACATCAACTTCGATGAATTCCTGTTTTACCCCACCCGCCCGACCTTCCCGAACGAGCTACAACAGAAAGATATTATCATTCTGCCACCACTCGACCCAGTTCTTCACGCTGGTCTTTCGGGTACCGAAGCAGCCAAAGTGATGACCCTCCCCAACGGCTTTAAAATTTCGCTGGCGGCTGCTGAACCAGATATTGTGAAACCCATCTGTTTCACCATCGACTGGCGTGGCCGACTTTGGGTGGTTGAGGGACATACGTACCCTGTTCCGGCACCGGAAGGGCAGGGGAGAGACCGCATCCTGATTTTTGAAGACACCAATGGCGACGGAACCCTGGATAAGAAGAAAGTCTTTGCCGAAGGCTTGAATCTGGTCAGTGGCATCGAGGTAGGCATGGGTGGTGTGTGGCTCGGTGCGGCACCTTATCTGTTGTTTATTCCCACTGATTTTAAAACCGATACCCCAACCGGTGCACCCCAAAAATTGCTCGATGGCTGGGGTACGCAGGATACCCACGAAGTCCTCAATAGCTTCCGATGGGGACCCGATGGCTGGTTATATGGTACGCATGGCGTGTTTACCCACTCGAATGTCGGTAAGCCGGGTGCACCCGATTCAGAACGGACAAAACTGAACGCGGGTGTCTGGCGGTTTCATCCTACGACACAGAAATTCGAGTTGTTTGCCGAAGGAACCAGTAACCCCTGGGGGCTGGATTTCAATGATTACGGTCATGCCTTCGTGACGGCCTGTGTAATTCCGCATATGTATCAGATGATTCAGGGCGGACGCTATTTCCGGCAGGCAGGTAAACATTTCAATCCCTACACCTACGACGACATCAAAACCCACGCCGATCACGTGCACTGGCTGGGCGAACGGGGGCCACACGCGGGTAATTTCCGGTCGGCTTCGGCGGGTGGTGGACATGCCCATTCGGGAGCGATGATTTATCTGGGTGGTGATTCGTGGCCGAAAGAATATCGTAACGATATTTTCATGAACAACATCAACGGGGCTCGCCTGAATCATGACCATCCTGTTCGCGAGGGGTCGGGTTATCTGGTCACGCACCAACCCGATTTTCTGGTCATGAACGATTCCTGGTCGCAATGGCTGAACATGAAATACGACCCAAGCGGTTCGGTATTTGCCATCGACTGGTACGACAAGAACCAATGCCATAGTCCGAACCCCGACGTACATAACAAAACGATGGGCCGGATTTTCAAGATCACGCACGAAAACGACAAATGGGTACAGGTCGATCTGGCGAAGGCATCGGATATGGGGTTGGTGAATTACCAACTGCATCCGAACGAATGGTATGTTCGGCAGGCCCGACTACTCTTGCAGGAGCGTGGCCCGAATAAAAAAGTGCATAAAGCGCTGAAAGAAATTCTGGCAAAAAATCCCGATGCAACCCGTAAACTTCGGGCACTTTGGGCGCTTCATGTCACGAAAGGATTGACCGAAAAAGAACTGACGGACTTACTGTCGAACGAAAGTGACTACGTCCGAAGTTGGGCGATTCAGTTATTGGCGGAGGGTAAAAGCGTTTCGCCCGAAACCCTGAAACGCTTTGCAGAGTTGGCCAAAACGGATAATTCAGCCCTTGTTCGGCTTTATCTGAGTTCGGCCATGCTTCGTCTGGACCCCAATCAGCGGTGGGATGTGCTGGATGCGCTTGTTCAGAAATCGGAAGATAAAGAGGATCATAACCTGCCCCTGCTTGTGTGGTATGCCGCCGAACCACTGTCGGCCGTCGATGCGAAACGCGCCCTCCAAATGGCCGAAAAGGCGAAATTACCCAAATTGTTACCTTATACAGTTCAGCGAATAGGTGCTCTGGGTACCGAGGATTCGAAGAAATTGCTCAAAGAGTTGAATGACCGCGTCGGTAAGCTGGAACATTCGCACGAAACGCACGAACTTCAGTCGTTGATCGCCAAGACGCTGGAGGAATAGTAGGAGTAATATTTTGAGATTTGCTAAACAGTTCATTTTTGTCATCCCGACGCAGGAGGGATCTCATGCGTCAGGAAACATGAGATCCCTCCTGCGTCGGGATGACAAAAATATGTGCACTTGCAGCCGTTTTAAAAGACAACATCAGAATCGTAAACAGATGCGATAATCATGAATACAACAACCAATATAATTAGCCGACATATTCTTAGCGGTCTGTTGGCTCTCTGTTGGATAGCAACTGCTTATGGACAGGAAAAATCACTGTTCAATGTACGTCAGCAACAGGCAACGAATGCCGCTGCGAACGTGGCTAAATCGACGAAACCCGTTGTACCAGATGGTGACTTTAAAAAGACGACGATCACGCGGGACTTTATTTCGGAAGGTGTCGCTGTTGCCGATCTGAATAAGGATGGCAAGATGGATATCGTGGCTGGTTATTACTGGTTCGAAGCTCCCAACTGGACACGCCACGAGATGGCCCCATCGCGTGTGTTTGACCCACGGAAGGAATACAGCGAATCGTTTCTGAATCTGGGAATGGACGTAAATCTGGATGGCTGGGACGATGTAGTGATTATTGACTTTCCCGGCAAACCCGCTTTCTGGTTTGAGAATCCTAAAACCAAAACTGATGGTGCCTGGAAAAAGCACATCCTGGCTGATTCGGTGGGTATTGCCAATGAGTCGCCGGGTTTTATTGATATCGATGGTGATGGGCGGCTGGATATTCTTTGTGGCGATAAGGCCAAGAAACAGATTATCTGGCTGAAACCGCCGGTAAAACCTGGAGATACAGAGTGGCAGCGATTTGCCTTAAGCCAGGAAAACGTTCCGGGTACAGAGACGTTCTCACACGGTATCGGCTTTGGCGATATCAATAAGGATGGTTTCAACGATGTAGTGGTTCGGGAGGGATGGTTTGAAGGAACTGCTGATAAAAAGTCCGCGAACTGGGTATTTCATCCGGCCGATATCGGGGAACCCTGTTCGCATATGCAGATATTGGATGTGAATGGCGACGGGAAAAATGATGTGGTAAGCGCATCGGCGCACGCGTTGGGCATCTGGTGGCACGAACAGGTGATGGATGAACAGGGTAAAATCAATTTCAAAACCCATCTGATGAGCAACACAACGGCCCAGACTCACTCTTCCATCATGACCGACCTGAACGGCGATGGTCGGAAAGATTACATTACCGGGAAACGGTTTCTGGCCCACCACGGTCGAGACCCCGGTGACAGTGATCCGGGTATTTTGCTCTGGTTTGAGTTCACACCCGGCAAAGCGCCTTATTACAAAGAACACGTGATCGACAACGATTCGGGTGCAGGGCTCAACATCGTAACACACGATATGAACGGCGACAAGAAGCCCGATATCGTGATTGCCAATAAAAACGGTGTGTTTCTATTCGAGAATAAGGTTAAGAAATAGCTATAGGATTTTTAGTTTACCTCATGCCCCTCATGCGCCAACCCTCATTACTCATCAGTTTTCTATTGTTGACTAGCTTATGCCTAGGTCAGTCCAGACCGGGTCAGTCCAAACTGGGTCAGTCCAAAACAAAATCCGACAACTGGATTCAACTCTTCAACGGCAAAGACCTCAAGGATTGGTCGGTGAAGATTACGGGCCACCCGCTCAACGATAATTACGGAAACACGTTTCGGGTTGAGGATGGTAAAATGGTTGTCCGCTACGACCAGTACACTGCCTTCGATGAGCAATACGGCCATATTTTTTACAAGAAGCCATTCTCGGCTTATCTGCTTGTTGTGGAATATCGATTCGTGGGCGATCAGGTAAAGGGTGGTCCAGGCTGGGCGATTCGTAACAGTGGAGCCATGCTACATGGACAAGCGCCCGAAACGATGGGCCTGAAACAGGATTTTCCGATTTCGATGGAGATGCAACTGCTGGGCGGAGACGGTCAACATGAACGGCACACGGCCAACCTTTGCACACCCGGTACCAACGTTGTGCTGGATGGCAAACTCTTTACTCCTCATTGTATTGATTCAAACTCAAAAACCTATCCCGGCGATCAGTGGGTTCATGCCGAAGCGTTGGTTCTGGGCGATTCTCTGCTAAAGCACATCGTTGAAGGCGATACGGTGCTGACTTACGCCAAACCACAAATAGGAGGGGGCAACGTCATTCATTACGACTCCGCTGTTAAGAAGGACGGACAATTGCTCGATAAGGGCTACATCTCCCTACAAAGCGAAAGCCACCCCGTCGAATTTCGTAAAGTGTCCCTGTTCGATTTATCTCCCTATATGCACAAACCGAAGCAATTAGCTGCTATCCTGAAGCAATTGCAGACCCGGAGTAAGTAACGCGGAGATCCTGTCCGCATAGTCGTTGATTTTAGCCCTCAACGTGCGGACAGGATGGCCGCGTTACATGTGTAAACCAGCCTCTTAATGAAAAACGCTCTTTACCTGCTTGTTCTAATTATATCGCTTACTACCTCTCTAAAAGCGCAGAACCAACCCCGAAAAGAACCCTATTCCGCTTACCTATTCGCTTATTTCACCGGTAATTCAGGCGACGAAGAAGCTATCCGGTTTGCGATTAGTAAGGATGGCTATAATTATAAAGCTCTGAATTACAACGAACCCATTATGCCATCAGCCGAGATCAGTTCGACTGGCGGTGTTCGTGATCCGCATATTCTACGGGGGCAGGATGGGAAAACGCTCTACATGGTGGTTACGGATATGCATGTGGCCAAAAACGGTTGGGGACCTAACGTAGCGATGGTGCTGCTCCGCTCAACGGATTTGGTTCATTGGAAATCCAGCAAGGTCGATGTGCCCGCAACGTTTGCTGAATTCAATGGCGTTAACCGGGTGTGGGCACCGCAAACGATCTATGATCCGACGCAAAAGAAGTACATGATCTACTGGTCGATGCGTTTCGGGAACGAGGCCGATAAAATCTATTACGCCTATGCCAACGCTGATTTTACGGGGCTGGAAACCGCACCGAAATTGTTGTTTACAAACCCCGCTGGTGGCTCCTGTATTGATGCCGATATCGTTCAGAAAGATGGTCAGTATCATCTGTTCTACAAGACCGAAGGCTCAGGAAACGGCATCAAAAAGGCCACGTCTACCAGTCTGACGGGCCCGTTTACGCAATACGATACCTATTTGCAGCAAACCACCGATCCCGTTGAAGGCTCCAGCGTTTTCAAATTGATTAATTCCGACAAGTACGTCCTGATGTATGACGTTTATACCAAAGGGCGCTATGAGTTTACGGAGAGTACCGATTTAACGCACTTCAAAAAGATCGACGGACAGATTTCGATGAACTTTAAACCGCGTCATGGGACAATTATCCCTATTACACAGGCCGAAGAAAAAGCGCTGACCCAGCAGTGGGCACTGACGAATAACCCCGTTCTGGGTAGTTTCTTCGCCGATCCCGAAATCCTCTTTGCCCAGAAAACAGGTAAATTCTATCTCTACCCCACCAGCGATGGTTTCGACAAATGGTCGGGGAATTTTTTCAAAACCTTCTCGTCCGACAATCTCGTGGACTGGAACGATGAAGGCACGATTCTGGACTTACCTAAGCAGGTTTCCTGGGCCAATCGGAATGCCTGGGCACCTTGTATCATCGAGAAAAAGATCGACGGGCAGTACAAGTACTTCTACTACTTTACCGCGGCTCAGAAGATTGGTGTAGCCACGGCCGATAACCCAACGGGCCCCTTCACCGATTCTGGCAAACCACTGATTGACCGAAAGCCCGAAGGAATCACGCGTGGTCAGGAGATTGATCCGGATGTGTTTACCGATCCAAAATCAGGCAAGAGCTATCTCTATTGGGGTAACGATTACATGGCTGGAGCCGAGTTGAACGACGATATGATTTCGCTGAAACCAGGTACGCAGCAGCTCATGAAACCAGACGCGACGTTTCGAGAGGGAACTTACGTTATCTACCGGAACGGGACCTATTACTTCTTCTGGTCGGAAGATGATACCCGCAGTGAGAATTACCGCGTCCGCTACGGCACCTCCGATTCTCCATTGGGGAAGATTACCGTACCGGCAAACAATGTGGTGCTGGAGAAAGATAAGAGCAAAGGCATCTTTGGAGCCGGTCACAACTCGGTTGTTCAGATACCAGGTCGCGATGAGTGGTTTATCGTCTACCATCGGTTCAATTACCCCGATGGCATTAACATGGGTGAGTCGGCAGGTTATCACCGCGAAGTCTGCATCGACAAACTTGAGTTCAATGCCGATGATAGTATTAAGAAAGTACAGCCCACGTTAGAAGGCATTAAGCCTGTTTCTGTGGGGAAGTAGCTGCAATAAAAAGGCTTTTATAGTTGGGCGTAGTATTGACTACGTTCGAGCGTTATCCGGTCTCCGACCGGTTTTGTAATCATACTTCACCCCGGCTTGGGATGGTTTGAGCCAATTTCTGCCCTGTTAAGGGCTCAACAGCGTAGCGTCGGTAGCTAAGTTAAGATGGAGTAGTATTTCTCCAGCGTGCCGTAGGTACGCAACTGATTATAGATCGCGTACCTATGGTACGCCAAATGGATCTTGAAATTACTTCGTCTACCGACATTGCGCTGTTTGATCCCTACGGGATTTTGCTCGCTTTGTTAGGGAAAATCAATGAGATCGGATAACATCATGTCGTAGGCCAGAGGCTATCCCCAACAATGAAAATCGGTCCTGAATGCTAACTCAGGACCGATTTTCATTGGTATCTAATAACTCCAGTAACCTTCGACCCAGACTCGTCCACGTGGAGTTGCCCGCCAATAACCGGGATTCCAGGTTTTATACCGGGCTGGTTTTGAATAGGTGGCATACTGAGGGGCCGCTGTCTGATAATGGCCGTCTATCCAGATACGATCCCGTCCTCGTTGAACGTAGTGCCCTGGAACCCATACCTGCTCTATGGGTGCTTGATGCATAGGTGGGGTATTGGGAATAACAATAACCCTACGGGGTGTTTGTGCAGTGGCAGTATCTGAATCGATTGTACAGAACGCGGTAGCTAATAAGCCCGCTAATGCCAATACTTTCATGTTCGTTTTCATAGCGTTTACCGATTAAGTTCGGCAAGAAACCGGCTTTTTACCTACTCAGCGAGCCGCTTCCTGCTGCAATTATCATTACTAGGCTATACTTTATAAACTGAAAAGTTTCAAACCTGACTACCTATTAACTCATCTGAAATAATATTGTTAGATTGATTTGTTACTATCTGATCTTCGTTAAAGCTACTTTCCTGTCTCCGACAACTTTCACCGCGTCCTCGGTTTGTGAAGATACCTGCCGTATATACACAGCTATTTTGACCAATACACGATCAGTCGACACACTGCTTTGGTACGCCAATCACGTATACGGCCTCTCATTGGTAAGGCTTGAATAACGCCAGTATCCTGCCCTGGAGAGAGTCATTTTTGAATTCCAGAGAAATTGCACTTCGGCATATATAGGCTATCCAACGCGCTCGACTCGACGGCCAAAGACTATATGTATTTCAACATTGGCGGCCAGCAACTGGTGGATGCGTCGTATATCGCCTAGGCGTTTGTGCGGGCACCCTGGCTATGGGAAAACCTGAACAAAACAGATCAGCAACGACTGGTCAAAGCCTTGAAAACCACCCGCCAGTTTAAACCGATGTTCTCAAACAGGCTGCTATTATCGGCCATGACCGAAGCCTGGGATACAAAATACAAACCCAACCAGGACTGGAATCATGCCTGGGGAGCGGCTCCGGCCAACATTATCGTGCGGAAATTAATGGGCGTAGAAGCCTTGACTCCCGCTTTTGAAACGGTTCAGATCAAACCCCAACCCGATACCTTACGGCAGGCATCGTTGCAACTGGCTACTCTACGCGGGCCAATCCTGGTGGCATTCAACAACACACCTGAACGGTTTCAATTGCATGCTACTTTACCGGCCAATAGTACCGGGGTAATTTATTTGCCTCGTAAAAAGGCCAAAAGCCAGGTGTGGCAAAACGGAGCTGTCGTAAAAGCCGTTGCCGAAGGTAACTTCTGGAAGATTACTGGCGTTGGCGCAGGCAAGCATGAGTGGGAAGTGAAGTAACGCGGACTAGAAGTCCGCATAGCAACATATACAGTTTAGTCTATTGCTATGCGGACTAGATGTCGGAATGCCGCACCACCGCGCTACAAATAATTATTTATCATCTTTCAACGTCGATAGAAAACTAATTACATCCCGAATTTCCCGTTTGGTTAACAGGTACTTCATTTCGGGCATGCTCGATGGGGCGGTTGTTCGCTTGGCGACCTGATCTTTTCGTACGGTTGTGTCTGGCTGATCGCCCACTTTTACCTTGATTTCGGAACTTGTTTCGCCCTGCAAAATACCGCTGACCGTTTTGCCATTTTTCAGTTTCAAATTGACCGTACCGAAGCCTGGCGCTAAACGGGCACTTGGATTAATCAGGGCTTCCAGCAGTTGCTCACGCGTAAGTCGGCTGGCGACGCCATTTAGACGAGGGCCAGCGTTTCCACCAAGGTCATCGTAGGAGTGGCAGCGGATACACTGCGCTGTTTGGTGACGGAAGAAAATCCGACGACCCAGATCAGGCTCTCCACCTAGTAAACTTCCCTTGTACGAAGCCGCCAACGCATCGGGCGACAGTTTTGACGTGATCGCTTTGTATTTAGCCGCCAATTGGGGCGAATGGCTGCTTTCGATGGCTTCCTCCAGTTCTAGTTGTAGTTCGACAGGCATCGTACCGGCCGATAGTTTGGTCAGTAACTGATCGAATGTCTTCTGCGAATTAGCAATCGGAAGTTTGCCGAGGGTGAGCAGAGCCGCTTGTTTTTCCTCGGTCGTACGCGTGTTGATTACATCTGACAGCAAGCTCACCATCCGATCTTTTGGCATGTTCGATTTGGCCAGCAAATCCAACCCAGCTACCCGAACGCTTTTTTCGTTGTCGGCAAGCGCCGTTTCAATGGCTTTGCTGACTTCTTTATCGTTCATGGAAGCCAATGCCCGCAAGGCCGCAATGCGCACGGCCGCTTCTTTGTCGCCCGTCAACCGGCTGAACAATGGTTCAGAAGCTTCGGTTAGGTTGAGTTTTGTAATGGCTTTGATAGCACTCAACCGAAGTGCTAAATCTGAATGCGTCAACAGCTTGATGTACAGATCAGCAGTCTTTGTTTTCAGTACCGCAGGATCACGTTCGATCACTCCCCGGTAACGACCATCGACCCGGTCCAGCACCGACGGTTTAGCCCAGGTGCTCAGGGCTTCCAGTGCTTCGCCCCGCATGGCTACCGGATTCCCTTCTTTCTGCGCATAGTCGATCAGTGCCTGCATAGCTTCGGGAGTGCCTACGCGCAAATTGGCGTTGATGGCCCGTCGAATTAACGCTTCGTTGGTAAACCGTGTGCTGGGCAATACTTTTCCTAAAGCGGGTAAAGCATCGGGAATCGACAGGTCATCGTTGATGCCGCGAGCAGCTTCGGTAACCACAAACTCGTCCTTATCGGCGAGGAAAGCCGCGATACCCGGATCACTCATACGGCGGAGCGCCACAACAGCGGCAACCCGAACTGCTTTTGACGAATGATTGGCTAAAGCCACAACGGGAGCTGATTTGCCAATACGAGCCAGGGCCAGACTACCCGCATGTCGGATGTAGGTATCTTCGTCGTTGTTAGCCTCCAAGAATTGAATCATAGGCTGAACAGCAGGCTCATATTCAATGCGCCCCAGTGCTTCGGCCGCGAAGAATCGGGCACGACTGTAGGAATCTTTCAAGAGAGGTATCAATGCTGCGCCCGCTTCCTTGTAACGAACATCGCCCAGCCATTTGGCTGCCTGCGCCCGAATTTCGGGGTCGCTATCCTGAAGCAAGGGCATCAGCAACTGACCATATTGTTTATCCTGACGCGTTAGTTGGCTAATGCCCCAGATGCCGTGCACCCGCGCCAGTTGGTTATCGGTTTGCTTCGTTGAGGCAGTAAAAATCGTTGCGCCTTTAGCGCCCCGTTTAACCAGCTCGAACTGCGCTTTTTGCCGAACACGCATGTCTGGATTCTTGAGCAACTCGCCTAAATCAGCTTCCGACCGAGCCGCAAATTTTTCGGCCAGTAAGGCTTTCGTCCGTTGACGATCTGCCGAATTAGCGCCTGCTTTGTCGTCCAGTTTCCAGATACGACCATAGTCTTTGGTGTCCCAGCCATTGATCCAGTCGGCCACGTACAAGGCGCCATCTGGTCCGAAATCAATTCCAGTGGCGAGCACATTACCCAGGACTTTTTTCTGTTCGCCGAGTTCAAAGGTGGCTCCTTTAGGCTTTAGCTTAAACGCATGAATACCCGAACGAGCCGGGTTTCCAACAAATTCGGCCAGGAAAAACATGTTTTTGTAAGCCGGGCTCAGAGCTGTACCCGGATTGTATCGCATGCCTGCCGGACCACTCACGAAGTTGGCAATCGTGGGTGTGATATACGCGGCCTGCCCTTCGAAACGCGGTTTGTACATCTGCTCGTCCATCCAAACTTTGTAGGTGTTGTTGTTCGGGTCGCGGTATTTGCCGTACTGCCAGTTGCTGCGCCAGCCCGTATCCGAGCCGTTGACGATGTACACCAGACGCTCTTTCTCGCCCGGATGGTCGCCGTCGTTGTCTTCGCTGATCAGGTTGCCGTATTCATCAAACACGAACTCGTGCGTATTCCGAACGCCGTAGGCAAACACTTCGAAGTCGCTTCCATCAGGGTTGGAGCGCACCACAACACCACTGTTTGGATGCTCCCATTTTTTGCCGTCGGGCCCTTTCCCGTTGAAGCCGATGTCGCCAATCTGCCAATAGATTTTGCCATCGGGTCCCATTTCAATTCCCGACATGCCGTGACCGCCAAAGCCCACGTGGATGCCGTATCCATGCGAAATAGACGTTTTTGTTTCGGCAATGCCGTCGCCATCTTTGTCCTGCATGCGCCACAGATCGGGGGCAACGGCTACGTACAGATCATCGCCATTGGTCATCACACCGCCAGCGACATCGGTTACTTCATCATGAAAATCATCGACCACTAATTGCGATAAATCAGCAACACCATCGCCGTTGGTATCTTCGATGCGGAAGACGTTTTCCTTCTCGACCGTCATGTCCCGCCAATCATGCGAGCCATCGCCGTTCAGGTCTTTGAGCCATTCATTTTTCTTGCTGTTCTCGGGAGATAAAACCCGGTGCAGGAATGCCCGCTTATCCTCAATACTCTGCAAATGATTCGACTCGATCTCCCAATCCTGGTGGCTTCGGATATCAAATTCCGAGTTTTTCTGCCGATTGGTTCGGGTATAATACAGCTTGCCATTATCATCAATATCAATAGCAATGGGATCGGCTACCAACGAATCGACTCCCCACAAACGTAGCGTAAGTCCCTCTGCTAATTCGGGCGTTACGGTGGCTTCAATAGCTTTCGCTAACTGAGCCGCTTTTTCGGGAGCCATGCGCTTAATCCGGCGATCGATCGGGTCTTTCTCCTTCTGGTAGCCCACTAAAAAAAGCATCGGAGCCAGCGCACAGAGCCAGATAACTTTCTTGTTTTTTACTAAACTCATGTTCCCCTTTTTCATTCTAAGCTTTAGTTAAAACATCTTATCGCAAGCTACTAACCATTGAAGAGCGTTGTGCGAAGCGATTACGTGTTTAAAAGACATTTTTAGCCTTACGTTACTGAATGGTTAATGACTTTAGTCAACAAGGTTATTGAAGAAACTGTCTAAATTTCATAAAAGCAGTCTATAGTTTTACCCCCAACCCCCTGAAGGGGCTTATTCCCACGATGAACTAAGCCCCCTTCAGGGGGTTGGGGGTAAGGTAAGTAATTGAAAAATCTGATTTTTAGGCAGCCTCTAAACTTTCTGAAATAGATGGACAAGGGTTCTTTTTAACCGTAGAAGGCGTGCCCATATGAATGGTTAAGCCTGATTATTTAAATTTACCCTCTTAATTAGTAGAGATAATAGGTTAACTCCCTGAAGTCGATAGACTATTTCATAACTAATTGATAATCATTTTGTTGATTTTGTTTGCAGAATTAAAAAATACTTATCAACTTTGCTGCCGATCTCAATAACTGATCGAGATCGCCTAAGTCAGTTTGGAACTGGCTTCTTTATTTTCGAGAAAAATCTAGTTAATATATAGATTAAGAGGTTTTAAATTAAGCAATACAGACTATGACACTGGAAATGGTTAATGAATTGGGGGAGATACGGGGTGTAGTTGTTAAAGACCGGCAGCCTATTGAGCGAGTTCGTCCCTTGTTAACGGGTGAATCAGTTCCTTTCTTCTCGTTAGTCGACACCGCCGATTATTGGCAGGCGTCTCTTATTACAGCTGGCGTATCGCATCAGACGGTGAGCCTGCCCGAATTACTAACCCGTGGGCCAATTGTGATTAGTTTCTATTGCCCTTGCTGGGGAGGTTACGCCCGCCCGTTCTTAACCGCACTGACAAACATGGCCGCTGAAGTTCGGGAGAAAGGGGGCCAGATGGTCGTCTTTACCAACGAAAATCCTAAATATCTGGCCAAACATACTGATCTATCGTCGATGCTACTAGCCTACGACGCTGATAAATCGGTAGCTCGCCAGTTTGGAGTTTATTCGGAAACAGATCCAATCTGGGATCGGGTGTCGGGTATTTCGGAAGATGTGTTTGTTCCGGCTGTGTATGTTGTCGATCGTTCCCGCCAGATCCACTACCATTTTCTGGACGAGAATTTTGAAGGCTTTACACAACAAGCCGAGGTGTTGGAAGCATTAGGCTAGTGTTTCAGGAACAGTCAACTGCCTTACGAAATGAATACGAATCTTGAGTGCCCTGTTGATGGGGTGCAGATTAATGAAACGAAGGTCCGGCTGGTAGCCGGTCTGGTGTTGATTACCGGACTAGTGTATCTAGCCAGTGGTTGGTTGGTATGGCCCTTGTTACTGGTCGTAGACTTTGGCTTGCGGAGTTTTGATTTGGGCAAATATAGTCTTTTCGCGAACCTGGCCGAAGGGTTAGTCAAGACGCTTCGGTTGCCTTATAAAGCTACCGATCAAGCCCCCAAGCGGTTTGCGGCTCGTGTTGGATTGGCTTTTGGATTGCTCATTTTGGGGCTTCAACTAGCAGCTATTTCTACACTTATCCCGACAATGGTGTTGGTGATTTTCGCCACACTCGAATCTGTTTTTGGTTTCTGCGCGGGTTGTTACGTTTATACGTTTTACATCCGCCTGTTTCCGAAGGCTGCGTGATTACGCTGTTGTCCAGTAATTTTTGGCACTGCTTTTAATACATTCATTTAATTGAACAAGGCTCCTTTGTAAGTATAAGCTTACAAAGGAGCCTTGTTCAATTAATCACGATTGCGTAGCTGCCAGACCGAGCATAACTACACATAGTCATTTTCCGGATGATCTTTTTTATATTGTTCTATCCATTTGATTTTATGCCATGGATTGTAGTTGGGTTCTTTCTTGTGCATTTCTCCTAGTTGTATATCGGTCAATTTGGGTCTGTTTACTGTTTTAGGAACTACTAGATTCGTAGAGGTAGATATAGGCTTAAGGGCTACCAATTCCGTATTGTATTTCCATTGCAGTCTGCCCGGTAATCGATTTTGGGCTTCGATCTGTACTACGGCTGCGGGCGATTTTACTACTGGAGTAACATGCTTTAATTTAATTGGCTTACCAGACTTTAAATCGGAAAGTACTTGCTGCTTGGCTGCGTAAGTTTGCATTGATTGCGCAAAGCCTTTGAAGATATTATCTGACCACATGATAGCGTCCTGATGCTCGTCAAATGCCTTTCTCGCTCCCCCGGTTCCTGATATAGCCTCTGGGTGTGAGGTAATTCCCATAACGGGAGCTCCATATCGTGTTTCAAAACCCTCTGGGGTCTTAGTTTCACCGGTTCCATCCCAGACTGTAAACTCCACTTCTGGCTTGCCATTAATTAGCATTCGTTTTTGAGGCACATTCTTGCCTTTCACTCTCAGCGTATCTGATCCGACATCGTCCCGAATAATCATTTCTCTGTTCTTATCCAAGGCGACCACTTTTTGGTGGGTGGAATTCATCGCATTGATTTTGTTCACGATTGTTTTGACTCTGTCTTTATGCTGGGCTGCCCCACCTAAAAGGCCAAAAAACTGATTCGATGAAAAAGAGCCCCTATCGGTAGGGACATTACTAAAATGCAATGGGTGAGCTATGGCACTGGTACCTTTATGATTATGAATCTCAATTTGATTATCGGTTAACGTTTGCTCCATTCCTCCAAATCCACGCGCCAGACTTCTGGACCCACCGCATATTGCCAAAATGGGCATACCTAAATTTCGAGCCCTTTTGATTAAAGCCTGTTCATAGTTTTCACGGCTCTCTTTCTCAATATGACCGTTTTTTTCTCGATCTAGGTTATCCTGACCGCCTGGAATATACAAGCCGTGGACGCCAGCTAGATGCTCATTGACATTCTTTATAATACGGTCTTTCTGTACGCTTTTTAACTCCTGTTGTGTTTGGATTTCGGTGGCCTCCCTGTCCAACGCGAAGTGGTTAGGTGGTAATGAAAATGTCAGAATAGGTGCACCTTTATTATCACTTAAGGCCTTACTATCGTAGCCAAATCCTGGCCGATTGCTGATGCCAACTTTAGGCTTAAAACTAACAGGAGCAAATGCTCCAGCCTGGCCACTATTAGTTTTAATAGGAGGAGAGTTTGGTGCTCGTTTCTGGCTATAGTACTTCTTTGGGGGTTGGACTGGCTGATTGTTATGCCTTTTGTAATTGTTGGAGCGTTGGTGTTGCATGATATTTAAGCGAAAATAGCCGGATAGATTCGTTCGTAATTCTTTACTACAAGGGTAATGAATGGTATGCTATCAAGTTCTAAAAAAGGCCGGATAGCGCCAAGACTTTTCATACAAACGGCCGAAGAATTTTCGCTTAGTAGGTGACGGGTGGTTTCTGGGCGAATTTTAAGAATAGTAGGACTTTCGCAGGGAGCTATGCCACGGTTATTCAGGTAAGTCAATTGAACCACGGTCTGCCGCTACGATGGCATGGCTCCCTACGAAAGTCTTAAGTTTATGGGTACTCAATTGTTGATAATAATATTACTACGGCTTCCCATAATGAATGGCGATTACGTTACAATCAAACGATTTTGTTTCTATAAGTTTTAGTTTGGTCGTTCCTGTAACATGATCAAATAGGGGTAGTCCTTGACCTAAAATTATTGGATTGACGAATAACCAGAACTCATCGATAAGCCCCAGATTTAATAACGATTGCGAAGCGCCAGGACTTCCGAAAATCAATATGTTTTGGCCTTCCTGCTGTTTTAACCGATTGATATGCTCCGAAAGCTGATCTCCAATGACGGTTGTGTTCGTTAAGCCAGCGCCACTGATCGTTTTGGATAAGACAATTTTTGCGACGTTGTTGTACCAGTTGCCATGCTCAATGTCGTGTTTAGAGGCATCGGGTTGCTCAGCTGCGGTCGGCCAATAGGCCTGCATCATTTCATAAGTTACTCGGCCATAGAGGGCTGCGTCGGCTTGTTCGGTCATGGAGCCAACGAAGTCGAACAGGGAGTCGTCCAGATTAATCCAATCCATTTCTCCGTTAGTGCCTGCCACAAAACCATCCAGGGATGTGTGCATGAAAAAAA
Source organism: Spirosoma foliorum (assembly GCF_014117325.1). Taxonomy (NCBI): domain Bacteria; kingdom Pseudomonadati; phylum Bacteroidota; class Cytophagia; order Cytophagales; family Cytophagaceae; genus Spirosoma; species Spirosoma foliorum. The sequence continues at coordinate 5,101,979 of NZ_CP059732.1, read as the reverse complement.
TCAGCTTTCTCATCTTTACGTTCTTATCTCAAAAAATCACTGTTAATCGTAACAATCTTAAAAATCTGCGCTCTATGTAGTAACCTGATAATAAAGTCCAACCACACCTGAGTTAAACGCTTTGGCTTTGGTAAGCGTTAGTTTGGTCCGGTCATGAACATCCTTGAATAAAGCCTTGCCGTCGCCGAGAAGGATTGGTTCCAATTTGATTCGGTATTCGTCAATCAGATTTTGTTCAGCCAGAGCTGCAACGAAGGTTGCCCCGCCGAAGACCACCATGTCGCCACCCGGCTGCTGTTTTAAATAATTGATTTCGTCGACAATGTCCCGCTCGGCTAAGACTGAGTTGGTCCAGTCGACGGTTTGTAAGGTCTTGGAGAAAACAATCTTACGGGTATTATTCATCCAATTTCCGAAATCGACTAGTTCTGCCGGGATACCCGGACTGGACGGAACGGAAGGCCAGAAACTGGCGAAACCCTGGTACAAAACGCGCCCAGTCAGGATCGTATCGACCGTCGACTGGAAGTCTGCTGCGAGGTATTTGCCCATGTCATCATCGTTCATGGTCTTCCAGTCCTGCTCGCCATTGGGGCCGCATACGAAGCCATCGAGCGACATATGCATGAATAAAATTACCTTTCTCATGGTACGTATTAGTTGTTCTATTTCTGGTTTTGCTATAGACAAATGTAGCGCGATTTAGTAACACCAATAGGGGGTAAATACGGCAAAGTAAGGGTTGATTCCGACAGTGATTTTCGCTATTTTTGAACTATGAAGCAGATATCGATCCTAATCCCAAAAGGTGCTATTTTAGGCAGTCTGGAAGGCACCCGCCAATTATTTTCAGAAGTAAATAATTTTTTCAAAGCAAGGGGCGAAGATCCTTTATTTAAGGTGCAGCTAGTTGGCCTTTCGAAAGAAACACCGATAAGCGGAGGCTTATTTACTGTTCATGCTGATTTATTAATCGATGACGTAGAAAAAGCAGATTTAATTATCATTCCGGCTCTTGATGGCGACCTGAAAACTTCGATAGAAAATAACCGGGATTTTATTCCCTGGATTATTAAACAATATGAAAACGGAGCTGAAGTTGCCAGCCTCTGTTTAGGTGCTTTTTTATTAGCCTCAACTGGCTTATTGAAAGGTCGAAAATGTGCGACACATTGGCTCGCTGCGAATCAATTCAAACAACTGTTCCCGGATGTTGATCTGGTAACCGAAAAAATTATCACCGACGAGCATGGCATTTATTCGAGTGGAGGAGCATTTTCGTATTTGAATCTTATTCTGTATCTAATTGAGAAATATGCTGGCCGTGATATTGCGATTCTGGCAGCCAAAGTGTTTGCGATAGAAATAGAGCGGGAAAATCAGTCCTCGTTTACGATTTTTCAGGGTCAAAAAGATCATGAAGATGAACCTATTAAAAAAGCACAGGAATTTATAGAAAGGAATTTTCAGGATAAAATATCGGTCGACGATTTAGCATCAAAATTTGCGTTAGGAAGGCGAAATCTGGAACGACGTTTCAAAAAAGCTACATCCAATACCGTTGCGGAATATATGCAGCGCGTAAAAATGGAAGCCGCTAAAAAAAGCCTCGAAACAGGTCGGAAAACAGTCAATGAAATTATGTACGATGTTGGCTATTCAGATACAAAAGCATTCAGGACTATATTTAAAAAAATTACTGGTTTAGCGCCTGTTGATTACAGGAATAAATACAATAAAGAAATGCTTGTTTAGAAGACCATTTTTTTATCATTCCGATAATAGGAGGAATCATAAAAAGAAAATAACTAGATAAAAAACGGGGTGTATAAAAAATAATTTAATTTTTTATACACCCCGTTTTTTTGTAATTGATAATCTTGCTTGATAAGCACCTCGTTTATCTATGCAAAAAGTGCCGCAAGAAATCGTCTTTGTAGCTTCGACTGATCGGTATTAAATAGGAGCCAATACTTATTTCGGCCTCGTTAAATGAATCTACTTTGTTGATATTAACAGCAAAGGAGCGATGAATGCGAACCAGCTCTGGTAAATTGATGCGTTCCAGAATACCACTCAATGTAAGGCGGAGTACATACTTGCGGCTTGAGGTAAACAGCGTAGTATAAATATTATCGGCTTCCAGATATAGAAGGTCGCTTAAATTCACTTTTACGAACTGATAGTTCTGTTTTATGAATAAGTGATCATTGATTTGCAGGATTGTTTCCCGGCCAAGTATGTCCCGATCCGATAGGGTAGTTTCGGGTTGATTAGCTGGAGCTGGATTAGTCCGGGCAATAAAGTTATGAATCGCTAACTCAATGGCTGTTCGAAGACTGTGCAACTGATAAGGCTTGTTGACGTAAGCCGCCGGGTAAGTCTGTTTCGCTCGTTCCAGCGTTTCGCGATCCGTCAGGGCAGTTAGGTAAATAATCGGTACAGGCCGCTCGTTCGTAATATGTTGCACTGTTTCAATACCGTCCCAATCGCCTTTAATCGTAATATCGCACAACAACAGATCGACGGGTTGTCGTTTGAAGATATCCAGCGCTTTGCGCCCATTATTGGCTGTGCCAACCACATCATATCCTTCATCTTCCAGACTATCGCTCAATTCCATTGCCAGAATAGGCTCATCTTCGACAATCAGAATTTTTACTCGTTCATCGGGATTCATACATTGCAGTTAATAAAATTCGGGAATTGACGGTGCTTAGGCTTATGCTTGAGTCCGGATGTTGGGCATATGGAGTCGGAATAAAGTCCCATTCTGTTTGAGTAGTTCAAAATGCCCGTCCAGTTGCTCGCTAAGTGAGGCTATTAATCGTTTCCCGAACGAAGATTTATTACCCTTTTGTTGCCAGTCTGATATGTCGATACCAGGCCCGTTATCCTGAACTTCTAACGTAATGCCAGATTGTGCTTGATCGGTTTGTTGCCGTAAGTCGATTCGGAGCAAGGGACGTTTCCTATCGGCCTTGTTATAGGCGTATTTAAACGAATTGGTAATCAGTTCGTTAACGATTAATCCCAGGGGCATAGCCATATCGACATCCAATTCCTCGAGCTCGATATTGAGTTGTAGGTCAAATTCGTCAGCCGAATAATCGTAAGCCCGCATTAGGCTCTCCGACAAATCGGCCAGATAAGCACGCATGTTCACGGTCGTTACTTCGTCTGTTTGATAAAGCCGTTGGTGAATAAGCGACATGGCTTCAACCCGTTGTTGCCCTACGCGAACCGCCTGTATAGCTTTTTCATCGTCCAGACGATTCGATTGTAACTTAAGCAGACTGGATACAATGGCCAGATTATTTTTTACGCGATGATGCAACTCTCTCATCATCAGGGTTAACTGATCTGATTGCTGGGTAATTTTCTTACGACTTTGTTGTACGCGCGCATACAGCCAGTACAGTGTTCCGAGCAGAATGGTCAGTACAATTAAGCCGCCTACACCCGCCCAAATCTGGCGGGTTTGGTGAGCATTGGTAGCTGCTAACTCCCGGATGTTTTCTTCTTTTTCCCGCGTTTGATAACGAGCTTCCAATTCGGCTACCTGTCGGTTTTTTGTGGCGTTAAATACGCTATCACGACTGGCTATATGGCGTTTATAAAAGAGTAATGCCTGACGGAAGTCTCCTCGTTTCTCATAAATTCGACTCAAATGTTCGTTTACATCGGCTAAGATGGAATGTTTCTCCAGTCCCTTTTTTTCAGCCCAGATAAGGGCCTTGTGGCAAGCTTCTTCCGCTTCGTCTAATTTATTCTGCGGAATCAGTGCGTAAGGAATGCTTGTGTTGATATAACCCTGCAAGAATTCGTCGTTCGTTTTGATTGCATAGGCCATCGACTGCCGAAACGACTGCTCTGACCGAACGTACTGACCCATATTTTTATAGAGCAATCCGGCGTTAAACAGGGTACCATAGTAGGTATTCCAGTCTTTTTTCTGCTTATAATATGCCAACACCCTATTAGTATACGCAATCGCTGATGCGTACTGCTTACTGTTGCTGTCTATATTGATTAGCTCACTATAAAACTCAGGCAGTAGCTGGTCGTAGCCAGATTGCTGCGCCAAGGCCATACCCCGCTCTACATGCTGACGAGCTTCTTTAGTCTTGTCAAGTCGATTGTAACAGAAGCCGATATTATTAAACATTCGGATATAATTCCGTTGATCACTACTGGCTTTAAAAGCCACCTGTGCCTTTAAATAGAAGGATATGGCCGTAGCAAAGTCGCCAGTTGATTGGTAAAAACCAGCAAGTTTCCGGTAACCAATAGCTATTCGATGGGTATCTTCACTAGCCTGTGCAATGGCCAATGCCTGTTCCAATAGTTTCTTGACGGGCGCAAACTGGCTAGTGTTCAGCAAAGAGTCACTTAGGTTCCAAAGCTGTTTTATCTTAATGGAATCGGGAGCGCTGGATTCGATAGCCGGCTGTTCCTGCTGAGCCAATACAATGCAGGGAGCTAACCAAATTATAAGATAAACGAAGCGTTTAGCTAAAATTAGCATGGAAGAGGGAAGATAATCAGGCACTAATTTAAGTCATATAGTTATCCAGTAACAAAAGGGATACGGCTATTTATGACATTTTCTTGTTTTGTTGGTAATATTATTCAATAACAACTCAGATATTACCCTGAAAATCTTGATACTAAGCCTTTTGTGTTTTTCTGATTTGAATAGTTACTTAACGTAAATACGGGATTAGATAGGCTCTATGGGCCATTTCTAATCCCGTATTTATGTTACTTATCATTTAGGCTGGGTTATCAAGTAGCTTTCAGAATGAAAGGATTTACTACTGAGTATAAGAGCAGGAGGGTAGCTAAAAAACGTGTCACAGCCTAGTGTAGGTTGTGACACGTTTTTCTGAGAAAGATCTGAAATTGACGCTTGAGCTACTGCTTGTACTGCTTTAAGATATACTCATAGAAATAACCAACATTCACGTCGGTCGCGATTTTTAACTCGTAGCCGTTCGAGTCCAGATAGGTTTGGCCGGCGTTGGGTGGGCGAGTGCTTACGTTCGCTTTTACGATTTCGGTCGTGAATTGTTCAGACATAGCCAAATAACTCGTAGCCAAGAGATCCCACATGAAATAGGTATAGTGGTAACTCGGAATTGTATCGAGTGTAAGCGCCCAAAGTTGCCCTGTTAAATTGGAAAGCTTGTAGTCAATTTGCGTGGCCAGCGTAGACAGAAACTTCTTCGTAACAGGTACATGGTTCGTGACGTCCAGCGGAATCAAGGTCAGTGGAAGTTCATAGGAAACCAGTTTTTGCGAACTGATGGGGTCCCAGAACACATTCCATTCAGCACTACCGTCGTGCTGGAAGGTCTGCACATTTCCGTTCGTTCTGAATGCTCCCGCCATCCAGACAATCTCATCGATTTTCGCTTTTAGTTCAGGCGCTTTCTCCAGTGCCATCACCAGATTAGAGCACGGCCCCGTCATCAGAATCGTTACCTTTTGCGTGGCTGAGGATAACTTATCGATGATCAGGTCGGGGGCGCTTGGGTACAGATATGGATCGGGCGATTTGGGCAGGTTGATCAACATGGGCAACGCATTGATGATCTCCGGCCGGGCGCGCCACTCATTCGGAAAGGCATTGATGCCATAATAATCCCCCCGGCCCAGGGCGACCTGTTCCTTTCCCATCAACTGGAGCAGCTTGTATGTCGATTCGAGGGCGGGTTCGATATAACAATCGGCGGGGGTTACCGTCACCCCGATCAGTTCGGTATCGGGCATGGTGAGTACGAGCAATTGCGACAATAAATCATCAATTGCGCCGTCGTGATCCATTAAGATAAGTTTGGGCATTGGGCGTAGTCATTTAGAATAGCCTGATTGATCGGCAATGGTTACTGATCAGCAAGGCTATTGAATTTGGTAGCAGTATACGCCCTCCTTTTGGGAGAAGCAAGCGTTCTACCCGTAGAGATTCTGGAAAAATGAATCAACCTGATGTTGATCCTGGGGGAAGTTGTAGACTTCGCTAATTTGGCCATCCGCAAATTTCCAGAGCAGACAGGACATGCCCGTAAACTGGCCACCTTCGGGAAGATTACTCCAATTATGATGACAATCAATTACGTAGTCATCAGTAACGCCCGCTACAATTGGTTGAGCCTGAAAAGCGGCCTTGCCCAATTGATTCAAGTAGGCGAGTACTTCATCGGGACCCGATTTAACGCCACTCAACGGATGCTTTCCGGGAATAACCCAGCGAATGGTTGGCGAAAGAAGTTGATGGATTGTTAACAGATCCTGCTCGGCATAGGCCTGGAAAAATCGATGAACAAGGGTGAGATTTGGGTGAGTTGTTTGCATAAGCAATGGACTACAAATAGGTTGGTTTATTGCTTGACGGCTACTACAACACCAGTGGCCCAGTCTAACTGACTGATGCGTAGATCGGGGCGGGTTTGCAGGTGTGCCAGCAAATCCGCAGCTTTTTGATCATGCCCGGCTGGCCAGTTGGGTTGGGGTAGCATGTCGTCAATCAGGTAAAAACCACCCGGTTTTAATAACGCCAACGTTTCGTCCAGGAAGAAGTATTTCCCCGGCCAGGTGTCCGCGAAAATATAGTCGAATTTCTGACCCACGGCTGTTTGAAGCCATTCACCGCCGTCGGCTTCTATAAGGTTTAGTCTACTATCGGCGATCAAATACTGTTGGGCAATGGCCAGACAAGCGGGATCGTTGTCCAGTGAAATCAAGGTTGAAGCGTTGTCCATTCCGGCTAGTATCCAGGCGGTTGCCAGCCCTGTGCCAGTTCCTAATTCCAGAAAATTTCCTCCGGGTTTACTAGCTGCCAGCGTACTAAGTAAAGCACAGGTGAGCGGATCGGAGGCCATGGAAAAGCCCGCTTCCTGCGTTGCTTTTTCAATTAATTTGTAAGCTGCCGGGAATGATTTTACCGTTGGAGGATTCATAAGTAATTGTTTTATGTAAATGTAGACTCGCCAATTTGTTAAGCCGATTTAAACTAAAAGTTGTGTGCCCCCATCGGGGTCATGCAAAGCCCACAAATAATGTGCTGGCAAAAGTAGATTTTTCTAACTTGGCCCGTATGTTTGAAAAAGACAATGATTTGTTCGCATCGGCCACCGCCCGAAAACCAGTAAGCTGTGCGTCGGTTGCAGCCGAGAAACCCACGTTTGTCTATCATCAGGAGTTAGGACGCTTTTACACCGATTGGCACCAGCATCCGTGGGGGGAGTTTGTCTACGCCGAAAATGGGTTCGTTCATCTGCACGTAGCGGGTAAAAAAGTGTTGTTGCCCAGTTGGTATGGGGCCTGGATTCCTCCCAATACACTGCATGAAATTTGGTCAGACAGTCCATCGCTGCACATGCGGGCGATCTGTTTTCCGGCCGATTCATCAACGAATGGGCTTAAGTCTGAACTTACGGTCTTCCCCGTTTCCCCTTTGCTGAAGGAAATGGTTCGGTACACCGAAAGATGGAATGAAGTGGAACCGGCAGATTTTCGGGAAGTTACGTTTCTACAGGCTATTCAGGACCTGTTGCCAGAGGAAATGACAAAATCCATACATGTCTGCCTTCCTTCGACCAGTCATGAAAAACTCGCTCAATTGCTGGACTACCTGAAAAATCACTTAGCTGAAAAAATTAGTATCGAGACGCTGGCTCACCAGTTCGGATTTTCGGTTCGAACGTTGAGTCGCTTGTGCAGGCAACAACTTGGCGTGTCTTTTTCCAGCTATTGTAAACTGGCTAGAATGATGAAAGCGCTGGAGTTGATGGAACAGGGAAACGATAATGTTTCGGAGATTGCCAGTCTGGTTGGCTACGAGAGCTTAGCCACATTCAGTAATAACTTCCTTGATATCTGCGGAAATCGGCCGCTCTATTTTATTAATAAAAAGCGGGTTCAAAGATAATGTTTTGGAAAAAAGCTGTGCTGTGTTGATTGAAAATGCTTGTTTTTCTGTCATTCCGACGTCAGGAGGAATCTCAAGCTTGACTAATACGGAAACTTGAGATTCCTCCTGACGTCGGAATGACAGAAAACTATACTTACAAACCACTCATTTTTTAGCGGCTGCGTGCTTTTTGAGGAGCGTTAAGGTGTGTTCCAGTGATTTTTTATCACCCCATTCCTCATGACCGGGAACCACAATTCGAGCATCGCCAAATTGCTTCATCACATTCTGAATGGTACCTGCCCAGGCATTTAGGTTCGCATCAGCAAGATTCCCCATTCCGAAGGCGGCTACGCTTTTTACCAGGCATCCGCCATGCAAAATTTTCTGATTAGGTAGCCAGACCACAATGTTATCGCTGGTGTGTCCTTCGCCCGCAAAGTAGCACCGGATCGGCTCTTGCCCAATCGTGAATGTAGTATCGTTCGGTAAAATACCATCGGGCGATTCATAGCCGAGTTTCACCGATTTCTGCGCGGTTAAGGGCGTGCTTACGACCCGGATGCCCGCTTTACGGAGTTCATGAATCCCACCTACACGATCTTCGTGCGCATGCGTAACAATGCAAAGTCGGATCGGTTGGTGCAGATTATCGGCAACCCATTGTACTATATCTCGGGTATTATCGGTATTGGTGTCGGTATCCCAACCCGTATCAATCAACACAACTCCATCTTTCGTCTTTACGATCAGTCCATTAGAGCCTACAGGCGTGCCACGATATAGACCATAGGTGGTATGCACATACACCTGATCATTCAGGGGTGTAACGGTCAATTTGGGCTTTTGTACAGATTGAGCCAGGGTAAGATGTTGGAAAAGAACGAATAATGAAAGCAAAAGTAAAATACGCATGAGTTGAGCTAATTCTGGCGCGAGCATTTGCTCGTGCTTGTTCATATGGCCAGTATTCGCTGGCCCCTATATTGAACACCAGTAAATACTGGCAATATAAAAGGCACGGGTAAATACCCGCGCCAGATGCTGCCGTTAGTTACCCGGCGTCTTGTCTTTATAAACAGCCCAGTTCCCAATCAGTTTATCGATGACCACAACGCCCGTTTGGTAAGCGGCTTCCAGTGCTGGCACGTAAGCCGTGTAACGTTCCCCAACTTCTTTGCCGCCATTGGTTAGATTTTCGGCGGCTGTTACGCCAGCGGGTTGCATGGTGTAATTACTTGCCGTTCGCAAAACCATATACCGATTGATATCCGCTTTTCCCGCATTTGTCAGCCACTGTAGAGACTGCCCGGTTCCGGTATCCTCCATAGCCGACGTTACAAAATTTCCTTTGCCTCCTGTCCAGTAACTGACCCATTTGTTGGCCCAGTCATTCAGGTATTTACCGTGCCAGAAAGTCATGGCAGCAATATGGTCGCCCATCATAACACGTGGTGGTTTTTGGGCTTCGGGGAAACCCTTATAGCGGGATCGCATTTTCTGAAGGGTTTCATTATCCGTTAGCTTCGTGTCTTTCGTTAGCCCAAATGCCCACTTAGCCAATTCAGGATTCAGGTGGATCGAAACAGTGAAATCGTTATCCTGAGCGGGTTCTTCATAGGGTTTAGTCCGGCGTAACGGCAGGTAGCCCGTTGGCCATTCTTTGGGAGTTTCGCGCGGATCGATCTCATGGGCAAGGTCACCATCTACTAACCATTCGGCCCAGACGGCTGAGCCTGCGCTACCATCTTCGGGATCAATTCCGGCAATGCCCGCCACCATCCAGTAGGCATGAGATAGATCAAAGCGAGGGTCCATACCCAGCGCCATAATAGAGGCCGCAGACCGAGCCGTTCCCATACCGGTACAAATGCCCAGAATCTGTTTGTCTGGATTATACCGAAGGTTACGATAACCCTGCGGAAACGGGATGGTTTGCGAAAGTGGAAGTCGTTCGACCCAGTACTGAAATTCGCCGGGTCGATCGCCGGTATCGGCCCCAATTTCGAACATTGTCACGACCACTACCTTAACCGGAATGGGCGCCGTTGGCTGGGCATAGGTAGATAAACTGACAATTAATAAGATCGGTAGTAATAGTTTCCTGCGCACGTGGGGTATGGCTACTTGTTTTTTGTCATCCCGACGCAGGAGGGATCTTAAGGCTTCTTGACTCTCAAACAAGGATGCTTTAAGATCCCTCCTGCGTCGGGATGACAAAAAAACTCCTGTAATTCATTATTCCATTAGCCACTTTAGCTAGGTTATTAGAGCTTCCCCAAACGTTGTAAGCGGTAAAGCTCTATCCGTCCTGAGAAGCTCTTACTGTAGCATTATGGATTCGTTAAAACGCCAACTTTCAGGAAGCTTGCGCCTGATTTGCCATGATACACTCGGTGCGTGGCTTTCTGATAATCAGATTCTTTGGCTGAGAAAACGGGTACGAATGTTTGTGGATTCCGGTCGGCGAGGGGGAAGCACGAACTTTGGACCTGCACCATGAGTCGGTGTCCTTTTTTGAAGGTATGCAGAACATCCTGTAACTCGACGGCCACCTGCGTTGGCTGATTGGGTTTGAAGGCTTCGGGTTTGCTGACGTTGTTCCGGTAACGCCCCCGAATAATCTCGCTCCGAATCAGTTGCTGGTAATTACCATACACAACGTCTTTATGCTGAGGATTTTCTGGTGCATCTGGCGGATAGACATCAATCACTTTCACCATCCAGTCGGCATCGGTACCGGTGGTCGATACCGTGAGTTGAGCCAGAATAGGCCCAGCCAGCGTTACATCTTCCGTAAGAGCGTCGGTTTGAAACGTCAATACATCTGGACGAGCGGAGGCAAATCGCTGATCGTCGACCATGTACTCCGCCGAAAAACCATCGTTGATTTTGCTGGAAAACGGAACCGGATGCGCTGGGTCGGAAGGAAATTCAGAGAATGCCGCACCCGTGGTTACGGGCGAAAAACTGAGTTTTCCGCTACCCCCTAAATGCAGCTGTTTCTCCACGGTTCCCTTCGGGGGATACGTATCGAAACTCCGCCAGCGATTGGTGCCCGTTTCGAAGAGGGTGGCTTCGGGTAAGGTCAACGGGGTGGTTTCGTTGAAGAGATAGTGCTTGAAAAATTTAGCTTCGATATTCTCCTGATAATAAGGCGATGTCTTGGAGCCAAAATCGACATCGGCCAGTGTTTGACCTGATGGACCCGCCCATCCACCGTGTACCCAAGGACCTACCACAAAAATGCTCTGAATACCTGGATTCTGCTTTTCAATGGCCTTGTAGGTGTTGAAGGTGCCGTACAAATCCTGCTCATCGTACCAGCCACCAACAACCATGACAGCGTGTTTGATACCCTTCAGGTGCGGCAGAATATTGCGCTTTTTCCAGTGCTCATCATAGTCAGGATGTTCGAAATTTTCGTGGTAGTACACGTTCCGACCTTTGTAGTATTGACTTTCCGAATTGGCCGTTGGCCCCATGTTCAGGTAAAAATGATAGCCATCGGGATCGTCAATAGAAAATAAACGTTTAGGGCGTTCTTTCGTTGGTGCTGTTTGCTCCTGAAAACCGGTGTAAAAACCAAAGTTCGCGGCAATTTGAAAGGCCCCGTTATGAAACGCATCATCGCGCCAGAGGTCGGCCATCGGTGCCTGGGGCGACGACGCTTTCAGAGCAGGGTGGCCCGACACTGATCCTGCTGAGGTGAAGAAACCGGGGTAACTGATGCCCCATTGGCCCACATTGCCGTTATGGTTGGGAATATTTTTCAGTAGCCAATCGATGGTATCGTAGGTATCGGAAGCTTCGTCGTGATCGGCATTTCCTTTCTTGTTATCAACATGGGGCGTCATTTCAACAAACTTGCCTTCGGACGCCCATCGTCCACGAACATCTTGATAAACAACAATGTAATTCTCGCGCAACATAAATGGATTAGGCCCTAAACGTCGACGAAACAGGGCAACGCCATAGGGTTGGCAGCTGTAAGGCGTTCGTTGCATCATTATCGGATGCTTCACCGATTGGTCTTTGGGCGCATAGACCTGCGTAAAGAGCTTGGTGCCGTCGCGCATGGACACCATAAATTCAGATTTCAGGTAATTCTCGCGCACATAAGCCGTGTCTTGTACGGGGGTATATGGGTAGGGGTTGGCGGGTGGAGTCGACTGGGCGACAGCGAGCGCGGGCAACAGCAGAATAAGAGCGACTAGTGTTTTCACAGAATGTTGGAAGTCATTTTTGGTACAAAATAGCGCTAAAAAGGGCTAGATAATTCGATGGGCCAGTAATTTAAGCACACAACCATCCATGGCAGGATTCTTGCCTGATCAGTTAGTAGACTAGCAGTCACCGAATTGTCAGTTTATGGCGCTACACTATTAACCATTCGGTATAATAGTTATCAGTGTGCTGTACTAACTTTGTGGTTGGCTGGCAGCAAGCGTTTGTTTGGTAAGCACGGTTCCTCTCGTGCGCCACCACCCACCGACATGAAACGTACGTTAAAATCTGTTGCAACAGGGCTTAAACGATTGAGCCTTGGCATAGGCGCTATTATTCTGCTAGTCGGCCTGACGATTGGCGGTTTGCCTTACTTGTTTCCCGGCTTTATTACGGAAAAGCTGAACGAGTGGACAGCCAGTCACCTGAAAGGGAAACTGGTATTTTCAGACGCGACACTCTCATTTTTTGCGCGCTTCCCCAACCTGACATTGACCCTGCACGACGTTACGCTCAACGGCTCGGCTCCGTTTGAACGGGATACGCTCATCGCAGCCCGGGAAATCAGTTTGGGCGTCGATCTATCCAGCCTGCTTGAAAAGCGAATTGAAATCGACAAGGTGTTTCTGGCCGACGGGCGAATCAATGTTCAGGTAGATAAGGAGGGACGCGCCAACTACAATGTCTATGCAGCCTCTACCGATTCGGTGGCGGCTCCAAAAGATACCAGCAGCACTGCACTGACTATCGAAAAAATACAGATCGAGCGGACCAATATTCTCTATAACGATTTGTCGATCCCGATTCTGGTTCGGGCGAAGGGCGTGTTCTATGAAGGCAAAGGTGATTTGAGTAAAGACATCTTTGACCTCTACACGCACACCCACATCGACTCGGTTGATCTTTATTACGATAATCAGCCCTATGCGCTTGGGAAACAGGTCAATGCCGATTTAATTACCCAGGTAAATACAACTTCGCTGGCGTTTGTGTTTGCCAAAAACGATCTGAAAATCAATAAGCTGCCTGTTCAATTTAAGGGCAAATTTGCCTTCCTGCGCGACGGTTATACAATGGATTTCAAAGCGAACTCTGTTGAAACAGACCTCCACAATATCATTACGGCCCTGCCGCCCGATCTGGTACGCTGGGCTGCTAAAACGGATATTAATGGTTTCGGAGCATTCGGCGTGTCGCTGGCGGGTGAATATAGCGCGGTCAATAAAACCAAGCCGGAACTGCAACTCAATGTTGCCCTGCGCGATGGGTCAATTGCCTACGAAAAAGCACCCGACCCCGTTCGAAACCTGCGTCTTGATTTGGCGGTCAAACTTCCCAATCTGAATCCCGAAGAGCTGGACCTGGCGATGGATTCGCTCTATTTTACGATCAATAAGGACTTTTTTAGCTCACGGCTGCGGGTAAAAGGATTCAGCAAACCGAACGTTCACGCGCTGGTTAGTACAGACCTTGATCTGGAAAAATGGGACAAAGCATTTGGTATTCCGTTGATTGATGTAAAAGGTCGGTATCGCCTGAATCTTCAGGCCGACGGTGATTATATTGTTACGCAGAAACGTATCAGTGCGCACAAAGTGGAGCAGACTATTTCCAGCATTCCGCGATTTACACTAACGTCCTCATTAGAAAATGGCTATTTTAAATACGACTCACTACCACAGCCGATCAGGGATGTCCGGTTTAATCTCGACGCTTCCTGCCCCGATCAGGATTATCAGCACACACAAGTTGCGTTGCGAAATCTCCAGATCAAAGCCCTGCAAAATGTGATTCGTGGATTTGTTCAGGTGAGTAACCCCAGGCAACTAGCCGTGACCGGACGATTGGATGCTATTCTACGCCTGGACGAACTGAAATCGTTTTATCCGCTCAATGATAGCCTGCAATTGGCTGGTAAACTTACCATTGAGGCCGAGACAGAAGGGAAATATGTACCCGAAAAACGCCAGTTCCCGATCACCAAAGCCATTATTCAGCTGACCGACGGCACTGTTCAGACGAAGTACTACCCGCATCCTATTGAACGCATTCATGTCAACGCCAACATTCTCAGTACATCTCCATCACTGAACACGCTCAAGGTTGGCTTTAGCCCTATTTCGTTCTCGTTTGAGGGACAGCCATTTAAGGTGCAGGCCGATCTGAAAAATTTCGATAACCTGACCTATGCCATTACCTCACAAGGCACGGTCGATGTGGGTAAACTTTACCAGGTTGTGGCACAACAGGGTTACGATGTAAAGGGCAAGATAAAAACGGACTTCTCGCTTCGTGGTAATCAGAGCGATGCCACGGCTGGCCGATATGATCAGCTTTTCAATAAAGGAACCGTGCAGGTGAATGATCTACTACTGTCGTCGGATATGTTCCCATTACCTTTTCTGATCAAAACGGGCCTGTTTCGATTCGATCAGGACAAAGTTTGGTTCGATAAGCTTTGGGCTACCTATGGCTCGTCTACAGTAGATATGAACGGCTACCTGACAAATGTTATCGACTACCTGACCAAGCCACTGTCGCCCCTTCGTGGCAGCTTCACCCTGAACAGCAACTCGATCAATGTTGACGAATTTATGGCCTTTGCCAGTAAACCGACGCCATCGGGTAAAGTCTCCTCGTCGTCATCGGGGGTGGTTGTTGTGCCACCCAATCTGGCAGTTGAGGTGAAAGCAACGGCTAAACGCGTGAGTTATAACGGTCTGGCCTTGCAGGATGCACATGGCCAGATGACCATCGATAGTGGTCGAATTAAATTGCAGCAAACTGGCTTTACGGTGATCGGTACACCTGTTACGATGGATGCTACCTACCAGAGTATATCCCCCAAACGAGCTGCTTTCGATTACCACATCAATGCCATTGATTTTGACATCAAACGGGCCTATCGTGAGATTACGCTGTTTAGAACGTTAGCGACATCCGCGGCCAAGGCCGAAGGACTTGTTTCGCTGGACTACCAACTGGGCGGTAAACTGGACGCCAATATGGACCCGATTCTTCCGTCGTTGATGGGTGGTGGTGTATTATCGGTTCGTAAAGTCAAAATGAACGGATTCCGCTTGTTTGGAGCTGTGAGCAAGAAAACGGGGCACGATATCAGCAATCCTGATATTTCGGAAGTGTCCATTAAGACCACGATCGCCAAAAATACGATGACGCTGGCCCGCACCAAACTGCGTATAGCTGGTTTCCGCCCCCGATTAGAAGGTAAAGTTGGCTTAGATGGGAAGCTAAACCTGAACTTTCGATTGGGCCTGCCACCCCTGGGCATTCTGGGTGTCCCGATGACCATTACCGGCACGCAAACCAATCCGAAGGTCAAACTAGGAAAGAATAAAGAAGATAAAGACGAATCGGAGCAGTGAGTTACTTTGATTGATGGCGCGAGCGTCTTCGCTCGTGTCAATTATTCATCGGCCTCTGGCCGATTGACAACTACATTTTTTCGGCCAGAGGCCGGAGAATAATCGGCACGAGCGAAGACGCTCGCGCCATCTTCCTACTAAGGTTTGTGCTCTCGCAGACCTTTTTTATTCCTGTAATCAATCAATGATTGTAGTTGATACCCCTTTCTATACAGGTTATCAAACTAATTTCCATTGAACATAAGCAAAGGCTATTTTTACTAGTGTCTGATTCTTAATCAATTCTAGTAGAAATAGCCTTTATGCCTTCGTACACGTTAGCCGTCAACGGAAAGAAATACACCGTCAATGCCGATGCCCAGATGCCTTTGTTGTGGGTTATTCGTGAATTAGTTGGCCTCACCGGAACAAAATACGGATGCGGCATGGCGCAGTGTGGAGCCTGTACCGTGCACCTCAGCGGTGCGCCTATTCGCTCCTGCTCTTTTCCTGTATCGGCCGTGCTGAATCAACCAATCACGACCATCGAGGGAATTTCGAAGGATAACAACCACCCCGTACAAAAAGCATGGATTGCCGAACAGGTGCCGCAATGCGGCTATTGTCAGAGCGGCCAGATTATGTCGGCCGTTGCCCTTCTGAAGACAAATCCACACCCTACCGACGCAGATATTGATGCGGCTATGCAGGGGAACATTTGTCGGTGTGGCACTTATCCCCGAATCCGAAAAGCCATTAAAGTCGCTGCTGGTACAGTTCTAAAAACCAATGGCCAATGAAACAGACGAACGGGTTGTCGCGCAGGGATTTTATTCGTCAGACTAGCCTTTTAGGGATAGCCTTAACCATAGGGACTTATGGCGTTGCTTCGGGTGTACCGGAAATCATTAACGTCCAAACGACTGGCAAGACAGGTATCGAACTGCTTGCCTGGATTTCTATAGATACGTCTGGTAAAGTGACGTTGCGCAATCATCGCTCCGAAATGGGACAGGGTACGTTTCAGGCAATTCCCCAGATGATTGCCGAAGAACTGGAAGTTAATCTTGATCAGGTTACGGTTGTGTTCGCGGCTGCCAATCCGAAAAAGTTTGGTCCTCAACCGCAGGAAGGTAGTTTTTCGGTGCGCGGCTGGTACAAACAACTGCTACAAATTGGCGCTTCGGCGCGGGAAATGCTTATTGCCGTAGCCGCTAAACAATGGAATGCGGAAAGATCAGATTGTTATGCGGAGAACGGCCAGGTAATTCATCGGCCATCTGGTAAAAAATTGGGTTATGGCTTACTTGTCGAAGAGGCTTCGAAATTGACACCTCCGCAGAACGTGCCACTAAAGCTCCGGAAGGATTATAAAATCATTGGAAAACCGATGCGCCGTCAGGATACTCCACTGAAAACCAACGGCACTGCGCAGTTCGGGTTAGACAAAAAAGTACCGGGCATGTTGTATGCAGTGGTTGAGCGAAGTCCTCGGTTTCGCGGAAAAGTAACCCGGTTCGATGCCTCAAAAACGAAAGCCGTACCGGGCGTAAAGAACGTCTTCATGGTGCAACGTGCTGTTTTCGGGACTCTGACGGAAGGTGTTGCGGTAGTCGCCAATTCGCTTTGGGCGGCCATGCAGGGACGCAAACTACTGAGCGTAGAGTGGGACGATTCGGGATTTGATCACCTGGATTCCGGGCAACTTTCTGCACAGATGCGGGAAAACCTTGGCAAGCCCGGTCCGTCCGAAAAATTTGAAGCCGTCTGGCAAAGCTCCGTTAGAAAAATTGACGCGATTTATGAAACGCCCTATCAATCGCATAGCTGCATGGAGCCACTCAACTGCATTGCTCATGTGCAGGAAAATCGCATTGACATTTGGGGGCCAATTCAGGAAGCGAACTGGATACAAGCCGATTTGAGTGAACGGATGGGTATTCCTAAGGAAAATGTCACGGTCAATATGACCTTTCTGGGTGGAGGTTTTGGTCGCAAAGGATTTACCGACTATCCGCATGAAGCAGCCCTGATCTCGAAAACCATGAAAGCGCCTGTTCAGGTGGTCTGGACGAGGGAGGACGATATGCGTACTGGTCCATTTCGAACCGGAGCCTCTTATGCCTGCAAAGGTGGTGTCGATAAGAACGGTCAGATTCTTGCTTTTCAAATGATAACGGCTGCTCAGTGGATTGGGCAGGAATGGAGTCCTAAACCTTATCCTGACCCGGAACCGCCTTCCTATAATAACGGCACGACAGAAGGAATGCTACATTCTTATCTTAAAGCGATTCCGCATTATAGCTTCTGTGGTGTGGGAACCCGCGCACCCATACCTGTACTATGGTGGCGCTCGGTATATGCCTCTACCAACGGCTTTGCGGCTGAGAGTTTCATTGACGAACTGGCTCATTTAGCCGAAACTGATCCATTAACATTTCGCCGAAACCATCTGCCCGACAAACGCTATGCGGCTCTAGTCGATCAACTGGAAACGATTAGTGGCTGGAAATCAAGAGGAAAGCAGGCAGGTTGGGGTGTTGCCATTACGGAATGCTTTGGCGGCATCTGCGGACACATCGTTCAGGTGTCACGCAAGGCCGACGGAAAGCTCAGGATCAATAAAGTGATTGCCCTGATCGATTGTGGCTGGTATGTCAACCCCGATATTATTCGAGCCCAGGTTGAAGGCAGTATCATCATGGGCCTGGGAGCTGCCATCAAACATGCGACTACCTTTAAAGATGGGAAAGCGGTGCACCAGAACTTCAATACCTACGAAATGCCCCGTATAACGGATACGCCATACATTGAGGTGCATATCATGGAAAACGATGAACCCGCTGGGGGCGTAGGCGAGCCTGGATTGCCCCCCTTCGCGCCCGCTTTGTGCAATGCGATTTTTGACCTCACCGGTAAGCGTATCCGTATGTTGCCGTTTAACCTGGAGGATGTGTAGGTATAATGGTGATGTCAGTTTCTTAAAACTGACCCGATTTTCCGTGGTCTGTGAGGACACCTAGAGTATATACACATCTCTGGCATAGTCTAATCAGCCCTGTAAGGGCGTCCGGTCAATAGTTATTGTCGTTTATTAGAAACCTCAAGCGCCGTAGGTGCGACCTAATTTAGTTTATTTAGGTCGCACCTACGGCGCTTGAGGTTATGTTCAAGCAACTGCTTTCTATTAACAGGCCACTCCTAACGGAGTTTTAAACAGGCCCAATATATACAAAGAACTTGGTGTTAAATTATTTTCCACTAACTGGCTTCCCCGTTGCGGCACGCAGATAAAGCGAAGCAATTTCCTTGGCGATAGTTTCGGGATTGGCCTCTTCGCCATTGGTCAGGATAATAACCGAAAGGTTAGCCTGCGGAAAACGGGCATATTCCGTCCGGAAGCCAGGGAGCGATCCACCGTGGTGAACCCATTGCGTCCCCTGAAACGAATCAACCCGCCAGCCTAATCCGTAGGGATAAGGCGTTCCATCTTTCAATACAAAAGGCGTCAGCATCTGTTTCTGGCTGGCTTCTGTCAGAAATTTGGTGGTATATAAAGCCGCATCCCATTTCGCTAAATCCAGTACCGTCGACAGAAAGGCACCGCTAGGGCGTAAGGCGCGGTAAGGGATTGCGCGGTGGAGATGATCTTTATCCCATTCATAGCCATCGACCCGGTTGGGTACAATTTCGCTCAGGGTTGTGGTACGGGTAGCCGTCATGGCGAGCGGTGTAAAGACCCGTTGTTTCAAAAAAAGTAGCCCAGGGCTGGCCCGACACTTTACGGATAATATCGGCCAGTGCAAAATACCCTACGTTACAGTACTGCCATTTTGTGCCAGTCGGAAATTGCAAAGGTAAGGGAAACGCCGACTGAACCACCACTGAATCTGGCTGAATTTTGGCCGGATCAAAGGCGGGCGCTTCCCGAACAATCCCGGAAGTGTGTGACAGCAAATGGCGTAACGTGATGCCTTGCCAGGTTTGGGGAGCGTCGGGGTAGAATTTATGAATATCATCGTCGAGGCCAAGTTTGCCTTCTTGCGCGAGCATCAGAATACCCGTCGCAATAAACTGTTTACTGACCGAAGCAATGGCAAAGACACTTTGCGGGGTTACGGGTACATTGAGTTCGACATTTGCCAGTCCGTAGCCCTTTGCCAACGTCACCTTTCCCTGCCGAACCACAGCAACCGAGACGCCTTGTATATGCTTGCTGGTCATGTGCGTTTTGATAATGGCATCGACACTATCCGTAGAAACTTGCGCAACAGATTGTGCCCAGCTCCCATGCTGAAACAGTAAAAACGCGACGAATAAAAGTAGATGGGTACGGTAAGCTGGAGAAGTGAACAATGCCATAGAGCGTGAAGAGGAAGAGAATGCTATAGTTCAGTAAAGTTAGTGTAGATATAGCTCCGTACGATAACAAACATCCCGAGCCTAATTTTTTTGTGAAGTTGATTTTGAAAGCGTCCGTGAAAAAGGCCGTTACGGGCGAAGCACCTTACAAACGGAATACCCAGACACCCCTGCTTTTATTAGTACAGACACGAGAGATTTTGATGCTGAAAAACGGCGATTAATCGATTACATCCTAAAAACGCAGCAACTTGGTAAAGAACATTTCAGCAACAAGCCATCGCTCTCGTTCGGGCCATTGAGCATAAAGGAATGGAATAATCTGTTTTACAAACATTTAGATCATCACCTGACGCAGTTTGGAGTATGATGGTGCGAACGTCACTTTTTGCTCACTTTTCGAGCTTGCTGAAGGCACTTGTATTTCTGGTTCTGGGCCGAGTGTAGGTTGGAATAACCGTCGTCCTTTACAATGTCGGTGATCTGTTTGCTAGTGAAAAAAATGGCCGAGAGTAACGTCTGACAACGAATGGTGAGTTTCTTAAGAATCGCTATTACGCTCTCGTAGGCAGAGGGTGGTGTTTCTAGTTCAACTGGTGGTACGAAACAGCTTACTTCATCGGCATCATCAAGACTCGTCCAGCGAGCTGATTTCTTTAACTGTTTAAGCCATAGGTTTTTGCTAATGGCAAACACATACGTTTTTAAGGAGGACGTCACCTGGAAGTCAGGGCTTTGCAGATTAGTTAGCAAAACCAGCAACGTCTCCTGAAACAAGTCCTTTGCCTCATCCTGATTCCCGCTATTTTGAACGACAAAATGCTCTATCGACAGGTAACACTGTCGATAGAGCTTGTCGAAACCTTGATTGTCGCCCGCCCGTAACTGATTGAGCAGTTGTGGGTCAGGAGAGTCTGTTAGTATAGGCATGGCAAAAAGTAAACGATTTTAGATTAACCACACAAGCACAGAGTTTTTAAAGACTTTTTCTCTGTGCTTCTGTGGTTAATCTACCTTTAAATCTACTTCGAAATTGGTCGAATTAGTCGTAAAATGCTATAGCCTACACTGGTTGTTACACAAAGTGGGCAAATACCAAACCGAAAGAAGAACAGGCCCATTTTTTTGTACCAGGGCAGATTAATGGGCGTAATTGGGCAACTAACGCCGTCGCCTTCGTATTCATGAATGTTCCAGATATTCATAGTGCTTTTTGTTTAGTTAGGCCCGACCAAAGAGCATATACAGACAGCAGGTGGTCATCAAAAGAGCAGTGATAATAAGAACGTATTTCGTGCGAGATTTCATAAGAGACAACTGGTTTGTTTCTTGTTAATACCCGCCTTCGTCGTTTATCACCCGCTTTATTGTTTTTTTTCTCTGTTATTTCAGCCATACCGTTCAGCCAGATAGTCTTCCCAAGTCTGAGAGTCAGTCGCGACTTCCCGACAGATTGCATTCCCCTGTGAAATACCCGTGAATACTGAACCAATGATGGGAATCGGTAGGATAGGTTTGGAAATATTCTGAGACTTCATCCAGAGCTTAGCGAGTGTGCCTGCATTATAGACCTGTGGACCGCCCAAATTCAGTACCCTCTGTTGATTACCTGCCTGCGCCAGTTGACACAACTCCTGAGCTACGGCCTCAACCTGAATGGGTTGAATGAGAAATTTCTTAGGAACAAACCCAATGGGCAAGCTCAATAACTTGCCCAGCACAAAGTCAACAAAATTATGGAACTGGGTTGCCCGCAGAATAGTGAAGGGTACTTTGCTTTCCTGAATCAACATTTCGGCATCAAGTTTGGCCTGGTAATAACTGTACAGGATTTTATCGACGCCAACGATTGAGCTATATATCAAGTGCTTCACATCCGATTGGTCAATGGCACTCAGTAAATTACGCGTAATCACGACCTCAACCGATTCGCTCCCGATTTTCCCCTGACCACTGGCGAGGTGAAAAACCGTATCGACGCCAGCGAGTGCATCGGTGAGTCCTTTACCCGTTAATAGATCAACTTTTGTCCACGGCAAATTAGAGACTTGATTAACACGGCTGTACGCATCTGTTTTGATCTGGTGCCGACTTCCGATCTGAAAGTTCACCTGATTTTTTTGTAGTTCATTTACAACGGCCGAACCTAACACGCCCGATCCGCCGATAATTAAGGCTTTGTTCATGATTACGAGTTAATTAACGTGAATTATGGCCGATTTAAAGATAGCTTGATACTAGTTTTTTGTCATCCCGACGCCAGGAGGGATCTTCGGTAAATAACCAGTTTCCGAAGATCCCTCCTGGCGTCGGGATGACAAAAAACAATAATATAATTAACTGATAATCAGTTAATAAATTAAGATTTTATCTGTAGCTCACGTTAATTAGTTTAGATGTACTGATTTGGTTTATGGAAGATAGGCTTGTGAAATAGCAGTAGGAGGGGAAGCAAAACCGCAGTCCCTAAGGCCACCGCATTCCCGACTTGATCGATGACTGGAAGCATGTGCAGATGCTGCAAATGGTACAGTAAGTGAGGGGCGTTGAAGATCAATAAACAGATTGCCGTTGCCTTTACTGACACCAGACGAGGAGTCAGTAAGGCAAGAAAGCAAAGTGTGGCAAGGGCTAGAAAGAAGCCGCCAACATCCCGAATCAGGTGTTCATTATACGGCCCATCGACTGCCACCCAAACCCGGCCAAAACCGGGGAATGAAGTATAAAAGCTATGGGGCATAAACAACGCCCAGGCTCCGGGAAAAGCATTGGTTAAGCCTAAATAAAGCAGGTTAGCCTGCACCCAGCGAACTTGTTTGGTTTGCATGTGTATGAAATTTTGAAAAATCTCACACAAGACAAACCAGAGCCTACGGTTGTGACAGACTTGCTAATTTTTTTCTACAGATGCGTTAGCCTCCGATAAACATTGACACTTTTATTTGACACTGATCTTTTTTTGTCATTCCGACTTTAGGAGGAATCTCAAGCCTGTCTATTGGGGACTTTGAGATTCCTCCTAAAGTCGGAATGACAAAGCCACTTTCATTTTGGCCTTATTATAGAAACCAATATAGAATCTTTTTTCGGTACTTAAAGGTCAATAAATCAACGGATTAATTTTGCATGTGCACCAGTTTATCCGGATTTCGAACGAAATAAATCCGACTGATACCCGCTTCATCGAGTTCAATAATCATGACCGTATTCAGCATCTGATTATCTTTCTGGGTAAATAATATCGCCAGTTCACCATTGACCAGCGCAGGCCTGGCGTCTAACAGATCACGTTGTTGACTGACGATTGAGCGCATAAACTGCGCAGCAATAGCCGACCCGAACAACGGTTTGAGCGCAGCAATAACTTTCCCTCCACCATCAGAATACAGCTCAATATCGCTTTTGAATAGTTGAATTAAGACGTCGATGTTCCCCGTTTCACTGGCTTGGGCAAAGGCCTCCAGAAGCAGTTGCTGTTGGGGTGGATCGATTGTAAAGCGTCGACGGGCGCCCGAAATTTTTTCCTTGGCTCGGTGATAAAGCTGTCGGCCATTGGCTTCAGTTGTGTCGAAAAGCTGAGCTAATTCGGCGTAGTCAAAATCGAAGCTTTCTTTCAACACGAAAACGGCTCGTTCGAGTGGGGCCAGCTTTTCGAGCAGAAGCATGAACCCATAAGATATGTCCAGTTTGGCGTCGATGGCATAACTATCAGCTAAAATTGGCTCTGGTAACCAGGGCCCTTTGTACGCTTCCCGCTCGCGTTTCACTTTCGCCAAATGATTGAGTGATGCGTTTATAACGCTCTTGGCGAGGTAAGCTTTATCGTCCTGAATCATCTCTTCTGATCGGTTCATCCACTTCAGAAATGTTTCCTGTACAATGTCTTCGCTAACCATTACCTCGCCCGTCATGCGATAGGCAATTGACAATAGCGTAGGGCGATAGCAGTAACAGCGTCGGCAGAGGTCAAAGTTGAAGTTGATTGCTGATCAGATCGCTAAAAAATAATGACTAAAAAGAGGCCAAAGTATACCGAGTTGACTCTTACAGTATAGATAAGGTCACTGGCGCTCGGATAAGCTACATGAATTTATCATAGGTTGGTTTGGCTAAGGTCTCTGGTATTGCTGGAGACCTTACTTAGTTGCTCGCAGCCAGTTCGCATTAGTCACAGCTGAATCTGCAAGCCATCGTAACCTAACCGAATCCCCACGGGCAACTCTTTCTCAACTTCATTATGTAGGCCGAGTTTATGGCTGATATGAACGAAGTATGTTCGATTGGCATTGACGCGCTGGGCGAGGTCGATAGCCTGATCGAGCGTAAAGTGCGAGATATGCGACTGACGCTGAAGGGCATCGACTATCAGCACTCTGGAACCTTTCACCTTTTCTAACTCTTCGTCGGAAATGTAATTAAGGTCGGTGAGGTAGCTGAAATCGCCAATCCGGTAGCCAAAAACGGGGAGTTTATGGTGCATTACCTCAATGGGGATAATCGGAATTCCACTAACCTCAAAGGGCTCGTTTCCGATTTCGTTCAACAGAACGTGAGGAGTGCCGGGGTACTTGTGTTCGGCAAAAATGTAAGCAAATTCGCGCTGTAACTGAGCCAGTACTGTTGGGCGACCATACACAGGCATATCCTGCCCCGACCGGAAATTGTAGGCTCGAACCTCATCTAAGCCTGCCGTATGATCTTTGTGTTCGTGCGTGAACAGAACGGCATCGAGCTGTAAGAGATTGAGCCGAAGCACTTGCTGGCGGAAATCGGGACCTGTATCTATGACGAAACTGCGCCCGTCCACCGAAATATGGACCGACGTACGAAGTCGTTTATCCCGAAAATCGACTGAGCGACATACATCACATTGGCATCCGATTAGCGGCACGCCCGACGATGTTCCTGTTCCCAGCAGTGTGATGAGCATAAAGATTGAATGATTGAGTGATTGAGTGATTAAATAAATAAACGGCAATGCGTTATTCAATCATTCAATCACTCAATCATTCGCTAATTATTTATCTGTCAGTTGATTAACGACTTCTACCAGGCGGTCGAAGTTGAGCGGTTTTACGAGTACGTCGTTGAAACCAGCTGTTTTAAACTCTTCTTCTGTATAGTTTTTCGCGTTGCCTGTAATGGCCACGATGGGTACACTGGCTTTTTCTTTTTCGGGTAATGCCCGAACACGCCGAACGCACTCCATACCATCCATTAACGGCATATTGATGTCTAACAGAAGAATACTGAAGTCTTCTTTCTCCAGAATCTGCAATACTTGTTCGCCATTTTTAACGGCTGTGATATCATAGTTCTGAAACTCAAGTATTTTGCGGGCCAGATTCTGAATAACGGAACTATCTTCGGCAATCAGGACGCGTTTGGAAGCTGACATAAGTCTTGTGGGATCGTTGTTTCGGTTTAATGTGGTGAAATTATAGAGTTAAATCGGCAAACGCAAAAGGGCTTTGACTCCAAAATCAATCCGTCCCTCTTTTTTTTCTGCTTTGCTCAGGTAATCAGCAAGAAAGATACAAGCGCTGGTAAAGCCGAAATTTGGCAAAACAGGCTGGTTTTTCGAATTAGGATAACTCTCTTTTCATAACCATGAATTCCAGTGGTTGTTTAAGAATACCTATGTTGGGATTATTAGGGAAAGGTATCCGTTCGCCCGTAGGCTGGTAACCTCTTCGCTCGTACCAGGCAATTAGTTCGTGCCGAACCGTAATAACCGTCATGGTAATGGCTGTGCAATGCAATTCTATAGCATGCTTTTCGGCAGCCGCCATCAACTGTTTGCCAATGCCACACGTCTGTGCATCGGGCGAAACGGTCAGCATGCCGAGGTATAAATCAGTGCCTTTCTTTTCCAGATAAACGCATCCAAGAAGTTTGCCGGATTCTTCATATTTCAGAATGGTGGCATTCGGCGTCTGGAGCATCTCGCGCAGACCATATTCATTGGTGCGCAGCCCATCGATTAAATCAGCCTCGGTTGTCCAGCCCTTCTTCGAGCTTTCGCCCCGATAAGCACTGTTGACTAATTTGTCTAAGGCTGGAATATCCTGCTCGGTAGCAGGGGAAATTGAGATTTGAGTCATTGGTTTCTGTTCTGGCGCGAGTGTTTACTCGTGCCTTTACATATAGCCAGCATTTGCTGGCGCGCTAATTATTCCATTCGAACGCCAGTAAATACTGGCTATATGTAAAGGCACGAGTAAACACTCGCGCCAGAATTCCACTATTTACTTACTTCCCTGAAATCCAACTGCTGAATAAGGGCCGGGTTTTCGGGGGTTAGGGTGAAGAATACGTCGATGTTGGCTGTTGTGCCTTCTAGCAAGAAATGGCCACGTAACTGATTTTCGGGGATGAGTTCACCAACGCGTTCAATTTTTCCGGCTTTGGCGTATAAATCCTGCACCACTTTCCTACGTATGGCAACCGACTTATCAGGAAAGAAATTCTCAGCAAAAATGCCGCTTTGTTCCGCCTTCGTCCAGTCGGGGAGTAGTTTTACGAGTTCGGCTTTGCGTTGGGCGAGGATAGACGATACAGGTAATTGACGAGGTGCTAATTTTCCAATACCTACCAATGTGTCGAGTACAACGGCGTTTACGGCTCCCATACCAGCGTAGGTCAGGTTGGCGTACGAAATGATGCCAACGCCATAATCGGTCAGGATGCGCCACTGACTACCGAAGCCCGGTAATCCACCTGTATGGCCTATACCAATTTGCCCTTTACAGTTTTGTCCCCATCGAAGTCCGTACCCGTAGCCTGTTACCTCTGGGCATAGCTGGCCTGCCGAATTTTTCGCCTGAGCATTCAAACCTGATAAGGTCCAGGGCTTTTGCATTTCGCGTAGCGAACTCCGTTTTATTGGCCCGTTATCAGGTGCATTGCTGGGTGGCCAGGCGCTTTGGTGGAGCGCTACGTACTTACTGAAATCGTCGATAGAGGTGATCAAACCGCCCATTGCTCCGTACGAACCATCGTGCAGGAGTGGTTCTTCGAGCCATTTGTCGTCCTGCCAACGGTAACCAAGGGCTAATTTTTCGGCGGGGATTTTGGTGTATTCCCACTGCGTATCGTTCATGCCCAGCGGTTTCAGAATTGTCTCGGTAATGTATTGCTGATAGGGTTTGCCCGACACCACATTAATGATATGCCCAAGCATAGCGAAACCCAGGTTACTGTATTCATAGGCAAAGCCCGGTACGTTCGAATTCGAGATACCGTCTTTGATTAGTTTCAGCAGATCGGTGTCAGAATCATCTAGTTGCCGGTCGCCCCAGGGATTATCTTCGGGAAAACCCGCTGAGTGGGTCATTAGATTGCGAACCGTGATGCGAGGTGCATCGGCCGTCAGGTATTTGTGCGATTTGAGTTCGGGAATGTATTTTTCAGCCGGATCGTCGAGTTGCAATTTGCCTTCATCGCGTAGTTTCAGAATCGCCATCGAGGTCAAGCTCTTGGTCATCGAGGCAATCCGAAACAGCGATTTGGCATTTGCGGGTATTTTCTTTGCCACATCGGTATAACCAACCCCTCCCGAATATACGAGCTTGCCATCCAGAACAATACCAAAAGCTATGCCGGGCAGGTGACGTTTTTCCGCTGCGTCCTTATATATTTTTTCAACAACCGGGAAAGCCGCTTCCAACCGTTTCAGTCGATCAGCATCAGTGAAAACGGGTGGTTGGTAGGTTGTTACGTGCGGTACTGTTCGCGTAGTGCCTGTCTGGGCAAAAGCGGAGGTTGTTAGTAAGAGGAAAGTCGGGAGAAGTAGTTTCATGTTCAGGTTGTTTTCAAGTCGGCTAACTTACCAAATAATCATGTAGCATGGGTTTCTGGTTTGAACGCTGTATTGAATTTTTACTTATAAATCGAGGATCAGAAGAAACTCATCAATACGTATGTACGATTCCCTGCGTCAAGGCATTTTCGTATGCTTCCTTGTCAAACTGGTAGAGGTAAGGTGACCGATGCGCACCAATAGATCGCCGTTCATCTAACTTGTTGATCAGCCCCAGACTGACCAGCTTTTTCCCAAAATTCCATGGGTCCAGCTTTTTGCCAAGAATGGTCTCATACAAGGAATGAATCTCGGGAAGCGTGAATTTATCGGGTAATAGATTATAGCCAATCGGTTGGTGATAAATCTGGAGCCGAAGAGTAGCTAATGCCTTTTCCACCACCTCATTCTGGTCGAATAACAGCGAAGGAATCTCGCTCACATCGCACCACTGATATCCATCCGTAAAAAAGTCGGTGGTGACCGAAACTCTGGAGTAATCTACCAGAGCAAAATAACTGATCGATAAGGTCCGCTCAAACAGCCAGTGATCCGTATCCACTTCAAAACCATACGTGTTGGCAAACTCCTGAGCATTCCGCTCCTGGAGTCGATAGGGTGAATCGCCGAATACCTGAAACTGTTGCAGAAAGACATTATCTAAACCAGTCCGCTCCTGTAAGATACGGTTGGCTGCCTGACTGAGGGGCTCTCGTTTCCTGATAAAGCCACCGGGCAGCCCCCAGCCATTTAGACCTCTCCAGCGTAGGAGTAAAATCTTGAGTTGCTGATCGTGGTAGCCAAAAATAACCGGATCAATGCTCAGGTGTGAAAGGTACTGTTTATGACCGTTCTTGATGAAGTCGTCTAGGTCTTCTCGGGAGTTCATACGTTAAAATTAAAAAATATTATTCAGTAAATTTTACAGAATATAAAATTTACCTTACCTTTATTCAGTAAAATTTACATATTGAGTTTTTGTGATTCAATAATGACTTAACAATCAAAATATTAGCACCCCTTTTCGATTACTATTATGAAAAATGTTAGCTTATTCCTGTTCGCTTCTTTCCTGTCAATTTCCGTCCAGAGCTTTTCTCAAACAACAGCATCGGCCTCAACGACGCCAACCATAGTGGTGAGTTCAACCGATTTTTTCGCCGGTAAATGGGAAATCACCATTACCGGAACTCCTAGTGGCGACACTAAAATGGTAACGGATCTGGTTCGCAAAGATGGTAAACTGACTGGCGAACTGAAAGACCCGACGGGTACCCGCCCAGCGATGCCGCTTTCCAAAGTGGATGAAGAAAAAGACAAGATTACGCTCTATTTCAACTCCGATCAGGCTGGTGAGATTCCCGTTGAACTGACCAAAGTGGACGACGACCATTTAAAAGGACAGTTGATGAATATGTTCGACGCTACAGCCCTACGAGTTAAAAAGTAACAGTTTCTTACTCCACATTTGATCCAAACCCTTGGCCCCCTACCCATGAACAAATTTATCGCTTTCGTTCAGACTTTAGTCTATTCAGTAATCGCCATTACTACGTTTGGGCAAGACTCCCGGGCGGTGTTATTTGATGCCGATTGGCGCTTCAAAAAGGATAGTCTCACCGGCTTGGAAAATCCAACGTATAAAGATGATCGTTGGCGGAACCTGAACCTGCCCCACGATTGGAGCATCGAAGATCTGCCAGGTCAACTGGCTGGTCAGGTAATGGGGCCGTTTACCAAAGCGTCGGTTGGCAAAGCAGCTACCGGCTATACGGAGGGCGGGGTAGGCTGGTATCGAAAGACTTTCACGCTGGATAAGTCCTATCAGGGAAAGCAAACCTATATCACGTTTGATGGGGTGTATATGGACGCCGATGTCTGGATCAATGGCCACCATCTGGGCAATCATCCTTACGGCTATACGGCTTTCTCGTACAACCTCACCGATTTCCTACAGCCAACCGACCAACCGAATGTCATTGCGGTGCGGGCCAAAAATCTGGGCAAAAACTCGCGTTGGTATGCCGGGGCCGGTATTTATCGGCATGTGTGGCTCATGGCGGTTAACCCTGTACATACTGCCATCAATGGTACGTTTGTGACCACACCTTCCATAACACCGGGAGCGGCTCAGGTTTTAGTAGAAAGTAGTGTGGAGAATATGACTGCTCAGCCAAAAACTGTTGAGGTTCGGGTTGACGTGCTAAATCCATCTGGACAAGTCGTGGCGAGTCAGAAACAATCCGTAATGGTTGCGACTATGAGTACGCGTTCGTCTACCCAACAACTAACGGTCAAGATGCCTGTTTTATGGACGCTGGAAAAGCCGATACTCTACTCAGCCAGAGTAACTCTCTTGTCGGAGGGCAAGATGCTTGACCAAACCCGTACGCCATTCGGGATTCGGAGTCTGGAGTTTAATGGCCAGAAAGGGTTTCTACTTAATGGCAACGTAGTAAAAATCAAAGGCGGTTGTATTCACCATGACAACGGGCCATTGGGCGCTGTAGCGCTTGATCGGGCGGAAGAACGGAAAATAGAATTGCTCAAAAAGGCGGGCTATAATGCCATTCGCCTAAGCCACAATCCATCCTCATCCGCCTTACTAAATGCCTGCGACCGGCTGGGCATGTTGGTCGTTACCGACGCCTTCGATATGTGGGAGAAAGAAAAGCTGGGCGTCAGTAATGGCTATCATCGTTTTTTCAAGGAGTGGTGGAAGAAAGATATTGATGCCATCATGCTCCGCGACCGTAATCACCCATCGATTATCATATGGGGTATCGGCAATGAAATCTGGGAAGCCGCCGACACATCGGGTCACCGGATTGCAAAACAATTGGCCGACGAAGTACGCCGATTAGATCCAACAAGGGCGGTAACCGAAGCCATGCTGTATTTACCCCAGCAGATTAAATACAAGTGGGAAGCCTTCGGACCGCATCTGGCGAATCTGGATGTGGATGGCTATAATTATTTCATTGGTGGTCCCTACGACCCCATGCAGCGGGATAGTGCAACGACGCATCGGTATGAAACGGAACACGCCCAGCACCCGAATAAACTGTACATGTCCACCGAATCGTACCCATCGGCAGCTTTGGAAAACTGGAATGCTGCTGAAAAATACTCTTACGTCATCGGTGGATTTAGCTGGACAGCTATGGATTATATCGGGGAAGCCAATATTGGCGGGCCAAGCCTAGTAGCCCAGGCCACTAAAATACCCAAGGGGCTGATGAGCCTTGTGTTCTTTTTTAAACCGGAATCCTGGCCGGTATTCAATGCTCATTGCGGTGATCTGGACCTGATTGGCAACCGAAAAGCCGCATCCTATTACCAGAATGTGGTTTGGCGGAATAGTCCGATTGAACTGCTGGTTCATCGACCTATTCCGGAGGGCATGAAGGAGGCCCGGTCACCCTGGGGATTTCCTGATGAACTAAAAAGCTGGAGCTGGTCGGGGCAGGAAGGAAAACCCATGCAGGTGAGTGTATATACCCGAGCTAAGCGCGTCAGGCTGGAGCTAAATGGTAAAACGATTGCTGAGCAAACTGTACCTGAAGGTTCTATTACGGCCACTTTTGACATACCCTACCAATCGGGGACGCTTACGGCACATGGTTTTGATGGAGAAAAAGAAGTGGGCACTAGCAGTCTGTCAACAACGGGCAAACCGGTGGCTATTCGGTTAGTAGCCGATCGGACAACGATCAAAGCCGATCAGCAGGACTTGTCCTACGTTCAGGTTGAACTGGTTGATCAGGCTGGACAAGTCGTTCCCTGGGACAACGATACCGAGATTACCTATCAATTGACAGGGAACGCATCGCTGGCAGGCGTTGGCAACGGCAGTCCGGTCGATTTATCTAGTTTTCAGCAAGCCCACAAAAAGGTTTATGAGGGGAGAGGACTTGTGATTCTTCGGGCTAGTGGTCAGAAAGGAGTTGCTACGCTAACAGCAACTGCCAGGGGAATGAAAGCCGCCAAAATCGCCATCACGACCCGGTAGCTTTTTATATAATGAATAATGGTTATGTATTTGATTATCAGTTGATTGCTGGGTGGTTACTGATTGCCCATTTTACATTATTCATTATCCATTAATTTATCTGCTCTCCCATGAAAGTACCCTTAATTAGTAGTTGTCTCTCGCTCATCAGCCTGCTGGTAGCGGCCCAAAATACCACTCCGCCAAAGGTGTCACTCTGGTTTCCACGCTATGATTTTCAACTTTCTGGTTTCGAGAAACCGGTGGCTTCCTTTGGGCCAATGGCACGTTGGTGGTGGCCGGGAAACTTCGTTACCAAAGATGAATTAAAACGGGAAGTCAACCTCTTTGCCGATCATGGGTTTGGGGGCGTTGAAGTGCAGCCAATGAATTTGGCCATCCCCACCAAAAGTGCTGAAGAACGGCAGAAAATAACCAGTTGGGACACGCCTAACTATTACGAAAACCTCAGAACGGTCATGGATGAGGCCCGTAGGCGTAACCTGATTGTCGACGTGACTAATGGCAGTGGGTGGCCACCAAGTGGGCCAATTTTACAATCCGAAGACGGTTTTCTATCACTGGAATTTAGTGACACGACGGTTACGGGGGGTAAGTCGTTATCATTTTCACTTCCACTGCTTAGTCCGGCCAAAAATCGAACCAAGTCACTACCGCGACTTCAGGCCGTGGTTATTGCCAAACTACTTCCCAAAACGACTGATGGCGATGGAACCATTCTGTTGGACCCATCTTCAACTCAGGTACTCACTTCGTCGGTAGAAAACCGCACACTTTCCTATTCATTTCCGGAAGGCTCCTGGCGGGTTATTGCCTTCTGGGCCGTTCCCAGTGGTGAGCAACCCAGTCTTGTTGCTGCACCTAAATCGGGGCCAGTGGTAGATCACCTGGATACGCAAAAAGTACTTAAACTCTACAACTATCTGTTTGGGGAGCGAACCGGCCTGCAACCGTATTTCGGTAATCCCATGCGGGCGGTGTTCAGCGACAGCTACGAATTCAAAACCAATCGGCACTACTCGCTTGACTTACTCGATTGGTTCAGGAAAAAGCGTGGGTATGATATTACGCCATTCCTGCCCGCCAACATGCAGCGCGGCTACAATTACGTCGCGTTCATGCGCCCTAATGCCAAGCCGGACTTCGCCTTTTCAGATCAAGACTGGCGGCTACGTTACGATTACGATTTGACGGTTAGTGAGTTAGTAGGCGAGCACTTTTTTAAGACAAGCAGAGACTGGGCAGAAAGTCGGAACCTGTTATTTCGAACGCAGGGATATGGACTCAACATGGACATGATGGCTATGGCTGGTTTAGCCTCCATCCCGGAAACGGAAAGTATGCTGGGACCAGAAGCCAACCTGAAGATTATGACATCGGGTGCCCTACTGTACAATCGGCCTATTGTATCGGCGGAATCGGTTGTCTTTAGTGGTCGGGCGTATACAATTACTCCCCAAAAGATTAAGATGGCGGTTGATAAACTGTTTGCTGCTGGGGTCAATCAGGTCATCTATCATGGCGTGCCGTATCGGTACACGCCCGAAGCTCTCGGTCCCGAAGGTTGGTATCCGTTTTCCTCCCCATTACTGGGTACAATTAATTTCTCCTCGAATCTGGGCGAGTGGAATATTTTCTGGAAAGACCAAAAAGATATCAATCAATACGTCAGCCGGATTCAGTATGCATTACGTTCAGGAAAACCACGGGCCGATGTACTGTTGTATTTTCCGTTTATGGATGTGGAAGGTATGCCGGATAACCCAGAGGAGATTCTGACCAAAGGCTATATTCAGGACGTGGAAGGTCCCTTGCCCAAGTCCAAAGACGACACTAATCCGGTAAAAGCCACATGGGCAAAAGAAGTGTATCCACTTATCAATCAACTGGAAGCCAGTGGTATTAGCTGGGCATGGGTCAATGATGCCTCTATTCAGGAAGCCCAGTTGGAAAAGAATGGAAAAATCAATATCCGGGGTAATCTCTTTCAGGCATTAATCCTGGCTAACGACTCCATTATTCAACTGAAAACGGCGGAGAAGATAAAGGAGCTTAGCCGAAAAGGCATGCGCTTACTGGCAACGGGGACTTTACCCGTCAAGCAGCCTTCGTACCTGAACTGGCGGGAGAACGATACCAAAACCGCACAATACATTGCCGAAGCCTTAAAGGGAAAAAGCGCTCGGTATATCCAGCACGAGAGCGAGTTGAACGACTGGATCGAGGGATTTTCTCAACCCATCAAATTTCAACATCCGTACTCGTTTACCCGAAAAGCCGAACGGGAGCTTTCTGACGGTAGCCGAATTCAATTCATCTGGAACAAAAGCGATGCGTGGCAAACCCTGACTTTATCGCTGGATAAAAAATTCAATGGTAGTTACTGGCTGGAACCCACGTCTGGTGCGATCATCAAAAACAAGGGGACCGTCATCTCGTATCAACTTCCACCCTATGGGTCAGTGCTGTTATACGCGTCAACGAAAGGGGAAATGCCTGCTAACGTAGTTTCAAAGCCATCTCTGCAAGCTGACCAGACCAAACAAGTGTTGGAACTGACCGGATGGACTCTGAAGACCGATAGCCTGACAATAGCGTCCACTCCGCTTTTTGACTGGCGAACGAATGCTAATCTGAAATTCTCATCCTCGGAAGGCATTTACACGACTACCTTCCAGTGGGAGCAGCCGACTTCGTCCACTGCTTATTTTCTGGATCTGGGCAAGGTTAGTTATACGGCTGAGGTGTACCTGAATGGACAATCGGCGGGTAAACAGATTTTTGCTCCCTACTTATTTGACCTGACAAAATTCCTTAAACCCGGCACCAATACACTGGAAGTACATGTGACGCCGGGTCAGTTGAATGGGTTTATTGGCAAAGCCATGAATGGCGATAATCGGTATAAACCTTTCAAAGACAAGGCAGACCAGCTTATGTCGGCTGGTCTGCTAGGGCCTGTTACGATTAGGCCATCAATGTCTGCAAAGTGAGAAAAACAACCTGAAGGGCTAGAAAAGCTCCTTCCTGTTCAATTCATTTTTAGCTATCTAGTGCGCGGCTTTCCACCCGCGTTACATGATTTCCAGCACCAATACCCCCAAAGGTGGCAAATCAATGGGGACACTGTTTGGCGCGTGGAGGTTCGTTTTTGTTCGGAAAATATCCCGGAATGAATGAATGTCAGCCCCTTTTAGATTCATCTTCTGCCAGGCATCGTCTGGAATGTTGACGAGGGTAGAGGCTGATTTCGTTTTGTCGAAGTTGCAGATAATCAGTAGCTTTTGTTTGCCGGAATAGCGTAGGTAACTGTAGAGTCGCTTCTGGTCATAGTCGGCATTTTGACTATTGCTGGCCTGTAAATCGTAGAAACTACCCGTTCTGATAGCGTCGCTCGTGTTGACCAACTGGTTGAGTTGCTGGTAAAATTGCCGTAACTTTTTCTGATTTGCGGTTAGTTTTCCCCCATCGAATTTTTTGCCGTTGGTCCAGGCCTGATACTCAGGAATGCCCCAATAATCGAAAATGGTGGTGCGCCCATCGTCGCCTTGGAATCCTTCGGCCTGAGTCGGATTGACGCCTACTTCCTGACCAAAATAAAGCATGACCGGACCTGTGTGAAGCGTCGCCGATAACGTCATAGCCGGAACCGCAGCCCAGGGATCACTCGCGAAGAATTTAGATGCAATTCGCTGTTCGTCGTGGTTTTCCAGAAACCGAACCATGTGTTCCGAAATATCTCCCGATTCGGTTTGCCAAACTTTGGTGATGTCTTCTACGGTGGCTTTGTCTTTATCCTCGATCAATCGTCGGAGCGAATCGTAAAGCCCAACTTTGTCGTAGAGATAATCGAATTTGCCCGCCTGGATGTAGTTTTTGTATTGCTGAGGATTATAAATCTCGGCAATAAACACCAGGCTAGACCGGAATGCTTTTACCTGTGGAATGGCCCAGCCCCAGAATTCGACGGGCACCATTTCGGCCATGTCGCAACGAAATCCATCGACACCTTTTTGTGCCCAGAACAGCAGAATATCCCGCATCTTAAACCAGGTTGAGGGGACTGGGTTGAAATGGGTCTGCCGGTTATTTTGATAATCGACGCCGTAGTTTAGTTTGACGGTTTCGTACCAATCATCGAGGCTGGGTTTGGAATTGAAAACATCGTTTCCTGTGGCTTTCGCCGGGAGTTCGATGTATGGTCCTGCCGATATGTCTTCTGGCGTATGAACGCCATCGGGCACATGAAACAGTTCTTTAGGCAGGTAGTAAAAGTTGTTTTGGGGATCAAAGGCTTTCGTTTTGTCGTCGGCTTGGCCCATGTCTTCAACGCCCGCCGGTTTCGCATTGGAATGGTATTGACGAGCGAGGTGATTCGGTACAAAATCAATAATGACTTTCAATCCATTGGTGTGCGACCGCTTGATCAGACTCTCAAATTCCTGCATCCGATTCCGTACATCAACGGCCAGATCTGGGTTGACATCGTAATAATCCTTGATGGCATAAGGCGACCCTGCGCGCCCTTTCACAACTTGTGGATTATCTTTCGGAATGCCTTTCGACGAATAATCGGTCATGAGCGCATGTTCAATGACGCCGGTGTACCAAACATGCGAGATGCCGAACTTTTTCAGCTCCTGCAACGCCTTGTCGGTAATATCGTTGAATTTACCTACGCCGTTTTCGTTGCGGGTTCCCCAGGGTTTGTTAGTCGCTTTCTGGTTGCCGAATAATCGGGTGAAAATCTGGTAAATAACGAGTTTGTCGGATTTTGAAACAGCAGGATTCAGGAGTTTATCGGCAGCGTCTGCCAGGGTCGTTTGTAGTAATCCAGCTGAAATTACTCCAGCTGTGAATTGCCGACGAGAGAGGGATAGGGGTGTGGACGCGTTTTTTGTCATAAATGTTGAATAAAGCTCTTGACGGGGTTAGCGTGTGTCGGTTACTAATAACCGACATTTTTAGGTTTCTCAAAACCTATCGGTATAAACAGTAGGTTTTGAGAAACCTAAAATGTCAGCTGTAAGCATCTGACACCACAAATACTACAAACAAATAACCAAGGCTACAGCAAATCTTGCCAAAGCTAAGCTACTTCATTGTTTTTATCCATTCCCGAAGCAATTCTACACTTTCGACATGAACGACCTTTCGACCTAGTTCGGGCATCATTTCACCGGGATCGGTTGAGTTCAGGCGATACATCAGAATGGATTCATCGGGTTTGCCTGGTACAATATCGAACGGATGACCACCCGATCCACGTCCGGCTGCAACGGGCGTTTTTAATATTCCTAACGCTGTTGGGTCTGTTTCGGAAATGCTCAGATTTAAGCCTGATGTCATGGCGGGGCCTTTAGGGTTATGGCAATGTGCACAATTGATGTCGAGCCAGGCGCGGGCCCGATCGTTAAGCGAGCCTGTTTCTGGTTTATTCCAAATGGGAGTTTTGGGGCAGTTTGCCAAGGCCGGTAAGCCCGTGAGCATGCCTGCCTTTTTCCAGTACAGCAATTGATTTTCGTTCGTTGCACCATAGACTAAATCACCATTGAGTTGCCGTATCGATGGACCGATCGGCGTCATGGTTTCGCTTCGGTTGTGGCATCCTTTGCATTGGTTCAGGTTTGGAATGGTATAATTCTGTTGGCGGGTAACCCCCTTATTATCAATGTAGCTAACCGCTTTCGTATCGCCTGCTACCTCCAGTAAAGCATCGGTTTGCTCGTCATTCCAAACATAATCGAAGGCTTTCCAACCTTCAGGCTGATGAACCAGCAAACGGGTTTCCATCAATCGACGGCCTTTGGCTGGATCACGAAAATCATTTGGGTAATAGAACGTTTTGATCAACGTAGTGCCGATCGGGAAGTTAAGTACAGCTGAATCGTTGTACGCAACTGACTGACCAGTAGGCAATTTTACGAATCGAAGCTTCTCCGCATAATCCGAAAACAAAGGCGTGTTGAGCGCATAGGGAACCACGCCAGCTGCTGGCTCCTGATTGGCTGGATTTCCTTTGAAGAAGCCATAATCGGATAATTTTTCAGGTACAGCCGCCGTTCGCCAGCTACCGAGGGTAAGCCAGAAAGTGATTAAAAGCAAAGACCAAAACAGATAAGAACGCATCATGGTTAACGGACACTCGTCGTGATTTTCAGCGGCTCCAACTGGCAATCGAACGGAGTTGGGCTAAACGAAACGTTTTGAAATTGTCGTCCGGCATCGAGGTTGACGAGACTCTGGTTTTTGTTGTTCCGAATGCAGATGCGCTTGTTGGCAAGCGGTTTTCCATCTTTATCGAAGGTCGCCGGATCAGCGATGCCGTCGTAGATAATGTGCGGAATTGACTGGCCGGACTTTAGAATTTTGTCGAAAATCTGGTTGTAGCGACCGCGCGAGCTGGCCGGGCCGGGATTGCGCTCGTAGATGTTATCGTGAATAGAAACCGCCGTCGAAAATGGGTAGTAGGTTTTATCAGTAATCGGGCGCTCGGTGAGCAGGTAGCTGATGATGCCTGTTCCGAGTGTTTGGTTTCGGATGAATCGATTTTTGAAAACTTCCACGCCGTTGGCCGCCAGAATCATTAAGCCTGTACCGTCGGATACACTAGCCACGATATTGCCCGCCGGAGCAAAATTGGGTAGGTTATTGTCGTGAACATAGTTGTTAAATACCCGCACATTGCCACCCTGTTTCTGCACCAGATCGGGCAGATCGAAAATCAGGATGCCGCCCGTATTGTCGTAGGCTTCGTTATCAAACACATCAGCATTGCGCGAATTCTCAATCTCAATACCAGCCACATTATGGTAGGCCTTGCTGTTTTTAACGATAATACCACGCGACTGCCCGACGTAAATTCCCGCATCGGAAGCACCGATTGCCGTGCAACCATCAATCACGACATTATCGCATTGAACCGGGTAGAGACCATAGCCTCCATTTTCTGCCTTTGGTGGACCCGTCCATTCAACTTTCACGTTTCGGAAGGTGATGCCTTTCACGTTCATGGTTTTAATGCCGTCGCCTTTCGAATCCTGAACGGTCAGGTTTTCGATAACAATATCTTCGGCATTGGACACCCGTAACCCTTCGGCCCCATCGGTTTGCCCTTTGAAACTCAGGATCGTTTTATCGATGCCTTTGCCCCGAATAACGATGCGTTTTTTGTCTTCCAGTGAGAGCGTTCCTGTGAAGGTGAAGGTTCCGGCATCGAGATCGACGGTACTGCCGTTGTCGGCCATGATGAGTTTGGTCTGATACCGTTTCTGGACATCAGCCTGCGCCAAGGCCAAGTGAGTAAACAGACAAGCGGTGAGGGCTAGAAGGTAAGGTTTCATAGAGTTTAGGGGGTGTTAGGGTAGGAAATAGCAATTAAATAAGCACACTGAACTGGTATTTTACAAGTCAATAATGACAATAAAAAATCATACCACATCTACTAATTAGCTAATGCGACGCTACTGTCTACAAAGGAATTATGCCTTTAATACGAACTATTTCGTTTTTGTACCCCCCAACGATACGATATAAATAGCAATATGCTGATAATCAGTAGTTGTATCGCTGTGAAAAAGTTTGTTATCATTTTAGCCATCGGGTTTTGGGTTAGTGCAGGTGTTTTGTCTGATCCCGATTCCGATAAAAGCGAACCACCACTAAATTGGGAGAATGCGCTCACTAATACTATTAATGAAATAACGAGCGCCAAACCCGTTATGATGAGTATCCAATTTAAATAGGTGCGCCTGAATGAGTTCCGAAACTCTTTGACGAAGTAAAGCATAAACGTCACTAGAAGGAACATAGGTACCAAAATGTACCAGGATTCAACGACCAGATAAGTGTCGTACAACTGGATATCTAAGCTGGTTAGAAAGGTCGGCCCAAAAAGAAATCGTGCCACCAGCATTGTCAAGCCCAGGGAAAGAATCAGCCATGAAATCTCAATAAAACCTTGTCGGATTGCTTTCTGCATCATTCGTGTGGATTGGTGAGCATTCTCGTTCACTGCCAAACTAATAGAACCGTCGCTTATCGTTTTCTCCTATTCTTTATCCAGTATTCCTGATTCTTATCGTCTTTGCCAAAGGGCTTTCCGTTAATAAGCAGAATGTCAAGGCTGCCAAGCTTTGGGTCTAGATCAAAATCAACATGTATCGTAAAACCATTAATTTGTTGAGGCCAGGGTATCTTACTGTGCTCCAACGACCATAAGCTATAGTCTTTTTGATGTTTATCATACGTATCTATGGAGTTGGGTGACCGAAGAGCCAACCTGGGATATACGCCCATTGGGTAATACTCGTCGGACGCTGGTTGCCGCGACTTTATCTTTATACGATAGATTTCGCTGCTACTATA
The DNA here is from genome assembly GCF_014117325.1 of Spirosoma foliorum. NCBI lineage: Bacteria > Pseudomonadati > Bacteroidota > Cytophagia > Cytophagales > Cytophagaceae > Spirosoma > Spirosoma foliorum. The sequence goes on along the minus strand of NZ_CP059732.1, from coordinate 5,061,930 downwards.
ACTCAATTGTACAGTACCTAAGGTTGTTGTATCCTTACTTTGATCTGGCAGAAACGCCAGATAGAATCTTGAGTCTCTATTGGGGATGTATGCAGTTTGTATTTCAGCGCCTTCAACAAGTAGCTTACCCTGATAATCATAATAGTTAAATTGATCGAGGCTTCCGCAACAGCCATATTTTACAGTTTTGTAATACTCCCAGTCAAATAGTATTTCATCGCAATCGTGTTTCGTCTTCAGAATTATTTTCGCTGGATTATCTAGCGTACCTAGCTCGAATTGAATGCTTCGATGTTGACCTTCCATACCTGGCGCATCATCGGTTACTGTATGGAATTTAACGAGACAATTCTTCCAGGTCTTGATATCTACAACCTTATAGGTAGTCTCAGTCGTTCTAAAATGCTGACCAACGATTGCATCCTTTTCTGTAAAGCGGAATGATGAGGTACCTGAATCAGCGTAGGTAATCTGTTGGGTTGAATCAGGCTTGCCAATTGTCGATTTCTCAGATTTTCGAGCGCAACACCAAAAAAGGAAAGGAAGGACGATAAATAGCAAACGAAATTTCATGGATACGAAGGTTAATTGGGTGGTTAAGGCAGAGGCAACTACGGAATTCTAAGCATTCTATAGTCTCTTTCTATTGCCTCGCAGAACGAGGGCGTACATGAATCGATACTTTCGTGGTGTCGGGTTCTTTAACCCGACACAATTAGGTTTCTCAAAACCTAATTTATAGTACTAAGACAAGGTTTCTTAAAACCTTACTTGTCAGTTTCTTAAACCTGACATCACACGGCTAGGGAATGCGTTTATAATAAATACTAGTAAAGTCCTAGAATATCCTAATCAAAATTGGCTATTAGGTCATTTTGAAATAGATTCTTTGTTACTCTTCTCTATCCGCGAAATCATTGATAAATTGCTTGCCTAAAATCAGTCGCTGGGTAAAACTCAACGACCTCTAGTCTTCCTTGCAACCAATTATCTATGAAACACTTCAGTACATTACTACTTTGTCTTGCCATTTCATCAGCCAGCTATGCCCAGAAATCCTACTACGGCGTCGAAGAAAAATGGCCGGAACAGGACACTGCCCGTAAGTTCTACACCGTGAAAGGGGAACGGCACGGCGTCAGCTTTTTCAAGAAACACAAGTTTAAAGACGTCCAATACCAGCCAGGACCAACGCTTACGTTCGATACCTATCATACACCCGATGTGATGTATAGCTGGTGCCGGAAATGGGCCGAGCAATATCCGAATCTGGTGGAGTTGTACGAAGTGGCGAAGAGCTACGAAGGTCGCCCGATTCTACAAATGACGCTGACCAACAAGAAAACGGGCAAGCATACCGACAAACCCGCTGCCTATTTCGAAGGTGGTCGTCACAGTGGCGAAGTAACCAGTAGCGAAGCCGTTCTCTGGCTGACGAAGCACTTGCTGGATAATTATGGAAAAGATCCGTCCATTACGAAACTGCTGGATACCAAGGCGATTTACCTGCGCCCCGAAAACAACCCCGATGGTGCAACCATGTATCTGTACACGGCTCAACGCAACCGGAGTTCGATGCGCCCTTACGATAACGATCGCGATGGTTTGTTCGATGAAGATGCCGAAGATGATCTCGATGGCGATGGCGTAATTTATCAGCTTCGGAAAAAGGCCGTTACGAAAGAAGAACTGGAAAAAGCCGACTACGTCATCGACCCCAAAGACAAAGCTGGTCGGTTGATGAAGCGGGTTCATGCCGGAAAGGGAACGCACCTGGTTTACACGGAAGGTATTGATAATGACGGTGATGGAAAATATAATGAAGATGGCATTGGCGGGTTGGATAACCACCGGAATTATCCCGAAAACTGGCGTCCTGATCAGGATGGAGACTTCACAGGCCGGGGTTATACACAAGGTGGGGCTAGCCAATATCCGTTGAGCGAGCCCGAAACCCGCGCTACCTATGTCTGGCTCATGGGCCATCCGAATATTACGGTTGTGAACTCGATGGATACGAGCGTGCCGATGCACCTGCGTCCACCGTCCACATCGAGTAGCATTGAAAGCATGTTCCCATCTGACTTAGCTATCTACAAACACATGGATAGCCTTGGGCTTTCGTTTACGGGCTACCCTTGGGCGGGCGATGTGTATGAAACCTACAACACGCGCAATAAAACCAATCGATTAACCGGCGACCCAACCAAGCCAACGCCGTTGTTCGGCCACGGTCCTGATTTTGGTTATTTCCAGTATGGTGCGGTGTGGTATGGCGATGAACTCTGGAACAACGGGGCCATGAAAGATTATGACAAAGATGGCGATTACGACGACTACGATGCGCTGATGTGGGACGATGAGGCCAATGGTAAACGGGGCTTCAAAGTCTGGACCAAGATGACGCACCCACAGTTGGGCGAAGTGGAAATAGGTGGTTTCAACCCTAAGTTTTTCTCACAAAATGGTCCGGCCTGGCAGTTGGATAACTGGATTTCGAAACAATCGAAGTTTAACCTGGCGATGGCTAAAGAGCTGCCGCAGATTGAGCTAACCGATGTAACGGTGAAAGCGCTGGCTAACAACGAGTACGAGGTAAAAGCAACCTGGACAAATTCGGGGCAGTTGCCCGTTGCGTTAGAGCAGGCGAAACGCGTGAAGATGGTTCAGGAAGATCGGGTGACGCTGGACTTCGACAAGGCGCTGTTGAAAGGCGATACAGATGCCAAAGTCGTGATCACACAACCGACACTGTTTGACAAGACAATCTACGCGGGTTACACAAGTGTTGGCGAGAAAAAAGAAGCCATTTTCCATGTAAAACTCAATCAGCCGGGCTCTGTGAAAGCGAAACTCAAACTGCTTTCCACACGCGGTGGCTATAAAGAGAAGGAAATCACAATTGGGAAATAGGTAGAAAACTGTAACTGGCACGGGTGAATACCCGCGCCAGTTACAGTTTTCCTTCTACTACCTCCTTCAGCCCTTTTAGAATACTGTCCCAACCCTTCTCCGACCGTTTATAGCGGTCTTCAGCACCTTTCCCTTGACCCACATCATCGGTGATCGACAGAATGGTTTCACCGTTTTCGTAAGTCAATTCGTCCGTCACGGTAGAGAAATTATCCGGGTCATCTTCATTTTGCAGCGTGTATTTGAGCAACTTATTTGGCTCGAATTGAACGATCTGCCCTTTCAGTTCGATCTTTTTGATCAGAAATAGTCTGCCGGTAAAAAGTATCGTGCTCCCAACTTCCCAATCCGAAAAGACTTCACAGTTAAAGAAATATTGCTTCGTTTTTTCGGGATTGGTTAATGCATTCCAGACCTCCGAAGGCTCCGCTTTGAGGCTGATTGTTTTTCGTACAACAAACTCGTCCATAGTGTTTATAATGTACCCACGGGTTTCAGCCCGTGTATGAATGGATATATAACACAGGCTGAAGCCCGTGGGTACATTTCTCTCAGACTATCTTATCCTGTGGATATTCAACGGGCGGCCAACGCCAGTGCCAGACTGTGCAGGTCCTGGTTGATCGAACGGACGGATGATTGAAGTTGATTGAGCATATTGGCTCGGGCGTGAAAATCATCCGCTTTGTAATTGCCACCCTGCCCAAAATATAATGCCTGTTCCTCGGGTGAACTGTCGTTCAGAACGAAATTCTCCCAACGTTGACGAATATTATGGATAACCGAATATTGATTGCTGTTGCTGAATACCTTCTCATTGAGTACATACCACACAAATGGAGGGTAAACTTTAGATTGCTGATTTTGCTGCCAGACGTCTGTTAATAAATTGCGCTGGTGAGTCAGGTGAATTGTTCGATTGGTGGAAAAAGCCGCTAATCCACCGAACCCCGCACCAATAACTCCACCGCCAATGCCCACCGCTTTACTGGCATCGCTGGACTGTATCAGTGTTGTTGCTACAGTGGTGGCTGCCCCAATAACAATAGATAGGAGCGTTAATCGTCGGATGCGCTGGGTATCGTATTGATCGAGGTAAGTGGCGAGTCGCTCCGCTCGTTCGCCTTCGCAATCAAGTTCGGCGGCCACACTGGAAATCTGCGTAGAAGCCACCAGAAGCCGGTTGAGAATCTGCTGGTGTTTTATAACGCTTTCCAGACGAGCCTCAGCTTTGGTATTTTTTTCTAACGCAATTAACTCTTGGAGTAAAGGGATAACGCCTATCGCGTTGGCCATCAGCAAATCATGACGGGAATAGCGTCTGGTTAGTGCGGTATCGATTTTCAGAACTGCATCGATATTGGCTTGGGGCGAATAGGTTGAATCGTAGCTGTAGTCGATGGTTGGGTGGCAATAGTTGCTTTGGGCCGTTGTTTCCTGCTGGCTTTGCTTTATGGCTCGACAAGCTGTAAAACCAGCTAGAATGCTGACAAAGCAGGTAAACCGAATAGCCCATCTGTTCCATTTAATTCCTTTACCTGTCATTGCCCTATCGTTTTTTGTAAACCAGATAGCGCAAATATGACATGCTATGGGTTAATCGCCAAAGTAGGACTCTGGTTTTACCAACCTCAAAACTTTCAATACGGCACGAAGTTTTACTATCAGTACTTTATCTAACAACAAATTCGACGGAAGATGACAACGAACACAGAAACGGTAACTACAGAAACCGACGCGAAAGAAGTTGTACTTGCTTTTGTGCAGGCAATCAATGACGAAGATTTTAAGACTGCCCGAAGTTTGGCGAGCGATGACATGACGTTCCAGGGGGTACTTGGAGCGCGGGATGGTGGGGATGCCTACATTCAGGATATGGAGAAAATGAAATTAAAATATGCCATTCAGAAGGCATTCGTTGAGGGCGACGACGTTTGTCTGTTTTACGACCTTACCATGTCTGGAAAAACAATAGTTGGTTGTGGCTGGTATCAGGTTCAGGATGGTAAAGTCCATTCGCTTAAAGTTCTTTTTGATCCACGGCCTTTTCTGGAAGGGGGTAAATAGCTTCCTGATTTATCTTGGATAATTTTTCTGTCATTCCGACGATAGGAGGAATCTCAAGTTTTGCAATAGTCAAGTTTGAGATTCCTCCTGACGTCGGAATGACAGAAAAATTCTTTAGTGACTCATGAAAATGTTTAATGACTTTGCATTGTTACCGGGTTTGCCCAAGTGGTCTGAGCACCAGATCGTTTATAACAACGTTACCGGGTTGACTTATGGCGTAAATTACAGCGTTGGCTACTGCATCTTCATCCATCTTGGGCATGTTTGTTAGGTTTCCGTAAATGGCTTTAATCTTCGGGCTGGTAATATCATGACCCAATTCGGATTGGGTAGCACCGGGAAAAATAGTTGTTACTTTTATCGTCTGAGCGACTTCTTCGCGAAGGGTATCCATAATAGCCCGGACCGCAAATTTGGTCCCAGAATAAACGCCAATCCCAGGCGATGTTTTCAACCCACCTACCGACGATGTTGCCAGAATATGCCCCTGACCGCGTTCCAGCATGTGTGGCAAGACGGCATTAATACCATACAACACGCCCTTGATATTAATATCGATCATCCTGTCCCACTCATCCACAAGACCTTCGTCAAAAAATGAAATCGGCATAATACCGGCGTTATTCCAGAAAACGTCAACCTGCCCAAACCGGTCAATTGCCTGTTGAACGAGATTATCCAGATCGGCCCGTTTGCTCACGTCGGTTAGTACATACATTGCATTTTTACCCAGTTCAATGACTAAGGCTTTCAATTGGTCTTCCCTGCGTGCGGCCAATACGACCTTGGCACCGAGTTGAACTAGTTTCCGGGCCGTAGCTGCACCCATACCACTACTAGCTCCGGTAATGACGATAACTTTGTCTTTGATGTTGTCCACGTTGTTCTTGTTTGGAGTGAGATGACACTGCTAGCGCTCCTGTGGAGTCAGATGCTTACATCTGACTCTGGTGGGTTTCTCAAAACCTACTGTTTACACCGATAGGTTTTGAGAAACCTTACAATGTCGGGTTGAAGAACCCGACACCACAAGCAGTGCTATTATTTCTAGGACAAAATTAGAGCGGACTAACGAAGAGAAATTATGCGAATCAAACGCATACTTATGAAATCGAAACGACCTCTTTTCGGAAATGATTGGGTGTTTGGCCAGTCTGTTTCTTGAAAAAGATGTTGAAATTAGATGCGTGTTCAAAACCCAGACAATAGCCAATTTCGGCAATATCCCAATTGCTGTGCAGGAGCAGAGCCTTGGCTTCTTTCAGGATTCGGGCACTGATATGTTCCGTTGTTGTTTTTCCGGTTGTTTCCTTGAGGGCCCGGTTCAAGTGGTTCGTATGGACGGGTAGCTGGCTGGCAAATTCGTTGGCATTTTTCAGCCGGATGGTATGCTGTGGCGACGTAATTGGGAATTGCCTTTCCAGTAAATCTAAAAACAAGGCGCTGATTCGTGCCGACGAACTACCCGGCTGTTGTTCCTTTTCGAGAGGCTCTAGTTTAAGCGCTTCATGAAGTATGATTTGTACGTAGCTACGCAGTAAATCATACTTGTGCGTGTAAGTAGACTGCATTTCAGCGATCATCTGTTCGAAAATGCCTCTCAGAAATAATATCGATTTCTGCTCGAGAACCAGCACATGGTTACCGCTGACTTTGAATAGGGGAGACTTCACCAGACTGTCCGAACGCAGGTGATTTCCGATAAAGTCTTCCGTAAACAGGCATGAATAACCCGAATCATCCTGCGAGATAGGTTCCCAGGCATACGGGATCATTGGGTTGAAAAAAGCAATCACATTATCCCGAATATGGAATGACTTATCAGCATAGGAAAGAATACCTTCGGCCCTGGTGACGAGCGATATTTTATAGAAATCCCGCCGGGTATGGGGCAATGAAGTCGCTCCCCGACGATCTTCCGTTCTGTATATCGTAAACTGCCCCGGCTCCGAATTGTCCTGAACAAGACGGTGGTGAAAATCGATGGCGCTTTCCGTTTGCTTCATGAAGCAAAGTTATGCAATTCAAATCATGGCAAAGTAGCGAAATTACCAGACAAAAGGGATCAATCTGTATTTAGTTGTCTGGCAATAGTTGCTGTACCCTTGTAAGTTTCGAACCAGAAAACGCTCTTCATCGACGGCTCTGAAACCCAGGCCAATAGTCAGTAGAATACTAATCAATAACGCCCAGTAAGAGCCTAAAGCAGGAGGAGTGGCGATAAAGATCAAGAAAGCTCCACTATACATCGGGTGCCTGACTATGGCGTAGGGACCTGTCGTTGTGACCGATTGATTGGTGTCTACCTTGATCGTTGCAATAGTGTAACTATTCTCCTGAAAAACGCGGAACACAATGTAAAAACCAACTAGTATTAACCCGTCAGCAATAATAGAAAACAAGCTTGAAACCCGACTCCATTCCTGATACCAATCAATCACGGAAACAATGACCAGCGCCAAGGCTAACAGACCTGTAATGGCCTGAATATACTGCTGACTTTTCTCTGTTTCGGCCGATGGCCCTGCATCTACACGGCGAGCCAATAGCTCTTGATCGTACTTGGCCAGATAGAGTGTAATTAGCAAGGTTGGAAGGCAAAAAGCGATTAGATAAGCCCAGCCTTGCCAATAGTGAATTGTCCAGGCTGGTAGAAAAATGAGAAGCCCAAGGCTGACTGTCAATCCAACAACGCCTTTGACTGCCTTATTTGTTAGCTGGTCCATTTTATTGAAAAAAGAAGGTGTCAATTCGTTTCCCCGCGTTTTCACGGGATAAAACTAGTAAGGCAGTGCTAAAATAGGTGGCTGTTGTGTGACCCCGATGGGGTCAAATATTTATAGTCGAGTTAGTTTCTATAAACATTTGACCCCATCGGGGTCATACAACATGGTGTCTTAAATCTCGCAAACTCACTGCCCCACTAACGCTAGCTTCTTGCCTTTCGGATCAATAGCCAGCCGGGTTAATTGCTTAACACCAATCGAACTCAAGTCGGCGAGTGGTGTCCAGGTTTGGCCGTTTTTCGGATTGAGTTGATATAAGATTGGTCCTTTGCCCATCAACAACGCCCCGTCGGGCGTCCAGACAAAATCTTCACTACCGGGTAGGGTTGGGGCAATAGTTGTCATCTGGTTTGTTTTCAGGTCGAGCTGCTTGATCTCCCACTCGGTTTCGATGCGTTTATGAACAAAACTCAACGCGTTTTTACCCGGAATCTTATGGAGCGATCGCCCAATGCTGCCTTCAATTCGAGTTGTATCGCCGGTACTAACACGAGCCAGTTGCAGCGAATTGGGTTTGCCCAGAATGAACAGCGCCAGCAAATCGGGAGTAAGCCAGCAATGGTAGCCAACAGGTTTAACGTTTGTCAAAATCAGCGTTGGTTCGCCGTTCCCTGATATCGGGAATTTCCACAGGCGTTGCGTTTTATCCATCTCCATCTGAATGACAGAGAAGTAAGCCTGATCGGGCATGACGGTGGGAGAGTATTCACCTTCGGGCGTTTTGGTGAGCTGTGTAGTTGTCTTTGCTGGAAGATCGTAACGATAGATGTCGGTTTGGCCATCTTCATGCATCGCTGTGAACAGAATTTGTTGTCCATTCGGTGTGAACGATGGCTGATTATCGTACCCCTTGCGCTGGGTAATATTGATCGGTTTACTGACCTGTCTAGCCTCTTTTGTACCCGTCAACTCAACCAGAAAAATATCGGTGTCGGGCGGATTTTGCCCAAAGGTTACGCAGGTATTGATGAATGAAATTGGCAGAATTAGCCAATGGAGGGCTGATGATCGACGTAGAATTTTGTCGATGAAGTTTGTGAGAGATAGCATAGTTTATCGTTTCAGGTTGTTTGTTAGGTAAGCTCGTCAATTTTTCTGTCTATTCCATTTGCTTATCCGTCATTCCGATTTATGATAGCCTCCGAGGGATCGTAGGGGTCTACCTTTACGGCGTACTTTGACGAGCCAGTCTGGTCGACATTGATCGCGTAAGGGATTGGCTTCCAGTGATATGATAACGACAGATATTTGCATTATAGGCGCAGGTCCGGTGGGTCTGTTTGCCGTTTTTGAAGCGGGTTTACTGAAAATGCGGTGTCACCTGATTGACGCCCTGCCCCAAGTAGGCGGTCAGCTTTCGGAGATTTATCCGCAGAAGCCGATTTACGACATTCCCGGTTATCCGTCCATCAACGCGCAGGATTTGGTCGATAACCTAATGGAACAGATTGCCTCGTTCAATCCCGGCTTCACCCTGGGCGAACGGGTGGAAGGATTAGATCGACAAACGGATGGATCATACATTGTTACCACCAACGAGGGTACAACTGTCCATTGTCAGGTAGTTGTTATTGCGGGTGGACTAGGTTGTTTTGAGCCCCGTAAGCCGGAAATTGTCAATCTGGAACGCTTTGAAGGTAAGGGCGTTGCGTACATGGTAAAGAATCCCGAACAACTGCGCGACCGCCGGGTGGTATTGGCGGGTGGGGGCGATTCTGCCCTCGATTGGACCGTTTTCTTAGCCGATGTGGCTAACGAAGTAACGTTGGTTCATCGGAGCGATACCTTCCGGGGGGCACCTGATTCCGCCGAAAAAGTATTCAATCTGGCTCGTCAGGGTCGAATAAATCTGGTACTCCAATCGACTATTACGAGCATCAATGGTAACGGTCATTTACAGGAGGTTAGCATAACCGCGAAAGACAAAACCGTAATGACGCTTGCTGCTGATCATCTAATTCCCCTCTTTGGCCTGACCCCCAAACTCGGCCCCATCGCCGATTGGGGACTTACCATCGACAAGTCAGCCATTCATGTTGACACAACCGATTATTCCACCAACGTCGAGCGCATTTATGCTATTGGTGATATCAATACGTATCCCGGCAAGTTGAAGTTGATCTTGTGCGGTTTCCACGAAGCTGCGCTCATGTGTCAAAGTGCTTTCCGCTACGTTCACCCCGACCAGAAATTGAGCTTCAAATACACGACTGTTAACGGCGTACCTACGTTTTGACAAACTGGCGCGAGTATTTACCGCACGGGCGGCCCCGTCGTGCCTTCTCATATTGTCAGCATTCGCTGACGTTTCATTATTTCTGTGCCAGCGAATGCTGGCAGTATTAAAAGGCACGACGGGGCCGCCCGTGCGGTAAATACTCGCGCCAGTTTACAGTCATGATCCAATTCACCATAGAAGACCGCAACGGAGAGCGGCAACCGATCGAAATTCCTGAAGGCATCAACCTAAGTTTGATGGAAGTCCTGAAAGCATCGGAATATAACATTTTGGCAACCTGTGGCGGAATGGCGCTCTGCGCAACCTGTCATGTTCAGGTATTGAACGGACTGGAAACCTTGCCCGAGCCACAGGATACGGAGCTGGATATGCTCGACACTTTACCCGATGCTGACTCCGATAGTCGGCTGGCTTGCCAGATACGCGTCGATGATACGTTGGAAGGGGCAATTTTCAGGATAAAGAGCGAAGAGCCTGTATAAACTAAGATGGTGAACGCGCATCTTCGGCCTATTAAAACGGAATAGCCCATGACCATACAATTCAGCCAGCCGGAGATAGATGACATGCGACGTTATTTTAGCCAGATTGAGGCTGGAGAAATCCGTTCGCAATTGCAGGACGTGCAACTGGAGTTTCCGGAATGGAACCGGATTTTTCTACTGCTCCGAAAGCTGCTGGCTTATGGAATTCATGCAGGTATACAATCTGATGACGAAATCAGCTACAACGAGTTGCAGAAACAAACCCAGGAATCCAGGGATATGCTGGTGAATGTGCATGCTTACGTCGGGCATTTTGAAAAGTTGCTGGTGCTGTATGAAGAGAACTCTACGAGGTAGTCTATGATATTCCGTGGTGTCAGTTTCTTAAAACTGACAAGTGAGGTTTCTGGAACGCCAGCTCGGTCAAAACCTCGTCAAATAAATAGTCTATAAAGTAGGTTTTAAGAAACCTATGGTGTCAGTTTTGAGAAACTGACACCACGATAACGTCGAATGCTTTCTCTTGACTGAATTATAGTACAATTGGGCTGAAATCTAGAATTTTATTTCTCCGATTGAGCAGAATAGGAAATAATATGCGTAGTTTGAGTCTTTCCGTTAACAGGCTCATTCAAGCATAGATTTCTTCATTCAGCAGTCCATGAAAACGCTTACCTTCCTCTGCCTGACGCTAGGCATTTTACTGACCCAATCATCTCGGTTACAGGCGCAGACCTTCTCGCTGGAAGCCATTAAAAGTTACCCGTTCCCAAACGAACTGACCAGTTCCGCAACAGGATCGCGCATTGCCTGGGCATTCGCTGAACAAGGCAAACGTAATGTATACGTAGCCGAAGGGCCAGACTTTGCTCCCCGAAAACTCACGAATTATACAAACGATGACGGGCAGGAAATCACCAGCCTGTCGGTATCCGATGATGGTAAGTGGGTTGTGTACGTGCGTGGTGGCGATCATGGTTCTAACTGGGACGACGAACTGCCAGTCAACACGACCTCATCGCCTGTTTCTCCTAAAGTACAAATCTGGAGTGTTCCGTTTGCGGGTGGTGAACCGAAGGCTATTGCTGAAGGCGATGCGCCCGTTATTTCGCCGAAAAGTGATCGAATTGCCTTTATCAAAGGTGGTCAGGTTTGGATTTCACCAACCGATGGGTCGTCGGTAGCCAAAGCATTGTTTAATGCACGCGGCACAAACAGCTCTATTCAATGGTCGCCGGACGGATCGCAGCTGGCCTTTGTCTGCGACCGGAAAGACCATTCGTTTGTTGGGGTTTTTACTGATGAAACAACGCCGATTACCTGGATAGCTCCTTCGTTCTCGAAAGATGACGCGCCAAGCTGGTCGCCAGATGGGAAGCGCATAGTGTTCGTTCGTACCCCCGGAAGCGGTGGCGCACCTGATTCTATTTTGGTGCGCAGACATCGCCCCTGGTCGATCTGGACGGCGGATGTAGCTTCGGGAACGGCCACTCAAATCTGGCAGGCGCCTAAAACGCTGGCGGGTTCCGTTCCGACTACGCACGGCGGTTTTAACCTACATTGGGCCGCTGGCGACCGAATTGTGTATCTATCCTACGAAGATGGCTGGCCGCATCTGTATTCCATCGCAGCATCGGGTGGCACACCATTGTTGCTGACGAATGCTCCATTCATGGCCGAACACATCACATTAAGTCATGATCGCAAGTGGCTGTTGTTCAGTGGCAATACGGGTCCCGATAAGTTAGACATTGACCGTCGGCACGTTGTGCGGGTTCCTGTCGATAAAGCCGCGATGGAAGTTGTCACGCCCGGCGCTGGTCTCGAATGGATGCCGGTTGTAACAGGCGATGGTGCTACGATTGCCATGATCAGTGCTACGGCTCAACGCCCACCACTACCCACCGTTATGGCCTTTACGAAAGGTACACCGAAGGTGCTGGCTCAGAATCTGATACCTACTAATTTTCCGCAGAACCAATTGGTTACGCCCAAGCAAGTTGTCTTCAAAGCTCCTGATGGCATGACGGTACATGGTCAGCTTTTTGAACCTGCTGGTGGCGCATCTGGGAAGAAACCAGCGTTGATTTATGTACACGGCGGTCCTCCACGACAAATGTTGTTGGGCTGGAATTACTCGGATTATTACGCCAATTCATATGCGCTCAACCAATATCTGGCCAGTCAGGGGTTTGTGGTTTTGTCGGTTAACTATCGGTTGGGTATTGGCTATGGCTACAATTTCCACCAGCCTGCCGATGGTGGGGCATTGGGCGCTTCGGAATACCAGGATGTTAAAGCCGCTGCCATTTGGTTATCCGAACAAGCGCAGGTCGATCCGGCTAAAATTGGTATTTACGGCGGATCGTATGGGGGCTACCTGACGGCACTGGCCCTCGCCCGAGATTCTAAGCTGTTTGCCGCTGGTGTGGATATTCATGGCGTACACGACTGGAGTCAGCAACGGGGAGCAGGCGAGGCATCGACTGGGCGATTTGAGAAAATCCCTGATCTGGAAGTGGCTAATAAAATTGTGTATCAATCCTCGCCAATTTCATCGATCAGTAGCTGGACGTCACCCGTTCTGATCATCCACGGCGATGACGACCGCAACGTTCGGTTCAACCAAAGCACCGATCTCGTTCGTCGCCTTGAAAAACGGGGAGTTCCGATGGAAACGCTCGTCATCGTCGACGATACGCACCACTGGATGAAGCACACCAACGCCCTCAAAATGGGGAACGCCACCGCCGAATATTTTAAGCGGAAGCTGATGAAGCCTAAGCAGTAACGTTTGTTGTTTCAGGTTCAAGGTTTCATGTTCTATAGCCCCTCTGCGTGGTGTCAGTTTCTTAAAACTGACACTGTGCGGTTTCTTAAAACCGCTTGTAGCTTTCAAACGGTTTTGAGAAACCTTGCTGTGTCGGGTTTAAGAATCCGACACCACGACTACCTTCTCCAACCTCATACTTAACCAATCAACTAACTTCATGCAACTCTTTACGAACAAACGACTTTGTCGGGCCAGCCTATTCGCAATAACTGGTGTTGTGCTCGGTAGCCTATCACTTCGAGCACAGTCAATCGACGCAACTTATAACGAGAAAATAAAGGAGTACACGACCGATAAGCGTTTCCTGCCCGCTACGGTTCTGGACTTGCCCGACGATCCGAAAGTGCCGTCGCCCCGCAAACATTTCGGCCAGATTATCGGGACGCCGGGGATTATTCACCGGACGCCTGAGATTTACGGCTACTACCAGAAATTGGCAGAAACCTCGCCTAATATCACCATGCAGGAGGTGAGCAAGACGGAAGAAGGTCGCCCGATTCAGTTGGTGGTTATTGGTAGTGAGGATGCCATGAAACGGCTGGATCATTACAAAAAGCAACTCGCGCTACTGGCCGATCCCCGTAAGATGGGCAATCAGGACATCGAGAAAGTGCTGGGCGATACCAAACTGGTGTATTACTTGAACGGCGGGTTGCATTCGCCGGAAATGGGTTCGCCCGAAATGCTGATGGAGCTGGCTTACCGGTTGATTACTAGTCAGTCGGCCGATATTAAAACCATTCGGGAGAACATCATTGTGATTATCAATCCTGTCTCGGAACCCGATGGCTGGGATAAGCAGGTTGACTGGTATAATCGCTACACCAAAGTTCGGAAGGACTATGAGGACGGTTTCCCGAAATCGCCACCGTATTGGGGCAAATACACCTACCACGATAACAATCGCGATGGCCTCCAGATTTCGCAGTCGCTGACCAAAGCACTCTACAAAATCTTTTACGAGTGGCACCCAACGGCAAGTCTGGACTTACACGAGTCGGTGCCGCTGCTCTACATCTCGACTGGTACCGGCCCTTACAACGAAACCATCGACCCGATCACCATTGGCGAGTGGCAGATCATGGCCCACCATGACATTACGGCGCTGGCGGCACAGGGCATTCCGGGCGTGTTTACCTGGGCATTTTACGATGGCTGGTATCCCGGTTATGCGCTCTGGATTTCGAACAATCACAATGCCGTTGGCCGGTTTTACGAAACCTTTGGCAATGCGGGAGCGAATACCTACTTGCGCGATCTGGCCAATCAGAAATACGCGGGCGATGAAGTGACCTCGAAAGAATGGTACCGGCCCGATCCGGCTACCGAAAAAGTCTATTGGTCATACCGGAATGGCATTAACTATATGCAGGCGGGCGTGTTGGCGTCTCTGTCATACGGCGCTACGAATAGCCGCATGATGCTGAAGAATTTTTACCAGAAAGGGCTGAACAACATCCGCAAAGGCGCTGAAGAAAAACCTAAGGCATTCGTCATTTCGAAAGATCAACGCGATCCCGCTATGGCAGCTTATCTCGTCAATCAGTTACGGGCGCAGGCCATTGAAGTGCATAAGGCCGAATCGGGAAAAAATCAGGGCGATTATGTGGTGCTGCTGAATCAACCCTATCGCAATCTGGCGGTGTCGCTGCTTACCAAACAGAACTACCCAAAGGAAGCGAAATTTCCGCCTTACGACGACATTGCCTGGACGCTGGGCTACCTGTATGGCGTAGATGTGAAAGCTGAAGACAGCGTTAAATACGCGACTGGTGATCTGAAAATGATCAGCGACGATGTGCATTATGCAGGTGCAATCAATGGCGACGGAACGAACTATGTTCTGAATTACAAAGGCCAGAATAACTTGCTACCTGCCCTTCTCTGGATGAAATCGCAGGGGGGCAAAACGGCTAAAGCGGTGGTGTTGGATACGAAGACAACCATCGCCGGAATTAAAGATACATTGGCGGCTGGGGCAGTGGTCTTCAAAGGCTTAACTCCCGACCAATCCAA
The DNA here is from genome assembly GCF_014117325.1 of Spirosoma foliorum. Lineage (NCBI taxonomy): Bacteria > Pseudomonadati > Bacteroidota > Cytophagia > Cytophagales > Cytophagaceae > Spirosoma > Spirosoma foliorum. The sequence continues at coordinate 5,046,588 of NZ_CP059732.1, read as the reverse complement.
AAAACTAGCCACTCAATTCGGGCTTGATCTACAGGCTGCTAAAGGAGAACCAACCGGGCTCGGTGCACCCTTGCGTCAGCACGATGTGAGTTTGCCCCGCGTAGCCATTTACCATAGCTGGTACAATACGCAGGACGAAGGCTGGGCGCGTTTTACGTTCGAGCAGCGCGGTATTCCGTACACATCGATCAACAAGGACCACCTGAAAACGGGCGAGCTTCGGAAGAAATTCGATGTCATTCTGATTCCCCGAATGCGTGGTTCGGCAACGAATTTTATTCACGAAATCGACAAGCGGTTTGGCCCGCTGCCGTATACCAAAACGCCAGAATTTCCGTCACATGGTTTCCCCGATGCTACCAATGATATTACGGGAGGTCCTGGTTTCGAAGGCGTTGAGAATCTGAAGCAGTTTGTGGAAGCAGGCGGAGTGTTGGTTACACTCGATAACTCGTCGCAGATCATTGCCGAAACCGGTATTACCCGCGACCTAGACGCTGTTAGCGCGCCAACGCTGTTCCACCCCGGTTCGATTGTGACCGTAAAAAATCGGCGTCCTGATAGTCCGGTTATGTATGGTTTCCCTGAAACCTTCCCGATTTTCCGAGGTATCGCCCCGCTCTTGCAAACGAAGCGCCATAACCGCGATATGATGCTGATGCAATACGGCACCAAACCGCTTAAGGACGAGGAAGAATACAAAGGCTTGATTATGGGTATGCCGGATAAAAAGCCCGCGAAAGAATCGCCCAAAGCAGCTACGCCAAAGAAAGAAGAGCCCTATGTACTATCAGGCATGGTGCGTAACGAGCAGACGATTATCGGACACGGCGGTATTTTCAACGTGCCAGTTGGTTCAGGGCGTGTCATTGCCTTTACGTTTGACCCCTTGCACCGGTATCTGAATCATCACGATGCGCCCCTGCTCTGGAACGTGCTGATCAACTGGAATCATCTTGATACCCCCACTCCGGCAACCACCGCCGAAGTGAAAGCGAATCCAGCGGGTAAGGTGAGTGGCAACTAAGTAAATGTAACGCGGACATCCTGTCCGCAGGTTAAATTGAAAAGAAACGAATATCTGATCACTTAGCCTGCGGACAGGATGTCCGCGCTACAATAACATCTTCCTCTCTATGCTAACGACCCGTAGCTTTTGGCTTAAGTTTTTTGAAGTGCTGTGCCTGATCGTTGTGCTGATTGGGTTGATGCAAATCGTTGAATCGCTATCCCGATGGCAATTTGAGGTTGTCGATGATTGGGCGAAATCGTTGCCGATGCTGGCCGGTATGCTACTGGTTAGTTTCGGAATTGCTTATACTTGGGAACGTAGCGGAAAAGGTGAACGGCTTCACGTGCTATTTCAAACCATCATTGCCTTTTATGTCGCCTATGCGATCACGGGCTATGGGGCAGCCAAAGTTCTGAAAACGCAATTCCAGCCGCCCAATTATGTCCTCGAAACGCCGATTAAAGACTTGAGTGGATTCTGGTTAACCTGGACCTATTATGGCTATTCGCAAACGATGGCTTATATTCTGGGATGGACTCAAATTGCTGGTTGCATTTTGCTCCTGTTTCGGCGCACTCGCCTGCTTGGCGTTTTTATCTTGTTGCCCGTGATGGTCAACATTGATCTGATCGATCATTTCTACGCAATATCGCCACTGGCTTATTACAACGCGCTGCATTACACGTTGCTGCTGTTTTTTCTGCTGGCACTAGAATACGATAAGCTAAAGGCGCTTTTTATGGCTTATCAGGAAAAAGTTAGCCTGAATGGGAAGACTGTTTTGCTGAACGTTGTCCGGTTCGTAGTGATCGGATTTGCGTTCTGGCGAATCGCTTCCTTGCGGGATTCGTTCGAACCCAAGACGAAGCTCAACGGGGTTTGGCAGGTGGAAACCATGATGCGCAACAATAAAGCAGTTTCTGCCACGACCCCACAGGACTCAGCCTGGTCGAAGCTTTATTTCGAATGGCGATACGGGTGTCTATTCAAATACAATCCCGATAAATTTCAGAAGCAGGATTTGCATGGGAAGTATAAACTGGACGAAAAAGCGAAGGTACTTAGCGTTAATTTCCCAAAAGAAAATGGCGAACCCGGTGATTCACTTCGGGTACAGTACACGCTCCTGAACGACAGCACCCTGACGATGCAGGGACGCTACAAACAGGATTCGCTGACTATGAAATTGAGAAAGTTGATTTGAGTGTTTTTTTCTGTCATTCCGACGTCAGGAGGAATCTCAACAACCCTATTAGTCAGACTTGAGATTCCTCCTGACGTCGGAATGACAGAAAAAAAGTGAATTATAAAAGGTTAAACAACGGCTAAACTGAAAACGTCAATGGGGAGGTAAGTTAGAATCTGTTTGGAAATTGCCTTTATTGGGCAGATTCCAGCACAGCTTATGACCACGACTCAACAGCCATACGGCGCCGATACAACCCTGCCTCCACTTACCGAATTACAGATGGGACCAATGACCGTCTGTTATGAAAACGGATCGTTTCGTTATTTCCGATGGGGGGGGCATGAGATTCTGCGGATGATTTATTTCGCGATTCGGGATCAAAACTGGGCAACCTGGACGCCGATTATCTCCGATGAACAGTGGACAATTGAGCCGAATGGATTTCGACTTAGTTATACCTGCCAGTATGAATCAGATGGAACAACTGCGTTCGTCTGGAAGGTAGTGGCCGAAGGTAATGCGACGGGCGAATTTTCGATAACGATCGATGGAATTGCTCACCAGACGTTCCTGAAAAATCGCGCTGGCTTTTGTATTCTCCACCCAATTCAGGGGACCGCTGGGCAACCTTGTGAGTTAATTCATGCCGATGGCTCGCTGGAGCTGGCGCAGTTTCCAGAAGCTATTAGTCCGGCCAACCCGTTTAAACAACTGGCCGGAATGCGCTGGTTACAAGCAGGTGGCCAGTGGTTTAAGCTAGAAATGACGGGCGATATTTTTGAAACCGAAGACCAGCGCAACTGGAGCGATGCATCGTTTAAAACCTTCTGTACTCCGCAGGACCGCCCGTTTCCAGTTACACTTCACGCAGGTGAGTCCGTTTATCAGCGTATTCATTTCCGACCCGAACAACCCTTGCCGCCCTTAGCGGAGAGTGGGCCAGAGGCTATATTTATTCGGGTTGAGGAAGACCAACGAACTGATTTACCCGCATTGGGGCTGGGTGCGTCGACTGAAATTCCGGTACTCAGTGAATCCGTTGTCCGTACGTTGCAGGGGTACGCATTCAATCATTACCGGGTTGATGTGACCCCGGGACAACCTAGCTGGATACCTGATTTTTTACAGGAAGTTGCTACTGGTCAGCGGTTAGGCTGGCCGTTGCTGGTAGCGCTTCATTTATCGACCAATCATGTTGCCGAATTACGTGCCTTTCTGGATGTGGTGAGTCGACCGCAAATGATACTGGCCGAACTTTTACTGCTGTCGACCGAAGGGTCTGTTACCGATGCCGACATGCTTGCTGTAGCACTCGAAACAGTACGGGCGGAGTTACCCCAGACACGGGTAGGAGCGGGGACCAATTATTATTTTGTCGACTTAAATAGGAACCGTATTTCGACAGTGGGTCTCGACTTTATAAGCTATACCGCTCAGCCGCAGGTTCATGCGTTCGACAATCGAACTATCGTCGAAAATCTGGGCGGGCTGGCCGATACGGTGCGAACTGCTAAGTCGTTTTCCGAGTCCGCTTCGGTTTATGTATCGCCCATTACAATTTGCCATCGACTTAACCCCGACGCCCGCGACCCGGCCGATCGCTTTTTGAGTAACGCTCAGAAAACTGACCCGCGTCACCCTACGCGCTGGGCTTCTGGCTGGACAGTGGGCAGTATCAAGCAACTGGCCGAAACGGGCGCTAAGGCGGCTACTTACTACCAGACAGCTGGTTACCAGGGAATCCTTTCAGAAGAGGCTCACCTCTATCCGATAGCAGTGGTCTTTGCGCAGGTACTGGAATTTCAGGGTGGGCAGGTGATCCGTACGCATGCCAGCAAACCGTTGTCGTGCAGTACTTTATTGCTGATACATGGTGACCGACGGCGGTGGCTCGTAGCAAATCATACCGATCAGCCCTTGCCTGTTCAATTGCCCGAGCCGATTCGTGAAGGGTATCGGATTACGTCTGTGCCTTCAACAAAAGTGCCACTGGAATTATCGGATTCACAGCGACTTTTGATGGAGCCCTTTGGCGTTTGGATTCTTGATTGTACCTAGGAGCTTATTGATTTATATCAACTAAGCGCCTAAATACATATTACCCTTTAGGCTAACTTGTCCGTCATTCGTATCCTCGGTTTGTATGTATGTACTAGCTAAAGATGCGGTTTTTAGCTCTATCAATTCATTTACAGATCTACTATCTTTCGCCCAATACTTATTTGAAAATGTTTGCCTATTACATAATTACGTTATGAAACTCATTCAGGTATTTATCTTAATACAAGGGCCTTTACTTTTTTTTGGTTGCCCACGTCAAGACATGCCCCCCCTTTGTCCAGCTCCAGATAGCCTTGTAGTAGATGCGACTTGTTATAAGCCAAGTGAAGGAGTGACTGTACGAGCGATGGGACTGAGTAAGTTAGACTCAATGACTCGATTCAAATGGGATGTCTTTATTTTTGCAGACTCTTCTGGTCGTGAATACTTTGATCATACTGATATTACAATTGACAAAAAAGGTCAAAGCCAAATAACGATACCAGATTCTCTACTGAAAGACAACCAGAAATTTTACATTGCTGTTAATGCTTACTGTGAAGGCGTAGAGAGAGGGCCTGGTCTACGCTATAATCAATTTGTGAAACGCTTTAAAAAGCAAGACGCCTGCTAAAAATGGGAAGCGCAGCCATTCTAATTAACGTAGATTATGGCCGATTTACAAATAGCATGATACTAGTTTTTTGTCATCCCAACGCCAGGAGGGATGACAAAAGTCAATACTATAAATAGCTAACAATCAGTTAATAAATCCATATTTTATCCATAATTCACATTAATTAAGCTATTGCCTTATACTATATATGGAAAACCTGAATGGTGTTTCCTGTTCGCTCAATCCAGAAACTTACTTTTGGGGTATATATTAAGCGATTCTAGTTCATCCGCGATTCTCCTAATGAATTTTACCAACCTGTATTTTCTTCGATTGCTGTGGCAAATTCCGATTGCTTTACTCATCCTATCAATATTCCTGTTTTCGATAAGCGGCTACGCGATTTCGTTCAATAGTCGCCGAACGAAAGATGTGGCTTACGTCTCACCAACATCACCCGATTTTAGTCCAGAGCGCCACTTGCTGGATATATATACACCACGTTCTACATCAGCCAAAGGCCGACCCGTTGTGGTGTTTATGCATGGCGGTGCCTGGAATAGTGGCAGCAAAAATTTGTATTTCATTATTGGTCGGCGGCTGGCTAAGCAGGGTGTGGTAGCCGTTGTGATCAATTACCGGCTCGCGCCTTCGGTCGAAGTGCCCGCTATGGCCGACGACTGCGCTCGCGCCGTGATCTGGACAGCCCAGCACATTGCCGACTACGGTGGCGATCCAAACCGAATTTTCGTGATGGGCCATTCGGCGGGTGGTGGATTGGCCGCACTGGTCGCCAATGATGACCAACTGTTTACCAAATTCGGGATGACCAAAAATCCAATAAAAGGGGCCATTCTCGACGACCCTGGTGGACTGGACATGTTCGATTACTTAACCAAAATGCAGTACCCTGGCGATGAATCGTATTTGGGGGCATTTGGGAAGAAACCCGATGTTTGGCGTACTGTATCGGCCTTATATTACCTCCGGGCCGATAGCCCACCGGTATTGATGTATGCGGGCGAAAATACCTATCCAGGCATTGCCAGCAGTACACGCAAGTATGATAAGCGACTTCAGGAATTGGGTATAAAGCATGAGTTTACCGTGTTGCCGGGCAAGAAACATATCCCGATGGTTACGCAATTGTTCTGGAAGAACAACGTCATCTACCGCGACCTGCTGAAGTTTGTCGGGGCCGAATCTTCGTAGCGGTACGTTTTCCAAATGATCAGCTCACCTATGCTACTATTCAGCCCTAAACTGAGCCAGATACTCGTTACATAGGCTATGTCGAAATTCCAGTGGAACCCATTAAAAAACAGTTGGAATAGAATGCGGAACGAGACGACAATAAGCGTGAACGCGTAACTACGCAGAAACCATCGTTTATGGCTAAGAAGCTCGTTTTGGCTAACTGCCCGTACGCCTAGCCAGGTACAACCAAACCAGCCAATGTCGGTTAGGAAAAAGCCAAAGATGCCCATTGGACTAACTGAGGCATAATAACTCAGGTATAAACCCGCCACGCTACTGCATAAAATAGCCATAGTGTAGATAGTCCCTAAGAATCGGTGGGTAGTGGCTTGGTAGAGGCCGGAGAAAAATAAAAAAGCACCCAGAACAAGTCCCAGCGAGCCACCCACGAGATGAATAGTGAAGGCTGTTTTCCAAAGTAGCTGGTGGGCTAGTGTCCCTTTTACCGCTAAAAAATCAAGAGGACGCGCGTTTACTATAGAATTTAGTTGGAAAGGAAATCCTAATAAATAAGTTACGGCATAAAGGGCGATGAGCAGGGCCAGAAAGGTGATACAGAGGGTACTAAGTCGAAGTAAAACGCGCTTTTTAGTTACGGGTTGAGTACTTAATGGAATCATTCGTTGGGTTTGCAGTAAGTCTGCCTGATGAAATTAACCGCAAAAAAAGGCCTCTTTCGCTGCACAACCAGAACTTCTGCCATAAATAACATAGAGAATAGGCTAAATTATCGCCCCGCAGTAACGTATGGACGATGGGTTGTGTACTCTTCTATCGGTCAATATCGGCTATCTGCCGATGTCTTCTCCCTTCCAGTCTATTGCGCTTGCACATTTACCCGAAAAAATAGTGCTTTGAGGATAGTACAAGACGACGGCTATGTGCTTTTAGTCAACATGGAGTTTTCCTAAAACAGCTTACCTAAACCAGATTGCAGCCTGGTCGATGCCGATAGGTTGGGATTTATGATAAAACGATGAAACAGTTCTTTACTTTCGGTCTGACAACCGCTGTGGCTGCAGTGGCTTTGTCGTCATTCATTGGATTTGATCCAATCCAGCAGATTCGCCTGCAATCGACGTTTGTTGTGGGCGATACCCTGCCCAAAGTGTCACTGCCCGAAGGCGCTGATCCCAACGATCCGGATTGGAAAGGCGTTGACCTCGCGCCTAAGGAGCCCGTTCAACCGTTGACGCCAGCGGAGGAAGCTAAACTTTTTTTGCTGCCACCGGGCTATAAAATCCAGCCCGTTCTGACCGAGCCCGCTATTCAGCAGCCCGCAGCCATTTCGTTCGATGGTAACGGACGGATGTATGTATTGGAGCTACGAACGTACATGCTCACCGCCGATTCGAAAGACGAGCTAAAGCCAACCAGCCGGATTTCCAGATGGGAAGACAAAAACAACGATGGTATCTACGAAACCGGAACGGCCTTTGTCGATAATCTGATTTTTCCCCGCTTCGTGCTTCCTTATGGCAAAGACTGCATCCTGACGATGGAGTCCGATGCCGACAATGTCTATAAATACACCGATACCAACGGCGACGGTAAGGCCGATAAGAAAGAGCTGTTCACCAATAAATACGGCCGTTCGGGCAATGTGGAGCATCAGCAGGCTTTCATGTATTGGGGAATGGATAACTGGCTGTATAGTACCGTCAACGCGTTTCGTATTCGGGAAACACCGAATGGAATTATCCGCGAAAAAACGGGCGCCAACCGGGCCCAATGGGGCATTACACACGATGACGACGGTAAATTATGGTTTCAGGGGGGAGCTACCGGGGTTCCTTCGCATTTTCAGTTTCCTATCCAGTACGGCAATTTCGATGTACCCAATGAGTTGGCTCAGGGTTTCGATGTGCCCTGGGGAGCGCCTGTAAAGCTGGCCGATATGCAGGGTGGAATGGACGAAGTTCGCCAACCCGATGGCTCGCTGAACCACGTAACCGGCTCGGCTGGTAATGACGTGTATCGTGGTGACCGACTCCCTGCCGAGCTGAAAGGCCAATATTTTTACGGGGAGCCCGTTGCCCGAATTGTTCGCCAGATCAACCCTGTCGTAACCGAAGGACTGACGACTTTGCACAATGTTTATCAGGACCAGAAATCAGAATTTCTTCGCACGACGGACCCCTTATTCAGACCTGTCGATATGACCACCGCGCCTGATGGTACGCTGTACATTACGGACATGTACCACGGCATCATTCAGGAAGGGCAATGGACGCAGAAAGGGACTTATCTCCGGGCCAAAATCGAGCAATACCAGTTAGATAAAGTAGTAGGTTTAGGCCGAATCTGGCGGATTACATATGATGGGAAAGAGCGGGATAAAACCCGCCCCAACCTATACGCCGAAAAGACGGCCGATCTGGTCAAACATTTGGAGCATCCCAACGGATGGTGGAGAGATGCCGCTCAGCAGCAATTAGTGCAGCGTAAAGATCGCTCTATTGTGCCGCAGTTAACCACAATGGCGCTCACCAGCAAAAATATCGTGGCTCGCATTCATGCTATCTGGACGTTAGAAGGTCTGGACGCGCTAAAAGCGCCTGTCGCACAGAAGCTGCTGAACGATACTAATCCTCGCATACGCATTCAGGCGCTTCGGGCTAGCGAAAGCCTATACAAAGCGAGCGACAAAACGCTGGAAGCGGATTATAAACGGGCGTTGACCGATGCTAATACCGATGTTCGGATTCAGGCTATGCTAACGGCTAAGTTCGTGAAACTGCCCGACCTGGACAACAACATCAAAACCGCGATGGCCAGTAGTAAAGCCGCTGGTGTGAAGCTAATCGGTGAGCAGATTCTAACGCCACCCAAACAACGAAACATGGGCCCCTTTGGTGCGCCCGAATTGAGTGCCAATCAGAAAGCGCAGGTAGAGCGAGGGGCTCTGATCTACAATGAATTATGTTCGCAGTGCCACGGTAACAATGGCATGGGGACCCCCGCCGGGAACGGGCGCTTGCTGGCTCCAGCGCTGGCCGGTTCGCAACACATGCAAGCCCATCCCGATTATGCCATTCGGGTCGTGTTGCATGGCATGGAGGGAGCTATCGAAGGCAAAACGTATGCCGGGGGCATGATGGCCAGCATGAAAGAACAATCTGACGACTGGATCGCCGATGTGCTGTCGTACGTTCGGAATGGGTTATCGAACGATGCGTCGTTTATTTCTCCTCAACAGGTGGCCAGGGCTCGTCAGAAAACGGCAGATCAGAAAGGGCCTTACCAGTACGCGCAACTTTCGAAGTCGATTCCATATGAACTACAACCGCAGACCTTACACGTGACGGCCAGCCATACGGCATCGACCCGAATTGGAGGTAATGTGTCGCCCGCAAGCGCGTTTACCTACGAAGGCTGGTCGACGGGTGCGGTGCAGGAAAAGGGCATGTGGTATCAGATTGAATTGCCGAAAGAAGCTAGCTTAGCCGAAATTCGCTTTACATCGCCACAGTCCATCAAAAAAGGCTGGAAACCCAAACCGGGCCAATCCTTTGCAGCAATGGTCATTCCATTTATTCACCAGTACCCCCGTGCCTTCACGTTTTCAGTATCCGACGATGGGAAAAACTGGAAGGAAATTCCGACCGAAACAAAAGGTGTTCAGGGAGATAATGTCATTGCGCTGAATGGTGTTAAAGCCAAATTTTTGAGGATGCAACTGAGCGAAAGCCTCACTAACGACCCCGACGAGATTCCCTGGTCGATGGGGCAATTGAAACTGTTTGCCCAATAAACCCAATAATCGAATTAAACCAACCGCATGTAAATTATGGAAAACCAGCCAACACGCCGTCAGTTTTTAGGCACCACAGCCGCTCTTGTTTCGGGGGCTATTTTGAGTAGCGGTAAGCTCTTCGGAGCACCCGCCATTATTCGTAGTCTGGGCGACAAACCCAATTCCTTGATCGATGGTGTACAAATTGGGGTCATTACCTACTCGTTTCGGGATATGCCTGACCAGAGTGCTGAAGCAACCCTGCAATACGTTCTGGATTCTGGGATCAGCGCCATTGAATTGATGGGTGGCCCTGCCGAATCATTTGTCGGTGCGCCTAAGAATACGGTTGATATGAAATCGGTTTTCCCCTTGATGCGGAAGCGATTCGAGAAACAGGAACTAACCGACGACGAGAAAAAGCAACTGGTCCAATTCGACGAACAGATGAAAGCCTACCGTGCCGAAATGACCAAATGGCGACTATCGGCACCCATCGCCAAGTTCGAACAGGTGCGCAAAATGTACAATCAGGCAGGCGTGAAAATCTACGGATTCAAGCCCGACACGTTTGGCATTCAAAGCTCAGATGCAGAGATTGAATACGGTCTGAAGGCGGCCAAACTGCTGGGAGCCAATCAGGTTACGGTAGAGCACCCGTCTAATGACGCCCAGACTCTCAGATTGGGTACGCTGGCGCACAAACACGGTTTACGTGTGGGTTATCATGGCCATGAACAACAAACCCCAACCTTCTGGGATACCGCTCTGGCGCAATCGCCGGGTAATGCCATCAATTTCGACTTAGGCCATTACGTTGCCGCTGGCAATCCCGACCCATTGGTCTTCCTAAAACAGAAACACGATCGTATTTCCAGTATGCACATCAAGGACCGCCAAACCGCTGATCACGGTAAAGGAAACCTACCCTGGGGCCAGGGCGATACGCCTTTATTACCCGTTCTGAAGCTGATGCGTGATCAGAAATATAACTTCCCGGCTACCGTAGAGCTGGAATATAAAATACCTGAAGGCTCAAACGCAGTGGCCGAAGTGAAAAAATGCGTGGCTTTCTGCCGGAATGCATTGAGCTAGGAGGGCTTGAGTTGCTGGTATTTTTTATTCTCGCCGGGTTAAAACCGACGCATCTTTTCTGTGCTGGACTACAAGGAGTTTGCTGGACGTAATCACTTCGTTATCGGTCAGCAAACCTGGAAAGAAGACGCCGATTATATTCTGGCGTGGCTGGATAAAAATGCGTAGGTTAACTTGATGGATTTGCGGTTTTAGTGTGGCCTGGGCGGTTACGTCTGGGTAGAAACTAGCTTAATTTTGCCCGGACGTGGCCGTCCAGGCTACACTAAACCTATTCTCGTTATGAACGCTTTCCTACGGTCAGGATGCATGGTGTTTAAATCGCGTTTTTCGGCCTTTGTGGACTGACTTTGCTATGACTGATCTTGACAGTAGTCTACGCGCAGAGTCTGCTTCTCGCTCCGAACAATCATCCGAGCACAATTGCGTTCCAGCTTTTGGAAACTAGCTTGATCGTATGATGCAATCACCAAAACGTTTTACATAAGCAGCGTTCACGAACGTAAAATTATCAGCTACACCACCCAGAAAGGAACTGCCAACTATTCTGATTTTGCCATTGAATTAATTGCCGCTCTATATCAGAAGATTGGCTGTTGCATTCGCTTACTCAAACTGAAAGGCAAAGTATGTACAACTGCCCTGACTTGTGTTTTGTAGTGCGTGGGGAACGTTGGATTCCAGAAAAATCAAATCGCCTACTGTGGCTGGGTAGAGTTTACCATTGATACTTTCCTGCGACGACTTGTCGACCATGAGGAGGAATTCAGCGGCCCGATGGGTGTGTGGCGGATGGCTCCATAATCCCTGATTCAGCGTAGTTACATGCATTTCAAAGCGTTTCGTCATGGCCGTAGCTCGATCGAACATACGTCGGATTCCACCTTTGTCATGTGGTTGAAAAGGAACGTCGTTCCAGTCGATCATGAAAGAGCCGCCCGCTTTTCGGCCTCGATCCAGATCTTTCGGCTCTTTTGATTCGTACCGCATCACATAGTAGGTAGCGGGTGTATCTTCCTTGTTTTCAAAACCATGCTCATCACCTGGCATCATGAGCGCTACGCTGCCTACCCCCAAGGTTTTCGTCTTTCCCTCAATGGTTACAGTCAATTTGCCTTCTTTGATGATAATCAGCTCTTCGTCGTCGTGCTTATGGGCGGGGTGCGGAGCCTGATGCGGTAGCAGCGTAGTCGCATGAACTTCGAGATGGCGGAAATCAGTAGTGGTGCCTTCCAGAATGGCTCTCTGCTCCGAATTGGCTTTTTTAGTCACGGGTGCTTCGGCCCATACATAGGTTTTAGACTCAAGAGATTGAGCAATTGTCTGTTGCATCAGCAGACCAAAAATAGCGAAGGATAGAATGCGTACTAGCATGACAGATAGAGGCTTTAAAATCATAAGCCGGGTTGTTTACAGGGCTACTGTTAAGCCCGCGAAAAACCCTAAAAACGAGCTGAATTGAGAAAAAATGACAAATTGGAAATTACTGCTGACATAGGGCTGTCATAGGGGCCGAGTACCTTTAGCATGACAATAGAACGCAGATTTTTATGATAGTTTAGATTTTGCCTTCTTTTGCAAAAAACTGTCTTTTCTAGAATCATATTGATCATGAAAATCTGCGGTCTATCATCATGTCGGATTTACAATTAACCCAGCTTCGTCTTGTTAATCAGCAACTAGTACAGCCGATGTTTACCAAACCGTCCGATTTGGTGGCCTGGTTTGGTGCAGTGCAGGCGCAGGATTATGCCGCATCCAAATGGGCACTGGGGCTTCGGTTGCCCAACACGACCGACGCTGCCATTGAGCAAGCTATTGCCGATAAGTCCATTATTCGCACCTGGGCTTTTCGGGGTACGCTGCACCTGATTGCGGCCGACGATCTGCGGTGGATGCTGGCGCTGGTCAGGCATCGGCTCGAGTCGATCAGTCGTTCCTACTACCGAAAACTGGAGTTAAATGAGGCCATATTCGCCAAAAGCCACGCTGCCATGGTTCGGGTACTGGAAGGGGGGCAGCAGTTAACCCGCCCCGAATTGAAGCTGGCGCTTTCGCAGGCGGGTATCCTTACCCACGACTTACGCTTGAATTTTCTGATGAACAATGCCGCTTACGATGGATTAATTTGCTGTGGGAATCGGAGAGGGAAAGAATTTACGTTTACGTTACTGAACGAGTGGTCGCCGGGAGTGAAGCAACTGGAACGGGATGAAGCGTTGGCTACTCTCACGATCCGTTATTTTACAAGTCACGGTCCGGCTACGCTACCCGATTTTGTGTGGTGGTCTGGTCTGACAATTACCGAAGCCAGAGAGGGACTTGAACTGGCTAAATCAGCGTTAGTGACCAAGACCCTAAATGGCCAGACCTACTGGATGGCTCCGGCAATTTCTAACCCGAACATTATACTGCCAACGGTCCATTTATTACCCTCGTTCGATGAGTATCTGGTTGCCTACAAAGATCGGAGTGCAGCCCTGGGTCCATTGGACTTTAGCCAGATTGTGAGTGCTGGTAACGGCATCTTTAGTCCGGTCATTGTCGTCGATGGGCGCGTAGTGGGCACCTGGAAACGAACAATAAAAAAAGATACCGTTACGATTGACACTCATTTGTTTTTCACGCTCTCCGACGAACAGCAACAGGCTATTGCGCTCGCCAGTAGGCAGTACCGTGATTTTCTGGAATTATAAAAGGTCAATAAGGTTATACTTACTTCGAAACAAGTGACTATATTCTCCTTAAAGTTAATTCATAGGCCTCCTAACTAACCTTTTAATTGAATATCCGTGTAACTCATTAATTTTAGGCTTTTATACGCTTTAGCTGCCATCTGGTTGTTACAAGGCTTTGCCCTTAGGCACTTGTTTCAGTAAGATGGCTTTGCCGTATCGTATAAAATGGGTTTTGGGCGGTACACTATCGAAACAAAGACTAGCGGAATGCGCGTTATTAATAGAGGGTATCGTTGTTCCGGTTTCGCAGGAAGCCCCACCCAGCCTTATATTCAACGTTCTAATTAATAGCCTGACATGATTCTTATTGTTGATGACAGACAGGAAAATATTCTTCCGTTAAAGAAGATTCTTGAGCTGCATCGATTTTCAGTGGATACTGCCGAATCGGGGGAAGAAGCCCTGAAAAAAATTCTGAAAACGGATTACGCAGTCATCATTCTTGATGTACAAATGCCCGGAATGGATGGCTTCGAAGTGGCCAATGCCATTTCCGGATTCAGCAAATCCCGCGATACCTCCATTATTTTCCTGTCGGCAGTTAATACCGAAAAAAAATTCATTACGCAGGGCTATACCTCCGGGGGCATTGATTACCTCACCAAACCCGTTGATCCCGATATCCTGGTTTTAAAAGTTAAAATATTACATCGACTTTACGACCAGCAACAGGAGCTTCGAGCTACGCAGGATTCGTTGCGGAAAGAAGTGGATATTCGTAAACGGGCCCAGGAAGAGTTAGCGGCCCGATTCCAGGAGCTGCAAACCGTGTTGTCGAGCTTGCCGCAGATGGCGTTTGCCGTAGCACCCGACGGGCAGATCGAGTATGTAAACCAGCACTGGTTTCGGTATGCCAGCAGTGCAAAATCGTTTCCTGAAACGCACGAGCAGGATCGACTTTACGACGGGTGGACGACCATCTTTACGCAGGAAGATGATTTTACCCGCGAAGTACGTCTGAAAGACCTGGTAACCGGCGAGTATCGGTATCATTTGCTGCGTATCCTTCCCATTCGGCAACAGGATGTATTAATTCGCTGGATTGGCACATTCACCGATATTCATTCACAAAAACAGGCCGCCGAACTGCTTGAACAACAGGTGAAAGTACGAACCAACGAGCTACAGCTTAAAAATATAGAACTGGAGCGGACGAATCACGAACTGCAACAATTTACCTGGGTGGTTTCGCACGATCTGAAAGAGCCGCTTCGGAAGATTCAATTGCTCAACGATACCATTAAAGAGAAATACCTCAAAGGCAATGATGAGGCTGTTTCCTACCTTGATCGATCGATTCGGTCGTCGGCGCGTATGTCGTCATTGATCAATGATTTACTGGCCTATTCCCGGTTATCCAATCCTGAGTCGTTTGAACAAACGGACCTGAACGGCATGCTGGGTGAATTACTGTTAGACTTCGATGAGGCTATCAGCCGGACCAGAGCTACGATTGTTATCGATAAACTGCCCATCATTGAAACAATGCCGAGCCGGATGCGGCAAATCTTTCAGAATCTGATCAGTAACGCGCTGAAATTCTCGAAGCAGAATGTGCCGCCGGTCATTCGCATTAGTGCCGATTTAATTGAATCGAAAGATATTGAGGCTGCGCCCGTTTCTGATGGAGCCTATTGCCGGATTATGGTACAGGACAACGGTATTGGATTTGACGAGAAATTCCTGGATCGCATCTTCGTTATTTTTCAGCGATTGCATAGCCGGACTTCGTACGAAGGCACCGGTATTGGCCTGGCGATTGCGAAGAAGAATATCGATAAGCACCAGGGCTTGATTTGGGCACAGAGTCGCGTTGATGAAGGTACCCGATTCATTCTCGTTTTACCCGTACAGCAAGCCAGTCAACTCGTGGTTAACGAAACTGTATAAGCTAGCCTAGCTACTCACTACTTAACTTATGCCTAAATATTCAACGTCGAACTCTGTAATCCGACAACTACAGATTGTTTTTAGTATTTCTACCCTCTTACTGCTCATCAGTCTACTGGCGTCGTTCTACAGCATTCAGCAACTGATTAGTAATTCGAAACTCGTTAATCATACCAACCAGGTACTGATCGAAGCGGAGAACATTATCTCCTTCATGAAGGACGCCGAAACTGGTCAGCGCGGGTATCTGGTCACGCTGGATCAGCGCTTTTTGCAGCCTTATAATGGCAGTTTTGAAAAAGTCGAGACTAGCTATGCGCATCTACAGGAGCTGACAAACGATAACCCAGACCAGCAAAAGAACTTGGCTGAGGTCAAAAATTTGTACGATGCCAAGTTCGCCCAAATGCAGCGGGTTGTCAATCTGGTCAAACAGAATAGGGCTTTTCTCCGCGATACCATCGAGCGGCACCGTGAGATGATGAAGGGAAAAGAGGTGATGGATAAGTTGCGAATCGTAATCACCCAAATGAAGGTCGAGGAAGAAAATCTGCTGAAAGAACGAGTCGAACAGCAACAGATTTACATCACCTATACTCCTTTTCTGCTGGTTATTGCGGCCATTGTATCGATCCTGATTACGGTCTTAACGTACGTGCGCATCAAGCAGGATCTGGACGACCGGATTGCCCGACAGAAACGGGAAGAAGAGAAGTATATTGAAACCGCTGGGCGTATTGCCGTCATGGAAGACATTACGCAGGATATTGCCGGGGGCGATTATTCAGCGCGAAGTACGGACGAGCGAGACGATGAACTTGGTCGGATCTCGAAGGCTTTGAATCAGATGGCTTCTTCACTGGAGCAGACGTTTACGGATTTAAACGATCGTAACTGGCTACAGGCGGGTTCCGTGGCTCTAAGCGATGCGATTCGGGGGCAGAAAGATTTAAAAAAGCTCGCCACCCAGCTTATCGATACTATGGCCAGCTACGTAAATGCTCCACTGGGAACCGTTTACCTGATCGATACCGAGGCCAGTTTTAAATTGTCGGGCAGTTATGCGGCACATCAGGTGCCTGCCACAGTCAATCCTGGCGAAGGGCTGATTGGGCAGGTAATTGAGCGGAAGAAAATGATTATTGTCGAGAATGTCCCCCAGGATTATAGCCGGATAACCTCCTCCCTGGGCGACACACACCCTACCGCTTTAGTCATTGCGCCCTTGCTGTATGGCAGCACTTGCGTTGGGGCGCTGGAACTCGGTTTCCTACATAAGCCTAGTCCATTAATTATCGATTTTATCGAGCGAAATCTGGAAGCCACGGCCATTGGGGTTAACGCAGCTCTGGATTACATCAAGCTGCAAAACTTCCTGGAAGAGACGCAGGCTCAATCGGAAGAACTCCAGGCGCAGCATACCGAGATGGAAAACCTGAATGCCGAACTGGAAATGCAGGCGCAGAAGCTTCAGGCATCGGAAGAAGAGTTGCGCGTTCAGCAGGAAGAACTTCAGCAAACAAATACCGAACTCGAAGAACGCGGCCTGTTGCTGGAAGAGAAAACCAGTGAGATTCAGAAAAAGGCGGATGAACTGGAACTGGCAACCCGCTACAAATCGGAATTTCTGGCCAATATGTCGCATGAACTCCGGACGCCACTCAACTCGATTTTGCTGTTGAGCCGATTACTGGCCGAGAACACCGACGAAAATCTGAACGGCGATCAGATTGAATATGCCAAAGTCATTCAGTCGTCGGGTAATGGCCTGCTGGGTTTGATCGATGAAATCCTCGATCTGTCCAAAATTGAAGCCGGTCAGATGAACCTGGACTACCAGGACGTGGCCATTCAGGAGATAACCGACGAACTACAATCGCTCTTTGGGCTATTGGCCAAAGAAAAAAGGACTCGACTTCGGTATCACGGTTGAGCCAGACGTACCCGCGATTATCGAAACCGATAAAATGCGGTTGGGACAAATTCTCAAGAATTTACTATCGAACGCCATCAAATTTACCTCTAAAGGTAGCGTCACCTTAACGATCAAGTTAAATAAAGCCAAGTCTGGCCGCGCGGGCAGGGGAGCCGCAACCCCAACGCTCTGCTTTGTGGTGAGGGATACGGGTATTGGTATTCCGATCCAGAAGCAGCCACTGGTTTTTGAAGCGTTCCAGCAAGCCGATGGGTCTACCAAACGGAAATATGGCGGAACTGGCTTAGGCTTATCCATTAGCCGTGAGTTGGCTAAACTGCTTGGGGGCGAAATTAAACTGAAAAGTGAGGTAAATGAAGGCAGTGAGTTCACGGTTCATTTACCAGTTTCGGGCGTTGATATGACTGGCGCTACCGAGCGAGTAATCACGCCGTCGCTGCCTGAACAGGTTTTGCCAAGTGCAACGGCCGTTCCCAACAAATACATTAGCGCTACGATTCCGGAGGCTATTCCCGATGACCGAAACGCTATTACGAAAGAGGATAAAACCATCCTGATTATTGAAGACGACACCAATTTCGCCAAATCGCTGCTGGAGTATGCCCGCAAAAAAGGCTACAAAGGAGTGGTATCGGTGCGGGGCGACGAAGGACTACGATTGGCCGCTATTTATAATCCAATTGGTATCCTGCTCGATATTCAGTTACCAGTTATGAGCGGTTGGGAAGTGATGGACGCGCTGAAAGCCAATCCGCAGACCCGCCCAATTCCGGTGCATATTATGTCGTCGCACAAGCTCAAAAACGAGAGCTTATTGAAAGGAGCTATCGATTTTGTCGACAAGCCAATGGCCTTTGAGCAGATGCAGGACATCTTCAAAAAGATCGAATACGTGCTGGATCGCAATCATAAGAAAGTGCTGATTATTGAAGATAACTCCAAACACGCCAAAGCGCTGGCTTACTTCCTGGAGACCTTCAACATTAAATCGGAACTGAAAAGCAACATTGTGGAGGGAATCAGTGCCCTGAAGACGAAAGAGGTCGATTGTGTTATTCTGGACATGGGCATTCCCGATCATAAAGCCTACGAAACGCTGGAGGAAGCGAAGAAAAATCCGGGCCTCGAAAACCTGCCCATCATCATCTTTACCGGCAAGAGCCTGTCGATGTCGGAAGAGTTGAAAATTAAAAAATACGCCGACTCGATTATTGTCAAAACCGCTCATTCGTACCAGCGCATGCTCGATGAAGTATCGCTCTTTTTGCACCTGGTTGAGGAAAATAAACAGGGCGATACCGGCGGAGGCTCGAAAAAGATGCTTGGTCTGAGTCAGGTACTCGACAAAAAGACCGTTCTGGTGGCCGATGACGATGTACGGAATATCTTCTCGTTATCAAAAGCACTGGAGCAGTATAACATGACGGTGATAGCCGCGCTGGATGGGAAAGAAGCCCTGCAAAAGTTAACTGAAAACCCGGCCATCGATATTGTCCTTCTGGATATGATGATGCCGCAGATGGATGGGTACGAAACCGCGCAGAAGATTCGGGAGCATTACCAATGGAAGAACCTGCCCGTTATTGCGGTTACAGCCAAAGCCATGACTGGCGATCGGGAAAAATGTATTCAGGCGGGCGCATCCGATTATATCACCAAACCTGTAGATATTGACCAACTGGTGTCCTTACTTCGCGTTTGGCTTTACGACCGATCATAGATAGGTTTACTGTTTTTGGTTTACAGTTAGTGAATATAGGAAATTGCTAGCTCTTCCGTAAACCTCAAACTGTAAACCTTAAACTAAAAACCTGAACCCTATGCCTAAAAAACGAGTCCTGATTATTGATGATGATCCGAGAAATATTTTTGCGCTGACGGCCACACTCAAAGCCAAATCGTTTGACTGTTTGTCTTGCTTAAGTGCTCGGGAGGCATTGGAAATCCTCAAAACAGATGCTGTGATCGACTTTATTCTGATTGACATGATGATGCCGGAGATGGACGGCTACGAAGCGATTCCGCGGATCAAAAATTTACCTAATCGAGAAAATACGCCCATTTTTTCGGTTACAGCACAGGCCATGGTCGGTGATCGGGAAAAATGTCTGCGCGCAGGGGCAACCGATTATATTGCCAAGCCAATTGATGTTGACCGATTATTTCAATTGCTATCGGCGAGCTAAGCATTGGGCTATGGTTTGTCATCCCGACGCAGGAGGGATCTTAAGGTTTATTAATGCTCTAGCAAGGATACTTTAAGATCCCTCCTGCGTCGGGATTGTAAGTTTGCTCTGAACAAATAATCTTTGGTTCTCCAGGTCATACCTACGTCGGGATGGTCTAAAAGACCGGTTGTCATGATCGGTAGCCTGGAGAGCCAATCTCATGGAACCCGGACAGTTCAGTGGGCATATAGCCCGTTTCACAATGATGTCGAGAGCATGAGTAGTATCCCGCTTTTTTCGTTTTTAGCATGAACCAACCAGCTATCTATTACGGGGTTGATGTCAGTAAAGAGACCTTACACATCAGCTACCAAATCGGAATCGATGCCAATGGGCAACCCCAATGGGCCTATCAAACCCTGCCCAACCAAGCGGACTCCATTGAGCAATGGGCTGCTGAACTGCCCGCCAATAGCCACCTCATTTTCGAGCATACAGGTACCTATTCGGCTCGATTAGCTTGGGTATTAGCCCTGCAAAATCGCCCCTTTAGCCTCCTTACGCCCAACCAAAGCAAAGGCTTTGCCGCCACTCTGAAGTCTATCAGCAAGACCGACCGGAGCGATGCGGCACTATTGGCGCGCTACGGACAAGTCTTTCAGCCCCAGCCTTCGCAACTGGCCGATGAGTCTCTACATCAGCTTCGCCAACAGCACAAACACCTCAACGACCTGCGAATCAGTCAGCAAGCGGTGGCTAATCAGCTTCATGCGCTGTCGTTCGACCCCCGGGCCAGTCAGAAAGTCAAGGCTAGCCTGCTGGTTCTCCAACAGAGCTACCTGACTCAGATTGCGCTCTTTGAAGAGGAACTGGATCAGCTGAGTCAACAGGAGTTGCAGGCCATTTCGGAGCGGATGCAGCGGGTCAAGGGGATTGGGCCGGCTTCCTCTCAAGCCTTGTGCACGGCCACCAATGGGCTGGCTGGATTCGAGTCAGCCAAAGCGGTAGCTAAGTTCGTGGGCATTGCCCCCAGTCAAACTCAATCGGGCAGTTCGGTTCGTCGGCGTGGTCGGATGGCCCGCACGGGTTTAGGGTATGTACGGGGCCTTTTATACATGGCAGCTCGTTCGGCCCGTAAATACAATTTGGGCTGTAAAGCGCTTTATGATCGGCTACGGGCCAAGGGTAAATGCCACAAAGTGGCGATGGTGGCGGTGATGAATAAGTTGTTGCATCAGGTGTTTGTGGTGGTGAAGAAGAATATTGAATTCGTCAATGGGTTCAGCCTATCCAAACAAAATTTGGCTTAAAACTTGTTTTTTGACACAGTTCATGACAAAAACAATTAATTTCTTATTGATATTGTCCGTTACTAGTGCCTATTAAAAATGATTGAGGAAAGAGAAGTTGATCTTTTACTAAATGACCTGCTTGAGGTATATGGGTACGATTTCACCCACTATGCCAGAGCGTCGTTGAAGCGACGGATTAACCGGCTATGGTCCTTAGATAAGTTTCCTAGTTTTGCCGAAATGCGTTATCGGGTCCGAACAGACCCCCATTATCTGAAGCGATTTGTGGAAGAATTGACCGTGAACGTTACCGAAATGTTCCGTGATCCACTATTCTATAAAACACTCCGAACCGAAGTGATTAGTACCCTGGCGGCCAAGCCCTTTATTCGGATATGGCACGCAGGTTGCTCAACGGGCGAGGAAGTATTCTCGATGGCTATCCTGCTGAAAGAGGCCAATTTGTTGCACAAATCGTTGCTATACGCCACAGACCTCAATTCGGAAGTGCTGGAAGTAGCTCGTAAAGGTATTTTTGCGCTGGCTCCTATGAAGCAGTATTCGGAGAATTACATACTGTCAGGTGGGAAAAAAGATTTTTCGAGCTACTACACGGCGCAGTATGGCCACGTGAAATTCAATGAAGAATTGGCCGGGAAAATGGTTTTTTCGACACATAACCTCGTGTCGGATCGGTCGTTCAACGAATTCGATCTCATCCTGTGTCGGAACGTGCTGATTTATTTTGATAAGGCCTTGCAGGAACGGGTACTAACGCTTTTCAACGAGAGCCTGGGGCCGCTCAGTTATTTGGCGCTGGGCGCAAAAGAAACCCTGAAGTTTTCTACCCTACAACCTAAGTTCAAACAGTTAGAGAACAACGAAAAAATATGGCGGAAAATAGGATAATCAACCACTGCCAAGTGGTCGTCATTGGTGGCTCAACCGGCAGTATTGATGTTTTATTAAAACTACTACCAGCGTTACGATCACCGCTACCGTTTACGCTGATCATTGTGTTGCACCGAAAGAACACCGCCGATTCGACGTTGGCGAATTTGTTTTCGCTTAAAACGAGTCTGCCGCTTAAAGAAGTCGATGATAAAGACGTAATAGTACCTGGCACCATCTACCTGGCCCCCGCCGATTACCATCTATTGATCGAGAAGGATGGCACCTTTTCATTGGATGATTCCGAAAAAGTAAACTACAGCCGCCCTTCGATCGATGTCACGTTTGAATCAGCGGCCGATGTATACGGATCGTCTTTGGTGGGTGTTTTACTCTCGGGGGCTAACGCCGATGGGACCAATGGTCTGGTGGCTATCAAACGAGCTGGTGGTGTGAGCATCGTTCAGCGACCCGAAACGGCCCAGGTTGCTTTTATGCCCCAACAGGCAATTCTGAGCGCGCCCATTGATTATGTCCTTGATGTACAGGAATTGATCTCGTTTATGAATGACTTGAATCAACCCGGCAGGGTGAGGTAATCGCCAAAATCGTAGCGATAGCTCAATATTAAAGTTTTTTAATACTGTAGCGAATTATAAACAAGCGTAAGTACTGCTTGTTAAGTAGCTATAAGTAGATTCACTAGGTAGTGGATTGGCTTTATAAGACTAAACACTCACTAACGGGATTATCCCAAAAACGTTATGAAAAAAGTAATTGCAGTTGTTGCCGCCCTTGCCCTCACCTTGAGTATGGCGCAGGCCCAGGATAATAAAATGAAGAAAAAAGCTGAAGTTGTTGAAGCGAAAGCCGAAGTAGCAGGCGACAAAGCAGCTTTAAAAGCAAATAAAGAGGCTCGTAAAATCGATAAAGCAACGGGCGATCAGGAATCCCTGAAAGCGCATCGTAAACAACGAATGAAACAGGAAGGCGAATTGGTAAAAGACCAGGCCAAGAAAGATGTTAAAGTAGTGAAAGAGAAGTTATAAGCTGGCTCTATAGAGAAAGAATAAAACCGCCCGATTTTTGAGTCGGGCGGTTTTGCGTTTTCAGCAAGAAAAGATGCCGTAGATTACGCATCCTGAATCGCTACTTCGTGTTTCTTGGCTGCCTTTTTGATGCGTTCTTTAATGGTACTTACTTCATCCGCGTCATACTTGGCCGCATTGTCTTTATGGTTTATATAGCTCCATGCTGCCCGGACGTGCTCAGGCGTATCGATGGGGTATTTTTTGTTCGTCCGATCGGCGAATTCAACATCACCATATTTGTGCTCACCTTCTTTGGGTGTGACATCGTTACGCCGATCAATTTTTGGGTCGTTTGCCATGATCGTTGAGTTGTTTGATTAGATTTAAAAGCCGGTTGGGTTATTACCCCAACTAATTTTTTGCTCAACGATAAACGAGAATCGAATGTTTATTTACGGGCCATGCCCTCACTAAAAGCGTATGTCAATTCTTTTTTCTCCGCTATCTATCCGTAGTCTTCATCTTAAAAATCGGATTGTTGTCTCGCCCATGTGCCAGTACTCGAGCGAGGATGGTTTTGCCAATGACTGGCATCTGGTACACCTGGGTAGCCGGGCTGTAGGCGGGGCGGGGCTGATTTTTACCGAAGCAACGGCCATTTCGCCGGAGGGCCGAATTTCGCCCGATGATCTGGGTATTTGGAAAGATGATCACATCCCTGGGCTAAAACGAATCACCCAATTTCTTCGGCAGAATGGCACGGTGGCAGGTATTCAACTGGCCCATGCTGGTCGGAAAGCGAGTCATCGTCGGCCCTGGGAAGGTGGCACGCTCATTTTACCCACTGCCGAACGGGGCTGGCAAACCCTGGCTCCCAGTGCCATTCCGTTTCAGGAGTCGGAACCGGCACCGCTGGCTTTAACCGTCGATGGTATTAACCAGGTGCTGGCCGACTTTCAGGCGGCTGCTCAGCGTGCGCTTGTAGCCGGTTTTCAAGTTGTGGAAATCCATGCGGCACATGGCTATTTGTTACACCAGTTTCTGTCGCCATTGAGCAATCAGCGGACTGATGACTACGGGGGAGCATTTGAAAATCGCATTCGATTGTTACTGAAGGTAATCGAGCGCGTCCAAACTGTATGGCCAGCCGAGTTACCCATTTTTGTACGGATTTCGGCAACGGACTGGACCGATGGGGGCTGGACAATCGAGGATTCGGTGGCATTAGGGGCTATCCTGAAAACAAAAGGTGTCGATGTGGTTGACTGTTCAACGGGAGGCAACGTGGCCAATGCGAAAATTCCGCTGAAACCCGGTTATCAGGTTCCTTTTGCGGAGCGAATCAAACGAGAAACGGGCATCATGACGGCGGCCGTAGGGTTGATTACATCAGCGAAACAGGCCGATGCAATTTTGTCTGCTGGTCAGGCCGATTTAGTGCTGCTCGCACGTGAATTTTTGCGAGATCCTTATTTCCCGTTGCATGCGGCTCATGCGATGGAAAATGCCATCAGTTGGCCAATCCAGTATGAACGGGCTCGACCCCGATGAATAATTGCACGAGAACGAAACATTTTACCGACAGAAACAGTAATCTTGGCAACTGAGAGTAACGAACTAATTGTGTAATCACCATTTATTAACTGAGAAAATTTTATGCGCTGGTTAGGAGGACGAGAAAGCGATAATGTCGACGACCGCCGGGGAAGCGGTGGGGGAGGACTCATTGTGGGCGGTGGAATTGGCACCGTTGTGATAGCCGTTATTGTCATGCTCTTGGGGGGCGACCCTTCGGAGGTATTAAACCAACGCTCAGCAAATCAGGCAACATCGCAAGCGCCATCAGACCCACAGGCGGACGATGAAGCGGCTCATTTCACGAGAAAAGTGCTGGCCAGTACCGAAGATGTCTGGACGAAACTATTTGCCGAACAAGGAAGCCAGTACCGTAAACCGGTTTTGGTGATGTTTCGGGGAGTAACTTCGTCGGGTTGTGGTACTGCACAAGAGGCAATGGGCCCGTTCTATTGTCCTGTAGATCAGAAAGTTTATATCGATCTGTCGTTTTACGACGAACTGGCTAAACGGTTTCAGGCTCCCGGCGATTTTGCGATGTCGTACGTGGTTGCTCATGAGATAGGCCACCATGTTCAGAAACTATTGGGCATTATGGATAAAACGGATGCCCTACGGCAGCGAATGAGCGAGCGGGAATACAATCGGGTATCGGTTCGGCTGGAATTGCAGGCCGATTTCTTCGCCGGTGTTTGGGCACACCACGCACAGGGACAAAGTATTTCGATCGATGAGAACGACGTAGAATCAGCGTTGACAGCGGCTAACGCCATTGGCGACGATAAAATCCAGGAAGAAACGCAGGGCCGCGTTGTTCCCGATGCGTTTACTCATGGCACGTCAGCGCAGCGGGTATACTGGTTCAAGAAAGGCCTGAAAACGGGTGATCTGACTCAGGGCGATACCTTCAATAGCCGCGAAGACGCTAATTTGTAATAGGGAACAGGTTAAAAAGAAAATCGGTTTATTCCCTAAGGGTTTAGCTTTAGACGTATTTTCTATGACGCACATCATAACCATCGAAACGGAGAGTGAGACGGACTTTGCCCAAATTAAAGGGTTGGCGGAACGTTTAGGTCTTTTGATCAAGGAAGTGCATGCTGAAACGGAATTGGGTCAAGAAGAAGAATTGCACTTGCTGGATCGTATTGCCGGAAGTTGGGAAGGGAAAGAGACGGGTGATGAATTGAATGCTATGATTCGAAGCGCCCGCTACGATAGCTTGCGTGACATTGACCTATGAGTCTCTATTTGCTTGATACAAATATCTGCGTTCATCTTCTGAAAGGTGAGTACCAGATTAAGCCCAAACTTGCTGAAGTTGGTGTGAAATCTTGTTTTTTATCCGAAATTACGATAGCCGAGTTATTATTTGGTATTGAGAATAGTGCACCTGACAGGCGAAAGCAGAACTTGGAGCGATTCAATACTTTTCAGACACTTTTCTCTGGGCGTATTTTATCGATTGGCGAAGCCTTACATGAATACGCTCGTCAGAAAGCAACCTTAAGGCGAATAGGTCGTCCAGTTGGAGAGTTTGATCTGCTGATTGGATCTACCGCTATCATTCGTGGATTCATCTTAGTAACCCGTAATACAAAAGACTTTTCAAGCATGAATGGAATTCAACTTGAAAACTGGGTTGATGACTAATGCCTGTCGAGTAGTACAACTTGAGGTACTAATACAAGTGGAAAGACAGAGCTGTCCCTTTTATCGGCCGTTAACAGTCGATAAAAGGGACAGTTTTTATAAGCAATAAGTTGTGTTTACTTCTTCAATTCCACTAAAAATTCCTCGAATGCCTGCTCCAGCGCTTGTAGGGCTTCGGCTAATCCGCTGGTGTCATTGACTTTTAGTTTCCCTTCTGCCACGCGGGCAATCTCGGCGACCCGAGACACGCCGATGGTTCCAGCGCTTCCTTTCAGTGTGTGCAGGTGGCTTTTTACCGTTGGAATATCGCCCAGAGAATACGCTGACAGAGAGCTACCGACCAGATCTGTGGCCTCGGTTACAAACTCTTCCATAATACTGTCTACCAGATCCTGACCGCCAATATCGCGGAGTTGCCCAACAATCTCAGGATCAATAATCGGCAGAGCTGGCTCCGCCACCTTAGCAATAGGTTTAGGGGCAGGAGCCGCACTTGACTCAGCAGCGCGTTTGGCCCGATTGGCATCCGTCAGTTCTTTGACCTTAGCCACCAGACTCTGCGCTCGAATGGGCTTAGCAATGTAGTCATCCAGCCCCTGACTAATGAAACGCTCTCGGTCTTCTTTCATTGAATAGGCCGTCATCGCAACAATGGTTGGTAGGGATTTGCCAAACTGTTCGCGCAGTCGTCGGGTGGTTTCAACGCCGTCCATATCCGGCATCTGAATGTCCATGAAAATGACATCGAAACCTTCTGCTTCACCAGTAGCTCTGGATTCTACTTCCCGAATAGCAGCTGGACCACTGTCGGCGGTGGTGACAACGCAGCCCGATTTCCGAAGGATTTCACTCGCCACTTTCCGGTTTACGGCGTTGTCGTCAACCAGAAGCACATTTGGATGGTAGGTGCTGAAGAAGTTGGCAAGGGCAATTTCAGCAACTTCGGTTGTTTGCTGCGTTGGACTGATGGCGGTTTCTTTCAGTTCGATCGTGAACCAGAAGGTACTGCCTGATCCGACAGTCGATTCTACGCCAACTTCGCCTTTCATTAAATGCGCCAGTTCTTTTGAGATGGCTAAGCCTAAGCCCGTACCCCCAAACGATTTTCGAGAAGAGGTATCTACCTGGCTAAAGGAGTTGAACAACAGGTTAATATTTTGGGGAGAAATACCGATGCCGGAATCGGTGACGGCCACTCGAATTCGGTTGAATTTGCCGCGCTTACTAATGAGCGACGCTTCGACCCGAATGGTACCATGTTCCGTGAATTTAATGGCATTGCTGGTCAGGTTCGACAGAATTTGCAGCAGTCGCGTCTGATCGGCAATAACAAACGTAGGTAAGTCTGGCCCGAGATGATACGTCAGGGTATTGTCTTTAGAATTGGCTTGCTGTCCGAAGAGGGCGATTAGTTTTTCGAAAATCTCCTTGAAGGCTACTGGCGACTCGTGCAGAACCATCTTTCCGGCCTCAATTTTCGAGAGATCCAGGATGTCGTTCAGAATGTTCAACAGCGTTTCCGACGAGCGTTTAACGGTTTTGACGTAACTACGTTGTTCCTCGTCCAGTTGCGTATCGTTCAGCAGATCGATCATGCCGATAACCCCGTTCATCGGCGTTCGAATTTCATGGCTCATATTGGCCAGAAACTGCTCTTTTACCTTCAATGATCGTTCGGCTTCATCTTTTGCTTTGACTAATTCTGCCGATTGCTTTTTCAATTCAGTAATGTCGCGAGCTAGTACCGCCACAACTGAGCTATTACCCGGTTCGTCGTTCAGCATCAGCATGTTAAACATGTACTGCCGTTCGCTACCGTCTTTTCGGCGCATGCTGGCTTCGAAATTGCGTAGACTGCGATTACGAGCCAGCTTAAACATGGCATGGCGAATCGCATTTTCGTCGATGAAGAATTTGGTAATTTCTTGTCCCAATACTTCTTCCGGCGTATAGCCCATCCGTTTAAAAATAGATGGGCTAATCATCGTAATTCGGCCTTTCCGATCAACACGCGCGTAGATGTCCTGCAGGTTTTCGAAAATACCCCGGAATTTTTCTTCACTCTGGCGGGTAGCGATCTCCGCACGTCGGCGGTTGGTAATATTCCGGGCAATTCCCGACACTTCATCAATGGCGCCACTGGCCAGTAAAATCGGGTTGAGGTGAAACTCATAATACGTTTCCCCAGCAGTGGTCATGAAATGCAGCTCAAAATTTTGCGGCAATCCCCGAAAAGCCTGTCGGTAACGTTCTTCGAGCCGGTCTCGATTTTCATCGCCAATCATACGCCAGCCGAGTTCGGGCGCATGGGCCTGAACAGAAGGCGTTTCGTGGGTCTGATACTCAATAAGTCGAGCGTAGTTTTTGTTGAAAGAGGTTAGTTGAAGCGCTTTATTGACCGACCAGATCAAATACGTACTACTGTCGAAAATGGCGTTCAGTCGGGCATTTTGTTTGTCCAGACGAGCCTCCGATTGTTTTCGGGCAATGGCCAGCGCTACCTGGCCTGAGATGAATTCCAACAGCTCCAGATCACGCGGGCCATAGGTTTGCGCATCGTCGTATGACTTAACGCCGATGATTCCGGTAATTTCATCGCCAATACGGAGCGGGGCTGTGAGCATAACCTGTGGCTGCCGCTGGCCATACAGATCAATGTCATGGTGTTCTTCTAACTGGCGGATATCCCGCTCGTACAGAAATAAAGGCTTGTTGGCCAGAATGGTGTATTCGATAATACCATTCCCCAATTTCCGCTTCGTAAACCGCATGGTACTCCCGAAATATTCATCGACATAGTACGGGAATGACAAAAACGTTTTGGTAGAATCATAGAGCGCAATGAAGAAATTGCGGGCGTCAATAATGTGGCCTAACTCTTCGTGGATCTTATGATACAGCTCACCCAGGTTGGGCGTATTGATTGTCCAGTTGGCAATACTGTAATAAAGCTTCTGCGATTTTTCGGCCCGAATTTTGCCAGTCGTATCGTGCAGGATACAGCGGAAGGCAGTAGGGCGACCGTTATCGAACCGGCAGTTGACGCTGCCCGATAAAAACAGGGTTTTACCTGTTTTGCTCCGAAAAACGGTTTCGACATACGGAAGTTTATCGCCTTCCTGAATTCGTTTGAGCATACCGAGCGTACTGGCGGCATAATCGGGATGAAGAACATCGCGCAGGTTGAGTGCCGAAATCTCTTCGGAATTGTAGCCGAGGGCTTCGCGCCAAGCGCGGTTCACGAAGATAAATTTGCCATCGAGCGTGAGCAACTGAATCAGATCGGACGTGTTATCGACCAAATCCTGTAGTTGAGCGTTGGTGTTCGATAGAGCTGAAGCAACGCGACGTTTATTGGTGACGTCTTCGCCAATGACCGTAAATGAAGCGACATGATCATCAATGCTGTTGACAATGACCGAGTTGAGTTGCACATTGCGGAGAGCACCAGAACGGGCAAGTAACGTAATTTCTTTTTGCTCAGGAAAGCCACCTCTTACTAAAGCCTCTTCGAATTCAATTTCAAGCTTGGCCCGATCAGTTGGAGGAATAAAGATTTCGAAGAAATTTTTGCCAATAATGTCGCTCGGTTGCCAGGCTGTTACCCGGTACGTATACGGATTGGCATAACTCAGTGTTCCGTCGCGTTCAATTGTCAGACCCACTAAGTTGAGTTGATCAACAGTTTGGCGAACGTCGAATATAGGTTGCGCGTCAGACAACGGTTGTCCGTCGCGCTCATGGTGGAGTCGTTGAATTTCGGCCACTAGTTCATCTTTTGTTTTGGCAGACCAGCGCATAGCGTTAGGCAATGTATTGTATAAATTTACGAAAATGTTGGGTTCCGTTAACGACTGTATAGATAATTGAGGATGGCCCGCTGATTTTTATGATGAATAAGATCAGGTTATGAGTTAACAGTGATTAGTATCTGTTAACTCGAAACTCATAATCAATCTCAATGATCATAAAAATCAGCGGTCTGTTTTAACTGACAATCGGTTTAGGAAACGGATTTGCAGATTAGACGGTATGTCGTTGCGGAAGTATTGCTTACATTGGTGTGTGTCAGTGAATAACTATGGGAAGGCATTTTATTTATTTGTTGGTATTGCTGGCCACAATGGCTTGTGAACCCTTTGATTTAACGAAAAAAAACTTTCCCGTCTGTGCCAAACCGTCGTCATCGATTGGGTACTCGATTGGGCATTTAGACGTCACCTTTTTTTTGGATAATCCGCAGGGCGACATCGGTGTTGTTGGCTGGGACCCCGGCGATAATAAAGGTAAGACTCGCGTTGGAACCCGTGTAACGTATACGTACGATCAACCCGGTACCTATACGATCACGCTCACGATTGCCAATTCGTGCGATGATAAATTCACGACGACCCGCCAAATTACTGTCAGCAATTAACTCATGATGCGTCTAGTTCTCCTTTTCGTTTTTTGTCTCTTTCTGGTTTTGCCAGGCCAGGCACAGGAGCGCGTCCGTAATGTTCGGATTCATGTTGTCGATTCCTCGCAACTCGAAATTCGCTATGATCTGATTGTTGCCCGCCCTGGCGATTCCCTTTATTTTGAAGTGCAGAGTCGTTTACGAGGTAACTTGCATATTCTACCCGAATTTGTGCGGGGTGATATAGGTATCCGAATTACGGCGGGTTCGGATCGACGGATTATCTGGGATGCATTGGCCAACGGCTACTCGCTCAATGAAGAGATTCAGGCAAAAGTTCTCGTACGGGCGAGCGTTCCGTTGGTTGCTTCGCGTCCTGCAACAGCAGAGCGCTCAACTCAGGTAACACACCCGAAACCCTCTATTTTTGCTTCAGATAGCGTAAACAAAGAGCCTGCTAAAGTTGCCCCTGTTGCTACGACACCGCCTGTTGCGACTACATCACCAACACCTACGCAACCACCGGCTTCGGTAGCGGTTTCAACGCCAAACCTTCAACCACCAGTCTCGCAAACTGTACCAGCCGTTCAGTCAGTCAGTGAGGCTCCGCTGGCTGTTGTGACTGATTCGGTTCGTCGGCCGAAAACACGGTATGCTGGGCCAGCCTGGGCGTTACTGTCGGCAGTGGCGCCGGGAATCGGGAATATTTTTGTGCAGATGCCCAAGCCTAAAGTGGGTTTCCGGCCGTTATTGACAATAGGGTGCTATGGACTGATTGCCTATGGCTTATCGGAGCGAACAAAAGCGCAGGATGCCTATGCTGTTTATGAAGAGCAGAAAAATAGTACTGCTGGCGAGCCTTATTACCAAACTGCCAACGACCACCATCATCGTTATTTTATGGCTACCCGAGGGGCTGTTGTTGTGGCGGCTGCGGATGTAATTCTGACATTTATCAAAGGACTGCGGAATAGTCAAATTCAAAAAGAAGCCAAACGATTTCAAGGTGTTAGGCTTCGGCCTGGCCTTCAGGCAGGACAAATGACCGCAGTGGTACGGTACTCGTTTTAATTTTGAGTGATAGAATGAGTGAATGATAGAATAACTGGAGTATGATTATTCGGTCATTCTATCACTCATTCATTCAAAATTTAGTTCTCCTATGCGTTTATTTCTGACAATTTGCTTTGTAGCCCTGACATCGGTCATAAGCCTTGCACAGTCGACGGAACGACGCGCGAAATCGGCAGTTTATTCGGCTTCCAGTGAGTGGCAGCGAGTAACCCTTAGGCCAACGTCCCGGTTGACTACGAATTCATCTGGCGTTAGCCCGTCGACGGCAACTACGTCGCCCGTAGTTCAGCCGGTCGATCGCCTGGAACCGACCGTTGCCAGCTCGTCTGCTCCGGCTAGCCCTGACTTTCGTCCGGCATTTATCGGCGATTTTGCCACAAGCCGAAACGGTTGGCGGTCTGGTAATAAGGGAGATTACAATTATCAGGTAAGTATGGGGCGCTATAACATTCGTAAACTGAATGTAAATACCACACAGGTGGCGTTTAGCGCCGTTGAACTGCCTACAGATATTAACCTGAATAGAGCGGATATATTCACTATAAAGGTCGACGTGCTGGCCGATTCGGGTCAGGTCCCTACGGGCGGACTACTGTTTGGTGTGCAGGATTCGCTCAATTATTGTGCTTTCACGTTGAACGCAAAAGGCGAAGTATCTGTGAGCCGGGTGATTAATGGGCAAGCAACCAGCGATTATCTATCAGGGCGTTACATCGTACCGGGCGTAGCCGTTGAGAAAAATCGTGACCGACTCATGATCAAACGAAGCGGAGAAATACTTCGATTTTATATCAATGCCCAGGAAATTCGCACGAGCCCGTATAGTCTCAAAGTGTTTCCCGGTAATGGAATTGGCCTGATGGCATCCGGCTATTGGACCTCTTTCCAGAAACTAAGCGTGACGCTGGGGCCGTGATTTTGAATGATAGAATGATTGAGTGATTGATTGAATAAATACAGTCTGAAAGCCATTCAATCATTCAATCATTCAATCATTCAATCACTTAAAATTAATTCCTCACCTGCTCGCCACTTCGGTTGATGGTCATGAGCTGGCCATTTCGAAATACGGAGGCTGTATTGCCGCGAAACGGCGTAACGGCTTCGTATTCGGGCGGGATTACCCATTCGTCGAACTCATTGACATACCCCCAACGACCACGACTTCGGGCGCGTCGCCAGCCGTGTTCGTCCATGCCCAGCTCCACTTTGTCGTAAGGTTTATTGCCAAAAGCCTCCTCATATTTTCCCTGGCGGGCATCGGCTGGAGTAGTCGGTTTGGATTCTGGTTCAGATGCAGGAGGGGTATTATCCTTAGCCTTACTACTTGTTTTTTCGTCGCTTTTCGGAACCGTAGTTGAGGCAACTGTAGCATCGCTGGGCGCTTCGGCTGGCGTATCTGTTGCTTCCGTCGTTTCGGGTTCTTTATCCGGTTTCTGATGGCTTACCGTTGAGACCTCTACCGGCTGATCAGTCTGAAGTGATCCCGTTGTCTGCTCCGTTTTTTGCCTTGGTTTTGGCTCGCTAGTCTTTGCATTACTGCTTTTAATAAACCAGTAAATAAGCGCGAGTAACGCCATCGCAAACAGTACCCCATACACACCACTTCGGTCGCGCGACATGACCTCCACGCGTACGGTGCTGAGGGGATTGTTATTGGCGTCGAACAGGGTATAATCTGTGCTTTTGGATGGTTTGACCCAGCCCCGATTATTCGGAGATAACCCTTCGCCCAAATCATCAATTGTAACGGCCAGCAAATTCTCAACCTCCCAGGCTAGCGTTACTGATTGCCCCTTGTATATGCGGGCTGGGGTAGCTGTAAAAGACCGCACAAGTGGTGGTGGCTCATAGAGTGTAGAAACGGGTTCCGCAACAGGTTGCTCAACAACTACTGGTGGTGGCAAAACTGGCTCCGGCTCCCGTACTGTAATTTTTTGAGGCTCAGGTTGGGTAGGTTCAGGTTCGCTTTCAATTAATTCTTCAAACTTGTCAGGAATTTCAACCGGAGGAGCTACTGGTTGAGGTGGCACAACAATGGGTGCTTCGGGTGCTTTTGGCGCAGCACTGGAAGTAATTCGTTGTAATACAAGCGGTACCCACCGATTTCGGACGAAGTCGGGAGAGAGTTTTAGCGAGGTGGCAGCGTTAATAATCTGACTTAAATCCTGCTCGATCAGGTGGGCGCGCGAGGGCTGCGCTAACCGGGCAATCCGGGCCTGTATGTTTTGAAACAGTAAGCTGTTATTGGCAACTTCCTGGCTTATTTCGTTCGCTCGTTTGAGTGCATCGGTCAACGAAAGGCCTGCCTGTTGTGCATCCTGAAGATAGCCGTTAGTTCGCCAAACGTCGGGCCCGTCGAGAACAATGGCTTCACGAAGTCGGTCGGTCAGTTCGGTTTCAGTCATTAGGTAGCGCGTCAGGTTTTACGGGTAAAGTCAATGTTTTAAGGATAACGCATAAACAGGGCAGTTGTCCAGGAAAGTTCTAGGCCATGCGCCCGTTCTTTTTCATAATAATCAACTAAACGCATGTTGTGGTCGCGCATGAGCACCAGAATCTCCAGTGGATCAGACTGTCCTTCGTACAAAGATGCAAAGTTCAGTTCCAGCATAACGGCCCCAATTCGTTTGTTTCGAAACAAATTAGCTCCTCCACGGAGTCCGGGAAGCTCAAAACCCTGCGTATCAATTTTTAGTAAGTCAATCTGTTCGATGCCCCGATCCGAACAAAAATTGTCCAGCGTGTTTACCTGAACCGATTCGGTCAGCATCAGCTTTTCTTCCGCAAATATATTTTCCGATCGGTCAGGGTTTACGGGCAGAAATGAACTTAGTTCCGATTGGGCGTAGTTGCGAAACTCGGCCACTCCGATCTGTTCGCCCAGGGCGAGCTGATGAAGTTGCACCCTTGACCCGAACGATTGACTTGCCAGTGTTGCAAAGGTAGCAGATGACGGCTCAAATGAGTGAATAATCGGGTCACGAAAACAGTCCTGAAATAGTTGAATCGTTTGCCCACGATTGGCGCCAATATCGAAACAGACCGGATTTTCGTTCCGAACAATGACTTTCAAATCATACGGTAGTTCGTGACCAGTTATGGCATTGGGGTACCGTCGGGCAACAAACAATCCGAACGATGAAAACACCGACTTTACATAATCGACTAGTTTTTTGCTCATAGTTGCCAACGTGACCGGGGTAATGCCATCATTTAATTGACTCAACTAGTCGGCTTTCGTCATTTAATATCAATCGAATGTTACTACATTTCGCCGATAATCCACAGAGATTTTACCAAATTTCGACAAGGCCGACTGACCAAGCAACAAAGGGGCTTTAGTACTTCGCACTACGTTAGCGTTCACGTTTTCAAGGACCCGGTCGCCAATTTGCACGGACTTTAGCCGAATGATATCACCGGGAGATAGGTCGCCGTTGGCGTCTTCAAAACGCGATTGCCCTACAATATCGGCTTCGGTAATGGTGCCCTGCTTCATCATGAATTCGGCTTCCGTCGATGAAATCGAAATTAGGCTGGCACCCGTGTCCAGAATGAATTTCATGGGATGCCCATTGATAATTACCGGTACCTTGTAAACGCCCTTTTCTTTTTCCATCGCCACTTCGGTTGGCCCACTTCCTATCTGGGTTAGCGTTGGTTTAGGCGCTGGTGTTTCGGCTTGGGCTGTCTGGCTCATCGGCTGTTCCGTCTTCGTACCTTTTTTCTTTCGTGGTTGGTGACTACCCGATCGAGAGCAGCCCGAACACCCTGAGAGATAGAGTACGGTGGCGAAAAGACATAAGGATATAGCGAGCCGTATGGCGATTGAGCGAACATGTGTGGTTTTCATGACTATCTAACGAATGACAGGGCTGGACACGACGCCTTGCGTTATATTTTTTTGACAGGATTGGTTGTGATGTCGGCTTTAAGAAGCCGACACCTTAGGTTTCTCAAAACCTATTGTTCACACCGATAGGTTTTGAGAAACCTAAGGTGTCAGGTGTTAGCACCTGACACCACAGAAATTTCCATTTTATCCGAAGTGTCGGTGCGGCTGTTAATCCTGTCAAAAATAGTACTACTATCACGGTGGCTACTCGTACCGAATAAGTGCCTTTGTTTTCACACGCCAGACACCATTGTCGAGAATGGCCTGCCCATCCCGACGCATGGCAATTCGGGTATGCGTAGTTGTGTAGCTATTTTCGCTTTCGCAAGCCGGCTCAATCATGTAATTCCGATACGTCAGAAAGCGGGCTACACGACCGGGTTCAGCTTCGAATCGGAATGAGGCTACCGATGGATTGTCGGCACTGACACTGAACCGATAAGCGGATTCGGGCGAGAGTATATCTGATTTCTGAGATAAATCGAACTGCCCGTTTGGATCGGGTGGGGGAAAGTAAAATACCTCCGAACGGGGTGGCATTGGTGCTGGTTCGGGTGCCTGAATAACGGGTATTTGCTGCTGGATCTGTATAGGTTCAGGTGTTGTAGTAGGCTCAATTTTGGGCTCGCCAGATCGAGAAATTGGCACTGATTTCGGCGTTGGTTTAGTCAGTTGCTGTTTTAACTGCCGGATGGCCAGCAATGGATTGTCGGTATCCAGTTCGGTAACAAGCTTATCATAGGCATCCGCCTTCTGCCGGTAATCGACTCGTACAGAATTGGCTTCATTTCCGGGTTTAGCCGCTCGGCGGGCCGATTCTAGCGAATTTGTTAACTGATTGTTTTCATCCAGTAACGCTTTGATTTCGGCCTGTGCTGCCCGATAGAGCAATAAATAAATGGCTCCCGCACCAACCAGCAATCCAACAACACCCCCTACGATCATCATCCAGAGTTGTTTTGCTTCAGCCTCTTTAGTCCGACTTTCCAATTGACTTTGGTGAAACGCTGCAGGGTCTATATCTGTCTCGTCTGCTGGTGTGGTCTGCGTATCAGCCGAACTGTCCGAAACCGTTGATGCTGGTTCAGTTGCTATGGCTG
The DNA here is from genome assembly GCF_014117325.1 of Spirosoma foliorum. NCBI lineage: Bacteria > Pseudomonadati > Bacteroidota > Cytophagia > Cytophagales > Cytophagaceae > Spirosoma > Spirosoma foliorum. Next base: position 5,009,998 of record NZ_CP059732.1, on the reverse strand, counting down.
GCGGCAGCATCCGATCAATTTTAACTAGAATCTGAGCCTGAATGGCTGAGCTAAGCGGCTTGCCATAATTGTTATCTGTTTTGTAACGAGTGTAGAAAGTGACCAGTTGTTTCCGAATGGCTGCATTGGCCTCCTCGGGCGACATGGTAGCAAAAGCAGCGGTATTTTTCAACTCACTCAACTCCTGCATTTTGGCGCCAACCTGGTCCCAACTGCCCACCGTACGAATAATCGTTTGTGGATCACAACCATCGCCACAGTTGCGCAGTTGAGTATAAATTTCCTGAGCCTTCGGCTGATTGATCTTGGCAAATACAGCAATCGCTACATCTTTCGTCATCGTATCAACCGCCGACTGGTTGACGTTCTGGGCGAAGGAGGTTGATGTGAGTAAAGCGAAGAGGCTTATACAAGATAGTCTTAGCATAAAAGAAGGTTAAGTAGCTGGTTGTTTAGGCTGTTTAGATTCACCGAGTTAAAACCTGGCGCAAGCCAACCAATTTGATTGTAGTGCGCCGGGTTTTAACCCGGTGAATCTAATTCTAGATCTGACAACTCCTGACAATTTTTGACTAGCCAATTATGCCAGCGCGTTGGCCAATTTATTGATCGCGCCAATGAGCGGGTAAAAAAACAAGGTTTCCTCAATGGGAGCACCGAGAGCATCGGTCATGCCACTGTATTCGGCCGCTACATCACCTTCTTTTCGTTGAATACCATCCATGAGCGATGTATCCAGATGCGTTCGTAATTCCTGCTGGGCAATCACCAACGATCGCGCCGATACGTTCAAATTCCGAACGAAACTGAACTGTTGGTTGATAGCAAAGAAGAAATCAATAAACGCATTGGTCTCTTTCAGCAACGAGTCGATCACTTCGGGCTTCCGAAGATCAGCATAGGTCAGGGCCGGAAACTCGTCGTTGAAAGTTGCCGGATATACATAGTTGATTGCTTCCGTATCGACCGGACGGCTGTTAGCGGGTTGCATGAGGGCACCTTTACAGGTTACTTCTTTTGGCCCTTTACGCTCATAAAACAGCGTTAGTCCACTCGTATCGTACGTTTGCTCATACACTTTCTCGAAGATAGCCTTTGCCAGCTTGCCTAGCATCTGATCGTCGGAACTGATGATCGTGAGTAGCTTGGAACCCGTTCCGCTGAAGGTGATGGCTCCAGGCAAACTAATATTTTTATGTTTCATCAACCGCGCAACGTGGTAAAGCAGCGCCGAATAGAACAAGACAAAAACTATTTTCAAGTCTTCGTCTTTGGCCAGTATGCCATTGAACGACAACATGCTTTTTGCCTTCACGTCGTTACTCTTCTCAATCGAGAACCAGAACGCCATGATATCTTCCGAGCGGTTCGTGTCCAGAATTCGGCGGTTGTTATCGCTCAGATTGCCGAGGCTCTGACTGTCTAGTAGCGTCTGAATCCGGTCAGCATATTTGCGCACGAAACCGTTGTGACTCGCGGCTCCGTACTCGCTGAAGGCGTCCCCATAAATGGCATTCCCGGCAAACCGGAATGATGTCAGCAATTTGGGTTCGTTGCGTTCATAGACCACGACATCGGAGGTGCCACCACCAATGTCCACATTGATAACGGGCCGAGCCGACGCACTCAACGTTGGATTTTGCTTGTAATAATAGAACGGTGCTACCGACTCCGAAACTTCGCGCAACCGACCTTGTGCTCCACCAATGTAGCGATCGTATAACAACTGCCAATCGGCTCGGAGCTGGCTTACGCGACCAGGAGTCATACTGGCCGGGAAGAACCAGTAAACCGTCGTTTGGGCCAGATTCCCACCTTCGGTCAGCACCTTGTTTTTGATCAGCATCAGCAATTCTTCCAGAAAAGCCTCGACCCGACGTTCGGTCTGATCGCTGGTTTTGGCCCATTTCAGGTTGGTCGTGATGCGGTTGGAGCCTGCCGGTTGTCGTTCGACATAGAACGGAATATTGAAGTCGGCCAATGCCTGGGTTTGCTGATTGAAACTCAGGTTCATTGGCTCAGCAATAGCCGTGCGTGTCGGGAAATTGTCGGGTCGACTGGGGCCGATGGTGGGCGGTACAAACTCCAGATCGTACAGCAAAAACAGCTCGAATAGGGCTGGGTTGTACTGAGCCGGAGCCACCAGCGTAGCGACTTGTGGTGTCAGTTCGGCTACGTCGAACGGGCGAGGTGAACCACCGTCTACTTTGTATTCGACGTGGGTGTTGGTCGTCCCAAAATCGACCGAGAACTCGAACTGCTTGCTGCCGCCGTTGTACAATTGCCAACGTGGAATCAGGATGCCGTTCATCTCACGACCGTCACCACGAATATTTGTCTGTAGATAATCGAACTCCTGGCGCAGCACATAGTACACGCTCGATCCGTCAGTATTTTGCTGACGAACCGTTCGTTGGTGCTTCGATTCGACTTGCACTTCGGTGTTTTCCTTCTGGCCGAAATACGTCAGCTCATACTGATTCTGGCTGTCGAAACCCGATTCGATAAGCTGCACCCGATAGTCGGCAGGAACAGTAACGGCTCCCGACCGCACAAACGGATAAATATTGACCGTGAATGAGTTCTCGATAATAATCCCCTCGTTGGTAATCTCATTTGGCGTCCCCGAACTGCCCGCTGTTTGGCTGTATAATCGCTCAAAAGTGACAAACTGGTTACCCGGCTGGTTAGGCGCTGTAACAGGAATGTCGAGTGTGACATTAATGCCCCCCGCCTGTGGGGTCATCTTCAACCGAACGCGACCCATAAGCAAGTCGTCGACATCGAAGAAATCAAAGAAATCTTTTTTGAGTGGGAGCAGGAATCCTTTGTCCGTGGCGGGTGTTTGCAGGTTCCCATCAAAGAATCGGCCCCGGTCGGTTGGGAAGGGAAGGCGAATTAGGTAGGGTTCCAGCAAGTCGCTGACCGTGAGCCAGGGGTAATTGCCCGGCTGACCCGGTAACGGCCGCTGGTTATCGCGCCACGATTCGCGGGCATAGTAGGGGACGGGCGTATTCGAGTTCCACTGCGCCTGTGGCACGTACATAAACTGCCGGAAAAAGCGGTTTTGCAAGGCCATTGGGCGAGGTTGACTCGGATTCAATCGGGCGTATTTGTCCGATTTGATGATGAAATCGCTGACCTTGTCAATGGCGCGGGCATCGGATTTTTTCTTGCGAAGCGGGAAGCCCAAAACTTCTACAATATCACCCGGCCCTGTTGTCAGTTCGTCGAAATCCTGATCGAATTTTTCGCGCGTTAACAGTGGCTGCCCATTGTGTGATTCGATATGTTCGTAGAACATAGCCGGATTTTGCTGTTGCAACAGACTCCGGCTTCGGTTCAGGTAGTCGTCCACTTCGCGGAAACGGTCGCGGAAGTTGGGCATGAATTGCTTAATCGCATACCAGAATTTTTGGTACTCAATGTCACGCTGGTGCAGTGGGCAAACCGACGCATCGAACAGCCGATCGTTTCCCATCGACACATCAACCCAGCTCAGATCATTCCCTGAACTGAAAAATAGCGTTTTAGGTGAAGTTCCGCCTATGACTCGTCCGCGATAACTGAGCACAAACAGCCGATTGATATCGCCAAAATTGTATTCCGGTGCATCCTGATCCAGGAACAGCTTTAGCGCGTCGCCCAATCGTTTGTGCCCCTGATTCGTGGACTGCCGGAGTCGATTAAGGTCGGTATGAACATCGAATGGCGTAATAGTGATGTATGTTTTGAGCTTGTCGTAGTTGAAAAACAACTCGCCCACATCCAGCGCGTCGGATACGATACGCTGGTCGTTCATCGTGCCGCTGAGATCGGGCTTGAGGGCAAGATTGAGGAAGGCCGAACGCACCAAATCCATCCGGGCAAACGGGCTTGGAATAGACGTTGGCTGTTTTACGGTTTGCCCCCCCTGCGGGTCACGAATGGCTGCAATCTGGTCGGTACCAAGCGGTTTGCTGACATACCAGTGCAGGCCGGGAGTAGGGTTATGTAGACTGAATGTTGTAGGCATGTTTTTAAGTTTTCGGTTTTTCGGTTTACAGTTTTTGGTTACGCGAAGCGGTCTTGCGTCAGCACCGAAAACTGTAAACCGAAAACCATAAACCAATTAATAATCCATCACTTTCGGCAGTTTCTCGCGGACGAAGCGGTCGGTGCCTTCTGAGAACAGTTGTATGAATTTATCGGCTTCGCTGCCGTAGGCTTTTCCTTCGGCGGTTTTATTGAGCGTCTGGTCGAAGTCGTCCACGATGTCTAGCTTCACATCCGACTCTCCACCGAAAATTCCTTTCTTCTTCGGCTCGAATCCACGCACGGTATGTCCCAGATTTCCGGCATCGAGCAGGAACGGTTCAAATGACCGCTTGTTCTCGCGCATTTCGGAAAGCCACTGCCGGAAAGCCGTATCGAAATTTTTGACGCTGTTATAAAAGCCGGAATTCAGAAACGAAGTCGAAATGGTTGGGTTGGCTTTTGACCACTGCACCGTACCAGCTGCCTGCCGAAGTCGCTGGCTTAAGTAGGTACTAAACAGCGCCATTTTCGACAAGGGTAAGCTAATGAGTTGCTTCGTGGCAGCGGCAAGATTCCCCAACTGGATGCTGATGCCATCCTGTTCGATGCCAAATTCCTTATAAACCGGATTTGCCGGGCGTCCGTTTGTAACAGCCAGACTACTGTCGTCCATGTTCATGAAATCGACAATGGCTAGTGCCGATGCCATTTCTACAAAGTGTGCTTCGTTTTTCTGACCGCCTGCGCCGGGATCGTAGGTGTAAGCTTTGGTCTGATCATCGCCGATATAATAAAGCGCATTGACGGACGGGTTCACACCCTTCTGATAGTAATTCAGAGCCGCTTTGGTTTTGGCGATAAACGAGGCCGGGTCGATCAGTTTGTTGTCGTTAGTGGTCAGGCTGAAATACGGCATGACCGACACCGCCCCAATTTTTGCATTGGTCAGAAAAGCTGGATTCGGAATCTGCCCGATGGCCTGCGCTCCCCGAATATTCTTGAGCAAGATTGGAAAACCAGCCGCACCCGTTCCCCCAAAAATCGAACTGACAATAAAGATCCGATCGTTGGCACCAAAGTTTTCGGCAAACGCCTGGAATACATCGGAATAGCGGAACTGGTTAAGCACCGTACTGCCAATATTCGGGTTGCCAACGAAACCAATGTCCATTTTGGTCTCCAGATTTTCGTCAGAAAACAAAAGGCTGGCAAAGGCTTTACTTGGCCCATCCAGTCCTTCGTAATTGATATAATCCCTAAATTTCTCCTGTTGAACCCCCTGTAATTCAAAAACATAGGTGTCGGCAATTGTTGCGTTGCCGCCAATGGAGCGGTTGAGGGTTTTGATTTCGGTACTGAAAAAACCAGAAGTCGGTTTAGTCTGCATACCCGCACGGATGTTACCGTATTCGCGTAGCAGGTCTTTCGTTCGTAATAGATCGTCGTTGGTCGCGTGAGGGTCCAGCACAATGGGGATCACCTCGTCGGTATTGTTAAGTTTAACGCCAGAGGCCAGCAAAAACGTCAGGGCTTTTAGCACCCGTGAGCCCGTTCCGCCAATGGCGAAGACAAATAGTTTAGCCATAAGTTATAAGTTTTTGTAGAGACGCAATCCTTTGCGTCTCATAACCGAATGGTTTACAGTCGGTTGATTGATTGCTGACGCGTATGAGACGCAAAGGATTGCGTCTCTACTTGGATGGCCACAGCATGGGCCGATGTTTCGCGTTTTTACTGAAATTTTTCATTACCATCGAGATGATGAAGAAGATAAGCGCAGTGAGTAACGCCATTTCGAAGGCATAACTCAGGAATACGCTGATTCCCTGATCGAATAGTGTTCCCTGATTGGGATCTGCTTCATCACGAGGAATATCCTGATTGGCTTTCTGGTAGCAGGTGACGAGTGTAATGATGAATAATAATAGAGAACTGACGCCCGTCATGAGCAGCCAGCTGCCCATCCCACTGAAACTCACTTTGTTGAAGGGCCAGATGTAAAATGCAAATGCCACCACGAAGGCAAGGCCGATGGCCGTCCAGGTAATGGGTGAAAGCAATTCTTCCTGATATAAATCTTCGAGCAATGCCCCGTTGACGAACAGGTTGTAAAAGTTATAGAGTGATTCTTCCATCGTTTGTGAATGATTGAATGATAGAGAGATTGAATGATTGAATAGCTGGCGCAAATTTTATTCAATCACTCTATCATTCTAAATTAATTTTTAGCGTGAAATATTCGGTTTGGTTGTTAGGGTTGTAGGCGCGTTCGACGCCTTGTAGGAGGTTTTGAATACCGAAAGTTGAGTTGGCATCGGGTTCGGTATCGTTGGTTGTATTGGTATTGGCAATCCAGCGGGGTGGAAACTGCCGCCGTAGCCGAATCGTTGCTGTTCGTTCGCCACGAGCCGGTTTGTCGGTGGTGAGTAAAAGTTTGTGGGTAGTGCCATTCGCTCCTGCATAGGTCTGAACACCTGAAACCTTGAAATTGTCTTTTCCATCTACTACATATTGGCTGGCGTCGGTTAATAGCGATGCGGGTACACGCAAAGCTGATAAATCGACGGCTACTGGAATGGTTAGACTTTTATCGGTCACGTCGGGTTGCACATCGGTCAGTGCATGAACGGCTTTAGCATGGCTCCGGACTTCTTCGTCCGACCGTTTGAAACGGCCTTTGCGAGCAGGATCAGTTACTAGTATGCTGTAAAATGGTGTCGTCGCCTTTTCATCGCGACCAAAGAACCATGAATCGGCGAAGCCTGGCAGTTGGTCGAATCGGCGAATGGTCTGATACGTTTGGTCCTGATAAAGCCGCTGAATCGTTTCGTTACGACCAATCAGGCAGAGGTAATAAGGCCGTTCGCCCGTATACTTTTTCTTGGCGTTATTCCAGCTATAATAGGTTCCGTCGAAGTCAGCGTTGAATTTCAGAACCAGCATCGAATGCGTGCTGGCGTACGGGTTGAAAACCGTAGTGAGTAATGAACTGGCTGCATCGAGCGTTTTCTGGGCACTCATACCGGCCAGATTCGCATCGGAATAAATCAGATCGGAGACTAGAATACTCAGATCGTCGCCGGAGGTATTGCTGAGGATATCGGTGAAGATCTTTTCGAAATCGGTGCTGGTCGTTTTCCCTTTTGTTTTGGCGACGGTAAAGATATTTTTTTCTTTAAAGAACTGCGGAAGCGACAAACCCAGATCATTCACTTCGGTATTCACAACGAATAACTTGCCCTGACCAGGATTGACCGCATCGAATTCGGTGAGTACGTCGTTGAGAGTACGCTTAAATGCCCCATTTCCGCCGGGCGCATCATACGGAAACATGCTGCCGCTGGCTTCCAGATACAGTTTCAACCGTACTGGTTTTCCAGAAACTGCTTCTCCCGACAAATTGACGGTGGGCGTTTTACCTTCTTTGGCGAGCTTCCGATATACTCGGTTGCGTTTAATGTAAGCCAACAGAGCCGACTCATCGATTTTACCGTCAGGTGTGAGCAGAGCGGTTGTTTTTTTATCCTTGCCAAGCTCCTTACTTTCCTGCGCCACAAATACCCGAAGGGCGTCGGCTTCGGTTACGTCGATGGTGTTGTCATCCAGGGCATCACTAATTTGTTCGTCCAGATGATCGGCCGAGCTGGAGCAGCCCGATAACCATCCTGCCGAGACAAGGAGCAGCATCAATACATAAAAACGGGGGTGGGTCATGAACGGTTTCTGAGTGATTAGCGAATCGGGCGTATTATTAAAGTAGTAAACCCTGTACAGCTTGCCGCTGTTTTGCTTACTGAATCTTTAATTTTTCTTAAATTTCTATACAACCTAACGAAGCTACCAGCCATTTTATGTCAATCGGTACGGATTAACGATGAACGGACGTTTACCTTTGTAGCTAAATTTAATGAGTGAAAGCGTGAAAGAGCGAAAGAGTGATTATCCGTTACAGGTCCATAAAGTAAGTTGTTTGGGGGTGATTCATTCGGTGAGTACATGGTTTCGCTATTTCTTTATTGCCTTCTTTCTGACACTGCCGTTCTTGCTCCAAAACTGTGCTCAGGTGGCCCAACCGCCCGGTGGCAAGAAGGATACGCTGGCGCCAAAGTTGGTGAGTAGTATGCCTGCTGCCCGCCAGCTAAATTATAAAGGCAAAACTGTTGAACTGGAGTTCGACGAGTATGTAAACAGCGAAAACCTCCAGCAAAAAATCACCATTACTCCTCAGGACAGTAATACGTTTGTCGTAAAATCGCTGCCGTTTGGCATCCGGTTGAACTTTAATAAACAGTTTTTACCCAACACGACCTATACCATTGATTTTGCGGATGGCATTAAAGACGTTACAGAGCGAAACATTGCTAAAAATACCAAGGTGGTATTCAGTACCGGTCCGACGATTGATTCGCTTTTTCTGACTGGCAATGTCGTAGATGATGAAAGTCGTACACCTTTGCTGGGCTTTGTGGTGGGCCTTTTTGCCTCGACCGACACATTACCTATTAACCGGAAACGCCCGCAGTATTTTGCCCGGACAGATAGTAGTGGAAATTTTCGGATTGAAAACGTAAAGGCTGGCCTGTATAAAGTGTATGGGTTCGATGATAAGGATTTGAATCTGGTAAATAACACGCCGGGTGAGCGAGTGGCCTTTCGGGATAGTGTGCTAAACCTCAACCGGAATTACACGGATATTAATATGGTGGCTTTTCGTGGCTATGGTAAGCCGCGTATCAGTCGGCGTGAACGCACCGACGAGACGCTGGGCTTAGAACTTAGCAGCGGTATTGCCAGCTATAAATTGCGTTACGGAAGGCCCGTTTCCACGTCGGCCGCATCCTCAACTGCCACATCGACGACTAGTGTTTCGACATCGGCAGTTTCTATCTCAGCTACGTCCCCAACGATTACGGAAGCCTCTTACACGGGTGATACGCTGGTGTCGTTTTTAGAAAATCCTAAAATGATCCGGCTTTTCCGACCCGCAAATCGGGCTGCTGATGACACTCTACATTTAACGATTGTTGCCGAAGATTCGGTGGGTAACGTTACAGAGATGCGGGAGCGAATTTACTTTTCTCCACTGAAAACAAAAGCTAAAAACCGATCGCCACTGACGGTACAGATCAATCCGCCATCGGGTGAGCCGATTGATAAAAATCTGGAATTTACGCTGGTGTTCAACAAGCCGGTGTTTCGGTTCGACACGAAGTTGATCATCATTGGTCCGGATAGTACGAAACCGCTGCCGCTTACACCCGCCAACCTGACGTGGAGTAACAATAACTCTCGCCTAGTCATCAAGCAAGCTACCAATCTGAAGGATACGCTGCTCTTTCGATTACAAAAAGGCTCGTTTGTTAGTGTGCAGGGCGATACGCTGGCCAAATATTCTGCCCGATATAGGATAGCGGAGGAGGATAGTTACGGGTTGATTGCCGGACGGGTAAGTCCTGCAACGATTGGCTCGGCAGGTAAGAATTTCATTGTGGAATTGCTGGACGATAAGTACAAAGTAATCCGAGCTGCTTACGGTACGGCGGCTTATAGCTTTGGTCGACTTAAGCCCGGTCTCTACCGCGTTCGATTAATTATCGATGCCAACGGCAACCGAAAACGCGATATTGGGAATGTACAGAAGGGAATCCAGCCTGAACGAATTATCTATGCCCCTGGTACTGAGGAAAACGGCTCTATCCGTGTCAAACAGAATTTCGAGTTGACGGATACGGATTTTTGAGTAACGAAGAGTGCTACTGTGCCATCAAGTTAGGGAGTAGTTTTCTTTCGAAAGACCTCTTCGTTTAGATCTTTGGGCCGTATAACTTCTTCACATAAGCGATTACTGATCAGTGGGAAAATTATGCTGGATACTTTCCACAAATTCAAGCGATACAGATACTAGTATAGCTGCTTGTTCTGGAGTCAAACCCATCTGAAGAGCATTCTTTACAGTTTCTTTTTTAATAACTATTTCTGCTTCCTTAATTTTCTGTTTTTCAGCCTTGACGGCTTCGGCATTAGCTGCTGTTACTCGAGCAAAATAAGCCCGCTCTTCAGGCGTCATTTTTCGGGTGTCCAGTTCTTCAATCGCTCGCTTGAGCCATTCTTCGTTCCAGAAGTCAGGATACTGAGTAGGTTCGGTTGTATGGAGCGTCTTCATAGTATAAACCAACTTTTCCAGGTCGGTCTCAATATCAGCTACTTGCTTATCAAATTTAGCCAATTCTATAGTAATAAACGACATTTGGTGATCAATGATTTCACCTTGCTCACTTCGTAAATTGGCAATGGTGTGGAAATGAGTCGTTGGTAAGATACTTTTGGCCAGAAAGGCAATAGCGTAAAGCTTAGGGAGATTTACATAATCAAACTCGCCCCGTTCGACCAACGTATTGAATTTATGCAGAGCATAGAACTTCATGCGTTGCACAAAGTAAGGAGCATGCGCCAACTGCATCTCAACAATAAATTGCGTTCCATTTTCGTCGGTGCATGATAAATCGAAAATTCCACTTCGACTATCGATCGTCAGTGCTTCAAAGACATTCTTGTCGAATTTAATTTGACGAATGGGTATTTCGGATTTGATAAGTGCCTGTAAGGCAGTACGCAAAAATAAATCATCAGACTCATTGCCAAATGTCGCTTTAAAACCGTAGTCAGAAATGATGGGAATGTATACACTTGTCTCCATTTTGCAAATGTATTGCAAATTTGGATACATATGGTAGTGAGTATTTTAGGCCCGATAGCTAATAAAAAAGGCTTACAATGGATATAATTTAGCCACAGTAAACCTTCTTTATTTGTTTGCTGAAATGAGTGAAAGCCGGGGCTTTACTTCACTTTCCAGCTATTATTGCTTTCGTCGGCGTCCATGAAAATGCCGCCTTCCAGCATTATTGACTGAATTTTCTTTTTGACAGGTAGTTTTACAAGGGCCTGTTTCTGATTCGCTTGCCAGATGGCGGGTGTCTGGTGGAAGGTTTCAGTTGTGCCATCTGCCAATTTTACGACAATATCCATTGGTGCTACATACCCACCAATATTCTGAATGGTGATGGCGCATTGGGTAGGAGAGGGCTCTACCTTTTGGATGGCAAAATCAATGTAGTTATTACTGAAGAACCAATTGTTCCAGAACCAGTTCAAGTCTTTGCCCGACGCACTGTTGAAACTGTAAAACATATCCCATGGGTTGGGATGTTTGCCGTGCCAACGGTTGATGAATTCGTGCAGGCACTTCTTAAATTCGGTTTCTCCCAACAACTCTTTAAGCGCCAGATAACCGATGGCGGCCTTCCCATATTCATTATTACCCATTGCGGCCCCACTCAACACATTGGCGGGGGTAATGATCGGTAAATCCTGCTCGGCAGAAGGGTCTTTACTCCAACCGGTAACCCGGAATTGCTGGAAGTTTTTAGTCGCCTTTTCGTTTCCTAAATCGGCCTGACTAATCAGGTACTCAAAGGCCGTTGTCCAGCCTTCGTCCATAAAGCCATAGCGGGTTTCGTTGATGCCCATGTAAAATGGGAACCACGTATGCGCAATTTCATGCTCGGCCACAAAGCGTGAAAAATTCAGATCTGTCGTTGTGCCATCATTCACCATCATTGGGTATTCCATATCGGCAAAGCCCTGAACAATAGTCGTTTTGGAATAGGGGTACGGAATGCCGGGTAAGTTATTCGAAAACCAATCCAGTGAATGTCGCCCGAAGCTAACCATCTGATGGAAGTCTGCAGCATTGTCTAGAAAAGCAGCCTGAACACTGGCCCGGCGGTTCGTTTTCTTATCTACTACCACACTCGACGCATCCCAGACGTAGTGATTGCTGATACACAACGCCATGTCAGAAACATTAGTCGCCTTCCATTTCCAGGAGTTGACGGGTTGTTGGGCTGTCACCTGTTTGGCGGTCAACTCGGCGAGGGTAGCTACGTGAATTAGCTCATCGGTTTTTAAGGATTCGCTCAGCCGTTTGGCATAGGTTGGTTGCAGCACGTCGTTGGCATTCTGTAAATCGCCAGTTGCCCAGACTACATAATCTTTGGGGACATTTACCGTGAGCGTGTAGTCGTTGAAGTCGTTATAAAACTCCTGGGCCTCGGTAAACGTGGTTCGGTCCCAACCGTAATAGTCGTCATAAACAGCTACACGTGGGTAAAAATAGGCCAGGAAGAACGTAGTAGAATCAAGCGACCCTTCTCGCCCGCTCTCGATCGAAACATCGTAATGCCAATCGAACGCAAGTTTGACTGAATCTTTAGGCATCAGGGGCTTGTTCAACAAAACCTGTTTTGAGGTGGCAACACCAGCATCGCGCCAGGGTTTCGGGGTGCCATTCTCACTGTATTTGTCGATGTGAATCCCCGAGGTCAGGTATTCTTCTGAGGCCGGTGCCTGTCGAATAGCGCCTGCTTTGTGGCTATTGAGTATTAGTTTATAAATGAGGGTCGTCAGCGTATCCGGGCTGTTGTTGATATAGGTAATCTCTTCAGTACCCCGAATGGTACGATTAGGGGGCGTGGCGTTAACCGTGATGTTATAACGAGCAAAATTCTGCCAATACTTTGCCCCCGGCTTCCCATCCATTGAACGCGTTCCTTTCTGATAGGCTTTTTTTACATTACGGGGCATGTATAAGTTCTGAGCCTGAGCGGTCCCGAAGGCGAGTAGGCAAACTAAAACAAGTAATCTCATGATAGATGGAGTGTTTGTCGACTAAAAGATAATTAGTTGAGTCGTCGCAAGCTACTAAAAAAGCCATAAGTCAGTGTCTTGATTGGGAGGAATGGCAAGTAGTCCAGTGATACCAGTTACCGTGGTGTCGGGTTCAAAACCCGACACAGTGAGGAAAACTCCTTTAGGAGTGGCCTGTTAATAGAAAACAGAGGATTGGATATAACCCAAGCGCCGTAGGTGCGACCTATATATCAATAATTAGGTCGCACCTACGGCGCTTCAGGCTCTTTACTAAACGACAATACCTATTGACAGGACGCCCTTACAGGGCTGGTTAGCCTGTAACTGAAGTTAAACTTATTTCTTCCCACCTTTATTCAAGCCTGCTTCTGCCAATAAAACAAGCAAAATCCGTTGCATACCCAGGTAGCCTTTATCGTTTAGCCACCACTCGTTCAGAGCATGCTCGCCCCCGCCAATACCACCACTGCCAATCGTGATGGCCGGAATACCTAAGGCAATGGGTGTGTTGGCGTTTGTGGAGGCTACGTCTAACTGAGGTTCGGCGTTAAAGTATTTTGTTATGGCTACTGCCCGCTGCACGATTGGCGCAGTGGCCTCTGTTTTACCCGACGGGCGATCACCAATCTTTTTGACGTCTACGGTCAAATCGGGCCCCTGGCGTTTGATGGTGTTTTCTTCTTTCAGCGCCCGTTGAATGGCCGTCTGAAGCAATTGATCGACTTCGTTGAGTTTCTCGGGACTTTCGGAGCGCATATCAATTTCCATCCACGACTCGTAAGGAATGGCATTCACCGATGTGCCTCCGCCCATAACACTCACGCTATAGGTCGTTTTAACGCCTTGTCGGGTGGCTTTATCGGCTGCTGTTGTGAAGTAATAAATCGCTTTCCCGGCGGCACTGTGTGGGTTGACAATCCCAAACGAACCGTAGGAGTGGCCGCCCGGCCCTTTGAACGTAACCCGGTAGCGATGCGAACCCAGGCCCCGGTGCACGATGCTGCTAATTCCATCGCCATCAACGGCAATGTATGAATCAACTTTGGGGCTGCCTGGTCGAAGTAAGTGCTTCACGCCACGGAGGTCGCCCAGCCCTTCTTCACCCACTGCCCCTACAAACAGTACATCCGCATCTGTTTCAATAGAGGCTTTTTCCATGCCTTTCAGAACGGCAAGAATCGCTGTGAGGCCGCGCGTATCATCGCCAATGCCAGGTGCGTAAAGGGTATCGCCGTGTGGTTTGACCTTGACATCTGTTCCTTCCGGGAAAACGGTATCCAGGTGCGACTCAACCACCACCGTCTTCTTGCCCGAACGACCTTTCCGCTTAGCAATTACGTTGCTCACCTCGTCGATCCAGACCGAGTCGGCACCGGCTTCTTTCAACATAGCTGCATATTTTTTTGCCCGGACGCTTTCCTTGAACGGTGGTGATGGAATCTCGGTCAGCGTAAGGTGATCCTGTTTCGTTTGAGGCTCCAGGTCGATAAAGATCTGAAATGCTTTTTTTACAGCAGGCTGGTCGGCCAGTGTTTTCACTTGATCCACATACTGTTTATCTGGTGTGATTTGCTGAGCCTGGAGATGATGGGCTGTGCCTAAACTAGTTACAAATACTGCCGCAGTTAGCAAAGAAATTTGACGCATGGAAGATGATGAAGCCAGAAAACGTGCTGAAAAAAATATCAAATTAGATTATTCAGTGTTGAGCCTGTTTGTGTTACGAAAAAGCACTGAATAGCGAGTAAAGTTATCATTTATTTGGTGAAATGGAGAAATACATCCTTCCTGTTTGGTCGTGTAAGAGTTGTCTGAAACAGTATGCCTTAAAATGAAAAATCGACTGACACGGTTCTTTCACAGACGTATCAGTCGATTTTATTAAGAAGCCTACCAGTAATGATATAGTAGGTGTTGATTAGTATGTAAAACGGGCGGCCCCGTCCGTTTTACATACTAATCAACACTTTAGAAGGCACTACCAGTCTTCAGATCAGATTCCTAAAGGACCACCTGCCGTAACGTCCTGATTAACGATCGGATGACGACTCGCGTGGTGGCTACCGGGATGATGATCTTCTTCCTCTTTTGACCGTTTATTCACAAATGATTCGGCCAGGGCAGCCAGTGTATGATCTGTCGTCTTTTCTTCGGCCAGCGTTTCTTCTAATAATTCTGCTGACTGGGTAAAGTCCAGCACATGAGCTAACGTTAGCAGCGACCCATAAATGGCAATTTCGTAATGTTCAATTGCCTGAGCACCGATAATCAACCCGGCATCGCGCGTTAATGAACCTGATTCGGTCGATGCAATAATCCGCTCTACGTCATTAATAAGTCCATTAATGCTTTCCGAAACTCGTTCTTCGGTTCGTACGCCAATAATTTTAAATATTTCTTCCAGCCGTTCTACATGTGTACGACTCTCCTCCTGATGCTGCAGAAAGGCATTTCGTACTTCGTCGGTTGTGCTGGCTTTGGCCTGTTTACCTAGTGCATCGACAGCCTGATGCTCCGTATAATACACACTTTTTAATTCGCTGATAAACAGGTCTCTTAACCCTTCGTCGGTTGTGGAATCATTGCCACTAAAAAAACTTGCAATTCGATCTGCCAAAGCTGCCATGATATGTTGAGTATTTAAATAAACTATTCATGTCTAATACACCTAATACAGGTTGCCAAATCTGTGCCAAATGCTGACTACGAGTATATTATGGATTTAGAAACGATAGTATGGTTACACCTCTCCACAAGTTTTGTAGAGTATACTCTCTTTAACGCGTTTTAGCGCAGGAGTGTTGCAAATTCGGGCTGCCTAATTGGTGGCTTAATAACCCGCAGCTTGCCCATCTTTACGCATCTCGGTAGCACCCCAGTAAATCTTATTGATAGCATCCCATTGAATGGCCTGATAGCCACCAAAAAAGTCAATTGGAGACAGGTGATGCCCACGAGCTTCCAGAGCAGCCCGAACCTCAGGTGAAATACCGCTTTCGAGGGCTAATCGACCACCGTCGGTCATGGTTGTACCGATAGGTTCACTACTTCCTGAATGGCTAAACCGAGCCGCATCGCCTGCTTCCTGCACATTCATGCCGAAATCGATCATGTTGCACAACACCTGCAAATGGCCCTGGGGCTGCATGGCTCCTCCCATGACACCAAAACTCAAAAACGGCTCTCCATTTTTGGTGACGAAACCGGGGATGATCGTGTTAAATGACCGTTTGCCCGGCGCATATACATTGGCGTGATCGGGCTGCATGTTGAAACTAGTGCCCCGGTTGTGAAAAACAAACCCGAGTCCATCAGGAACCATACCACTGCCAAATTCCAGCATATTACTTTGAATAAGCGACACCATATTCCCCTGATCGTCCGCTACGGTCAGGTAAACCGTATCGCCCGACTGGAGCGCTGGATCACCGGCGTCAAGGTGATCAGATGCTCTTTTGGGATCGATTAACTTGCGACGTGTAGCCGCGTATTGTTTTGTAAGGAGCCAGTTGAGCGATGCTTTGGCAAAATCGGGATCGGCATAGTACCGGGCACGATCTTCGAAGGCTAATTTCTTAGCTTCGACTAGTATGTGCAAGTAATCGGCGCTATTGTGGCCCATACTTTTCAGATCGAATCCTTCGACAATATTTAGCATCTGGAGTACTGAAATACCCTGACCGTTCGGGGGTAATTCATACACATCGTACCCTCGATAGTTGACCGATACTGGCTCTACCCATGTGCTCTGATGGGCTGCCAGGTCTGCTTTGCGCAAATACAAACCCGCTCTACGAGCGTAACGATCAATGGCATCGGCTATAGCACCTTTGTAAAAAGCATCCCGTCCGCCTGTGGCGATTTTCTCATAGGTAGTTGCCAAATCTGAATTTTGAAATACCTGCCCCTGAACAGGCGCTTTACCGTTGATCAGAAAGGTTTTTCGGAAATTGTTGAACTCGTGAATAATAGACTCGTTTGCTGTCAGCCGATTTGCGGCTACCTGCCAGGAATACGCAATAACCTGTGGAACCGGAACGCCTTCGCGGGCATATCGTATGCTCGGTAACAACAGACTACGCATAGGCATTTTGCCAAAGCGCTTATGCAACTGAAACCAGCCATCTACGGCACCCGGCACCGAAACCGACAAGGGACCGTAAAGCGGAATCTGCTTCTGTTGACCCAGAGCCGTCTTCAGCGCGTCATACGTTAATCCTTTGGGTGAGCGGCCGCTGGCGTTCAGGCCATACAATTTGCGGTCTTTCGCCGACCAGACAATGGCAAATAGATCGCCACCAATGCCACCGTTATTCGGTTCAATAACACCGAGAGCGGCATTGGCAGCAATAGCCGCATCGACAGCAGTGCCACCTTGTTTCAGGATATCCAGTCCAATTTGTGTCGCCAGGGGATGACTAGTGGCCACCATGCCGTGTTTTGCCAGAATCGGACTGCGGGTCGCAAAATTTGGCCCTGTAATCCGATCGCCCTTATCCAATACCTGACCGAATAGGGCAGACGAAAGCAGGTAAAACAGACAGAAATAATAACCAACATGGATCCGCTTCATAGGGGTAAGAATGGCTTCGGGGATTTTGATCTAATGGGTTGACAGCCTATAAAGAAACTGGCTGGCAGATTTACCCGAAATCAACACGTAGCCTGTTTTTAATCAGGCTGCACAGTTTTTACCTGTTTTGGCCGTTGTCCTTATCTTCTGTGCGTTGCTTCCTTCGGTTAGACGTTCGTATAAAAGTAGAGAAATGTTAACCGAATCGGCCTATATCAATCCTAGTCGGATTTTCGACTAAACCCCTGTCTGATAAACTCATTTATACTCCTCACCAAGTTCAAAGAAAGCTTCTGCAACCTGACTACGGTAGGGGTGTTGGTCGTGAAGGATCATAGAAATAAAGGTAAAGCGATCTCTATCGGGAATAATTTTATTCAACTTAGCCAGATGAGAGTGGCCGTACGAATAAAACCACGCATCGAATTTGCGGGCACGAGCCGATTGCCTTTTATCAGAGGTATCGCAGACATAGACAACAACTTGATCGCGTGTCCTGAAAAAATCAAAGAAGATGGCTGCGATAGTTGGGGAAATGAGTTGATCAGCGGGTAATCTACCACCCGTATTATGTTGGGCGACCGAAATACTCATTTCAAATGCCTGAATCTGAAGTTCAGCACGGGCAGCGAAAAGGTAATTGGATGGGACAAATTTAACCTGATACGCTATATCGTTATCCGTTGAAAAGAAATAAGCATTCTGCTCTCCACCTGCGTATATGAACTCGTAATTAGGTTGTAATTCGTCGTTGGGCATTTCGCTTTTTTAACTCGTCAAAAATTGCCTGAATGGTTGGGTCGGACTGGTAGGCTTTCTGAAAAGATTTTTGCTCCTGTTCTTTCACTTCCACCAGCCTACGGACTAAATCAAGGCCTCGCTTTGTGTTTTCTTTAGGTTCCATTAGTTGCTGTTTTTGCCCTGAATATACAAAAAACGCTTAGTAGAAGAAACCGCTTCACTTTATCCAGAGCTTCGAGTTGACTACCTGATCAATGACTTGTTCACGATAATTTCGACTGATCGGGATTCGGTGAGCCTGAATGAAAATCTCGTTACCTTCAATACTATTGATTTTATTGATCGATACCAGATAGGATTTATGCACCCGAATAAATGCCTGATTCGCTAAGTTTTGCTCTAAGGTTTTCAGGTTCAGGAGGGTTATGTATTTGCCTTTAGTGGTGAAAATGGTCACGTAATTCTGCATGCCCTCGATGAACAGAATATCGTCGAAATAAAGTTTTTCATACTTGTTGCCGCATTTGATGAAGATATAATCCTGTTCGGTTTCTACGTTTTGCGGGCTTGCGGGCATTACATTCGTCAGGAGCCTATGGTAATCTCTGGCCTTGTTGGCCGATTTAACAAAACGATCAAAGGTGATGGGCTTGAGCAAATAATCCAGTACGTTCAACTGAAAGCCTTCGAGCGCGAAATTGGAATAGGCCGTCGTGATAATCACCATTGGTGGATTTTGTACAATCTTCAGGAAATCAATGCCATTCATTTTGGGCATCTGAATATCCAGAAAGATCAGATCGACGGGTTGTTTATCCAGCAAGCTCATGAGTTCAAGCGGATTCTCACACGTTCCGGTTAGGTGCAGAAAATCAACTTCGTGTACGTAGTCAGCTAGCCCTTCTCTGGCTAACGGTTCATCATCAATGATTACACAGGTGAGGCTCATCGTTGTGTCAGGCTAGTTGTAACGAGGTTGAAACCACCGATTCTGTCAGCATTAGCCGCAGCTTTACCTCAAACTGATTTGAGTCATGTTGTATCGCCAGATTATGTTGCCCCGGATACAATAAGTCAAGCCGTCGTTGTACGTTTTGTAAGCCAATACCCCCCGACTTAATGGCCTCTCCGGCGGCATTGGGTGAGGTGCTATTGGCCACAAAGAAATCCAACTGGTGTTCGTACAGGTCTAGCCGGATCGTAATCCAGTTTGACTGGCCGCTATGCCGGGAAACGTGCTTGAATGCATTTTCCACGAACGTCATTAAAATAAACGGAGCAATTTCCAGATGCGCTGCAAATAGTGGCTTACGATCAAAGGTGACGTTTATGTTGCTGTTTTGGCGGAGCTTTTCCAGGCCAATGAAGTTTTCCAGATACGTAATTTCTTTCCCCAGCGGAATCTGCTGGTCATTGCAATCGTAGAGTTGATACCGCAACAATTCGGAGAATTTAGCCAGCGAGTCGGAGGCCATATTGGGGTTTTTATGAATCAGGAAAAAGATGGAATTGATAGTATTAAACAGGAAATGCGGGTTAAACTGATTTTTGAGGAATTTCAGTTCGGTTTCCAGTTTTTCTTTTTCTAGTAATTGCTGACGTTGCCGGGTCTGAATCCAGTTTTTGGTCAGTTTAATGCTCATGGCCAGAGTCATACTGGCAACGGTTGATGGCAAGGCATTGCTCAGAAACGTATTGAAACAGGACGATTCGCCATACAGGTCGGCGGTGGTTCTGCCACTGACATAAGCGCTAAAGTAATATCCGCCTACAATACATAAGGTTGCGCATACGATTGTCAGCAATAAATAGGCAATGTAAGGGGCAAACTTACTTTTCTCCAGATACTTCGGAATGAGAAAATAGAGATTGAAATAAACCGCCAGCGCCTGAAAAATGACGTAAAAACTGTACTTAAGCGCATAAGGCAGAACGACTAACGACTGGAAAACTTTGATGGGATTGCCTAGTGTGACAACCCACCAAAGGTAATGATACACGAACCAGAAGGGCAGGTGATAGATTTTGTATTTGAAGAACCAGTTCTGGTTTGACGGAAGAGTTGGCAGAACGTTCATTTCGTGAGGTGCTCGCTAGTTTTTCTAAACACGCTGAACAAAAGGCAGTTGTTTGCTCGAAAGTACAAAAATACAACCGGGTTCTCATCGTTGATCGACAAACGACATCGCTCAATTGATGAAATACATTTTTGCCTGTACAACGGGCGAAGCCTACCTACTTCTATCAACTTCTGTCTGATTCTACGTCGTTGGTCAATTAGATCACCCCGGTTATCAATCCTATTTTTTAGCTGTTTGGCGTGATTGTTTCTTGTAGCCTATTATTCACTAATGGGAGCAACACCATAGATGGATTATCCTAAAGGAGACGCTGTAAAATGAACAAAGCAGACAGGATAAATCGCCGGGATTTTCTGAAAATTGGCACACTTGCCAGTGGCGGACTTTTAATTGCTTTTGCCACCCCTGCCGAAGCCAGACAGGCGCTAGTGTCAACCAGCCCGAACACAGGGGCTACGCTGAATACATACCTGCGCATTGGCGAAGACAACAGTATTCATATTATTCTCTCGAAGGTGGAAATGGGGCAGGGCATCTGGACTACGTTGCCGATGCTGATTGCCGAAGAACTGGATTGCGATTGGAAGAAGATAAAAGTAGAAGCCAGCCCACCGGGAAAGGCCAGTGATTTTCTGGAGAATCCCGTTTATCGGTCTACGGGCGGATCGGAGTCTACCGTGCAGGAGTTTGATCGCTGTCGAATAGCGGGTGCCACAGCCCGGGAAATGCTGGTTGCTGTTGCGGCCCGCCGTCTGGACGTAAAACCAGAAGCGTGCCGAACGGAAAACGGCTATGTCATTGCGGGTGATAAACGACTTAGTTATGGGGAAGTGGCCACCGAAGCGTCCACTCAGCTAATACCTATGGTAAAACTTCGCGAGCCTAAAGACTGGAAATACATCGGGAAATCACAAAAGCGGCTGGATACGCCTGAGAAAATTAATGGGAAAGCAGTCTATGGCCTGGATATTGACTTCCCCGGTTTATTGACAGCCATTGTGGCACACGCGCCCGTTTTTGGTGGAACGGTAAAATCCGTTGATGCAACTAAGGCAAAAGCCGTGAAAGGTGTTCGGGAAATAGTGCAAATTTCGACGGGTGTTGCGGTGTTAGCCGATAACTTCTGGGCAGCTAAAGTTGGCCGCGATGCACTGAAAATAGACTGGGATTTGGGGGCAACGGCCAATCTTGACAGTACGACGCAACTGGAAGAATACAAGCAAATCGCCAAAACGGAAGGGTTAACGATCCGAAAAAAAGGAGATGTGACTACCGCTCTGACTAAGGCTGTAAAGACCATCGATGCTACCTTCAGTTTTCCCTACCTCGCCCATGCCCCAATGGAACCCCTGAACTGCACCGTGAAGATTCTTCCAGATACGTGTGAAGTCTGGACGGGGACACAATCGCACTTATTGCACCAGGCCGAAGTGGCTGCGTTTTTGGGTTTTAAGCCTGAACAGGTTCAATTTTATACGCCTTTTCTGGGCGGCAGTTTTGGACGTCGGGGTTCTTTTAGCTCCGACTGGGTTATGGAAGCTGTACACATTGCCAAAGTGAGTGGCAAGTTTATCAAGCTGGTCTGGACTCGGGAAGATGATATTAAGGGAGGGTATTATCGGCCCGTTTATGTGCATGGCGTTCAGATCGGCGTTGGCGCGGATGGATTTCCATTGGCATGGCAACACCGTATTGTTGGGCAATCGCTGTTCACGGGCACCCCTTTAGCCGATATGATTGTCCAGAAAGGAATTGATTATAGCTCTGTTACGGGAGGTGCTCCTTATTCGGATTCTGTACCTGATTATTCCTTTGAGTTGCACACAACATCGGTAGGGGTTCCCGTTCTGCCCTGGCGATCGGTAGGGAGTACGCACACGGTTTTCGTTGTGGAAGCCTTGATTGATGAACTGGCGACGATGGCCCAAAAAGATCCCGTTGACTATCGACGCTCGTTCTTTAAAAATCACCCCCGGCATCTGGCCGCGCTCAATCTGGCTGCTGAAAAAGCGGAATGGGGAAAGCCGTTGCCTACAGGGCAGTTCAGGGGAGTAGCTGTCTGCGAAGCGATGGGCAGCTACGTTTGTCAGATTGTTGAGCTATCTATTGTTGATCGGCAGGTTCGGGTGCATCGTATTATATGTGCCATTGATTGTGGACTAGCGGTGAATCCCGATGGCGTTCGCGCTCAAATGGAAAGTGGAATTATCTACGGACTTACGGCGGCTTTATATGGCGAGATTACGCTAGAGAAAGGACAAGTCAAACAAAGTAATTTCCATGACTACCGTATTCTTCGAATCAATGAAACACCTGAGATAGAGGTACACATTGTAACCAGTACTGACAAGATGGGAGGGGCTGGTGAGCCAGGAGTTGCCCCCATTGCCCCGGCAGTTGCCAATGCCCTTTTTGCCGCTACCGGAAAACGAATCCGAAGCCTGCCTGTTCGAGTTGACGATTTAGTGAAGCCCTAGCATATAGGGGTGGTGTCGGTTACTAATAACCGACACAATTAGGTTTCTCAAAACCTACTGTGATTCTTTAGGTTTTGAGAAACCTAATTGTGTCAGATGTGAGCATCTGACACCACATTAGCTGATGCCAAATCAGCCGATTATCCAACTCAACACCATCACACCAGCCAGACCCGATACCGAAACTAGCGTTTCCATGATGGACCAGGTTTTGAGCGTATCGACCATTGAGAGCTGAAAATATTCCCGAAACAGCCAGAAACCTGTATCGTTGACGTGCGAAAACATCATGCTTCCGGCTCCGATGCTCAGCACCATTAAGTTAGGCTCTACGCCGGTGGATGCTAACAAGGGTGATACAAATCCGGCCGTCGTAATACCCGATACTGTCGACGAGCCCACGCATACCCGGATAAGGGCGGCCATGCCCCAGGCAAGTATATACGGATGAACCGACGAGTTCTGCATCATGTCGGCAATAGATTGGTTGACGCCCCCGTCGGTCAATACTTGTTTTAGGGCACCAGCTCCGCCAAAAACCAGAAAAAGCATGGCTACATCCTTAATGGCATCACCCAGGAGAGTAGTCACTTCGGGCATTGTTTTCCCTCGCCAGATGCCAAGTGTAAATAGCGCGACCAGCACCGCAATGAACATACTCACAATCGGCTCACCCACAAACAAAAGAATTTGCTGGCTTACTGAATTCGTGGGTAAAAACGGACTGACTACTGTACTCACACCAATGAGCAGAATCGGTAGCAAAACCGTCAAAAAACTCACGCTTGTCGAAGGCATCTGGTCTTCCTGCAAATCGGGAGCAATGAACGCAGGATTGGGTAAGGTTGTGTAGCGTTTCAGCGTTGACCCAAACAGTGCACCCGAAATCAAAATGGCTGGAATCGATACAATAATGCCATAAAATAAGGTCAGACCCATGTTGGCATTGAACTGTTTCAGGATGGCTAACGGAGCCGGGTGAGGTGGCAGATAACCCTGCGTGACAGACAAGGAAGCCAGCATCGGCAAGCCAATGTACAGCGCAGGGAGTTTATACCGATACGCCACTGTAATCACCAAAGGCGCCAGCAACATAAATCCGACCGAATAGAAGAGGGGCAAGCCGACAATGAAGCCCGTTACCAGAAAAGCCCAGCGGGCGTGTCGGGTTCCTACCAACTCCATCATGTTGACGGCAATTCGCTGAGCGGCACCACTTTGAGCAACCAGTTTCCCGAGCATGGCACCCAATGCAATGATGGCCGTAATTGAGCCTAATGTGCCGCCAATCCCTTTCTGGACGGCTTCGACAATGGCCAGCGGTTTCAGGCCAAGTGCCAGGCCGACGCCAATAGAGACAGCGAGAAATGCCAGAAATGTGTGCAGCCGGGCAACCGAAATGAGGGCAATCAGGACCAGGATGCCAAGAAGCGTAATGGTTAAGGGCATGACCAAACAGATCGAATCTATTCGGCAAACGGGAATAGCTGACTTATCTACTTACCAGACTCGTAGGTGTTGCTGATCGAATGTTCGTTCAAAAGGTACGTTGAGTCATGATTAAACGAAAAAAAATGCCGGATTTTGAAACGAATCATAATTTGAGAACTCAGTATTACGGCTTTTATGAATTAATGATAAATGGGAAAAATAACAAATTTTAAACTGAAAATTCTATTAAATGAATTTTTCTATCTTTTGTCATACAGGTTTATTTTCTATTACTATAAAAATAGTTAAAACTATTTTTTGTTATTTATCGTAACATTATTCCCAAATTGTCGTCAACAAAACCACAGATATTTATAGTTATGAGCAATAGTAATCAACTTCAGTACTTTGTTTCCCAATCATACCGCCAGGTTCAGTTATCAGTTGATAAAGGCACTCGACCTTATTTGCACGGTGAGTTTTTGGGTCAATTCAACAAACTATTGGAAGCATCT
Source organism: Spirosoma foliorum (assembly GCF_014117325.1). Classification (NCBI taxonomy): domain Bacteria; kingdom Pseudomonadati; phylum Bacteroidota; class Cytophagia; order Cytophagales; family Cytophagaceae; genus Spirosoma; species Spirosoma foliorum. Next base: position 4,985,451 of record NZ_CP059732.1, on the reverse strand, counting down.
GGTGATGAAGACTACACTCGCCATCTGACCATTCAATTAGTAGAAGAGGCTGCGAAATACAACCAAACTACCGACTACCTGCGTCAGGAAATGGCGTTCGAAATTAAGGTAGCTACAATCGGTGACCGGGCAACGGCGGCCTCACTTGACCAGTCGAACCTTAGCTCAGATTTATACAATCGACGCTTACACCGACAAACGACACGCAAGGGCCAACTTGTGGCTGAGCTGGTTTGAGCGGATAATCTGAAACTTTACCAAAGTCGACGAATGGCATAAGCATCAAAATGACCATCTCGACTTAGTACTGGCATATTATCAACTATAGCTTGGGAAATAATAATCCTGTCGAACGGATCTTTGTGATTAAAAGGCAAGGATTTGACGGTAGTAGTATGATCGAAACGGATAGGTAATACCGTGATATTATTCTCCCAAGCTAGTTGATAGAGCTGCTCAAAGGGTTTGGATAGTTCAAGTTTGCCACCAATACTTAATTTGATAGCGATTTCCCAAAACGACGCAATACTCACAAAGTTGTTATTACCTGGGTTTTCAATCAAATTTTGGCAAGCTTGACTTAATTCTGCATTACCTTCCAAATACCAGATCAGGGTATGCGTGTCTAATAATAAATTCACGGCATGTAATCCTTAAAGTCGTCTAATGGGGCATCAAAATCATCGGACATGAATGTAACCAGACCTTTCGCGCTGCCAAAACGGGGTGTTCGAACGGGAACGGGAGGATGAAGTAGACGTATCAGATCATCATAAACTTGCATAAATTGTTCGTCAGACAATTCTGCAATTTCTTTTACTACGTGTATTTTAAGTTCGGCTGCCTGCATAACGACGAATATACGAAAAAAACAGCATTAGGGCGTTGACATTCCTTACGCTTTCAGCATCAGATTCAGCAATTTCCTGTCTAGTTTGTGGCCATACCAATCTTCGTAGGCAACATCAGTACGACCCGAATCCAGAATGCCGAATGAGCCTACAAACTCCCAGAGGGCAAAGCCGATACCGTTACTCGATAAGATGTCTAGCACATCGTTGAACCAGGCCAGGAATACATCGTGTGGAGTTTTGTTCCAGCAACCGCACTCGCCACAATGGACACCGACTCCCTTATTGACCAACTCAATCCAGGGCTGGTAGAAGGTTTCGAGCATGGCGCGACTCAGGTATTTGTCGCCCACTTGGCCCGGCCATTTCGGTTCGGGTAAATGATCCGGATCTTTATTCGCCCAGGGAGCCTTGTAGTGCGAAATAATGCCCGGATTGTAGCCACGACAACTTTGGGCGATGTTCAGATCGGCAATGGCCGGTATGACCGATGAGCCTGTATCGTTCCCATCAGCAATGATGAGGTGGTTTTTATTTTCTTTCCAGATAGCTTCTGAAGCAGCCAGAGCCACTTTTCGATAAACCTCGCCTGGCACGGTGCTATGTCTGGCATGCTGATCGTTCATATCGGCTCGCACGCTGGGTTCATTCAACAGATCGAAGCTGATTTTCTTTGACGATACGTTCTTGTACCGTTTGGCCCACATGTTCCAGTGAAAGCAGAACGCGTCGAGTGCTGCCTGATCGGTCCAGAGATTGTAAGGCTCATGAAAGCCAGAATTGACACAATAACCTGGTGCCCGGTGCAAATTCAGGCTCACATGCAGGTTATGCTTATGCGCCATCGCTACCAACGCATCAATCCGATCAACAGCTTGCTGATCAATTTGATAGACTTCGTCTGGGGTGATATTGCGACTTCGGTCGAATTTGAGATAAGCTGGATAGGCCATCGGAATTCGGACGAAATCGAACCCCCAGTCCTGCATCCATTTGAAATAGTTTTCCTGCGAAGCGGGACGGCTGTTGGCCGGATCGGGTGAAAAGAAATCCAGCATGTTGAAGCCTTTCCATTTCGGTAGCTTGTTTTTACCTGCGTTCTGTGATGGCGAAACGGCCAGAAGCTCCGTCCCGGCTGTGCTCAGGGCTGCCGTGAGCAAACCCGTGTTCTGAATAAACGTCCTTCGTTGCATGCAACAGAGAGAGACATAAAATCAAAATCTACTTGCAACTGAATCAGCTCTTGACGCCAATATAAGTAAAAACAAGGCCAATCTTGTCTTATAGACCGGGCTTGCGTTTCAACCAAAGTCATGAAATACGCGGAAGCTAGTTGAGGCCAACTTATTGCTGGATGAGTATTCGCCAAGTTAGTTTCATGTATGATCCGAGTTGCTCATTAGGCTATAAATGCATTTAAAAAGAAAACCGATAACCATGAAAAAAACCTTTTTCTCGTTGTGTTTGGCAACCGTTTCCTTACTCAATTTAACAGACAGCTTCGCTCAAAAAGGCAAGCTGTACACCTTCCCCATCGGGGTCGAGTCGTACACTTACCGAGCCAGCTTCCCCAAAAATGTCATTGCCACGCTGGATACAATCAAAGCGCTCGGCATCACGGATATGGAGGGTGGAGCACCTAAAGGGTATACCGAAGCCGAATTCAAAAAATTATGCGACGAACGGGGTATTAAAATTTCGGCGACAGGTGGCGGATACGAAGAGCTGGCCAAAGACCCTATGCCTGCAATTAATAAAGCAAAAGCATTGGGGGCTTCCTTTATTATGTGTGCCTGGATTCCTCATCAAAAGGCGAATTTTAACCTGGAGAATGCCAAGAAAGCCGTCGAGGATTTTAACCGGATCGGTAAAACTATGAAGGAGAATGGGATAACCTTCTGCTACCACAATCACGGCTACGAATTCCATCCGTACGAAGATGGTACGCTGTACGACTACATCGTTAAAAATACCAACCCGCAATACGTTTCGTTCGAAATGGACATTTTGTGGACGCAACATGGTGGTGCTGATCCAGTTGCACTCTTGAAAAAATATGGCAACCGTTATAAACTAATGCACCTGAAAGACCTAAAGAAAGGTGTTAAGGGTGATCTGACTGGCGGAACTCCTCCCGAAAATGACGTTGTCCTTGGCGATGGTCAGGTAAACATTCCGGAAATTTTACGCTTAGCGAAAAAAGCGGGTGTTAAACACTATTACATCGAAGACGAGAGCAACAAAGAATACGAACAAATGCCTAAAAGCATCGCGTATTTGAAAAGCCTGAAAGAGTAGACAATTTTGTCATGAACTGTGTCAAAAAACAAGTTTTAAGCCAAATTTTGTTTGGATAGGCTGAACCCATTGACGAATTCAATATTCTTCTTCACCACCACAAACACCTGATGCAACAACTTATTCATCACCGCCACCATCGCCACTTTGTGGCATTTACCCTTGGCCCGTAGCCGATCATAAAGCGCTTTACAGCCCAAATTGTATTTACGGGCCGAACGAGCTGCCATGTATAAAAGGCCCCGTACATACCCTAAACCCGTGCGGGCCATCCGACCACGCCGACGAACCGAACTGCCCGATTGAGTTTGACTGGGGGCAATGCCCACGAACTTAGCTACCGCTTTGGCTGACTCGAATCCAGCCAGCCCATTGGTGGCCGTGCACAAGGCTTGAGAGGAAGCCGGCCCAATCCCCTTGACCCGCTGCATCCGCTCCGAAATGGCCTGCAACTCCTGTTGACTCAGCTGATCCAGTTCCTCTTCAAAGAGCGCAATCTGAGTCAGGTAGCTCTGTTGGAGAACCAGCAGGCTAGCCTTGACTTTCTGACTGGCCCGGGGGTCGAACGACAGCGCATGAAGCTGATTAGCCACCGCTTGCTGACTGATTCGCAGGTCGTTGAGGTGTTTGTGCTGTTGGCGAAGCTGATGTAGAGACTCATCGGCCAGTTGCGAAGGCTGGGGCTGAAAGACTTGTCCGTAGCGCGCCAATAGTGCCGCATCGCTCCGGTCGGTCTTGCTGATAGACTTCAGAGTGGCGGCAAAGCCTTTGCTTTGGTTGGGCGTAAGGAGGCTAAAGGGGCGATTTTGCAGGGCTAATACCCAAGCTAATCGAGCCGAATAGGTACCTGTATGCTCGAAAATGAGGTGGCTATTGGCGGGCAGTTCAGCAGCCCATTGCTCAATGGAGTCCGCTTGGTTGGGCAGGGTTTGATAGGCCCATTGGGGTTGCCCATTGGCATCGATTCCGATTTGGTAGCTGATGTGTAAGGTCTCTTTACTGACATCAACCCCGTAATAGATAGCTGGTTGGTTCATGCTAAAAACGAAAAAAGCGGGATACTACTCATGCTCTCGACATCATTGTGAAACGGGCTATATGCCCACTGAACTGTCCGGGTTCCATGAGATTGGCTCTCCAGGCTACCGATCATGACAACCGGTCTTTTAGACCATCCCGACGTAGGTATGACCTGGAGAACCAAAGATTATTTGTTCAGAGCAAACTTACAATCCCGACGTCAGGAGGGATCTTCGGCAACTGGTTATTTACCGAAGATCCCTCCTGACGTCGGGATGACAAAAAACGATTCAATTTTGAGAAAATTTGGAAAGTTTAAACAGCTTCTCTATTGACAGCAGCCCGGCAGATCGCTGGGCTGCTGTTTTTAGGTGGTTTATTTTCAGGGTGATCGCCTGTTAACTCAACGCTTGACTTTGGCTGATTTCAAACTCTTGTTCGCCTTTCGAATCGTTTCGTGTGATAAATCGTAGGTAAAGCAACTCTCCCAACCTTTAAAATCATAATGCCACCATTCCCAGGGAAAAATTGAGAAACCAACCTTCTCCATCGCCGACCGCAAAATGGCGCGGTGAGCCAGCGAGGCACTGTCAGAGTCCATGTAGCTATGATAAGCGCGGGGTGTCGATTCGTCATAACCCGACGGCATCGACAGTCGTTTGCCCGTTTTGAGGTCGAAAAGCGATAGGTCGATGGCCATACCTCGATTATGCTTTGAGCCTTTCCGTGGATCGGCGACGAAGGTCGTATCGCCGTGTTCTTCGTAGAAAAGAACCGTGATAGCATAAGGTCGGTATCCATCGAAGAGCAATAGCCCATAGCCCTGCTTTTTTAAATTTTCACTCGCCTGCCGAATAGCCAGAGCCGCCGGTTTTCGCATGAAGACATCGGCTGTTGGATACAGTTTGCGCTTGAGAAAATTGGTCGTGTCGGCATAAGTGACGTCAAACTGAGCCTGCGGCAAAATCTGGCGCATGTCCACCAACTCATTGGCAGGGTCAGCCGCTACGATTTTCTTATAGATGTTCACATCATTGACTACCGGAAGACCATACTTGCTTTTGGGAAGATCGTACGTTGTCGTCTGAGCTAAGGTTGTTGTAAATAGCCCAAGCAATGCCCCAATTGAGCATAAACGGTGACCTAAGGACTTTTTCATGAATAGCAGGTTGTTTGCCTTAAGTTATGGATTTTTATGATCCGCTGTGATGTCAGCTATAAGTAGCTGACATCACCACTAAGAGATAATGATTAATATGAATAATCATAAAAATCAGCGGTCTATAAACCGTTTTTAATCGTAAATTTGCGCCCTTTTTCTACTAAAATCGGGCATTTGGGGATGACAACACTTTCTTGCGGAATCGACTTCGGTACATCAAATACAAGCGTAGCTATTGCCAATGGCGGTGAAATCAGTCTGGTACCTGTTGAAAATGCATCGGTGACAATCCCGAGTGCTATCTTCTTTCAACGCAGTAACAACAAAGCATTTTATGGGCGAACAGCGGTGAATCTGTTTTTTGATCGGCAGGAAGGTCGTTTCATGCGAAGTTTAAAGCGGGTTCTGGGTACATCGCTGATGAAACAGGGCACACTGGTGAACGGTGCATCCATGAATTTTTCGTCGATCATTACCGCCTTCCTGAAGCACGTAAAAGATAAAGCCGACGCGGTTGCCGGTCAGGAAATCGAGCATGTGGTCATGGGACGCCCGGTTCACTTTGTCGATAATGATCCCGACGCCGACGTTCGGGCACAGGCTGAATTGCAGCTAATTGCCCAACGGATTGGCTTCAAATACATCGACTTTCAGTTTGAACCCATTGCAGCAGCTTTCGCACACGAAGCGCAGCTAAGCGGTGAAAAACTGGCCATTGTCGCCGACCTGGGCGGTGGTACGTCCGATTTTACGGTGATCAAATTATCGAACAAAAACATCAATAAATCCGATCGGGCTTCTGATATTCTGGCTAATACGGGCGTTCGGGTTGGGGGTAATGACTTTGACAAAGAATTGAGTTTAGCGGCTATCATGCCCGAAATCGGTTACCGCAGCACTTATGGCGAAAAGAATCTGGAAGTCCCTTTAAAACCATTCTATGATTTGGCTGAATGGAGTAAGGTTAACTTTCTGTACACACCTAAAATAATTATGCAGGTACGGCAGCTTCTGCATCAGTCGCACGATAAAACACGATATAAGCGACTCCTGAAAGTGCTTGAAGACGAAACCGGGCATACCCTTCTGGCCGCTGCCGAAGGGGCAAAAATTGCCTTAAGCGATCAGGATGAGTACAAAACCCTGCTTGATTTCATTGAGGATGATTTCTATGTGCCGATCAAACGCACCTTATTTGAAGCGTCTATTGAAGGTGAAGTTGAGAAAATTTCAGCCTCCGCCCGGCAGTGTCTTCAGGAAGCGGGCGTAAAAGCCGAAGCGATCGAGTTGGTCATTCTGACGGGCGGTTCTACCGAAGTGCATTCCGTTCAGGTCGAATTTAAACGACTTTTCCCGAACGCAGCTATTGCAGACGAAAACAAACTTTCCAGTGTTGGACTTGGATTAGCCTACGATAGTGAAAATAAATTTGGTAAACGAGCTACTGTTTTGGCTAATTAAGGTCGAGATTGTAGCCGGTTGTGGGTGAAATCGGAATACTTACCCGACTGCCCAATTGAATCCCCAAACGCTACAGAAGTCAATTACGAATGAACCTTCTCCTGATTAAACTAACCATCATTCCGGCCGTTATTGCGCTGGTCACCCTGGCGATTCGGAAGTGGGGAAATAAAATTGGGGGATTGATTGGAAGTATGCCCTGGACGGCCGGGCCTATTCTGCTGTTCTTCATTCTGGAACAGGGAAAAACCTTTGGTATTCAGTCGATTCAGGGAGCCATGACGGGCATTTTGGCATTAATCGGCTTTTGCCTTAGTTATTCCTCGTTGTCCCGAAAGCTATCCTGGCTGCCTACCATTCTGTTATCGTACGGCGTATTTAGTGCTATTGCTTTACTATTCAATTATTTACAGTTGAATCTAGTGCTGAGTTACGCGCTTGTTATTGGCTCTGTTCTGTTAGCACTCTATGTATTCCCTACGCCAACCGATCATGTCGTGAAAGTTCGGAGATTACCGTTCGATATTCCAATCAGAATGGCAGTTGCGACTTTGTTTGTACTGGCTATTACCGGATTAGCCCACGTGCTTGGACCAAGTTGGAGTGGTATTTTGACGCCATTCCCAATCATGACATCGGTGTTGGCTATTTTTTCACATACTCTGCTGGGGAGTAATGCCGCCATTACGACGTTGCGAGGGCTTGTGATCGGCCTGCTAGGGTTCACTACCTTTCTCTTTTTGCAAGCTTTCCTGCTGCCTTCTTTTTCGGTAGGTGCGTCGTTCGGAATTGCTTTCGTCGTGAATACCATTATCAACCTGATCGCCAGCCGAATTTGGTGAAATTGACTAAATCACTTTACATATGCCATATCTTCAAGATATGGCATATGTAAAGTGATTTAGTCAACGGGTTGCTGTAGATATGGCGGGTGTTTGGTACAAAAAGTAATCATAAATCGAGCGGGCACTGTGTGCAATGACCTGCTCTCGCTCAGCTAATGGCATTGGCGAATCACCCACGAAAACAGCAATGGCAATATGACCCGCATCTCCGGGTAAGGTAATGATGCCTACGTCGTCGGTAGCAGCGCCATCCAGTGAACCCGTTTTATGTGCAATTACTGTGTTGGGTGGCAAATACCCTTTGAGTCGGGCAGCGCCCCCCCGACATCGTTCCATGACGCCCAACAGCAGCGCCCGACTTTCTGGTTTGAGCGCTGTGCCTCGGTAGATTTGCGTTAGTAAATTAACCATCGCTTCGGGCGTTGAGGTGTCTCGTGGGTCGGTTACGAGTTTAGCGGTTGCAGCTCGTTTCATAGCTGGTGTAGTGGCACTGTCTAGTTTGGCATAAAAACCGAGTGTCCACTGACTGCTAGGCGGCAGTGTAATGCCGTCGAGATCAGCTAGTAATTGAATAATGGTGCGATCTACCGACATACCATTAATGCCCAACGCTTTTACCCGATTCTGAACGGCTTCGGTGCCCCCTACTAAACGGAGCAGGATATCGGTTGCTGAGTTATCGCTGATAACCATCATCAGTTCAAGTAGATTCTGGACAGATAGCTGAACACCGGGTTTGGCAAAGAGAACGTCCAGGGTGCCGCTACCTGGGTGAAGATCAGATGGTTGCAAATCGGTCATTGTCATTAGCGACAGTTTGCCTTGCTCAATCAGCGTAAAGAGTTGTACAGCAATGGCAACTTTAACCGTACTGGCCATTGGAAACCGTTCCTGCAAATTCAGGCTAACCTGCTTGCCTGATTCAAGATGCAATGCACAAATACCTACTTTGCCCTTGGCCAGTTTTGCGATGCTTTCTAATTCCTGCTCCAGCCGTTGGGTAGCTAGATCTGGTTTTTTCGTTGCTACGCTGGTTTGCGCATTGCTCTGAAGATTGATTAGAAATAAAAGATTGAGTAGGAGGAAGGAGAGTTTTTTCATTGTTATGGAGATTTTAGTGTAGCGCGGACCTCTGGTCCGCATAGCTGTGATCTAAAAAGTGTAGTTACAATTTAGGCGATAACTATGCGGACCAGAGGTCCACGTTACTTATAAAGAAGCCAGAGCATTTTCCAGGTCAGCCAATAAATCTTCTACGTTTTCGATACCGACCGAGTACCGAATCAGGCTTTCGGGAATGCCTAACTGTTTCCGTTGGGCTTCGGTCAATTCAACATGACTCGTTGTTCTTGGTGGTCCGGCTAGAGTACTTACGGAGCCAAGACTAGCTGCCAAATGCACAAACTGGAGTTTCGGCAGGAATTTCTTTACATGGTCATAGCCGCCATTCAGCGAAAAGCTCATAATGCCCCCGAATCCTGACATTTGCGCTTTGGCAATGGCGTGGCCAGGGTGAGTTTCTAGTCCGGGATAAAACACATCACTGACTTTAGGATGCGCTTTCAGATACTTCGCGATTGTCAGGGCGGAAGCATTCTGTCGTTCAATGCGGAGTTCGAGCGTTTTCATACCACGGGCAATCATGTAGGCAGGGTCGGCCTGGAGGCTCGCCCCGTTGATTTCCCGGAACTGGAAAACTTTCTCAACCAACTCTTTATTTCCACACAAAACTCCGCCCATCGCATCGGAGTGACCACCGAGGAATTTAGTAGCACTATGAACCACCAGGTCGGCACCGAGTGCGAGTGGATTTTGATTGATAGGCGTCGCAAATGTATTATCAACAACGGTAATGGCTCCCACTTTTTTGGCTGCGGCTGCCAGTCGGGTTATATCGACAATTTTAAGGGTTGGGTTGGTTGGCGTTTCGAGGTAGAGAACGTCGCAGCCTTTGGCAATTTCTGCTTCGAGCGTGTCGAAATCAGTCGTGTCGCAAAGGGTAACATTTACCTGATAACGGGGTAAAAAGTCGAGAAAGATTCGGCTGGCACCACCGTAGGTATCGTTCAAAGAGACAACTCGTTTTCCCGGCCCGAGCAACGCAAACAGTGTATTGCTGATAGCGCCCATACCTGTGGCAAACGATGTTGCGGCTTCGGCACCTTCCAGAATGCGGATTTTTTCTTCGAGTACATGTACCGTTGGATTCGTGTTGCGGCTATAAATGTAGCCCTCAGCTTTACCCGTGGCTACGTTATGCCATTCGTCCAGGTCATGGTAGGCAAAGGCTACACTGCGCACAATTGGTGTTGTAACAGCCCCATCAGCCGTTGGCTCGGTCTCACCTGCCCATACAGATGTCGTACTTTTTTTATGTGTCGAAAAATCCATTATAAATTATTGATTGTCAGGTTGTAGTTTTTGCTAAACACAAAGGGAATAGAGATTGACAGAGAGAAAACGGAGACAATTTTTCTGTGTTTTCCGTACTAGCCTCGGTTCCCTTTGTGTTTGACTCCTAATAATACACAAAAAAGGCGGAAAGGGACTTGTAGGTGCGATGATGAAATGCGCTGAATTGACTAAATTTTGGCGTCTACCAGTATTCTTTATACAACCTGAACAAATGAAGTATCTGAATTTCAACGCAAACTATCTTATACTATCCCTCATCTGCTTGTCAGCTACCTGGCTTCCATTGTTGGCGCAACCTCGCCAGACGATCCCCGAATTGCGCCAGAAGATTGAGCAGGAACTTAGTAAATACCCCGGCGTCTTTGCCGTTGCCTTCAAAGACATAGCGACTGGTAAAGAATTGCTGATTCGGGAGCGAGAGGTATTTCATGCGGCTAGTACCATGAAAACGCCGGTGATGATTGAGGTCTATAAGCAACAGGCTCAGGGTAAACTGTCACTATCGGATTCCATTCTGATCAAGACCGAGTTCAAAAGTATTGTCGATGGCAGTCCGTATACACTTCCGGTTTCATCGGATAGTGATTCCGTGACGTATAAACAGATTGGAACGAAACGAACGCTGGCTTCTCTGGTTTATGACATGATTACCGTTAGCAGTAACCTGGCAACGAACTTGATTATTGAACTCGTAGGAGCGCCAAACGTACTCCAAACCATGCGCGATTTGGGGGCCAAAGACATTCAGGTTCGGCGGGGTGTTGAAGATTCAAAAGCCTTTGCCAAAGGGCTCAACAACTCGACCACGGCCTACGACCTGATGCTGATTTTTGATAAAATCGCGACGGGTCAGGCAGTAAGCCCCGAGGCTTCGAAGGCGATGATTGCTATCTTGCTGGATCAGAAATTCAACGACGCGATTCCGGCCAAGCTGCCTAACAATGTGAAAGTAGCACACAAAACGGGCTCCATTACGGGCGTCCGGCACGATTCGGGCATTGTTATTTTACCCGATGGGCGACAGTATGTATTGGTTCTGCTATCGAAAGACATCAAAGATGATAAACTTACATCGGGCGTGATGGCTACGGTTTCGGAGTGGATTTATCAGTATGAAATGCAGGGGAAATGAATAATGAATAATGAATAATTTACCGTAAAACTGTCTTAACTTTTATAGAAAAAGTCAGGCAGCTTTTTGTCATTTCGACGCAGGAGAAATCTCAGGTTTCGCAATAGTTAAGCTTGACCGGGCTGCCGGAGCGGATTTCTCCTGCGTCGAAATGACAAAAAATCTATCCAGCTTTAACGGGATTTGGAACGTTTAAAACAGCTTTAGTAAGCATTATTCATTTTTCGTCAAATGCTCCTCCAAACAGCGTTCCAGGTTTTGCAGACCGGTTGCCAACTCATCGGAAGTAGGGTAACCAAAGCCAATGCGCATATAGATTTTGTCCTGTTCAAACCAGTGTCCTGGCCCAACAAGGGTTTGATAAGTTGAATACAAGGATTTATAAAACGCTTCGGCATTGATGGAGTAACCCGCTTTCAGGCGCGGGAAGCAAACAACGCCTGCTGTTGGTTCTACCCAATCGAGGTAGGCTGTTTCGGTGAAGAATCGTTTGATAATGGCAAAATTGGTTCGGATATGGTGATGAGCTTCCCGCAAAAGAGGTTCCTGATTTTGTAAAATATGTAGAGCAATCTGCTCATCCACCACCGAATTGGTAATCATGATTTGTTCTTTTGCTGCCAGAAACTGATGCATAAGTCCTGCCTCCTGACAAATAATCCAGCCAATGCGGATACCCGGTACACCAAATGCTTTCGATAGCGAACTGACCGAAATAACGCGCTTACTTTTTTCCGCCAAGTAGGGGCGGAGTGGTGTCTGGAAATTCAGATATCGGTACGTTTCATCAACAAGCAAATAGCAATTATTTGTCTCGGCTAGTTCAACTAATTCATTGAGAACATCTTCAGAAATAACCGTTCCTGTAGGATTGTGCGGATTAGTGATGCTGATGAGTCGCGTGTTAGGCCGAATGGCTTGTCGTATCTGATCGACGTTTAGGGCAAATTGGTTTTGAAACGTTAGGTCGATAATACTCATAGCGCAGTTGATGGCGCGCGGTGTTTCGAGGTTCGTTCCATAATTCGGTCGCACTACCACCAAATGGTCTTTCTCGCTGAGCAGGGTAGTAGCTACTATAAACAAAGCGGTAGCCGCTCCACTGCAAACCAGCACATCCTCAGACTTTAGAATCGAACTCTCGTCGGCGATACTGGTAAGCAAATCGGGGTGGCCACGATGGTGCCCATAACACAGCAGTAAGTCGTCTAGCTTGATATTCAGATCTTTCACATGGATGTCGCGCACCGAACTTTCGGCCAGATTGTACTGGATAGTTGAATAACCGATCTCTTCCGGCGATTCGATTTCTATCGGCATTCGGGTGTAGTTCATAAATTTTCTGGTGGGGCAATCTGGCGCGAGTATTTACTCGTGCCTATTAATATGGCGAGCATACGCTCGCATTCATGCTTAGGCACGAGTGAATACTCGCGCCAGACGTTATCGAACTGGCAAGTCTCGCACATTGGCCAACTGTTTGGCTAACGTAGGTGTATCGGCCATCAATGATTTAATATGGTTGAGTGTCTTTTCTGGGAGTTGTGGGGTGCGGCTGATGATATCGACACCTTCGGGTGTAAACAGTGTTTTTGAAAACCAGATAACTGCCCATTGCCCATCAGGGTCTTGCAAAACAACTTTCCATTTGCTCCGCACCAGACTTAATACCCCTTTGCCTCGCCAAACAAAAGCTGCCGAATCGGCTGGATTCTGGTAATCGAAGCCCGTGAGTGTTTTCGACTCGCCTTTGTGTTGGTACTTCACCTCATCCAGCAAGACATTCGTTTCCCCTTTTTTGTCAGTGATCGAGTACGTAAAGGTAGGATTCGTTTTATCGCCCTTTAGCCACATCGGGAAGCTTGTACTGCAAATAAACCAGGTTCCAACGAGCGCTTGAATCAGGGATTTCATGAGGATGAAGATGTGTTAGTCGACTATTGTGAATAGAGCTGACTTATACAGGGCATTGTTCTGCCAGACAAGTACGCGATTTTAACTAATCAGAAAGCGAGGTGGTTTGAAAATAGCGGGTTCCCTCACCCCCGGCCCCTCTCCCGAACACGGGAGAAAAAAGACAATTGAACTCCCCTCTCCTGTTTTGGGAGAGGAGTCGGGGGAGGGTACATGAGGGTAAACTACAACTTTAACTTTATCCGCATCTTACCCAACACCGCCGTAATACCAATAATCAGCAGAGCGAACAGGAGTGATTTGAGTAATCCAACTCCGCCGGTTGTTAGCCACTCAGGGAGTGTAATGCCGACTAGAGTAGCTATACTGTAATAAAGATCTGGGATCAGATAGCAGGTCAATGTGCTGGTTCCGGCAGTTTTTATTAGGTCGAACCAATGGGCTTTGCCGTTCAAATCGACTAACCAATAAATACCGGCGTAGACAATGAACGCGATGCCACAGCACAGGAAAATCCAGGTAGGAGTAGCCTGAATTTTCGAGATGATAAAGAAGTTTCTGGCTAACAATCCGGCTACCAAAAACAGGACGCCTATGCCGATAAACAGGATCGGTACCTGTTGCGATTTTTCAGTCTGTTGTAGCCGTTTCAGGAATAGGGTAGCGAGTATACCCGCAAAAGCGAGGGAGTCAAATGCACCATTGTCGGGAATCCAGGTGCGCGGTCCATTAGGCCATAAGGCGTGCAACCATCCTGAATGCCCGGCAATATTTAGTAACGTAAAAAATGCCCAGGCTGCGATCAGCAGAATTGGCTGTTTGTGAAGGAACAAATAAAGAACGGCGCAGGTAAGATACGTCCAGCCAATGAGCCCTAAAATGCCCCACCACTGTGGTGTCAGACCAACCAAATGATCGTTGCTACCTCCTTTAAAACGGATAGCTAGATAAACGAGTATGCCTACGCCAACTACCTGAAGACCAGTGAAGATGGTTTTTGTCGTGCCTTCCTGTTTAGGGTATTGATTCCAGATCAGGAAAAATGCCGTAATCATCAGAATGACAAACCAGTCCATCGAGAAGCCAGTTGCAGCGGGATTCAGATCGTGGACGTTGACAAAGAAAACGCCCATAACTAGTAAGGCTACCGATCGGAGAGCTATGTGTCCAATGATCTGGGTATAAGAATCGCCTTTATCGAGTCGTTGCTGAATGGCAAAAGGAATCGACATGCCAACAATGACCAGAAAGCACGGGAAAACCGTGTCGGCAAATCCCAGAAAATCCTGATCGGCGCGCGAATGTTCGAGCCAGAGCGGAATACCTGACAAGGCTCCCAAGTCATTGACAAAAATCATCGTGAGCATCGTTAACGCCCGGAACACATCGATAGAAAACACGCGCTTTCCGGTCAGATTCCCAGTACTTACTTTCGGTGGAGCTGATACCATGATAGAATAATTAATTCGCTTCGCTTAGTCGTTTTATTTCACCAAATAAGGTTCTAAAGCAGTTGCTGGCGGTATCTTCACCAGCGTCTGGGTTTACTTTCACCCCATAGAATTCATCCAGAAACGGCCCCGCACCTGACCATACGGTTTGCATCATACCCTGAAATCGCTCTTTCATAACGGGCGTAACGGACTTTCTGAATTTGATCATATCCTGCGTTTGAGTTACTGCAAAGCCGGGCTTTCGCCAGGGGCAAGTGATTACACTCAGACCCTTTGTCGCAAAATACACGGCGGTTTGGTCAGGTCGCTCGTAGTGCCAGTCGCAGATTGTAACGTCTTTGGCAATCAGGTCAATAGCACGGTAAGTATTGTTGAAACTGCCTTCCCACATGCCAATGCCTGTCGTTTTTCCATCGATAAGTCGGTCGCCCCAAATCCAGAGTTTCCGATTTTTCTCCGCCAGATGATTCCGAATCAGGTTGACTTCGCCCGCAAACAATTCAGCATTGTCGCGGCCTGAACAACGAGGGCATTTTTCATGGCCGATGTAAAATACTTCGTCCATACCCGCATGAAAGGCATCGGTTTCAAACACCTCGCAGATTTCATCGACCAATCCAAATACCACCCCGTGAACCCCCGGATGTAACGGACAATAACTCTTGCAATACAACCCATCTGGATTGGGCCAGACGTATTTCTCGGGCATTTTGACCTGGGGCGTTTCGTCGAAGTCGGGGTATACACGAAGCAGGTTGGTGGTCTTGTTTGCCCACGATTGATGACCAAGCAAATTGATTTGGGGAATCAACCTGATGTTATGTTGCCGACAAGCCTTCACTAGTTTTTTGACCTCCCGTTTCGATAAAGCAATACTGTCTCGCAACTCAGGATGACTATCGAATTCGTAATTGAAATCGACGCGCAGAATTAACGTATTGACCTGACGAGGAGCTAGTTCTTCGTTGATAAACTTGATAAACGTATCGAGCTGTTTGGGCTGTGGTGCTGCAATGCAAAACCCGCGAATGGGCAACAGGCTATCGATTTTAGTTTGACCTATTGCCAACGAGCAGGAAAGGAGATTAGCCAAGAATGCAAACAAAAAGTAGAGCCTGGTCATTGAAATCGGGTTTAAGTATTGGTGCGTTCCTAAGTTAAAGGAGCTTCTCTTATAAGCCAAATACGAGCTAATTCTATTGAGAAGGGCCTCAAAAGTCTGAAGTAAATCATGAAGCTGGTTAACGGTTTAGCGTCTAACCTCAAAGAGCGGAGGAGTATTCGCAAAGCTCGCAGCAATACGTCTCACACAGGATACCTATTTCGCTCGTAACCTTCTGGAAGGATGGCAGTTTCCAGCTCGACGTCAATCTGTTTACTACTAAACTTACTGTAACCAATCATGAAATCTGTTTTCTGGACAGGAATGAAATTTTCGTGTCTACTTATGCTACTGGGATTGTCAGAAAGCACACTGGCCCAGAAAAAAGCGGCCGTAGACAATTCCAAACAATACCTGCCTAAGGCGTTACAGGAAGACTTTCTGATTTTCAGAAAGACGTTGGAAACTACGTATCCCAGTTTATATCGCTATACGGACTCGGTTACAATGAATGCCTATCTGGATAAGCAATTTGGCTTACTCAATAGGCCGATGAGCGAATCTGAATTTTATAAACTAATTGCGCTCTCCTGTGCGCGCGTAAACGACGAACATCTGATTGCTAAACTTTCGCCGGACTATCTTACGAATCAGTTTTTCAACAAGGCCAGGCCATTCCCCTTTACGTTCAAAATTATAAATCGCCGGTTTTATATTCTAAAAAGTGCCTTCAGTCCATCGCCCATTAAAGCAGGTTCCGAGCTTATTTCGATTAATGGCCGGTCAATGGAAGAGATGTTGAATTTGTTGCTTCCCGCTATTCCTGCCGATGGCTATATCCAGACGTTTAAAATCCGGCATCTGGAAGATTACTCTACTACCCAGGAGGAGAATCTGTTTGATATAATTTATCCTCTTTTTATAGAAGAAGCGACTTCTTGCCGTCTGGAGTACATTCCGGTTGATGAACCGTCGACCAAACAAACGGTAGTTGTTGCGGGGCTGACAAGGGATGAATATCGAAAATTTTACAAAGAGAGACGGACTCTTGATAAACCGCTTACGTTCACCTATTTGAAAGAAGGCGTAGCGTATTTAAAGATTAGTTCGTTTCTCGGATGGCATCGACGAGTGTTTAAACAAAATTTTGACTCACTATACCAGGCTGTTTTTGATGAACTCAAATTCAGGAAGACCCCTCACCTGATTCTGGATCTGAGAAATAATGAGGGTGGAGACGGCACGGGCGAAGAACTGATTGCTTACCTGCTTAAAAAGCCCTATCGGTACTTTGATTACATCGAGAAAAAATATGTTGGTCTCCCCCCAGTAAGTGCGTATTTGGAGAATGGAAAGCAACTTTATGTTGCGGACTCAACTGTGTATAAAACCGCTGCCGGCAGTTATCGGCCCAAGTCAGAATACTACCGTCTTTGGACACCTCTTTTGCTGGAACAGCAACCTAAGGCCAATCATTTTGATGGACAATTGACTGTACTGGCCAACGGGGCTTCGGGCTCAATGGCTGCCGTAGTTTGTAGTTTTCTGAAATCGAATCAGCGGGCGGTTTTTGTGGGCGAAGAAACCGGCGGAGCTATGGAAGGCCCTACTGCGCGGTCTTTCACGAAATTAACGTTACCCAATACACATATCAGCATTGTCGTACCTTTAACTAAAACGGTTAATGCTGTGACCTATACGAAAGGAAGAGGGGTGATTCCCGATTATTGGATTGAGCCTACTATTGGCGATCTACTTCAGGGAGTGGATACAGAACTGAACTTCACCCTGAAACTAATTGATCGGGAATAAACAGAGTTCCGCCTTCATCAAAACAAAACTTCCCGAAAGTTTAGAGCCTTCGGGAAGCTAACGAATAATTTTCGGTAAGCTTTAGCAAATCTATTTGATAGCGATCATCCGGGTTGGGGCCTCTACTGATGGCGTGGCCAGTTTAACAGAAATCTCTTCTTTCTGATCGCCAGCCGTGATCCGGAATGTGTAATTGCCATCGCCAAGCTCGTTCACATCAAACTGCTGACGAACCGCACGGTCTTTGCTGTTTTTGTTGCAAATCACTTCATCGAATAGTACATCACCCTTTTGATTGACTAACTGAAGGGTGATTTTATTTTCGGATTGGTATTTTTCCAGACACACCCAAATTTTGGATGCATTGGCAGAAGGGAACACTACGGCAGCAAATGCTTTTTGCTTTGGACTGCCATCGGTAGCGAATGAAACGGTTGATGTTGAGATAGTTAAAGCAACTGCAAAAGCGCTAGCGAGTAATTTGATGGTCGTTTTCATTGAGTTGAATGTTTTAAGTTTTTAACCTTTAGCTGTCAACCCAATGATGCCGATATGCCCTCTGAACGCTGGTAATCTGGAGAAACGGTTTAAATAAATGATGAGTGGTTTATGTGACGTAAAAAGGAAAAATGGGTAATGTAGGATGAATAATGATAATCAGAGGCTTACCATTATTCATCCTACATTACCCATTTTCCATTGATTTACTCCACGAAGTCCAGATCCTTCCCAAATGTCTCTTCCATTCGGCTTAGCGACCAGAAGGAAAGCCCATAAACAAGGACGCCCAGAATTCCAGCAGCAACTAAAGCACCTAGAGATGGTTTCAAAGCCTGAAAAAACAACGTCATGGGAATAAGTGTACCTCGAACTACACTCGGCACTGAGGTGGTGGCTGTGTTGCGGAGGTTTGTTCCGTAGAGTTCAGCAACCATAGTCAGGAACATAGCGATGTAGCCTGTACAGAAACCCAAAATCAAGCAGACTGTGTAGATGCCGCTGGCAGTATGAATGCCACCAAAGAGATAAATACCGCTCATAATGGTACCCAAAACTAGCAAGCCCGTAATTGTTTTTAAGCGCGATTTTAGCCAGTGACTGAGTGGCCCACTTAGTAAATCTCCTACGGCCATACCCACATAAATCATCATAACACATCGACCCGGTTTTACCACCTCGTCGATACCCAATGCCTGACCAAGTTCATTGGCAAACGTAGCCAGAATGCCGACCACAAACCAGGTTGGCATGCCTACCGTTACACAGCGTAAGTATTTGATAGCTTCTGGCCAACTTCGAAAAAAATGCAGGACATTGCCCCGACTGACCTCTTTATGCTCCGTCTTCATTCGACTGAACAAGCCCGATTCAAATACGCTGACGCGAAGCAACAGCAAGGCAATTCCCATGCCACCACCTACCCAAAAGGCTGTTCGCCAGTTGAAATATTCAACGGTGAAATAAGCCGCACCAGCGCCCAGATAGCCAATGCCCGCTACAACAGCAGAACCATAGCTTCGAATGGCTTTGGGCAGGGTTTCGGACACTAACACAATAGCCGCCCCAATTTCGCCGGAGAGGCCAACGCCAGCCAGAAACCGCAGAAAGGCGTACGTATTTATATCCTGTACAAATCCGCAGGCAATGTTGGTAAGCGAATACGTAATAATGCTCCCGAATAGCACCGACATACGTCCGCGTTTATCACCCAGCGCACCCCACAGGAAACCGCCAACAACCAGGCCCGCTTGCTGAAAATTGATAATAAACGTCCCTGCTTTTGATACCTCGTCTTCCGATAACCCCAGCGACTGCAAACTTGGAACGCGTACAATGCTGAAAATAAGCATATCATACACATCCACAAAAAAGCCCAACGCCGACACAATAACGGGCAGGGCAAATAACGGACGGAATGAAACTCGGGTGGGCGTAGGGGTGAGGGTTTGCATAGAGAGGGAGGAAAGGGAGAGCTGATGTATGATATAGGATGTATGATGTAGTTAACGTGATAGAAATACATCATACATCCTATATCATACATCAGCTCTCTTCCAGATAATTCAAATCCTTGCCGTGGGTTTCGGGAATGCTCAGGATGGAATAAAAACCAAGCAGAAAACTAATCAGCCCGATAACTGCCCCGGCATTAATGATGTCTAATGAGGGCTTCAGCGCCTGATAGCCAATGGTCATTGGGATGACTAGGCCGCGTACCATATTGGGAATCGTAGTAGCCGCCGTAGCGCGAATATTCGTCCCGAATTGTTCAGCCCCGATAGTGACAAACATGGCCCAATAGCCAATACCAAAGCCCATTGCCAGACATAAGCTGTACAGAACGGTTGCGCTTTTAACCCCGAGGTATAAATAAACTAAGCCAAACACGAGCGCAACGGCCATGAGCAATGCCACTGCTTTTTTTCGTGAGGAGAAAGATTGGCTGATGAATCCGCTGGCTAAATCGCCCACAGCCAGGCCAACGTAACACCACATGATAGCCAGACCCGGCTGAATTTCTTCAGCAATGCCTAATGCTTTACCAAATTCGTTACTAAAAGTAGCCAGAATGCCAATGACGAACCAGGTTGGCAAGCCGATGCCAATGCACTTGAGATAGCGCGACAGTCGGTCTGCGTTTGTAAAGAAGGACAGGAAATTACCCCGACTGACGTGTTTCTGGTCAGATACATCTTTGAACATACCGGATTCAACTACACCAACCCGTAGTAGTAATAACCCAAATCCTAAGCCTCCACCCACAAAAAAGGCCATTTGCCAGTCGAATAGCTTAACGGTAAAATAAGCCACTACGGCACCAAACAGGCCAATTCCTGCTACGAGAGATGTGCCAATAGCTCGCTTTTCTTTAGGCAAGACCTCACTGACAAGCGTAATACCAGCTCCAAGTTCACCCGCTAACCCAATGCCTGCTATAAAACGCATAAGAGCGTAATACATCGTTGGGTCCATAAACGTGATGTTCTTGACAAACCCGCAGGCAATGTTGGCAATGGAATAGGTAATGATGCTGCCAAACAAAACAGATAAACGCCCACGTTTGTCGCCAATAACACCCCAAAGGATGCCGCCGAGCAGTAGACCACCCATTTGCCAATTGATAATGCTGGCTCCAACACTGGATATTTGATCGGGAGCAAGACCGAGATCTTTTAAGCTGGGTACGCGAACTATGCCAAACAGAAGGAGGTCGTAAATATCAACGAAGTAGCCTAGTGCGGCTACAATGACTGGCAAGCCAAATAGTCCCGCCTGAGTCGACTTAGCCTCGTCGGACGGTTTAGAAGAAACAGTAGGATTAGCCATGCGGCACAATCAATGGTTATGAAAGGGAAATAGTTTTGCAATAATACGAAATGGCCAAAGAAGATTAGGCCTACCCAATGGCTGATACTGCTGATATGTTGATTTTGCGCAGATTTTTTAGCTAGCACCGACTTACGGTTTGCTTGTTATTAACTTCTTATGGATAAATACATCAGCATACCGCTGGCCGAGAATTCGGGCTGAGTGAGTGTCGAAATGGGTTGAATCTCCTTTGTCTGTTAGCCCTTCTGATACTACGCAATAGGAATTTGGGATATGTTTGGTTGCCTGTTGAAGTGCTTCATTGACGATTTTAGCCTCTGGGTCTCGATTTACGACAAAATCACCTAGTGTTCCTACTACAAACGGTACATGGGGTGCATTCAGATCTTTCCGGAATCGCTGGACTAGTTCAGCGAGTTTTTCTTCATAAACGATGGCTTTCTCTGGCTCTGAATCTGATTCACCCTGATGCCAGATAAAACCGGCTAGCTGCCCATTTTCAAGTGCTTTTTTTGCCCGTCGTAAAGCATCATCGTAAGGATGTGATTGGGTAGGTTCGTAATAAGCACCTGGTTTCCAGACATCAATGCCCGAACCACCAACGGCGCAGGGAATTAATCCGATATTCATTTCTGGGTAAGTTTCGGCCAGTCGTTTCGCAAACGAAAATCCAGGACCAACACCTATAACAGCTGGTTTATCGAAGTGCATCGGATCGCGAGCCGGTACCCAACTTAACTCTTTTGTCAGCATCCAGATGTGTGGATTGGTCTGCTGATCTTCGGCTTCGGGAACACCTCGACCTGCCATATTCGATTGGCCAATGAGCAAAAATAGCTGCAATTGGGGTGGTACGTCCTGCTTAAAGGCAAGCGTGATCAAAAGAATAAGACTCATTAAAACAATGTTACTGCTTGTATGCATTTGCCTGATGTTATTGGAGATAAAAGCTACTAAATAGGGTTACTACTTATCTATCCTGGCATTTTTTAGGCAAGGTTTTGATCAATTTTAGCCTGTCATAAGCACAAAGGTTTAGTATGGATGTTGACCATTACACTACCACTAGCCTCAAAAAATAAGGCTAAAAACTACCGGCTTTTGGCTACGTATACAATCCTCACTATCTTTATTCTGTTAAAGCGGCACTAGCTTACCTTAAATAGCGGAATTTTGAACGGTCATTTTTCCACCGATTTCAGGTTGAGCCTGTGTATTTACGATATCCGCCCCTACTATGTGACATGAATTAGAAAGTTGACATTTCTGTACAGTTTGGACTGTAAGCTTTCGATGTTTATGGAATGAATAGTTTAAAAGTTTTCCTTATGCGTTTTAATTGGCTTATTGCTGTTATTGCTCTTGCTCTCGTTTATACGTTCGTATTTTTCTATAGAGAAAACCTGGCTTTTACGCTTTTTGGCGATGAAGTTCATTTTTGGGATACTGTTCTTCTATTCAGTAAAGAGCCGCTACCATCTGTACACCTGTTAAATAATTATCCTGAAGTTATTGCCCCATTGCCATTTATGATTGCGGGCTGGGTGATCAATATATTTGGCCATTCCGTTCAGTATTTGAGAATCCTCAATTTGGGCCTGAGTTTCGCTATTCTAATGCTCTTTCTCAAAATTAGCCCTAACCCGGGGCGGTTCTGGCTGGCAGCTCTAGGCCTGATTCTTTTCCCTTACTATTACTTCTGTAGCACTATTTTTTATACCGACATTCTCGCCCTTTCGTTCATTCTTCTGGGCTGGGTTTGTTACCTGAAACAAGTGCATTGGGCTAGTTGCTTATTCTTTATTGCGGCTATTAGTTCCAGGCAATATGCCGTAGTTTTTCCGGCCGTTATTTTATGTTATGAGCTAGGCCCAGCCGTATTTCGGTTTAGTAGCTGGCAGGCATCGGTGCGTTGGGCACTCGACAGACCTTACCTTATTTATTATGTGATTGCCGGATTGGCACTTATTGCCTGGGTGCTATTTTGGGGTGGATTAGGGCCTGCTCCTGAGGTTGCCCGGCAGAAATACAACGATACAGTACATAAGTTGATGTATAAGCCTGGGTTTGTCCTTTACGCATCGGCATGTCTTGGACTTTATTATGTATTGCCCGAAATAGTGTTAACCCGAAAGCTCCAATTTTACGGGTTAGAGTCCCAACAACGCCCGTGGTTAATTGGCTGGGTTATATTAATTGGTTTACTGATCGCTTTTTTTCCTGCCGAACAGATGTACGATGGTTTTTTTGTTGTCAAGAACCTAGGCTTCTTTGATCGACATCTGGAACTAATTGGGATTAAAGGAATAGCCAAGCAGCTCATTTTTGGCTTTTTTATGCTACTCACTATTCTACGTTTTGCTAGCCCTAAAAGTGGAATGGCAGGCTGGGTGGTTCTTCTCAATCTGATCCTGATGGGGAAGGCACACATTGGTTGGGATAAGTATTTGCTGCCCACTATTGCGACTCTTTGGCTCCTTACAATGTTTGACAAACACTGGCCATTGAGCAAAACCGAAAAAAGAGAAGAACTTGTTTCGGATGTTAGTTTCTAGAACCAGTTCTTCTTTATGGCTCTATGACACCTAGTGGAGTTTCATTGTCAGGTTCGCTGGCAGGCTGGCTTATCTGAACAGGCTGTGGAATGAAGACGGGTTTAGGCAACTTTTCATACTGGTTGTAAGCTGTTCCTAATGACCAGACTTTCAGACCAACACGACCGAAAATCAATATTTGTTGAATAACAGCCATCAGCAAAATAGTTAGCCAGTTGCTCATTAAAATGGCTTCGTCCAGAAGGAAATAAATTCCGAATAAACCGGTGCCAATCGCAATCAGCATTCCATATAAACCATAGGTTCGAATGGGATTGCGAAGGACTAATCGACCGGCTTGCCCAAATGCGCGAAAGGCATTCTGTTCATCTTCCCGAAACATCAAAACTTTGGCGTAATCGCCGATGCAGAACAGGAGTGTAGCGGTAAAGGCGAAGAGTACAAAAAACACCAAACCAATCCAGAATTCACCTCGTTCGGTTAAAGTATTGTTTAGCGCCACACCCACTAACGAACCTGCAACGAGCCAGAAGCCGGCACCCACCACAACAAACAGGAGCGTAACAGCAAACAGTCGTAGAAACCGGGCTACGTAATGGCTACAGCCCTGCCAAAATAAGCCAGCACTGAAGCGAGAGTTGGGTTGAGCGAAGCGAAGTAAAATTCCTCCCGCAAAAAAAACACTTAGAAAAATATACGCCAGGCCTAACCAGCGTCCGACACTTAACAGCGGGGCAATTACGCGCTCGCTGCGATGCATAAAGTCGGAGTAAATGGTATAGTCGAACCCATCGAGCAGGTTCATAAACGCAAGCGAATTCTGATCCTCTATCTTAAGGGTATTGTAGAAGGGGAGAGCTGCCAGTAAGCCTAGTACCAGATTGATGCCATAGATCAGCCACAAAAGCCGGATTGACCCAAGAGTTTGGCGAAGGGAAACAGAAAGGGTGCTCATGGTTGAAACATTAAACGTTTAACCTCTGGACAACGGGTGCTCGGTTCGTATTTTTTCCTGCAATTTCAGGAATCCGTCGATCAGCGCTTCGGGACGCGGTGGGCAACCGGGTACATACACATCAACCGGGATAATGCGATCGACTCCTTTCACCACATGATAACCGTGTTGCCAGTAAGGCCCCCCGCAGTTGGAGCACGACCCCATTGAAATGACATAGCGAGGCTCGGCCATTTGCTCGTAAAGTCGCCGGATACGATCGGCCATTTTATAGGTAACCGTACCCGATACAATCATAATATCGGATTGTCGTGGGGAAGGGCGCGGAAAAATTCCAAACCGTTCAAGGTCATAACTGGCAGTCATAGCCCCCATCATTTCAATGGCGCAACAGGCAAGTCCAAAGGTAAGCGGCCACAGCGATTTCTCTCGCGACCAGTTTAATAAGTCTTCGGAATGCATCAGCATAACGCTGGCTTCACCTGATTTATCAGTTGTTGGTTGAGGAGTCATATACGTTAAGGATATTGGTTAATAACGTCTTTTTGAAACGTTTCGCTGAAAGGTTCTAAAAGATGGTATAAACGATTTACGGATTCTGGATCGCCTACAGAGCGAAAGGTGAAGTGGGCGCGCCCTATACTCGCACTGAATTTTCCTATAAGGGCGCCGAAACCGGCTCCTCCTGCCGCCCCAAAGGCAATCGTAACGCCTAATAAAATAGGACTTCTACTGTTACCGGGGCTGCGGTTATTTCCCTGATACGAAGCATATCCGCCTGCCAACGCCCCCAAAATAGCACCCGTAATGATTCGGGATCGTACATTATTGACATCAATGAGCTTCACCTTCCGAATCGAAGTTAACGGTATTTTAATGATGTCCCGTCGTTTATCCTCAAAATACAAGGTGGATTCGCTCACACCCGATAAAACTCCGTTGATTCGTTCGCCCGAATCCAGAAGAACACGGATTTTGTAGGTTCCTATTTCGTAGCGTTGAGCTAGTCCTCTGATAGGAGAGGATAATAAGGTAAGGAGAAGAATGAGCTTTAATAAAGTCCTGTCACCGCTGATATTTCTCATTTACTTTCCTGTACAACTCCGCAGGAACCTTCGTTTCCACTGTTGGTACTTTCGGTTGGGGTTTTACCCAATCAAGATAACCTTTCACCCAAACATAGGCAAGCCCTAACGATAATATAATGACAAACAAGGTTACTTCTCCTAATGCAAACCAACCCCAAAGGCCTCCAGTTTCCTTAATAAGCTGTTCCTGACCAAATACAGTTGCCCACGGAAATAAAAAAACTAACTCAACATCAAACAGAACAAATACGAGTGCTACAACGTAGAAACGAATGTTGAACTGAATATTCGCATTACCAACAGGCTCTTCTCCCGATTCATAAGTGCTATTTTTCTCGACATTCGGTTTGTTAGGGCGAAGTAAGCGCGCTATAAAAAGTACGATTGCGATAAACGCAAACGCACCTACAATAAAGAGCAGGAGAACGCCGAAGTCGGAGAGCATAGTTTGAATAGTACTAGAAGCGAGGAGTGCGTAGTAGAATACTGTTCAACACATCCTACTTACGCACTCCTCGCTTCTAATACGAAATTATTTTTTCTTCTTCTTCGGAAACAGGTTATACACCATCGACACCTGAAGATTTCGGTTATAATAGGCAGCTGTTGCTTCGGGCGATACGTTGGTAAAGCCGTAAATGTAGCGGACGTTTAGACTAAACTTGTTCAGCATGTCTAAGAAGTCGTAGTGAACCCCTACGGCAAGTCCCAGATCATTATTAGCACTAGGACCACCTGTTTGGCCGGCGTTAAGCGCATAACTGAACTCTGGGCCAGCCTGAACAGTCAACCCCTCGGTTGGAATATAGCCTAACATGAAAGGAAGGCTGGCATAATAATAAGAAACCCCTGTTGTAGTGCGGCTTCCATTGGATTGTTCCTGCTGAAAGGTACCTCCCCGGATCGATAGGATGGCTTCTGGCTGAACTACCCAGCGGTTATACCGATACCGATAGATTGCCCCCAGATGCGGCTCTAATGCCCGGTGAGGGATATTGACTGTAGATCCGGATATGGCTATTTGGGTGAACGATGCTCCGACTTTTAGTCCAAAATGGCCACCAATAG
The DNA here is from genome assembly GCF_014117325.1 of Spirosoma foliorum. Taxonomy (NCBI): domain Bacteria; kingdom Pseudomonadati; phylum Bacteroidota; class Cytophagia; order Cytophagales; family Cytophagaceae; genus Spirosoma; species Spirosoma foliorum. The sequence continues at coordinate 4,958,989 of NZ_CP059732.1, read as the reverse complement.
GTTTATCGCTTTGTGCCTTCGCGATGAAAGGCGAGGTTACTATAGTAATAAGAAGTAGTAATCGGTACATGTACATACGGAACTGCAGAAAGGAAGTTAACCCTTCGATAACGTTTTTTATCCGAAACATCGGGGATGCGGCCTGCCGACCGCCACAAAATTGGCGAAAAAAAGTTAAGAAGCCGCCGTTCGTCTGGTTCGGGAAATGTTTAAAATTGTTAATTAAGTCGTGGATCGACCGGATAGTGGGCTATTGATTTGTATTCGCCCCCCATTCGCTTGAGAACACCCCGCCAAAATTCTTTCGTTGGGGTATCAAATAGGAAATCGGCAGTGATACGGCTAATGATCCAGGCTTTCTGACTAAGTTCGTCATCTAACTGTCCTTCGCTCCAACCGGAGTAGCCAATAAAAAAACGAATGTCGCGCTCAGTAAGCGTTCCCAGATTGACCGCTCGTTTGATCTGCTCAAAATCGCCACTCCAGTACAAGCCATCGACAACCCGTATCGATCCGTCAATCAGATCGGGGCGACGATGGATGAAATGCAGCGTATTTTGCTGGACAGGCCCGCCTACAAATAAGGGTAAATCGGGATGAATTTCTTCGATTACATCGCTCAGGTGAATATCGGTAAGCTGATTCAGGACCAGCCCAAAGGTGCCAGCCTGACTGTGTTCGCAGACTAAAACTACACTACGCTCAAAATTAGTGTCGCCCATGAATGGTTCGGCAATCAGAAGATCACCATTTGTGACGGTTGGTGGGGTCGTATTCATAGCACATCGGGCAATTAATTCCTAGTATAGCCAAAACGCTTTTTCAGACGCTATATTCATTAAAAACTGTTAAATACACTACTCGGAAACAGGATAATGTTTGTACGGGCCAATTAAGCGAGTAAAGTTTGGGTAGAGGCAAATCACATAATTTCGGCCGAGAGAACATTACTTTTGTCAGAAAATATGCTTTGAGTATAATCTAGGGCATTGACGAAATGAATTCTGGAGGATTCTCGGGGATGCCCTTGTGGTAGATTTTATTATCGCTGGTTATCAGTACAATAGAATCCAAAGAATCGATAGAAACAAAATTGAACAAGTAATCGGTAAATAAAGGCGCTAATTTGCCTGCTATAAGAACGTTAATGCTATGCAGAATCAGCTTCATGACCGGCGGGGGTTTCTTCAAAAAAGTGCGTTGGCAACGCTGACCGCTTTGATAGGAACAGATGTCGTTTTCGCCGATAAAATACCGGCAGGTTATACGCCATTGGCGTTTGACTATGACCCTCTTAAGGGTAAAAGTGCTGAGATGAAGGTGTTAGGCGATAAACCCTGGAATGTTGAATCACCTATTCATCTGTTAGATGATGCCGTTACACCCGTCGATAAAATGTTTATTCGGAATAACGGCCTGATTCCTACAGAACCCATTAATCCCAAAACCTGGACGCTAACGATCAAAGGGGAGTCGGTAAAAGCCACAAAAACCTATACGCTGGACGAACTCAAAAAACGTTTTACAACGCATACCTACCAACTCGTACTGGAATGTGGAGGCAATGGTCGATCGGGATATGAACCCCAAACAACGGGTAACCCCTGGGATCAGGGAGCGGTAAGCTGCGCTGCCTGGACTGGGGTTAGGCTAAAAGATATTCTGGCGGATGTCGGATTGAAAGACGATGCCGTGTATATTGGTTATTACGGTAAAGACCCACACCTGAGTCAAGACCCTACTAAAGTGTCTATTTCGCGTGGGGTACCTATTAAAAAAGCCCTTGAAAATGAGGTATTACTTGCCTGGGCTGTTAATGGTGAGGACATTCCGTTAGTGCATGGTTATCCATTGCGGCTGGTTATTGGTGGCTGGCCCGCTTCGGTATCCGGGAAATGGCTGCATACGATTGCTGTTCGCAATAAAGAGCATGACGGTGCCAAGATGGAAGGACATAGTTACCGAATGCCGATTCGCCCGGTACAGCCAGGTGAAAAAATTGCTGAGACACCCGAGAATTTCCGGATTATCGAGTCGATGCCCGTAAAGTCAATAATTACATACCCGAAAACGGGAGCTATGTTTGACAAGAAGAAGTCGCTGGCTTTACGAGGACATGCCTGGGCCGGAGACCGCGCTGTTGCAGAGGTACATACATCCATCGACTATGGTGCAACCTGGCAAAAAAGTAAACTGGAGCCAGCCAAAAACCGACTAGCGTGGCAGCAATGGTCGTCGGAAATAAAATTTCCAGAAGTAGGTTATTATGAAATATGGGTGCGTGCTACCGATAGTAGTGGCGTTACGCAGCCAATGGTCATTCCACAGTGGAATCCGGGTGGCTATCTTAATAATGCCTGTCATCGAATTGCCGTAAAAGCAACCTAGTATTTTGGTAAACTAGATTCTTTTTATTCTATAGTTTCTGATTCTCAATGCGATAAAATCAATAGAATCAAAATTAGACTAGTAGTAGTTTTTTAGGTCTAGAAGAGCGTGAAGATAGTAATAGGTTTATTTCTTATTGGAGCTACTGTGATTGGATTGGCTAGCTTCCAGACAGTTACTGTATATCCGCGATCAACGGCAGAAGTTAGCGGGAGGATAACCGATTCGCTAAAAATTGATGCCGAAAGTGGGTTAATTGATTCGCCGAGCCTGATGATGGTAAAAGCACAGTGTACAGCCTGCCATTCCTCGAAACTTATCTTGCAGCATCGTTTTACGCGGGCAGGCTGGACGGAGCGCATTCGATGGATGCAGAAATACCACAAACTTTGGGACTTAGGCGAATCGGAAAAGATTGTTTTAGATTACCTCGAAAAATACTACGGGCCATCAACGGGAGATACTAAGGCCGCTTTTCGTCGTGCTCCGTTGAAAGATGTGAAGTGGTATAAACTAGATTAAAATTGTTCAAGGTTCAGGTTCCATCTTCGTGAAGAGCAAAGCATGGAACCTGAAACAGAATTTACTATTCCCGAAAGGCCAACCCTACCTTTTTACCCGAAATACGTTCGAGCATGGGGCGGAGAATCTGGTTAGCATTTTGGCGGGTTTGGTTAAGGATGCCGCCGTCAAGTGCCGACTGGCGAACCTGCCGTTCGGCCTTCCGATAAGCGTCGCTCACTAGCTGAGATTGGTCCAGAAACGAAAAGTGAGTATCGTACACCCTCGACCGGTCGTGATTGATTTTCCAACTACAGAGTTCCGGTTTCGGTAGTTGGACAGTTATTGAATCACCTTCGGCTACGATGTCAGTTGCCGAAATTCTGGTTAGGTCAATACAGCCGGTGGCTTCGCCTTCTACAATTAATATAGCGTTTGCATTGGGCAAAAACGTATTCACCTGCTCGTGTTCAACAATGTCTTTGAAAGTGTATTTGACGAGTTCCAGTTTTCCCAGAGCTGTAATTTCCTTCAGGACAATGCGTTGGGTCGTGTTATCACCTCGTCGGAAACGACTGAGCAGGCTATTCCCACGAATCTGCTCCCAAATGGCAATAAGACCGGCAACCAGCACCGCGATAAGAAACAAACGAAACAGGGCGTTAATCAGTCGGGTCATTTGTAGGGAAGAGTCGCTTATTCGTTTATAAACACAGATTCGATGAGATCAGTAAGATCATTTTATCAAACTTAGCTGAACTTAACAATATTTAACTTATTAAAGCCGAGCCCTTATTGCTAAATTTGAGAGTTATAGCCGGATCGATGGCAGGCTGACCGTTGTCTTTCGGGTTGTAGGGTTGACTAATGCTTATCGTCCATAATTTTACACGTTAACTCCTCAAACCAAGAGGTGTACCTACCTAATTTAGATTAAACTAACCGTTAAAATGAAGAAGATTTTTAATTACGTGCTTGTGGTGGCTTTATCCCTGACTGCTTTAGGACTGCAAGCCCAGACTGTAAAAGTAGGCCACACACGGATAGATTATATCTTGTCTCAAACCCCTGAAAATAAGGTAATCACTGACTTGTTGATGGTTCAGCAAAATAAGGCGCAGGAAGAGCTTAAGCGATTGCAGACAGAGTTTCAGGCGAAGTACACAGCTTATCAAAAAGAGGGAGCTCAAATGACCGATGTGATTCGGAAAGATAGAGAGACCGAGTTGCAGACTTTACAAAACCGTATTCAGGTGTTTAGCCGTGATGCCGATGAATCGATTCAGAGTAAGTACAAGCAGTTAGTTAGCCCAACACTGAGTAAAATCCAACAGGCGATTGATTCGGTAGCTAAAGAAAATGGCTATACGCACATTCTGAATACTGGTAATTCGACCGACATTCTGTATGCACCTGAGGAAAATAACATCACGGAGCTAGTCCTTAAGCGATTGGGAATTACGCCGGGGCAGAATGATGAAAAACCAGCTACAACGTCACCTGCTACACCTACTGCCAAAGCACCCGTTAAGAAGGCTGCTCCCAAAAAGAAATAATAGCCTATTTTTTGTCATTCCGACGTCAGGAGGAATCTCAAGCTTGACTAATACTCAACTTTGAGATTCCTCCTGACGTCGGAATGACAAAAAACGATTCAGGTTGAATGGAGGTTTAAATAGGTTCAACAAAAAAGCTCCTCAATCAGTCTGATCGAGGAGCTTTTTTTAATGGAAGTTATGTATCAATAGGAGTGTTTTGAATCACCTGCCGCTTGTTTTTCTAGGTCAAACAGATCATTTAAGACATCGATCAGGGTTTCGGCTTCTCCACGTTTGCAGGCAGCTTTCAGTTGCAGCACAGGCAGCTTAATGATCTTCTGCATAATGCCGCGCGTAATTTTGTCCACTTTTTCCGACTCATCGGGAGTCAGGTGTTTCAAATGCCGGGCAATTTCGTCACGACGAATCTGCTCCAGGGCATTTTTAAGTTTATTGATGGTTGGTGATACCACCATTTCCTTCGACCAGTCGCCAAACTCAGTCACAGCTTGTGTGATAATGGCTTCGACCTGAGGAATAGCAGCCAATCGCTGATTTAAGGCTTCATCGGTACGATTACGGATATGGTCAATGTTATAGACCAGTACTCCCGGAATCTGCTCAACGGCAGTATCTACACTACGTGGAACCGATAAATCAATGAAATATTTGAACGTTAGCACATTGATTTCCCGAAGAAATTCAGGCGTAATGAGCGGATCGTCGCGCATGATCGACGAAATGATTACGTCGGCCCGGCGAATTTCGTCCGTAAGATTATCAAAGTCAGCAACCCGGAAACCGTATTGCTCAGCCAGGGCTTCGGCTTTTGTTTGCGTACGGTTGCAAAGGGTAATGTTGGTCAACTTGCGGTCTTCGAGATTTTTACAAACGTCGGTTCCAATCTCTCCGAGGCCAATAACCAGTACATTGGGGTTCTTATGTTCGCCAACCAGCTCATCAATCAGCTCAACGGCAGCATAAGAGACCGAAGCCGCTCCGTCACGAAAAGGTGTTTCCTGAGCAACCCGCTTGTTGGTAAAGAAAATCGTGTGCATGAGTCGGTGCAGAAACGGCCCCGCCATTTCCAGATCCGCCGACCATTGATACGATTGTTTCACCTGATTCGGAATCTGCATATCGCCCACTACCTGCGAGTGTAAGCCAACGCATACTTCGAACAAGTGCCGAACAGCCTGATCATTTGCCTCAAAAAACTGGAAATAAGGCAAATAATTAGCGGTATCTGTCAGCCCTTTTTCGATCAGTAATAAACGGGCAATATCACTATTGAGATCCTGTTCGAAGGCATAATATACTTCTGTACGATTGCAGGTTGAGATAACAAGCAAATCGGTCAACCCAAAAAAGTCACGCAACCGAATCATCAGCCGCTTGGCTTCTTCTTCGTTTAGTGCAATTAGTTCCCGCACCTGCAACGGGGCCATCTTATAAGATAAACTAATTGCTTTGAAGGTATCTAACATGGTAACAAATCACCTTTATTGGCCTTAAGCCTTTACAAAATTACGGCATATTTATCGGATATAAACAGGCACCATCTAAGTGGTGTGTTATTTAGAATACATCCAAACAAAGGGTTGGGTTCTTTGTTCAATCCTATTCGATTTTGTAACAGTAAGCGTAGCGCAGTCGTTCCGATTTAGATAGTTTGCCTGCTTTTTATCGTTTAACGTACAGAAGGTATCTGCTGAGCGACGTAATAGGTCAACAATCTGTTTAGTTTTGTAATACCTCCACATTTTATTCTCAAAAAGCTGCTTTTAAGCCAAACCTATTTCAGTGATGGCAGCTTATAAGACCACATGTTAAAGTCATTCGATATTTATAATCAGAATAATATTCTGAAAATTATTTTGGCTCTGAACCTATTGTTAGTTGGAACAGGATCGCTGCTTTATACCAATCGCCTTATTTTAAAACTCGAAGCTCGTGAGGAGCAATATGTACAGCTCTATGTAAAGGCCGTAGAGTATTTGTATAGCTCAAGTCGTCCTGATGCCGATAGTGGTGATTTAACGTTTGTTACGAGTGAAATTCTGCAGGCAAACAAGACCATACCAGTTATTTATGTCGATCATAATAATCAAGTATTGGCCAAGCTGAATATCGATGGCTTAACGAAAGGGCTTACGCAGGCCGAGGAGCATGCTTTGCTTCGCAATAAAATGATTGAAATGGGTAAGAATCACCCGCCTATACCTGTGGTGATGAATGATGGTAAACACGGGAAGGTTTATTATTCTAACTCAGATGTATTACGACAAATTACGTACCTGCCGTATGCGCTATTGGCAATTCTGACAGCCCTTGGGGTATTGGCTTATCTATCGTTTAGTTCGTCGCGACGGGCGGAGCAGAACCGTGTATGGGTTGGATTGGCGAAAGAAACGGCGCACCAGTTAGGAACGCCCATGTCATCATTGATGGCCTGGGTCGAGTATATGCGCTCCGATCCTGACCAGTATGACGGATCGATAACCGATGAAATTGAAAAAGACGTTCAGCGACTGGAGACTATTACTGCTCGTTTTTCGAGTATTGGCTCTGTGCCTACCTTGAAAGAAGAAAATCTAAATGAGGTAGTTAAGCAATTTACGGATTATCTGGCGAGACGTATTTCGACGAAAGTGAAAATGAGCCTGGCCAGCCAACTGCCGTCCGATCAGATGGTCAAAATCAATAAGCTACTCTTTGAGTGGGTCATCGAAAATATATGCAAAAACGCAGTCGATGCCATGAAAGGAGTTGGCGAATTGCGACTCAATATTGTGCCTTTATCACAGCAGCAAGTGGCAATTGACATTACGGATACGGGCAAGGGGATTTCTAAAGCCAATATGCAAAAAGTATTTTCGCCAGGTTTTAGTACCAAAAAACGGGGCTGGGGACTGGGACTGACCCTAGCCAAACGCATTGTAGAAGAATACCACAGTGGTCGACTTTATGTCAAAAGCTCGGAAGTCGGGAAAGGAACAACGTTCCGGATTATTCTGAATGCAGATTAATCTGCTCTGATCCGTATTCAGAATACTATCGCAGATAAGGCAATGTTATTGTATCCGTCTCGATGACATTGCTGACGTTCAGGTCCCGATCTCGAATGCGAATTTGAAACTTGGTCGGGTAAAATACATTGGATGTACCGTACGTAAAAGTTTGATTGAAATCCAGTGTTCCCTCAATAGGGCCTTTGGGTTTGTTTTTTGTCAGATCCGGGAAAAACAAGGATGTGAGATCTGTTTGCGTGTACTCTACATATTGCTTGTTGATGAATCGAAATGTTCTGATTTCGTAATTTCCCCAACCACCATTGCTTGTATAACTGGTAATCGTTGCCGTCGAGGGATTGTCGACACCGAGATTGCCATCACCATCTTTGAAGCCGATAGTAATCACAATTGAATCCCGCTTAGCTTGGCCCACTCCGCTACTTGCTGCAATTGAGTATTTAAATAGCCCCTTAAAGTCGATGGCTGGGGTATTTGAGTAATTTGGTTCGGTAAAGCAGGCCGATACGGTTAGGACAATGCCGAAAACGAATAAGTAGGTTTGAATTTGTTGCCGTCGCATACTGTTGTACTCGTTGTGCAATAAACGCTTTTGTTATTTTGTCTTTTTCATTAACACTTTCAGCCGCTGCGGCCCCGCTTCGGCAATCACTCCGACAGCAAGTTCTGGAACTTGTGTCGAACTTTCCAGATCGAGCGGCCTTCGAAACGCTGGCAATGTCCGTTTTTCGGTATCAGGCAGCTTACAATCCTCTATATAAGGCTTATCTGCACCACCTGAATTGTCAGCCTAACGAGATAACCAGGTTGCATCAGGTGCCGTTTATGCCGATTGGCTTTTTTAAAACTCATTCGGTTTTAACGGGCATCGACTCAAGTTGCAATCCAGCTAAAACAGATACGCTTACCTTTGCCAGTAGCGGTACTACCGGTGAACAGACCAGCCGCCATTTTGTGCCCGATTTAGCTCTTTACGACGCCGTCAGTACGCAAATTTTTGAGCAAACGTATGGTCTACTCCGCGACTTCCATATTCTGGCGTTGCTGCCGTCTTACCTTGAACGAAATAACTCCTCGCTCGTGTATATGGTTCAGCAATTTATGGCGCAGAGTGGAGGTGTGCAAGCCACTGAACCCACATCCGGTTTTTTTCTCAACAACTATGCTGAACTGACGCAACACCTACGACAACTCTCCCAACAACCTGATCAGAAAAAGATTTTGCTCATTGGGGTTACATTTGGTTTGCTGGATTGGGCTGAGTCAGCATCGGATTTGTCATTTCTGGGAAAGTTTCCCAATCTTATTGTAATGGAAACAGGTGGTATGAAGGGCCGTCGGAAGGAGCTACTACGCGAAGAGGTACACGAGATTCTGACGGAGCAATTAGGGATACAAGCCGTTCATTCCGAGTATGGTATGACCGAATTGCTATCGCAGGCTTATTCAATGGGGAATGGTGTATTTCGGCCTAGCTCAACGCTCCGAATTTTCTTGCGGGACATCAACGACCCGTTTGCACTTCATCCAGAAAAACAGACAGATGTCGGCTCGCGCCAAACGGGAGGAATAAACGTTGTCGATTTAGCCAATCTGGACTCCTGTTCATTTATTGAAACCCAGGATTTGGGACAATATGTTGGTGCGGAAGGCGATTTTCGGGTGATCGGCCGCTTCGATAATTCTGACGTAAGGGGCTGTAACTTAATGATTGAATGAGTGAGTGATTGAATGATTGAGTGATAGAATGATTGAATAGTTTATCATAGCTATTCAATCATTCTATCACTCAATCACTCACTCATTGTCACGCATAAAGCTTCACATCTTCCAGTGTAATATCATCGCCACACATGATCACCAGGCGTTCGATGACGTTCCGCAATTCCCGAACATTTCCTGTCCAGGGAAGCGATTGAAGGAAGTTCATGGCGTCGCTTGTCAGGTCTTTAGGGGGTGCACCGTATTCTGTAGCGATATCGTGTAAAAACTTATCGGCGAGGAGAGGGATATCGACCCGCCGTTCAGCTAAGGGGGGCACGTGAATCATGATAACACTTAGGCGGTGGAATAAGTCTTCCCGGAAGTTGCCGTTGACAATTTCCTGTCGAAGGTCTTTGTTCGTAGCCGCAATGACCCGCACGTTGACTTTAATTTCCTTATCGCCACCAACGCGTGTAATCTTGTTTTCCTGCAAAGCCCGTAGCACTTTTGCCTGTGCCGACAAACTCATATCGCCAATCTCATCAAGGAACAGCGTGCCGCCATCGGCTTGCTCAAACTTACCGACCCGGCGGGCAGCAGCTCCTGTAAATGACCCTTTTTCGTGGCCAAATAGCTCACTTTCAATGAGTTCGCTTGGTATAGCAGCGCAGTTTACTTCCACTAAAGGCTGGTTAGCGCGACTACCTTTCTCATGAATCTGCTTGGCTACCATCTCTTTACCGGAGCCATTGGCCCCTGTTACCAGCACACGCGCTTCAGTAGCCGCAACTCGATTGATCGTATCTTTAACTTTCTTGATAGGCTCCGACTCGCCAACAATTTCATTCAGTTTATAGATACGCTTCTTCAGGGTTTTGGTTTCCTGAACCAGCTTGGCCCGCTCAATGGCGTTGCGGACGGTAATTAAAAGGCGGTTGAGATCGGGTGGTTTGGTAATGAAATCAAAGGCTCCGCGTTTGGTTGCTTCAACGGCATTTTCGACGTTGCCAAAGGCTGAGATCATGACAACCTGTGTACTTTTCTCGGCTTCGCTAACTTTTGCCAGTACCTCAAGGCCATTCATTTTGGGCATTTTAATATCGCACAAAGCTACGTCGTAACTTCCGCGCAGAATCATATCCAGCCCTTCTTCACCATCTTTCGCTTCGTCAACATCGTAGCCTTCATATTCTAAAATATCGCGTAGAGCCGCACGAATTTTCTGTTCGTCGTCCACGATAATCAGTTTGGCCATACAAAAGGGATAAATTTAAACATATAGATTATGCACAGCCCGAAAATAGGGTATTTTCTATCGGCATCCGTTATTTTGGTGACTAAATTTGATAAAAACTCTGTCTTTCTTAATGAAATAAGGTCATTTACCCCAGTATACCGTACAATTTCTATTTATTCAATAGAGCCTAGTGCGGTGAGAATCAGGTGTTATAAATTAACCTAATTGCTGACTTTGATACTTGCTTCGAGTGACTAACGCGGTAAAGATAAGTTGACCTCTTCTGTGACCTTTGTGCGAACATCTACGGGCCGCATTCGGAACGAGTATGTATAAGGCTTGTTGGCCGGAAGCAAATAGTCTGGATGAACGCGCGGTGACCAGCTATCGTCGCCACCGAGGCCCATTTGTGCCATGTCGATGTTTAAAACGGTTACGTTTCCGCGTTCAAGGTCTTGCGTATTGGGTTGCTTGGCTTTGAGTAAAGCCGCATCGGTATAATCGCGGGCGTTGATATTGAGTAGCGAATTGTTACTCATATCGCTCATAAATAGAACTCCAAATCCCTGTTCGTCGGTAAGTTTAGCCCAGCGTACATCGGTTTTATTGCCATTTTCCTGCGCCATTGTATAAGGGAAAAACTGGTTCGCTACTTTCGATTCGTAGAGTCCGACTTTAGCCGCATCTTTCCGATCGGCGTAACTCTCAAAAGGGCCGCGCCCGTACCAGGTGAAATTGGTGAAACTTGTTGGTAACTGAACCTGCATCCCAACTCGGGCTAGTGGCGGCAAGATGCCTGAAGGCGTGTAGGTTGTTGTAACCTGTATATCGCCGGTGCCATACACAATGTAGTCCGTTTGCTGACGAAGGCTACCACCTACAGCCATCAGATCATTTGTGCAGCTAACCCGCACCATTTGCGGCCGAGGGTCTAGTTTAAATTCAACAGGGCGCGCTTTGATGGTGTCTACTCCAGCCTTCCGCCAACGAGCTGCATAAGAAGCCTGTCCACCGCCTTCGTCATTATCGGTAGGTACCCGCCAGAAACTTGGCTGAAGCCCAGGCTCTGCACTTCGCTCTGCCGTGGAGGCTTGTGCCAGCAGGTTTTTGCCTTTATAGATCCATTGGCTCAGTGTTCCTGTACCTTTATCAAAAACAACGGCGAATTCTTTTCCGCGGATCGTGACTACTGCTGGCGTGGCTGTCATCTTAACCGCTGGAATTCGATTCATACCCATAACAATGGGCGTTGGCGAATCGGTTTTAATTGGGAATTGCCCAGATGCGACTTCATGACCAGCAGGTGCCCAACTGGTTGCCTGTTTTAGCCGGACACTTACATTGAGAAAATACTCACCCGACTGCGCGCTTCGCTCCGCTAGTGCAGCCGCAGAAGGGCGTGCATTCCCATCAATCTGCCGGGTATCAACGGTGGCGTTAAGCTTAATGGGAAGTGTCAATACCTGCGTTTGCCCTGGTTTGGCCACCAGATTACTTTCGCCACCCCGTTGAACTACTTCGCCATTTCGAATCAACTCCCATTCGAATCGGAAGGGTTCAAGTGATTGGAAATCGTAGGTATTCCGAACGTTAAGTTTAACGGGTTGGCCAGGCACTAAAGGAGCGGCCGTATTTAGTTTTACGTATTGATAAACTAGTTTTACTTCGTTGATTTCAGGTTGGGGTGTCCGATCTGGGTTAACCAGGCCATCGCAGGCATTCGCCCCATCAATGTAATTAATATGGTCGGTGTACGCTTTACCTGCTTTATTTTTCAACCGCAAACCCTGATCGACCCAGTCCCAAATGAACGCACCCTGCATGCGTGGATATTTGTCGATAGCCGTCCAATAGTCTTTCAAATTACCAACGCTATTTCCCATCGCGTGCGCATATTCACAAACGATAACAGGTCGGTGAGGGTCCTTTTCCATGAGTTTCACCATGTCGTCGACAGATGGGTACATGGTTGAAATAATATCAAAGTTGGTCAGCGAGGTGCTATTGTACGGTTGCCGACCTTCATAATGAATGGGGCGTGTAGGGTCGATGAGCCGCATAATGTCGGCCATGTCTTTAAAATTCTGACCCATGCCCGTTTCGTTACCCAAAGACCAGATGACAATAGAGGGATGATTCTTGTCGCGCTCGACCATTGCCCGACCACGTGCTACAAAGGCATCGCGCCATTCGGGTTTGGCCGCTGGTGTCTGGCCTTTGCCCCACAAATCATGACTCTCGATATTAGCTTCATCAATGACATACAGGCCATATTCGTCGCAGAGATCATACCAGTCTGTTACGTTTGGATAATGCGATGTGCGGACGGCGTTGATGTTGTATTGTTTCATCAACTTTATGTCTTGAATCATCGACTCCCGACTAATGACCCGCCCCGTGTTAGGATCAAATTCGTGGCGATTGACACCCTTATACGTAACGGCCTTGCCATTGACTAAAAGCTGACCGTCAGTTAAGGTCATTTCGCGAAAACCTATTCGTTGACTAACTGCTTCCGACACTTGCCCATCTGCCCCAATCAACTGGGTTGTAAGCGTATATAGAGCGGGCGTTTCGGCACTCCAGAGCAATGGTGCTTTTATATCTTTTTTCAACCGAAAAAGGGCTTCCTGGCCCGCATCGGTGGCATTCTCGGAATTGATTGTCTCCGAAAAAACAACGGTTCGTTTAGGGTCATATAAGGTAAATCGAATCCTATAAGGAGCTTGTGTGCCTGTAGCCAGATGGCGAACATTAGCTGTAAGTTTTAGGCTGGCATCGCGGTATTGATCGTCCAGATCAGTGACAATGGTTAAATCCCGAAGATAGGTTTTAGGGGTTGCGACTAGAAAAACATCACGAAAAATGCCCGAAAAACGCCAGAAGTCTTGATCTTCCAGATAGCTTCCATCTGACCAGTTGATGACTTCAACGGCTAGTAAGTTCTCGCCCGCTTTGAGCTTGTCTGTAAGCAGAAACTCAGCAGGTGTCATGCTGTCTTCGTGATAACCAATCGGTTGCCCGTTCAGATAAACCCGGCAGGTTGATTGCACCCCGGCGAAGTGTAAAAAAATCTCGCGGTCCTGAAAGGATGCTGGAATCGTAAACCGCATCCGGTATAAACCAACCGCGTTCGTATCAGCCGTAATGCGTGGAGGAGTGGCCGGAAATGGGTGCTTAATGTTCGTAAAAATAGGGCGATCATAAGGTCGTCCTTCCCGAGCGCCTACTACTTGCCAATTTGAGGGTACAGGCAGGTTGTCCCAGTTTTGGTCGTTGGTTGTGGGTTGGTAGAAATCGACCGGAATTAGTTTGGGATGTTTCACCCAGCGAAATTTCCAGCTGCCATTGAGAAGTTTAACATGAGGAGAGGTGCGCCAGTCGGAGGCAGTCAGCGCTTGTTGCTCGGTGGCAAACGGAATTAAGTTTGCATGAGGTTTCTCGGTATGTTGGCTAATTACTTGCGGATCTTCCCAGTCGGGTAGGGTTTGGGCTTGACTGCTGGTGAGCCGTAAAATTGTTAAAAAGATAGGGAGGAGTAAGCGTTTGTGCATTATGGGTTCGTTTAAGGAATAACACAAGCGAGCTGTTTGGACCAGAGAGCGTCGGATAAAGAATTCACTAATTCGCGATCAATGGCTTCTACGGCGTAAATTTCGCATAAATTAACCGCCTTTCACTGTCTATAAGCCCATGTCGATACGTAGTTTACTAATTTGTTCGTACCTGGTCGTGCTGACATTAACCGCTTCGGCCCAATCTCGCCGACGTGCTCAGCTAACAACCCCGCAAAGTAATGGCCCTGTTCCGGTAGTAGCCGCCCCGCAAGTTCGGCTGTTAGAGAGCATGGTTATGAATAGTTCGCTGATGAACCAGGCTGTCAAATTCTCGATTTATCTGCCCCCTGATTACTTTGTGTCGAACCGGCGGTATCCAGTTGTTTATCTGTTACACGGCTTAGGTGACAACGAAACCGGCTGGGTGCAGTTTGGCGAAGCCGATCGAATTGCCGACGAAGGTATTAAATCAGGCCAACTGCCGCCAATGATTATTGTCATGCCCAATGCCTGGGCTACCTTTTATGTAAATGATTATCAGAACAAAGTTCGGTATGAGGACATGTTTGTACAGGAACTGATTCCCCACATCGATTCCATGTTCCGGACCCGTACCGAACGTACGTATCGGGCTATTTCGGGGTTATCGATGGGAGGGTTCGGGTCATTGACATTAGCCATGCATCACCCCGAATTATTCAGTGCCTGTGCGGCTCTCAGTGCAGCCGTCCGAACCGACGAAACATTCGCCAGTGTACCTGATGAGCGTTATAATACGGTTTATGCGCCCATATTTAGCGGCCCCGTTAAAGGCCAGGAGCGACTAACGCTTGCCTGGAAACGGAATAGTCCTATTACGCTGGCAAAATCAGCTCCAGAAAGCGATCTGACGAAAGTACGTTGGTATCTTGATTGTGGTGATGATGATGCACTGACTGTTGGCAATGCCATGCTCCACATTGCCCTGTTGGAGCGAAAAATACCGCACGAGTATCGGTCCCGTGATGGCGCACATACCTGGTCGTATTGGCGTAGTGGATTGCCTGATGCGTTAAAGTTTATAGGGGAAAGCTTTCACCATTAAATTTCCAAACCTATAAGGTTTCTAAAAACCTTATAGGTTTAAAATGAAAAGCCGCCTAGCTATTCGATAGGCGGCTTTTCATGTCATTAATGTTTATGCTTAATCATTATTTGTTCGTTTCTGAACTGGTATGATGGCTTCGGTTTCGTCCCACGCCAGAACCATATCGGTACCTGTTGTCGATGGCGAAAAGCTGATATAAAATTGTTCGGCCATTGGGCTATGTTTCCGCGATGCTACCGGCACCCGGAGTACGTCTTTTGTTTGATCGTAACTGGTACCCCATTGGCCAGTCTCACTGTTAAAAATAGCGATCCATCCATCGGAAGACGGAATCGTCCAAAGTGTGTACTCACCTTTCTCTAAAGGCTGTCCAGCGATAACCACATTTTGATCGAATTCAATGATCGTAGCCTCGTTTGCGCCGGTCCGCCAGACTTTTCCATAAGGCACTAGCCCGCCGAAAATCTTGCGTCCTTTCTTGTAAGGCTGACAGTAATCTACTTTTATTTTCAGACCATTCTGGTCGACCTGTGCTACGGCTTCGGGACTGCTGGATTTGGTCCAGCTACGCAGAGAGAAATAACCAATAAGTACAACGGCTGCGATAATGCCGAGGATAAGCAGTAGACGTTTCATAGAGGTTTCGTGATTTAACCTGATGGCCTGCAAGGTAAGGATAATTTGTAATTTGCGTATAGCAGTCGAATTTGACTAAAGCCAAAAGGGGCTTAGCAAGCCCCAAGTCTCTACAAGTGAAAATAACAGATTCTGTGTAGTAAAATAAATATGTAGCTTTATGGCCTAAAAATAGATACAAAATAAAGGGTGTCCAGAATCGATTATTTACTTGTATATCCAGACCTCCGGAAGAAAGAAACTGAGTCGTCTGGTGGTTATGTAGAAATGCACATTACACATGCCTCGCACGAAGCTGCCAGAAATATTGAAACAGCTATTGTTTTAGCTAAGCAGGGCTTTAAAGTGCGACTTCTACCTATTGATAACACACCGCATATTAAAAATCCAGATGCCTATTTAATTGACCAAGATGTAGTGGTTGAGTTCAAACATAACTATACACCTACGGCGTCGGCAATTGAGCGTGAAGTGCGCAATGCTAAAAAACAGGCCGACCATATCTTGATTCATGCCATGAGTAGCATTACAAAAGGAGAATTGATTCGAGGATTAAAGTTGCAGATTCACCGAGCGGAAAATGTACTTGAGGTATGGATAATCTGGGAAGAGAAATTATATCGCCTTACACCGACTGAAATTCGGGATGGTACGATTGAGCGTAAAATACAATGAGGTGACACGGCCGAACCGCATCACCTCAAGGAGGGGCCTGGGATCTCTCCCTGACCGTTGCAAATATAGTAGTAACGTTTCAGAAATGCAAGAAATGGTTGCATTTCTGAAACGTTACGCCGTCTCTTTCTTCAGTTTATCCCGCAATTGAAACAACTCGTCGCGTAAGCGAGCGGCTTCCAGGAAGTCAAGGTCTTTGGCGGCCCGTTCCATTTTCGATTGCGTTTCGTTAATCATTTTTTCCAGATCGCCTTTGCCCATATACCGGACCACAGGATCGGCAGCAATGCGGATTTCTTCGGGTTCGACGTAGAAATGTTTCGCCTTTGAGTCGGCCACTTTGGTTTGGCCCATGATGGCTTCTTTGGATTTCAACACGGTCATTGGTGTGATACCATTATCAGTATTATACTCCATCTGGATGGCCCGCCGACGGTTGGTTTCATCAATGGCTTTCTCCATCGAACCTGTAATCCGGTCGGCATACATAATTACTTTGCCATTCGAGTTTCGGGCTGCCCGACCAATGGTCTGAATGAGTGACCGAATGTCGCGGAGGAAGCCTTCTTTATCGGCATCCATAATGGCTACCAGCGATACTTCGGGTAAATCAAGCCCTTCACGCAATAGGTTGACACCGACTAATACATCGAAGTTGCCCAATCGTAAATCGCGCAGAATTTCGACTCGATCCAGGGTTTTTACTTCTGAGTGAATGTAACGGGTTTTAATGCCGACGCGGTCGAGGTATTTAGTCAGCTCTTCGGCCATCCGTTTGGTGAGGGTGGTAACTAAAACACGCTCTCCATTTTTGATACGGCCATCGATGGATTCGAGCAGATCATCAATCTGGTTAAGGCTTGGGCGAACCTCAATTTCAGGATCTAGCAAGCCCGTTGGCCGGATAAGTTGCTCTACGATAACGCCATCGCTTTTACGAAGTTCGTAGTCGGAAGGAGTAGCCGATACGTAAATCGATTGACCCGACAAATCTTCAAACTCCTGGAACGTTAGCGGTCGGTTGTCCATTGCCGACGGCAATCGGAAGCCGTAATCGACAAGCGCTGTTTTACGAGAACGGTCGCCACCCCACATGGCCCGGATTTGCGGAATCGTTACGTGACTTTCGTCAATCACCATCAGGAAATCGTCCGGGAAATAATCCAGCAAACAGAAGGGGCGTTGACCGGGTTGGCGTCGATCAAAATAACGCGAATAGTTCTCGATACCCGAGCAATAGCCCAACTCCCGCATCATTTCAAGATCGAACTCGGTACGTTCCTGAATACGCGTAGCTTCCTGTTCCCGCATCTCCGATTCGAAGTACCGCACCTGCGCTACCATGTCGTCCTGAATTTCGTGGATGGCATTGTTCAGCGTATCCCGGCCCGTGACAAACAGATTGGCGGGGAAGATTGTAACCATAGTCTCATTCGAGATCTTGCGGCCAGTGCTGGGGTCAATCTGCTGAATTGTTTCAATCTCGTCGCCGAAGAAAATGACCCGATAAGCAAAGTCGGCATAGGCAACATAGAGATCAACCGTATCGCCTTTGACGCGAAAGTTACCTCGTTGAAAATCACCTTCCGTGCGACTGTATAAGATGCTAACTAACTGATGTAGAAACTGATTGCGGCTCATTTGTTCGCCCACCCCAATTCGGACCACGTTCCGTTTAAATTCTTCAGGGTTTCCCATACCATAGATGCATGAAACTGAAGCCACAACAATCACATCGCGCCGACCGCTCATGAGCGCCGACGTTGCCGCGAGTCGCAGTTTGTCGATCTCTTCATTGATGGCAAGGTCTTTCTCGATGTAGGTGTTTGTGGTAGCGATGAACGCTTCCGGCTGATAATAGTCGTAGTAAGAGATGAAGTACTCAACCGCATTTTCGGGAAAAAACTGCTTGAATTCGCCGTAAAGCTGAGCCGCCAGCGTTTTGTTATGACTTAATACGAGCGTTGGCCGATTGGTTTGTGCAATGAGGTTTGCTACGGTAAAGGTCTTGCCTGAGCCAGTAACCCCGAGTAATACCTGCGCTGGTTCGCCTTCATTTATACCCTTGACCAGCTTCTCAATCGCTTTGGGTTGGTCGCCGGTGGGTTGAAATTCAGAAGTTAATTTGAAGTTCATTAGTTGCGTTTAGAATCTGGCTAATTTACGAAGATTTGGGGTGGATTGCAAGGGCAATTTAATGTTCTATTTTAGCTCCCTAATTCGTACAGATTTAGATCAAAGGGCCTAAAACCATGAATTTTGACAATTTTGAAGAAATCCATCCTTATATAAAAGCTGGTAATCTGAAGGATGCAATTCAGTATTGTAAGACCGAAATAGGTAAACTCAATGCATCAATTTATCATCAAGCCCTAGATAGAGACTTTTTAGCGCAGACCGAACCATTACTTAACTGGATAGATGCTTTTTACGCATCAATGTGTTCCAAAAGTGTAGTAGTGTGTATGTATTTTGAGATAAATGAGTTTGATATAAACAGAGATCGCTGGTATTGCGATGGATTTGCTTATGAAGTTGATAATGGCTTGGATGATATAGACTGGCTAGCGTCTTGGAGTGGCTCTACGGATAACGATTTTACATTAACAGGTTTTGAAGATATTCAGGAATCCGTATGGACTGAATTTGATCCCGAAAATTATGACCCAAAAGAATTCGAGAGATTACAAGCTGAAGAGGAAAAAAATGCTCCAGCTTGGGATTGGTTTGAATTGCTAGTACTCTTAAGATTTCTGGAATTAGTTGAAGCGGCTCATAAGGAAGCACATCTAAGAGATTTATCTTGGGGGAAATTGCCAATCTATGCAACAGAGCACGAGTTTGATATTTTATATAGGACGCAATCCTAGTAAAAAGAGTATTATTTGATAAATGTGTTACAAGTCTGCAATGGCTTGCCGTGCGATATGTTGAATTGGGGCAGTTTTAAATAGACGTACTTAACTACGATATATGTCTTTTGTTGAAGTAAATAGATGAGAAAGTTTTTTGTCATTTCGACCGTAGGGAGAAATCTCAAATTCCCTCATTGGTCAAATTTGAGATTTCTCCCTACGGTCGAAATGACAAAAAACTAATTATTCAGCCGTGTAAAGCCACCATCAATTGGATAATCGCATCCGGTTATGAAACCGGCCTCGTCGGAACAGAGGTATAAAGCCAGAGCACCAATTTCTTCGGGCTCAGCCATTCGGCCGATGGGTTGCGTTTTCGAGAGTTTTTCAAACATCTCCGCTTCACGACCCGGATACGTTCTGGCAATGAACCCATCAACAAAGGGCGTGTGCACCCGCGCAGGCGAAATACAATTGCAGCGAATATTATCTTTCAGGTAGTCTTTGGCAATGGATAAGGTCATCGTTAGCACGGCACCTTTACTCATGGCATAAGCGAAACGATCGGGTATACCGATGGTAGCGGCTATCGATGCCATATTCAGAACTACACCGCCCCCGTTGGCTTTCAGATGCGGAATAGTCGCATGAAGGCAGTTGTAGACACCTTTAATGTTAATGCGGTAAATCCGGTCGAAGTCGGCTTCAGTCGTCGTTTCTACCGTACCTATGTGCGAGACACCTGCATTATTGACCAGAATATGAATCGGTCCCTGTTCGGCAATCTGGTTGATGATTTCTACCGTCTGTTGCTGATTCGAGACATCAATCGCATGGCTAACGGCCTGACCACCTGCCTGTTTTATCTCATTAACGGCCTGATCAGCCTGATCTTTATTAAGATCAAGGATATAGACAGAAGCACCTGCCTGGGCAAACGTCTTTGAAATGGCCAGCCCAATACCGCTGGCTCCCCCCCGTAACGAGGGCGGTTTTGTTTTTGAGTGAGAACATAGTCTGAATGATTGAATGAGTGATTGATTGAATGAGTGAATACCATCCGGCGGAGCATCTTTGCGTCAGCTATTCAATCAATCTATCATTCAAAATTATTTAGAGTGAAACACCCCGTTTCCAGGGAATAAAGTCGTCTTGGCCTAATCGTTCAGCTTGGGTGATTGTTTCGCCCGACGCCAGTTGGATAATGTATTCCAGCAGAGCGTCGGCATTTTGAGCAATGCTTTGTTCGCCGTCGATGATGGGGCCACTATCGAAATCAATCACATCGGGCATCCGATTTTTAAGGACCGTATTTGTCGAAACCTTAACAACCGGGCAAACGGGATTGCCTGTCGGGGTACCGAGGCCAGTGGTAAATAGAATGACGTTTGTGCCTGAACCCGCCATACCTGTGGTTGCTTCAACATCGTTGCCGGGTGTACATAGAAGACTAAGGCCGGGCGTTGTGGCTGGCTCAGCGTAGTCCAGTACATCGGCTACCGGGGCCGTTCCGCCTTTTTTTGCTGCTCCTGCCGACTTAATCGCATCGGTGATGAGGCCATCTTTGATATTTCCTGGCGACGGATTCATGTCGAACCCTGACCCAACGGCTTCTGCCTGAGCTGAGTACTCGCCCATTAAGGTGATGAATTTCTGAGCTTTAGCTGTGTCTTCTGTACGGTTGATGAGTTCCTGCTCTACGCCGTTTAGTTCGGGAAACTCAGCCAGCACTGTTTTGCCACCTAATGATACAATTGTATCCGACAAATGCCCCAATACTGGATTCGCCGAAATGCCCGAAAAACCATCGGAGCCACCACATTTTAACCCAACGGTCAATGCATTTAATGGAGCGGGCTTTCGTTCAATTTTATTGATTTCGATCAGACCCAGAAACGTTTCCTTGATAGCCTCCGACATGAGCGCGTATTCGGTACCAGCCTGTTGCTCAAATAAAAGAAGAGGCTTATCGAACTTCGGATTCTGCCGTTTAATTTCTACCGAAATCATATCGGTTTGCAAATGCTGACATCCCAGACTCAACACGGTTGCGCCCGCCACATTAGGGTTGTTGATGAAACCAGCCAGCAATGAGCCTAAATAGGCCGAATCCTGACGAGTACCTCCGCAACCCATTTCGTGCGTCAGGAACTTGATGCCATCGACATTTTTGAAAGTCCGTTTCTGTGCGTGGTTACCTGTTTGGTTAGGCTCGATAAATGGCTGCATCTTTTTAATGACATCCATTTCGCCCGCTTTGTAAAGGCTCAATAACTCATGAACGTTTTCGCGATAGATTTCAGGTTGAGCGTAACCTAACTCACGTTCAAAAGCATCCTTCATGATCAGCACATTCCGATTCTCGCAGAAAACCAGTGGCACAACCAGCCAGTAATTGCGCGTACCAACGCTGCCATCTGCCCGATGATAACCCATAAACGTCCGATCCTGCCAGTTCGAGACATCGAGTGGTTTCCAGGAAAAAGGTTGTTTTTTGTCGAGGCCGTAGTGCTCGGAATCGTGTTTTAAATTGAAGGTAGTAATCGGTTCTCCCCGCCGAATGGGCTGAGTTGCTTTACCAACCAGTACACCATACATAGTGATCGGGTCGCCGGGTTGACGGTCTTCGGTCACGAATTTATGCTTAGCGCCAACGGCATAAGGCAAAACGTAGGTATCGTTCTCAAATTCAATGTGCTCTCCCGCCGAGAGGTTGCGAAGTGCCACAATGACGTTATCGCCGGGATGAACTTTCAATACACGGGCATTCATCAGAAAAACTGGTTTAAAATAGCTGGTCAGATGGTGGTCAAGGTTGGTCAGGTAGGGTCAGGAATTATCAGGCTACTAACAACCTTTCACTGCTTCTGACCCTACCTGGCCACGTCTAACCACCATCTGACTAATTCATTAAAGAGACGCAATAAGCCGAAATATACCACCTCTCCACAAAAACTTTATTCATGTTGTTGCGAATGTGGATGCCATTGCCAAGTTTTAAGACTTAATTCCTACCCGTTACCGATGCCTCCACTTTCTGATGTAAACAAAACCGGCTTCCTGGCTGGTCGACTAATGTCTATGGACGCCTATCGGGGTTTTGTTATGACCTTGATGGCCGCCGAAATTCTGCAATTTGATCATCTCCACGAAGCTTTTCCGGATAGTGGTTTCTGGGCATTTCTAGCTCACCACCAGAGCCACGTTGCCTGGGCTGGTTGTTCGTTGCACGATCTGATTCAGCCTTCTTTTTCATTTTTGGTTGGCGTGGCTCTCCCGTATTCAATTGCGAGCCGGGTTAAACAAGGGCAATCGTTTTCTGTGCAGTTGTGGCATGCGTTTCGGCGGTCGCTGATTTTAATTTTGCTCGGAATTTTTCTGCGATCTACACATGCCGATCAAACGAGATTTACGTTTGAGGATACGCTGACCCAAATCGGTATGGGTTATACATTTCTATTCTTAATCGGAAGTGCTTCTAAAGCTCGAACCGCCTGGATTGCGTTAGGTGTAATTTTAGTGGGTTATTGGCTAGCATTTTTGCTTTATCCTGTCCCGAATGGCATAGCTTTTGATTATAGCGCCGTGGGTGTTCCGGCAGACTGGCCAGAGCATTATACTGGATTGATGGCCCATTTTAATAAGAATAGTAACCTGGCCTGGGCTTTTGATACCTGGTTTTTGAACCTGTTCCCTCGCGAAAATCCATTTTTGTTTAACGGTGGCGGTTATGCTACGCTTAGTTTCATTCCTACCCTCGGAACAATGTTGCTAGGGTTGCAGGCGGGTTTATGGTTGCGGTCTGGAATGACACAGCGCGACATTCTGAAATACTTCCTGATTGCCGGCGCCATAGGGCTGGCTAGCGGTATCTTGCTGCATGTGACCGGAATTTGCCCTATTGTGAAACGAATCTGGACACCAGCGTGGGTATTATTCAGTGGTGGCTGGTGCTTTTGGCTGCTCGCTTTCTTTTATGGTGTTATCGATGTGGCCGGTCGTCGGGGATGGGCGTTTCCGCTGGTTGTGGTGGGCACGAACTCCATCGCGATTTATTGCCTGGTGCACCTTATCGACAAGTTCATAATCAAATCCTTCTATACCCACCTGGGGCATGGGCCTTTTCTGGTGTTTGGGGCCACCTATGAGCCACTGCTAATTGGCTTCGCTACGCTGGCTATTTTTTATCTAATTCTCTGGTGGATGTACCGCCGTAACCTATTTATCCGAATCTAATTTATGATCACGGCTAATATCCTGAATCTCTTTGACCAAACGATTTTTTATGGCTCGATCACCGTCGAAAATGGGCGGATTAACGAGATTCAGCGCCTTGGGCCTGAACGCTCGGGCGAATCTTATGTATTGCCGGGTTTTGTAGATGCCCATGTTCATATAGAAAGCTCGTTGCTGACCCCACCGCAGTTTGCGCGGCTGGCCGTTGTTCATGGAACGGTTGCTACCGTCTCGGACCCACACGAGATTGGGAATGTGCTTGGCGTTGCGGGCGTACATTACATGATTGAAGAGGCTCGACGTGTTCCCTTCAAATTTATGTTTGGGGCACCTTCCTGCGTTCCGGCTACCACGTTCGAAACGGCGGGTGCTACTATTAGTGTTAAGGATGTCCGAAAACTGCTGGCATTAAAGGAAATAGGCTATTTAGCTGAAATGATGAATTTCCCTGGCGTACTAAACCAGGACCCCGATGTAATGGCTAAAATCGCCTTGGCCAATGCATTTAATAAGCCTATTGACGGCCACGCACCGGGTTTAATGGGCGACGATGCCCAGCAATACATTGATGCTGGTATCACTACCGACCATGAATGCTTTACCTATGAAGAGGGTCTTGATAAGGCGCAACGGGGTATGAACATTCTTATTCGAGAAGGCAGTGCCGCCCGTAATTTCGAGGCTCTGATTCCCTTGCTGGCTGAGTTTCCTCAGCAAATTATGTTCTGCTCGGACGATAAGCATCCGGATACATTGGCGGAAGGGCATATCAATCAACTCGTTGTACGCGCTTTGGCAAAAGGCCATTCGCTTTGGAATGTACTTCGGGCTGCTTGCCTGAATCCCGTCCTGCATTATCGATTACCAGTTGGTCTGTTGCGTGAAGGTGACCCTGCCGATTATATCGTGGTTGATAATTTACAGTCGTTCACGGTTCAAAAAACGGTTATTAATGGGGGTATTGTTGCCGAAGATGGTAAGTCGAATATTCCGGATTTGCGGAGCGAGCATGTTAATCAGTTTAGTTGTTCGCCTAAGAAGCCGGAGGACTTTGTGGTGACCTTTCCCTCACCGACCCGTCGGACCGCCCCGGCCCCTCTCCCAGAACTGGAGAGGGGAGAAAATCGGGCAGTTCTACACCCCTCTCCCGTTTTGGGAGAGGGGCCGGGGCGGTCCGACGGGTCGGTGAGGGAAAGTACAATCCGCGTCATCGAAGCTCTCGACGGCCAGCTCATCACCAATGAACTTCATCTTGAACCTAAACTAGAGAACAATCAAATCGTACCTGATCTAGAACAGGATATTCTGAAAATGGCGGTTGTCAATCGGTATCAGGATGCGCCACCTGCGATTGCATTTATCAAAAACTTTGGCTTAAAACACGGCGCTATTGCCTCGTCGGTTGGTCACGATTCGCACAATATTACAGTGGTTGGGTGTGATGATGACAGTATTTGCAAGGCGGTTAATTTGGTGATCGAATCTCGGGGTGGCTTATCGGCCGTTGCTGGTACGAAACCGCATGAGCATGATGATGAAGTGATGAGCCGCCGTGAGTTTTTGCATTTAACGACTACACCTGAGTCGCACTTGCTTTCGTTACCAGTAGCTGGTCTGATGACGGATGTAGATGGGTATGATGTAGCCGGTCAATATACATTGCTGGACCAATTCGCGAAGAAAGAATTAGGAAGTACACTTGCTGCACCATTTATGACCTTATCCTTTATGGCTCTGCTGGTTATCCCAGCCCTAAAATTAAGCGATAAGGGACTGTTTGATGGGAAAAGGTTCACTTTTGTATCTATTCAAACGGGAAATCAGTAACCATAAAAAAAATTTTTGAGTACTTTTTTAAATTCTATTTTTTATGGGTAAGTTTACACACTCCAAGGCTATTCCTAACCTTTACCCTCTCTATCATGGCTCGCTCCCGTACTCAAATCGGACCCGACGACGAAACTCTCTGGAATTTGTTTCGTAGCGGTGATGAAAATGCGTTTGCCCGACTGTACCAAAATTATGTTCAAACCCTTTACCATTACTGCGCCCACTTTGCTACCGACCGGGCGCTGATTAAAGACTGCATCCACGATCTATTTGTTGAGCTCTGGAAGCACCGCACGACCATCGGACCAACGACTTCCGTACGTTTTTATCTGATGGCTTCGATTAAACGTAAGCTGGTTCGCCACCTAACGGCCGAACAGAAATTGGTGAGTCAGGATGATATGGTAAATGGCCGACGCGTTGGCGACACGCTTCCTGGCGCTGATCCATCCCACGAAAATTTACTGATTGCCCATGAGGAAGATTCGTTTATGAACGACTGCCTGCATCAGGCCCTCGAAAAACTTCCCCGCCGTCAGCGTGAAGCCGTTC
Source organism: Spirosoma foliorum (assembly GCF_014117325.1). Lineage (NCBI taxonomy): Bacteria > Pseudomonadati > Bacteroidota > Cytophagia > Cytophagales > Cytophagaceae > Spirosoma > Spirosoma foliorum. The sequence goes on along the minus strand of NZ_CP059732.1, from coordinate 4,933,161 downwards.
ACCTGCGGTATTTTCAAAATATGAGTAACGAAGAAATTTCGGCTCTCATGCACATTAACATTCAGTCTGTTTACAATTTGATTTTCGGAGCCATGAGCAACCTCAAGCGTTATGTTACGCTCGAAAATGTGTCGCTCTAACGCTGACTATTCTTAACCTATTCTCCAACCCGGTAGTTCTTTACGAACTATTGGGTTTTTCTTTGGTTAGGTAGCGTAGACTTCCACCGAGCTGGCGTTCCAGTCCGCGTAGCTGAAGACTAATTGGTCGAGTAAAATTGATAGCTACATGTTAGTCTTCGGCTACGCGGATTTCCATCCACGTTACTTTCGTAACTTCGTTGAATGAATACGGACTCAACGCCCTTACCCGAGCGGGTACGCCCTCGCACACTCAATGATGTTATTGGTCAGCGTAAACTTATTGGACCTAATGGAGCGCTTCGACGGGCGGTAGAGTCTGGCCGTTTGCCCTCCATGATTTTATGGGGACCTCCTGGTGTTGGTAAAACTACACTGGCACTATTATTAGCCGAAGCGGTTAAACGACCTTTTATTGCTCTGAGTGCCATCAATTCGGGCGTTAAGGAAATTCGGGATGTGTTGAGCCGCCCAAGTGGAATATTCCCCCCCCGTGGTTTTCATCGACGAAATTCACCGATTCAATAAAAGTCAGCAAGACGCTTTGCTCGGAGCTGTTGAGAAAGGGCAGATTACACTCATTGGGGCTACCACCGAAAATCCTTCGTTTGAGGTAAACAGTGCGTTGCTATCGCGCTGTCAGGTCTATATTCTGGAAGGGCTTGATCGAGAAGAACTGATTCAGGTAATTGACCGGGCTATTGCTCAGGACGCCTTTTTGCAATCAAAAAAAATTACAGTTGACTCGTACGATGCGTTGCTTCGGTTATCGGGTGGCGATGGGCGAAAGCTACTGAACCTGTTGGAACTGGTTGCATCGGCTCACGTATCTGCTGATCCGTTAGTGATTACTGATGAAGGCGTAACGACCGTAGCGCAGCAGAATATTGCCCGATATGATAAATCAGGCGAGCAGCATTACGACATTATTTCGGCCTTTATCAAATCGTTGCGCGGTTCCGATCCAAACGCGGCTTTATACTGGATGGCCCGGATGATTGTAGCGGGAGAAGATCCAATTTTCATTGCCCGACGTATGCTGATTATGGCCTCGGAAGATATTGGGAATGCCAACCCAACGGCGATGATTATGGCCTCGGAAGCGGTACAGGCAATTCGCGCGATTGGCATGCCCGAAGGTCGGATTATTCTGTCGCAGGTAGCGGTCTATCTGGCAACATCGCCAAAGAGCAACGCGAGTTATGTTGCTATCGATGAGGCCATCGCTCTGGCGGAGCAAACGGCTCATTTGCCTGTACCTCTCCATCTACGTAACGCGCCTACCAAGCTGATGAAGCAGATTGGCTACGGGAAAGACTATCAGTATTCACATGCTCACGAAGGCAATTTTGCCCAGCAAAACTTCCTTCCCGACGACCTAAAAGGGCACAAACTCTATGAGCCCGGCCACAACGCCCGCGAAGCCGAAATCCGCCGAAGTTTGCAGAAGTGGTGGGGAGACTGGTATGGGTATTGAGGTTACTTAGTTACACCTTTACACTGGCACTAAAGGAAGGCTATAGCTAAACAGGTATCGTCCATATTCAATTACCTAATTCTTGTGTGACCCCGGTGGGGTCAAATGTCTATAGAAATTACAGGCTCTCTATAAACATCTGACCCCATCGGGGTCACACAGCATACCGCTCAGTTTAACTCTGCGTAAGATTTTTATGTGAACAATTAAACTGATAAATTATGGATTCGTTGAATTTATTAGATGTGGTTGTCTTAGCCACAGATTTGCCTGCTGAAAAACTTAAAAAAGGCAGTTTAGGGACAATTGTTGAGGTATTTAATAATGGTGACTTTCTTGTTGAATTTGCCAATATGAATGGCATTACTTACGCTCTGTCTACACTGTCATCAACACAATTGATAAAAGTATATCAAGAGCCTATTGAAGCTTGATCAGTAAACAACTTAGGTTCCCATTGTCTACCGTGAAGCCGAAATCCGCCGGAGTTTGCAGAAGTGGTGGGGAGGCTGGTATGGGTATTGAATTGCCTACTACTAGCAATCAACTTGCCATAACAACCGGACTTTAATAAGATGTAATCTCAGCTTGCAGATTGTAATACTTCTCGAATGTATTAGCCTGTTACACTAATATATTCGATTGAGAAGCAGACCTTTTTGTAGCTGTTATACGCTTTGGGAAATGTCCTGGGTTAACGAGTCGCTTAGTCGCAATTAAATTTTCACAATTGTTAGAATCGACCTTGCTGGTAGAAGGTAAGGTTGGTTGATAATCGCATTGATAACAAAGACTTGATGACTGAATAACCAGGGCTACGGGAATTAATGAAGCAGGTCTGATAAAGTTTCGTAAAAGTAAAACCAGACCTAAGAGGATAGCTGGGAGACTTAGTAGCTGACCCATATTGAAACTCATACTGTCCTCAAAGGCCACCTGGTTTTCTTTGAAAAACTCCCAAACGAATCGTAAGCCAAATACCCAAATTAAGGCTATACCAAGCATGGTGCCGGGTGCTGATTGATTTCTGTACGCTTTCCAATACCAAAATAAAACAACAAAAAGAAGTAGACAGGAGAGGGATTCGTATACCTGTGTAGGATGCCGGGGAACCTGGCTGAACTCATGATCTCTCAGAAAGACAAACGCCCAGGGGACATTGGTCGGCTTTCCGAATATTTCGGAATTCATTAGATTTCCAAACCGAATAAATGCCCCCGCTAAAGCTGCCACAATGCACATGCGATCAATAACCCACAGAAACGTTTGACCACTCATCTGGCTAGATTGGCGACGGGTATAAAGCCAAAGGCCAATAATGATGCCTATAATACCGCCATGACTAGCCAATCCGTCGAAGGGTGGTGTTATAATGCGCAACGGATTTTGAATGAACATGTAGGGCTCATAAAATAAAAAATGACCCAATCGAGCACCCAAAACCGTCGAAAGCACCATTGTAACGAGCAGCGGGTCGAGATCCGCGAGCGGCTTCTTTTCGATCCGGAAGATGTAATTCATAACCCGAACCCCCAGCAAAAAGCCAGTAGCAAACAGTAAACCATACCAGCGCACAGGCCAGGAGCCAATACGAAAGATTTCGGGATCAACATTCCAGATGATGTATTGAAGCATTTTCTCGGGTATATAAGTTGTCCTTTAGGCCAATAAATAGTCAACGCACTACCACCGAACTTGCCCGTCGCCCACAACAATCCATTTCTCCGTTACGAGTTTCTCCAGCGCGAATGGGCCGCGAGCGTGGAGCTTTTGGGTCGAAATGCCGATTTCAGCACCTAGGCCAAAGACACCGCCATCGGTGAAGCGGGTCGACGCGTTCGCGTAGACGGCAGCTGCATCGACTTCGCGTAGGAATTGGTTAATAAGTGATTGATCCTGAGAGATAATCGCTTCGGAGTGGCGAGATGAATACGCCTGGATATGCGACAGCGCTTCATCCAGATCAGCCACAACTTTCACGGCGCATTTATAATCCAGAAACTCGCGGCCGAAGTCTTTAGGTTGAGCGTGTTGCAGATTTGTGTAGCCCGCTTTCTCGAAAATGGCATAAGACGGCTCATCGGCAAAAACTTCTACGTTCCACTTGTTGAAATCGGCAGTTAGCATAGGCAGGAAACGCTCGGCAATGGCTTCGTCAACCAACACACAGTCGAGGGAGTTGCAAACCGATGGGCGCGAAACCCGGGCATTCACAACAATAGCGGCTGCTTTATCTAAATCAGCAGTTTGTTCAACATAAGCGTGGCAAACGCCAGCACCCGTTTCGATCGTGGGTACCAGTGAGTTTTTACGCACAAACTGAATCAGTGATTCCGAACCACGTGGGATAATGATGTCTACGTAACGCGTAGCCGTGAGTAACTCATTGACAACCGCCCGGTCGGGTGGGAGCAAGGTCACGGCGGCTTTGGGTACCCCAAACTCAACGAGTACGCTTTGAATCAGACTAATCAGGTATCGGTTCGAGAAATCGGCTTCTTTACCACCTTTTAGCACACAGGCATTGCCAGAACGAAGACACAACGACGCAACATCGACCGTTACGTTTGGACGAGCTTCGTAAATAACGCCTACCACGCCCAGCGGTACAGCAATTTTCTTGAGTTGTAACCCCTGTTCAATGGTACGTTCAAAAATAACTTCCCCTGCCGGATCGGGCAATATAGCCACTTCACGTAAACTTTTCGAAAGATCAGCTACGCGGGCTTCAGTCAGTTTAAGCCGGTCGTATTTAGGATCGGTTGCCGGCATTCGATCGAGGTCTTTCTGATTTTCAGCAACGATTTCGGCAGTATGTTCTGCCAAAACATCGGCGAGCCGATTGAGTAAATCAGTTTTTTCAGCGGGGCTAAGCCGCCGAACGGCTGCTGCAGCTTGCTGAGTAGCCTGGAGAAGTGGCGTAATTGGAGTCATAATTACAAAAGTACAATATCATTCGCATTGGCAATCTCAACATTTTGCTGATTAAGCTGTTGCAATAATTCTTCCGACGAAATTCGCGCTCGGGCTACAGCTATCGTTTCCTGGTCTTCATCTAAAATATCCACCATTTCGCCAGCTGTAAATTCATCGAGCACTTTTCGTACGCCCACTGCCAGTAAACTCTTACGTTGTTTCAACGCGCGTACGGCACCAGCATCAATCTGTACACGCCCAACGGCTAAACTACCGCTGGCTAACCATCGATTTCGCGCAGAGGGGGCTATTGGATGGGGCGTAAACTCAGTACCTATTTCCCCTTGTAAAGCCCGACCGATACCATCTGGTTCATTTAGACCGAAAATAACGACACGAACGCCCATTCGGGTAGCGAGTTTGGCGAACGTTAATTTAGAGGCCATGCCACCCAAACCTAACGATGACTTATCGGTCCGGACAACGCCAAATACACTTTCGTCGAACTCCACAACCTGCCGAATAATCGTCCCATTGGCGTCTAATAAACCGCCTACCGATGTACAAAGCATCAACGCTTCTGCCCCGAAGCCTACAGCGATAAGCGTTGCTAATTCGTCATTATCGGAAAACTTCAATTCACGATTGCTAACTACATCGTTTTCGTTGGCAATCGGAATCAGGTCGTTGGCCCACAATTCTTCGTACGTCTGCTTTAATTGAAGAAACTGGTCGCGACTAGCAAAGTGATGACGCTCGCAAAGGCTTTGGGCAATGGAAATGCCGTATATGGAAAAGAAACGAGAATATTGATTGAGTAACAGAAGATTACCGACAGCCGCAGCGGCTTTGCGCTGGGTAATATCGCCTTTATAATCACGAATTAGGGACTTTCCTGCCCCCACTGCCCCCGATGAAACAAGCACAATACGAAAGTGAGGATGCAGCGCAGCCACCTGTCGGGCAATATCGACCATAACGGGCTCATTGGGCTCACCGGTAGGTTTTGTAATCGAAGCAGTCCCAAACTTCAGGACAAGAACGGGTTTTGACATGCGGGCAAAGATAGGGATTTACCGTTTTGGGTATACGGTTTTTGGTTTTCGGTAGGCTGGGTAAGTCCAACTTGCAGCAACCGAAAACCATATATCGAAAACCGTGATTTATCTAAACCTTTTCAGGTATCAGAGCGGCAAATCGGGCTTTTTGCTTGAGGGCTGTTTTTAATTGCCGTAAGTAGTCGGCTTTGGGAATTTCAATAGCCCCATATCGCCGAACGTTATCGTTAATGAACTGTGTGTCAAGCAATGTAAACTTTTGCTGGCGTAGGATCAGGATTAAATTATGGAAGGCTACTTTAGAGGAATTACTAACGGCACTAAACATCGATTCACCGAAAAAAGCCGAGCCCAGTGCCACGCCGTATAAACCACCTACCAGCCGATTGTCTATATACGTCTCAACGCTATGCGCCAATCCCATGTGATGTAATTCGGTGTAGGCGTCAATAATTTCGTCGGAAATCCAGACGCTATCATCTTCCGAGCGAGGCTTCGAACAGGCGCGCATGACGTCAGAAAAGGCTGTATTTACGCGGATTTCGAACTGATTGCGGTTCAGAACCGGGCGAAGTGATTTAGCTGGTTTATAACTATGGATAGGAATAATGGCCCGAGGATCAGGGGCATACCAATAAAGCGTACCGTCGGCATCGGCCATTGGGAAAATCCCGTTTATGTACCCGTAGATCAGGTCATCAGCGGTTAGCTTATTCATGAAAACTGTAAATGTGTCGTATACAAATATAGAAAAGGTGAAAATAGTACCACAATATACTAATTCTTGGTATTTGCATTTTACCTGAAATACAGAACTTTGATCGACTGAATTTAATCAACCAACTATACCGCATGAACGTCTCTGTGCAATGGGAAGGTGTGTATCCCGCGTTATTGACTCCATTTACGGCCGATGATCAACTCGATCTGCCTCTTTTTGAAAAAAATCTGCATGCTCAGCTCGATGCCGGTGTACATGGGTTTATCATTGGTGGTTCTCTGGGTGAAGCCAGCACACTGCTGAATGAGGAACGAATCGAACTCTTAAAGTCTGGCTTGGCCGTTAGTGATGGAAAAGTGCCTGTATTGGTAAATATCGCAGAACAGGCTACGAAACAAGCAATTGCCCGTGCTCATGAAGCGGAAGCCAACGGTGCCGACGGACTTATGCTGCTACCACCAATGCGGTACCCCGCCGATTCCCGTGAGACGGTTACGTACTTTAAATCAATAGCGCAGGAAACGTCGTTGCCGATCATGATCTACAATAATCCGTACGATTACAAGATCATGACAACCGTAGCCATGTTTCAGGAACTAGCCGAATTGCCTAACATTCAGGCCGTAAAAGAATCGACGCGTGACTTGACGAACGTAACCCGAATGCGGAATGCCTTTGGTGATCGTTACAAACTGCTGGGCGGTGTCGATACGCTGGCGCTGGAGGCACTGCTGCTCGGCTGCGATGGCTGGGTTGGTGGTCTGGTCGATGCGTTTCCTGTAGAAACCGTTGCTATTTATGAATTAGCCAAAGCAGGCCAAATCGCCGAAGCACTGGAGATTTATCGCTGGTTTATGCCGCTCCTCGAATTGGACATTCATCCAAAACTAGTCCAATATATTAAGCTGGCTGCTACAGCAACCGGTCTGGGTTCAGAGTATGTACGCGCACCACGGTTACCCCTAATCGGTGCCGAGCGCGAGCAGGTACTGGAGGTGATTCAAACGGCTTTGGCGAAGCGTCCAATGATTAATGTATAATGAACAATGTGCAATGCATAATGACATACATCAAATGAACCTCTTCATTAGCCATTATTCATTTTACATTATCCATTAACATGGCTGAATTCCATTTTTTCTGTATTGATGCGCATACCTGTGGCAATCCGGTTCGGGTGGTTACGGGGGGGGAGTATTCCGTTTTTGCAGGGCGGAAACATGAGCGAAAAACGTCAGCATTTTCTGCGCGATTACGACTGGATTCGGAAGGGTCTGATGTTTGAACCGCGTGGCCACGATATGATGTCGGGGAGTATTCTTTATCCGCCCACCGATCCGGCGAATGATGCGGGTGTGTTGTTTATTGAGACTTCGGGGTGTTTGCCAATGTGTGGACATGGGACTATCGGTACCGTAACGGTGGCCATCGAACAAAACCTGATTACGCCCAAAACGCCGGGCGTTCTCAATCTGGAAGTTCCGGCCGGACTGGTTCGCGCTGAGTACCAGCAGGAAGGGCGTAAGGTAACGTCGGTAAAGATTACGAACATCAAATCCTATCTGGCCGCCGAAAAACTGACCGTTGAATGCCCTGATCTGGGTACGCTCACTGTCGATGTGGCATACGGAGGAAACTTCTATGCAATTGTCGATCCACAGCCCAATTTCCCCGGTCTGGAGCATTACAAAGCGGAGCAGCTTATCGGCTGGGCGCGGACAATGCGTCAACGGATGAATGAACAATACACGTTTGTGCATCCCGAGAATCCGACAATCAACGGGCTGAGCCATATTCTCTGGACGGGTAAGCCGCTGAAAGAAGCCTCGACCGCCCGAAATGCCGTTTTCTATGGTGACAAAGCCATCGACCGTTCGCCTTGTGGAACCGGTACATCAGCCCGAATGGCGCAGTGGTATGCACAGGGGCGACTGAAACCGGGCGATACATTTGTGCACGAAAGCATCATCGGGTCAATTTTCAACGGACGTATCGAGCAGGAAACTGAATTGGCCAATCGACCAGCCATTGTGCCAAGCATTGAAGGCTGGGCCCGTATTCACGGTTACAATCACATTATTCTCGACGAAGACGATCCGTACGTGTCTGGTTTTCAGGTAATCTAAGTTTTGAATGATTAAATGATAGAATGACTGAATGGTTCTTAAGTCGACAATTTTTATTCTATCATTTAATCACTCTATCATTCAATCATTGTATCAATGTCACATATTGGTATCGTAGGGGGAGGCATTGTTGGGTTGTGTTCGGCTTATTATCTGCATAAAGCCGGACATCGGGTAACGCTGTTCGATCAGGGGCCTATTGCCGATGGCTGCTCGTTTGGTAATGCGGGTATGATTGTACCTAGTCACATTATTCCATTGGCCCAACCGGGTATGATTGCCAAGGGAATGCGCTGGATGTTGAAATCGACCAGCCCATTTTATGTCAAACCACGCCTGAACGCCGATTTGCTGCGCTGGGGTTGGCTCTTCTATCGCCATTCGACACCCGAACATGTTAACCGTTCGATTCCTGTCTTGCGTGACCTCAGCTTATTGAGCAAAACGCTGTATCAGGATTTGGCGGCTAATGGCGATCTGGATTTTGAATGGCAGGAGCGAGGTTTACTCATGCTCTACAAAACCGCATCGGCCGAACACGAAATGGCCGAAGAAGCTGAAGTCGCTAATCATGCCGGTATCGAAGCACGGCAACTTAACGGTCAGCAAGTGCAGGATCTGGAGCCCGATACACGCGTCGATGTACGGGGAGGTATTTTTTATCCAGGTGATGCCCATCTGAATCCGAACGAATTGATTCGGTCGTTGGTCGCTTATCTGCGTCAGGCTGGCGTTGCCATACTGGAAAATCATACCGTTACGGGCTTCGTAAAAACAGGTTCACGAGTAACAGCTGTGCATACATCGCAGGGTGATTATGCTGTTGATGCAGTTGTTGTGGCGGGTGGAGCATGGTCGCCCACAATTGCGCGGCAACTGGATATAAACCTATCCTTACAGGGCGGAAAAGGATACAGCTTTATGCTTCGGAACATAGCGAATAATGTTCGGGTACCGGCCATCATGCTCGAAGCCCGTGCTACAGCGACGCCTATGGGAGCCGATCTCCGTTTCGCGGGAACCCTCGAAGTAGCTGGCACCGATATGACGGTAAATATGAATCGGGTACGTGGTATCGTTCAGTCGATCAACAATTATTACCCAGACATAACAGTTGGTATGCCAGCCGTCGATACGGTTTGGCGTGGCTTGCGTCCCTGCTCACCCGATGGCTTGCCGTACATTGGTCGACCAGAGCGTTATGACAATGTTGTGCTGGCCACAGGACATGGCATGATGGGATTGAGTTTAGGACCTGCCACTGGCAAATTAGTGAGCGAACTGTTGACCAATTCGGTTAGAAGCATGGATATTGTCGCTTTTAAACCAGAACGTTTTGGGTAAGCTATTCCCGAAAACAGGCTACTTTTGCCCCAATCTATTTATAACTCCTGCCTGTCGTTATGACAAACTCCCTAACAAATCCCGTTACCGAATCATTTCAAGGCATCAATCCAGCTACTGGTGAGTCATTGCCAGGTCAATTTAACGAAGCAACCACGAACGAAGTGGCACAGGCCTGTGAGCGAGCTGCCGAAGCGTTTACAGAGTACCGTAAGAAATCGGGCGCAGAGAAAGCCGCTTTCCTGGAAAAAATTGCTTCCGAAATCGAAGCGCTGGGTGACGAATTATTAACGAGAGCACAAGCAGAATCTGGTTTGCCATTGGCTCGCCTGACGGGTGAGCGTGGCCGTACAACTGGCCAGCTTCGCCTGTTTGCTGAATACCTGCGTGAAGGCTCCTGGGTAGAAGCCCGCATCGACACTGCTTTGCCCGATCGCCAACCCTTGCCTCGTCCTGATTTGCGGCAGATGCTGCGTCCGCTGGGACCTGTTGGCGTATTTGGTGCTAGTAATTTTCCGCTGGCTTTCTCGGTAGCAGGTGGTGATACCGCATCTGCGTTGGCTGCAGGTTGCCCAGTTGTTGTAAAAGGACATCCGGCTCATCCGGGTACGTCGCAACTGGTTGGCGATGCCATTAGTCGGGCCGTTGTTGCCTGTGGATTACCCACTGGCACATTTTCGCTGGTGCAGGGACGAACGATAGCTGTAGGAATGGCTATTGTAGAGCATCCGGCTATTAAAGCTATTGGTTTTACGGGTTCATTCCGGGGTGGGAAAGCCTTGTTCGATGCGGCATCCCGCCGTCCTGAACCGATTCCTGTCTATGCCGAAATGGGTAGTACGAATCCTGTTTTCTTTCTTCCTCAATTACTTAAAGAAAAAGGTGGTGCACTGGCTCAGAGCTTTGTGGGGTCGATTACCCTGGGTGTTGGGCAATTCTGTACGAATCCGGGTCTGGCTGTAGTTGAGCAATCGGCAGAGGCCGACTCGTTTATACAAGCAACGGCTCAAGGTATAACCAATAGCCAACCCGCAACGATGCTCACGCAGGGTATTCAAAAAGCGTTTACAACAGGTATTGATAAATTAACGGCTGCCGAAGGGGTAGAAATCGTTGGGCAAGCTACCTCAACGGAGAGTTTTGCTAATGGTACGCCAACGCTTCTGAAAACCTCTGCCGAAGCTTTGCTAGCCAACCCGGTTCTTGCCGAAGAGGTCTTTGGACCAAGCAGTGTTCTAGTCGAAGCAACTGGCCGTGAGCAATTACTGGCCGTAGCACGTGGGCTGGAAGGCCATCTGACGGCTACAGTATGGGGCACTGATGCCGAGTTGCTGGAGTATGCCGACCTCCTCGAAATTCTGGAACAGAAAGTAGGTCGGTTGTTGATTAACGGTTTTCCAACGGGTGTTGAAGTCAGTCATGCTATGCAACATGGCGGCCCATATCCGGCTACAACCGATTCCCGTTCGACGTCGGTTGGTACAAATGCTATCTTGCGCTTCGCCCGGCCAGTCTGCTATCAGAACTTCCCCGATGCGCTGCTCCCCGACGAACTGAAAGCGGCCAATCCGCTGAACATCTGGCGCTTGGTTGATGGCAAACGCGTGAATGCGTAATGATATATATGTCCACAGAGAATACAGAGTTCTATCATTATTAGTTAAGGTGTTTAAACTTTCTTATTTCTGTTGAAATCGAAGCATTTTTTGTCATTCCGACGACAGGAGGAATCTCAAGTTTGGCTAATAGGAGGCTTGAGATTCCTCCTGTCGTCGGAATGACAAAAAGCAATCCCATTTTTCTTTAACAAGAAAAGTTTAAACGGCTTCGATTAAAAACTCTGTGTTCTCTGCGGTTCGGCGTTGCGGGATCTATGTGTTTAAAACGAATCAACTACTTATGGGTCGCTTATCCTTTCTTTGGGCTTTTCTAATAATCGGTTGTTTCAACAGCTTTGGTCAATCGACTCAATCAGATAAAGACTGGAAATTAGTTTGGGCTGATGAATTTGAAACGGCTGGACCGCCAAATCCGAAGAACTGGAAATTTGAAACGGGCTTTGTCCGAAATCATGAAATCCAGTGGTATCAGCCAGACAATGCCTTCTGCGAAAATGGCTTTCTGATCATTGAAGGGCGTCGCGAACAAAAGCCCAATCCAACGTATCAGGCTAACAGCTCTAACTGGCAAACCAACAGGCCAACTATTGACTACACGTCTTCCAGCTTGCATACCAATGGGTTGCATAGTTGGCAATATGGTCGGTTTGAGATGCGAGGACGTATTGAAACCAAGTCCGGCTTGTGGCCTGCTTTCTGGACTTTGGGCGTGAAAGGCGAGTGGCCTGCCAACGGAGAAATCGACATTATGGAGTATTATCGGAATATGCTACTGGCCAATGTTGCCTGGGCAACCGGTAAACGCTACACCGCTGAATGGCGCAGTACTAAAAAGCCAATGGCTTCTTTTAACGATCCTGACTGGTCGAAGAAATTCCACGTATGGCGTATGGATTGGGATGAGACTGCCATTCGACTCTATGTGGATGATACGTTGTTAAATACGGTCATGCTCTCGGAGACCATCAATAAAGATGGAACGAGTATAAATCCGTTTCGCCAGCCTCATTATCTACTAGTCAACCTCGCCATTGGTGGCGATAATGGGGGCGACCCATCGACAACCTCATTTCCTAGCCGGTACGAGATTGATTATGTGCGGGTTTATCAGAAACGATAGCCCGCTGATTCTTATGATCAGTCTGGATTTGTCATGATTTTTCCTGTGAGATTGAAAATCATACTTGCTCGTAAGAATCATAAAAATCTGCGTTCTATAACTTTAATAAGGCTTTCCCAATTCATGATGCAGCAAAACCAGATTGCTCGATTATTCTCCACACTACTTAGCATTGGGTTACTCAATACCAGTTTGGCACAAGTTACCCCGCAAAAGCCCGTTGCCATCGAGGTCGATTTGTCTGTTGATAAAGGACCGATTAAACCTATCTGGGCGTGGTTTGGCTACGACGAACCGAACTACACTTACATGAAAGATGGTAAGAAGCTGCTTACCGAAATTTCGCAATTGAGCAAAGTGCCAGTCAACGTTCGGGCGCATAGCTTGCTGGTTACGGGCGATGGAAAAGCAGCCCTAAAATGGGGGTCGACCAACGCGTATACCGAAGACAAAAAAGGAAATCCAGTTTACGATTGGACGATTGTCGATAAAATCTTTGATACGTATATAGAGCGCGGTATGAAGCCCATTGCCCAGATTGGTTTCATGCCTGAGGCACTCTCAACGCACCCACAACCCTATCGGCACAACTGGAAGCCCGGAGATAATTACAATGATATTTATACCGGCTGGGCCTATCCACCGAAAGACTATGTGAAATGGGGAGAGCTGGTTTACCAATGGGTCAAACATTCGGTAAGTCGGTATGGCCAGAAAGAAGTGGAAAGCTGGTATTGGGAGTTGTGGAATGAGCCCAACATTAGTTACTGGAAAGGCACAACCGAGGAGTACATCAAACTCTATGATTACACGGCCGATGCTGTAAAACGCGCCTTGCCAACGGCTAAAGTAGGCGGTCCTGAAGTGACGGGCCCAAATTGGGATGTATCGGCTAAGTTTTTTAAAGCCTTTATGGATCACGTGGTTAGTGGCAAAAACTACGTAACGGGCAAAACGGGTACACCCATTGATTTCATTACGTTTCATGCCAAGGGGGCGCCAAAACTGGTGAACGGAGCGGTGCAGATGAACATGGGCACACAGCTTCGAGACATCGACAAAGGCTTTGAAATTGTGGCCTCTTACCCAACGTTGAAACATCTACCAATTATCATTGGCGAATCTGACCCCGAAGGCTGCGCGGCCTGTTCGGAGGATTTGCATCCCCAGAACGCCTATCGAAATGGCACTATGTATTCAAGCTATACAGCGGCCTCGTTTGCTCGTAAATATGATCTGGCGCAGGCTCGTGGGGTTAATCTGGAGGGGGCTGTTACCTGGGCTTTCGAATTTGAAGATCAAGCCTGGTTCCGGGGTTTTCGCGATCTGGCGACTAATGGCGTCGATAAACCGGTGCTGAATGTATTCCGGATGTTTGGCATGATGCAGGGCAATCGGGTGGCGGTGAAAGGCGGCCTTGCCTACGATTATGCCCGAATTCGGGATCAGAGTGTTCGGGCTGAAGATGATATCAATGCTTTTGCAACGAAAGATTCGAAAACGGCTTCGGTTATGGTCTGGAATTATCATGATGATAATTTACCTGCGCCAGATGCCCCCGTTACTGTGCAGGTAAAAGGCATTCCGGGGGCCAAAGTTCTGCTGCAACATTACCGGATCGACAAGCAGTTTAGTAATTCCTACGAAGCCTGGAAAAAGATGGGCTCCCCTAAAACGCCAACGTCCGAACAAATTGCTGAATTGGAAAAGGCAGGCCAACTGCAACTACTCACATCGCCCGAATGGATTACGGTGAAAGATGGTGCTGTAAATCTGACAATGGAGTTGCCTCGTCAGGGCGTGTCTTTGCTGAAGTTTTCGTGGGAATAATACCGTATAGCAGATAACATCCTATGTTGCATTTTGGGCGTTGGCGGTATCTGACGAAACGATTATCTTGCCGCGTTAATTAAAATTTAATTTACCCACCATTGATGTTCAGTTTCCTGTCCTGCCACCGATTGGCCGTGTTCACTACGGCCTGTTTTCTGCTTTGGAGTGGTTTTGGTCTTGCTCAGAAACCCGTTGATGCACCACCTGACATCAAATTCGGTAAATTAACTCCTGATCAATTTATTAATCGTTCTGCTGATTCCACTGCTGAGGCTGTGGTGCTGTATGAAGCAGGTGATGTTTCCTTTAAAGTTAATGTCGATGCAAGCTGGATCATTTTTTCACATTATATCCGTATCCTTATCCGTCGAAAATCAGCCTATGGTCGGGCAACTGTACAACTTCCTGTTCGCCGGGGAGTTGGAACGCTAAACGAAAAAATGGATGAACTGGAAGGGTATACGTATAATCTGGTTGATGGGCATGTATTAACTGACCAGTTGGATATAAAATCAGCTCACTTTACTGAAAAGGCAACAGAATCGTATTGGATTGAAAAATTTACGATGCCTAATGTTCGAGAAGGGTCAATTATTGACTATAAATACACACTCCGAACACCTTACAATATAGATCGTAATCCACGAACATGGCGGTTTCAGCGTGATATACCCGTTGATTGGAGTCAATATCGAATTGTTCTTCCGGGTAATTCATACAAATTGCTGTTGAGTGGTTCTTTAAAATTGACTATCGATGAAGCAAAGGCGGTGAAAATCAGTCTTATTCCGGGGCAAAGACAAAGTGATGCCGAAGAGCATTTCTGTGCAATTAAGAATGTGCCTGCGTTTCAACATGAAAGTTATACCTCCAATGAAGACGACTATATATCAAAAATTGATTTTGAACCTCCTAATTATTTGAATAATGTAGCTAATGTAGAGTTTGCGTATAGTTGGGAAGGGATCGACAAACGACTACAAACTAACATAGATTTCAGTGATCGACTTACTCCTTCTAACTGGTTAAGAAAACAGGCCGAGAGGCTATTCCCGAGCCAGGGAGATATGCTTAGTCGTGCTATATTGGTTTATAATTTTGTACGACACACCATGACCTGGAATCAAGAATTCTCTATCTGGGGTCTTGATGCAAAACAACTTTTAACAAGTAAAAAAGGAGATACAGGTGATATTAATTTATTCCTTATAGCCCTGTTGCGAGCTGCTAACATAGAGGCTTATCCCGTCATTTTAAGTACTCGTTTACATGGCTCAATTGTAGAAGAGCATGCATTGTTTAGGAAATTTAATTGCGTGATTGCCTTGGTTCAACTAGATGGGAAAGAGATATTGTTAGATGCGACGGACCCATATATAAAGCCTGGAATGTTACCTTTTCATTGTCTTAATGGGGTAGGTCGATTAATCAATCCTCCTAATAGTCGATTTGTATCATTGGTTCCTACAGAGCGACTAAGTGAAGTTACTACAGGCCAATTTACACTTAATGAATCTGGCGAGCTAATGGGTACAATGTCTAACTCATATGGTGGTTATGGCGCCTGGATAAATTATAAATTAGTAGCCAGTGCTGGGCAGGCCAACTATGTAGAAGCAATTCATAAAGTTCATAATGACTGGCAGGTAGAGGATGTAAAGTTTACAGATACAAATCAATCAGAGGAGAGTTTCGGAGTCAATTATAAACTTATAATTTCAGATGCCTGCACTAAGGCTGGGGATCGTCTTTATTTTAAACCGATGTTAACCGAAGCCTATCAGGAAAACCCATTCAAAGAGTCTTTTCGGCGATATCCTATTGATTTTACAACCCCTATTGACCAAGCCTTTACGGCAACCTATGTGTTACCGAACGATTTTCAAGTTGAAGCCCTACCTAAACCGGTATCAATAGCACTGCCCGGAAATAGTGGTCGATTCTTGTATCAGGTATCAATCGATACAAATCAACTGCGCGTAAACAGTCGCTTTATCTTACGTAAGCCAATATATAATCCTAACGAGTACCCTGCGTTGCGAGAATTGTTTATCCAGATTGTTGCTAAACACAAAGAGTCAGTTGTACTCAAACAGAGGATATCCGAAAAAAAATAACTATTCACTAACGCTTACTTATCTCTCCCACCACTCATGTTCTCCCTCCAGCCTGGCTACCGTTTTTCGGTGCTGACCATTGTATTTTTTCTTGCTGGCCTAACGCTGGCTTTCGCCCAGAAACTCGCTGATCCAGCTCCAAAGATCAAATTCGGAGTCGTAACTCCAGATCAATTTGTTAACGCAACTGCCGATTCGACCGCTGAAGCCGTAGTCTTGTATGATTATGGCGAAGCATCGTTTGAAGCAGAGTCTGGTAATATATGGCTTACCGTTACCCACCACGTTCGGACAAAAATCTGTAAGAAATCCGCCTATGGCCGAGCTACACTTCAACTCACTACTCGCCGAGGTACCTCTGGTCAACATGAGTTTATCTCTAATTTTGAAGGTTATACCTATAATAAGGCCAACGGAGACATCTCGATTGATCCGTTAAGCAAATCTGGTCATTTTACCGAGAAAGCGTCTACTGAGTATTGGATGGAGAAATACACGCTTCCCAATGTTCATGAAGGATCTATTATTGAATACCGATACACGCGTCATACGCCTTTTAGCGTGAATTACAATCCGCGTACGTGGCGATTCCAGCAGGACATACCCGTCAAGTGGAGCGAATACCGGATTACTATTCCCGATTACTTTTATTACAAGATGCTCCAGAGTGGCTACTTGTTAATGTTGGTTAATGAACATAAAAAGACCAGTGTTGATTTGTTTGCGGGTGAGAATGGGGCTTCTGCATCTGCTTATCGGTTTGCGATGAAAGATATTCCAGCCTTTCGCGACGAGGCTTATGTAATTAACGATGAAGATTATCTGGCCAAAATTGACTTTGAATTAGCCAGATATCAACGGCCAGGACAACGAACGCAGGACTTCTCGGTCGATTGGCCTGATCTAGATCGTACTCTACTGGAGCATCCCGATTTTGGTGGTCAGATTAAACGAGCTGGTTTTCTTCGAGAAACGGCCAAAACATTGCTAAGTCAGCATGCCGATACACTCGGGCGAATTACGGCTGCGTATGAGTTCATTCAGAAAAATATCAAGTGGAATAATGAGGCCGGATTGGTAGCCTCACAGGATTTAAGGAGAGTATTTGAGAATAAAAAAGGCGACGCGGCTGACATTAATCTGATGCTCGTTGCGCTACTCAGGGAGATGGATATTGACGCCAATCCGGTGATTTTGAGTACCCGAGACCACGGGCGTATCAATGAGGCTTATGCATTGATCAAGAAATTCAACTACGTGGTAGCGCAGGTTTGGGTTGGCGGAAAAGATGTGCTTTTGGATGCAACCGATGATTTTCTGGTGCCAGGTATGTTGCCCCTCCATAGCCTGAACCAGACAGGTCGACTCGTAGATTCGAAAAAAGCCCGTTTTGTGTCCCTCGTTCCGGTAGAGCGTGATATTGAAGCCTATACAGGAACATTTACACTGGATGAGGACGGCGAGTTATCCGGAACAATTCGGCATTCGCATGGCGGGTACGATGCCCTAAGCGCTCGAAAATCGTTTACGACTGACGGGAAAACGAAGTACCTGGATGGTATTCGAAAAAAGCAGCCTGCCTGGCAAATTGAAAAGGCTGAATTTTCGGGAACCGAAGTTAAAAGCAGTGCCTTCAACGAAGACTATACATTAACTATTCCGGAAGCCTGCGGCCGGGCTGGAGATCGCCTTTATTTCCGACCTATGATTACGCAGGCGCATACTATTAATCCGTTTAAAGAGCCAGAACGGGTTTATCCGGTCGATTTTGGCGTGCAGAGCGAAGAGACCTTCATCGCCACCTATACATTGCCCCAGGGATTTACAGTCGAAGAAATGCCCAAACCTGTTTCTATGGTGTTACCCGAAAATGGCGGTCGATTTATTTATCAGGTTTCTGTAAACGACGGCAACAAGCTCCAGGTTATCAGTCGGATTCTATTACGCAAACCGATGTTCTACGCTGGCGAATACGGGCCGTTACGGGAACTGTTCAGTCGAATTGTAGCGAAGCATGCTGAGCAGGTTGTTTTGAAACGGGGAGTAATTGCGGATAAAAAATAGGTATGAAGAACTTTTTTCTGGTAGTGCTGCTAATAAGCCAGACGGCTTGGGCACAAATCGATTATAAAGCAGCGTCTATTCCTGCCACATTAAAAGAAAATGCGCACGCGGTGGTTCGTCGGCACGAAACGGTATTCGCTGTAAAATCACCAGGAGAAGCTGCTCAACGGGAATATACGGTGGTTACTGTGCTGGATAAAGAAGGCGATAAGCAGGCAACGAAAGTGGTAGGTTATGATAAGCTTTCGAAAATAACCAATATGGAAGGGGCGCTTTATGACGCAGACGGGAAGCTGATTAAGAAGCTAAAGAAAGCCGACATTAGCGATTACAGTACCTATTCCGATTATAATCTTTTCGATGATCAGCGGATGAAAGCCGCGGCTTTCCCGAAGCAGCCAAGCTATCCGTATACGGTAGAATTTCTGGTCGAGACGACTGAGCGGAACCTGATGTTTTACCCAACCTGGGTACCACAATCCGGGCAACACTTGTCTGTTGAACAGGCGACGTATACAGTAACATTGCCGCCAACGATGGCGTTGCGCTATAAAGAAATGAATCTCCCAACACCCGGAGTCGTTACGTCGTCGCCCGATGGTGGGAAAACCTATACCTGGACGTTGGCCAATCAATCGGCTCTTGAATTTGAACCTTTGTCACCTCCTGCGCGGGAGCAGGTGCCGATTGTTTATACAGCTCCTACGGATTTTGAGGTGCAGAGTTACAAAGGGAAAGTAACGACCTGGAATGATTTAGGGAAATTTTACCACACGCTTAATGAAGGTCGTGACCTCATTCCTGATGATTTACGGCAACGAGTACTCGAGTTGACGAAAACAGAATCAACTACACGTGGAAAAGTACAGAAACTATATAAGTTTTTACAGGATCATACCCGTTACGTTAGTGTTCAGCTAGGTATTGGCGGCTGGCAAACCATTGAAGCCGATAAGGTAGCCGCCAGTAAATACGGTGATTGCAAAGCGCTAACCAATTATACCAAGGCGTTGTTAAAAGCAGTTGGAGTTACGGCTTATCCAGCGCTGGTTCGGGCTGGAGACGATGAACCAGATGCCTTAGTCGATTTTCCAAGCTTCCAGTTTAATCATGTTATTCTGTGTGTACCTGACGGGCGTGACACGCTTTTTCTGGAGTGCACAAGCGGAAACAGTCCAGCAGGCTATGTTAGCGATTTTACGGGTAATCGACACGCCCTACTTATTATGCCTGACGGTAGTCGATTAATAAAAACGCCTGTTTATAAATCAGCAGATAATCGGCAGCAACGGCAGATTAGGGTCAAGGTTACTGAACAGGGCGATGCCACTGCCGATGTTCGAACCCGCTATACGGGCCTCCAGCAAGATGCTTATGTCGACGCACTTCATCACCTTAATCGCGATGACCAGCGTAGTTGGTTACTCAAACGCATTCGTATTCCTGCTTTTGAATTGAACACGTTTGGCTATAAAGAAGAGCCCGGAATTATTCCGGCAGTCACCGAGAACCTTGCGCTAGATGTTCGTCAGTGGGCAACGATCAGCGGTAGTCGGCTGTTTCTGCCGCTTAACCTGATGTCGGCTCTTCTGCCTGCAACGCCACTAACGCAAGCGCGCAAAACACCTGTTGATTTAGGGACGAACTACGATTTTGACGATAGTGACACCATTTCCTACCAGCTTCCTCAAGGCTATACCCCTGAATTTAAACTAGCTCCCGTAGCGATAGAATCTAAATTTGGGCGATATACAGCAGAGTTAACAATTAACGGTGACCAGATCACGTATGTCCGTCATATAACTATGCATGGTGGAAAATTTCCGGCAACTGCTTATGCCGAGTGGGTTGATTTCCGGAAGAAGGTAGCCAAAGCCGACCGGACACAAATGGTATTCGTTAAAAACAATTAAACCAAACCCTTTTCGTACTGTCGAACGTTTATACAAAAAGGACTAAAGTCAACTATGAAAAAAGCACTTGTTATACTACTGGCAGCATTGCCCTTATTGTTCAGCCAATGCAGTGTCAATAACCAGATTTCTCAGGCCAAAACGCTTGGCGCTTGCCGTTATACGATTGCGTCTGCCGATAGCATCTATTTAGCAGGCATCGATGTTCGACAACTACGCAAAGTGGAGGATATTAATCCGGCTCAGTTTCCACGATTAGCAACTGGGTTGTTAACACGTAATGTACCGCTGAACGCCCGTCTGAATATTGATATCACCAACCCAACCAATAAACTGGCTGGAATCAATCAACTGGAATACCGGATTCTATTGGCCGGACAGGAGTTGTTCAATGGTTTTTTGAATCAGCGTATCGAGGTGCAACCCGGCGGTGGTCGTACGCGCGTTCCGGTCCAGTTGAACACCAATGCCTATCAGTTGCTTACAGACAGCAAGACGCGTGATGCTTTTACGCAATTGGTACAAAACCTATCGGGTGCAACCGGAACCCAGCCTTCTAAACTGACAATTAAGATTAAACCAACGTTGGATTTGCTGGGTAAGCAGGTGAATTATCCAGGGTATATCACAATTGACCAGGACGTAACGAATAAAATTTTATTAGGTAATTAAGCAGCTTTATATCTTTGTATTCAGTAGCAAACAAATCGCCCCAGCTTCTTAGTTTGGGGCGATTTGTTTGCGTTTCCTTTATCCTTTCGATTCCTACTTTTGACTAACTAATTAGCTGATGCGTTACTATTTCATTGCGTTCTTCCTTTTCAGTACGATCCTTGCCAGCCGAGCCCAATCGAATCAGATTCAACTGACTCACGACGAAGCCCAGAAACGTATTTCTGTAACAGTCGATGGAAAGCCATTTACCGCCTACATTTATCCAGGACCGACAGTGTTGAAAAAGCCAGTTCTGTATCCCATTGTGTCGGCAGGAGGAAACTTTATTACGCGAGGCTGGCCACTTGACCCTCGGCCCGATGAACGCATCGATCACCCGCACCATGTGGGTATGTGGTTCAACTATGGTGATGTGAATGGCCACGATTTCTGGAATAACTCTATTCAGGTTGGTCCCGAACATAAAGGTCCATTTGGTACGATCGTTCATACTGGCGTAAAGTCCATGAAAAGTGGGAAAGGAAAAGCGACCTTGGTCGTGACAGCCGATTGGCTCGATAAAGATGGAAAAGCAATGCTTCAGGAAACAACCACCTATGAATTTCTGGCTACCGCAGCTAATCGCACGATTGAACGAATTACAACTCTGAAAGCGACCGATAAAGAGGTTGTTTTTAAAGACAATAAAGAAGGAATGATTGCTTTGCGTGTTGCCCGCCAACTTGAGCAGCCCTCTACTAAGCCGGAGGTTTTTACTGATGCGCAAGGTGTGGAGACCAAAGTACCTATATTGAATAATAAAGGCGTAACAGGTTTATACCACAGCAGCGAAGGTATAGAGGGCGATGCCGTTTGGGGAACACGGGCGCAATGGATGAAACTGACGGGTACGATTAACGGAGAAGACCTTTCTGTTGTTTTATTTGACCATGCCAAAAATGTAGGTTACCCAACGTATTGGCATGCTCGCGGATATGGTTTGTTTGCGGCTAACCCATTAGGAGTTTCAGTTATGAGCAGTGGTAAGGCGCCCGCCCTGAATTACTCATTGCCAGCAGGTCAGAGCGTTACGTTCCGTCATCGGCTGTTAATTCAGTCTGGCAAACTTGTAGATGCTGATTTGAGTCGATTAAATAAATAGTTAACTAATATCGAAAAATGTTAATTTATTTGCGCAAAAATCATTTGGCATATTATTTGTAAACAGCAAATTAGTATACCAAATCGTGCTGGTTTATATGCCCCACATGTCACTTCGTAAGTTCTTGCATTGGCGTTTTTTATTCTTGATGACCTTTCTCTGGTCACCAATACTACTAAAGGCTCAACTTCGTAACTCTCCTCCTGGCCCACGTACGTCGTCATTGGCGCGCGTAGGAGCCTTTAACGATGGATTGCTGACGATTGAGAATTCGCAGATTAAAGTAGGTATTAACACAAATGCTGGTGGTGCTATTACGTACCTTACATTTGTCAATGACCATGGTGGCCTTGTTAAGACGCAGAACATGGTTAGTAACCCTGTCCTTGGCGGGCGTACTGATCTTGGTCGGCAAATACAGATAGGACTCTATGGAGGGCCTTACGATTACTCGCAGAATGGAAACCCAGCCTGGATCGGTCTGGGCTGGAATCCTATTCAGGCTGGTGACGTGAATTTTAATCCCGCACAGGTATTATTGGTTGAAAAGCAAGATAATTTACTACATACTAAAACTATACCTAAGCAATTTGCTTTTAACAATGAGCCTGGCGAAGCTACTATAGAGCACTGGGTGCGTTTAGATGGTAATGTCGTAAAAGTGCACGTAAAAGTCGAATTATCTCGATCGGATAAAACACAATATGAGGCTCGTCAACAAGAATTTCCCTGTGTGTATTTGACGGGGGATTATCATAATATGTGGCTCTATAATGGCGCAAGCCCCTATACCAACGGCTCACTTTCATTAGAGCGGATACAGCCTCCTAGTACCATGCTTTTTGGTGATGTTTTTCCTACCGAACCCTGGATGGCATCTACCAATGATAATGGCTATGGAGTTGGCCTATATTCACCAGGTAATTATGAATTTAAAAGAGGGTATTTCGGATCTGATTTAGGGGGCGATGAAACGAGCACCGTAGCTTCCTATATTGCCGCTACGAATAAGGTCATATTTGACTATAATTTGGTTCATGAATGGGATTACGAGTTGATCTTAGGACATTTAAATGATATTCGTTCCTACGTTTATAACAAAACCCACTCGCCTGCAGGCCCTAATTTTCTTTTTGATACATCAAGAAAAGGCTGGACTTATTATCATGTAACAGATACAGGCTGGCCGATTGCGGGGAAATTGCATATGCTGCTTGATGATGCAACAAATGCGCGAGTTTTGTCTCCATTTGTTTTCTGGAAAGGGCGCAACAATCCGAAAATTTATTTGAAGGCCGCGTTTAATACCCAAAGCGATAAATTCAGACTCAAATGGCGCCGAAGTGATGATGTAACACTCTATGGCACAAGCGATCGAATAATGGAGTTTCCGGTCATTAATGATGGGAAATATCATATCTATACAATTGATTTGAGTTCAAATGATGATTGGCTTAATGCCAATATTGGGCAAATTGCGTTTGAACCTGTTACGGATAAGGCACAACCGAATGCCTGGGCTGAGTTTGCCTGGGTTGCTTCAACTATCGACGGCCCTACTGTAGATGCCACTGATCCACCTACTCCCTGCGTACCAGGCTGTGCGCTGGTTGGCGTAAAGAAAATTCAATATATCCCTTCAAATCGGAAGCGATAAGCAAATTCTGGCAAATAGAAAGCTATTCGTTTTACAACAGGAAAAGGGTTAATTAACGGCAGTCTCCCCGTTAATTAACCCTTTTCCTGTTGTATAGAATGCCTATTTAGTTCAAATGGACTAACGATGAACGATAAACGCGTCCATCGAGCGATTTCATCCAAGAGCGTAGCGCCTGACTTTCTGTTGTAGCACGGCCAAGCTCGTTATCAATCTGACGAAGTAGGAAGAATAATTGATGAACATGTTGCCACTGCTCTGCCAGCTGATTAACATTTACAGACTCAGACTTATGCTGACGAGCCGACTGTGTTAATTGGCGTAAGCTCATTTTGAGATGATAACGAAGGATAATCAACCGACTGGCCATGGGCAACTCCTTGGGATTGCGTTCCATGTGCGATATACTTTTAGCTAAGACATTATTACGTTGCTGAAGTTGATCGGATACAAGCATCCAGGCATACTCAGCTTGAAGAGATTCGTAAGTTAAGTTTGGCATGAGGATCAGTACAATACGGTTTATCAACAAATATAACAAAATGATAATTTATTTAATAGGTCAAAACTTTACCCAGGCAAATTTTTATTGGCTAATCCAGACTTATACGAAATATATGTCTCAGGATGGCACTAAAGTGAGTCTACAAAAAGTAAAAAGATTTGCTAACCAATTCAGAGTAAGTCACTACCTATACATGGTTTTACTTTAAACCGTTTATCTTCGCCCCGAAGTGTCGGTTAGTTACCATAATCTGCCATTGCTTATTTGCTCATGGATCCTATTTACCGCGCGCTAATTGTCTGCACAAATCATACGGATTATCCGACAAAGCCTCATAAGACAGGCTTGTGGTTAAGTGAGGCAACCCATTTTTATGATGAGTTAGCCGGACGGAATTTACCTTACGATATTGCCAGTCCTGCAGGGGGCACTATACCAATTGATGAGAAGAGTATTGAGCGACGTGATACGATCAACGAAAAATGGTCGCATGATCCTACATTTCGTTCGAAACTAGAGGACTCTCTAAAACTAGATGATGTTGATCCGGCTAATTACCAGATCGTTTATTTCACGGGCGGTCATGGTACCATGTGGGATTTTCCGAATAATCAGGCGCTTCAACGGATAACCCAGCAGATTTATGAGGGTGGTGGTATGATAGCTGCTGTTTGCCACGGTGTAAGTGCGCTGCTTAATGTTACTTTGTCGGATGGCTCGCTTCTAATAGATAATCGGCAAGTAACGGGTTTTTCGAATATGGAAGAAAAGCTTGTGCGACTCGACGAAGAAGTCCCGTTTTCTCTTGAAGATGCCTTAAAACAGCGAAAGGCGCTCTACAGCAAAGGGCTTATTCCCTTTTTACCTTATATTGAAGTCGACGAACGATTGGTAACGGGGCAAAACCCATTGTCAGCTCGAAAAGTTGGTCGGAAGGTATTAGAAGAAATGTATGAGAAATAAGTGGCGATGTGAAGTATATGATGTAGAATGTATGATATATTCTTCTTGCTAACTATATCATACACCCTATATCATATACCTTACATCAAACTATGCTTCCGGTAAAACCTCACGTAGGGTTTTTAACTCCTGATCTTTCTCCGAAACAATAGGATTTTCTACTCCCCAATTGATATTCAAGTCTGGGTCATTCCAGATTATACCTGATTCGGAGGCTTTGTTATAAATATTCGTGCATTTATAACTGAAGACACTATCTTCCAGCGCTACAAAGCCGTGGGCAAAGCCTTCTGGAATATAGGCCATATTAGCCAGTTTGGCGTCTAGCAGGAAGGTTTCGTATTGACCAAATGTTGGCGAGTCTGGTCGTAAATCAACGGCAACATCCAGGACCTGGCCTGTAATTACCCGAACTAATTTTCCCTGAGCGAAGGGTGCATTTTGCATGTGTAACCCACGCAGAACGCCTTTTACAGAGAAAGACTGATTGTCCTGCACAAACTCCATAGGCAGGCCCAGCGATACAAAAAGGGGTTTATTGTAAGACTCGAAGAAATGGCCGCGTTCATCCTCAAATACGCGTGGAATCAATTCAATCAGGCCCTCAATGGCAGTTTGCCGAACTTGCATAGTAAGTGGAATTTCTAATTTCGAAGGTCTATAACGGACAAATTTATGAAACCGACACGGTAAGTTGTAATTTTGAGCACAATCTTTTCGTTCGCGATTCCCACTTCAGCATGACTTATTCGGAGTTAAGTAATCTGATTTTTCAAAAGCAATCTTATTTGTGTGTTGGTTTAGATACCGATCCTCGTAAGCTCCCGCATCATCTGCTAACCGAACCTGATCCGGTTTTTGCCTTCAACAAAGCAATTATTGATGCTACTGCCGAGTTTACTGTAGCCTATAAACCCAATATTGCTTTTTACGAAGCACAGGGACCACGAGGTTGGGAAAGTCTTAAGAAAACGCTGGATTATATTCCGGCCGATTGCTTCACAATTGCTGATGCCAAACGGGGAGATATCGGTAATACATCAGATTTGTATGCCCGTACTTTCTTCGATCCCGCAGCGGCTGGGCTGTCTTTTGATTCTGTAACAGTAGCCCCTTATATGGGTCACGATTCGGTCTTGCCTTTTCTGGCCTATGAAAATAAATGGGTCATTCTGTTGGCGCTTACGTCCAATCCTGGAAGTGCCGATTTTCAGCGCCAGCAAGTGGGCGATCAGGAGCTATTTGAACTAGTAATGGAAGCTGCCCATAGCTGGGCCGGGGCAGATAAACTAATGTTTGTTGTTGGAGCTACTCAAGCAAATGAATTAAGCCGTATTCGAGAACTCGCTCCTGATAATTTTCTGCTTGTACCTGGTGTAGGTGCCCAGGGAGGGAGCCTTGAAGAAGTTTCCCGGCGAGGTTTAACCGCTGCCGGTGGTCTGTTAGTGAATGCGTCGAGAAGTATTTTATATGCATCTAGCGGATTGGATTTTGCCGATAAGGCACGAGTTGAAGCCAGTAGTTTACAGAAAGAAATGGCCGGGTATTTAGATGATATCATCAAGAATTAAACTGTTGTTTGTTAGTAGGTATATTAGTTAAATAAATATGTTTACATTGAGCTTCTCTTGGCGTTTCAATGGAGATCTATTTACTACTAATTAGCTATTGACCTGTGCCCGAAATTTTCCTTTATTTTATTTGGCAGTTCCAGTATTTTACTAAAAATAGACTGATAACTACCGACGGCGAATTTATTCAGGTTCTCCATCCTGGGTTTCGGAACAATAACGCGGGGCCAGATTTTACCAATGCCCGATTATTAATCAATGACGTAGAGTGGGTGGGTACTGTTGAAATGCATACCCGAACATCGGATTGGCTTGTGCATCGTCATCAATACGATCGTGCCTACGATAATGTTATCCTACATGTCGTCTGGCAAGATGACCGGGTAGCCAATGGCGCTCAGGTCGATCGTGCTAATGGTACTCCACTACCCACCCTTGAACTCCAGCCCCTCATCGATCCGACCTTGCTGGATCGATATACGTTGTTAAGTAGTTCGGTAGAGGCTATTCCATGTGCCGGGCAGTTTCGTAACGTAACGCCTTTACACATCACATCTATGCTAGATAAGGCTATGATGCAACGACTGGAGCGTAAAGCCTCAGACGTTCAGCACATAGTTGAGCAAACAGGTGGCGATTGGGAGGAAACAGCCTATCGACTGTTGGCCATAAACATGGGGTTCAAAATCAATGCTGACCCGATGGCGCAACTCAGCCGTACTGTCCCTTTAAAGGCAATACTGAAACACAGGGACGTACTGCCACAAGTTGAGGCAATGTTGTTTGGGGTGGCTGGATTATTGGAGGTTGATGAACCGGATGAATACACGAAAATGCTTCAGCGCGAATACCGATTTATGGCCGCCAAATATGCGCTAGCTGATAAGGAAATGCTAGCTCATATATGGAAGTGGGGGAGGCTGCGGCCAGCTAATTTTCCTACGCTACGATTGGCCCAGTTCGCTCGTTTGGTAACGCACCATGCCAGTTTATTTTCGCTTTTTGTAGCTACACCCGATGTTGAACGATTGCTTAAAGCCTTACAGATAATACCGTCTGATTACTGGCTGGCGCACTATCGTTTTGGGAAAGAAACAGACAAAGGGGCTCCTACTTTAGGATTAACCTCAGCCGAGAATATTGTAATTAATACAGCAGTACCCTTGTTGGCTGCGTATGCCCATCATCGGGATCAGCCAGCGTATATTGATTGGGCGATTGAATTGTTGGAGAAGCTTTCGGCAGAAAAAAACCACCTGACCGAAAACTGGGACACCCTTGGACTAGGTATTCGCACGGCTTTCGATTCACAGGCGGCCATTGAACTCTATAATGAGTTTTGTTCCGTAAAAAAGTGCCTCAGTTGCCAGATCGGCGCAGCACTGTTGAAATGATGTATGATGTAGGATATATGCAGTGAAAAGACATCATATATCCTACATCATACATAAAAAACTAGCTTATCACCATGTCCTGCTTGGTTGAATCCCAGGTTACGCGCTTGCCGGTATGCAGAGCCGTGGTAGCCATGATGTTGGCAACTGAGTGATTAAAGCCCACCCGAGCTGGTGCATTTGTCTCTTTCCGACTACGGATACATTCCATCCAGTTCAGCATGTGTAGTGAGGTCATTGGGTCGCCACCGGTATTAGCCGATGTTTCCATTTTAGCGGCTTCGCCAAGTGACATGGTTGGCAGTAGGTTTGCCTGCATGTTCATATCTTTGGCATATTTCGCTTCCAGACCACCCTCGGGAGAAATCTTGTTCGTGTCGAGGTTAATCATACCACCGTTCGAGAAGTAGTATTCTTTTACACCACCAGCTTCGTTGTTCATCCGAGAGGAGTACAACACCTGGAAACCCTTGGTTTTATCATTGTCTGGGCCGTAATCAAAGACAGCCGTAAACGTATCTGCATTGACGCGGCCATCTTTCCAGCTATAAATGCCGCCATTGGCCACTACCGAACGAGGATGGTCTAAACCGCTGAACCAGTGTACGGTATCAATCTGGTGCGACATCCACTGACCAGGAATACCTGACGAGTACGGATAGAACAACCGGAACTCCAAATATTTACGTGGGTCCCAGGCTGTTTTGGGGCGATTGAGTTGGTAGCGATCCCAGTCAGTATCTTCTTTCCGAATTTCAGATACTAACTTAGGCCGACGCCAGCGACCAGGCTGATTAACGTTCCAGGTCATTTCAACCATCGTAATATCGCCAAATTTACCTGATCTGATAAAGTCGTTAGCAGAATGATAGTTTGGTGCTGAGCGACGTTGTGAACCAACCTGTACAATTTTTTTTCGACGCTTCTACTGCTTTAACCGCTCTGCGGGCATCGTCGAGTGATTCAGCAAATGGCTTTTCGCAATACACATCCCGGCCCGATTCCACAGCGGCTGTACAATGTAACGCATGTTGGAAATCGGCGGTGCTGATAATAACGGCATCGACATCCTTACGATCAAGGAGTTCATCGTTATTACGAGCCTTGAAAAAGGTGCTGTCGTTCAGACCTTTTCCCTTTAAGTACTCATTGGCTTCATCACGACGGCGATTCCATAGATCAGAAACGCCTACGAAGGCAAAATTTTGGGCTTTAGCGTGTTCGGCAAAAGCAGGGGCCAGCGATTGCCGGAAACGATCCGAGAAACCAATGATACCTACACGAACGCGGTCGTTTGAGCCAATGATTCGGGCGTAGCTACTAGCCGAGAAACTCATCCCCAGACCAGCTAAAGCCGATTTTTTTATAAACTCACGGCGATTTTCCATAGAAGTTAACGTGTTTTTAAAAGATACTATAGACGATGATAAAAAGGCTATTAGTTCAGAAGCTGCTTAGAGCGTTTTAATCTTCATATTTCGGAAGTATACCCGATTGCCGTGATCCTGAAGCAGGATATGGCCTTTAGGCGCTTCGCCAAAACGGCCATTGGCATTGTAATCGGGAGCTTTATACTTACTAATGGCAACCAATTCGCGGAACTGTTCGCTACCGCGTTCGTACTCAACGACTTTTTTGCCATTGAGCCAGTGTTCAACGTGCTTGCCTTTCGAAATGACGCGGCCTGTATTCCACTCGCCAATTGGATTGGCTTTTTTACCACTTGCCGGAATCAGATCGTACAACGAACCTACCGTGCGGTTCCCGTTCCGACCGAGTTTGGCATCAGGATGTTTATCATCGTCCAATACCTGAAACTCCAGGCCAAAAGCTGATCCTTTTGGTTTCGGGCTTTGTTCGGCCACAAAATATTTAACGCCACTATTAGCGCCTTCCGTTAATTTAAAGTCAAAGACAAGGTCGAAATCGCTGTATTCGCCATCGGTAACAATATCACCGAAGCTTTCAGATTCAGACCCATTCGATTGTTGGATGGTCAGCATGCCATCGGTAACGTCCCAACCTTTTGCGGGAAATTTATCTTTGTAAGCCCCTCGCCACCCATTGGTGGTTTTGCCATCGAACAGCAATTTCCAGCCATCTTTTTTCTCCTGTGCTGTGAGCGTATTAGGAGCCTGTTGAGCTTTGCCGAGTAAACCTGTTACGAGGAGTAATCCTGTTAAAATAAAGTATTTCATTTTTTTTAGGTGATTGGTTGTATCATGAATAACGTGTACTACAATAGCCAGTAGGCATTTCGCAAAACTATTCACTTTGTCATTCATTCGGCCATTCACAACGGCTGATTTAAGGTTTTGGTAATATAGTCTTTATTGATTTGAGCGCACTGGATAGGTGTTTTGTCTTTTTCGGGTACACCATCTAGTTCAACAATACCCCAGCCTTTAAACTTAATTTCGTCCAGGGCTTTAAACACCGCCGGAATATTTACATTGCCTCGACCCAGTTCAACGAATTTGTAGGCTTTAGGATCGCCCGGTTTGTCGGGTAAGGGAGACATTGTGTCTTTTAAATGCAAGGCATAAATAATGTCTTTGTATTGCTTGACTGCCTTTTCAGGTTGGCCACCACCTTGTTTGTAGTGAGCAATGTCGAGCTCTAATTTCACGTACTTCGGATTCATTGCCTGTACAATCATCTCCACCTCTTCAGGCGTTTCGCCTAGTTGGTGCATGTGATTATGATAAGTTGCCTGAATACCCAAATCGGCTGTTTGTTTGCCAATCTCATTCATGACGGTTGCCAGCCGTTTCAATTCTTCGGTTGTTGGAAGTCGGTCTTTTGGGCGAGCTGAGTTCGTTAATTGAATGGCCGAGCCGCCAAGTGCTTTAACAAAACTCGCATGGGCCACGTGCATGTCAATCGTACTCTGCTCTTTAGCCGGGTCGATCTCTACATTCCCACTTGAGAACATAGCCAACGCCAGGTGATTTTGTTCGAGCAATGCTTTCAATTCAGACGGTTTGGCTTTATAAGGGCCAAAGGCATTAGCTCGAAGCTGGATTCCATGATAACCCAGAGAAGCCAGATCGGAAATCGCTTGTGCATCATTGCCGCCCCAGGTAATGGCGGAGTAAGCGATTTTGAGGCCAGGTACTTTTGCTAGTGCCTGCCCACCAGAAAGGGTTGGTCGAGCCAATAGGCTGTCAACGCCAGCGAACATGGCTAACGCCGATAAACCAGCTTTTGATAGAAACTGTCGTCTGTTTTCGATCTCGTGCATAATAAGGGGCTATTAATCTATTCAGGTTGTTGTAATGATTATTGACTGCTTAAACGTAAAATCAAAGACTCGTAGAAATAAGCGTTGCCCAATTCTATTCTACTACTAAAAAAGGGTGATCAAGAAACGGTTGCTTTCGCCATTTATTAATCACCCTTTTTATTCGTTAATCTTTAGAAACCTGGATTCTGAGCGAATCCTGCATTCTCGGTTCGGTCAATCTGGGTTTGCGGAATTGGACGCAAATTGTGGGTTTCTTTTACGTTGGCAGCGCCATCAGGGTTATATAACTTAACCCGTTCAACCAGGTTACCCCAACGTTTTAGGTCAAACCAACGCATCTGCTCTCCAGCCAGTTCACGTGCGCGTTCCTGCATGATCATTTCCATGTCTAATTGAGTAGGTATTATTTCCATGGCTGATTCTTTCCCTGGCCAGGCAGCCCGACGGCGGACGGCGTTAATCGCGGCAGTCGCTTCAGTCGTTTTGCCCGACTTGAATTGCGCTTCAGCTAAAATCAGGTAAGTCTCGGCCAGGCGGAATGCCAGATAATCGCGGCTACCTTGTTCGTAGGTCAGATCAGGACGAGTGGGATCGAGGAATTTTTGCAGGGTTGGGAATAGCGCTGCTGTATACGCACTTGGCACTAAAACCTGATAAGGTTTAGCAGCCCGCTGCGCTACTGTCCACTCAACACCTGGAATATAAATAGCCGTATCGCCCGCCTTAAGTGTCATCTTAGCCTTACTGTTGTCGAAAGACGTATTCAGATTCGTACCGGGGTTATTGCTCAACCACGTATCCTTGAATGTTTTCTTATAGCGGGAGTCATTCACCCGATCTTTGAAAACGGTTTCAAGCAGATAGGTTGTTGGACGAAGCCGTTTGAAAGGCCGGTCGTTGGCAATGTCGCGTTTCATACCAGGCTGCACATCGTACTGCATCCCGAAGTACAAGTGCAGCTTGTTTCCATCACCATTATTGGTGTTGGCCGTGTTCATATTAGTCAGCGGGTCTGTTGTGTATTGAACCGAGAAAATAACCTCATCGTTAATTTCGCCACTTCCCTGAGCAAACACACTCGCAAAGTCAGGCAATAGCTTCAGGCTATAGTTGCTGATTACATTCTGCGCATAGGTTGCCGCTTTGGAGTAATCATCAGCAGCTTTGGCCGACGAAGTGGCTTTGGTCAGGTACACCCGAGCCAGCAAATGTTCGGCAGCCGATTTGGTAGCTCGCCCATAATCACTTGCTCCCTGCGAAGACGCTTTAACAGTAGGCAGATCGGCCAGTGCCGATTCCAGGTCACTCGTGATAGATTTATAAATGTCGGTCTCTGTTGCCCGGCTGGTTTTTTTCGTAGGCAGTATCGTTTCTGTTAATCGCAAGTCGACTCCACCGAACTGTTGTACCAGAATAAAGTAATAGTGTGCTCGCAGAAACTTCATCTCGGCTACCCGAAGTTTTTTGGTGGCATCCGAAACGGTAGCGGCCGGAGCACGCTCAATAACTGCATTGCAGGTATTAATGCCTCTGTACAGTTCTTCCCACACTTGCTGGATGATGTCAACGAAGCTATTCATCTGGGTATCATAGAAATGAAACCCTTTATAGCTTCCATCCGCTCCGGCCTGGTAAAGATCCGTACCAAATTCGGTCATAGTCAATCCGCGTTCCGATGCATAGAAATTCCGCAACGAGGAGTAGGCCGCCTTACTGGCATCTTCAAACCCTTTAGGGGTCTTGATGTAATCGTTCCCGATATTAGAAACAACCGTTTCCTTCAGTATATCCTTACACGCCTGCCCACTAAGTAGGATAACGGCAAGAGCCAGGACGCGAAATGATTTATGTGAAAATTTTGATTTCATGTTTTTAGAATCTTAAGGTATTTATAAGCACATCACGTACGGTTATGCGCTTAGAATTTGACGTTCAAACCAAAGGTTGTAACCCGGGTAGCGGGCGTAACACCATTACTGACCGTACCATCGCTGGTTTCAGGGTCAACGCCGTTATACTTCGACCGGTAGGAGGAGAAGATGAATGGCTGCTGAATGCTGGTGAATAGTCGCAGTGATTGCAAATGGAGTTTTGAGGCAACACTTGCCGGGAATGTATAGCCAAAGTTGATATTCCGAACCTTCACAAACGAACCATCGAAGTAGATAATGGCCGAATTATATACAGGGAACTCCTGACTTGAGTTAGGTCGGGGGAACTCATTCGTTGGATTGTTGGGTGTCCAGTAATCCACTTTTATCTGCTCATAACGACCTGCTAACTGGTTATTATCGCGGTGGAAACCACTCAGAATGGTCTGGCCAACCCGGGCATAAATGAAGAAGTTCAGATCAAAGCCTTTGTAGCTGAACCGGTTGGTAATACCACCACTCCAGGTTGGAATGTCGGACCCTAAAAATACCCGGTCATCAGCCGTAATTTTGCCATCACCATTCGTATCCTGTACTTTAATCTGACCAACAGCGCTCTGGTAAGACTTAGCGGCATCGGCTTCGTTAGTCTGCCAGATACCCGCTTTCTTATAGTCATAGAATTCGGTCAGTGGTTTGCCAATAAAGCGTTTGTTACCTACGTCATCAACAGGTCCGTTGAACAAGGAGATAATGGCTTCCGTATTTTTGGAGAATACAATGTCGGATGTCCACTTAAAGCCGCCCTTCGTATTCACGTTCACTGTCGACAAACTAACTTCTACCCCTTTGTTCTGAGTTTCTCCAATGTTCCGGGTTACAGAATTGAAACCGATTGAGGTAGGTAGTAAGTCAGATAGAAGCAGGTCGGTGGTACGGGTTTGATATAATTCGATAGCACCCGATAGCCGGCCGCGCCAGAGGCTGAAGTCAACACCAATGTTTGTCGTAGTTGAGGTTTCCCACCGCAAATCGGGGTTTCCAATTGTTTCTGGCCGATACCCATAAGCAGGAGTCGTACCAAATGCATAGACAGTGCGACCTAACAACCCTTGGGTTTGATAGGGTGCTACCCCCTGGTTACCTACCGAACCGCGACTTACCCGTAGTTTCAACAGATCAACCCATGTGGAGCCCTTCAGGAAGTCTTCATTACTGATATTCCAGCCTAAGGCTATACCTGGGAAGTTACCGTACTTGGTATTTTCACCAAACCGGCTTGATCCATCTCGGCGCAGCGTGGCCGTAACCAAGTATTTGTCTTTGTAGTCGTAGTTGATACGTCCCATGTACGAGTTGATCGTCCACTGAATCAGACCACTGCCAACACCCAGTACTGAACTAGCGTTACCTACGTTATAAAACGACTGCGTTTCGGCGGGAACACCCTGTACGTTAATGGTATTAAACTCGGAGTTGTCGCGCTGAATAGATTGTAGAGCGGTTATACCGAAATTATGATCACCAAATTTTTTGTTATACGTTATGAAGTTTTCCAGCGTGTAGTCAAAGTTAAAGGCGGCAGCGTTAGTAGCTTGCGGGTCGCCCCCCTTCCGAGCATTCGTCTGAGCGCCAATGAAGCGGCCATATCGGTTGATCGTAAAATCAGGCCCGAAATTGACCCGGTATTTTAGACCGTCAATAATGTTTACTTCTGCATAAACGCTGTTGAAAATGCGGTATTTCTTCCGTTCTTCTATCTGGGCCCCCGGTACAACCTCGGCGAGCGGGTTGGTGAGCAAGGCGTCATTTGTTGGAGAGAAAATCAGGTTTCCATTATCGTCGTAAGGCCGACCAAGAGGGTTCTGCTGAAGCGTAAAGTTATACGGATTCAGGTTCTCGCCATTGCGTAGATAATACATCATGTAGGAAGAAAGGCCTACTTTAAGTACCTTATTGATCTGATGATCGACATTGGCACGTAGCGAATAGCGAGTATAATCTACGCCAGGCATGATCCCTTTGTCCTGGAAAAATCCCGCCGACAGATAGAACTGTGTTTTTTCGTTACCACCCTGGATACCGAGCGAGTGGTTCTGCTGAACACCCTGTTTTAAAATCAACGACTGCCAGTCGGTATTCCGCCCAGCCGCAATACCCGCTGCTACGTTCGGGTCACCACCCAGTACGGCTACCTTCGAGTCGGCGTATGCGTCGACTACACCCGTCGGAACTGGATTCCCATTAGCGTCTTTATAGTTGCCCGTTGTCCGATAAGCTTCCCGGACAAACTCGGCAAATTCAGAACCGCTGAACAGATGGACTTTATCAAGGGCATCCGTAAAACCTACATAGTTATCGTAGCTGATAGTCGTTTTGCCGTTTTTATTGCCCCGTTTTGTTGTAACCAGCACTACCCCATTAGCACCTCTGGCCCCATAGATTGCCGTTGCAGTAGCATCCTTCAGGATTTCCATAGAGGCCACATCGTTCGGGTTAATGTCTTCGTATTCTCTGGCTAATGGAATTCCATCGACTACATATAATGGGTCGTTACCCGCATTAAAGGAGCGACGTCCCCGAATCCGAATCGTGGGTACAGAGCCTGGTTTACTACCCGACTGCGCCACGTCTACACCAGCTACCCGGCCCTGCATGGCCTGACCAATATTAGTGACGGGTTGCTCCGTAATCTGCTTAGGGGTAATTGACGAAATAGCCCCGGTGGTCTGACTCTTTTTCTGCGTACCATATCCAACGACAACGACCTCATTCAGTGATCGGTTATCAGTCGTAAGCGTTATGTTGACTGCCGACTTATTGCCAACTGTAATTTCCTGGGTAACAAATCCTACGGCAGAGAAAACAAGCACAGCCTGATTGCTTGGTATGCTAATTCGGTACTCCCCATTTGCATCAGATGTTGTTCCGCGTGTAGTGCCTTTTACGGCTACACTAACACCTGGCAGTCCTTGATTGTCGTCACCAGAAAGAACCCGGCCTGTTACAGTTCGCTCCTGCGCAGGGTTTTCAATAAGTGAACGATGGGTGGGTGGCGCGCTGAACGCCGGTTGACTAACCAGCGCAAGAGCCGTTAGTCCGAGCAAAGGAAGCCACGCTCGCCGTGGCGGTTGGGTAATTGTTGTCTGCATTGTAGGTTCAAGTAAGAGTTAATTGTTAAGGTAAAGACTTGGCTAAACCCGCGATTATCTGGATCGAATCGCCAGGTTGAAGCTGAATGGATTGCTGTTCTTTCAGAAGTAAGTTCATGTTCCCGGAAGTCAGGGCTACATAAGTTCCATTGGAGCGTTGTCTTACGCGAAAAATGGTACCAACTGCTTCTATGGTAAAATCGGGCAAATGAACTCGGAACAATCGGGCCGATGAGGTATCATTCCGGTGTGTAACCGAGAAATCGGCTTCACCTTTCAGCCAGACGGCCCTGGGGGTTTCTTCGTTCCATTGACGCGCATACCGTACTGAACTATTCGGTTGCAGGGTCATGGTTGAATTATCGGGTAATCGAATTAAGCGGGTCTGGTTGGCAGGTGTACTAATCGTTGATACGCATTGATTAGGACCATACTGCATCCATAGCGCCCAGCCAATCAAAAGCATGACACCCATCAAGGCCGCTATCGTTCTCATAAAATACCACCACCCAACAACTGCCCGTACATCGGGCTGAAGCGGACGGAGATCTTCCATCGTTTGAAGCGATTCCCGGATTCGCCCCCATACCGACGAAATCTCGTCGGTTGATAAAGCTGGCAATC
Organism: Spirosoma foliorum; assembly: GCF_014117325.1. Classification (NCBI taxonomy): domain Bacteria; kingdom Pseudomonadati; phylum Bacteroidota; class Cytophagia; order Cytophagales; family Cytophagaceae; genus Spirosoma; species Spirosoma foliorum. Next base: position 4,895,913 of record NZ_CP059732.1, on the reverse strand, counting down.
GAGGCTGACTGGCTTCCTGAATCAGGTTGCGGGCTGATTCAACGGTTTCGGTACAGTCTGGATTCTGCGAAAGCCAGTTTTGCCAATACGCTGCTACCTCATCGTCGTCGGGATGTTGCACCCAACGCACGAACAGGTCATCAAGGGCGAGCTCCTCAATGGTATAAGCAGAGTAGGGCTTATGGGACACGGTGTATAGCTGTTTCGTGTAGGCCAAAGCGTCAGATATAAGGGTTTCTACTTATTAAAAACATCACCTGAGGGCGGAGTAATCGCCAGATAGAATGAGATTAATTGTGGATTATTCTTTGATGCGACTTTATTATGTACTATTATTCTTTGAAAAAATTCTAGTATGATATTCTGAAAAAAACCGGACATAAAGAATAATTTATCGCACTTTTTTTACGCAAGCGTTACCGGGAACGTTCCCGGATAGGAAAACAGCAAGATTTTTTTGTCGCTTAGGAAGAGATTAACACAGGATTAACGATTTTTTGACCGAGTTTGGAACCGGGTGTTATTTTTCGATTTTTGTACTTAGCTAAGAAATAGCTAGTTTGCTAAGTGGGCTCTATTTGATTTTATCTATCACTTATAATAACCCATAAAAAGAATAGACTTCTTTTTGTATATACTTTACCTGCTCTTATGGTTAATTTAGAGGAGGCCTATCAGCAGTTTTTCGACAGAAATCTAGACTGTAGTGGGTGGATATAATAGACAAGGAAAGGTCTTATCAGAACCATTGTGACCGGGCACAGTTATTAGCTAACCAACTGTGTGAAAACTATGCGATTAGGATGGATTCTAACTTTACCTTGTCTACTTTGGCTTTATATCGGTACGGCAGTTTGGGCCCAGCCAACCGCGGTTATCGATAAGCCTACTCACTTACAGAGTGCTACTAAACCTGATACATTACAGAGTGCTCGCCCCAAATCGCTTACGTTTACAGCTTCAACCGACCAGCGTTTTTTTTTCTTTAATGATACACGTAATGATAATGGTCGACGGATGCCGGTTAGCATGTATGGAGTCAGAGCGGGCTTTTTATTTCCGGCTCAGCATGATCGGCCGGCTTTACGAGGAGGTCGATTGGCTAGTTTTAAGGCTGGCGCTGGCTTTTATTTCATAAACCAAAGGCTTGATGAACCTGGATTATTGCCGAATACATCCGAATCCGTTACGCGCCATTTGCGTATCGCTACAGTGTATTATGAGCGTTACCTGTATCGCCGGAAAGCTTTCGAAATAAGTTTGCCGATTGAATTTGGCTACGGGCACTCACGCTATGAACTGGATGATGATCAGACAAATCGGCATGAGGTGGCAAGAGGGGTTTTTCTGCCGCTTGGTGTAGGGGTAGATGCGGCCTATCATTTCCCAACGGTACGCTGGTTGAGGCCCTTACACTGGTTTGGTATTAATTTTTTGGCTGGCTACCGATTTATCCTAAAAAAAGATATTCCAGATAGTCAGATCAATTATTCCGGTTTTTATATATCTGTTGGGCCGTCGTTCTTCCTCGAAAATCTGACTTCGGATATCAAGTATTGGCGACAAAAACGGAAAAAGAAATAAGGTGATGTATGGTATTTGATATATGGTATAGGATGTATGATGTATTTAACGCGTGGGAATGGGAATACATCATACATCCTATATCATACATCAGGCCGCCACTCCTGTTTCCCATCGAATACTCACGGCTTGCTCAAGATCAGGGTGTAAGCTAATAGCAACGGGACAGGTATGGGCAATTTTTTCAAGCCGGGCACGGGTTTCATCGTCGGGTAAAAAAGCTTCACCTTCCCGACTCGCGCGGAGCGTTAAGTTAACTTCGATGCGGGCAATACGACGGGGAGGTTGCGTGGTCATCACTTTCGTGACGTCGAGTTCGCTCCCGGTTAAATCGATGCCATCGCGACGGGCAAAAATGGCCATCGTTGTAATAATGCAGGAGCCAAGGGCGTTAGCCACCAGGTCGGTTGGTGAGAACGCTTCACCCAGGCCCTGGTTATCAGTAGGAGCATCGGTGTTAATATGCGTACCCGATTGAAGATGTACACAATCGGTACGTAGGCCACCCAGGTAATCAATGTGAATCGTTGCCATATAAAAAAACGTATATCGTTTAGAGTAAATCACAAATCTCGCTGCTTACATTGGTAACAGCTAATGATAAGCAGCCGCCGTTACCTAAATCGCCTACCTGCGATGGCTTCGGACTCTGTTTAAGCCTAAACATAAAAAGAACGATGTAGTTACGCTAATTGTGGTCTCTGATTTTGTGAATAATCAGTAAAATGAGTAGCTTTAATTCAGGATTTTACCGAAATGCGAACACTATACACAGTATTTGGACTTGCGTTAAGCTGTCTCCTCTTGTCGGGCCAGGTTTCTAATGCGCAAAATGTCGACAGCGAAGAGGATAGCTACCATACCATAACAACATTTGGGTTGACTACCAACACGAATTCGGGTATTATCGGTGGCTTTGCTTTCCGGCAATCTCGTTTATTATCGAATAAACTGTACGGCATGCCGCAGTATAGTTATCTTAGTGTTGAGCTTGTCAATGTAAAACATCCGAAAGAGATCCAATCCTCTGTCAATTCGATTAGCTCTCGGTATATCAGCGGAAAAGAAAATTATCTGTTTGTCCTGCGCCCTTCCTACGGTCGGGAAGTAAAACTGTTTCAGCGCAATAGCGATGAAGGAATTGCCGTAAGTGGCATATTGGCTGGGGGGCCTTCGCTCGGTATCATTAAGCCTTATTATCTGGAAGTATCCTATGGCAACTCGTCCCGAACAGTACCGGCTTCACAAGTGAATGGCTATATGACGCCCACTGGCGAAACAGTGGTAGGCGCTGGCGGCTTTTTTCAAGGCCTCGATCAGTCGAAGCTCACCGTCGGATTGAACGTAAAAGCGGCTTTAAGTTTTGAACTGAGTTCTTTCAGGGCCAATACAACAGGTATTGAAATTGGTTTTTTAGCTGAAGTTTTCCCCAATAAAGTTGTCATTATTCCCAACCAAAGCGCAACGGGTAATCGGGAAGATGGCAATCGTAACTTCTTCACGTCGGCCTATCTTACGTTATTTTTTGGGGGTAAGAAATAGAGTATAGTCAGAAGTCGTCAGTCATCAGTTGTTGGTCAAAATTACTAACAACTACCGGCTGACGACTTTTGACTATTATGAACTTTCCGCTATGAAAACGAATTTTGCTGGAAAGGATTGAGGTGACATGATCGAACTACCCGTAATACCCTCTGAACAACAACGCAACCGGGCGGGAGCCCCGAAACGTCCCGACTGGCTGCGCGTAAAACTGCCTATCGGCCCTGAATATGCTAAAGTTCGTAAGTTAGTAGACGAGCATAAGCTGCACACCATCTGCGAAAGTGGCAATTGTCCTAATATGGGCGAGTGTTGGGGTGCAGGCACGGCTACATTTATGATTCTGGGCAATGTTTGCACACGAAGCTGTACATTCTGTGCCGTGGCAACCGGCCGCCCTAACGAATATGATACCGATGAGCCCCGGCGTGTAGCTGAAGCCATTGTGCTGATGAAAGTTAAGCACGCTGTACTAACGTCGGTCAATCGCGATGAACTGAAGGATCGGGGTGCCGAAATCTGGTACCAGACGGTGAAACTCATTAAAGAAGCATCGCCCTCTACAACCATAGAAACCCTTATTCCTGATACAAAAGGGAATTGGGAGGCACTCGAGCGAATGATTTCGGCTGGTCAGGAAGTGGTTTCGCATAATATGGAAACCGTAGAACGACTTTATCGACGAGTACGTCCACAGGCTCGGTATGAGCGTAGTCTCGAACAAATTCGCCGTACTAAAGAATATGGACAGCGAACAAAATCGGGTATTATGCTTGGTTTAGGTGAAACCCATGATGAAGTATTTAAGGCAATGGATGATCTGGCCGCTAATGGGTTGGATATTCTGACCTTAGGCCAATACCTACAGCCGACCAAAATGCACCACGAAGTAATTGAATGGATTCATCCTGATACATTCGCTATGTATCGTGAAGAAGGGCTGAAACGTGGGCTGAAGTACGTTGAGTCAGGACCCTTAGTTCGGTCCAGTTATCATGCCGAGAAGCATGTAAATGTGTAAAAGAAGTTACCGAAGGCTAAACATTTTAGGTCCCTTCGTCATTTTATAAGAAAGAGTCCGGACCAACGGCCCGGACTTTTTCTTTGCCGCATGAAAAAATACGACTTCATCATTGCTGGAGGAGGGATGGCAGGCTTAAGCCTGGCTTATTACTTACTCCAGTCTCCATTGCGTGATCGACGTATTCTGATTCTGGATCGTGAACAGAAAAATCGTAATGATCGAACATGGTGCTTTTGGGAACGGGAGCAGCAAAAAACGGAGTCTACTGACTCCAGTGCATTATTGCATCCGTTTGAGTCGATTTTATTTCGTACCTGGAACGCAATCTCCTTTCATGGAACTACCTATGCCGGTGAGTTGGATATGCGGGGCTACCAGTATAAAATGTTACGAGGCATTGACTTCTATGGGTTTATAGACACAGAACTGGCTAAATGGCCTAATGTTGAGCGCAAACAGGCAACGATTCAACGTATCAAAGATACTCCGCAAGGCGGCTTTGTTATTGCTGACGACGAACCCTACATAGCTGACTACGTATTTGACAGCACGTTTGCTCTAAAATTAGATCAGCCAGAGAATCATAACCTTTTGCAGCATTTTAAAGGTTGGGTAATTACAACCTCAATGCCTTGCTTTGACTCCAAATGCGCAGAGATCATGGATTTTCGAATTGGGCAAGGGGGTGACTGCCGATTCATATATGTATTGCCGTTCAATGAAAAAACAGCTCTGGTTGAATTTACGATTTTCAATTCGGCCTTACTAGCTGACGAAGAATACGATGTTGAATTACAGCAATATATAGACCGTTTTTTACCAACAGGAGGTTATGAAATCTGCGAAACCGAGTATGGAGTTATTCCCATGTCCGATGAGCCAACGCAGGAGAATCCTTCTGAACACATCGTTAGAATAGGCACTGCAGGCGGTTTTACCAAAGCCTCAACAGGTTATACATTTCACCGAACGCAACGTTATCTGCAGGAAATTGTGAACAATTTGGCCACAACGGGTAAGCCAAATCGAACTATACCTTGGTTTAAGCGACGATTTAAACTTTACGACAGTATTTTCTTGAATGTACTAGAGCAAAATCGGCATCCAGCCGACGATATTTTTACCCGCATATATACTGAAAACCCTCGCCGTGTTTTTAAGTTTTTAGACGAAGAAACTCATTTTTTTGAGGAAATTCAGTTGTTTGCAACAATGCCCTTCTGGCCATTTTTGTCGGCCTTCTTTAGTGTATTGCGTCGAAAAATAGCCGGATAGTAAGGAAGGTATATACTGATGTCTTGCCCCCTACTCAGAAACTCGTAGATTTGTGGCTTAAACCAAGTCTACGGATAATTCAATGCCTTATCTTTTCACTTCCGAGTCTGTTTCTGAGGGACATCCCGATAAAGTCGCCGATCAAATTTCTGACGCACTGATTGATAATTTTCTGGCGTTTGATCCGTCCAGCAAAGTAGCCTGCGAAACACTCGTTACAACTGGTCAGGTTGTTCTGGCTGGTGAAATCAAGACCGACACCTACTTAGACGTTCAAAAAATCACGCGCGAGGTAATCCGTAAAATTGGTTACACGAAGAGCGAATATATGTTTGAGGCTAACTCGTGTGGCATTTTCTCGGCTTTACACGACCAGTCAGCCGATATTAACCAGGGCGTTGATCGTTTGGTTGACAACAACGATTTTGAGTCAAAAGCAAACGCACAAGGAGCTGGTGATCAGGGCATGATGTTCGGTTATGCTACCAACGAAACCGATAACTACATGCCATTGCCGCTAGATCTGGCCCATGCTATCCTGCGTGAAATGTCGGTTATTCGGAACAACGAACTCGAGCTTATGCCTTATCTGCGGCCCGATGCCAAGTCGCAGGTGACGATTGAATACTCAGACGATCATCAGCCTATCCGGATTGATACGATTGTGGTTTCAACACAGCACGACGATTTTGCCGATGATGAGACGATGCTGGCCAAAATCAAAGAGGATATCATCAATATTGTGATTCCACGTGTGAAAGCGGCTCAAAAAGCTGAATTACACGGTTTATTTACCGACAACATTACCTATTACATCAACCCAACGGGAAAATTTGTAATTGGTGGCCCTCACGGCGATACTGGTCTAACAGGTCGTAAAATTATCGTTGACACCTATGGCGGTAAAGGCGCCCATGGTGGTGGAGCTTTCTCGGGTAAAGACCCCTCTAAAGTAGACCGTTCGGCAGCCTATGCTACGCGTCACATCGCTAAAAACCTGGTAGCGGCTGGTCTTTGCGATCAGGTGCTGGTACAAGTTTCTTATGCGATTGGGGTAGCCAAGCCTTGTGGTTTATATGTAAATACATATGGCACGTCTAAGGTAGATCTGCATGATGGAGTTATCGCTGAAAAAGTGAGCGAGATTTTCGATATGCGTCCCTATGCTATCGAACAACGGCTTAAACTCCGCAATCCGATTTACTCCGAAACGGCTGCATATGGCCACATGGGTCGTAAGAACGAAATCGTTAAGAAAACCTTTGGTTCGAACGGAAATACGAAAGAAGTTGAAGTTGAGTTGTTTACTTGGGAAAAACTCGATTTTGTTGATAAAGTCAAAACAGCATTCGGTTTGTAAGATGTAACGCGGGTTTTCACCCGCGCTACATCTTACAGAAAAGCCACTCCAAACGGAGTGGCTTTTCTGTTGGTTAATTTACTTTTTATAACTCGTCAGGTTCGAAAACCTCGTCTTCATCTTCTACATCGGATGTGGCCTTAGTAATAGCCGGGCTGGAGATATCACTCCGCTTTTGCTTAAATCGGACGAGTTTGTCTTTCAGGACATCCATAACCCGATCGGTGGCGCTTTCGAAGCTTTTATCGTGTTCTTTAACGAAGATTTCCTTTCCGGGAATCATTAGTCGAACTTCGATGATTTTCTCTTTGACTTTATTGGAGTCTGCCCCCTCTAGTCTTAAGAACACTTCTCCGCTGATAATACGATCATGAAAAGTGTCTAGCTTATCAAGCTTAGCCTGGATAAAATCTAACAGGCTCTGATCTGCCGTGAATCTAACGGCGTGCATTTGTAGTCTCATTGTGTCGCATTTAAAGTGAACTGAAATTAGAACATCAATGGACTATCTAAGTTTGGGTATGTGAAGCACAAAGTCAATACTACCTACGAAAGATGCAAGTGTGTTTCACGGACTTCCGTTTCCTTATAGTCTAACCGGCTGAGAGAAGGGGTTTTTGCTGGTAACGTGGAACGGCTTACCTGTAAAATTCTTTAAATAGTATAAAAGAAAATTTACAATAAATTAATGTAAATGGCTTGACTAGGTCGTAATGTGATCAATGGCTTAGGAATAATGCGCTGATTGGCGACGGATTTAAAATCAAACGAACGAGCCAACATGCCCAATAAGATTTGCATCTCCATCAAGGCGAACTGATTCCCAATACACAAGCGAGGCCCTCCACCAAAGGGTAGATACGCATACGAATGGAGTTGATCTTTAAGGCCGCCCGCTACAAACCGATCAGGGTCAAATCGGTCAGGATCGGGCCAGTTGGTTGGGTCTCTATGCAATAGATAAGGTGAGATCAGGGCTGTGTCACCTGCTGGAATCGTGTAGGGGCCAATGTGGTCAGGGTTGTGCGCCCGTCGACTCATAATCCAGGCAGGAGGGTACAAGCGTAGCGATTCCTGCACGACTTGCAATGTGTACGTTAATGACCGAAACTTGTCGGGCGAGGGCATAGGCTCATTGCATAGAACCTCTCTGCTCTCGGTTTGGAGTCGAACTAGTACATCAGGGTGTTGGCTTAACAGATAGATTGTCCAGGCCATAGAAACAGCCGTCGTTTCGTGACCTGCCGAAAAAAGAGTTACACATTCATCGCGTAGTTGTTGGTCTGACATTTTTTCGCCTGTGTCTTCATCTTCGGCACTCAGCAGCATGCCCAATAAATCATCTTTATCTTCCTGATGGTGCCGCCGTTGATCGATGACACCGTAAATAAACGAATCGACCTGGGCTCGGGCTCGTTTGGAGCGTATATTATCGGGAGTTGGCCAGCTATAAGGAAATCGAAGTGGGTTGAGCATCTTCTTATTGGCCAGATAATTAAGTGTATCGAGTGCGTTTGAGAGACCGTCCAGTTTCCCCGTTGTATCAGAACTAAACAGTGTTTTGCAAACAATACGCATCGTTACGTCCATAAATGCCTGCGACATGTTAATGGACTGTTTGTTTCGATGCTGTTCCAGTTCATCAATCCAACTGGCCGTTTCGGCAATCATGGTCATTGTTAAGGCAGCTAACCGTTGCCGGTGGAAGGCCGGTTGGGCCAATCGCCGTTGACGTCGCCAGAAATCACCATCGCTAGTCAATAGCCCATTCCCCAGAAAAATCTTCAGGATTTCAAAGGCTGGCGAACGCCCGTAATTGCGGTGATTTTCCTGTATCACATACTTGACATCTTCAGGCCGAAGCACCAAATACTGATGCCTTCCACCAATGCGTAAGTGCACCAGACGATCGTGTTGCCGTTGCAGGGTATGTAACGTACCTAGTGGATTGCGCAGAAAAGCCAATGTGTTTCCTAACATGGGCAAGCCCGGATGCAAAGGCACAGGAAGGGCAGAAGTAGCTGTCGTTTCCATCAATGAAAAGCATTTTCAGAAAGGTTATAAAGATAAGATTGACCTGACAGAATTGCTATAAATTCACTACCTCTCCAGCATTCACATAAATCACTAGGCTGGAACAATACGATGCCTCTTTATTATGTGAAAAATGAGCTTGTATAAATTAGATTTTTAGATGAGCTAACTTCGCGCCCTAGAAACCAGTAACGTGTCGAATCAACAACAAATAAAGGCTGCCCTTTTTGCACAGTGCGAAGTCTATGTGCAACTGCGGGTTAGTACCGCAAAGCAGGCAATGGAAGCCGCGCAGGAAGCGGCTAATTCGGAATCGAAAAGCAGCGCGGGCGATAAATACGAAACAGGGAGAGCTATGGCCCAACTTGAGCGTGATCGAAATGCCCAGCTTTTAGCCGAAGCTCAGAAGGTTGAGCGCGATCTGAAGCAGATTAACATCGACAAAAGTTTTACTATTGGTCAACCCGGAAGCCTAATCATGACAAGTCGGGGGAAGTTTTTTATCAGTATTGGCGCTGGTAAACTGACACTCGACGGAACGGATTACTTTGCCGTTTCAGCAGCGTCGCCAATTGGAATTGCTTTGTCAGGGCGAAAGGCCGGCGATTCGGTCGTGTTCAATAAAATGGCTTATCAGGTTCTGGAAGTATATTGAAGAAGGAATAGAACGCTGATAGGTATGATGATTATGATGTTAGTAAATCATAATCATCATACCTATCAGCGTTCTATTCCTTAACAGACCTAATAAACCCGCTCGCCACCGACCCAGGTCTGGCGTACTTTGGTCTGCCGTAGTTTCTGGTTCGGAGCAGTCATAATATCCTGATCAAGAACCACAAAGTCAGCTTGTTTGCCAGGAGCGATGCATCCTCGTAGTTGGTCTTCAAAATTGGCGTAGGCAGCCCAGCGAGTCATAGCTAATAGAGCTGATTTACGGTCGACAGCATTCTCCATTTGATACCCACCTGCCGGGAAATTTTTAGCATCCTGGCGAGCTACAGCGGCATGAAAGCCAAATAGCGGATTAGGAGCTTCAACCGGAAAATCGCTGCCAAAAGCAATTAAACTATTCTGTTTCATCAGATCATTAAAGGCATAGGCCCCTTTAACCCGAATTGATCCCAGTCGATCGCCAGCCCAGTACATATCTGAGGTAGCATGGGTGGGTTGTACCGATGGAATAATCGAATATTGGGCAAACTTCACAAAATCTTCCGGTGATACTACCTGTGCATGTTCGATCCGCCAGCGACGGTCATTTTTCTCTTTTAATAACTTGCCATATAAATCGAGCATCAAGTGGTTCGCCGAATCACCAATGCAGTGAGTGTTTGCCTGAAATTTAGACGCGTAGATAAGTTTTGTTACCCGTTCTAGCTCTGATGGAGCCAGTAAAAGAAACCCGCTTGTTTCGGGGCGATCGCTGTAGGGTTGGCGTAGACAAGCTCCCCGTGAACCTAAGGCTCCATCGGCATAAAGCTTGAAGGAGCGTACGGTTAGCCGATCGGTCTGAAATGGGCCTCGTTTGAGAAAATAATCCAGATTGGGTTCGCCAAGGCTAATCATGGCATAATCGCGTATCTTGAGTTTGCCCGCTTGTTGCAAACTATCGATCAGATTAATTTCATCGGGGCTAATACCGGCATCAGATACCGTTGTCAAGCCCAAGGCAAAACAGGCCGTTTGGGCATTCAATAACATGCGGGTTTTATCAGCGTTGTCGGGGCGCGGAATTACCCGTCTGATGAACTGCATGGCATTGTCTACCAATACACCCGTTGGCTGGCCGTTTTCGAGAACAACTTCGCCACCGGGGAGTTTCGAGCCAGCCGTTATATTAGCCAGCCTAAGCGCTTTTGAATTGATAAGCAGCGCATGGCCATCTACACGCATCAAAGCGACGGGCACATTTGGGAAGGCAGCATCCAGTTTCTCCTTTGTTGGGAAAACTTTTTCGGGCCAGTCATTTTGGTCCCATCCACGACCGCTAAGCCATAAAACATTCGGATGGGCTTTATAAAATGTTTTCAGCCGTTCAATGACTTCATCGTACGACTCTGCGCCAACCAGATCGGCCTGATCCAATACCTGGCCTAATCCCAAGAAATGGGCATGAGGATCATAGAAACCCGGATAAACGGGCTGGCCTTCCAGATCTAGTGTAGTAGTTGCTTCATATTGGCCGGCTAATGCCTGTTCCGATCCCACTGCCAGAAATTTTCCATCCTGAACAACAAACGCATCCGCCATCGAAAAACTGGAATCTGCGGTATAGATCTGTGCATTTTTAACGAGTAAATCAGCCTTTTTTTTGAAAGAACAACCCGTAACCAGAGCTGCAAGAGTAGAAAATAGCAGTAGATGACGTTTCATGAGGATTAAAAGGAAAGATGCAAGATAGGCGAAAGGTGAATAAGCTGACGGGCTAATTGAAGATTCTCTTATTTTTGTCTTACTTGTTCTTATCAACCTCGAATCAATGAAACTCAGCAGTTGGCTTTTTTTTACCTGTATTCCTACACTGGCTCTTGCGCAGCAACCCACTCAACCCGCTCAAACCCCTATTCAACGTGCTCTACGCAATGCTACAATTGTTCAGCAAGGTGAAGTAGTTACCTTGGCTAATGCCATTCAAACGGCACTTGCCCAAAACTATCAGATTAAAATAACCCAGACGCAGCAACAAATAGCTGCCTATAATAACACCCTGGGTAACGCTGGTTTCTTACCTGTCTTGAGTGGTAACCTAACCAATAACAACTCGAACCAGCACATACGGCAGTCTTATTTAATACAAACCACCCAGCCTACCGATCTGCCAGGTGTTATCAGTAAAAATACAACCGCTAGTGTTAACTTAAACTGGAACATCTTTAATGGCTTTGCAACGTTTTACGTGCTTGATCAGCTAAAAGAGTTAGTCCGAATTAGCGAAGTAAATACCAGAGCCAATATTGAAGGAACGTTAGCCAGCGTTGCAACGGGTTATTATAATGTTGTGCGACAATTACAGCGTTTACTCGCTGTACGACAGGCACTTGATATTTCACAATATCGACTTGATCTGGCCAAAACTAACTTCGAAGTAGGTAGTTTCTCGAAAGTGGATTATCTGACGGCTCAGGTAGATTATAATGTCGATAGTGCCTCGCTGATAGGCCAGCAATTGGCCCTGTCGAACGCTAAAATTTTACTGAATACGCTTCTTGTGCGCGACCCTACTACTGAATTTGCCGTACAGGATACAATTATAGTCCGCTCTAATTTGGTTCTTGAGCAATTACGGGAGTCGTTGCTTTCTAATAACCCCTTGCTGGCTGCTGCCGTATTAAATCGTAAAGTGGCAGATCTAAACATAAAACTGGCCGAGGCACAACAGTATCCAACCGTAAACTTATTATCTGGCTATGCGTATACGGCTGTTAATAACCAGGCGGGTGGAACCTCAATTTTAGCAACAGCCCGGAACAACGGGCTTACCTATGGTATTCAGGCATCGGTGCCCATTTTTAATGGATTTAACCTGCGTCGCCAAAAACAGGTAGCTACTGCTAACGCACTTAATGCTGAATACCAGACGAATAACCAGCGTGTACAGCTAGAGTTAGCGCTTAACCAGACATTTCAGCAGTACAGAACCAACTTGCAATTGCTATCGCTCGAAGTACAGAATTATAAAATTACGACGCAGAACGTAGACATTGCCTACGACCGCTACCGATTGGGAACGCTGACGGCTGTTGGTTTTCGGGATGTACAACGCAACTTGCTGGATGCACAACTTCGGTTGATCGATGCTGAATATAATGCCAAAACTGCCGAGATCGAACTTCTTCGCTTAAGTAGTACGATTACTCAAGAGCTTGGCCGTCAGCAGTAAACAGTTGGTTAGCTAAGAGGTTAATTTCCTACTAGACTAACAAAACTAATTTACTGATATGCCCTGGACAAAGAAAGAATACCCAAATTCGTTGAAGAATTTCATGGCTCCAGTACGTAACAAAGCCATTGATATCGCCAATGCCCTGCTAGCTGAGGGGAATGAAGAACAGCGCGCTATTGCTATTGCAACCGCCAAAGCCGAAGAGTGGGCTTCGAACAGAGGGATTAAAATTCGGAAAGCAAATACGTAGACAACGATAAAGATCAGGTAAAGTTGGTGAAGTGAATAAGGCCTATTACGGCATTTACTTCACCAACTTTACCTGATCTTTGAGAAATTTTAGCAGTAGCTTCTCAATACCATCGAGGCCAAAAGGACTGGTTTGGCGAAATCGGGCTTTTTGTTTGATATATGGATTAAGATCCTGACATTCATAAGCCTCCAGAATTTGCGGATGAACATAATGTTTTCGGCAAACAGTGCGGGTGTTGCCTAATTGATGTGCCACTTCATCCAGCACCGTATTTACATTTTTCTTTAATTCTTTTTCCGTATCGCAAGGCTCCAATTCAACTAAAAGTCGTAAGGCATTGGCGGTGCCTGCCCAGGTGCGGAAGTCTTTCGCCGAAAAATCGTCGCCCATTGTTTCGTGCAGATACTCATTCACCATACCTGAGTCAATGGAATGGCGATTACCATCCTGATCGAAATATTGAAATAATTCTTTTCCAGGAATATCGCGGCAAGCTTTGACTAAGCGAGATAGTCGCTTATCGTGTAGTGTAATGTCGTGATAGATGCCTTTTTTACCTTTAAAACTAAACCGTGCTTCGCTGCCTTCGAGCTTGACATGCCTGTTTTTTAGCGTTGTCAGACCATAGGAACCATATTCTTTTTCATAGGCTGCATTACCTACCCTAATTAGGGTTTGTTCCATAACACTGAGCGCAATCGCAATTACTTTTTCGCGGGAAAGCGTCTTCACTTTTAAATCCTTGGCTAAACGTGCCCGCAGTAAAGGCAGTGCTTGCCCAAAAGCAACCATCCGAAAAAATTTTGTTTCGCTTCGAATCGCATTCCATTTTGTATGGTAGCGGTACTGCTTTCGATGTTTAGTATCGATACCAGTTGCCTGTAAATGGCCATTAGCCTTGGGGCTGATCCAGACGTCCTCCCAGGCAGGGGGTAGAGTCATGCTACGAATTCGGGCCAGGGTTTCTTCGTCCTCCAGTTTTTGGCCAGCAGGATCAACATACGTAAACTGACTGCCAGTTCGCTGGCGATGAATGCCCGGCATTGTATCATTCATATACACCAGCCGGGCGGCCTTAGCGACCAGGGCTGGACTATGCGCTAACTCCAATAAATTCACGTTCGTTGAGTCGTTTGATCTAGTTTATCCTTCCCGACATGGAAAGAATTGAGAAGGTAACTCGTCGTGATAGGGATTGGTTAAGCGGCTTGCTTTTTTCCTGATAAATAATTTTCAGACAATACCAACGCGCCAGTCTGCGGATTTTCCGAACAGCCATAACGCAATGGCTGTGGCATAATGGTAAAAATCGGTTGGGTGAACTAGCGAGTCAAAGGCTTCGGCTTTCGTGGCTAATCCCATCATCATAGCTGCCAATACCACCCAGAGGCCCCGTTTATTTCGCTGCATTAATGAAAAAACCGCTAGCAACATCAATACTAAAATGCCCATTGAGGGCACGATCGGTGTAAAAACACGCGCATTAGGAAATAGTAATCCGGTGAACAGTAGCAACCCAAAAAAAACAGTGGCTACGAATGTAATCAAGGAAAGAGTTTGGCGGTTCAATAAGGCATAGACGGCAGTTATAAGGCAGGCAACTCCCAGTGTATCAGATAGTAAAATCATAGACTGATGGAGTGGGCGCATGGATTCATTGCCTGTATAATAAAGCACCCCAATTAGGGCAGCCAGCGATGTTGTTAACAAAAATACCCCCCATAACAGGCGATTGAAGAGAGAAATGCGTCCGAAAAAGTGCAAAAACACCACGACGCCCGCTCCGGCCAGAATACAACCGGAAAGGATGTGCGAAAAAATCATCACGTAATTTACGAAGTTTCGGCTACTTTTGCCCAACTTTTAAAGACGTAAGACGAGTAAACCTAAGAATAAGAAGTGGTCAACCACAGAATCCTTTTTCTTTTGTCTATTTCTCTTTCCTCTTCATAACCGTATCGCCAACGATTTCTAAAACCTGTTATGTCTGTTTTAGTCAACAAAGATTCTAAAGTTATCGTCCAGGGCTTTACTGGCTCGGAAGGCAGTTTTCATGCCCAGCAGATGATCGAATATGGTACTAACGTTGTTGGGGGCGTAACACCTGGCAAAGGTGGCCAGACTCACCTCGACCGCCCTGTATTCAACACCGTTCAACAGGCTGTTGAGCAGGCAGGGGCCAACGTTTCCATTATTTTCGTACCGCCCGCTTTTGCTGCCGATGCTATTATGGAAGCTGCCGAAGCTGGTATC
The DNA here is from genome assembly GCF_014117325.1 of Spirosoma foliorum. Taxonomy (NCBI): domain Bacteria; kingdom Pseudomonadati; phylum Bacteroidota; class Cytophagia; order Cytophagales; family Cytophagaceae; genus Spirosoma; species Spirosoma foliorum. Next base: position 4,880,702 of record NZ_CP059732.1, on the reverse strand, counting down.
AAAGTAATCATTTGCATTACTGAAGGTATCCCAACGGAAGATATGGTAGCTGTAAAAAACTACCTGGCCGATAAAGATGTACGACTCATTGGGCCAAACTGCCCCGGTGTTATGACTGCCGAAGAATGTAAAGTAGGTATTATGCCTGGCTTCATCTTTAAGAAAGGTCGGATTGGGATCGTTTCTAAGTCTGGTACGCTGACGTATGAAGCCGTTGATCAGTTGACCAAAGCTGGCCTCGGGCAATCAACAGCTATTGGTATCGGGGGAGATCCAATCATTGGTACAACTACGAAACAGGCGGTTGAACTGCTCATGAATGATCCTGACACTGATGCGATTGTTATGATTGGTGAGATTGGTGGTGGTATGGAAGCCGAAGCCGCTCGCTGGATTAAGGCCGATGGCAACCGGAAACCCGTTGTTGGGTTTATTGCTGGACAAACTGCACCTAAAGGCCGTCGTATGGGTCACGCTGGTGCTATTGTTGGCGGTGCAGATGACACAGCTGCTGCTAAAATGGCGATTATGCAGGAATGTGGCATCCATGTAGTTGAGTCTCCAGCCCTCATTGGCGACACGATGCTGAAAGCGTTGGGCAAATAAAAGAGTTAGAGAGTGAAAGAGCGAAAGAGCGAAAGATATGTAATGAGCCAGGCAGCTATAGCTGTAATAACGCTCATTCACTCTTTGGCTCTTTCGCTCTTTTTTTTTATCTGCTGAGGCACAGCCTCGTACCAGCGGTATTGGTCCGGGTGGTAAGTATTATCCCGTTCACGATTTTCATAATGATTTTCAGATATATGACGAGCGTGCGAAAGCCTACGTGCCGTATATCAACGAATTACACGCCGATCAAACGGCATTGAGTGTTTATGTAGACCTGGAAAGCAACCGGCATTATAGTCTGGTGATGTCTACCCGACAAGATGGCTTTCTGTTTATCAACGCGGCTCTCAAACGAAAACTCCAGGCCGATCAGTGGCAGGTTTTGAGTATTGATAGTCTATACCGGGTTTATCGTCAACCAGAAATTTTCCTGACGATTTATGGTGCGCCTGGGCTCGATAATAAGCAGTTGTTTATTGGTTACCCTAAGTCGGCTACGCAGAAGCCGGTCGTATTAAACGATAATAACTTGAGCGTACGGCCCCGTGTTCGGACGATCTATGACAATTTCCTGAGTTTGGGTCTGCTGTTCTTATTAGCTACCCATGCGTTTTTATTTAGCTTCAATAGTCGGGCCTTTTACCGGTTTTATAGTTTACGAGATCTAGTCTCAATACGTTCACAAGATGATTCATTCCTCATTAATCGACCATTGAGCAGTACGAATACATTATTTGCCCTGAATTTAAGCTTTGTCATTGCTTACCTGATTGTTTTTGTACAAAGCCGTAACCTAGATGTTTTTGCATCCCGGGCTCTATTACCAGGAGAACAGCAATTGGGTTGGTTGGTGGGCGAGTTTTTTTTGCTGAGTGGCGTCGCTTTTTTAAGCCTGATTGGTAAGTACGTGGCTTTAGAAATAATGGGAGGGCTTTACAAATTGCAGGAGGTGGTGAATGTCCATTATTTTAAAATTCTACAGTCATCTCTGCTATTTTTCACCACGTTGACTCTCTTGCTGGCTATCATTGCCTATAACACATCGGCAACGACTTGGGCGCAAAATGCTATCTTGTTGCCATTGATTGTCTTCTATGCTGCCCGTTTAGCTCTCTTATACTTCGTCATACGTAGTGTTGATCCTATCAAGAATCTTTATTTATTTTCGTACCTTTGTATCGTTGAATTGATTCCACTCATCATCGGTTTGCGTTTTGCACTGTGATGGATGAGTTTTCAGCATCAGGAAGCTATTGACAGTTACTAAGTGCGTTCTATAACTGTTGACAGAAACTGTTGACTGCACTGACTATTGACCCGAGTAGAGATTCAATGAACGAGACTAGTATGCAATCCACAGAGGCCCGGCTTACGAAAGTAAACCGGATGTTAGTAACCCAATCCAGACCCGCCGACGAAAAATCTCCGTATTTTGATTTAGTTAGCAAGTACAATCTTCAAATTGACTTCAGACCCTTTATTCAAATTGAGGGCGTGTCGTTTAAGGATTTTCGGCGTCAGAAAATTAATATTCTTGCCCATACGGCAATTATTTTCACGAGCCGTAACGCTATCGACCACTTCTTTCGGATTTGCCAGGAAGGTCGGGTTGAAGTTCCCGCCGATATGAAATACTTCTGTATTTCGGAACAGACGGCCAATTATTTGCAGAAATACATTGTCATTCGGAAGCGTAAAATCTTTAACGGGACTAAAACGGCTACCGAACTGTTCGATCTGATTAAAAAGCATAAGAGCGAGAAATTTCTGTTCCCCTGCTCAAACATTCGGCGGAATGATATTCCCGAATTCATGGATACCAGTAGCCTGCATTTCACAGAAGCTGTTATGTATGAGACAGTTCCAACTGATTTGTCGGATCTGGATATCAAGAGCTACGATATTATCGCCTTTTTTAGCCCGTCGGGAGTTAGTTCGTTATTAAGCAATTTCCCAGATTTTAATCAAAATGGAACGCGGTTGGCAGCTTTCGGTCCAACCACTGCCAAAGCGATTACAGAAGCTGGATTAACCCTCGATATTGAGGCTCCATTGCCGAACGCACCCTCTATGACAGGTGCCTTAGATTTGTATCTGAAAAAGGCTAACAATTGATAAACGATTGTTGTTATATAAAACTAAATGCCGGAACCGAGAAATAACCTCAATTCCGGCATTTAGCCGTTATTTACGGGCCAATAATTTGTCTTTACACGCGTTTAGTTGTAAACTGTGATATTGTTTAACAGAACGCTGTGATTGTTGATCAATTGCCGTTCTGAATTTCGCTTAGGCTGTATGATTCGCACATTTTACGTTTACGCCTTATTACTACTGGCCATTGCTGCTCAAACTGCCCGGGCGCAACAAGACCCCCAGTTCAGTTTATACATGTATAATCCGCTGTATTACAATCCGGCAGCGGCAGGGTCGGAGGGCGTGTCACGATTGCAGATCACACAGCGAACGCAGTACCTAGGTTACCAGACTGCTGGTAATGGCGATGGTAGTGCTGCACAAAGTACTCAGTTACTGTCGTTTAATATGCCATTGGCAAGCATTAAGAGCGGTATTGGTATCTATGCACTGAACGATAAATACGGCCCTTCTATTAATCAGGCTGTGCAAGTATCTTATGCGTATCGCTTAGCCCTGAAAAACGGTACATTGGCATTAGGGGTACAAGCGGGCATGTTTAACCGGGGGTTTGACTTTGGCCAATTTCGGGCCACAGACCCAAATGATCCATTAATTCCAACCGGACGCATTAACCAGTTTAAACCTGATATTAGTGCAGGCGTTTATTACAACACAACCGACTATTGGTTAGGTGTCAGCGTTTCTCACCTGAATAAAGCCACCTATAGCTATGTGACTGACCGCTCGCTTGATCCGTCTGAACCTAAAGCATACTTATCCGCTGGGTATCGACTTGGACTGGGTTATAACATTGATATTCAGCCATCCGTGTTAGTTCAGTATAGTACACTTCAAGGAGTCCGTGGATCGGTAGCGACAGTTAATTTAGTCGGAACCTATGACAATCGAATTTGGGCTGGCGTCGGTTATCGATTGAAGGATGCCTTGATGGCTACCGTTGGGATAAATTTAATGCGTAATAATGCACTACGCGTTGGATATTCGCTGGATATTGTAACAAGTGGCGCTCAAATAAAAAGTCCAACGTCGCATGAACTTATATTGGGTTATGCCTTGCCAGCACCCGATGCCCGCAAAAAACCTATTGTGAGAACTCCGCGTTTTCGCTATTAATTTTAGACCAATCGCTAGCTTAATTTTTGCCATTAAGACCATTTTGGCAATATTCTTGTTAGGCTGTTTGCAACTGGTCGCTTATTTTTGGGGAATAGGTTGATTTGAGGTCAAACGAGTTTTTCCAAATAGAACCGGAATTGAGTAAGAATACTGATAGAAAATAATTCTGAACCCGGTTTAACATACAATAACCAAACAGATTTTCGTTTTTAGTCTGGTCTCGCACAAGAAGAAGAAGAAAAGGTCTACGATGATGAAGTATAACTGGTTAACAGTCAACGCAACCCGGGTAGTGATGGTCGCAGCAGTGGTACTGCTAATGCAAGGTTGTGGCTTTCTGAAGTCAAAATTTGGCGGCAAAGGCGGCAAAGGAGGAGAAGTAGGCGTTACAAATGGAGAAATTACCGCCACTGGACGGAAAGGTTGGAAACAACCCACTCCCTATGGTATGGTTCTCATTCCATCAGGTTCGTTTATTATGGGTCAAGCCGACGAGGATGTGGCAGCTACCCAAATTAACATGAACCGTCAGGTGACGATCAGTTCTTTCTACATGGATGATGCTGAAATTTCCAACCATGAATATCGGCAGTACGTCAATGCATTATTGGCTGATTCGGTATCGACATTGGGTGAAGAAGAAATTATGGCTAAGTTTTATCCAGATACCACTGTTTGGAAAAACGACTTTACTTACCACAATGGTGATCCTATGCTGGAACACTATTACGCTCACCCGGCTTTTGATACCTACCCAGTTGTGGGTGTGAGTTGGATTGCAGCAAAGCATTTCTGTAAGTGGCGTACCAACACCCTCGACGACTTCCGGAATAAAGAAGGTGGGTATCGTTCATTTGGATTCCGCCTGCCATCAGAAGCAGAGTGGGAATGGGCAGCACGTGGTGGCAAAAGTGGGGCTAAATATCCTTGGGGTAACCCATACGTAGCCAACGGCAAAGGTTGCTATCTGGCTAACTTTAAACCACAGCGTGGTAATTTTGATGCCGATGGCTATCCTTACACCGCTCCAGCAAATGCCTATAGCGCCAACGATTATGGTCTATATAATATGGCTGGTAACGTTGCCGAATGGTGTCGTGATGCTTATGCCGATAATACAAACGCTATCGTTTGGGATATGAACCCCGACAACCAGAATGCTGATGAACCTCGCAAAGTGGTTCGTGGTGGTTCCTGGAAAGATATTGCTTACTATCTCGAAACGGGTACTCGTTATTATGAATATGAAGACCAGAAGCGTTCTTACATTGGCTTCCGTTGTGTAATGGATAATCTGGAAGGGCGTACTGCATCGGCTCGTGGTGGTAAGGTAGGAGGAAGCAGCAAGAGTAAAAGCAGCAAAAAGTCAGCTAAAAAAGTATAACTAAGTCAATTACCTATTCCATCCAATAATCGCTTATCATGGCAGCAGAAAAATCCACGAGTTTCTTTTGGGATCGTTTAGTACCAACTATTTATAGTGCTGGGGCAGCCGTCGTTATTTTCGGAGCCTGGGCTAAAATCACGCACAACGAGCAGTTTGGCTTTATGCTTACGCTCGGTCTGCTAACCGAAGTAGTTATTTTTGCCTTATACGCAGTACAAAGTTTTACAATGCCAGCTACAGCTGGTGATGGATATGCCTGGGAAAAAGTTTATCCTGAACTAGCTGATGATTTTAAAGGTGAAGCCCGTAAACCAGCTCCACAAGCAAATGGTCTGACTGGTAATATGGACCAGATGTTAGCGCAAGCTAAAGTAACTCCTGACGTATTTGAACGGTTGGGTACTGGTTTCCGAAGCCTGAACGAAACAGTAACGAAAATCAAGGATCTTACCGACGCAACCGTTGCTACAAATGATTACGCTAAGAGCGTAAAATCGGCATCGACTTCGATTTCTGAAATGAATAAGTCGTATGGTACAGCTATTACGGCTATGAATTCAATGGCCGATGCGACTACTGATGCGAAAGATTATCGTGATCAATTCCAGAAGGTAACTAAAAATATGGGTGCCTTGAACGCAGTTTATGAGCTGGAATTGCAGGATACAAACAAGCACTTGAAAGCAATGAACGCCTTCTACGGTAGCTTAACCGCAGCTATGGAAAACATGAGTGATGCCAGCCGTGACACACAGCAGTTTAAAAATGAACTGGCTAAATTGACCGGTAACTTAGCATCTCTTAACAATGTATACGGTAGCATGTTGACAGCTATGCGTGGCAACGGCAAATAAATTGGTTTACGCTATTATTCACAAACCAGTACTGGTTTGTGAATAATAGTAATGTAGACTTTTCTCTTCTTACACGATAACCGCTAAAGCGGACTGTTCCACATTTTTTTATTCTCACTACCATAGTTTATGGCAGGCACAAAAGAGACACCCCGTCAGAAGATGATCGGGATGATGTATCTGGTTTTGACCGCTTTATTGGCTCTCCAAGTCACGTCGGCCATTCTGGAAAAATTCGTTTTAATTAATAACAGCTTAGAGCAGTCTACAGGTGCCGTTGGTAAAATTAACCAGGGTACATTTGATAATATTCGGGCTACTGTCGAAAAATCAGGTAATCGCGCTACTGATCTCGTTATTGTTAAACAAGCTGACGAAGTGCGGAAGCTAACAGCAGACGTAATTTCTGAAATTGACAAACTTAAGGAGCAATTAGTAGAGGCTGGCGGTGGCCGTGATGAATCGGGTAATATTAAAAACCTGAGTGAAGAGGAAAAAGTAGCCCAGCTCATGATCGGTACAAACCGAAATGGAGCAGCTTTTAAACTGAAAGATCAGTTGAATGGCTATGTTGAAAACCTTTCGAAGTATTCAGGTGCGAAGTACAGCCCAATGGCACTCGACGGCAAAGACGATCCAATTGCCAGCAATTCGCCTGATCAAAAAAGAAAGGATTTTGCTGAACTGAATTTTGCTCAAACACCAGTACCTGCAGCGTTGGCGGTTTTAAGTCAGAAGCAAGCCGACGTACGTCGAGTTGAAGGTGAAGTACTTGATGCGCTGGCTAGTAAAGTTGGTGCACAGGATGTTAAATTCGACAAAATCATTGCCATGCTTAGCATGGATTCGAAAGTTGTTGTAGCGGGTACAAAGTTTAAAGGTCAAATGTTTTTGGCGGCCTCGTCATCTGGTATTCAGCCTCGTATGAGTCTGAATGGTGGTGCAGTTCGTATGCAGGATGGTCAGGGTATTGTTGAGTTTACCGCTCAGGGGGGTTCTTATGATAAGAACGGATTAGCTCGTCGCGTGTTAACAGGCTCAATTGCTTATCAGACCCCGGCTGGTTTAAAAACGGTTCCGTTGTCGGCGGAGTATTTCGTAGCGAAACCTTCTTACCAAATCGAAACAGGTACATTGCCTCCTTTATACCTCGGTTGTGCCAATAAATTGAGTATCCAAAGCCCTCAATTAGGTGCTTTATGGAACCCAAATATAAGTGCAGATGGCGCGTCTGTTATTGCATCTGGTGAAAAAGGTAAGGTAACTGTAGTGCCAAGCTCAGCAAACGTTGCGTTAAATATTAGCAATAGCGGTAGCCTGCTAGGAACTGAACATTTCAAGGTGACGAAAGTACCACGTCCGAGCATACAAGTATCTGTTGGTGGCACGCCTGCAACGGACCCACGTGGTGTTCCTGTATCATCGGCACGTAGTGTGAAGATTCAAGCTGTTTCCGATCCGAGTTTTGCCGCTTTCTCACCCGACGATGCTAACTTCCGTACTACAGGAGCAACAATATCGCTGGTACGTGGCACAAAACGGGTTAAGTTTACCAAAACAGGAGCAGGTGGTGGATCAATCAGTGATCTAGCTGCTGAAGCTCAGCCTGGTGACCGCCTGATTATTGAAATTGATGGTGTTCAGCGCCGGAATTTCCGGGGTGAAATCAGTGATGTCCCAATGGGAAGTCTGTTGTCACAGGTTTCTCTTTATTAACGTACTAAAGTGGTTTACTGGTCGTTACATTTACAAGTTGGACAATAAATAAAGCCATGACACAAATTAAAACGATACGATTTGCTGGTGTGCTGGCGGTAGCAGCGCTGGCGTTGGCAGGGGAGAATGCCTTGGCTCAGGAAAAGGCGAACAGTGCTGTGAATGCAAATTCGGTTCGTGGAATTAACGAGAATGATATTATGATGAAGAAGACCCTTTGGCGTCGGATTGACCTAAAGGAGAAACAGAATCAGTCGATGTTCTCGAAGAATAACGAAATCTCGAAGTATTTGATGGAAGCTGTGAAAGCTGGTCTTATTGACGCCTACACAAGCGATTCATGTACGACGAAAATATCTCCTGAGAAATTTCACGAGAACCTGTTGATTCCAAATACAGGTGGTGGCTTGTCGAAAGAAGAGATTGCTGCAGGTTTTACCGAAGAAGGTAAAGGTAAAAGCGATGGCTGGGATGCCCCTAAAAAGGACGACAAGAAAAAAGCTGACGATGGTTGGGGTGCTCCTAAAAAAGCCGCTGAACCAGCAGATGATGGCTGGGGTGCTCCTAAGAAAAAATCGGCGATAGTTAAAGGAAAAGGAAAGAAAGGTAAAACTACTGTTCCAGCTCCTGTTGTAGAACCGAAGAAAGATACGGTAGCAGTTGCGCAAGCACCCGTTCTTTCTGGTGATGAATATTTTCCAAAAGAGTTGAATATCCTGGAAATTAAAGAAGACTGGATTTTTGACCGAAAACGTTCTCGTCTGTATTACGATATTCAGACTGTAACACTTCTGCTTCCTGCGGATAAGAATACAGCTGGTTACGAGAAGCCTATCGCTTCGTTCAAGTACAAGGATTTAGACAAGCTGTTCCGTAGTGATCCTAAGAAGTTTATCTGGTATAACCCACAAAATCAGGCACAGCATAAAAATCTTGCCGATGCCTTTGATCTCCGGTTATTCTATGGTCGGATTACGAAAGTAGCTAACCCAGGTGATACTGATTTAGTTGGTATGTATGGTGATCGGGAAGGTTTGCTGAAATCGTATCAAACCGAATACGAATTGATGGAAACTGAGCATAGTCTCTGGGAATACTAATAAGGCATAAAAAAAAAGCGGCTTAAAAGCCGCTTTTTTTTTATGCCTTATTAGTTCGCTCTCGCAATTGCTAGCCGTTCTGAATGATATCGAAGTATTCTTTGAGCTTTGTCGCCCGGTCTTTTCCAACCACTTCGGCCACTTCATCAAAGGATGCTTCTCGAATTTTAGTCACGCCTTTAAAGTGTTTCAGGAGTTTAGCTGCTGTTTTTTTGCCGACTCCTTCTACATTTTCCAGTTCACTAATTAAGCTATTTCGGCTGCGTTTATCCCGGTGATAGGTAATGGCAAATCGGTGGGCTTCGTCACGAATGCGCTGTATGAGCTTGAGTGACTCCGATTTCTTATCAATGTAAAGCGGCAGGTTATCTTCGGGGAAATAGATTTCCTCTAACCGTTTGGCAATACCGATAATGGGCACCTTTCCATATAAGTCCAGGGCTTTCAATGCATCGCAGGCAGCACTCAATTGGCCTTTACCACCATCAATTACGATAAGGTCTGGCATGTCGGTGCCTTCGGTCAGTACACGAGTATATCGACGGGTAACAACTTCATACATACTGGCAAAGTCGTTAGGGCCGACAACAGTTTGAATAGAAAAATGCCTGTATTCCCGATTGGCTGGTTTGCCACCTATGAAACACACCATAGCCGAAACCGGATTTGTACCTTGGATATTGGAGTTATCGAAGCACTCAATGCGATTAGGCAGCGTTTTTAACTGCAAATCCTGCTTCAAACGAATCAGTACACGATCCTTTTTACTAGCGCTGGCTGTTGCTTCTGCGGCTGCTCGCTCCTGCCGTTCACGCCGGAAATACAACACGTTTTTCAAAGACATGTCCAGCAACTTCTTCTTATCACCAATTTGGGGGACGGTCACTTCTGCTTTCAGATCTACATCAAGCGGAATGTTTGAGATAATCTCTTTCGCCTGACTACCGTACTGCTCTCGGAACTCAATGATCATCATGGCCAATAGATCAGGGTCAGTTTCGTCGAGTTTCTTTTTGACTTCAACCGTATGCGTTTGAACGATAGTCCCATTCACGACCTTCATGAAATTGATGTAAGCTGAAACTTCATCAGAGGCTATCGAAAATACATCGGCGTCAGCAATCTTGGGGTTTACAACGGTTGATTTGCTCTGGAATCGTTGCAGAACGTCCATTTTCTCCTTGTATTTCTGAGCTTGCTCAAACGCTAACTCGTTGGCCGCTTCAACCATGCGCCCCTTGAAATACTCCTGAGCCGGTTTCAGATTTCCTTTTAAAATGTGATGGACCTGCTCAATGTCATTGTTATAATCAGGTTCGCTTTGTTTGCCCTCACAAGGCCCTTTACAGTTGCCAATATGATATTCTAGACAAACTTTATATTTACCCGCTTCGATATTTTCCTGAGCTAGGTTGAAGTTGCATGTACGAATAGTAAATAACTGGCTGAACATATCCAGCACAGTATACATTGGCTTCAGGTTGGCAAACGGGCCATAAAAGGTGCCTAATTTGCGGTCAATACGCCTAGTTGTCATAACTCGTGGAAAATGCTCATTCGTGACGCAAACAAAAGGGTACGTTTTATCATCACGCAGCAAAATGTTGAATTTCGGCTGGTATCGTTTAATGAGCTGATTTTCGAGTAAGAGCGCGTCAAATTCAGTGTGGACTATTGTAAATTCGATCTTACGGATTTGGCTAACCAGCCGCAAAGTTTTACGATCATGCCCTTTTGAGTTCGTGAAATAGCTACTTACACGATTTTTCAGGTCTTTGGCTTTACCTACATAAATCACCTCGCCCGTCGCATCAAAATAGCGGTAAACCCCAGGTTCGTGGGGCACTTTTGTTAATTCTTTTTTATAGTCAAAATCGGGCATACTGCAGGTAGACCAAGCGGGTCAAGCGTTAATCTTATGGCGTCTTCGACCGAGATGGCCGGTATTACAAAACAATCAAAATCAGTGAAAGGTTGCTTCAAATTTACCTACTAAAAAGGCCAGCAATGGGCTGGCCTTTTTAGTATTACTGTAGAATTTCATCTTCATCTTCCGGCACCACTTTGGGTGGAATATACCGTTGAGAAGAGTCAATATGATAGCCCCCACAATCAATTTTGAAGTTATTGGGTTTGCGGAATGGCTCTGGCCGATAATTTGTCAGCGTGGGGTCTTTATAAATTTTCTGCATGTATACTGCCCAGGCTGGCATAGCTACCCGACCACCCTGGCCTAGTTCAATATTTCGGAAGTGAATGGAACGGTCATCGCCACCTACCCATAATCCAGACACTAGATGTTGCGTCATACCCATAAACCAGCCATCTGAATAATTGGAGGTTGTTCCGGTTTTGGCCGCAATTTCATTGCCACCTTCCAATAGCTTGTACTGAGTTTCTAAGCGTTTAGCCGTGCCATTAGGCTCTTCAACAGCTCCCCGCATCAGGTGAAGCATTTCGTAAGCTCTGTTGGCACTGATAACTTGTTTGGCATCAGGCGTAAAGTCTTTTAACACATTGCCATTCTTATCCTGAATCTGTACCAGCATCATTGGCCGGACACGCATACCCCCATTAGCGAAGGCACAGTAAGCCGACACCATTTCGTAAACAGATACGTCGCTGGTGCCCAGACAAAGCGTTGGGTCGGCTCGTAAATCTTTACTTTCAATGCCCATTTCATGCGCATATTTTATGACCTCTTCCGACCTGGTTTTCTTAATCAACTGAGCACTAACCGTATTGATCGACTGACCTAGTGCTTCTCGTAGCGATAAACTCTGGTAGCTGTATTTGCCGTTCGAATTTTTGGGTGTCCAGGCTGGGCCATTGTTGTTGTCTTCGCCATGAGCGAATGTAGTAGGCTGATCAACTAGATGGCTACAGGGCGTAACAAAACCTTGATCCATAGCGGTTAGGTAAATAAATGGCTTAAACGTTGAACCAGGTTGGCGACGGCTCTGGCGAACGTGATCGAACTTCATGTGTTTGAAACTCACCCCACCTACCCAGGCCTTCACATAGCCATTACGAGGGTCCATCGACATGAATCCTGTATTGAGTAGCCGTTTGTAGTAGCGAATGGAATCGAGCGGACTCATGGTCGTATCTTTCTCATTCCGTTTACCTCCGTACACAAATACTTTCATCTTGATGGGCTTTCGCATATCACGCCAGATGGCCTGATCATCTGTCCCATAGAGCGCTTTAAGCTGTTTATAGCGCGTTGTTCGTTTGGCCCGATCTTCAATGAAACCCGGTATCTCAATATATTTTTTGGTACGATCGTCTTTTTTTACCCAAGGGTTTCGACCGCGCCAGTGTTCATAAAATTTCTTCTGCTGGTCACGCATGTTGGTCATCACGGCTTCTTCAGCATAAGCCTGCATACGCGAATCGATGGTCGTGAAAATTTTTAACCCGCTTGTATAAAGATCAAGCTCAGCACCGGGATTCTCTTCATTATACTGTCGAATCCACCGTTTAATGTCGTCCTTAATGACCGACCGGAAATAGGCCGCCATACCAGTGTTCTGATTTTCAACACTGAAATCAAGTTTCAGCGGTTTATTTTTATAAGTGAAATACTGCTCGTCGCTCAGAAACTTGTATTTTTTCATCTGGCTTAACACAACATTTCGACGATCTCTTGTGCGTTCTTCAGACAGACGCGGGTTATAAAATGTTGGGTTTTTAAGCATACCAACCAGCATTGCCGCTTCTTCGACGTTAAGATTCCAGGGCTCTTTACTGAAATAGGTTTTAGCCGCCGTCTTGATTCCATAGGTGTTGTTCCCAAAAGACACCGTATTGAGGTACATCATCATGACCTCTTGTTTGGTGTAATTGCGTTCCAACCTAACCGCCAGAATCCACTCCTTGGTTTTCGCAATGACAAGGCCAATAATTGGCACATTCCCCAATACCCCACGAAGTTCTTCCTGTCGGGTATCGAAAAGATTTTTCGCTGTCTGTTGCGTGAGTGTACTGCCACCACCTGAACTGGATGCGTCTTTGAACGTGAGAAATCCACCTATTGCCCGAAAAAGCGAGCGAGGATCAATGCCTGAGTGCTTGATAAAGCGGGCATCTTCTGTGGCTAGCAGCGCCGATGTAACGTTAGGAGATACTTGAGAAATTTCAATAAGCGTCCGGTTCTCAACATAGTATTTACCCAGCAATTGATGATCGGCTGTATAAACTTCAGAGGCCTCTTCGCTTTTTGGGTTTTCAAGCGCTTTTAAGCTTGGCATACCACCAAAGAGCCATAGAAAGTTATAACTAACCGCTAAAACATATAAAATCAGCAGAACGATGCTGAGCAATGAGTATCGCCAAAGATTTCGAATTATAGTTCGGTAGGTTCCGGGGGCAAATTCAATCATTGTTAAATTCCTAGATTTATGGTTTTCGGTTTACAGTTTTCGCTAGTGTGCTTGTGATAATTGTAGGCCGAAAACCATAAACCGAAGACCTACTTTATTTTCGTTTCGCTGTTGCCTGATCAGCAGCAGTTTGCATTTCTTTTACGCGGGGGAGTAACTGACTGCCTGGGTAATCACGCACAAATTCATTTAAGGCCTGACGGTAAGCGTCCACATTCTGAACCTTGCCAATTAACATAACTCGTAACAAAGCCAATTTGTCTTCTAACTGCGTACCGGCCATGCCACTCATGGCTGTTTCGGCACGTGCTAATGCTTCCGTTGGATTCGTCTTATACAATTCATAAATGGCTGTATAGGTCTTGAGGGCCTGTGCTTCTGAATCGGTTGTGTGAGCAGCCGCTTTACCTGTTAGACGCGCATAAGAGGTATTTGGATACTCGGCCAGCAATTTATCTTTCCAGGAGGAAGCTTTCCCTAGCTGCTCATTTGAAAGATAAAGTAGATAATATACCTCTGGTTTTTGTAATGTGTTTGGATAGCGAGTTAACAACTGCTCGAATGTCGGAATGGCATCGGCAGGCTGGTTTAATTGAAATTTGTAAAGCTTTCCTAATTTGTAAAGCGCATTTTCAATTCGTTGATTGGCCGCCGTCTGTGCTTCTTTTGTAAACGGAATTTTGGCCATCATGGCATCCTTCTTCGCCTTCCGGCCAGCGGCTGGACTGGTTAAATCAGCGACAGGACCTGATACATCCGCAGTCGATAAGGTGGCGTTTGGGTTTACCGAATTAGCCGGCGAAGCCCCCGAAACAGGACTATTAACGCCCGCTACAGCTTCGGATGACTCTTTATTACTACGTCGCCAGTTATCTTCTAAAGGACGGTTGCCCCAACGAGATGTAAATTCCTGCCTTCCCTGACTTAAGTTAACCGGATTATAGAGAATCCAGCGTTCGCCAGGCTGTAAATTAGAGTTTGTAGCGCCGGGTACAGAATTAATATTGCCATTGGTAGCCTTATCGATAATTTGCTTTGCCAGATCAGCCTGTGCTTTGTCTGCTTTTTCTTGCTTTGCAATTACGTCATTCAACTGTTTATCAAGTGCTGCAGGATCGAGTTGGGCCAAGTGGAGCAAGCTGTCGTCGGTTCGGATGGTTATTTGATAGAGAACAAACTCATCCAATGTCTTTTTACGATTCAGGAGCGTAGCATAATCGGGGGATTGTTTGGGTAATAGGGCCAATGCACTATCATAGTACATTTTTGCATGAGTGTAGTCGGCTTTCTTTTCAAAATACAGCTTGCCAATTTCCAGATATGTGTAAGGTACTTGCTGAGTATTTGAACCAGCTGCCTGAATAGACTGACTATAGAGTTTGATTGCTTTATCAGTTCGGCCGCTGCGGGCTTCGAGCAAACCCATTGTGAAGTAAATTTTATCTTTCAGATCTGCATTTTTATGATCCTTAAGCAATTCTTCAAATGTCTCGTTTGACTGAGCCATTCGTTTTTGGTCGCCTGTCAGGCCATTACTTTGAATGGCGTAGAGGTTTGCATAAAACGACTGATCGTAGGTTGGTCTTGATTTGAGTACCTTTCTATAGTGGTCAACGGCTTTTGCAGGCTGGCCGATCAGATCATACAATTGCCCTGCAATCAAATGTAGTCGGGCGGTAACTTCCCCTTTTTTCAAGACTGGAAAGGTGGCATCCAGAATACCAACTGCGGTTGCATATTCCCCTTGTCGTTCATGTAAGTAGGCTTTTGTTAGATAAAAGTCGCGGGTGTTGATTTTATTGAGAGGCTGATTTCGCAAATACTCGGCTACGTTCAGCGCATTCGTATAGTCGCTCGCTTCAGTGTAGGCTCGCATTAAACCAACTAAGGCCGTGTGCTTATCGTCCTCATTGGTTCCTTTGGTATTCACATATTTGAATACCTCTATCGCGTTCGGCAAGTCTTGTTTTAACAGCCGCGCCCGGCCAATGAGTATATATGCGTTATCGAGCCATTTGCTATTTTGATGACGTTCGGGAATAAGCGAAGCCTTTTTTATTGCATCATCTAGCTGTGGTTTTACCGATAGTGTCTGTATAGAATCGATCGGTAATAGAATGGGTAATAACTGGCTGTAGTTTTCCTGCCTCTTTTTAAAGAGTTCCTGCTCTGCCTGGGCAATTTCATCGCGGGCAATTACGTAGGCATTAAAATGAGCTGTCAGGTTATGATACCCTTTGCTGACGGGCTTGGTGCTATATTGCGAACATGAATTCAGCCCAACGGTCAGTGTCGTAAGGACCGTATAGAACAGGAAGAGGTGATGACGAAAATAGCGGGACATTCGAAAATAACACGTGGTCACTCGTATTAAAACGTTTCATAGTGGTTAGGCAATATGGAACGTTAGGCCAAATTAACGAATTTTGTACGGCATATTGTATTTCAGCGCGAATTCTATGGAAAACGAACCTGAGCAACCCAACCTTAAGCCTTCTGGAAGTAGTGATCCACTAAAGAAAGCGACTGAAAAAACAACGTCGTTTGTTCAGTTCAGTGGCATCGCCTTTCAAATGTTAGGAACGATCGGCCTCGGCGTATGGGCAGGTATGAAACTAGATGCCTGGCAGCAAAACCGTCGACCTATCTGGACTATTGCATTATCTCTAACGGCTATCGGCGCTTCACTTTATTTATTTATCCGCCAGTTGACAAAAAGATAGTCAATTCCTGGCTTGAGGATGAGATGACTATAGGAAAATGTACCTTTGTGAAGATTTTAAGTATAATTGATTTAGGTTATTTATGATAACAAGAAAGTTGATTAATCTGATTTTCTTCAACTAGCTTAATTTATTCAATGAGTACTGCCCAAATTATTTACGAACAATATAAAGTTTTGCCCAAGCGAGTTCGGCAAGAATTAAAGAAACTAATTATCAGTGAGGATGAAGAAGAGAAACCTTTATCACTGATGGAAGAAATAGAAGAAAGCTTGAAACAGGTGAAGCTGATTCGGGACGGAAAACTACCTCGTAGAACGTTCGCCGACCTCAAGCAAGAGATGAAAGATGGCGAATAGAGTAACGCTAACGACTTATTTTGAGAGCCGATACAAAAGACTGGTAAAGAAATTTGTATCATTGGAAAGTGAGCTAGATGACCTCATTGAAACTATTTCAGAAACCCCAAAAACTGGCGAGCCGCTTGGATCAGGGCTTTATAAAGTTCGATTAGCCAGTAAGAGTAAAGGCAAAGGGAAAAGTGGCGGTTTTCGGGTAATTACCTATCTACTCACTGAAGCCGAAGAAGGAATAGATATTTATCTGATTACGATCTACGATAAATCGGAAGAGAGTAGTATAAAGAAAGATGTCTTACTCAAAATCGTAGAAACCTTGTTCGGCGAGTAAGTTTTATCCTCTCTGTATTTCTCCGCTTATTCCTGCCTCATGCTTCGTACATTCTTATTTACCATCATATTAGCAATTGTATTTTTCATAGCCGAACGATATTCGGTTTCTCCCTGGTTGCACCCTGACTGGAAAATTATACTTGGCTTTTTTCTAAGCGTCTCAATTCTAACTCAACGGCTGGTAGAGACTGGTTTACAAGACAATCGGGAGCGACTCATCCCGCTTTACCTTGCCGCAACGGTTGCCCGTTTAATACTCGGACTAGCCTTTGTTGGTTTTTTTCTATTCCGCCATATTGAGCAACGCCGAGCCTTCGTTTTGGACTTTCTTGTACTATATATATGTTACACGGGCTTTGAGATTTGGACGCTTACTCGTAACTTGCGACGCGATTCGTAAAAAGGATCTGTCACATCATATGATGCGTTCGTCAATTAAGAAGTTATTAGTAGCAACGGCTCTCATTTTGAGTTCGTTAGTAGGCGCTCAGGCGCAGGAGCATAGTCAGGAGGGCGAAGCACACGCCCAACACGAAGGCAAAGCCGCCGAACATAAAGGGAAATTTAATGTAGGTGAAATGATTATGCACCACATTAAAGACGATCATGGTTGGGAGTTTGCACACGGTGTTACTTTGCATTTACCCGTAATTTTGTACTCGAAAGATCGGGGTCTGGAAGTTTTCTCATCATCACGGCTGGCTCATGGCGAAGTATACGAAGGGTACAAGAATGAGCATGGCAAAATTCATCGTGTAGATGCAGAAGGCAAGGTTGATCACGAAGCGAAATTCTACAACTTCTCAATCACCAAAAACGTAGCGTCCCTACTGTTGAGTGCCGTTATTATGATCCTGGTGTTTTCGGCAGTTAGCAGTGGCTACAAAAAGAATAAAGGCAAAGCTCCAAAAGGTATTCAGTCGTTTTTGGAACCTATCATTTTGTTCGTTCGGGACGAAATCGCCAAACCAAGCATTGGTCCTAAATACACAAAGTTTCTGCCTTATCTGCTGACGTTATTCTTCTTCATTCTGATCAACAACCTGCTGGGTCTGCTACCCGGTGCAGCTAACCTGACGGGTAACATTGCTGTTACGTTGGTGCTGTCTGTAATCACCTTCCTGATCGTTACGTTCAGTGGCAACAAGCATTACTGGCTGCACATTCTGAAGCCAACGGGTGTTCCGGTTCTTTTGCTGCCCATTATGATTCCGGTTGAGATTGTAGGCGTATTCATGAAGCCATTATCGCTCATGATCCGGTTGTTCGCTAACATCACCGCTGGTCACATCATCATCCTGAGTTTGTTAGGTCTGATTTTCATGGCCAATCACATGGGTGGTATGGGAACCAGCATTGCTATCAGCCCAGTTGTCCTGTTTTTTACCCTGTTTTTGAATTTAATCGAATTATTGGTGGCGTTTCTACAAGCGTTCATCTTCACACTGCTGACGGCTATGTACATCGGTAGTGCGGTAGAAGAACACCATGAAGCTGACCACGGTATCGGTTACGAAGGCGCAGAAGCGCACTGATTTACGAAGGTCGCATTACTAATTACGATGTGTTGGTAAATCGTACCTCGTAAATCGTAAATCAATACGCAATCTTTTGTTTCACTAATAAATCTGTTTGAAGGTTATGTTCGCAATGTTGTTTTCTATGCTGTTAGAAGCTACGGGTAGTGTTTCGGTTATGGGTGCTGCTATTGGCGCTGGTCTGGCTGCTATCGGTGCTGGTCTTGGTATCGGTAAAATTGGTGGTAGTGCAATGGAAGGTATCGCTCGTCAGCCAGAAGCGGCTGGTCGTATCCAAACTGCCATGCTGATCATCGCAGCTCTGATCGAGGCCGTTGCTCTGTTCGCAGCCGTTATTTGTCTTCTGGTTGCTACAGCTTAATTGGGCTGAGCGCCACAGACGTTACCTTTGAGTAGGCTGGTTGCATTAGGCACTGGCTCCACTGCTCACCAAATTCTCAGAAAATGTTCGCCCGTTTGGGTTTGCCGATGGGCGAACATTCTCTAACAAAAGATTGAATTGAGTTACGATTTACGATTTACAATTTACGAGATAGGTAGAGAGTAAGGGTAGTCGTGACCGTAAAAATATTGTAAATCACACATCGTAAAACGTAAATCTATGGATTTGCTTACTCCCGATCTCGGTCTTTTATTCTGGCAGGTGGTAGTGTTCCTCGGCCTGTTTTTGATTCTTCGTGCATTTGCCTGGAAACCTATTACGGAAAGCCTGAACGAGCGCGAAAACAACATTCAAAGTGCGCTTGATCTGGCCGAAAAAACTCGCCTGGAAATGACAGCACTGAAAGCTGATAACGAAAAATTGTTGGCTCAAGCTCGCTCGGAGCGGGAAGCAATTCTGCGCGGTGCTAAAGAAACTGCTGATAAAATGCTCGCCGATTCTCGTGATAAAGCGGAGTCGGAAGGCAAACGGATTCTGGAGCAAGCTCGTGAATCGATGCAGAACGAACGTCAGGCGTTGGTGATGCAAATGAAAAAAGAAGTTGTTACGCTGTCGCTTGATATTGCTGAGAAAGTTCTTCGGAAAGAACTTAGTGATAAATCAGCACAGGAGAAACTGGTGAGCGATCTGGTTGCCAATTCACGCTTAAACTAATTCGATTATGGCAGTTGCTACTGTAGCCGCTCGCTATGCTAAATCGTTATTGGATTTGGCTCGGGAAAAAGGCTTGATTGAGACCATGTATAAAGACATGGTCTTCTTTAAAAACACATTGGCGGGTAGTCGGCCATTGTTGCTCATGTTGAAGAACCCGATCGTTCGGGCTGAAAAGAAAAACGCTGTTTTGAAAGCCGTTTTCGCTAGCCGCGTCGATCCGGTCACGATGTCATTTTTTGAAATCATCGCGAAGAAAAATCGTGAGCCTATCATGGACGCGATCGCCGACGAGTTCATCAACCAATACGATCGCCTGAAAGGTGTTGATCGGGCAACCGTTATTACCACTGTTCCCCTTACCGAAGAACTGCGGACTAAGTTCAAAGCAATGGTTATGAAAACGACGGGTAGTAAATTGGTTGAATTAGAAGAAAAAATCGATTCTCGTCTGATTGGAGGCTACGTTTTACGCGTTGGCGACCAGCAGATTGATGGTTCTATCCGCAGCCAGCTGAACGAACTACGGTTGCAGTTTCTGAACTAAAGGATAAATTCATTGCCTACTTAAAAGCGCCGATTCTGCTGAAGAATCGGCGCTTTTGTTTACCACCATTTTTCATATCCTTCAACTGGTTTCCAACTTGATTTAGGCTCAAAATAGTGCCAGAGTATTGACGACACCGTACGCAATAAGGAATATCCTTCATTGGTGCGCTCCCAGCTTTCGTCTTTTTGATTCTTCGTTATAACACAGTATACGTACTCACCATGCGGAGCGTGAACAAACACAACCTCTGACCGAGATTGATTGACGGCCCCATTTTTACAGGCTGTTTTTATATCGGGTGGAATCTGCGACAACCCATCGTTATCCCAAAATTGACGCCCTAAATTCCGATACATTTCTTCGCTGGCATCCGGACTTATGGCTTTTCCCTGACGAATGTAGGTGAGTAATTCGGCCATTTCTCGCGGAGTGGTTTGCCCCCAGCCATACTGCGTGCGGTTCCCTTCCCGGCCTGGAGTTCGAGAGTTGACACGAGTTTGATGAAAACCACTCGTTTCGAGCCAATTATTGATTGCCGTTCCTCCGCCAGCCAGTGCCTGGCACCATAAACTTCCGGTATTATCGCTGACGGTTTCCATCAGCATGACTACTTTGTTAAGGCTAATCTTAGTACCGTCTTTTAGGGAACCCACAATGCCGTCGTCGTAGTGTAGCGAGTCTTTGTAGGTTAATTCCTGATCATACGCTAACTCACCTTTGTGAATTTTGTCGAACAGGCCGCATTGGATCGGAATTTTGATCATGCTGGCCGTGGGAAATAGCGTATCAGCATTAATAGCGACAGTTTTACCTGTGCGAAGATTCCGCACATATATACCTACATCTCCCCGAAAATTGGCGAGAGCAGCCATAAGTTTTCGTTCCAGAGCGACATCGTTTCGTGCTGATGGCTGGCAGTTGGCTATGAGCGTATGTAGAGTAAATAATAGATAGAGGACGATAAGGCGCATTAGCGTTGAATGGGTTTGACCAATTTAAAGTGCGTTTTTTGAAAGGATTCGCGTTCGTAAAATCGAACGGTATCCAGCCGTTTTTGATTAGTGGTTACTTCCAGATTAACAAGATTCTCGCGAATTGCCAGCGCATCTAATGCCGAGACAAGCTCATGTCCGATACGCTGATTCCGGAGATCGGGCCGAACGTATAATTCCTGAATTTCGCCCACTTTTCCACAGTGATGAAGTAAATACTGCACATGACAACTAATGAAGCCAATTACATCACCTTGCTGCTCCGCTACCAGATAATGTATAGATGGATTCGCCAGATTTTGTTGGTAAACCATTCCGAAAGCTGCCCGCTCCAGTATGGTTTCTTCTAAATCGCATAAAAAACTATAAACGATTGGCTCATCGGTTGAGGCAGCAGTTCTGATTTGTATCAAATTTGCGAAAGTAGATTGGGGCGTCACTGTAATTTATAGAGATGCATGTGGCTACGAAAATGCCTGTTCAAGTTCAGCATTTTTCAGATTGCACATTGAATTTCTTATGAACAAAATCATCGCACTCATTTTTAGCGGTTTGCTGATCGCCTGTTCTACTCGAAAAACCGCATCGACCAACGAACAAGTCACCTCTGCCGATTCAATTTCCCAAGTTCCTACAACGAATATGTACGCTAACGACCGACAGTTTTTACAAGAGCACCATTCCGATTTAGTTGAATTAGCATTAGGAGAAGCCCGCGCCCTAATTTGCCCCGCCTATCAGGGACGGGTAATGACGACGACGGCCGATGGGCAAGCCAGTTATGGATGGATCAACTACGAACTGATTAAATCCGGCAAACTTCTGCCACACATGAATGCGTTTGGGGGCGAAGACCGTTTCTGGTTAGGGCCTGAAGGTGGACAATATGCGCTTTATTTTAAAAAAGGCGATCCGTTTGATGGTGACCACTGGCAAACACCAGCAGCCATCGACTCTGAACCGTTCGAAATCGTTAGCACCACCAAAACAATAGCCACCTTTTCCAAAAATGTATCGCTGGTTAATTATTCGGGAACGCAATTCGATATCGGTATTGAACGAACGATCAAGCTCTTAGATAAATCGGAAATTGAACGGCAATTGGCTATTGCTACCGATTCGTTAAAAGCGGTTGGCATTCAGTCGGACAATGTTATTACAAACAAAGGGAAAAAGGCTTGGGAAGCTCAAACCGGAATGCCGTCAATCTGGATTTTGGGGATGATGAATGCGTCGCCCGAGTCCATGATTATCGTGCCCTATCGGGAAGGGGATGGGCAACCCGTTAATGATGCGTATTTCGGGAAAGTACCCGCTGATCGATTACAGATGGGGAAAACGGCTGCGCAGTTTAAAGCTGATGCAAAGTACCGTAGTAAAATTGGCGTTTCGCCTGCCCGGGCTACGAATTGGATTGGTAGCTATGACTCCGCCACGAAAACATTAACACTGGTCACCTACGATTTTGACCTGAATGATCGACAGTATGTCAACTCTGCCTGGGAACACCAAAAAGATCCCTATTCTGGCGATGTACTTAACGCATATAACGATGGTCCTATGAAGCCAGGGCAACCGCAGATGGGGCATTTTTACGAGCTAGAATCCTCATCGCCAGCGGCTAATCTGGCTCCCGGCTCGAAACGCCAGCATCGACACACAACGTTTCACCTTCAGGGCTCGGAACAGCAACTAAATCAACTCGCACTACGACTATTGCATACCGACTTAGCGTCGATAAACTGATGAGTTTAAACACAATTGCACGGAGCGCGCATTATGAGGAGACTATGTTTTATAATTAGTCTGTTATAACCTACAGTATTATTAGCGCTGATTGACTTGCTTGACAGCTTGATTTCTCCTGCGTAAGATATAACGATGATAGACAGTCGATGAAGGTACAGTTGAGGTTCCATCAATAGTGACTAACTCCCACCCATTTTTATAGACATAGTTGAGGGCTTCAACGATAGAGAAAAATCGTACGCTCTGGTGATTGTTAATGGGTTTCAGGAATTCGCTTGCTTTATAGCCGTCGAACCCCCTACCAAAATCAATCCAAACACTGGTTTCGAGACTTGAACGTTTATAGCCAATCAACTCAATATATTGAATATTTAACGTATCTATATTAACCCCTCCTACAATTAGTTGCGCTTGTGCAACGATTGAGTTAGTCAACCAGCAGAGTAGAATTATCAAAAAAGATTTATGCATTTCCTAGTGGTAAGATAAGTCTATATAATCTAACATTATGTTGGACAATGTCCAGAGCATCAGCTTTTTAGATTTACTCAACTCTGTGCTTCTCGTGACTCTGTTGTTGAATGAAGACTAAAAGCGACCCTCTAAAACTCCTGCAAAGCATCGGACTCAAAAACATGCTGGCCAATCAGACCCTGTTGGGCTGTTTCTAGCATGGCATTGGCTACTTTCCCCGCATCTACCCCTTTGTATCTGGCTGGAATGAACGGACTGAACAGGCGCATAGCCCCGGCTGCCAATCGCTCACCGAAGCGCGATTCGGAGCGGTTGCCGAGTAGGAGTGAGGGCCGAAAAATAAGTAAGGTTGGATAGTTCAACGTTGACAGATCGCGCTCTACGTCGCCTTTGACCCGGTTGTAGAAAAAGGAAGAGCCAGAATTTGCTCCCATAGCGGTAACGATGGCAAATTGTTTGGCGCCATTAGCCAGACTTAATCGGGCAATATCCATTGGATACTGGTAATCTACTTTTCGGAAAGCCTCTTTTGACCCCGCTTTTTTAATCGTTGTTCCCAAACAGCAATAAACATCATCCGCTTGCGTAAGAAGACCATTTGGGTGATCGAAATCAAACAGCACTTCCTGTAAGCGCGGGTGCTGCCAGCCTAATGATTTGCGAACCAGTACTTTTACGTTGTGATAAAATGGGGAGTCGACAAGTCGATGAGTGAGCAGATCACCAATGAGTCCCGTAGCGCCAATCACTAATGCTGTCTTATGAGTAGGGTTAGTCATGGTAAAAAGAGGGTATTTCCGCTAATTTAGTTGCTTCATTTGTTAACGAAGTCTATTCACTCCAAAATCTATTCTATGCGTCTTACTTTTTTAAATCGAGTCAGACTTGGTATTTCGCTTGTTGTTGTGTCACTGTCGGCGGTTTGCTTTATCGATGATGGTGATTTTAGTAAACTGCTGGTTGAGCGCTTCCAGACATATAACCAGCAGCACCCCACGGAGAAGGTGTATGTCCATACAGATCGTGATGCATATCTTGTTGGCGAAACGATTTGGTTGAAAGGCTACCTGATGAACGGGGCAACGCATGAAGCCGATAGTGTTAGCCGAGTGTTATATATTGATCTGGTAGACCCTATTGCCCAGCGCGTTCGCTTACGAATGCAGCTCCGGGCAACCGCTGGTTATGCACCTGGGCAACTCTTCTTGCCTGACTCGGTAGCTGCCGGGACTTACCAGCTCCGGGGCTATACCAACTTCATGCGTAACTATCCCGATGCCTATTTCTTCTCGAAAACCATAACGATTCTTGGGGCAGACGTGGCTAATGCTGAATCCGCGAATGGAGTTGCAACGAATGTCCGACAACAAAGAAGTACACAGAACCGACCGGATGTTCAGTTTTTGCCCGAAGGTGGCCAATTGGTAGAAGGCATTGAAAGTCGAGTGGCTTTTAAAGCGATCGATGCGTTCGGCCTGGGCATACCTGTAGAGGGTTTTATTCTGAATGCGAAAAAGGATACGGTTATCGGCTTTACCAGTACTCATTTGGGCATGGGTTATTTTACAATTAACCCCGAAGCCGGGCAGACATACACGGCTAGTTTGCGACTCGGTGATGGTACAACGTTGTCGTACTCCTTGCCTGCTGTGCAAACGCAGGGAGTTGTTATGCAGGTTGATAATCTGAGCCATAAGGAGAACATTAAAGTTTATGTTCGACATAATAAAACTAGTGCCGATGCTACCGCAAAATTGACTCTTTTGGCACAGACACGCGGACAGGTTATTCATGTAGTGAACATACCTATTGCCAAAAAAACGTCGTTGATTCAACTCCCAAGGAATAACTTTCCCGAAGGTATTTCGCAGCTCACGGTATTCGATGAGACGCAGAAGCCGGTGGGTGAACGACTAGTTTTTATCAATAAGAACGAGCAGCTTTCGATTACGCTGGCTCCTGATAAAAAGACGTACAAAAATCGAGAGAAAGTAGATCTGACCATTAGCACGACGAATGCACAGGGCAAGCCCGTTTCGGCTAACGTGTCGCTGGCTGCGGTTGATGCACACCTATCCCCCGAAGCCGACTCAGGCAGCGCTACGATTGTATCCCATTTACTGCTCTCGTCCGATCTGACGGGGACGGTTGAACAACCTGGTTATTATTTTAATCCGTTGAATTTAGAACGCTGGATGAAGCTAGACCTCTTATTGATGACTCAGGGTTGGCGACGCTTTGTCTGGACCGATGTGTTAGCCGGAACCACTCCACCAATAAAGCATTTTGTTGAGCGTGGCTTATCGTTGACAGGCCGCGTTGTTCGTCCTAATCAAAAAGATATTGGTGGTAAAGTGAAACTCACCTTTCTACTGGCCAAACGAGATAGTGCAGGTACGGGAGATCGGCGGGATTTTTTACTTGGTGAAACCGATGACGCTGGAAATTTCGGGGCGTATGATCTCGATTTTACGGATACAACTACTGTGCTAATTCAGGGTGTCAAAGGCAAAGCGAATCGGGCATTGGCGATTTCGCTCGATCAACTGCTAATGCCAACGGTAACCATCACGAAGGTTCCATATAACCCACTGGAATTCCGACGCGATGAGTTGGCAGAATTTATCCGAAGAACAAAAGAATATCAGGAAATAGAGCGGCAAATTCGACGGAATGGTGAGGTATTGTTGCAGACGGTTACGGTAAAAGCAAAGAAATATCAGGAAGCCGATTCCAGAGTGATTTATGGGACGCCAGACGCCAGCGTTAAATTTACGTCGCAGAACACCGCTGGGCGAATGACGATTCTGGATGTTATTCAGGGGCAGGTTGCGGGCGTGAATGTAACGGGTAACGGGTTTAACGCGCGGGTGCAGATTCGAGGAGCCGCTAATTTTAATGGTCCCATCTCCCCATTGTTTGTTCTGGATGGCATGCCAATGGATTTGCAGGCAATACTGGGTATTTCGGTTCAGGACGTTGAGCGAGTTGATGTGCTAAAAGGGGCGTCGGCGGCTATTTATGGCTCACGGGCATCCGGGGGCGTTATTTCAATTCTGACAAAGCGAGGCAACCCGAACTATGATCTGAGTCAGGAAGTCACTCCGGGTACGCTGGTGGCCAAATTGCCTGGCTATGCACCGCTTCGGGAGTTTTACGCACCACGCTACGATGTTAAGAAACCAGAACATGTAAGGCCTGACTATCGCACTACTTTATTCTGGAATCCCATGATTCAGACCGACGCAGATGGAAAAGCAACGGTGTCTTTTTTTACATCAGATGCCAAGACAACCGTTCGATTGCAGGCAGAAGGCATAACCGTTAGTGGCATGCCGGGCGTTGGGAAAACGATTGTAAAGGCTGAATAAAAAAAGGGTCAGGTTTGAGAACAAGGGTCAGGTTTGAGAACCTGACCCCACGTAAACAGCTCAATAAACGCCCACTAAGTCGTTTAGGCGTTTAGGATTTTCATATTGATCGGGTCCCAGTTCATTACTTTTTTCTGGAAGTAACTGATGTTGCCACACTGAGTTGGCCCACAAGCCCGCAGACCAAACGTAGCGTCTTCGATGTTTGGCGCACCCGTACGGACCGAGTTGAAGAAATTGGCAAAGTGTTCGTAACGGTCGCCTTTATATTCTTTCGGGAAACTGTATTTAAACTCCTTTGGACCAACCAATTCTGGCACTTGTGGGTATAGCTTGTTGTATTCGGCGATGTACAACTCTTTCTGGTCTTTCGGGAAATTGTCGATCGACATGCCGGGCGCCTTCGGGAACTTGTTCCGATGCACGGTCAGTGAATCGAAGCCGAGTGATAGATCCCCTTCGGTACCCACAATCCGAACCAGATAATTACCACCACCACCATCAACGAAATTGGAGCGCGTAGTTAAGTTAAACTCGGGATGTTCGGCTGTTTTGCCATAATCATAAATACTTAACTGAATGTCGGGTACATCACGACCATCTTTCCAGTAGCGTGTTCCTCCCGTTGAATACACCCGGTTTGGACCTTTAGAGCCTGTAATGCAGTGTAATGAGGTTAGTAAGTGAACGTACAGGTCACCCGCAATGCCAGTGCCGTAGTCCTGATAATTCCGCCACCGGAAAAAACGGAGCGGGTCCCAGGGACGCTTGGGGGCACTGCCCAGATACGTATCCCAGTCAACGGTTTGGGGCGATGCATCGGGTGGAACCGAATATTGCCAGGCACCCATCGCACTGTGGCGATCGTAGATGGCTTCGGCAAATACGAGTTCGCCAATGTCTCCGGCTTTCATCAGTTCACGAGCCTTGGCAATCAGCAATGAGCTGGCAAACTGGCTACCTACCTGAAAAACCTTACCGGTTTCTTTGGATACTTTTATCAGCGTGTGGCCGTCCTCAACTTTCTGGACCATCGGTTTTTCGCAATACACGTGCTTGCCTTTGCGCATCGCATCCGAGGAAATTTTTTCGTGCCAGTGGTCCGTTGTCGCATTAATTACGGCATCAACATCTTTGCGTTCCAGAATCTGGCGGTAGTCCTTCGTTACAGGCAGTTGGTCGCCCCAAAGCTCCTTGGCCCGACGTAGTCGACCGTCGTACAAATCACAAGCAGCAACCATCTCAACACCATCGACCATGAGCGCAGTTTGCATATCGCCAATGCCCATGCCTCCCGTACCAATGAGCGCAATCCGCACTTTGTCGTTGGCTGATGTGCTGGAGTGACTACGAACCAGATTTAAATACTGGGGAGCGGCAATTGGGGTTTCGGCAAGTGCAGCGGGCGCAGCGGCAGCAGCTGTACCGGCAATACCAAGGGTTTTCAGAAACGTCCGTCGAGAGTTGTTTTCTTCATTAGCCGAGGAAGAGGCCCCTTTGTTATTCTTTATCATGAGATACTGTTGAGAATTTAGAAAATGCCTTTAAAAATACGGTATGTTTTCAGGAATAGAACCGGACTAACTGATTTTATACGCAATCTGGTTTATGCATTATTTAACTACGCAAAATAGAGAAAAAGATACTATCCGTGTTGAAAAAGAAGCTATTTCTGTGTCTTATTGGCGCACTCCATCGTCCTAGTGAAAAGGATCATTAGAAAGTAACCTTTCCTGGTCTTTTCTATTGGCTGTACCCCAAATTCATCGTACCATTGAGCTAAATTCCTGACATTAACCATGAAATCAAAACCGTTACTACTAGTAGGCTGGCTGGGCCTTGTTCTGAGCTCAGCCAGTGCCCAAACAACGCCATTTCCTACCATCGGTCAGATTGTGAAGGCTGATCCGCGATTAGACAAACTTGTATCCGCAGATGCCAAAATTGAGGTACTGGCGAGTGGCTTTGATTGGACCGAAGGCCCGATTTGGGTGAAAAATGAAGCTTATCTGCTCTTCTCGGATGTGCCGAAGAATACTATTTTCAAATGGACCGATAAAGAAGGCGTCACGCCGTTTTTGAAACCCTCCGGTTATACGGGCCTCGGCCCTTACAGCGATGAACCCGGTTCCAACGGTCTGACCATTGACAAACAAGGACGACTAATTGCCTGCGAACATGGCGATCGGCGTGTTACGGCTATGTCGATGACGGGTGCTGGCGGTAAACGAACGTTAGCGGATAACTACAATGGCAAGCGGTTCAACAGCCCTAATGATGTAGTTGCTCACTCGAACGGCAGCTATTACTTCACTGATCCACCATATGGAATGCCGAAGAAAGAAAAAGATCCGGGTCGGGAAACGGATGGATGGGGTGTTTATCGCATCGCACCCGAACGGGCTGGTGTACCAGGGGTAGTTTCTATTGTTGTCGGTGATCTGACACGCCCTAATGGAATCGCGCTATCGCCCGATGAGAAAATACTGTTTGTGGCTCAGTCAGACCCATTACGTCCGGTTGTAATGGCCTATCCAATCCAACCCGATGGTTCCGTAGGCAAAGGACGTATTGTGTTTGGCCCGGAGCAGATGAAAAAGCAAAACCTTGAAGGTGGTTTCGATGGTATGAAAGTCGATCGTGACGGAAACCTTTGGGTAACAGGTGGGGGAGGTGTTCTGGTTCTGGCTCCAACACAGGGAACAGGCCCCTATGATTTTCTGGGACACCTCAAAATTGGCGGTGCTACGGCCAACTGCGCCTGGGGTGACGACGGATCTACACTTTATATCACCGCCGATATGTATCTCTGCCGGATTCGAACGTTTGCTAAGGGATGGTGAGATGTAATGATGAATTATGAATGATAAATGATGAATAAGAAATGGTGGGCTTTAGCTCATTTATTTACTGACTATCATCATTTATCATTCATAATTCATCATTCTTAAGCTAACTTTGTAGAGAGTACATCGCTTGATTGAACGGAATTTATTCTCATGTTAGAGAATCGGAAGTGGGTCATTATCGGCCTTTTTTGCATAGTCGGATTAACGTATCTGGCTCGGTTGTTTTATTTGCAGGTTTTAGACGATACCTACTCGCTAGGCGCATCGAAAAACTCCATTAAGCGGGTTGTCGAAATACCGTATAGAGGTCAGATTTATGACCGGAATAATCAATTAATCGTCTACAATACACCCGTTTACGATTTATATGTCACGCCCAAGCAGGTGCGAATTCCTGATACGGCTGCATTCTGTCGGATGATGGCCATTACCCCTGCCGATTTCGATAGTATCATGGGGTTGGCCAAGAACTATTCGGCCGTAAAACCGTCGCTGTTCTTACGGCAACTCTCTAAAGAAGATTTTGCCCGAATTCAGGATGCGTTGGTCGATTATCGGGGCTTTGAACCGGTGATTAGCTCCATGCGCACGTATCCGGCTCATACGATGGCGAATGCGCTCGGGTATGTGAGTGAAATCAGTAAAAAGCAACTCGAAAATCAGGACATCGTATACTATCGGCAAGGCGATTATATTGGACATAACGGTCTGGAGGAACAATACGAAGAGCAGTTGAGAGGCAAGCGGGGCGTTAAGTTTATGATGCAGAACGTTCGGGGGGTAAACAAAGGCTCCTGGAAAAATGGAGAGTTCGATACTTTGGCGGTAGCCGGGCAGAATTTAATTACGGGTATTGATGTAGAAGTTCAGAAATACGCTGATAGCTTAATGCAGAATAAAGTGGGTTCCGTTTTGGCAATCGAACCCTCATCAGGCGAAATTCTGGTCTCCGTTTCGGCTCCAACCTATGACCCGAATCTGCTATCGAGCCGATTCTTTTCGAAGAATTACCGCGCATTGATTAAGAATCCCTATAAACCGCTCATTAATCGGCCCATTATGGCCAGTTATCGACCCGGTTCGACGTTCAAATTGATTCAGGCTTTAATTGCGCAGCAACAAGGTTCTCTTTTTCCCAATACCGTTTATGGACACAGCGGATCGCCGATGCGATGCCACTGCCGTGGAGGGAACAACCTGCGTGGGGCGATTCAAAATTCCTGTAACCCTTATTTTTACTATGTATTTCGTAAGTTTCTCTATTTCAATGGGGAACACAATACATTTAAGGCATCGGCAATTGGGTTGAAGCAATGGCACGACATGGCCGAAAAGTTTGGGATGGGCGCTCGGCTCGGTATCGATTTGCCAAGTGAACTAAAAGGAAACCTGCCTACGCCGGAATATTACGATAAAGCCTACCGCGGTCAATTGCGCTGGAAGTTTTCCAACGTCTATTCATTAAGTATTGGAGAGGGCGAATTGCTGATTAGTCCACTGAAACTGGCTAACTTGGCCGCGACCATTGCCAACCGGGGCTGGTATATTACTCCTCACTATATCAAGGGCTTTGGAAAACCAGGAGCAGGTCTTCCGGCGGAATATCTTGAAAAGCACCAAACAGGCATCGACTATCAATATTACCTCCCCGTAATTGACGGAATGCGACGGGCTGTTCTTGCCGGAACGGTAACTCCTTTAGTAAATACAACCAATATTGAACTGTGTGGCAAGAGCGGCACCTCCCAGAACGCTAAGTTTGGCCACAAATTTGACCACTCCATTTTCATCGGTTTTGCCCCAATGAACAACCCTAAAATTGCGGTTGCCGTGTTTGTTGAAAACGCAGGTTGGGGAGGTAAAGCAGCCGCTTCTGTAGCCGCTCTGGTTGCCGAGCGGTATTTGAAACGCAAAACCGAAGCCCTGAAATTGGATGAACAGGTGAAAGCATCGAATTACCTGCCACCCGCGCAATTCCTTCCTGGAGCGAAGAAGCCTGTTGCTCCTAAAAAAGACACAACTCAGAAAACACCTGCTGCCAAACCACTGATGACGGTCACCAAACCTCAATCAGTTTCGACAATGGCTGTAAGCGGAAACTAACTGAATTACGAGTTACGAATTACGATGTATGATTTCATTAAATCATACATCGTAATTCGTAACTCGCACATCGTAAATCATAATTCACCTTGGCTCGTCAAAACGACCCCTTCTCACAAAACATTGACTGGCTCACGCTACTGTTGTATCTCGCTTGCGTTACGATGGGCTGGCTCAATGTCTATGCTGCTGTATACAGCCCTGAAGATCACACTAGCCTGTTCGACCTGTCGACCAACGCAGGAAAACAGTTAATGTGGATTGGTACAACCGTGATTCTGATTATCTGTGTTCTGGTTATCAACCACACGTTTTTCGACACGTTTGCCTTTGTCTTCTACGGCTTTATGATTTTGCTGTTGATTCTGGTACTTTTTCTCGGAAGCAACATAAATGGATCGCGGTCGTGGTTCAAGTTCGGATCGTTTACCCTTCAACCAGCCGAATTTGCCAAAGTAGCAACGGCGCTGGCACTGGCGAAATACCTGGATGTTCCGGGTATTAATCTGTCCAAACAGAAAGACCTGATGTACATTGCCGGCATTATTGTGCTGCCTTGTATTCTGATTCTGGCCTCTAATGAAACGGGCTCTACGCTTGTATTTGCCTCGTTTGCTATTATGCTTTATCGGGAGGGGCTACCGGGCTGGATTCCGGCTGTGGGTTTGTCGGCAGCCGCTTTATTTATCCTGGCGCTTGTGTTTGCCAAGTTGTATATCTTTTTGGGAATCGTTGTCTTGCTGTTGCTCGTAATTCTACTGATGCCCCGTTATAATCGTACGTTACCTAATCTGCTTGGGATGGGGTTAGTTGGGCTGGTCATGATGGGTTATGTGGCTGGCGTCGACTTTTTTGTGAACAATGTGCTGCAAAAACACCAGCGAAACCGAATTAAGGTATTAGTTGATCCAACGATTGATCCACTCGGTGTGGGCTGGAACGTTACACAGGCAAAAATCGCCATTGGCTCCGGCCGACTTCAGGGTAAAGGCTTTCTGGAAGGAACACAGACTAAATTTGACTTCGTACCCGAGCAAAGTACCGATTTTATATTCTGCACGATTGGCGAAGAGCATGGCTTTCTGGGTAGTCTGGTTGTTGTAGCGTTGTTTGTTGCACTCCTATCCCGTATTGTGATTCTGGCCGAGAAGCAACGTACCAAATTTGCCCGAGTATATGGCTACTGTGTGGCCGGAATTATCTTCTTCCACGTGATGGTCAACATTGGGATGACCATTGGTCTAATGCCCGTTATTGGGATTCCGTTGCCATTTTTTAGTTACGGCGGCTCCTCGCTCTGGTCGTTTTCTATTCTGCTGTTCATCTTTCTTAAACTCGATTCCCGTCGGGCAGGCGCCATGTGGCGTTAAGGAATGCCTAGCTGATGGAAACGGGCTGGACGCAATTGGGCCTACAGGAAGCGAATACTATTCCACAAATAGTCGCTACTAATCACCGGCCCGAATAATGCCTGTTCACAATAAGGGAAATAGGCAATCCGACCATGATCATGATAATTGCCATACCTATGGCTGCTTTAGAAAGATCGAATGGCGCAGAGGGAACCCTACTCAACGGCAGAACAACTCGGTTCATGACTAGCCAAATCAATATGCCATAGAGTAAACCAATGGCAACCGGACTCGTGATAAATCGTTGTAGTTGCGGGTAAATCAGAAAGTAAAAAGCGGCACATGTCAACGCGATAAAAAAATGAAATGCCAGTCCCCAGAGAACCATTGGCACGCCACCCGTTAACGCTTCTGGCCCGAAAACTCCACTGGCTACGTACCGCCAAACGGCCGAGGGGTCTTTACCTCCTCTAATTATCGTCATGACCATAGCGGCAATAGCATCCAGAATACCAGCTACCAGGCCGGCCTGGACAATTGTGCGAGCGGGCGTTTTCATAGTGGTAGGTCAGTTAGCGTAACCGTGCTTACTTTCAGGGATTTAGAGTATGAATTAGGTTGTCAAGATAGCCATAATTCCAGGAAATCAAACGCGTTGATAAACGATCGTCATGCGTTTGGCTTTGGTCGGGTTTGGCATTTTAGGGTTTTCATCGTAGTTGAAAATCCAGGTCATGGTATTCCCCTGAAGATTGACCTCATAAGTAGCTTGTGGAATGTCTTTCATCGTAGTTGTAACAAGTACCTTATTTCCACTCATTGTCCACCGGCCCGATGCATTCATGGATTCGATGGTTTTCTTTAAGGCTCCGCAAGCATCTGGAACGTTCGTTTTCAGCGTCCCGTCGGCACTGAATGTGTAGGTTATATCCTTTGTACAAGGCATGTTCTTCTCCATCATCTTATTCATATCGGTTGTTTTTCCGTCACCGTCTACCAGCAGCATAGACGTGCGTTTCCAGGTGCCTGTAACTGTATCGAAGGCAGGAGCAAGTATTGGACGAAAAGCAGTTCCAAGAAGGGTAATCAGCGTTATCAAAAAGAAGGAGCGGCCCATAAGCTAGTGTATTTGTTGGTTTGAGGCCGTAAACTAAACTGCCGCTCAACCAAAAGGGAAAACCTTTGAGTGAACGGCAGTTAGTCGTTAGCGAACGGCGTACCAGCGTAATTTTATTGCTGACCAGTACGTTTCACTATCAGTAAATTAGGAGAGGTGTGGATAGAAATTATACGTGGATAAGGTAGAAAGTTCTGTTCATTGGGTAGGATTCGCCTGACAAATTTTATTACCTGAATCTGCAAAAAAAGCAAGCTACAATCGCCATCTCTGCACCCTATTTCTCAATAGGTGCTACATATAATTCGTTTACGTTCACAAAGAAACGCATCAAGTGACCATGTGTTCAATACTGATCATTCAGTATTTTTGGTGATTATTCACACCGAAAGCCAGTTGATATGTCCACCTATGATTATAGTTTTTCGCTGATTAGAAAGATATGGCGTTCCGATTTGCTTGAACCGAACATTGCAGAAATTGAAGAATTGATTCAGGTGAATCCACTGTTGCATGAAACGTTATTGCTTCAGGGGACAGCGTTGGCAATACTCGACATCAGCACCTTTCAATACGTGGGTATGTGGGGAGATTTGGAAAACCTGGTGGGCTGGAGTAAAGAAGAGCTTTTTGAGGGTGGAGCCGCGTTTTACATGTCTAAATTCTTACCTGCCGATCAGGCAGGTTTTACAATCATATCACAACTCATCAATGATTACGTCAGAAGGTTTAGTCCTGCCGAACTTCCATCTTTGCGTACAATATATGATTACAGAATCATGCGAAAAGATGGGCAGCAGGTACGAATAGGGCAGGAAAGTGTCATTTTAAAAGCCGATTCCGAAGGACGGATGCTTTATTCGCTGGCGTTAGCATCCGACATCTCACATTTGAATAAAGAAGGTACTCAGCATCTCTGTTTTCTAAATGGATCTGAACGACAATTATATGCTATTGATACTACAACCGATCAATACCGACAGATCGATGTACTTAGTCGACGGGAAATGCAAATTGCTCAACTCCTGAGTCAGAACCTGACTAGTGAACAAATTGCCGAACAATTATTTATTAGTACACATACTGTTAATACGCATCGTCAGAAAATGATTCGAAAAATGGGGTTAGGTAATACAACCGATCTTCTGAATTTTCTGAAAATATATCGGCTCATTTAAGTCAATGAATAATGGTTAAATAGTTAGCACATGGTGTGTTATTCATTGTCCATTGACTTCAGTTTTGAGTTGTCGCTTTCTCCTTTTATCCACTAATTAATCTAACCCATATGAGCGCCGTTAATCAGAATCAGTTTAGTTTCGGATCATTTCAAAAAGCGTGGAACAAGGGTGTTGAAGCTGCCGATATCAGTGAGATCAGCGAAATGCTTGCGCACAACCCTCTGTTAAATCAGACCCTATTATTACAAGGATCGGCATTGGCGGTAAAAGATATTACCAGAATGCACTATCCATTGATTTTAGGCGATGTCGAAAATGTATGTGGTTGGTCTAAAGAACTGTTTTTTAAAGAAGGTGTAGAGGCCCTCATTGCCCGAATTCCTCTTGCCGACCGGCCAGGGGTTGAAGAAATGACAAAAGTGATTAATGCCTATGTTGCTGCATTGCCTCCGGAAAAACTAAAGTCGTTTCGGGCTATTTTTGATTATCGCCTGATGCGTAAAGATGGCCGCGTTGCCCGGATATGTCAGGAAAGTATCGTTCTCAAAACCGACTCGAAGGGTAATATTCTTTTCCTGCTTGCCCTGGTGTCCGATATATCCTACGTTAAACGCATTCAAAAACAGCACCTTCATTTAACTGACGGAAAAGAACATTTACTTTTTGAAGTCGATGATTCGAATCAATGTAAACCGATCGATCTCTTAACTAAGCGTGAGTTAGAAATCCTGAAGTTGTTGAACTTGAGCCTGACCAGCGATCAAATTGCTGAAAAACTGTTTATTAGTCCCAACACGGTTAATACGCATCGTCAGAAAATGATTCGGAAAATGGGCATGAGCGACACGACCGACTTGATAAATTTCCTGAAAGTTTATCGGCTGTTGTAGGCACTGTACGACTTCATCTGTCAGTAATTCTCTGTAAGTTTTAGCTGACTACCGTCATACCCACCGGGCATGTTTACCACATGATTTAAGGTTGCGAGATTGGTGTTTACTGGACCATAATTTTGCCAAAAAGCCGTTGTGATGGCAACGGCTTTTTGGCAAAATTGATGACTATAGTGCACCTTCATGGGTACGTAACTGATGGTATCGATTGAGGCCGACCGAAGACCGTTTACCAGTTGAGGTTATTGAGCCAATAGATGGGTTTGCCTGAACGTCCGTAACCGAATCAATGGTTTTTTCGGAAGATGCCAAGGCAATTAAGGTAGCCATCTCAGCATTCAGATGTTCCAGCTTTTGTTGTAATGAAATAAGACGTTTTTCTAAGGAATTCATAATGATGGTATTTTAGTATGTTTAGCCTCTTTAGAGAAGTTTCTCTAAATCAGGAAGATGGAAAGCCGATTAAATTCGGGGGGCGAATATTGCCACCAAAGGGCATTGAAAGTCGGGCCAGACCTTCGAATCCCTGGGCGTTTCGATTAATAAAGCCTAGGGTGAATAAACGAGAAAAAGTACAAATACTGATCCACGTCGCCCTTGCTTTGTTTTCGTGTTTTAGCGCGTGTGAGAATTTCATAACTATAGTAATTTATTAATAATCAATAGAGGTAGAGCCATGTCGAAAACTTGTTCCTCTCAACTATATAACAGAAATGAGTACTAGAATAGTTTGGTTTTGTTGGTATAGTACAAAAAGTGCCTTTGATTTTTCATCGAAAAGGTTAATTATACAAGTGATTCTTTAGGAAGTAATATGATTTTAGGCGCTGATAGAGGAAGGATCTGGCCTTGTACTCTCGCTTGTGCTAGGATAGATACCTAGATAAAAACGTAAAATCATTGCTCCAGTTAAATACGAATGTTAACAGCGGCACTGATTATCCTATTGGCAACTTTGCGTTAACATAGCGATATTATTGGTTTTAGACTTTTTGTTTAAATCCACATATATTGTGATTAAACAGTGTTGAAAATTTGAGCCAACTTCGCTCATGACTATTTTTTTTCGTTGGCTACTAACTGTGCAACCACCGGTAGACAGAAAGTATATTTTTAGGACAGGCTGTCTCTTACTTAGCCTGATCGGATTAGGCCTGACCAGTTGTCAGACGTCTTCCCAAACGAAGACCTATCGGATTGGCTTTTCGCAGCGAACGGAGACCGACAGTTGGCGTAAAACCATGCTGGAGGATATGAATCGAGAGTTGTCATTTTATCCCGATATCGATTTTCTGGTGAAAGACGCAGGTGGGCAAAGTGATAAGCAGGTTAAACAAATTCAGGAACTTATCGATCAGCACGTCGACCTGCTCATTGTGTCGCCGAATGCCGCCCGGCCTATTACCCCCATCGTTGAAAAAGCTTACCAACAGGGAATTCCTGTAATCATATTGGACCGGCGAACCGTATCCGATCAGTACATCGCTTATGTCGGGGCCGATAATGTGGAAGTTGGGCGTACTGCCGGAGCTTATGCCAATACACTCCTGGACGGAGCAGGAAAGGTAGTCGAGATCGGAGAATCGCCGGGGTCGTCGGCTGATATTGATCGGCACCGTGGTTTTGTTGAAGCGATTAGTCATCATCCCGGAATTCGGTTGGTGAAAAAGCTGGAAGGCGATTGGGATAAACATTCATTCGCCGATGAACTGACTCAATTGCTGAAAGCTGAGCCAACCGTTCAACTTATTTTCGCGCAGAACGACCGCACGGCCCTAAAGGCTCATACAATATGTAGGCAATTAGGGCTCGACCAGCGCGTGAAAATTATTGGCGTGGATGGGTTGCCGGGTAAAAATGAAGGCATTGATCTCGTAGAACGAGGTATTCTGAAAGCGACAGTGCTTTATCCCACCGGAGGAAAGGAAGCGATTCGGACGGCGTTGGCGATCCTAAAAAAACAAGCGTTCAAGCGTGAGAACCGATTGCCCATCACGCTGGTCGATTCGTCGAATGTACGGATGATGAAACTTCAGAATGCTAAAATAGCAGAACAACAGGCCGATATTGAAAAACAAAGTGACCGCATAGAGGCATTAAATCGAACCTACACATCCCAGAAAAATACGCTGTATTTTATTCTCGGTAGCCTGATTGTTGCTATTGCACTTGGCGGATGGGCTTTGTATTTATTTCGGACGAAGCAGGGAGCTTACCAATTACTGGAAAAACAGAATCGAGCGATCAGGGAACAAAAGGATGAAATTGAACGGGTATCGCAGCAGGCTCGTTTGGCCACCGAAGAAAAGCTTAGGTTTTATTCCTATATCTCGCATGAATTCAATACACCCCTAAGTCTGATTCTGACACCCACGGAAGATTTGCTGGGAAAGAAAAACGTCAGTTCATACGATCTCCGAAGTAACCTGTCGATGGTGCAGAAAAATGCGTATCGACTCCTGCGGCTAGTCGATCAAATGCTGGACTTGCGTAAGACGGATGCCGGGAAACAGCAATTGCGCACGGCGGAACAGGATATTGTTGCGTTTGTGCGTGACATCGTTCTGGACTTTCGGCGCAAGGCTGAAAAACAGCGAATTGATCTTCAGTTGATCACAAACCTCTCGAACGAACTTGTCTGGTTCGACGCTGAGAAGCTCGACAAGGTGTTGTTCAATCTGTTATCGAATGCGTTTAAATACACACCCAAAGGTGGCTTGATCCATGTTCGGCTGGATCGGCTGGATACACAAATTCAAATTCAGGTTCAGGACAATGGCCAGGGCATGACCCCAGATGAACAGGCGCACGCGTTCGATTTATTTTATAGTGGAGCTAAGTCATTTAATCTGTCTAAAGGGATAGGGTTGGCGCTATCGATGGAGTTCATTCAACTGCACCGGGGTACTATTTGTGTGCAATCCGTTAAGGATAAGGGGACCACGTTTACACTGTTGTTACCACTCGGTAATCAACACCTGACGGCGGACGAAATGGTTAGGTCGACGAGTCGAAATCCGCTATTTCAACAACACCAGTTGACAGAGCTTAGCGATGATGTGGAGCCAATGCCTGTTTCGTTGCCGACCAAACAGGCTGGTACACTGCTGATTATCGAAGATAACGACGATCTCCGGACATTTCTGACAACTCGCCTGGCTACTGAATATGACATTGTTGCCGAAAGTACTGGCGAAAAGGGATGGGAGCGGGCCCTGGAAATTATTCCTGACCTGATTATCAGCGATGTTATGCTGTCGGGGCAGGTTGCCGATGCTATGGATGGCTTAGAATTGACGCAGCGAATAAAAACCGATTTGCGCACCTCGCATATTCCGGTAGTGTTGCTAACGGCCAATGGGCAGGTGGAAAATCGCATTGAGGGTACCCGCGCCGGAGCTGATATCTACCTGACAAAACCCTTTAACACGACACATCTACTGGAAACGCTTCGCACAACGCTGGCCAATCGACAGAAATGGCAACAGCGATTTGCGTCTGATTTTGCTCCACAATCCGGTAATCGGGAGGAGAAAAAATTCCTGAATGAGCTTACGGTATTGATCGAGCAGAACTTGACCGATCCGGCCTTTGGGGTTGAAAAGTTGAGTCGCGAAATGGGGCTTTCGCGGGTGCAGTTATATCGGAAAGTACAGGCGCTGCTCAATATGAATGTGATGGATTACCTGACCGAAATCCGGTTAAAACGCGCCAAGTACCTCCTGAAAGAGACCAATAAGCCTATGGCCGAAATTGCGGACGAAACAGGCTTTAATTCGGCCGCTTACTTCACTACATTCTTTAAACAACATACGAAGAAGACGCCATCCGAATTTAGAAAGTCACCTGTGAATACGTAGGATTTGATTGTTTCTTTCTCGGGCCTGTGAGGAGACATAGCTGTCGGGTTAAACAAATGGTGATGTCAGTTTCTTAAAACTGACACGTTAGGTTTCTTAAAACCTAACTGAGCTGACAGCCTATTCGATAGGTTTTGAGAAACCTCGCTTGTCAGTTTTAAGAAACTGACACCACTACAATAGCTGTCAGCGAGAGTAAGCCATTTGGGGGAAAGTATATAGATGAAATTACTTCAATACATCGCTGGCTTCGGCAGTTTTGATATAATCCTGTGCATCGTCGGGCAGTAACAAACGTTGTTTAACCAATTCATTAACCGATTGTACAATGGCCTTGACATAGTTGTCATGGGTACGATAACGTTCCTCTAACGACAAGCGTGGATCGTTACTTGCTATCCGTTCGGCTTTTGTTTTTTTGAACGGTATGTATTGGCCAGCGCCTTCGCAACCTTCGTTTTGGCCAAAATCGGTACTTCGTAAAGCCCAGCCTGTGGTGGTGGCCGTCGGGACGGCAACAATGGGTAAACGAATGCCCGCTATCTCGTTGCCATCATGGTCAACTTTAGATACAAAATTTACATACGTCGGTCGATTGGCTATAGCGGGTGGATAATTGGTTAGAGCCCCCTGGTTAAAAGTGGGGCCAAAATCAAGCTGATAACGCGTTGTGATAATTCCCGTATACGTTACCCCCGGAATAGTCGGCCAGCCAAGTTTCTCCTGAGGCACAACGCCCGTTTGCAAACCCGGTTGGGGAAGGGCAATTATGGCATTCCCGGCTGACTTCCGGGGTACAGCACTCTTAGGCGGCTCAATGCTTTTCGTTACCCAGTCGTCCAGTGCCATAAATAGCGCCCGCAAAACTGGGTCAGCATTGGTAGGGTTCTGAAATTGTTGACACATGCCGCGTGAAGTTGCATTGCCAGTACCATGCTGAGCACCAGCCACGAGGAAAAAGCGAACATTCTCGGGGTCGGGCAGATCGTTGCCTTTGGGATCGGTATGCAGGAGCGAAGCAGCTTTGACCCAATACTCGTTTGCTGAATTAACCTCAAACACCTTGGGGCAGGTGTTGCTTGCCGAACAGGCTGCAATACGGCCTGCTGTTTTCCCCGTAAACGGATCGGTCATAACGGGATACGCAAACGGAAAAACTGCTTCAGGGTAGAGGTGGTTCTGGCGATTTCGCTCGGTGCGGGACGGTTGAGCAAACCGAACATTCAGGCCGATGCCACTTCCGCCACCCAGCCAGTTTTCAATTCCATCAAGAACCCGTTTCCCTGTCTCGTCAGCATTAAAACCCAAGGTTTGAAAGTCATTGAGATAACGAGCCGGTTGAGAAACGGCAAAGGAAAATGTAAATTTGATATCGTTGGCCAATGGGTTTGGGTTGCCAAAATCGTCGGCAGTAGCATAGCGCAGGAACGAAACAAAATCTCGCGTTGCCGCCAGCCCAATACCTGCCACTATCGGATTACTGGCGGTATACGCAAACTCATAAACAGCACTTTGTCGAAACGGTGTTCCGGCTGGTAGTAGCCGAATCGTGCGCTCATTGACGTATTCCCAGCCATCGGCCGAAATAACGGTGGGGGTATCCTGTAAATGATTGCGTACAGTAAGCGTTGCCTGGGTTTTGTTTACTGTCGCGGCAGGGTAGGCTAGCGTGTAATTCGTCGACGTTGCATTGTCGTAAACTATATATTCGTAGGAGGGACCTGTAATGGTCGAACCATCTGTGTTTTTAGCGATGGGGACGCTGATAGTCAGGTTGTTGTTTGTGGGATTTGCCGATGGGTCCCATCCGTTCCAGGCAATGCTGTACCCTCGATTCATCAGAAAGGCGTCACCTGCCTGTGCTGCTGTTGAAGGGTCATTGCCGCCACTGCTTTTGTTGAACCCGCCAAAGAGTTTACCTCCCCGATTATTTACTTCTAGAAAAAGCTTGTGATTGCCTTTTGCCAGATCAATGGGTTTGAGAATGTAAATGTCCATTGCATACTCAACCATACCTTTGGCATTACGGGGTGCCAGTTGGATGTCGGTAATAAGCGCGTTTTGGGGACTGGCTGGGTCAAGTTCACCATAAGCTTTTCCCCGAAGTTTTTCATAAGCACCTACTTGCCCAAATACCTTACCCTCAAACGTTGGTGCCTGTCGGCTGGTGATCTCGATTCGAATGATACGGGCCTGAGCCATTGACCCGGCAAGCATCGCGATGACGAATAGGCAGTTGATAAGGGCTATTTGTCGAACAGATTTCGGCCTGTGCATAAGGAAGGTTTCTTTTGGGTAAAATCCTTTTTTCGATCTGACCTACTTGCTCTTTCCGACTTGTATTTGTAAGAGATGAGAAACTCAATAATTCCCTATAAGCTGAAAATTAATCCCTTTACCCTCACCCCCGGCCCCTCTCCCGTTTTGGGAGAGGGGAGCAACTTGAGATTATGATTCAGAAATTTTAGTGGTTTTAAGACACCTTCTGAAAAATGACCGTGCCATTATGACCACCAAACCCAAAGGTGTTGCTCATCGTCGTTCGGACATCGAACGGGATGGTTTCCTGCAAAACAATCGATAGATTTTTTGGAATTTCGGGGTCTAACTCAGTGGTGTTGATCGTAGGCGGAATGACGTTGTCGCGCATCGAGAGTAGGCAAATAATGGCTTCGAT
Organism: Spirosoma foliorum; assembly: GCF_014117325.1. Taxonomy (NCBI): domain Bacteria; kingdom Pseudomonadati; phylum Bacteroidota; class Cytophagia; order Cytophagales; family Cytophagaceae; genus Spirosoma; species Spirosoma foliorum. The sequence goes on along the minus strand of NZ_CP059732.1, from coordinate 4,838,158 downwards.
GGCTCCAGCTGCTCCCAGTAAATGACCGGTTATCGACTTGGTTGCGCTGATTTTAAGTTTGGTTTTATCTGGACCAGTGAGCTTGGCTACCGCTTTTATTTCTGATATATCGCCGAGAGGGGTTGAGGTAGCATGGGTGTTCAGGTAATCTACGTCGGCAATCGTCAATCCAGCCTCATCTAAAGCAAGTTGCATGGCTTTGGCTGCTCCTAAACCTTCTGGATGGGTGGCTGTCATGTGGTACGCATCGGCCGTCATGGCAGCTCCCGTAATTTCGCCGTAAATCGTTGCGCCCCGTTTCACCGCGTGCTCATATTCCTCCAAAACCAGGGCACCAGCCCCTTCGGCCATAACGAACCCGTCCCGATGAACATCGAACGGACGCGAGGCCGCAACTGGATCATCATTGTGAGTCGACATGGCTTTTAGGGCGCTAAAACCACCGAACGAGGCTGGCGTAATCGGGGCCTCAGAGCCGCCAGTTATGATTATTTTAGCTTTCCCAAGCCGGATGTAGTTGAACGCATCCATAATCGCCGTGTTCGAGGTGGCACAAGCCGAAACCGTCGTATAATTAATGCCCATATAGCCATTACGAATCGAAATCATACCCGATGCCATGTTGACGATAAGCTTTGGGACAAAGAACGGGCTGAACCGAGGTTGACCAGTTCCCTGAACATACTCGGTTACCTGTTGCTCAAACGTTTCCATACCACCTTGACCTGAGCCCCAGATAACACCGACATCGAACGGGTCCATTTGGGAAAGATCAAAACCAGAATCCTTGATGGCCTGATCGGAAGCAATGAGTGCGTACTGCGTAAAGGGATCGGTCCGTTTGATGTCGGCGTGGCTTAAAAACTGCGAAGCCGCATAGTTTTTGAGTTCGGCCGCGAAATGCGTCCGGAATAAAGACGCATCGAAGTGAGTAATCGTAGCGGCTCCACTGCGCCCGGCAACAACATTTTCCCAAAAAGTTGGAATGTCATTGCCTACGGGAGTTAATGCGCCAATACCTGTAATAACAACTCGGTGTAACATTTTTCGTTGATGCTAAAATAAGGACTGAGCTAGTTGGTAAACCAATGATCAGTTCATCGATCTGAGTAAAAAGCGGGCAAAGATATTAAATATTGTACCGAAAGGTATATTTTCTTTTCGTGCTGTTTTCTCAAAACAACGGGCCTGATTCGCTCAGTATGCGGATAACAGTTTGATAGAGAGACTTCGTTCCATCACTATGGCCCCTTTATACTCCTAATTGACCTTGCCTGGACTCTTTGGGCGAAGAGAGGAAATAGTTGATGATCTGTTTCGAGCAAAAAAAAAGATTGAGACTTTTTGAACTAAAATATACCAATCGGTATTTTATTGCCACTGGTCGACAGGTGCTATTCACTATCTTGAAAACATCGGCCTATTATCAACTCATTCGCTTAGATTGTTCGTAAAATGAAAACGACTCAGAATACCATCTTAATTACTGGTGGAAGCGCAGGCATCGGATTTGAAATCGCCAAGCAATTCGACCAAAAAGGGAATCATGTAATTATTACCGGCAGAAGTGAAGATCGCTTGAAGAAAGCGGCTGCCCAACTGAAAAACGTAACGGCTATTGTCTGCGACGTAACGAATGAAGAAGAGATAAATGGGTTAGTAGACAGATTATATGCCGACTTCCCTAATCTGAATATTCTGATCAACAACGCCGGAAACGCATTCTATTATAAGCTGGAAGCAGAAGCGAATGCCTTTGATAAGGCGCGTGAAGAAATGCTCACCAATTACCTTTCAATTATCCGGCTCACCGAAAAATTGATTCCTTTACTGGGTAAGCAGGAAAATTCGGCCATCGTGAATGTATCATCGATCGTTGCCTTTGCCCCCAGCCACACCTTACCAACCTATGCTGCCAGCAAAGCTGCTCTGCACTCTTACACCCAATCGTTGCGCATCACGCTTGAAAGAAGCTCAACTACGAAAGTGTTTGAGCTGATGCCTCCGCTGGTCAATACTGATTTCTCGCAGGCCATTGGCGGAGCGAATGGAATTGCTCCCTCGGTAGTTGCCGACGATTTACTTAACGCACTGGAAAACGACGAGTACGAAATTCACGTGGGCGACACCGCTCAGATTTATGCCTTGTCGCTTTCTTCACCCGCTAGTGCTCTGGCAGCTATGAATGGCTAGGGTACGTTACTGGCTGACAAGCCGGTTGATTGCATGAGGCATTGCTGGTAGCGTGGTGTCAGTTTCTCAAAACTGACACTATTGCTGAATACCTACTCGTTTTTCGTGTATTTTGCCTCAAAAAGTTCAGCATGTCCCTGGCCGTTCCTGTTTATAAGCTTCAGTCGTTTCCGCGTCATGAACCCGATGCGCTCTTTTACATGACTCGCCTGGAGAAACTGGTGCAGGAATTTAAAGGGATCGACAATCCGCATTCGCATACGTTCTATCTGCTGATGTGGATTGTGCAGGGGAGCGGCACACATACCATCGATTTTAGAACATATCCGATCGGGCCTTCTCAACTTTACTTTCTTACGCCCGGTCAGGTACACAGCTGGGAGCTGTCTGCTGATGTTCAGGGATATAATCTGTTTTTCGACGCTAATTTCTTTCGGGGACGCTTTGGGAATCGGCTGTATCAGTATCCGTTTTTTCATTCGCACCAGCACCAGCCCTTGCTGGAAGTAACCGATCAGCAACCCCTGTTTAGCGACTTGTTTCGGTATGCATACAAGGAATATGAAAATCAACAACCTAATCGGGCTGATGTCTTTCTATCGTTTGTGCATATTCTGTTAGAGACCGCCAACCGGATTTATAATCAACAATGGATGGGAACGGATACCCATTTCTACGATCGGATTCGGGATTATGAAGAGTTGATCGAAAGCCAATTTCTGACGGTTAGAGAGGTGAGCGCTTATGCCGACCAGATGAACCTGACGCCAAATTACCTGAATCATATTTGCAAAAAAGTGCTCGGTAAAACCGCCAGTCAGCTTTTATATGAGCGAATTGCGATTGAAGCACAGCGATTATTAACCCACACGGCTCAGTCGGTAAAGGAAATAGGATTTCAACTGGGCTTCGAAGACCCTTCTTATTTTGTGCGGTTTTTCAAAAAAACAGTAGGACAGACTCCCGCCGAATTCAGGCAATTAGCGGGAGCTCATCGGTGATTTGTACCATACATAGCTTGGTTTGTCTTTTCAGAGCGATTTGCAGTCCGTTACCTTTGTCAAGTAAAAACTGCCTGAGCAACAGTTGATTTTCAGACAAAGTCGTCTGCCCTTTGCTCCCAAGCCATGTTAACCGATAGCCGATTATATAGCGTTGTTTTCAATAAATGTCCCCGTTGTCATGAAGGAGATTTCTTTGTAGCGAAGAGTGCCTTCAGCAAAAATTTTGACAAAATGCATGAGCATTGCCCACATTGTGGCGAGAACTTCATGCCTGAACCTGGTTTTTACTGGGCCTCTATGTTTGTGAGCTATGCGTTTTACACCATTTATACCCTGACTACGTTTTTCATCTTTGTTCAATGGTTGAACGTTGATGTGGATTATTACCTGGTTGGCCTGATTCCAACTCTGGTACTGCTGACTCCCTATTTCTTTCGGATGGCCCGCCGAACATGGCTAACCTTGTTCATTGCACCGAAACCAGAACATAAAGCCGGAATCCCTCATCAAGTGTAGTTTTACAAGCCTGTTTACAAAAGGTCGTGCTCCGATTTACTCAAACTGTAAAGAGTAAATCGGAGCACGACCTTTTGTATGACCCCTGTTAAAAAGGCAGATTTGAAAAGCTGTCTAAAATCAGGTTTTTCAATTACTTACCCTACCCCCCCCCCTGAAGGGGGCTAAGCTCATCGTGAGAATAAGCCCCCTTCAGGGGGGGGGTAAAACCGAGACTGTTTTTGTGAAATTTAGACAGTCTCTTAAGGTTTTACAATTCCTTTACAAGGTTTTACAGCCTTTTACCGACTGATGTATAGGGGTCTCATACATTTGTTTGATCACGAATTAAACACGAAAAATCATGCGAAATGTAATGAGACTTGCGCTCATCGTTGGTGGGTGCACTCTGGCTAATCTTTCCTATGGCCAGCAGGCTTTCAAAGACTGTGCGGCTGCTTTTGTCGGCAACAAAATGGTCGTGAATGAATACTCGCCAAGAGGAACCTGCAAACTACCCGCTACGTCGACGGGTAAACTGACCGTAAATACAGTAGAACTATCATCGACGGAAAGCAAAGCTGTTGACCCGATTTCGTTTAAAATTGCGATCCGCGACAAAGCAACTCAAACGCTGGTGCTTTATTCAAAAGAAGCGTTTAAACAGGTGCCTGTTCAGAAAGTATTGGCAAAATGTCATAAAGGCGACCATATTGTTCTGCTGACATTGGATAAGTCGTATGCTTTACCGCATAATGAAATTCTGGTTCAATAATCGTGTAATCAAGCACTCACCTTTAATCGCTCTCTTCTGATGATCAAGCAACTTTTTATACTAGTCTCATTGGCGTTGATACCATTGTTTACAAATGCAAAGGTTAAAAAGGCACGAATGATGCCCGTGCATAACGAAGTCCGGGGAAGTGAACCAGCTAAAAAAGTTAACTTTTATGGTAACCCAATTGTGCTGAATGATAAACCGTTGGATTATAGTACATTCACCAAGGCCAGTCGGGGAGAACTAGCCCTGGTGGAAGGCGACCCTGAATCGAAAGAAGCCACAAAGGTTCCTTTTCGAGTCTATATTCGGCGGTTAGGTACGGTGGCCGAACAAAGTGTGCTCGAGAGTGCTCAGTCCATATATTACCGTATCGAGGTGGCGGACGTATTGGCATTCGCTCACCCAGGAGACGATCTGATTATTGAACCGGCCAGAAAAACGGACTCGGTAGCCAGGCGTGTTATCAAGGTGAAAGCGTCCAATACATGCTTGCCGGTTAACTGGCTTTATTTTTCGGTAAACGGGCGCCCAGGATGCTAAGAATTAGTAACTTATTTTTTGTCATTCCGACAAAGGAGGAATCTCAAAGTTGTATATTAGTCAAGCTCAAGATTCCTCCTTTCGTCGGAATGACAAAAAATAGTCTTTCTGAAAGAAGTTTAACTTGTTTCAATGACAAACCGATCAGGTATTGAAGCCCTGATCGGTTTTAAGTGTTTAGTAGATTATGCATAAATGGGTAAGGATAATCGGGATGGTGAGCCTCATAGTGGCTGGGTTGCTCTGTACGCAGTTTGCGTGGTTGACACCTGCTCAGACGGCGACAGATAAACAGCGATTTTCTCAGAAAGTAAATCTGGCCCTCCGGCGTACTGTGCATCATTTGCTGCTGAAATCAGGAGATTCTACTTCCCGAATCCAGCCTGTTCAGCAACCAACGGAACAGACATTTCAGGTACGGATCAATCATGCATTCGACTACAGTCGGTTGCCACCTCTGTTACAAGAGTCGTTTACTGTGCACGACATTCAGGTTAATTATGACGTAGTAGTACTCGACTGTGCGCAGGGGAAATTGCAACTGGGGTATAATTTTCGAGACTTAACGGAAAATAATGAAGTGCCTTGTGTAGGCCGCCAGCAACTACACGGATGCTACACACTGCAAGTGACTTTTGCGACTCCCTCACCCGCTTCTACTCCCATAGTGGGCTGGTGGGTTGTAGCATTGGGCAGTCTGCTTGCAGGGATTGGGTACGTAGTCTGGAAACGACGACCTACGCCTGATCAAACTGAAACACCCACGGCTGATCCTGTACCGACAACAACCGACCGAATCCCGTTTGGCCACTCGAGCTTCGAGCCAGCCAGGCAGCTTTTGCATTCGGGTGCTAACCAATACAATTTAACCTATCGCGAAGCGAAGTTGCTCACGTTTTTTATAGGTCATCTCAATCAGGTAATCGAACGGGACTTCATTCTTAAATCGGTTTGGGAAGATGAGGGTATTATTGTAGGGCGTAGCGTCGATGTATTTGTCTCACGTTTACGGAAAATGCTTCAGGATGATCCAAGTATTCGGATTGTTGCAGTGCATGGCGTAGGCTACCGCGTAGAGGTGTTGAATCTGGAAAAAAATGCTTCGTAACAAAATCGAAAATCAACGTAACAAAATTGAAAAAGTATTCAATATGTATTTATTAATATGTTGATAAACAGTGATTTGTGTTCTGATCTTAATTTGTAGTTAGTTGAACAATATCTGAAAGTCTCCTGCCAGGACAAGCTGTAAGTTTGATTCATCAATCGGGTGATAGCCTGATTGATGAATCAATGTATGAGTCAGAAACAGCGCATTTTTGTTTGGTCAATCACAGCCGCTCTGGGTGGTTTTCTCTTCGGTTTCGATACCGCCGTTATCTCTGGGGTTGAGCAATCCTTACAATCTCTATGGAGCCTTAATGTCTGGGAACATGGCCTGACTGTTTCCATTGCGCTCATCGGTACGGTTATCGGCTCCATGCTGGGCGGTATTCCTGCCGAAACCTTTGGTCGTAAAAAAACACTACTCTGGATTGCCATTTTGTACTTAGCCGCGTCTATCGGAACGGCACTGGCTACCGATTGGAATATCTTTCTAATCTTTCGTTTTCTGGGTGGGTTAGGTGTAGGCGCTTCCTCAGTGGCGGCCCCCATGTACATCACCGAAATTTCGCCCGCCAACTCCCGTGGACGCCTGGTTGCTCTGTTTCAGTTCAATGTTGTATTAGGCATTCTGATCGCTTATCTGTCGAACTTCTTGCTGGCAGGCGTTGGGGCTGACTCGTGGCGCTGGATGCTGGGCGTACAGGCAATACCCTCACTGATTTTTCTGGTTGCCGTTCTGAATATTCCCGAAAGTCCTCGTTGGTTATTGCTCAAGAAAGGGCAAGTGGCCGAAGCCCTTCAGGTACTGAATATGATCGATCCAGCCACTGCCAAGGAAACGCTGGTCGCCATTCAGCAAAGCAATCATCATATCGAAGGCTCTACCCGACTGTTTTCGGCAAGCCATAAAACACCCATTATGCTGGCCGTATTGTTTGCGGTCTTCAATCAGGTTTCGGGGATTAATGCCATCATTTACTATGCGCCCCGGATTTTCGAAATGACGGGTCTGGGCAAGAGTTCGGCTTTGCTGTCATCGGCAGGTGTTGGGTTGGTCAACCTCATCTTTACGATGATTTCGATGAACCTTATTGATCGGTTTGGCCGCCGGACACTCATGAAAATTGGGTCGGTTGGTTTAATCATCACTCTGGGCTTAGTGGCTCGGGCGTTCTACCTACAAGATTTTAGCGGCATGAGTGTGCCTTTGCTGCTCTTTGGCTATATCGCCTTTTTTGGTTTCTCGCAGGGAGCGGTCATCTGGGTATTCATTTCCGAAATATTCCCCAACGAGGTGCGTGCCAGTGGCCAGTCGCTGGGCAGTTTTACCCATTGGCTAATGGCGGCTATTATCACGTTTACTTTTCCCTACTTCGCCGAACACATTGGAGGGGGCAATACCTTCCTGTTTTTTACCATCATGATGGTGTTGCAACTCCTGTTTGTTGTTCGCCTGATGCCCGAAACGAAGGGAACCAGTTTGGAGCAAATCGAAAAAACATTCCTAGTCCATTAATCGGCTTCAGCAATGACATCGACAACTATTATCTGCTTTGGCGAAATTCTCTGGGACATCTTACCGGATAGCAAACAACCGGGTGGGGCGCCTATGAATGTAGCCGTTCACTTACGGAATTTGGGATTAAATGCTCAGTTAATAAGCCGGGTAGGTAACGATGAGCTGGGGCGCGAACTACTGAACTTTTTGCGGAAAAAACACCTGCCAACGGCCTATGTGCAATTGGGAGCTACTCATTTGACCGGTATTGCCAAAGCTAACGTGACGGAGCGCAATGAAGTCATTTATAAAATCCTGCAACCAGTAGCCTGGGATTACATTCAGTACGACGCAACGCTGGCTCCGCTTTATCAAAAGTCGATTCTCGTGTATGGAAGTTTGGCGGCTCGGAATCAGGAGTCCCGAAATACGTTGCACCAACTTCTGGATCAGGCGGCTCTAAAGGTATTTGATGTTAACCTGCGTGCTCCGCACTACACACCTCTGGAGGTTACGTATTTGTTGCAAAAAGCAGATATTCTGAAGGTCAGCCAGAGCGAACTGGCTGAAATTGCTGGCTGGTATACATCGCCACGTACTGAACGGGATGCGATGCAGTATCTGCGCAACCGATTCAACTTGAAGACTATCTGCGTAACGCGGGCTGAAAATGGGGCCATCATGCTCAGTAACGATGGCTTCGAAGAACACCCTGGTTTCTCGGTAAATGTAGCGGATACGATCGGAAGTAGCGACTCCTTTCTGGCAGCTTTTCTCTATAAAATATTGCAGGGAGAGACACCTAAGAAAACACTGGAATTTGCCTGCGCTACAGGAGCCTATGTGGCTACCCAGCGTAGTGCCACACCCATTATTTCCGAGTCGCTTATCATGAAAAAAGTTCGCCGGGCGGCAGTTGTATAGCCTGTTCCGGTAATCCTGATCACTTTGCGTACTTATCGTAACTTAGTTCTATACACGTCCATTTTCATCAATAGACAGCACGAAAATGGACATTCTGACACCTGATTTAGGTTGGTAATATGGCTTATGGCAGGGGGCGGTTGTAGTATCCGACCGACTCCCTGCTCTAACTTATATGAGTGAACGTCAGTTGATCTTGAACGTTTAAATCTACCTGAAAGAGCGAATACAGTAACCTATGATAAACGTGGATTAATACCGAAATGGATTGCTGCTAAAATTGGTGGTCTATTCGGTTGTAGTAAAAAGGGTATTGAGGCATCTCGATACCCTTTTTTGGTTTTATAGGATTTTCGCTGGTAGCCGTGCCACGGTTCTTACATGACGCTAAAATAAACCGTGGCACAGCTACCGGCTTAAGCTTGCTGCATAGCTAAGCGATTATAAGCCATTTGCTTGAGTAGAAAAACGACACCGTATTTCGCAATTTGAGTCCGGTATGATTTGTACATGGCCACAAAATGAGAGTAGGTATGCAAGCGAGCTGTAGCTATGGTGGATATTTCCAGCAAAGCTGCTACATCATCGCTGTTGACCTTTGCCCAATCGTGTTGATGAAAGTGAGCGTCGTTTAATTCATAGGAAACGCCCTTGTCATCGGTGCCCGCGCAGAGGTAATGGCCGTATGCCGCTAGCAGGAATGCCATGCGCTGAACATCCCGATTCTGCGCCAACAGATCACGCAGAGTTGGCAGGATTAAGGCCGGTAACTTCGACGCACCGTCGACGCATAAATTGGCTAATGGATCGCTCGTTGGTCTGGAAAATTGGCTGAGCCATTGTTGTCTATTATCGTCCAGGTTAATGGCATCCTGTGCTTCCGCAAAGGGCATAACATCCTGTTCGATAAATACATTGAGGTAGTTGCTGAATAAGTGGTCATTCAAGGCTTCCTCTACCGTTCGATAGCCAGCCAGAAATGCTGGATAGGCCAGCATCATTAAAAGATCTTGATTATTGGTTTTCATGATGAGTAAGTCGTAACGAGTGTTTGTATGGGCGTACTAAAGAGTCCATCTAAACCTATAAGGTCTTTGAGACCTTATAGGTTTAATTAAGCCTGATTAAACGAATTCGGTCTGATCAGGTTGCAGAAGTTGTGCTATTGAATTCGGGCGAGTCTGGTTGATCTCGTCGTGATGGCGAAGGTTCTGAGCAATGTTCGTGATTTGATCGCCCAGTTTGCCTTGTTTACCAATGCTTGCCTTATCGTATTGATGCTGTCGGGTTGGTTCCCAGAAGAAGAGTTCGGTCTTGGCGTCGTAAATACCAATCGGTTTGTAGTCTTCCTGCGTAAGCAACTTTGCTAAAATTGCATTGGCTTCTTCGTGTGTGTCACTGTAAATATGGTGATACTGCTTATGAAGCAGATAAATGACTGAAAAACGGCTCATGTGTTGTGAAGTTTGATTGTAACGGCGGCTGTTGAACCACAGGTTCGATGCCTGATGTCGGCTAGTAGCGAATTACGCAACGAGGCCGGCGTACTATGCCACGGCGGGAGCCGCAGGTACTGAATTGATCGTCAATTGCATGGAAAGGCTTTTTGAGCCAATCGCGTGTTTGGGCAATAGGTGAGTAAGTAAATGCGCTGTTTTTCTGGCATTCAATTACCGGTTAATAGATGGTGACGATCAGGTAGTTGGTTAAATTTAGTTTGGTTAAAACAGAAAAATGGAGGAGTTCTCTCTCCAGTAATCGATTCTCGTTTAGTAATTTCCGGATGTCCAGATGCCTCTAAAGTTTTTGGTCTTCAAAAGGCAAAAGCGGTTAGGCTTCAACTACTAGACTTATGTAAACCTAAAAAAGTACAATTAGTTATCCATAATTTTTTCTCCCTACTTCCTATTTTTGATGGTTAAGATAACGTTTCATTTGTTGTAAGTTATTTATAATCAATCTTAAATAGACGAATGTGGAGCGGACATCTTTTCAACTAAATAACTAAATAGAGGTGTTGATTGGTTTAGGAATATTGATAAAGTACCATAACTGCCTTTTATCTTTCAGCGAAAAGCAGAATTGTACAAGCTATTCTTTAGGAAGTAATATGGTTTTATAGACTATAAAGATCGATGAAAGTAGTAGGCAACTGAAAATGATTACATGGATTAATTGAATAGTATAAATTTATTCGGACTGGTAAGCTGCGTCAAGTGTGGGGAAGAGGAATCAAATTCCGATTTCACCAAACTTCTCCCCCCCATCGACTGTGTTCAAAAGGAAGCGTCACACTGTGTGTCAGCGGCTAAACACCTGAATCGTACAATAATCCTATTCGCTGAAAAGGCAGTAGAAACAGTTAGTCACTATGGAATACAGACAATTAGGTGCATCGGGACTACACGTTCCTGTATTGAGTTTTGGTACGGCCACCTTTGGCGGAGGCAATGAATTCTTTAAAGCCTGGGGGAGCACGCAGGTCGATGAGGCTACTCGATTGGTCAATCTCTGTTTAGAGGCCGGTGTTAATTTGTTCGATACGGCCGACGTATATTCAGATGGTTTATCGGAAACCATTTTAGGGAAAACGGTGGCGGGTATTCGCGACAAGGTGCTCATCTCGACCAAAGCAACGTTCACATTTGGCGAAGGACCTAATAACCAGGGCTCATCGCGCTTTCACTTGTTGAAACAATGCGAAAGCAGCCTTAAACGTCTGAAAACAGATTATATCGACATCTACCACATGCATGGTTTCGATGGAGTAACGCCCATTGAAGAAACCCTTCGTACGCTGGACGATCTGGTTCAGAGTGGCAAAGTGCGCTACATTGCCTGTTCCAATTTTTCGGGCTGGCACCTGATGAAATCGCTGGCGATTTCGGAAAAGTATGGCTGGAATCGGTACGTAGCGCATCAGGTTTATTACTCCCTGGTGAATCGGGAGTACGAATGGGAATTGATGCCGTTGGGTATCGATCAGCGCGTAGGAGGGATCATCTGGAGTCCGTTGGCCGCTGGTCGGCTAGGGGGTAAATATCGCCGGAATCAGCCGGTTCCGCCCGATAGCCGGGTTGCGCAGGGCGGTAGTCCCGTTCCGGCATTTGCCATTTCCGATGAATTGTTTTATACCATCATCGATGTACTGGATGAGCTGGCTGCCGAAACGGGTAAATCAGTAGCCCAGGTGGCGCTCAACTGGCTCTTACAGCGACCAACGGTATCGACAATCGTAATTGGGGCTCGGAATGAAGAACAGTTGAAACAAAATCTTGACGCTGTTGGCTGGAACCTCACAACGGAACAGGTGAAAAGGTTAGATGCAGCTAGCGATGTGCCGACTATTTATCCCTATTGGCACCAACGCCAAAATCTGACGTTGAATCCCCCACCGAAATTTTATTAAGCGACCAGGATGATACAGTTCATACGACTCGACCATGTGTTGATTTGCATTCCGGAGGGAACAACGGCCCAGGCCCGCGAATTTTACCGTGATGTACTGGGGCTCGAAGAGATTCCGGGGGAGCATCCGAGCGGTGCCATCTGGTTCAAAATTGCTGATATTCAGATTCATCTTCGGGAAGAAGCTGGCGGCAATTATTCCAAACGGCATCCGGCCTTTGAAGTCGCTAATCTTACTGAAGCAAAGCAGAGTCTGATCAGCAAAGGTCTTGCTATCGAATATTCATCTGAGATCGATGGGCGAGAACGGTGCTTCTTCCGTGACCCATTCGATAATCGGATTGAATTGATTGAATTTATTGATTAGTAGTGTTTTGTACTATAGTCATACGTCCTTTGTTAAGCGTAGTCCAGACTACACTCAACAGGGAAACTCGTCTTATTAATTACTCTTCTCTTTTTTCATTCTCGCCGGGTTAAAACCCGGCGCAGCTCACTTATTCTGTGTTTTTGCGCCGGGTTTTAACCCGGCGAGAATGAAAAAATACCTTTGTATTACTACCAACGCTGTTGCGTGTATCCGGGTATAACGAGTTAGATTTGTACCTTAAAAGGCCGATCAATTACCTTTTAACGGTTGGGGAGGTCATGCATACGATCAACGTACTGTGCAGATTGGAAAAGCAGCCCTTGTTGTCAGGTTGCGCTTTGGACTAGCCTTGTGTTAGTTTTGAGTTGGGGATACGTATCACCTTTGGAATCGAAATACCATTGAATACAGATGTAGTAACAACGGGCGAGCTATTTGAACTGTTAACAAAGGCTACAAGAGATGCCGTCTGGAATTGGAATCTGGAAACCAATACGATTTGGTGGAATGAAGGGTATACAACCCTGTTTGGCTACAACACACAAGAGGTTGCCGAAGATGCCCTGGAAGCCTGGGTCGATCATATTCACCCCCAGGATAAAGATCGCGTTTTATTTAGTATTCATCAGGTTCTTGATGCGGGTGGCACGAACTGGTCGGACGAGTATCAATTTCAGCGGGCCGATGGTCGTTATGCAACGGTTTTAGATCGGGGCTATATTTTGTATCGGGAAGGCAAACCACTGCGAATGGTGGGCGCTATACAGGATATTACCGATCGCGTTGCCTTGCAAAAAGCCCACGAGGAGAGCGAAGAACGGTTGCGGTTTGCGCTGCAATCGGCCCGGCTAGGTACCTGGGAGCTAGACCCGGTGCGCGGTGTTGTTAACTGGGACAGTCGCTGTCAGGAGCTATGTGGACTGACAAATGCCGACAGCCAATCGTATGCACAAACAGTAGATTACATCCACCCTGATGATCGAAGCCGGGTTGAAGAGGCCGTCCGATGGGCGCTCAACCCGCTGTCGGGAGGTCATTATGAAACAAGTTTCCGAACCATCGGCGTTAATGATCGGCGCTTGCGATGGGTGCGGTTCATCGGCAAGACGCACTTCTCCGAAACAGGCGAAGCTTCCCGTTTTTCGGGGGTTGCGGAAGATATTACCGAAGAAGTACTCGCGAAAGAGCAAGCTGCTTTATCGGAGCAGCAGGCTCGAATAGCGTTGGAAGGATCGGGATCTGGGTCTTTTTTTATTAAAACCGGGAGCGAAATTGACGGAGATAATAATATCCTTTATTCGCCTTCATTTTCCCGGATTTTAACCGGCCAGGAGTCGCCCAATCTTAGCTGGAAGGTATTTGTCGAGCATTTACATACCGACGATCGGAAAATCAGAAATCAGGCACATAGCCTGGCCGTTCTGACGGGAAATATTAACTATGAAGCGCGTTTTGTTTGGGTTGATAAAACGATTCATTGGGTCAAAATAGTTGGCCAATACTTATTCGACGCCAGTGGAAAACCGGTTTCGGTTACGGGGATAGCCCTGGATGTTAGCGAACAGAAAGAGCGGGAGCGCGCCTTGCGAGAGGCCGAAGAACGTTTTTCCATCGCCTTCAGCAACACGTCGATGGCGATGGGTTTTACCGATCAGAAAGCCAATTTTACGTTAGTCAATGATGCCTATACGCAACTGCTGGGCTATTCGGTTTCAGAATTATATACACTGAATAACTTCGACATCACCCACCCGGACGATCGCGCCTATAACCGTCAGTTGTTTGAAGAAGTTGTAGCGGGGAATCGGCCTTTCTTCAATCTGATTAAGCGCTATATACACAAAGATGGATCCATCCGCTGGGTGCAATTGAATGTGACCAGCGTGACCGATGCGCAGGATGAGGAGCATAGCATGATTATCATTGCTCAGGATATTAGCGAACAAGTTGAAGCCAATAGTAAAATACGGGCGAGTGAAGAGCGGTTTCGGAACATGATTATTCAGGCTCCGGTGGCGATTAGTATCCTGAATAGTCGCAGGCTGATCGTTGAAACAGCCAACACATCGATGCTGGAAATATGGGGCAAAGACGCATCGATTATGGGAACGCCACTCATTCAGGCACTGCCAGAGCTGGAAGGGCAAGGATTTATTGAATTACTGGAGGGTGTATATGATTCGGGTGTTTCGCACTATGGGGTTGAGACACGTGCCCGTCTGTATCGTAGGGGAGATTTAGAAGATGCTTACTTTAACTTCGTTTATGCACCTGTGCGCGATGATCAAGGAAAGATCAGTAGCGTAATGGTGATCGCTACCGAGGTTACCACGCAAATGAAAGCGAAAGTGGCCCTGCAGGAAAGCGAACAACGTTTCCGAACGCTGCTGGAAGCCATAGCCCAAATGACCTGGACCAATACGCCAGAAGGTGAAGTCAACTTCTACAATCAACGATGGTACGATTATACGGGGTTGGATTTCGACCAGATCAAAGCATGGGGATGGCAGTCGCTGGTTCACCCGGCCGATTTGCCGCGTACACTTGATATGTATAAAAAGGCGCTTGCCGACGGAACCACTTTTGTTGTCGAAAACCGGTATCGGCGTGGAACTGACGGTATGTACCGATGGCATTTGAACCGGGCATTACCCATCCGAGATGAGTTGGGTGAGATTGTACTTTGGGTAGGTACAGCTACTGATATTCATGAACAGAAGTTGCTGGCTACCCAGTTGGAACAGCAGGTCCAGGTCCGAACAGAGCAGTTGGTGGCTTCAAACCAGGACCTTCGCCGGTCGAATGAAAACCTGGAAAAATTTGCCTACATCGCCAGTCACGATTTACAGGAGCCATTGCGAAAGGTTCAGTCATTTGGTGATCTGCTAAAAAATCAATATGCAGTTGAGTTAGGAGAGGGGCTTGATTATCTGGAACGGATGCAAAGTGCGGCCAGTCGGATGTCGTTGCTTATTAAAGACTTACTAACGTTTTCGCGTATATCCACACGTCAGGAATCTACCACGTCGGTGTCGCTGAATCAGGTAATCGAAGAGGTGATTGATGATCTGGAAGTTGCGATTCTGCAGGTAGATGCGCAAATACAGGTTGATTTATTACCCGTCATATCGGGAGATGAGTCGCAGCTATGGCAGTTGTTTCAGAATTTACTAAGCAATGCCCTGAAGTTTCAGCAACCCGGTATTGCCCCGGTTATTCGCGTACAGGTTGAACAAATTTTAGCCGGTAGCATACCGGCTCTGGTGCAGCCTTCCCGCCAGGCAATGGCTTACCATCAGATCAACGTCTCGGATAACGGAATCGGCTTCGACGAAAAATATGTAGACCGTATTTTCCAGGTTTTCCAACGACTGCACACCCGAAATGAGTACGCCGGTACAGGCATTGGTCTGGCCATTTGTGAGAAAGTAGTTGCCAATCATGGCGGAGCTATTACGGCTTACAGCAAGCCCGGTAAGGGTGCTACCTTCACCATTTACTTCCCTATCGCGTAAGGTACCCAATGTACCCACGGGCTTCAGCCCGTGTATGAATTAGCTAGAACACGGGCTGAAGCTCGTGGCTACAATCTGCTCCTAAGGTCTGTGTCCTCACAGACCCACTCGCGTCAGCAATTAGCTACATCCGAAAGATAGCTTTGGCCTGTGTCCTCACAGGCCTTGGGTTAGCTATTTCCTCCTGTTTAGCTTTCCAGAAAAAAATCTAAATTTTTTTTTCACCCTCGTGCAACCTGCCCCGTGGGTTCTGACATCTTCCTGTCAAATAACACAACAAATACTTCATGAAACTGGCAATAGCCTAAACCCTCAACCTTAAAATAACAACAGCTATGAACACGCTCAAACACCTCCTCACCACCGCTATGATTGCTGCCACAACGGCTTCGTTCGCACAATCAACTACCGTTACCATCACGACCGATTCGACATCATCGACCTCGTCGACTCAGATCACACGGACAAGAAGCCGGCACTACGCTCGTGTTACGTCTGACTTCGGTATTTACATTGGCTTGAATAACTTCGGCAGTTCGCTCCCTGCGAATTATGAACTTAGCCCAATTGGTTCGCGCTTTGTGGCACTCTCCTGGCAGAAACGTATTCCGATTGCCGTGAATGGTTCGACCAAACTTCGCCTGATTACAGGTCCCGAAGTAGCCTGGAACAACTTTATGTTTGTCGATCGAAACATGTTTGTTGCGCAGAATGGTCAGGTTGGTGTCGAGGCCGCTTCCGTTGATCTGCACCGGTCGAAACTGGTGACGACGCAGCTTAACTTACCGGTGATGCTTAATCTATCACTTCGGTCGGGCTTTAGCTGGAGTCTGGGTGCTTATGCAGGTATGCGATTAGACAGCTACACGAAAGTGAAACCTGAAGGCGGAGCAGCTGTGCGAAATCACAACTCCTACAACCTGAATCCGATTCGCTGGGGCCTGACAACCGAACTCGGCTTCCGGGGTGATGCCAAGCTGTTCTTCCGCTACGAACCCAACAGTCCTTTCCGGTCAGGCCAAGGCCCCGATACCAGCGTATGGGCTGTGGGGATTAAACTGTAATCCGAACCGGGATTTATGTGATTTTACTGACTGACTGTGATTTTTATGATTTTCTTCCCAAAAGCCGAAGGCTAAAAACCACAAGAATCAAAGTCAGTCAGTGAAATCATAAAAATCCCGGTTCAGACATGCAACGTTTGCTTTCTGGCTTGTGTCTTTAGCTTGAAGTTTCCCCTCAAAGTGCCAACCCCCTCGTAAAATCCACTCATCCTGCCGTTCAGACCGCTTGTGTAAGAACAGGTACTTTGTGATGCCCACTACCTACCTTTGCCATGTACTTGATACAAAGACAAAGCAACCTTCTGAAAACAACAATACATATGAAGACAATATTCTCCTTTTCAATCCTTAGCCTGCTGACGCTCACCACCGCGTTTTCGCAGGTTCTGACACGGGGAACTGTCAATGGGCAGGTGGGCACCGTAGCCGGCAAGCCGCTCGAATTTACCACCATGATGCTTCTCAAAGCTAAAGATTCAACCCTCGTTAAAGGCGCTATTAGCGATGTCGACGGGAAATATGCTTTCGAAAATGTGGGCGCAGGTCAATATCTGGTAGCTGCTCAACAGATTGGTTTCCGCAAAACGTATAGTGCACCGTTCGCAATAGATGAAGCGCATCCAACCCGTGAATTGCCCGCATTGGCTATGGCTGATGAGACGAAAAGTCTGACCGAAGTGAAAGTCGTTGCGCAGAAACCGTTCATTGAGCAACAGGTTGACCGGACAGTTATGAACGTCGAAAACAGCATTGTGGCCAGTGGTAACACGGCGTTGGAAGTACTGGAAAAAGCTCCCGGCGTAACCATCGATCGTCAGAACGACCAGATTCAGCTAAAAGGTAAAGCGGGTGTCATCGTTTATATCGACGGCAAGCAGACCTACCTTTCGCAACAGGAAGTATCGAACCTGCTCAAAAATACGCCGAGCGATAATATTGCATCCATCGAGATTATTACCAACCCCGGCTCTAAATACGATGCCGCTGGTAACTCGGGGATTATCAATATCAAAATGAAGAAAAACAAGAATTTCGGTACCAACGGAACCTTCATTTTGGGAACTGGCTACGGCTGGGTGAAAAACCTTAGTGGGGCACGTGATGATCTGCCGAAATTCAACTCGTCGCTGAATATTAACCATCGCGAGGGTAAGATCAATTTGTTCGGAAACTATAGCTACGTAAATCGCCAGAGTTCGCAAAGCAATCAAATTATCCGGAACATTCCTTACAACGGGCATACGACTTACTTTGACCAGAATTCGTTTCGGCCTAATCAGTTTATCGGCCATTCGTACAAGGCGGGTATGGATTATTTCATCAACGACAAAAGTACGATTGGGGTATTGGTGAATGGTTTTTCGAACGACTGGCGGTCATCGGGCCAGAACAATACGCTCATCAGCGACGAAAACCATGTGTTGACTAGTAAAGCCATTACGCAAACCAATCAGGGTAACCTTTTGTCAAACCTGACGGGTAATGTT
Source organism: Spirosoma foliorum (assembly GCF_014117325.1). NCBI lineage: Bacteria > Pseudomonadati > Bacteroidota > Cytophagia > Cytophagales > Cytophagaceae > Spirosoma > Spirosoma foliorum. The sequence goes on along the minus strand of NZ_CP059732.1, from coordinate 4,819,772 downwards.
AACTACAAATTTGACTGGGGTAAAGGTCGCGAGTGGACTGTAGATGGGGATTTCGTACACTACGGTGGCAAGAATAGCAACAATCTGGCTACCCAGTATTTTAATTCTGAAAACGTCATTTATCGGCCTAATCAGGATGTGCGGAGCAACATGCCATCGACAATCAATATCTGGGCGTTCAAAACCGATTATGTGCATCCGTTGAAAAATGGAAGCAAAGTAGAAGCGGGTCTGAAAAGTAGCTACGTTAGTGCCGACAACAATACGATTTACGATACACTGCAACAGGAGAATCGGCAGTGGTTACCAGATGCCAGCCGTTCCAACCAGTTTCAGTACAATGAAAATATCAACGCAGGTTACCTTAACTACGCTGGTAAATTCGGTAAGCTGAAAGTTCAGGCAGGACTACGGGCCGAACATACACACTCGATTGGCCATTCAATCACGCTGGACCAGACCGTTGATCGGAACTACCTGAACCTGTTCCCAACCGTGTTCCTGTCGCGGCAACTGGATACGAATAACGTGTTGAACCTCTCGTACAGCCGTCGGATCGATCGTCCTGATTACCAGAATCTGAACCCCTTCGTGTTTTACCTGGACCCATACACTTATCAGAAAGGGAATCCATTTCTGCGACCTCAGTACACCAATTCGATTGAGTTGACCCACGTATTCAAAAATGCCTTTACAACAACGCTGAATTACAGCCGCACTACGGATTTTATTAACCAGGAAACACCCCGCCAGATTCCTGCTGAGAATGTTACCTACGTAACGCCAGAAAACCTGGGTTCTATGGATAATGTGAGTTTGAATCTGAGCTTTCCTGTAATGGTGGCTAAATGGTGGCGGATGCAGAACAACATCAATACCTACTATCAGCACTACCAAACCATATACTCGGGCACCCCTTACGAAGTGAAATTAGTCGCCTATAACTTATATATGTCGAACAATTTCACGATGAGTAAAACGCTGTCGGCAGAAATATCGGGCTGGTACAATTCAGCTTCGCAATATGGCTTCTATCGGGCGCAGCCAATGGGTGGTTTCAGCATCGGTGTCCAGAAGAAAGTGCTGGATGGTAAGGGTACATTGAAACTGAATGCAAATGACCCCTTCTGGTTGAACCACTTCAACGGTCGGGCGCTGGTTCAGGACATTGACTTCCGGGTACAGTCGCGCTGGGAGAGCCGCCAGTTCCGACTGACATTCACCTACCGATTTGGTAATCAAAACGTAAAAGGTGCCCGTCAACGCAATTCAGCCACATCGGCCGAGCAAAACCGGGTAGGCGGACAGAACTAAAGAGATAGATGATGTATGATATAGGATGTATTGTTTTCACCGGCAGGTCATATCATACTTCCTACATCATATACCATACATAGCAACAACGGACTTAGTTTAGGTTAAGAAAACGTGAAAGCCGTCCCCGGATTGAGGGGCGGCTTTTTTGTTGGGTGATACCCAGGTATTTATGGGATGAGTTTTGGGTGCTCTTGAAATTAAGCTAGATATAAGGAACAAAAATCAACGGATTTACTCTTTAGCTGGCAATCGTAACAGGTTGCTTTAACAGTTTTAGATAAGATTAAGAACAAATAAACAGACCCGCTAGACTTAACGGGCCTGTTTATGTATCGCATCAACCAGTGGTTTATCAGTTACTAGTGCATTGCGGCTAGGGATGGAACTGAGCTAGGGTCATTCACAAAGAGTCTTGCCTGGAAACCAGTACTAAGCCCGACTGCTATCCACAATATATCACCTACCGTTAACTCGATGCCCGAAAATAAACCGTATTCGGGTGTTCGAAACAGATCGCTGCCGTAGGGAGTAAGACGAAACCACTCCCGGTCACCAATCTCGTTAAACTCATGCGTGGCCACATAGTGTAGTACGTCCTCTCGGCTGAGTGAAGGAATTGGGTTGTGAGCCTCGATATTCATGGTAGTAATATTTAGAGATTTTTTTTACTTATATAACGAAAATAAATAGCGGAACGTTTAAAAAAGGCTCATAAATCGGATAAGAATTAACCAAAAAAGGCCCAGGCAGGCATACTGCAAGGGCCCCTTTTCATACGTACGTTTGTTTCCTCAAATTAAACCAGGAGTAGTAGATTATTTCAGTTGTTTGAGCTGCTCGTAATAGTATTTTTTGGCTTGAAGCACCGATGGTAGATTACTCGGCTTATCCTCTGCGTCGCGCTCAATGTAAATTGGACCACTAAAATTCTGCTTTTTCAATTCTTGAAAAACAGCAGGAAAATCAACCACACCTGTGCCAACCGGTACATCTTTTAAGCTAGGATCATTATAAGCCGCAATGTCTTTTAAGTGTATGCCAATGATATGTCCTTTTAGTTTTTTAACGGCGTCAACAGGATTGATACCGCTTTTGGGCCAATGCCCCAAGTCGGCACAAGCGCCAAAGTTGGGATGATTTTTTAGCGCAGCTAATACCGAATCAGGATGCCAATAGTGACTTACTCCTTTCCAGTGTTCATGAATGGCTACTTTCATTTTGTAGATTCCGGCCAGGCTGTCGATTTCGTTCCAAAGGTTTACCGGTGGCTCCGCAGTGACAAATTTGGCACCAAGCTGTTTGGCAATCTCAAATTGCTTCTTCCAGGAATTAACCGTTTTATCACCAGCAATATAGACTGATCCGGCCTGTAAGCGTCGCTGATCAATCATTTTTCTGAGTTTGGCAATACCGCCCGGCGAGAGCTGATTCATAGCCGAATCCTTTAAGGCAGGTCCTGTTTTATGAAATGTATTCGGTTCAATGTAGGTAATTCCGGCACTGTCTACTTTCGCTAACGCATCCTGAAAATTAACGGTATGGAACGTCCATAGGGCTACACCGAATTTCCATTCGTTAGCTATTTTCCTTGCCTTAGGGGTTGAGGCAGCCTGTCCGAAAGCAGCAAAAGGCGCCAAAATCAACAGGATGATTGTTAAGTGGATTTTCATAATTAATCTGAATAGCCTTTTTAGTGCAATACAAGGGAGAATAGTGCACTATTTTACTTAACGTCAAGGTTTATTATCTAGTAGATAAGCTTAGCAGTCGAATGTTAATTTAGGGTTACTATTGACTGAAACTTTCTGGCGGCTTTAGAAAAATGTAGAAGAAGGAGATGCTGGCTTCCAAAGCTGTATCACATTATGTTTTCCTGCACAGCCTGATAGACCGTCCTGATTGTGGGCTGGAAACCCAGACTACGAGCAAGCGAACTATCGCTAAGCAGGTACCACGGGTTCACAAGCGGCTCGGAGGATGATTCCAATGACCCACCGACCAGCTGGACTAATTCGTAAATCGATGTCGGGGCTTCATCGGATATATTGACGATGCGCCCGTCCATCGCGCCAGCTAAGGCCAGGTTGATAGCGATGGAGATGTCGCGGTGGTGGATTGTGCTCATCCGCATAGCCGGATGCCATTTGCCTGCAATCGCATACTTGGGTAACGATTCCAGATGCCCATCCCCATCACCATAAACAAATGGGAAACGCAGTACCACCCAGTTGAGACCACTTTCGCGTAGCTCTTTCTCAGCGGCAACCTTGCTGGCTGGGTAGGCCTGTTGGGGAGCTACTTCGTCATCTTCGCGGCCGGGATGCGAATTGTTGGCGTTATAAACGTTTGTGGTACTGGCCAGAATGAAACGTGCGTCAGGCGCATAGGCCTTTGCTGCCTCGATCAGATTACGCGTCCCGTCGAGATTGCTTTTCCAGATCAGATCCGTGTCTTGGGTGCGGAACACGGCTGCCAGATGAATAATAGCTGATACATCCAGCACTGCCTCTTTGAGCGATGCGGAATCGAATAAATCGCCTTCCACAGCCGTCACGTTGGCCGCAACATGCTTTCCTCCTCGCACTAGCGCGCGGCAGTCCATCCCCGCATCCGCAAGACGCCTGAGCAGGCGCTCGCCTACCAGGCCCGTTACACCGGTTACCAGTATTTTCCCTACTTGTCTGTTCATTATCCTACATGTTTTATGGTAGGGGCAAAGCTCGGGAGAGTACAGTAAACAGAGCCGGACGAAAGCCGACAAGTTCAGGACAAATCCTGAAAAAACTCAGCGACCGTTTTGCCAGTTTCCTTTTTAAACAGGCGGGAAAAGTAGTCAGGGTCATTGAAACCAAGCTCAAAAGCCAATTCCTTAACGGAAGATCGCTCTCCGTAATATAGTCGGCGTCTAGCTTCCAGAATAAGACGGTTCGTAATAAATTCTTTTGGTGAGCGCCCTGAGTAGTGTTTAACCAGGTGGTATAAGCTATCAGTGTTCAGGGCAAGTTTTTCCGCAATATCCTTGATGGTCGGGTGATCAGTGAGGTTGTTCTCTACAAATACCTTGAATCCGATGTATTTGGCGAGTTTGTCATCTGAGGGCTTTCTATCACTGGCAAAATAAGCCAGATTAATTTCCGTCATCAGACTATTCAGATGGGCCAAGATAAGCTCAGGCTCCGTATCTGAAGTCGTTAACAAACCCAGAAGTAGTTCAAAAATAGCCTGAAGCCTACTGGCAGCCGCAGGTGAAAAACTTATTTTTTGCTGATTAAGTGGATTGAGCAGGAAAGGGTATTGCTTCGGCAATCGGGACAGGCATTCTTCATCAAAGCCCAGTTTATAATAATCCTTTCCATGTACATTGACCGGCAATTGTTGAATCTGGTGAGGCAACGCGAAAAGTAGCTCATGCTTACTGAGGTCGACCTTTTCCATGTCAACGGCATACTGAGCAGAGCCTTCCAGAATAAAGAGAAAGTAGTAGTAAGATAAACGACGCGTCGGCTCATACTTATCTGTAGTTTGGGGGGATAAATGACCAAAATCCGGAGAAACAATTCGGATGGGCAATTGGCTATTTTGGCTGAAATCCTCCGGTAACGAATCGATCCTATGCATGCCTGCTTGTTACTTACTAGTGTTACTTAAAGAGTAGTCTGGCGGCTTTTTGTATTTTTGATGCTGTAACTCATCTTCCATGACTAAGCATCGACTGACTCTAACGGCCACCGAACGTACAGAATTACTGGCTAAAGTCCAAAAAGGCAAAACAGCCGCTAAACTCATCCAAAAAGCACAGGTGCTTTTGGCCAGTGACGAGGCTGTCGAACGCCAGAGCCAAACTACGATTGCCGCCACCTATCATCTCTCCACACGCAGTGTTGAGCGGATTCGCAAAGAATTTTGTGAGCAGGGCATGGCGGTCTTTGATCCAAAGCCCCGCCAGCCCCGTTCCGACAAAAAGCTGACGGGGGAAGTGGAAGCTCACTTGATTGCCATTGCCTGTAGCGAACCACCAGTCGGTGAAAGCCGCTGGAAATTACAGGCTATTGCGGATCGACTGGTCGAACTCCAAGTAGTTGAAACGCTTTCTCACACGAGTGTGGCAACGGTGTTAAAAAAAACCAACTTAAGCCCTGGCGGGTCAAGGGATGGGTGATTCCGCCCAAGCAAAGTGCCGATTTTGTGTACTATATGGAACAGGTTTTAGCTGTTTATGAGCGACCTTATGATGAGCGGTTTCCCGTTGTTTGTGTGGACGAATCACCCAAACAACTAATCGAAATCAAGCAATATCGTTCCGCCGACGGCACACGCATCCAAGATTCCGAATACATCCGGCGGGGCGTAGGCGAGATTTATATGGCCTTTGAACCCTTGGCAGGGCAACGGTTTGTCGAAGTCAAAGACGATCACAAGGCCATTACGTGGGTGGGTGTGCTAGCCAATTTATTGGACGGCCCTTATACAGACTGTGTAAAAATGACGGTGGTTGGAGATAATCTGAGTGCCCATAAACCCAGTGCATTTTATACAGTTTTTGGGGCCGAGAAAGCCAAAGCGTATCTGGATCGATTGGAGTTTGTCTATACCCCCAAGCATGGCAGTTGGCTTGACATGGCTGAGATTGAGTTGTCCATCTTACAGCGTGATTGCCTGAATCGGCACATTGCGACCAAAGAGTTGCTGGTAGCAGAAATTACCGCCTGGCAAGCAAACAGAAATGCCAAACAAGCGAAGGCGAACTGGCAGTTTACCACCAAAGATGCCCGAGTAAAATTACATAAGCTATACCCGACAGTTTAATCTTTAGACAACACTAGTAAGAGTTCAAGAATTACACTAGTAACAACAGAAATGAAAACGTGTTATGGAGTGTAGTTTACTGGCAGTGAACACAAAAATTTCTCTTACAACACTCGTTTTTCGAAGTATATAAAGGCTTTTATGTCACCAAGGAGTATTTTTTGAGATTAATGTAAGGGCCGATTGCTTGTTAGCCTGATTGATGAATCTGTTTTTACTATCCTAGGAGCAATAGTTACTATAAAGTTATACGGAAACAAAATCATAGTGACGACACGAGGAGGTTTGTCGTGAACGGGAAAACAACATTGCCTTTCTATCGAGTAGGTATAATCAGCCAACCTCGTCTTTTTAGAACGTAAATCGTTCCCCCAAAGACAAGCCTTAGCTGTGCCAACTCGTAGCACGATTAGGGATTTCCGAACCCCTTATGAACCTTAATCTTAAAGCACAACTCAACAATACGTTCGATGCCATTGTGGTTGGTTCGGGCGTTAGTGGCGGATGGGCCGCTAAAGAACTCACCCAGAAAGGATTGCAGGTGCTGATGCTCGAGCGAGGGCGTGATCTTCAGCACGTTACTGGCTACGAAACTGCCACGAAAGCCCCCTGGGAGTTTGCCCATCGCGATCGTACGATTCTACCCAAAGATGACCCAGCTCCTGATTTTCGGGTTATGGGCTATAATGAACAAAGTGGCCACTTTGTATTCGATAATCGAAACGCGCCCTACAAAGAAATACACCCATTTCTCTGGTATCGCCCTGATATATTGGGTGGTAAGTCGATTATGTGGGGGCGGCAGAGCTACCGATTTAGCGAGATGGATTTTGAGGCAAACGCCCGCGATGGTTTCGGCACCGACTGGCCCATTCGGTATAAAGACCTGGCTCCCTGGTATAGCTATGTCGAATCATTCGCCGGTATTTCAGGCAATAAGGAGGGGTTGGCTCAATTACCTGACGGTGAATTTTTACCGCCTATGGATTTGAACTGTGTAGAGGAGCACGTTCGCGGGAAACTGAAAACCAAAATGAATCGCGTGATGACTATTGGCCGAACCGCTAATTTGTCGAAAGCCAATCCGATACACACCTCGGTTGGTCGCGCTCCGTGCCAGTACCGGAATCAGTGCGTCAGAGGTTGCCCGTATGGTGGCTATTTCAGTTCGCTTTCGGCTACATTACCAGCCGCCCGCAAAACCAATCGGCTCACGGTTCGGACCGATAGTATTGTGTCGGAAGTGTTGTTTGACGAGAAAAAAGGGAAGGCGATTGGGGTTCGGGTTATCGACTCCAAAACGAATCAGACAACCGAGTATTACGCCCGGATTATCTTTCTGAATGCGTCGGCTATGGCCACGAATTTCATTCTGCTCAACTCGGTTTCAAGCCGTTTTCCAAACGGCTTTGGCAATGATAGTGGCACCTTAGGTAAATACATCATGGACCACCATTTTCAGGTAGGGGCCAACGCACAGGCCGATGGTATGGGGTTCGATGATAAATACTATTACGGGCGTCGGGCGAATGGCATTTATATTCCCCGCTATCGGAATATTGGAACCGACAAGCGTTCATACCTGCGCGGCTTTGGCTATCAGGGCGGGGCTTCCCGATCCGGCTGGCAGCGACTTATTGCAGAAGCCGCTACTGGTGAGGCTGAGTTCGGAGCGGCCCTGAAGGAACGAGCAGAACAGCCGGGACCATGGACGATGGGCATCATGGGTTTCGGTGAATGTTTGCCCTATGAAAACAACACAATTACGCTTAATCATAATCGGCTTGACAAATGGGGTTTACCCACGGTCATCTTCGACGTGAAATTCCAGGAAAATGAGGAGCGTATGCGTCAGGACATGATGAACGATGCCGCCGAAATGCTCGAAGCATCTGGGCTGAAAAATATCACTACGTACGATAACCACTCAATACCCGGCAATGCCGTTCATGAAACGGGGGGCGTTCGAATGGGCCGTGACCCCAGGACGTCGATGCTCAACGCGCACAATCAGCTTTGGGCGTCTAAGAATATTTTCGTTACCGACGGGGCTTCGTTTGCTTCGGTGGCTTGTCAAAACCCATCGCTCACGTTTATGGCGCTAACTGCCCGAGCGGCCAATTTTGCCGTAAGCGAATTGAAACGGCAAAATTTATAAGTTGATGTAGGATGTATGATGTAGGGTATATGATATAAGGTGTATGATATAGTTGGCACCACAGTAATCCTTCATACATCCTATATCATACACCATGCATCATACATAATATTACCGCTAGGGAGATGATAAGCCTCCTTTACTTAGTGCAAGCTCTTCGGCCAGCCCGATGAGTATTCCCTCGGGGCCGCGGATATAGCACAGTCGGTATGAGTCTTCGTATTGAACCACGTCACCAACCAACTGGGCGCCCAGTTGGTTGGTGACTGTCGAGCGTCTGGTCGATGTCTTCTACGGTGAACATGACCCGCAGGTAGCCCAGCGCATTCACAGGAGCGTTCCGGTTATCTGCGATGACAGGCGGAGCGAGAAATCGCGAGAGTTCGAGTCGGCTGTGGCCATCGGGGGTGACCATCATAGCGATCTCGACGTGTTGGTTGCCCAGTCCAGTTACGCGACCGGCCCATTCACCTTCTATCATAGTTCGCCCTTCGAGTTTGAGGCCAAGCTCGATAAAAAAAGCGATAGTCTCATTGAGGGATTCTACCACAATGCCAACATTATCCATGCGTAGCAATTTGCTTTTGGTCATTGGTTTATCTTTTTTATAGTAAACGTACTAATGAGCTATACCCAGCTTTCTACCGAAAGTAAATTGCTTAGATTAATAGTACAGATACGAAATCTATAAAAACTGCCAGTATAGTTATGAAGGCCTATAAATTTGAGGTTTTTACCAATACCATTGAAAAAAATATTAGAGAAGGCGTTTTTAAGCCAGGCCATAAGTTACCCTCCGTTCGCGAGTTAAAGGAGCAGTATCAAACAAGCATCAGTACGATACAAAATGGCTATGAATATCTTATGGCCTGCGGACTGGTCGAGAGTGTCCCCAAATCGGGATACTATGTCAGTAATAGGGTGGAGGTATTAAATCCACCCCAGAAGGTCAACCAGCGACCAGTGGTCCGAGATGCCATTTTCAAACACCATCTCGGACTTACTACCTCGCTACGGGCCGGGCGCAAACTGTCCGAATTTAATGTAGCAGCTCCGGGCGATCTGTTGATTCCCCAAAAACTACTGCTACGAACTATGCAGCAGATAATTAGGGAGCAAGGCGCTGGCTTGTTACGGTATTATCCGTCAAATGGCTCTCTGGAACTGAAGGAAACTATCATTAAACGGGCTGCCACTCATCAAACCATTCTTAATCCAGACGAACTCCTGATTACAGATGGCGCATTACAAGCACTTTTTATTGCGTTACTGTCTGTTTGTCAGGCAGGCGATGTAATAGCGGTCGAGAGTCCATGTGTATTTTCAGTGTTGGAAGTGATCAGGGTACTCAATCTGAAAGTCATAGAAATTCCGGTTGATCCACAAACCGGTTTCGATGTTGACTTTTTGAGAAAGGCCTGCCAGAACAACATCGTTAAAGCGGCAATTGTAACGCCTAACTTCCACAATCCTACGGGATTATTACTGACAAATGAACAAAAGCTGGCGCTGCTATCGATTGCCTATCAATACAATGTAGCCCTCATCGAGAATGATATCTATGGCGATTTGAACTTTCAGGGACCAAGACCTTCTCCGATAAAACGATTCGATGACAGTGGCCTGGTGCTATCTTACTCATCTTGTGCAAAAACATTGGCCCCTGGAATACGACTGGGTTGGTTAGCGGCTGGGAACTATATGCAACGCGCAGAACAGGTCAAATTTGCCTTGGGCGGCACAGTCTCGCCTGTATACCAGGAAACCGTCAGTCGATTGTTAAGCGGGAGTATCTATGATCGCCATATTCGCGCTTTCAGGATGCAGCTGGCAAAGAATGCCCACTTGACCATTAATCTGTTAGCGGATAATTTTCCGCAAGGAACCTCCATGATAACCCCAGCGGGCGGATACAATATCTGGGTGAAAATGCCGGACGATACAGATATAACCCGCTTCTATGATCGATGTGAGAAGGTTGGAGTCAGATTCACGCCTGGCTACACATTTTCTTTTTCATCGACTTTCGATAAGTATTTCCGAGTGGTGTTTGCTGATAAATTTTCCCAGAAAAGAATTGACGCGATTAAATTGGCTGCTCAATATTCGTAGCATCTGTACTGGTTATATATACAAATTGTGTACTGTGTACTGAAATCCTGATACGCATACATTTGCCTATAACATAGTTAATGGGTATGCGTATTATCACAAAATTTACGGTAGCGACAGAGCAGGGACTGGAAGCTCTTTTAAAGCTTACCAAAGAACTGGCAACACAGAAATTTTCATCCCTGCTCAGCCAGAAAGTACTTAAAAAGTACATCGAAGACAATTTCAATGAACAGACATTGATTGCAGAACTCAACAACTGGTCTAACCAGTGGCTGGTAGTTTATGCGGATAACAAGCCCGTTGGCTATGCGCGAATTACAACAAAGGGGCAAAAACCTCAGGTGCTAGATAATAAACGGGCTGTCCGAATCGCAGACTTTGGCGTACTAAGCAGCTATTCGGAGCCCACTATCAGAGATTCTCTGCTCGACAAGTGCCTCACCATTTGCAAGTCCTACGAAGGGATCGGGATATGGATAAATGAGTCTATCGAAAATCCGCTGATTGAATTTTTTGAAAGCAAAGGATTCTCCCGGCAACAGGAAATTGATCATCTCGATGAGCTACCATTGGCATCAGTATATTTAGTCGCCTAGGCGGCCCGCTGTAGTCCTGAAATGAGATTTTTAACATGAAATCAACTCAACAGCAAGGCGCTTTAGTTCAATCACTTACGAGTGCTGTTACCCCTCCTATGTTTCTGGTAGTTGTCTTGTCGCTAGGAACATTCATTATCTTCTTTCAAGGGTTTATGGTTGCCCCTATTTTGCCGGGTTTGTCCAGGATTTTCCACGTGTCTGTTCGGCATGTGAGTTTTATTGAACCAGCTTATTTGTTGGGTTATGGTTTGGCCACCTTAATTTATGGGCCGCTGTCGGATAAATATGGCCGGTTTCCAGTCATCTTATGTTCGTTAACCTGCTTTATTGTGTTGACTGCCTGCACCGGATTTTGCCAGTCTATTACGCAGATGATTATACTGCGATTACTAACGGGTATAGGTGCTGCCGGTGTGGCACCAAACACCATTGGGTGGATTGGGGATAAATTTCCCTATGAACGGCGTGGTCACGCCCTGGGTATTTTTTTTGGATTCATGGCCGCAGGGACTGCCTTTGGATCGAGTGTTGGCGCTTTGTTTACCGCAAAGGTGAGCTGGCCAGTGCTGTTTTGGATGGTTGCAGGAGTTGGTGTGTTAATTCTAGTTCTGCTGATTGGTTACCGTAAGAATTTTCTTCAGAAAGAAAGTGAGCCTTTTGGTAGCTTTGTCGCCTTATATCAGTCGGTTAAAGAGGTTTTTTTCTTGCCCCGTGGCTGGAGAACTTATTTATTCGTTCTGTTCAACGGCATGTTTCATAGCGGTGTTTTTGCCTGGACTGGGTACTTCTTTTACAAAAATTATCACCTGGATGAGCAGGGTGTGGGCCTGGCCCTTCTCGGATACGGCATACCAGGGTTGTTACTCGGACCGCTGCTAGGGAAACTTGCCGATAAGTATGGCCGCTCTAGAATTATCCCAATCGGTATTCTAATCGGTGCGCTATCTGCAATTTTGCTGAGTATGAATTATTCGCTGGTTGCCTCTTGCCTCTTTATCGCGACATTATCGTTCGGCTTCGAATTGACCCACCCTTTATTTGCGGCAATTATTACAACGCTCTCACCCAAAAAAGGAGCAGCAACGGGTTTATTTGCCTTTTTTCTGTTCATGGGCTATGGTTTGGGCAGTCTGGTGTTTAGCTTGATCGTAACTATTGGACTGAATCAGGCATTCAGGGTATTTGGAACTGTTGCTTTGATTGCCGCCTGTGTTGCCGCTATTAATTTTAAAGAGGAAAAGTAAGAAATCAGGCAGACTATTTATATGGATTTCAGTGTTCGCGTGTATGGCTTACTCGTTAATGAGCGACAAGAGATTTTAATTTCGGACGAAATGATGGATGGACTCGTCTATACTAAGTTTCCAGGTGGTGGGGTTGAATTTGGAGAAGGCTTATTGGACGCTCTAAAGCGGGAATTTGTAGAAGAGTGTAACACCGCTGTTGAGGTAATTCATCACTTTTATACAACAGAAATGTTCGTTAAGTCTTCCTTTGATGATAAACAAATTGTCAGTGTTTATTATTTGGTCAGATTGCTCGAAGAGCTTCGCTGTGCGATAAAGACAAAGCCCTTCGATTTTGACCCATCTCTGGACAGTCAACAATCCTTTCGCTGGGAAATGATTAGTACATTGACTTTGGATGACTTCGCATTTCCAATCGATAAACATGTGCTAATGCTTTTAAAGGAGCAATAGTAATTAAATACCTGCTTCTCCTACGTTCACGTTTATAGAACTTAGGAATTCTCTTCCCGAACAATATCAAGTATTTCCTCGGCCAGCGTTTGAATCCGCTGTTCAATAACGCGTAAGGGTTGTCCCGTTTCTTTAGCAATCCGTTCCGCTTCAAGCTGTTCAAGTACCCGTAAATGGGCCTGCGTTACCAATAGTAACTCCTTTAATTCATGTATAGCCAAATGCATGCCTCAATGAGTTTAGTTTATACTCATCAAAGTAAAGGGATAATTCTTATTTGTACATCGCTAAGGCAGACGAATCAAAACCGAAAGACCAGACCTGCCCCGACGCCCACACTGTTCATCGCTACGTTATAGCTTAGGGCTTTGTTGGGTTGGGTAGTGGAATTTACGATGCTACCCTCATCAATGTAGTCTGTAACGACGAGACTCGTAGTGGGTTTTCCGCCAATAACATTGGCGGTCGTCACTTCGAGCCGTTTGGGTTTGAAGGATTGATTGTAGAATACGACCTCGGCAAAACCTCGTATGGCCTGACTCAATCGAAATTGAATCCCCAAAGCTGCCTGATATCCTAATGCCAGCGAGTTACTGGTATAACTGTTGGTAGAATTAAAGGTATTACTGGTCCCGTTCTTAGCCACGCTGACCCCATTGGTGACTGTCTTGTAATCGAGTACAACTCCGCCCACCAAACCAAGCCGATTGTAGATGTAGTAACTCGGTCGCGAGAGGGCTTTGAAGGTAATATTGGGTATAACCGAAACGACCTTTAGCGTTGTGGATGATGAGTTGGTGTACGAATACGTACCGTCATCATAACTATTTGTAATGTTTACCGCCGATCCAAACAGCATATCGGCATCAATACCAATGTTAATGAAGTCGCTAGCAATCAGGCCAATACCGACGCCAGCGCGAGGGCCCGCTCCCAGTCCTTTGTTGGTTGTTTTGAACGGGAAGGCAATGCCCGTCTGACTTTGTGATTGACTATACTGGATCTGCACTCCCGGTGTCAAGAGGCCATACACCCCGTAGAGCTTTACATAAATGGGAGACTCGGCAGCGGCAGTCTTGGTAGGCATAGCCTCCTGTGAAACAGTGCCAGTCGATTGGCTTAGGGCATTTGAAGAAAGGGTAGATTGGGCTTTTCCTGATACAGTGTACAGGAGCAGGCTAATGAGAAGCGTGATGAATCGATTCATGATAGCAGGTTGACGATTTAAGCTAAATGTTACAGCCCGATAGGGGGCTATCCGATCGCAATGGAGTAAGGAGTCGTAGCGCAACTAGAACCGAAAAACCAGTCCAGCCCCTACGCCAACGCTGTTCATGGCGACATTAAAGCTTGGTTGTTCGTAGGGGTTCTCTTTATTATAATCGCCCAAATCTTTAAAGACAGTGGAGGAACTCTGAACAGAAGTAGTTCCATTCGTTGTGCTGTTCGTTGTGCCCTGTAGTTCCTTGGGTTTAAACGATTGGTTATAAGCCACTATCTCAACAAAGCCCCGAATGGCCTGGCCCAACCGAAACTGAATACCAAGGGCTGCCTGATACCCCAGCGCCAGAGAGTTTTTCGTATAATCAGTCGTGTTTACAGAGGTAGTAGTTGCTCCTTTGGGCGGGGTCTGAAGCGTATTACTAACCGTCTTGTAATCGAGTACAACTCCGCCCACCAGACCAAGCCGATTGTAGATGTAGTAACTCGGTCGCGAGAGGGCTTTGAAGGTAATATTGGGTATAACCGAGACGACCTTTAAGGTTGTATTGGAGGTAATAGCATAGAAACTGGCAGTACTACTACTACTGCCAACAAATACATTATAGTCAGTTTTCAAGGTTGCTCCAAACAGCATTTCGGCATCAACCCCAACATTAATAAAATCGCTGACAATAAGACCAGCGCCGATACCTGCTCGTGGTCCCGCTCCCAGATGCGTATTGATCGGCTTGTAAATAGTAGGTGCCGTGATCTGGCTTTGTGATGAGCTATAATTAATCTCCGTTCCGGGTGTCAACAGGCTATAAAATCCATACATCTTTAGAAAAAAGGGTGCCTCGCTGGCCTTCGTATTGCGGGGGGCTATCGCCGTCCTTGTGGGTTTGTCAGAATTATTCCGCGTGTTCAAGGCAACAACTGGTTGTGCCAGCGTAGTCGAAACGCGTAGAAGCAGGCCAATGAGTAACAGATGATATCGATGCATAATGGTCAGTAGTTGTTCAAATCAGGCGAATAACAGGTCGTATAATTCCAGGCAGACGTAACGCATTTATGAAGGAGGTGATTAGATTAAATGCGTTTGAACTAAAGCGTACTAATTACATGGTCATGCTGCAAATTAATCACCCAGTTAATGCATAGAGTTAGTCTTTGATTTAACGGCACATAGGATTTAGTAGTGGGCGATACGTGGTGGGTTGGCATTTTTCTTACTTTGGCTAAATCTATGGCTACCAGCGAAAAACCAGCCGTAAACGAAAAAATACACTTTTAGTTATTCCTGAAATTCTTGACGCGCTCAATCATGAAAAGCTGTTCAAAGGGGGCTTGCTAGCCAGCATTCTATTCCTCAGTAAAGAAGTTGATGCCCGGGTGCGTCTGGGTATAAAAGCGGGTGTTAATTCCTGGTTTTTGTCATCCTGGCGTCGGGATGACAAAAATCAATACTATGAATAGCTAGTAATCAGTTAATAAATTCAGATTTTATCCATAATTCACGTTCGCTTTACTAAGTTGACTGACTGTATACTATGTGACCAAATTTAGACGGTATCGTCTTAGTTGTGTCTAAAGCGGTTACAAATCGTTAGGCAGCATTATTACTTTCTTATCGTTGAGCGGTACTAAAAACCGCATAGGCAACATGGAAGACCAACATTCACCTCCCAACACTCCATCTTCGGCCATTGAACAGGCTAATCAGGCTCTACGAGCGGCAATACGAACCGCCTATCTTAATCGGGATATTCCCTTAGAGGCTACTTACGAAGTGAAACCACTTCCTACAACAGGTAATGATGAACGCGAACCTGTTGTTCGTGAGGTATGGGTATATCAAACAAAGCCTGAAACACGGACCTTTAAACTGCTGACGGAAACCTTGACGATTATCCCAACTGAAAGCGGTTTTGAACTAGAGCAGACAATTATTGAAGAATCATAACTGTTTAGCTGCTTTATTTTTGCCAAAAGCCGTGTTAAAGAAAACGTGCAAGCCGTCCCTCAATCTGGGGCGGCTTTTTTGTGTCTTTTTAGATAGTTTGCCAGCACGGAAATACCGTACCTTTGTTGCTGAATAGCACAGGCGGTTACACAATTGGCTCGCATTCATTGAATTATTTCCGAGATAAGACGTTTTCAGGTATATAATACCATGTACTCATGATTGAAAGACCCCTTACAGACTGGTTGCCTCTGACAATGAAAGAAGTCGAAAAAAGAGGCTGGGACGAAGTTGATATTGTGCTTGTATC
Organism: Spirosoma foliorum; assembly: GCF_014117325.1. NCBI lineage: Bacteria > Pseudomonadati > Bacteroidota > Cytophagia > Cytophagales > Cytophagaceae > Spirosoma > Spirosoma foliorum. Next base: position 4,803,601 of record NZ_CP059732.1, on the reverse strand, counting down.
GGGGGATGCATATGTTGACCATCCAGCATTTGGCACGGCTGTGATTGGTCGGATCATGGAGAGCGAAGGGTTTCGGGTGGCCATTATTGCCCAACCAAACTGGAAAGACGATCTACGCGATTTTAAGAAATTCGGTAAACCAAAGTATTTCTTTGGCGTCACGGCGGGTTGTATGGACTCGATGGTTAATCACTATACCGCCAACAAACGCCTACGCTCCAATGACTCCTATACACCCGGTGGCGAAGCAGGTTTCCGGCCTGATTATGCTACCATTGTGTATACCAAGATATTGAAAGAATTGTACCCCGATGTGCCGGTTTTGCTCGGTGGTATCGAGGCTTCATTACGTCGGGTTACCCACTACGATTACTGGCAGGATAGGCTTATGCCGTCCATTCTGGTCGATGCGGGTGCCGATATGCTGGTGTATGGTATGGGCGAACAACCCCTTCGTGAAATCCTGCAATTGGCCCGAAAAGGCGTTCCGTTCTCGTCGATGCGGAACATAAACCAGGTGGCTTACATGCACGACGCCAGCACCGAACTGCGCGACTATAATAACTGGAATTCAGTCGAGTTGGCGAGTCACGAAGTATGTCTGGAAGATAAAATCAAATATGCGGCCAACTTCAAAATTGTTGAGGTAGAGTCGAATAAGTGGCAGGCCAATCGGATTCTTCAACAGGTGGGCGATCAGATTCTGGTGATTAATCCGCCGTTTAAAACGATGGAAGAAGCCGAAATCGACAAGTCGTTCGATTTGCCATACACGCGGCTTCCGCACCCGAAATACAAGAAACGGGGTCCGATTCCGGCCTATGACATGATCAAGTTTTCGGTTAACATGCACCGGGGCTGTTTTGGCGGTTGTAGTTTCTGTACCATTTCGGCCCACCAGGGTAAGTTCGTGGCTTCTCGCAGTGAGCAGTCAGTGCTGAAAGAAGTAGATGAAATTACGAAGCACCCCGAGTTCAAGGGATATATCTCGGACTTAGGTGGACCGTCGGCCAATATGTACAAGATGAAGGGCAAAGACGAGACCATCTGCGCCCGTTGCCAAAGCCCAAGTTGTATTCACCCGGTTATCTGCTCGAACCTCGATACGTCGCACAAACCTATGACGGAATTGTACCGTAAGGTCGATGCCAATCCGAACATCAAAAAAGCGTTTGTGGGCTCGGGTGTACGTTACGATTTGCTAGTCGATGATTTTAACAAGAACAACGCCGATGGCAACCACGATGAGTATATGGAGCAGCTTGTTACGCGCCATGTGTCGGGTCGGTTGAAAGTTGCCCCGGAGCATACGTCCGACGATACGTTGCGGGTGATGCGGAAGCCATCGTTCAAGTACTTCAAGCTATTTAAACAGAAGTACGACAAGATTCAGGAGAAGCATAATCTCAAACAACCACTGATTCCGTACTTCATTTCGTCGCACCCCGGTTGTGAAGAGCAGGACATGGCCAACCTGGCTGCCGAAACCAAAGACTTAGGCTTTCAACTCGAACAGGTACAGGACTTTACGCCGACGCCGATGACCGTAGCCGAGGTGATTTACTACTCAGGCGTTCACCCCTACACGTTGAAACCCGTTAAAACGGCTAAAACGCGGGATGAAAAACAGGCGCAGAATCGTTACTTCTTCTGGTACAAACCTGAATACAAAGACTGGATTCGGAATCGCCTGAACAAACTCAAACGTCCCGACTTGGCCGACCGGTTATTAGGTAGCCCCAAACAGGGAAACGCTGGCAAATCCAGGTCTGAGGGAAATTACTCAAAGAAGAAAAAACGCTAAACTAACCATGTGATTTTGTGGTGAAAGTTGGCAAAAGAGAAACATAAAAATGACCCAGAATTGGGTTATATTCGTGGCTGTCAGTTTAACTGGCAGCCATTATTTTTTCCCTTATGCCTAATCTAAATACCACCGTAAACAAGACTCATACCTACGATGCTATAGTTATTGGCTCTGGCATCAGTGGCGGATGGGCGGCTAAAGAGCTTTGTGAAAAAGGGCTCAAAACGCTCGTGCTGGAGCGAGGACGCCTGGTCAATCACATTGAGGATTATCCGACAATGAATCTCGATCATTGGGATTTTGAACACCGGGAAGCCCTTTCTCATGCCGATCAGGAAACGTATCATGTACAGGCCCGAAGTGGCTTTGTCAATGAAACCAACAAGCACTTTTATACTAACGACCTCGACGCGCCCTACACCGAAGTAAAGCGTTTCGACTGGATTCGGGGTAATCAGGTAGGCGGTCGGTCGTTGCTGTGGGGCAAACAGTGCTACCGCTGGAGCGATCTTGATTTTGAGGCCAATGCCAAAGACGGTATCGCTATCGACTGGCCTATTCGGTATAAAGACCTTGAGCCCTGGTACACGTATGCCGAAAAATTTGTGGGTATTAGTGGGGAAAAACTGGGTCTGTCGCATCTGCCGGATGGCTATTTCCTGCCACCAATGGACTTGAATTGCCTCGAAAAGCACGTTCGTGCCGAGGTGGAGAAGAAGTTCAAAGGGCGTCATTTAACCATTGGTCGGGTTGCCCACCTCACCGAACCGAAGCCCTGGCACCTTGACTTAGGGCGGGCGCAGTGTCAAAACCGAAACCGTTGTTCGCGGGGTTGCCCTTATGGTGCTTACTTTAGCAGTAATGCGGCTACGTTGCCAGCGGCTAACCGAACAACAAATTTCACGATCCGGCCAAATTCGTTGGTTCACTCTATTATTTACGATGAGCAGAAACAGCGGGCAACGGGCGTTCGGGTGATTGATACCGAGAGCAAGGAAATGGTGGAGTTTTATGCCAAAATTATTTTTTGCAATGCATCGACACTTGGCACTACCGCAATTCTACTTAATTCACTGTCAAAGCGCTACCCCAATGGACTAGGTAATGACAGTGGCGAATTAGGGCATAACCTGATGGATCACCACTATCGATTGGGGGCGATGGGTGGTTTCGATGGGTTCAACGATCAGTATTACAAAGGCCGCCGTCCGAATGGTATTTTTATTCCCCGTTACCGAAATCTGGACGATGCGACTCGTACCGACAAATTCATTCGGGGCTATGATTATCAGGGGGCTGCTGGCCGTGGAAACTGGGGCGGAGGGGTCAATCGGGAAGGGATTGGCGCCGATTTTAAAGATTCGCTCTTTGAGCCGGGAGGCTGGGGGATGTCGCTGGTTGGTTTTGGCGAGTGCCTGCCATATCACGATAACCACGCTAAACTCGATCAGACTAAGAAAGACAAATGGGGGCTACCAACGCTTTCGATTGATGCGGAGTTTAAGGAAAACGAGATGAAAATGCGTGAGCAGATCAAAGCCGATGCGGTTGAAATGCTCGAAGCGGCTGGTCTGAAAAACGTGACATCGTTCGATTACTCGGGTGGCATTGGTGTGGGCGTTCATGAAATGGGAACTGCCCGGATGGGGCGCGACCCCAAAACATCGGTGCTCAACGGTAATAACCAGGTGCATGGCGTACCGAACCTATTTGTGACCGATGGAGCTTGTATGACATCTTCTTCCTGCGTGAATCCGTCCATCACCTATATGGCTTTAACTGCCCGTGCCGCCGACTTTGCCGTTAAAGAACTCAAGCGAATTAATCTTTAATGAGAGAAAGAGCGAAAGTGTGAAAGAGTGGTTGCTACGAGGGGAAAGTATCTCTGATTCGATTCCCGTTAGTGTAAAGTCGAGCAACTTATTCTTCATCCTTTCAACTTATCGCTCTTTCACTCATTCATCCTTTCACTCATTAAAAACGATGCAACGCAGAGACGCACTCAAACATACCGCTCTGTTTTTCGGATATGCCGTTTCCATATCGGCGCTCTCCGAAACATTTATCGCCTGCTCCAAAGAGGCAACCCTTAGCTGGAAACCAGAATTCCTGACCAATAATCAGGCAAATACCATTGCTGAAATTACGGAGACTATTCTCCCGAAAACCAAAACGCCCGGCGCTAAAGAGCTTGGTGTTCCGCAGTTTGTCGATAAAATGCTGAAGGACCTTCTTTCGGAGGATGAGCAAAAAGACTTCCTGGCAGGGCTTGATACCTTCGATTTCGATAAAGCCTGCGAAGCCTCAACTGGAAAACCATTTGTCGATTGTACGCCAGAACAACGCACCAGTTTTCTACTGAAGCAGGATAAAGAGGCCGCCAAACTACCGCCTTCGGTTTGGGGAATTCGACTGGCAGCTCCGGGGCCAACGGCTTTCTTTCGACGGGTAAAGGAGTTGACGTTACTGGGCTATTTTACGTCCGAAAAAGTGGGTAAAACGATTTTGGGTTATGATCCTATTCCGGGCCATTATATCGCCTGTATGCCGCTGGCTACAGGTGAAAAAGCCTGGAACGAGTAAAATTGATTCATCTCTATATAGGCCTGATTTCCTCTTCTGTCTTATGACTTTGCCTGTCTAATCAAACTACTCTCAACTTTTATGTTTTTAAAGATCTTTTCCATTGGTTTCCTAACCAGCCTTTCTCTCGTCAGTTTACGGGCCCAGGAACTCAATACATTAACTCACCAGGAAAAAAAAGATGGTTGGAAACTCCTGTTTAACGGGAAAAATGTGTCGGGATGGCACAGTTATGCTTCGAAAAGCGTCGGAGCGGCCTGGCAAATTGATCAGGGAGCGTTGCAGTTAAACGTTACCAATCGGACTGGGAAAAAAACGTCTAACGGGGGCGACTTAGTAACCGACGCCATCATAACGGGCGATTTTGAGTTCAAGGCCGAGTGGAAAATCGAGCGGTTCGCCAATAGCGGGATTTTCTTCTTCGTTGAAGAAGATCCTCAGTATAAAAACATTTTTGATACTGGGCTGGAAGTTCAGGTTATTGACGATGCCATTTATGAAGGAGCTGATGATACGAAGCACCGTCATCGCTCGGGCGATTTGTTCGGCATTGCCACTGCTGGCACTCGGGAGCTTCAGCCGGTTGGCGGCTGGAACAAGATTCATTTTGTGCTCAAAAAAAATAAGCTAACTGTCTCACTGAATGGCTCTTGCATTCAGGAACATGATATAACCAGTGCGGATTGGAAACAACGCATTGCTACCAGCAAATTGAAAAATGCGCCTATCAGCAAAGGAATTTTTGCTGGTCGTATAGGTCTGCAAGACTGGGGCTGTACCGTCTGGTACCGCAATATTAAACTTCGCCAATTGTAAGTGTATAGAGATTGTTTTTAGCGGATTGTGGTCAACGTTATATGTCATATCTTCAAGATATGACATATAACGTTGACCACAATCCGCTTTAATCCAGACGTACCCACATCGTACCCGTGAGTGCTTCGCCCGGCTTCAATATGGCTAAGCCCTGCCCATTATTAAAGGCATCGACATTGGCTGTTAGTGGTTCAATGGCAATTCGGTCGCGCCGGGTTGGAGTATAACAGACCAGATAATTTAACTTTCCATCGCCGGTTTGCTGCCCTACAATCAGCCGAGCACCGGTAACGAGTGATGTTAAGATGGTTTCGGCAAACGACTCAGTATCAGTTGGGCCGCTCGTAGGTTCAATCAGAAAAGCGGTATCCAGGTGTTGATCATGTAATTCGATTGTGCCAGCCATTTCAGCAGGAAGCTGCCCGTTGGGAATCATGTACTCGTCGAGTGAAATCGGAATGCGGCTTGGCAATGTCAACAGCATTTTGCCAATGGGTTCTTTGGCGAGTTCAATGTCCTCGGAAAACCTGAAATACGGATGCCAGCCGAACGCTGCCGGACTGCTTGTTACGCCCGTATTTTTAGCCTCGTAGCTAATCCGTAGCGCACACATGTGATCTTTCTCCGGGTTGCTTCCATGCCGAAGCAAGTTCGCCTGAACTAACTCATAGGTAACAGTCAAGGAAAACGGGAAAGGGTATCCGAATGTATCACCCGTATAGTCATAGCGTAATACCAATTGCGCGTGGGTGTCCGTTGCTTCCTGACTTATTACCGAAAAAACCCGCCCATGTACAAACCCGTGCATGGCATTATCGCGGTGTGTGTCGTTCATTTTTAGGGCGTAATCCTGCCCTTCGAAATGATAAATACCGTGGCGAATACGGCTTGGAAATGGATAAAGTAGCGCACTGGCATAACTCTCGTCGGCCATCAAAGCTTGGGGTGAGTCAGGACCTTCAATCAAGGCGAACACATGCTTGCCCTTGCGCAACACTAACCGGCGAAGAACAGCCCCAAATTCAGGGATAACAGTAATGAATTCGCCCGTTTCGGTGTGTTCGAGTAGATACTCTGTTAGCGGAGTGGCACCCGTTGGCAATGGGCCAAAAGGTTGAGTGGTAATCTGAAATGGCATAGTATACAGTTCGTAGGTCGGTACGTAAGTAATCTATTCCGGCCAATGATTGTTTATTAAGGTTTATTAATTTGTGTAGTGGAGAGATGCTCACATTTCCCCTTCAACGCCTAACCCAAATAACGCAAAGTCGTAACGAACCGGGTCGTTGGGGTCGAACTGGCGAAGTGCTTCCGTTAGCTCCAGGGCTGCTTTCCAGTCGGTCTGAGGTCGATTCAGTAACCCTAACTGACGTGCTACACGATTGACGTGAACATCGATGGGCATAACTAACTGATCGGGGCGTAGTTGCTTCCAGATACCAAAGTCAACACCTCGGTCGTCGTCCCGCACCATCCATCGCAGAAACATCAACAGCCGTTTGCAGGCTGAGTTTCGAGCGGGTGTGGCAATGTGTTTACGGGTACGTTCTGGGAAGAAATCGGTAAGGCCGCAAAATTGATCGTGAAAGGCAATGAGTGATTGGCCCACTGGACTAAAGTCCGGTGCAGTTGATTTTGACTCAACTGTACTGGTGTTAGTCAATAAAAACGCGTCCTCCAGTGAATCATGCTCCTGATAATACTGACGGAAGAAATGCAGGAAATACAGCGCGTCAGTAGCGTTGAAGGTCCGATGTTTAAAGGCCAGAAACCGCTTCAGGTCGCTTTCCTGATGATTGAGAATGAAATCGTAGGGAGCGCCATCCATCAACTCGACCAATTCGTTGGTTTTCTTTAAAATAACCGGTCGTTGTCCCCAGGCCAGTACGGCTGCCCAAAAACCCATAATCTCGATATCCTGCTTTCGACTGAAGCGGTGCGGGATACTAATGGGATCGCGCTCAATAAATGAAGGCCGATTGTATAGATCGGCCTTCGTATCTAAAAAATCTTTTAAAGAAGAATAACTTCGTGTATTTATTAGTAATTCATCATTCATCATTCATCATTCATCATTCATCATTCATCATTCATCATTCATTTACTACTTCCTCCGCTAACAACCCATGCGAATGCCCGCGATATACCGGAAAAGATAGCGAGTAGGGTAGACATAATAAACGTAAAGACTGCAATGAACGGATAGGCCAGCGTAAACATAATACTGAATGTTACATAGCCTGGTGAGGCTTTCATTTGCTCATCGCGTTCTCGGTGGCGCCGGGCAATGCGCTCCTCTTTCGTTTCTTTTTCCATAACTTAGTCAGGCTAACGGGCAATGTAACTTACCTCAGCTCGAAAACGCCGATCATCGGGCGAAAGTTTCGCGAAAGCCTGTGCCGATAGTTTAATGAGAATTTTATCATTGACGCCTGTATTGGGCAATCGGCCAATGACTTTCACCCAAAGGCTCTGATTATTAAACTCATTCCTGACTTGTACCAGGGTACCAATCGGTGCTGTGCGATGTAGCGCCAGGTATTTTCCGGAGCCATCAGCCTCAATCATTTCGGCTATACCACTGGCCGAAATACGTCGTCCACGCGTAGGCATGGGAGCGTCGTTCCCTGGCCGTGGGGGTTCTACTTCGGCCTCAGCTGGTTTTGTGTCGGTTGCTGAGGGCTTCGTTGGCGAAGTTGCGGTTTCTCGTTCTAGATGACGCTCTGGTTTTGGCTCAGTGGGCGTAGTCGCTCGTGGCTCGTTGGAGCGGGGTTCGGGCGAAGTAGTTGCCGGTTTTGTAGGCGTCTCCTTAGTGGGTGTTTCAGTTGTTTTCGGAGCTGGCGCTGAAGGTGTCCGGGCTAAATACGCTTTTTCGGAAACGATCAGTGCCTGCCCAATCAGCACGTTGTTGCCCGACAGATTATTCCATTTGCGTAAATCGGACTGCTGTACACCGTATCGGCCCGCCAAGCTGTAGAGCGTTTGACCGGTTTCAACTACGTGTATGCCCGCTCGTGCCGGATCGTCGGTTTTTTTCTGCTCTTTCTCCGGTTCTTTTTCAGCTTTCGCGACGGGCTTAGCCATCAATTCCTTCTCTTTCTCGGCGGCTTTCGCTTCCCGTTTTTCTTCCTTTTCCTTCTTCTTAACGGCTTTGTCGATGGCTTTTTCTTCTTTCCGACTTAGGGCACCATCAGGAATCGGGACGCGAACAAGCTGGTCGTACCGAACCGCATCTTTCATGTCGGGGTTGGCGGCTTTGATCTCGGCAACCGAGCGTTTATACCGCCGGGCAATGGCATAAAGCGTCTGCCCTTCGTCAACGCGGTGCAGAATGAACCGTTTGCCGTCTTTTTTTTCGACACCAACCGAGTCGATAATTGGTGGGTGAACAAATGCAGTTGGCTTGGCTTGGATAGTATGTGTGAAGGCAATACCGCCCAGTAGAAAAAAGGCGTATGTGAAGTGGATTCTGTTCATGGGTTATTATCAGTCGAGATACGACCGGGTGTTCGACTGTTAGCTATAAACGGCGTTGTTCGTAAAAATAACGTAAAGTAAAGCAGAAATACTATCCTGCCCTTCGGATTAGCCGACTATACTTGTCGACCATTCGGCGAGCGTGATTTCACTGATTTACAAAAGCTAAGAAACAAAGTAACTAAGTAGGCGTCAAAAGCCTTTAGTTGCCAGAGCCCCTGGCAATATATTTGTGCTGTTAAAAAAGCTTAATGCCGAACCGCCCGAACAGAACCGGACGTTTAATGTTAAACAAAGAAGAGTTTTTGTTTTTAAGGTAGTATGCTGTAAATCGATACTGTACTGCCTACACTACCAAACACCCCACGAACGCATGCAAAATTATTCGATACTCTGGGCCGACGATGAAATTGATCTCCTGAAGCCCCATATTCTGTTTTTGAAGAATAAAGGATACGATGTTACCTCTGTCAACAGTGGCGCTGATGCACTCGATCATGTTGAACAGACTAATTATGACGTCGTTTTTCTAGATGAAATGATGCCCGGTATGACGGGACTGGAGACGCTCGCGCAAATTAAGCAGATGCGTCCTAACCTGCCTGTCGTCATGATTACCAAGAGCGAAGAGGAGCACATCATGGAAGAAGCGATCGGCTCCAAAATCGCCGATTACCTCATTAAGCCGCTCAACCCCAATCAGATTTTACTTTCGGTCAAGAAAATTCTGGATAATAAACGACTCGTAACCGAACGGACGAATATTGGGTATCAACAGGATTTTCGGAATATCTCCATGCAATATAACGACCGCATGAATTTCGAAGAATGGGCTGATGTCTATAAAAAGCTTATTTACTGGGAGTTAGAATTAGATAATTCGCAGGATAAGAGCATGGTAGAAGTTATGAATATGCAGAAGAGCGAAGCCAATTCGGAGTTCTGCAAATTCGTGATCGACAACTATGAAGACTGGCTGAATGATCCTAAAATGAGCAGCCCGGTCATGTCGCACCAATTGATGCGGAAGAAGGTATTCCCCTTGGTGGAACAAGCTGGCAGCGCGGCTCCCTTATTCTTTATTCTGATCGATAATCTTCGTTACGACCAGTGGAAGGTGATTGAACCTCTTTTGGCTGAGTACTTTACAGTTGAAGAAGAATCGTCGTATTACTCTATTCTGCCAACCACGACTGGCTTTGCCCGTAACGCTATTTTCTCGGGGATGATGCCGAGCGAAATGGAACGCAAACATCCTGATTTATGGGTTAATGATGATAGCGAGGATGAAGGATTGAATAACCACGAGGATGAGTTCCTGCGTCGGCAACTCGATCAGAGTCGACTGAATATCAAAACGTCTTATCATAAGATTCTAAACGTTAACCAGGGGAAATCGCTGGTTGATAACTTCAATAATCTGTTGCAGAATCAGTTGAATGTGGTTGTGTACAATTTCGTGGATATGCTTTCGCACGCCCGAACGGATATGGCCATGATTAAAGAACTGGCTCCCGACGAGTCGGCCTATCGTTCGATTACGCGGTCGTGGTTCTTACACTCTCCTTTACTGGAATTCGTACAGAAAATTGCTGCCAAAGGTGGTCGCCTGATTATCACAACTGATCACGGCATGATTCGGGTGCAGAAGCCAGCCAAGATTGTTGGCTACCGCGAAACCAATACGAACCTGCGTTACAAACAAGGCAAGAACCTCGGTTTCGATGACAACCACTTATTTGTTGGCCGTAAACCTGAGCGGTTGTTCTTGCCTAAACCGAACGTGTCAACAGCTTACGTCTTTACACTGGAGGACTACTTCTTTGCGTATCCGAACAACTACAATTACTACGTAAACCATTACCGGAATACGTTCCAGCACGGGGGCGTATCGCTGGAAGAAATGATTATCCCGTTTGCGTATCTGAAGGCGAAGTAGGGAACAGTTAATAGAAAGAGGCCGATATTGATACGCCATATTTTCAAAATATGGCGTATCAATATCGGCCTCTTTCTATTAACTGTCATCAATAATTAGAAAAAATAGCCTCCATCATATAAGCGTGAGTGCCTAACCACTTGGCCGTATTATCGAGTTTAGTAAGTTCGATGGTCAGATCAGTTCGGAAATCGCTCAGGCAATATTTGCTGATAGCCTGCTCGATGGTATTCAGGATGAAAGTTGCAGCTTTGGCGAGCACACCATCAACAATAATGATTTCGGGGTTGAACAGGCTGATGGCAATGGCAAGGCCTTTTCCTAATTGAAGACCCGTTTCATGAAGTATATCGATAGCGTATGAATCGCCCTTATAGGCTGCGTTAATGATTTCGTCGATATCAATTTCTTCAACTCGGTCATAGAAAGCGGCTAATTTAGAAACCTGACCAGCCAGAATGTCGCGCTGTACCCGTTTCACCAGGGCTGATGCGGAGGTTACGGTGTTTAGACAACCAATTTTGCCGCAATAACACAGTTCACCGTCGGGGTCAATCTGAATGTGTCCCAGTTCACCTGCGAATCCGTTCCCGCCCTGAAAAACTTCGCCATTGACAATAATTCCCAGACCTACACCCCAGTCGATATTGATGGCTAACACCTGTTTCTTACCCTGCGCTCCGCCAAATCGGCTCTCGCCCAGCACCGTCGCTTTGGTGTCATTGATCAGATAAACGGGATACCCAATTTGCCTTGACAGCCAGTCGGTTATTGATTCATTGGCCGGACTTAAATGCTTATAGGTCATATTGAGCCCACGCCGAGTATCAATTAAACCCGGCATTGACACCCCAACGGCAATAATTGCATCAGAAGATAATCCCGAATCAGCCAGGGCGTTGGCAAAATAATCGGCCAATGAAGCCAGAAAGGTAGGATTGTCCACTAACCGAAGATCATAGTCGCCACGAAACACTACTTCGCGTTGCGTATTCATGAACAGGATCTTGGTGTCGTGCGTACTGACATCCAACACGGCAACATAGTTATGCTTGGTATTGAGGCCAAACAGTACAGGTCTTCGACCATTGCTTCCGGTGGCCATGCCCAGCGTTGTTACCCATTTGTTGTCAATTAGCTCCTCTACCAGATTGGTAACAGATGGGACACTACTATGTAATGCTTTTGTTAAATGGGCTAGCGTGCAAGTGCCCTCTGTGTATAAATGGGCCAGTACATCCCGTTGTTTTTGTTTCTTTTTGTAATCAACAACAGACTGTTGACCAGGCCATTCTTCATCAAGTGTTACGCTAGCATTCATTAGGTATAAGGATATTATTCAAAAAGAGTTAAAAAAGGAAGTATTCGTTGCTTCTCTTGCTCAAAGAAAACTCTTTAATTGAATTACTTAGGTGATTGTAAAGGAGTTTATGATTTATTCTGGTTAGAAGTAAGCTAGATTTAACAACTATTAATTAGATGTCACCCTAATCTCCAGTAAAGTCTATTTTACAAAACGCAATTCGTTGTTCTTGTAAATACCCAGGCCTTCGTGATCTGCCAGAAAAAATAAAGTACCATCAGCAGTAACGACCATCTTTTGCACATTCATCCCTGGGCCAGCAGCAAATTGTTGACCTCCACTTCCTTGAAGTTCTGGCGTGAGTATGTTCTGCCACTGCTTTATATCTGATAAATCAGCTGTTAGCTCACCCTTATGAATCCCTAATTGCGAGAAAAAGTAAAGGCACTTGTCTACTGGATTGTAAGCAACCGGCCCAATACGATGTCCTCCTCGCCAGGTAGTCATGATTCCTTCTTTTTGCGTCCCATCAGGCTGCATAGTTGTAACGTTGACTGGTGTTTCGACGTCTCTGGATAAGAGTAAAGAGTTGATTGTTTGGTCGCTAACTTTCAAAATACTACCATGAGTCATAAACATATGGCTGACTCCGCCAGAGATATAGACATTGGATGGGTCTTCACAAAAGCCAAAAACAGGATTCAAACCCAGTTGAATACTGTCTTTTTTTAGCTGAATGAAACGTCTCTTGTTTGCATCGAAGGCAAATACATCACCACCCCATTCGCCATAATTGAATCCTAGCCAAAGACGATCATGGCTATCTATGAAGTAGGCGGGCGTTGCAACCCATCCTTTTTTAATAAACCGAATGCTTTTGTTGCCAGAATAGCTGTTGTCGGGGAAATACGTCTGCTGTTTATCTGGATCAACAAGCCCACCTTTGGTTACTAATAAACAGCGGTTTTGATTGTCGAAGATGATCCCGGTTAGCTTACCGGCATACGTGCCGATATCATGCCACTGATTCGTCTGTTTGTTGTATTGTTTCAGGTAATGAGCTGTATCGCCGATAACGATAGCCCCCTTTCGGTCTTTTGTTATCGCCACCACCATTGAGTCAATAGTAGTCGTTGACTTTGCTAATTGCCCGGAGTTCAAATTGACTTGTTTTAGAATGCCGTTTGTTGTGAGCAACCAGACATTCTCACTGTCAATAATAAAATCTTTATACGTTACCTCTTCTTCCTCTACCGACTGAGCATGGCTAGGGATTTCAATAAAGCAAATGAAACAAAGTAGGACAACTAGCAGAGAACGATTCATGAGCTGATTTGCAGATAGATAGGTGATGGACAATAAGTAGGCTAACGTAAATGATCAGCTAATTTATCTGTCTGGTCAATATCTTGTGTCTCAGCGTATAGTCATTATTTTAGTTAGTTACGAGCAACGAAGAGCGAATCTCTGTGCTAAGTCTTCGATCTCCTCCCGTTTTGCTACTCCCTGTATCCAGTGGACTGGAATGGCTTGATAACCGTAAAATAGTCCGGCCAGACCACCGGCAACAGTCGCTGTTGTATCGGTGTCTTCCCCTAAATTAACCGCTTTTAGAACACATTCAGAGTAAGAAGAGGAAGCCGTAAAACACCATAAACTGCTTTCCAGAGTATCCAAAACATAGCCTGAACTTCGAATATTATTTTCATCCAGCTGGCTAATATCATTATGAAGGATACGGTTAAAGAGACTCACTTCACGATTAGAAAATGACTGTTGCTCTATGAATTGATTGACAAGCTCTTGCATTCGTTCATAAGCAGCAGATTTATCTAACTGTTTTAACAGCCCAATGGCGAACTCTGTATAAATAAAGCACGCCAAAATCGAGCGTAAATGATAATGAGTAATGCCAGATACTTGCTTGATCAAATCATAACGAATGGCTATATCTGGTTCTGACTGTGTGTAGAAAGCCATTGGCAGAATACGCATGAGTGACCCGTTACCATTATTTGTCTCCGACATACCTCCTGATATTAAGGGAGAGGTGCCATTCATGAGTCGATCAATCGCCCCACTAGTTGCATTTCCAATATCAAACACGGTCCCATGAGCGCTCCAATAACCAAAACAATACCAGCGAACGAATCGATTCGCTATATCGGTCAAGTCAAATCCATGACAAAGACTTTCTGCCGTACAGAATAACATCGAACTATCATCGGAAAATGTACCCGGAGGCTGATTCCAGGTTCCATACCCAATGTAATCCTGAACGGGGTTATTGCTCAATGAACTCCGAGATTTGAATTCAACGGGAACTCCTAGGGCATCACCAACAGCTGCTCCGAAAAAAGCCCCTTTTATTTGATCCTCCATAGTTTAATTATTTAGTGTTAGCCCCTCCGCCCCCTGGCGTTTCAATTCGGATACGTTCTCCGGGTTGCATGGCGCGGGTGAAAATGCCTGGCAGACTTTCTGTTTGACCATTAGCTGAAATCAGCGTTTGACTGCCTATGGCTCCTGATTGTCCACCATGTAACCCATAAGGGGCCACCACCCGATGCTGACTCAAAAGGGTTGCCTGTACAGGTTCCAGAAACTCAATTTCGCGGATAATTCCGTCGCCCCCGCGCCATTGACCATTGCCCCCGGACCCTGCCCGAATGGCGAACTGATGCAGGCGTACCGGATAGCGTCGTTCGAATTCTTCGGGGTCGGTGAGTTTGGTGTTGGTCATGTGCTGATGCACTGCTGAGCGACCATCTGAACCGTCGGTAGCCCCGGCACCACCCCCAATAGTTTCGTAATAGCCGAAGTTGCCCGAACCGGCTCCCGACTTCCCAAACAGGAAATTGTTCATCGTTCCCTGACTACAGGCGGCCAAGCCAAGGGCTTTCAGTAGAGTATCGACCAGCCGCTGACTGACCTCGGTATTGCCGCCCACTACCGCCGGACAAAGTGCAGACTCGTTAGGGAAAACTGGATTTAGGAAGGATGACTCAGGTAAAATCAGATCGACGGGAGCCATTAAGCCTTCGTTTAGCGGAATATCGCGTCCGCACCATAAGCGAAGTACATACAAGACGGCGCTGTATAGAATGGAAATATTGGCATTGAGATTGTGCGGGTGCACGCCTGAAGTTCCGGTAAAATCGAATTGAATGCGTGGCGTAGAATCGACAGTACTTTTTTTCGAAATCTGGATTTTCAAGCGAATCCTGTGCCCATCGTCCAATCCTTCTTCGGCTTCGTAGACGTTTCCGGCTAACGGTTTCAGCACCACCGAAATAGCACCCGTGGCCGATTGCTGCAACCGCTTCATATACTGTTTCACCGTTGATATGCCATACTGCCGAACGAGCTGTTGAAGGGCTGTTTCACCGGCTTTTAGCGAGGCCAGCGCGGCTTCAATATCGGCTCTGTTTTCGGCCAGGGCACGGGTCGGGTAGGGGGCATCTGTAAACCGTTGGGCAAGTGTATCTTCCCACAAAAACTGCCCGTTCTTCACGACATACATGGGTTCTAGCACAACTCCTTCTTCGATCAGCGACACCGCGTCGGGTGGCATTGATCCCGGAACTTTACCGCCAATTTCGGCGTGGTGTGCCCGGTTTATGACGTAGCCGATAAGCTCATTGTCATCCGTAAAAACACCGCTTAGTAACGTTACATCGGGAAGGTGTGAACCACCAAATTTCGGGTGGTTCGTGATGATAACATCGCCCGGTTCTAGCGTAGGCATGGCTGCTAAACTCAGGCGGGCGCAAACACCCAGACTGCCCAAGTGGACCGGAATGTGTGGCGCATTGGCCACCAGCTCGGCATTGGCATCGAGCAGGGCACACGAGAAGTCGAGTCGCTCTTTGACGTTGACGGAGAAGGCCGTACGCTGTAATTGCGCGCCCATTTCTTCGGCAATCGCCCGGAACCGCTGGGTGAATAATTCTAACTGAATAACCTCGTTCGATTCGACGATGGTTTCGTTGTCATTATCTTCAATGTAATCAACAAGTGCATTCCTGTTTGCCTGAACGATCAATCGCCAACCGGGTTCAATGAAAGCTGATGAGGTTGTGTTAAGGAGCAACGCTGGCCCCCGAAACGTATCACCTTCCTGTAGTTTCGTCCAGTCGTAGGCCGGGTAAGCCTCTGTCTGGAAAGCCGGAGCAGCATGATGATGACTCACTGGTGAACTGCCCACTGGATTTTCGGGACTAACGGTACTACTAATGACCCGAATACTTTCCAGTTCGATAGGCCGATTCGCAGGGAAATGGCCGTATAACCGTTGATACTTTTCCCGGAAATCGTCTTCCAGATTCGCACTAAACGGAATATCAACAGTGGCTTCCTGACCTGACAAACGCAGAAACAACGAGATGGTCTTTGTGTCAATAGGAACATCGGCCCCAACGTCTTCCCGTAAAGCTTCGGTTGCGCTCTGAATCAATCCGTCGATCAGGGTTGGTAGATCAGCTTCTACAACTGATAAGGACTGTAACACCGACCGTGTTGCCATGCGCTCGATTTGGGCCTGACCAATCCCATAAGCACTTAGCAGACCGCCATCGAACGGCAAAATCAACTGCTCCATGCCCAACAGTCGGGCAATGGCGCAACCGTGTAACCCACCAGCTCCACCAAAGACCAGCAAACTATAGTCCTTTGGATCGAAACCGCGTGCTACCGAAATCTTGCGAATGGCTCCGGCCATCGTTTCGTTGGCAATCCGCTCAAAGCCACGCAGGACTGTTAATTCGTCGGGTCGGCTACCCGTTTGTGTTTCAATTTGCTGGATGACTTCTGCTAAGGCTTCCTGGGCTTTTTCGGGAAACACAGGAATGCCAAACTGTTTTGGATGAAGTTTTCCCAGGAGTAGATTGACATCGGTAATGGTCAACAGGAGTGGCTTGCCGGTAGCCGAAGCGCCGTAACAGGCCGGACCCGGATTTGCTCCAGCGCTCTGAGGTCCCACACGCAATTGGCCAGACGCGGCTCCGTGACTCTCGAACCAGCAAACGGAGCCACCGCCAGCCGCTACCGTTTCAATCGCCAGTGATGGCAATTGTAAATCAAACGGCCCAATTTTGGTCGTAAACCGATAATCAGCTCCCCCCTGAATTCGGGCGACATCGGTACTGGTGCCACCCATGTCGAGGGTTAATACCGGTTGATTCTTCGCAATGGAAGCTGCCCCAATAACACCACCGGCTGGCCCACTTAACAAACTATCTTTCGGTTGAAACAAGTCTGCCCGAACTAGTCCGCCCGAACTGGTCATGATTCGCACGTTAGCACCACCGAGTTGCAACTGAACGTTGTCCAGATAAGACCGCATTACCGGAGTCAAGTAAGCATCGACCACGGTTGTTTGCGTGCGGGATACATATTGCGGAGTCACCGAAACGCTGGTGGAGCGGGTTATGTAAGTAAAGCCAGCTTCGGTTAGAGCCGTATGGAGTTGTTGTTCGTGAATTGGGTTTTTATAGGCATTCAATAGGGAAATCGCAATGGCATCCGGTTGCGTTTCCTGAATTTGTGAAACAAGCGCGTCAATCGTCTGGCTGGATAAAGGCGTTAGCACTTGACCATCAGCGGCTATGCGTTCGTCCACTTCCAGGACGGAATCATAAAGAACTTCGGCGGGGGGGATAGCGAGTTGAAATAAATCAGGGCGTTGCTGCGTGCCAATTTTGAGAAGGTCTTTAAAACCTTTTGTAACGAGAAGTGCCACGCGGCCGCCTTTCCGTTCGAGTAGCGCATTGGTTCCTTTGGTCGTTCCCAGGCGCATTTCCAAAGGCGGAAACGGTTGGTTGATAGGCGTTTGTGTCAATAAGCGAGCCGCCAAAACAGGGGCTTCTTCGCCGGTGAAAAGCTCGACTGTTTGTAACGCGCTGAGGTGTAACGCGGTGATGCGGCATTCCGACATCCTGTCCGCAGAGTTCAATGCGGACAGGATGTCGGAATGCCGCATCACCGCGTTACACCTCACTGTCCCATCAACTGCCAATGACTCTATGGTAAACAGTTCATCGGTTTCAATAACCCGTAGCTGATACCCATCAAAAATAGGTGCTGTTAACCAGGGCGCTACAAGTTTGCCATCGATCAACTGACCGCGTAGGCGGCTACTGCTCAGCACTTTGGTTCGGTGTAAATTCCCATTGGGGTCAAGAGCGAGGCCGTCGGTAAAGGTGCCGCCCGTATCAATCCAGATTTGGTACATGGGTTAATTGATCAGCGTAATTCCCGCCTGTCGATAGGCTGTTACAAGCTCAGGGTTCGCTTCCTTATCTGTAATGAGCACATCGAATAGGCTTAATGGCGCAAAATAGAGGTATTTGTTGGTTTCTAATTTCGAGGAATCGCAGAGGAGATAAACTTTTTCAGTTTGTCGGGCCATTGCCGTCGCTATGCTCGCTTCCTTCTCGCTGTTGGCACTCAACCCATGCGCCAGCGAGATACCATCGACGCCCATAAACGCCCGGTTGGCTCGATAACGGGCCATATGTTCTTCGGCAATCAATCCATGAACTGCCTGCCGCTCTTTATCGACTTCACCGCCTACTAAATTAACGGACACTTCTGACTCCATCAGTTCTGCCACAACGGGCAGCGAATTCGTGATTACCGTAATGCGTTTATTGCGGATGAATGGGCAAAGCCGAAACACCGTGCTGCCACAATCCATGAAAATCACATCGCCTTCCTGAATTTCCTGGGCGGCCAGCTGGCAGATATAATCTTTCCGTTCTGGATTAACGGCGGTTTTGTTCGAAAATCGGTGTTTATCGGTGGCCAGGCTTACTTTCATAGCGCCACCCCGCGTTCGGTAAACTAGCCCTGAAGCCGCCAATTGAATCAAATCTCGTCGAATAGTCATCTCCGACGTTTGTACCAATTCGGCCAATTCACCCACATCCACCGAGCCGCGTTCCTCGACCGCTTGTATAATAAGTTGCTTTCGCTGTTGGAAATTCATACCCGATTTATTTCTTTTGTTCAAAAATAAACAAAATTGAACAATTTTAAACAAATGACTACTGAACGCGTACAAATAACGGAGGAGAAATTACTTTCCGACAACTGGTACATTCTGAAACGTTTTACATTCAATTATCTGGGTAAGAATGGAAAATGGACTACCCAACAACGCGAGGCTTATGATCGGGGCAATGGGGCTACTATTTTGTTACACAATCCACAAACCGACACGGTGATTCTGACCCGCCAGTTCAGATTGCCGACCTTTGTGAATGGTAACCAGTCAGGTATGCTGATTGAAGCCTGCGCAGGTCTGCTCGACGATGAGCATCCGGACGATGCCATCCGACGGGAAATGGAAGAAGAAACCGGCTACCGGATTCAATCGGTCCAGAAAATTATGGAAGCCTACATGAGTCCGGGCTCCGTGACCGAAAAGCTATTTTTCTACCTCGCTCACTACACCGCCGACACCGAGCGAAATGCCGGGGGAGGCATCGACGAAGAAGAAATTGATATTCTGGAACTTCCTGTTAGTCAGGCGATGGTAATGATTAAAAACGGTGGCATCATGGATGGTAAGACGATCATGCTGTTGCAGTATTTGCGTTTACAGCAGCTAAACCAAAACTGATATGCTTATTCTCATAGCTGGACCCTATCGCTCTGGCACCAACGACGATACAAATCTGATTGCCCAAAATATGCAGCAAATGGAGGAGGCAGCCTTAGCGGTTTATCGGTTGGGACATACGCCCATTTGTGGCGAGTGGATCGCTTTACCCCTCATTCATATGGCTGGTTCTACGCAACTTGGTGATGCTGTTTTCAATGAGATCTTTCACCCCGTTGCCTGAATCATTTATGGTGGTTCCAACTAGATTCGGCCAGAGCTAGCTTTGCTACAGCCATCGTGCACTTGCAGCGGTACAACGCTTTAAATGATTCGCTGATCAACGAAACAATTAAGCAGCGAACGGCCCTGTTTGAGGTTCAATATCAAACACAGGAAAAAGAACAGAATATTACGTGGCTTCGTCAGCAGGGAACGTTACGGGAAGCTCAATTGCAAAAAGCCCAGACAACGCGCAATTTTATCATTGTTGGGGCAATTATGCTGATATTGCTTTTGGGGCTGGTGTATAATCAGTATCATCTTAAGAAAAACAGTCACCAACAGTTACAGAAACAGCAGGAATAAATCAATCGTAAGAATGCTACCCTGCAGGTATTACTGACTGAAAAAGAATGGCAATTAAAGGAGATTCATCACCGGGTTAAAAACAACCTCCAGATCGTCATGAGTCTATTGAACTCCCAGGCGGCTTTCTTGCTGGACCCTTCAGCTTTGTCGGCCATTCAGGAGAGTCAGCACCGAGTCCATGCTATGGCCCTGATCCACCAGAAACTCTACCAGAGTGAGGGAGTTGCCCGCATCCCTATGGGTGCTTACATTCAGGAGGTGATGGCTTACCTCCACGAGTCGTATGAGCTTCCCCAAATCATCGGCTTTGACTTGCAGGTTGAGCCTATCGAACTAGATGTGACCCAGGCGGTGCCCTTAGGCTTAATCATCAATGAAGCCATCACTAACGCCCTCAAATACGCCTTCCCGAATGGGAGAGCAGGGAGGGTGCAGGTCAATTTGCATAAGTGGAATGAGGGAGGGTATGAGCTGGTGATTGCCGATGATGGGGTAGGCTTACCGGCCGAACTCGACCCAACTCAGAGCCGCTCACTGGGCATGACGCTGATGTATAGCTTCAGCGAACAGCTCGGAGGGAAGCTTCAGATCAGCAATCACTCGGGGCTGAGTATCCGCTTACAATTCCACGATGAAGTAGATACAGTCCATACTTGAGTAAAGAAAAACGTTCAACGTTGGAAGCTAGAAATACATCTAAGTCTGCTACATGTACAGGATAAGGTTGTACAAATAGTAAACGACCCTACTATAAATGCGATAATCATTCACTCTGGTATTAGGCTCTGCTGCCGGTTACTTTAGTTAATGCCTGGCTTACCCAAGAATAGCTAGTACTCTTCCAATTTAGATTCTAGAGATTCTTTTGATTCTACCTGATGGATTATTGATTATCAGTATAATACTGTCAATAGAATCCTACAGAATCAATAGGATCTAGTTTGGTAAAGCACTAGCTTGACATGAAAATTAGTAAAGTTATTACAGGATAAGACGCTGTGTCTTGTCGGGAAATCAACCGGACGTTTTTCTGAACGGTTTTGCTAGCTGATTACGACAAGTTCAGTTAATGATGATCAACGACCTTTTTGTGAACGATACCAAATGAACTAATTTAAGTGAACCGCTAATTTAGGTTACATATTAAATTCAATTGGTAATCTGGCTATTGACGCAATAAATTGAAGAGGGCAACATTAATAAACAGGGTTTCTTTCCACTTCTTTTCGGCTCTCAGCACGCCCAGTTGCTCTAAGCTACGCAAATATTTAGAGGCCGTCCGGCGGTCGACTTGTAGGCGATCAACCAAGTACTCGATTTTACTATAGGGGTACTCGAATAAGACCTCGATTAACTCTTTGCTATATACTTTGGCTTCGAACTTGCGTGCTGAAGCCGCCCAACTTTCCTGGCGCAGGATAGGTATGGTTTCTACGAGTTCACGCGCAGGCAGTAACAGGGGTAGCTT
Organism: Spirosoma foliorum; assembly: GCF_014117325.1. Taxonomy (NCBI): domain Bacteria; kingdom Pseudomonadati; phylum Bacteroidota; class Cytophagia; order Cytophagales; family Cytophagaceae; genus Spirosoma; species Spirosoma foliorum. Next base: position 4,782,014 of record NZ_CP059732.1, on the reverse strand, counting down.
ATTGTAAGGGAGTTCAGCTTGAATTGATTCATGTACAAATATGTACATGAAATGTACGCGATACGGCTATGATGTACAAAAGATGTACATCATAGCTTTTATACTCCTAAACTAGGCATACGTGATTCAAGCCTTTTCGATTGCTAGTTGGCTGGATCGGTATGCTGGGCATTTTCTGAGATTAGCTGGACGTTATTCTAAGCGATTTTTAAGTAAGCGAGGAGAAATAAACATTTTCAATAAATGTCTACTCCGAGCCACAGGACATTTAATGGAAGTTAAATGTTGATCTAAGGTATCAAATACGGCTGTAGAATACGACCAATTTCCGCAATAGTTTCTGGATCGCTGAATAACGTGTTATGTTCACCAACCAAATGATAGACTTCAACGCCTTGGCGAGCATGACGCCCCCACCCAAAATCTACCTTTTTAGAGACTAACGCAAAGGTATTCGCTTTGATAGCCCGCAGAAAAACAAGTTTTCCTTTATAAGGTTTAAACTCATACCGGCTATAGGCTTCCCGTAAGCTTCTAACAAGCAAACTATCGGGTTCGCTCGCATCTTGTTCAACGGAATAACTGACTTCAGACCTCCTTAAACCAGGAACAGTCTGCCAGAGCCGCCGAAATAAGTAGTGACTGATCCATGGAATTTTCTGACGAAGAATGGGCAAGAGCACCACCGGATGTTTGGAAAGTGAGCGCCAGTACTGATAGTAATACCCAAGGAGCTGATGAAGGGGATATTTCGTATGGTTATCTGCATCCGGATTGATGGGGTATGCATCGATCAACGCGAGCAATTGTACCTCTCTACCCATCTGAGTTAGCTGACGGGCCATCTCGAAAGCTATGATGCCACCCAGTGAAAAGCCCCCAAGGGAATATGGACCCTTCGGTTGCTTCTGGAGAATAAGTTGAATGTAGTGAGCCGCCATGGCTTCAATGGATTTCAAGGGTTGCGTAGTGCCATCCAGGCCAACAGCGCGAAGGCCATACAATGGCTGCCCCTCCGATAGGTAAGGCGCCAACTGGTAGACATAATGTATATCCCCCGATATAGGATGAACTAGGAAAAGTGGGTTTTTTGCCTCAGGTGACTTGACGCCAACCAGGCATTGCCAGGCCAGATCGGATTGACTGGTTTGCAAGTAAAGGGCCAGTTGGCGCAGGGTAGGATGGGCAAAAACACTGCTGATCGGGAGCGAATGAGTGGTCTGGCGCTGAATCGCAACGGTCAATTGAAGAGCTAACAGCGAGTGCCCACCCAAAGCAAAAAAATCATCATCCAGGCCCATGGTCGGCCGCTCAAGCAGCTCACACCAAATCTTTTCAAGCAGCTTGACGACTGACGGATGTAGGAGTTGGCCCGCTAAGTCTGGCTCTTCGGGTCGGGTTATTCTTGATTGATCAGGTGAGATGGATAGAGGAGCCGATAGACCTCCTATCAACGGCTCAACGGCTTGATCAGGTTGGGTTAGAAGTTGCTCCAGAAGCTGAATGAATTGATCGGCCAGCTTGGTTATGGCTTGCTCAGTGAACAAGTCGGTTCGGTAAGTAAACGTACCCATCAACCCATCATTAGCCTCCTGGCAGGAAAGACTCAGGTCGAATTTGGCCCTATGCTGCTGGAAAGGGACAGACTCAATCTGTAAATCATTTAGCGCCCAGCAGTTTGTTGTGTCTTCCTGAAAATCAAAAAATACTTGCACCAGAGGTGAGTATGCCTGGCTCCGTGAGGGGCTGACCTCCGCTACAATTTGTTCAAATGGAACGGCTTGATGTTCGTAGGCGTCCAGGGCCAGTTGCCGTACCTTTCGGACTAGTTGCCGAAAGGTTAAATCTGCGGATACATCTGCGCGCAGTACGAGTGTATTGACAAAAAAACCGATTAGGCCATCTAATTCGGGATTACTACGCCCAGCCACGGGTATACCAATCACGATATCCTGGAGACCTGTGATTTGACGAAGCCAGACCATGTAAGCAGTCAGTACCCGTAAAAATAGCGTTGTGTCCGGTTCCTGGAAGCCGTGGCGAAGCGGATGCCAGCGTGAATTAGGCAGGAAAAAACAGTAGTCGGCCCCCCGGAATGATTCACTGGCCGGACGGGACTTGTCAATAGGCAGCGTAAGAATGGGAGCTACCCCAGCCAACTGATTTCGCCAGTATTCCAACTGGCGGGTTAGTGTTCCCAGTCCATACTGCTCCGTCTGCCACCGTGCATAATCGACGTATTGAATTGGCAAAGGGGATAGACTAACCGGCAGACCCTGGACCTGCGCCGTATACAGAAGGCTAAGTTCTCTGGCCAGCACTCTCGTTGACAACCCATCAAAAATAAGGTGATGAACAGTCAGCAACAACAACCAGGACATCTCTCCCACTTTTGCCACGTTTACCCGCACTAAAGGTCCCTTTATCAGGTCGAACGGCTGGTAGGCCAACTCCCGTAGCCAACCGTCAACTGTCTCCTGTTGAACGAAGTCCATTAGGTTAGCAAAATCGCTTACCGGTATGTCGATCAAAAAAGCAGGCTCAATTTTTTGAAAAGCAACTCCGTTGGTATGCCCAAAGGTGGTACGCAGGATTTGATGCCGGTCAATGAGTTGATTGAGACTTTGCTGTAAGCTCGGCAGGTTTAGTGAGCCGCTAATACGAAGCACGATGGGTACGTTATAAGCGCCCTGTACCGAGTAAAGTTGCTCCAGAATCCACAACCTGTTTTGAGCGAATGAGAGCGGAAAGTGAGCCGTCAGATCAATTTTGCCTGATGACCCCGGTATCGATTGAACCAGCTCACGGGGTAATGCATCGATGTACCCGCCCAGTTTATGCAGGGTTGGGTAGTTGAATACATCCGTCATTCTTAACCGGACTCCGAACTGCTGTGAAATAAGGCTGATTAACTGGATTGCCATCAGGGAGCTTCCCCCCATATCAAAAAAATGATCACTTCGATTCAGTTTGCCTATCCTTAGCACCGAGGTCCACAAAGGTGCCATCGCTCGTTCCGTTGGCGTCTGTAGATCGACCTGATGGTGGGGTGTGTCGAATGGAATCGACGGTAAGTTCGCTTTGTCGACTTTCCCATTGGCCGTCAACGGAATGGCCACTAAGGGAATAAATACATTAGGAATTAAATAATCGGGTAGGCTGGTTTTCAGGAAGGCTCGTAAATCATCGGGTTTGATAACGTCTCCCGATTTAGCTACCAGGTAGGCCACTAAGCGTTTTATCCCCGAGCTTAATTCATCAGCTACCACCAAAGCCTGGGCAATGGTAGAGTGCTGACAAAGCGCCTGCTCAATCTCGGCTGGCTCAATCCGAAAGCCGCGAAGTTTCAACTGATTGTCCAAACGGCCCAGAAACTCAATGGTACCGTCGGGCTGATAGCGGGCCTGATCGCCGGTTCGGTAAAGCCGACTACCTGGTCGATGACTAAAAGGATCAGGAATGAATTTAAGTTGGGTAAGTTCGGGTTGATTCAGGTAGTCCCGAGCCAGGCCATCCCCCCAATGAGTAGTTCACCCGGCACGCCCACGGGCATAGGGTTCATAAACGAATCAACAATGTAGAGTTGGGTGTTGCTGAGGGGTTTCCCAATCGGTACGGGTCCCGTTCCCCAATCGCCTGCTGTCAGGTTATAAAAACTGGCAAAGGTGGTGCTTTCAGTTGGCCCATACCCATTAATCAGGGTGCAATGGGGTAACTGACGTCTGGCCCGAAGGACATGCTCGGCCGAAGCAGCCTCGCCACCAGTGGCCAGTTGAGTTAGCGTATGTAAGCCATCAATGCCGCTGTCGACCAGTACATTAAACAATGCCGCCGTAAAAAAAACGGCATTAACGGCGTGGACCTGAATGGTTTGCTTGATGTCGTCCAGCGAAGGCGGATTTTCGCTCAGCATCACCAGGCGTCCGCCATTGGCCAAACTTCCCCAAATCTCCAGTGTGGAAGCATCGAACGCCAGAGGAGCCAGTCCCAGCATACATATGGTTTCGTCCAGCCGCATGTAGTTTGTGCTCCGGACCGTGCGGACAATGGCCCGGTGCGGAACCGCTACCCCCTTCGAACGTCCGGTCGATCCCGATGTAAACAGCACATACGCCAGTTGGTCGGCTCGAACCGAAATGGCTAGATTACAACTACTTTGCCGGGCAATCAGCTTCCGGGATTCGTCGAGTATAATAAAGGTACTCTGAGCTGGTAGGCGATCCACCCAGGCTCGCTGAGTAATGATATGGTGAAGACCTGTTTCCGCAACTAACTCGGCTAACCGGGCGGTCGGGAAAGTAGGATCGAGAGGTACATATGCACCGCCAACCTTCAGAATGGCTAGCAGGCTGACGATCATATCGGCTGAACGTTCCAGGCAAATGCCTAGTAACGTATCGGGTTTTATCCCCTGGCCCTGCAGGTGCCAGGCCAGTTGGTTGGCTCGCTGATTTAGTTGTTCATACGTCAGGGCGAGGGAACCAACCCGTAGCGCTTCGGCCTGAGGTCGCTGATCGGCTTGCGCTTCGACAAGCTGATGAACGGTTTGATGGGTTGGGTAATCCGTTTTTGTAGCATTCCAGTCAATCAGTATCCGTTGCTGCTCGTCTGGGGTCAGTAACGACACCAGGCGAAGGGGTTGACTGGGTTGACGCACTAAATTTTCCAACAGCAAAATCCACCGATTAGCCAAATCGGCTACCCAGTTTGCTGGCCATCTTGCTGGGTCAAAAGATACCTGACCGGCTGGATTTTCCTCTGTGGGCAGACTAATCCGTAAACCATCTCCTGGAAACGAAGTATCGGATACGGGCAGATTGCCATCAATCAAAATGGGAAACAATGGCTGATCGTTTTCCTGTTTCAATGGCTGCAAGGCGGTCTGACTAACCAGACTTTCCTGCGCAAACGTCAGGTGATTATGCAGTGTTACAAGTTCCTGCTGCGTAGTATATAAGGCGCGCTCAAAGCCGGTCTCCCAATCAAATGCTACCTGTAAGGGGAGGTACTCGGCAAACGCACCGGCGGTTTCAGCCGCTATTCTTGCACTGGACTCAGACCTATAACCTACCCCAATGGACCGCTGATTCGTTAGCCGGGCCAGCGTTACCAATAGAGCCGTCATGGCCAGCGGGTAAATCGTGGGGCTTTCTATCCCGATTCTTCTGCCAAGTGGCTTACAAAGCGGGATACTGATTTGTTGACGTTCTGGGGGAGTGCCGTCTCGTTTTCCCGTTGGGAGTAATCCTGAAAGCTTTGTTGGCTGAAACTGGCAAAGCTTGTCAACCCAGTAGGCCTGATGAACAGCACATTGCATTTCGGCTCTATTAATGGCTTGAATGAGTTCTGGCGCGGGCAGCCTCACCAATTGACCTTCGGTAAGTGAGGTCTGTTCATAGAATACCGCCATCGACACTGGTTCACCATCCAGAGTCTGGACATCATCAATAACCAGCAGGAAGTCGCGCGTGGCAATTAGCAGCCTGTCGGGAAAACAAGCTTCTATGGTTCCAGGGAGCTGCTTTGCGTCTGTTGTGGCTGCCCTGGCGCCCCGCACCAGCCAGAACCGATTTCCGGCCCAGATCTTCAAAAAACCAAATGGGTTTGACTGAAAGCCAAAGTCCAGAGACCGTTGCATACGGGCAATTGTAGCGGCTGGCTGGTCGAAGTTGAGGATTAGGTCGGGTCGCTTATTCCGGGCATAGTAAGAGCGACCAGCAGTGTCTTGCGGGTAACTTGTTAACTTACCTGATTCAAGTTCATCAAGCACCTCCCGAAAGGCGTCAACAGCGGCTGCATAACATTTTATGTTCAGGCTGATTGAGGTCTCGTCAGACTGAATCGGGAATCGCTTTTGTTTCACAATTGCCCCCGTATCAATGCCGGTATCGACCAAATGCCAGGTTACGCCGTGCGTTTTTTCGTCGTTAACGAGTGCCCAAAACGTAGCATGCACACCGGCATAAGCGGGTAGTGGGCCATCATGATAATTAAGGGTAAATAACCGAGGGATGTTTAGTATTTCCTCAGATAGAATATGTCCGTTCGAGATACTGAAAAGGTAATCGAAGGGCTCGTCGTTTAAAATAGTAGCAACGGGCAACGATGAACCAATGGAACGAAGCCCTGCACTGGCGCAATAAGTAAGCACCTGCGGGTCCTGACTGATGATACCTCTAATCAGAAAACCGCGCTGGCAAAGAATGGTTGAGCACTCAATCAATAAGGTACCCTCACCAATTATAAAACAGCTCGGGGGCATGGGTAGTATAAATAGACATAGCCATTGGTTGGCTTATTGTATAACTGGTTCACCAAAGTTAACTCCTTTCTTGGAACATATTATCATCTAAACTACTAGCTTAAGTAGCCAGCCACGGAGGTTTTTTATCCAATTAGTTAATAGGCCCGACGTCTTCGCGGTTTATCACGGCAGAAACGTTGAAGGATAAACCTCAGTAGCTGATCGCCACGTGAAATTGGCTTCGTGCATGACAAAAAATGCTGAATAAAACAGGGAGAGGCATATTTAGAAAGACAGATATCCAGCACATGAAAACGCAGCCCAACACGTAGACTAGTTTAGTTCTAACACCCATTCTTTTACCGCCGAGAAGGTGCCTGCAACCGAAGCCGACCGGCTGATGGCATGAGCCTGGTTTGTACCTGCATTTAGTTCGACCGTACATTCGATCTGACCGGGGTATTTTCGCATCAATAAATTGACCGTCGAATCATCCAGCCAGCGAACTGTCCAGGCCGACCAGCCATCGGCATCAAGCGAAAACAGACAAACAGCATCGCTCACCCGAATCAGGTAAGGCTGATCGATCCAGTGACTCATGCGGACCTCGTAGCTGCTAAAACTTATTTTGTAGTTGCCATCAGGCGAAACCATGTCTTCGGACATACAGATATCGTGGTCAGTATAAGGCAGATCAATACACGTTTTGCGTGGTCTGTTAAGACTTTGGTAAACGTATTTCCGGTAGCGAAAACTGGGCTACTGCTTTTACCAGTATGGGCTTGTCGGTTTTTAGCTGTATCAGAAATGGATCAACGTCTTTCCCATAAGCCCGTGTACTGACAGCGAATAAGAGCATCCCCTGCTGGCCCGTTTTCGCTTTAACGGACTTAAAGCGAAAGACCGTTCGTTCAACCACACTATTCCGATCGTCGGGAGCCGTTTGCCCGATCAGACAATCAATCATTTTTTCGCACGTCGCCTTATTGCTCAGTATAGTAAAATTAACGGTAGGATTCGTTGTCTTTAGTGTCTCCAGTTCATGAATCTTTGCCGATACAGCCTGATCGACGGTAGCGGCTGTCAACACGAAATCGATCATAACCATCGACTTGTACTTGGGGAAACGATCCCCAACTGCTAAGTATTCCTGTTTGTAAAGTGAGGCATCCGGGTGTGATGACCAGGTTAATTGATACGCTTTCTTCTGGACATTGATAGGATCTGAAATAGATAAATAATTAATCTGTTCATTGGCTGTTTGCCCATATAATTGACAGGACAGTACTGGTAGACCGGCTAAACCGACCATAAAGAATATATACTTCATTTTGAGTGATACTAAAGGGTTTTTGTTCTTGATAGCTAGAGGAGAGTGTCTGCTCAGACAATGTTGACCTGATTTTTGCCAGGTCTGGGCTCCCTTATTCGGGCTTGATACGATGGCCATCTTTATACGAATAATACTTGTCTGCCGCATCACGGTCTGCGTCGTTATCGACCAGCGCAAACGAAACGGGGTCTGCTTTTTTCAACAGTTTGCCTTCATAATAGACCTGGTTGGCGTCTTTTGCATAGCCAAGGCCAAGGACTGTGAACGTTGTGATGTCGCTCGCCGACAGGGGCCTATGCTCGTAAAAAACGGCGTTAGCATCCTGCGCGTAAAAATCTGTCAGTAAGTGAAATGACGCTTTATCTGCTTCCATAATCAGTTTTTCCTGAAAATAAATATGTGTGCTATCACGGGCATAATTGATCTCATTGGCATTCCATTGCCTGAATGAAGCAGGGGCGGCAGCTGGCAGGCAGTGATCCTTGTAAAAAGCGTGAACCTGATCGGTGGCGTAATACATACCGATTACCGTAAATGAATCAGGGGTCGCCAACGGTATACGGTGTATGTCCGAAAAGGGAGGCCCATCTGCAGCCCGCGAGGTGTAATAAACGTGTTGCTTGTCTTTTGAGTAGTTGGCACTTAACACCGTAAACGAGCGTCCGTGACTACCGGGTATTGGTTTGAGATTAAAATAGCCCGTTACATTGTCTTTCCCGTACCCATAGTCGAGCGGTTGAAACGAAGCAAGGTCGCTGACGGCAAAGCCTATATCCTTATTGTAGCACCGATTTTTATCTTTGGCGTATTCACTACTCTCCAGCACCTCAAATGTGCTGGCATCAGCATTATAGATCCGGCTGATTTTATCCTTCCGTTTTGTTTCAAATAGCTTAAAGTCGAGGTAGTTATCGCAATAAAAAACCATTGTTTTATCCTTGCCATAATGATCATTGAGGGCTAGAAAGCTGGCACCGTCGGCATCGGTCAGTGAAATGCCCCGATAATAGGCATGTTTTTTATCTTTGGCGAATAGATCGTTCAGCACCTCAAACGAAGCATAATCGGCCTCGCGAAGCAGGTAGTCCTTATAATAGACTGATCCGTCTCTGGTTTCGTATCCGGACTTTTTGCAGGAGATCAGGAAGCCCAGGCCGAGAATTGACAGCAGGATGTGGAGTGATTTCATGGCCAGGAAATAAATCAGCTTGATAAATCGGAAGACGTCTGCCATCAGTTCATGGTTATGTAGCGGACCATCCACAGGACAAGAATTCCGAGCAGGAAAGTGAAGGCCTTCGTCCAGTGATAAGGCAGCCGATTGAGGCCGATCAGAACAAGCAGAACAACCGCGCACATTCCTTTAATGGCTGATTCTGCGCCTTGCCCGGCGGCATCGGTAGGGCTATTCGGCAGTGTCAGGTAGTAGAGCATCATGGCTGCCCAGACCGCGATGAGCAGCCAGTTGATGTAGGTAAGCAATTTCCAAAAAGTCATATGGAGTTTGGCGAGGTTAGGCCCTTACATCAGGAGTTAAAGACCTCATCTGTAAAGGGGTGTTTGGTTAGAATCAGGTTGTGTTCGGTACGTTTTGTTTCCTGCCAATTTATGTTGATACGCCCCAGGAATTCTTCCTGTTGACTAAATAGTATTCGCCTAAAGTCCTGACTATGATTGCGGTTATCCAGTTCAAACCTACAAGCCATCGAAAAGGTGATTGTGTCGAAAATCCAGTACAAGAGGTCATCGAGTGCGGTAGTCGCTCGTCGTTCCAACTCCTGACCCCGTTCCACCACCACAAAATGAAAAGTGCCCGAGCCATCAAGTTCGATATGCGGCAATGCCCCATCGGCAGAATAGCCATAGGTCGGATACAGATGGTGGGGCACATTGATCAGTCCTCCCAGGGTTTCTATCTGTTCCTTTATCGCAGAAAGCGTCATTGTCTTCATTTCTGTTTTGCTAGTATATCTGTCAGATAGTCTGGTTGAGCAATTCTGTTGCTACTCATTTCCACCCAGAGTTGCCGCCCATGATCATTAGCCCCATAAATAGGCCATAGAGCAAGCTGGGTATCGCCAGGATGGCCAGCAGAAGTTTGGCTATCACGGCGTGTTGATGCGAAGACAGCCAGTAGCCACCTAACAAGACAACGGCCAGGCCGCTCAGTATGACCAGCCAAAGTACAATGTTGGACGACGAGACGGTGCCATCACCTAGGCCGATAAAAAAGAAGTAAAGGCATATAAGGGCAACAAATGCGTCGATACCCCATAAAATCCAGAATAAGTACATTGTTTTAGGGTTTGATATTGACCTGTTTGTGGTCTCGTTCTTACTCCTGACTTACGTTCAGGATTTCATTGATCAGCCATTGGTTCGCGTCGTGCACAAGCCGGAATTCGTATGTATCGAACAGTACACACATTACGACAGCCTGTTGTCTGTCAATTGTTACCCGTTTGATCTTCAGCGATTTGAGCGAGGCTAGTTGCATGTCTACATCCTGATTGAGCATGACTAAATCGTAATCAAACCCGGTGGGGGGACCTTCGGTTTGCGGGCTGATCCGAAAACTCTCCTGACGTTCTTTGAAAAACGTTCGCCATCCATTCAGGTACGAATCGGTTAGTAGTTGGCTGCTTTTCAGATAGGTTAGGTAGCGTTCCCCATTCTGGATATTAACGGAGTAAGGCTTTCCGGCCTGCTGGTTTACTAAGGGTATCCGATTGGCTGCCTGGATGTGGTTTTTGTACCAGGTCAGAAACGTACGAACCGTTTGTGCCGCGGTTGCCGAATCAGGAGCAATGGTTGATAAAGCCTTTGGGGCCTGCTCCGTTCTGGATGCAGTCTGTGGCTGGCAAGACGAAGTGAGTGTCATCAAGGTGGCCCATACCATCAGCAATATCATCCGTGTACGCCTGAGGTACCGATTGCCGATGGTTTTCAGACGTCAAAAGGGAGTTCGTATTCTTTGGTTATTACCTTAGAGCTACGGGTTTTTACGGCTACTCTGACTTTCAGAGGTGAACCCAGTACGAGGTAGTTCTTAACGAACTGATCGTCATATATCATCCACGAGTGATCATCCAGCAAGTATTCGTCAACGCCGGCTTTGGTGGCCTGATACGCCAGCCGCTCTACAGCCAGCGGCTCGTAGTTGATGATATGGCCCATGTATAATACCTGTATACCGGGCAGCGACTGGTTGCCCAGTTCGGTGCAAGACACGACCGAAATGGTGAGAGATGAGCCGTCTTCGAGGTCTTTGACCGCCCATTCATCAATGATTGTTTTTTCGTTTGCCATGGTTGTAAAGCAGTTTAGATGTGGTGCTGGCTGATCATTAAGCTGATCATCAGAACGGTTTGTAATTTTTCATATAGTCCTGTAAAGAGGTCAGCCTGAGGTTGATTTGCCCATCAAGGGCTATGTAGATGGCTCGGAGGTCAGCTTCGTTTTTCTGGCAGTAGCTTTCGATCGGGGTGGGTTTGGTCCCATTTTCCAGCACGTCAAGCTGTGTGATGGTTGCCCGGTATTTGCGATTAGTGCACTCGATAATAAGGCTGTACCGAAACGTGTAAACACCACCAGCCGAATGCTCCGAACGGGGCAGCGCAACCACCTGCGATACCCGCCCGACTAAATCGCCGGTTTCTTTGTCGCTTAGCGAAAACGTATCGCCGGGTGAATAGCAGGATTGAACAGCCCACAACCGGGCGCGCCGGAACAGATCGGCCTGTGAAACAGCTCCACAGTCGGTCACTTCTGAGTACCTTACCTTCTGATTCACTACCGGCAGGATGCCCTGTAGTTTTCCATTGGTGATAAGTGGTGGACAATCCACGATTCCGTAGCTTGGGTTTAGGAAGCAGGCCATGAGCAGGCCAATGAGAAAAAGACGCATGATAAGGTGTAGTTTATACGCTGTATTGTACTAACAGGGCGTTTTGATGACACAAAGGTGGGTAGGTCTACACCGCTCAGCAATTATTTAAAGTCGAGTTGCCAGTTTTAGGCAGATCAACCGTAATGGGCTGGCAATGAATCGTTTTTCGGGCTAAGCGAATCAGGTCGTTATTGGAAAGTGTGACGTTCTAATGGGGGCATACCTTTAGGGGATCTTTGTAGCCTGTGCTTCCAGAATCAGTTGCTTTTCCGTTGGTATCCCCATCTGATTTTAACTCGTCAACGACGCGGCTAATTTCAGTAATATTAGCACCAGAGGTGGGCTTGAGCGCCACCCGTGCCTTTTGGCTAAACGGACGGCTCAACAGATTATACCACCGTTTTTATAGAGTCACTATACGGCTGCCGCCGAAAGACAAACAAATCGGGTTGGTTGATTGTCGGCAGTACATCAGCCGGAGCCAGTTCGCTAAACTTGTTATATTGATAGATTAACTCATTGTTGTAGAAGCAATAAGCGGACTCAAATGGGTTTGTTAATGACGTGCCGGGTTTCACGGCCTCAACTACCTTCACAAAGCGAAGCGAGTTGTCGGCTACATCTTCATAGGGCGAATAGGGACATAGACCGTTGCTGCGTCCGTAGCGTTTGAGGCCGTTCAGATTTGCATATTCATTGGTTATCAGCGAACGAGCGTTGCTGATGATCATGTCCATCGTCGGTAGGTGATCGACTTGTGCCCTCAGGTATCGTTTTATCTCGAAAAGGGCTTCCCGATCCCGGTCGATGGTCTCTAGCAGAGCCCGGCCCGATACGTACCAGGCACTCGTCCGGCTGGCAGGCGGATAACTTTCGTAGATACGCCGTACATCCGTATAGAGCCGTTCTTTATTCTGGTCGAATACCTCAAACAAGTCAGCATACCGATCCAGGACGGCGTCGGAGCGCTGTAACTGGTCTTGCCGATATTGTTTTCCGCTGGTGTAGCGAACCAGTTCAGTACTCAGACCGTCCATTTCCGTCAGTATTGCAAACAGCACCTTTAACTGGTCCGTCACCGATGCACGGTAGGGCAGCGGAATGTGGCGGCTTGTCGTCAGTAAAAGCTGATAGGCCGAAACCGGCAGGATGACCTCATCATACGTGTAAGTGAGTGGCGCACGTTTCACCGCGTCAGCCGGACTCCGATAGTACTCGGCAGAGGATTGGTAATTACGGATCAGAAGCTGAATCCGGTGCATTTGCCGCAACGATTCATTAATAAATCCAACGTACCTGGATAAAACTTGAGCGGTGGCTTTCGGCAGAGGGGAAGCGGCCGGCTTTGTCGTAAACACAGACGGGGCCATGTCCTGAAAAGCGGGTGTTTGCCCTGTGCCTTGAGCGGGTGGGGTAGGTGTGGCGAGACTAAAAACCGGGCTAAGTTTAGGAGAATGAAGCAGCCGTTTGGTCAACAGGCTGTAGTTAACGAATCCGTCACGGGCCGCCAGTAAATCCTGATTATAGTGCATCAGGAGGGCGCGGTAAAAGGCATTTCCATGCTCCGCCGATTGCTGGGCGGCTAGAGAGTAGCCGTCCACCGCGTCGCGCTTCAGTTGCTGAATGGAGCTGAGCGCGACGCTGAACTGACTAACCATTCCGGAAGCCGGGTACGCTATTCCCAATGGGTCATTGTCAAAACTGGCCAGAATCTTCTCATCGGCCAGCAGGCTTTGCTGCACCAGTTCGACCGGCCAGTTCGAGGGGTCATTGGCTCGCAGGTAAAACGTAAGTGTATCAAGTAACTGCTGCTGGCCATGTAAGATGCGGTCCATACCGTCTTCGGTAGCCAGATAAACGTCCGTGGCTAGCAGGGGCTGATACCGACGATATACCCGTCTGACCTGGCTAATAAGCACCTCGCGTTCCTGACCGAACTGCGCAAACAGCGACTGCATCTGGCCAATCAGCACATCGGACTGACGCAGGTTATCGCGTTGGTAGTCATTGAGTCGGACGTAAATTTCCAGCGCCTTCGCCGTTTGGTCGATCTTTGTCAGACAGCGCCATAGCAATTCAGTTGTGCCAGTGAGCCGTTGTTTTTCGGCAGGTGTCAGGCCGTCGCTCGCCAGCGCCTGCCGGTACCCGTAGTCGTTCAATGGTCCCGACGACGGTAAATGGAGCTGTAATGTTCCGGTTGAATGGAGCTTGTCGGTAGCTGCATAAGCGGCTGTGTAGTAGGCCTGCACCATCTGGAAACGGCCTGTCAGCTCATCGGCTGACTGATTCAGAAAGGTCACATACCTATTAAGCGACTGCTGCGGTGTTTCCCGCACGGGTTGACCCGCTGCCCAGCCGTAGGCAAGAACAAGAAAGAGGCAGAACACGAACGGTTGCATAGAAAACAGGCGGGGAAGTTATTGATATAAGATAAGACTATTCTGAATCAGTCAGGGTCCATCTCGCCGAAACTGGCCTGAAACCGGCCTTTGCGTAACTCACCGTCAAACTGATCGCCGATTATTCTAAGCAGCGGCTGGTCTGTGCTTTCCAGACTCAGGCTTTTGTAATCGTCACGAACGTATAGATTGAACACGGACTTATTTATGGTGAACACGGCACTGATCATACCTTTAGATCGCTCTACGTTGGACTCGATAGCGGGATACTGTTTTTTAACCCAACTCATGAAGTGATCAAACATACCGGGCAGCACCGGTTTTAGCTGGTAGCGAATCGGTTGCCCTTCGCCCGGATCCTGCGCCCAGCGACCGTGCCAGGGCGGGTGTTGCGTGTAGGGATGAACGCTAAGGATCTCTTTGCCCTCGCTGTCCGTTGTCCAGTCAAAGTAAGTGGCAAACCAATCCGACGTTGCGTCCTCAGCCCAGATAAATTGCATGTCCGACGGACGGAATGGAACGGCGTACACCTGATTCTTTAAAAAATCGACGCCCAGCATCGCATACTCAGACCGATTGCGCTGGTGGTTATAGCGGGTGCCGAGAAATACCAGTTGTGTCTTGCCGGGCGAGAAACTAACCAGCCTTGAGCTAACCCGAACAAAGCCGTCTGTTCGCTGAATCGAAGCCTCACTGATCAGATCAAGAGGGTAAATCATCAGCCTGAGTACGTCTATGACACTGCGTTCATCGACCAGTAAAAAACGCCCTCCCGACAGAAATCGGGATGCCCCCGAGTTATCCGTCGGTGTACTGCTCTGCGCTCTGCCGGGTTGCCCATGTTCGCTGTCGAGCCACTGATACGTACACAAGTCGCCTACATCACTAACGACGGTCGATGTTTGTACCTGCCCATTATCGTCGGAAATCAGGAAGATGCTGTTGCTGGTAGCCAGAATGGCTGCTTTTGGAGCATCAGTCAGAAATCGGGCCTCCCATATTTTCGTTTTTTTGCCCTCTCCATTGGTCAGCCCTACAGGCTTACCCCGATAGCTGATGTTGAAGTAAGACGTCGTGTGCGAGCCGATCAGGTTCCCGTTACTATTGTTGGTGAACAGGTTCAGACGGTAATTCCGCTCAAGCGAATAGCTAATGGCCATTTGACCGCGAACAACCTGATTCTGAGCGATTTTTGAACAGCCCAACAAGGCTAGGAAGCTGGTCCAGGTGGCCATAATACGTACTAAAAACATGGGTTTATGGAAAGGAACTCCGAAATTATCAGATCAATTAGTTACGGCTGTAATAGCTGGCCATAACCGACCCTAAATTCAGGTGATGAACTGGATATGAATTGTACTCGCTCCGCTTTTGGGATCGTAAGAAGTCTGAATAACTCCCCAATCAAAAGTTCCTTCCCGGCCCAATTCGGCAAGCACCCATTGCCGCAGCCGGAACAGCGTGTTTAACTCGTCGGTTTTAGACCAGCTTTCCCAGCCCGCATCCTGTTCGAACCGATTCGCTGATACAATCAGGTTGAGTTGAGACAGTGCATCGTGGTAAAAGCCAAAAGTGGCAAGTATGTAATTCGTTTCAACGACTATATTTTTAACGGTCAGCCATTTCCAGCCGGTTCCCATGTCTCTGAGCAACTGATCTTCGCCGAAATTGAATGCGGTTACCTGGTTGATGCTGTCGCCGGAATTGACCTGAATGGTTTCGGAAAAGGAGATCGCGCCGGTTTGTGGGTCAATCATAGCAGGGAGGACAAGGGTGAGTAAACGGCTAAAATTACAAAAACTCACCCTTGTTCTCCCTGTCCCTTGGGCTGGGCATCCCGCGTGTTTTTCTGAACGGCAATGGCAGCAAACAGACTAAGTGTGAATGACATACCATAAAAGCCTTTTTCGCTCGGTGTCAGCGTGGCGTTCCACAGCCCGATGGTAAGCAGCAACAGGCTCAGCAGCACCGATACCCAGCTCAGGCCGTAGTAGATGGCGGTGACGGGAATGCCCTCCTGCCGATCGCGAACGCTTTTTTGTACCGAAACGGACGCAAACAGGCCATACATAAGCACAGTAAAATAATAGCCTTTCTCGTTTAAAGGCATTTGGGCGTTCCATAGCCCAATGTTGAAGGCTAACAGCCCGGCGAATAAGGCGGCCCAGGCGGCTGCAATAAAAGCCCCGGATGGTTGTTGGTTCATGATTGTCGTGTGTATTTTAAGGATTATGAACGCTTAAGAGTTAATCGTCAACTGGGATTAAGGAACCTGATGCATAGGACAACCGCCCTGGTGAGCAACAACAGTTGGCGGTTCGGTAAGTATAGGTATCGGGCAAACACCGGCGGGCGCGCTAAGGTCAAGGTGGTCGCCGGGTTGTACTTCGTCGAGCAACCGGTTGCTAACGCTACCAAGTTTGCCTGGTTCGCGTTTCACGACAATGCTATAATAAAGGCCATTTGAGAGGCTCTCAAGGCGGTACGGATGCGGCTGAAACAGTTGCAGTTCGGGCATGAACAATCGTACATTCAGGTACTGACCTGAGCCGTAATCGGTCACTCTTTCCCCATCGACAGGGTACAGATAGAAGGTCGTATTACCGCTGGTATCCGCTATTTTGGCGTTGACAACAAACGGACGCCAGTCAGTCCAGCCACCCGGCTTGGTTTCCTGAGCTGCGTATAAATCGGCTTCGATACCGATCATCAGGTTGGCTAATTGCTCATAAGCTGCCGTCCAGGCATCAAGCAGTGTCGGTGTAGCCGCTGTACCCAGCACTTCACTGATTGAGGCAATCAGGTGACGGCCAATAATGGTATAGTGTTCGGGGCGAACGGCCAGGCTGGTATGTTTGTGGCCAATGCGCTCTAACGTGGATAGTAGGACCGATGGATCGTCGATGTTTTCAGCGTAAGCCAGTATGGCCATCGCCAAGGCCATCGGTTGTCGGCCATTCTGATGGTTAGCCATGTTAAACGTGTTCTTTAATTCGGCATTGATCGAGAAAACGCGCTGGTAAAAGTGCGTGGTCAACAGCATGCCGCTTTCTTTTAGCACAGGCACGGTCGCTTTAATAAGTTGTTTCTGTTCGGTAGTCATTAATTCAGGTATTGGATTACAGAGGAAGGACGATAAAATACAGATAAGGCTGTACAACATTTAAACTTGATTTGCCCAATTCAGGTGGATCAGGCCGGATCGGTCAGGCTACCGATGTGCAGAAACAGGTTTACGCGTTCAGGTTCCTCTCCAACCTGAAACGTGCGTAAACTACCGACGGCTTTCTGGCCTAGTTGCAGTAACCGATCCGCATTTCGGTAATTAAGTGGCCAGGCTACTAAATCCATGTAGGGTTTGGATGGATGGTTATCGGCGAAATTGCCGACAATCAATTCCCCATCTGGTGTCAGGTACTGAGCAAATCGGCTGATAAGCTGCACAAACTGCCGGTCGTTGAAATAGTCGAATAACCCCGCCGACCAGATCATATCGTACTGCCGGTCGGGCATGAAGCGGAACACGTTTTTCTGAATGAACCGAACATCGTCCGAGTTGGTGGCAAATTTCTGTTTGGCGTAAGCAATGGCTTTGCTGTCTAAATCGACGCAATCGGCGATGATCCGGTAGCTGGGATTTTCAGCAATGAACTCGGCCAGTTCAGTGCAGGGGCCACTAGCTAAATTCAGTAGTCGGATCTCGGTCCGGTTGTGGCGCTGCATATACGCCTTAACGATTTCTTTGAAATACGTTTTGCGGTTTCGCACGGCACGGCAAGCAGCATGGTTTTGTAAAAACAGGTCCCACTTGGTGTACTGCCGGTCGGAGCTGATGTGCCAGGTGTACATACGCTCGATGATTTCGAAATCACCCGCGTAGCCGTGGGGTTTGTTAAGCATAAAGCCCTGCATTGTCTGGTTCGATAAAGTTGCGCCAAACTCCGTCCGAATACTGGTTAGTTCATCGTCGGTCAGTAGACCTGACTGTAGCTGGCTGCTTAACCGAATCATCAGGTTGTCGACTTGCTGGTAATCTTTTACGTCGGGACCACCCTGATGGACTAATTTCTTGATTTCTGCTTTCATCAGCGAACTAACTGGGGTGTAGGTAAGAGCTTCCATTTATTGTATTACTTTATTGGTTATGAGAAAATTGGTTAATGGCTATCTGGTGGCCGGACAGGACCAGCAAGCCGACGTTAGGCAGTTTCTGTAGTTTGGCGAAACCGTCGAACCATCCAGTACTAGTATTCCCGCCAGCAGGATACTGAAAAAGGAATTGGTTCGCCGGATTTTTGACGTGTGGGAGTTGGTTCATTTGTTGTTTGCTTGAGATCAGGTTTTCGGCCTTGTGTGCTGTATTGTGGTTCAAAAGTGGCAGGTGCGAATAGGAGTGACAAAAGTTTTCCCCTGAATGGCCTTAATCTATTGGCTGAACTGTAGGCCAGTGTCGATGAATCGTTTAGGGATGCTGTGTAGGATGAGAAATTTGCTGACGAAGCGATATGAAAAAGCCCACCGGCGTGAACGACGGAGGGCTATCTGATAGATGGTTATTTACCTACGTTTTCCTGCCGCATTAAGGACTAAGTGGCACCTGTTCGAGCATGAGTTGAGTGATGGCGTCATAACAGCCAATCCAAGCCTGTTGCACATCGGTGTTCCAGTCGAGTCCTAACCCGCGTTCGAGTGTCCATAGCAGAGCTTCTTTAACATCCTCATAGTGAGTAGGCTGTACGCCATACCCTGCGTGGCTGCGGGCCAACATACCAATCTCCTGCGCCACGGTATCCGGCCGGTCCAATCGGGCTACGATAATACTGAGCATGTCAACAAACTTCTGATACTGGCTTTCCATTGATCGGTTGAACATGGGCCGCAGAGCTGGATACTTGAAAAATAAGCGCCCATAAAAGACGCCACCCAGCACCGACGGATCTATTTCACGCAGGAGTTTCCAGGTTTGTTTAACGAGTTGTAGTTGTTGATTCGTCACCATAAAATACATGACAGGCCTTATACTTCCATAAACCACCGAATTAATGGGTAGGTCACCAAATTTTCTCCAATGAATCGCCTGTATTGGGTAATCAGTCGTAAGAAAGAAGTCATGATTCGCGGCTAACTTACTGCCGGCACGATTCATTGCCCGTTATGCGTCATTAAACCCACAAACAGTACAGTTCATAGCTGGAAACTTGCGATTCCTTTCTGAAAAGCAGAGTTTTAGGGTATATTTTATGCTCAATCTTCCCGGCCATGAATGCGCTCATTATTGAAGATGAAAAATTAGTAGCTCTCGAGCTGACGGCCAGCCTTGCAGAGGTTGATCCAGGCATCAAGATTGTTGGTACGGTCAGCAGTGTGAAAACTGCCCTGCGATGGTTCGCTGAGAACGCCGAGCCAGACGTCATTTTTGCTGACATTCAACTGTCCGACGGGATCAGCTTTACCATCTTCGAGAAGTTTAAAGTCTCCTGTCCCGTCATTTTTACGACGGCTTATAACGAACATGCTATCCGGGCCTTTAAAGTAAATGGCATCGACTACCTGCTTAAGCCCGTCGACTGGGACGAACTTCGGCAGGCCGTTGCCAAAGCCCGCGCATTGACTAGAAACCAACATAAACTGGTTGTCGACGTTCAAAAACTCATGGATGCGCTGAATACGCCAGCGTCGCTCAAATCTACCTATAAAGAGCATTTTCTGGGCAACGCACGCAACAGCTGGATTCCGGTTAAGATAGCCGATGTCGCTTACATTATCCGCGACGAGCTAAATTTTATGGTTACCAACACCAGCGAACGCTACATTCTGGATTACGATACGCTGGACGAGATTGAAACCATGCTCAATCCCGACCTGTTTTATCGCGCTAGTCGCCACTGTCTGGTTAATATCAACGCGGTACAGAGCGTAAAAGGACTGGCGAATCTGAAGCTGCAACTTGTGCTGAAAACGCCAAATCATCAGGTACACATCGATATCAGCCGCGACAAGGCCCCTTCGTTCAAAAAATGGCTGGAGAAATGAGGCTCGCTTCGTTTTTCAGTCTTTTCCTACTGTTTGGTTGGGCCGGCATCGGTAGTCAGTCAGTTGCGGCTCAACCCGTAAACCTGCCGCTCGAATTCCAGCACATCCAGGAATCGCAGGGGTTGTCTTATAATGTCGTTAACAGTCTGTTACAGGACCGTGATGGCTACCTCTGGATTGGCACCTACGAAGGATTGAACCGGTTCGATGGAAGCCATTTTACGGTTTTCAAGTCCAGTAACAGGGCGGGTAGTTTACCCAACAATGTAGTTCACGACTTATGTCAGGATAGAGCAAATGATTTGTGGCTGGCAACGGATGATGGCGTGAGTCGGCGCGATAGCCACACAGGGCAATTCTCAGCTATCCGCGTGGTGGGTGCCGAAAACCTCGGCCGGTGTATGAACATCCTCTGCGACCGCAAGGGGCGCATCTGGTTTTCCAGTTTGAACAAAGGATTGTTTCGGCTGGACCCGAAAACGGGACAGATCACTCAGTATAAAAACGATCCGGCCAGGTCGGCTACGCTTTCCGGCGATTACATCAGCAAAAATGGTATCGTGGAAGATCCTCAACGGGATGGTCTATGGCTGACGACGGAACAGAATGGACTCAACTACCTGGATATCAACTCCGGGCAATTTTTTAATCATAGAAATAATCCGGAGCAACTGCCCGTTTTTCGCCTGCACGACACATCAGCCCTGGTGCTCGATGGCACCAATCGGCTGCTTTTTTCAGATAATACCGATCAGCGGATTTTAGTGTATGACCTGGTCCATAAAGTGATTATGAACACCATTTCACTAACCAGTCAGACAGGCCGTTCTGCTTTTCCGGTGGGCACAATCTTCGTGGACAGGAAGCATACATTGTGGATTAGTTCGTGGACCTACACTATGTTTACGGCCGAAGCCGGTTCGTATAAAGTCCGTGAATTTTTTCATGATGTGGTCCGGAGAACCTCCATTGCCGGTGATTTTTTCTGGGCGGGCTGGCAGCAAAATGACGGTACCATCTGGCTCGGTACGGTGAACGGCATTTCGTATACCAATCCCGGAAACGCCTTTTATCAAATTCATGATCTGGCCCGGCTTCACCCGTCGCTTGCCCACAAGCAGGGACTAACGTCGTTCCTGGAAGATGAGATCGGTAACTGGTGGTTTTTTTCAGTTAATAATGAGTTGTTTAAATACGAGTCAGCCTCCGGTCAGTTGACTGTTTATCCACTACCCTTGTCCATGCGGAATACGGCTTGGTCGGGTCAGTCGACTTTATTGACGGGCCTTAAACCGGATGAAATCTACATTCGGCAGGGGAAATCGGTAAGCATTTTTAACCGGCGAACCCGAACGTTTTCTCCGTTTTCCTTACCACCACCTCTGCTCAGTCATGCTACTGATCTGCGCAGTATGGTACGGCAGGACGATTGGCTTTGGTTGTTCGGTACCAGCGATGTTGTATTCAGGTGCCACCTGCCATCGGGCCGCTGGCAAACCTACCCACTGCCTTTTGGCGATACCAAAAAATACCGTGTTTACTCGGCCGGCCTGGATAAAACTGGACGTTTATGGGCCGATGTGCGGGACAAAGGGCTTATCTGGTTTTCGGCTGGTCAGCAGCGATTTGTGTCGTTTCCTTTGCAACAGGCTGGTTCGGGCTACTCCGACCATTTACCATTCAAGACCGACGCCCGGAACCGGCTGTGGATACCTGCGTCGGGGCAGGGGTTGCTTGAAGTGGACCCCAAACGGGGCACATCGCGGCTCTGGACGGATCAGGACGGCCTGAGCACCAACGAGTGCAAAGCGGTCTGTGCCGATGCCTACGGGCAAATCTGGATGGCTTCGCTTAATAAGTTTTCCATTATCAACCTAGCCCGCTCGTCCGTTCAAAATATCACACTGGCGCTCAATGAATCAAACATTGGCTATACCAATTACATGTTTGCCCTGCGAAATGGAAACCTGATTACCACTCTGAAAAACTACGTGGTCGAGTTTATGCCTCACCGAATCAATCGACAAATTGCGCCCGCCAGTGTCCTGATCAGCACCCTTGCCTTGCCCGATACAACGATACTCGTTCAAGCGCACAGTCCGGCAATTCGGCTGGGCGTAATCGCTACCAATTTCAGCATTAGCTACGCCGTCCTGAACCGCGTTCAGCAGCATTACGTCTATTTTTATACCTTGGACGGATACGATGATCACTGGGTAAAGGCCGACGCCCGTACGGTGGCTAACTACACCAAAATTCCGGGGGGCGATTACACATTCCGGGTCAAAGCAGTAGCTGGCAAAACAGAGACTGGCGAAACGACACTGGCTGTTCACATTGATACTGCCTTTTATAACACGCGCTGGTTTCGGACTGCCCTGCTGGCTCTGTTGCTGGGGCTGACGTACTGGTTGTACTTATACCGTACCCGGCAAACGGCGCAGTTACATCACTTTCAGATACAGACGACCCGGCTCGAACGGGATAAGGCTCAGATTCAATACCAGAACCTGATTAACCACCTTAATCCGCATTTTCTGTTCAATAGCCTGACCTCGCTCAATAGCTTGATTAGTACCAAACCCAAAGATGCGTCACAATTTCTGCGAAAGTTATCAACGATTTATCGGTACATTCTTCAGAATAAAGACAAGGAACTCGTGAGTCTCCAGGATGAACTAACCTTTGCTCAAAACTTTATTGATCTCCAGGCAGCCCGTTTTGGCAGTGACCTGCAAATCGGCGTCAACGTAGACGCTGCGTACCTAACGCGCCAAATTGTACCCGTAACGATTCAGAATCTGCTCGAGAATGCGATCAAGCATAATATTCTCGATGAAGAAAGTCCGCTTTATATTCAAATCTACACGAAAGATGACACCCTGTTTGTAATGAATACGCTCCAAAAAAAGGACTTCGTGGAAACCTCGAACAAACAGGGATTAGCTAGTCTGAAATCACTATATAGCTACCTAAGTGGACGCGAAATTAGTGTTACCCAAACCGATACACAATTTATCGTAGCGGTGCCGTTGCTCTAAAATAAACGTAGCTTTCAGGATAGTTCGAAGCTACAGATAATGAACGGATTGCAGCAGCACTCGAAACCAATACCGTAGCCAGATGCCTGCCCATGTAGTGCTATTTTTGAGGGGAACTGGCCCACTCCATGGCGGCCATTCCGTCGATTGGGTTGGCCGATACGGTAGTTTCATCGGGCAAGGTCAGGATGAAGAACCGTGGCGCTGCACATAGCCCCAAAGCGGGGACAGTTATATAGCGATCCAGGCTCGGTATCGGGATTGTCATATTGAATTAGGTGGCTAGTCGAGCAGCCGACGTAACCAGTTCCGCGAACCTGGTTGGCCTGATGTTGCATCCAGTTGCTTCTGATAGTGAAACCACTGTGTAGCGAATATAGCACTGAGTAGCCCCAGGGCGGCTGCCATTGGTCTATCATCCTGCCATTGCCAGGTAACCATGTCTATTCGGATGCTGATGGCCACGGCAAAAAGACTGCATAGAATAGTGGCCATCCGACAAACATTTCGCTTTTCCATTATATCGTTGGGTGAGTAATAAAGAACGCTACAAACCTACGGAGAAGCGGCAGGCGGGGGTTAGCAGGCTTGTAACATTCTATAGCACAGCTGTAACAGGGGATAAACTAATTGAGTACTCAGGGAATAAAATAACGTGATCAATGGTGTTTATGGGGATATCAGGTTAAAGATTATTTGCCGATACCTAAGTATCGTCACGTTTTCTCACACTGTGATGATACCTTACTGCCTTTGCCATCTCCTCCACTTATGAAACCAATTTTTACCCTGCTATTGGGTGTTATCCTCTTGATAAAGCCGCACGTGGTTGCAGCCCAGCAGAGCAAACGGGATAGCCTGGAAAACCTCCTTACCCATACCGGCATGGATACCAACCGGGTAATCCTGCTCAATAAAGCAGTTGGGCTGTATTTCAGTAACAATCCCCAAAAAGCAAAGCAGTACGCTGAACAGGCATCCCGGCTTGCCCAACAACTTGGTTATTCGCGCGGAATTGGTCGTAGTTACCTCAGTCTTGGAGTTTATTACTGGTCGCAGGGGAAGTACCAGCAGGCTATTCAGTTAGCGAACAAGGCCCTTATTTATTTTGACAAGCTGAATGACCAGAACGGATTGGCTTCGGGATACAGTAATATCGGCCTGAGCCTGCGTGGCCTGGGCGACTTTTCACGGGCAACAGCGTACTATTTTAAAAGCCTGCGGGCAAGTGAAAAAGCGGGTGATCTAGGGGGCGTTGCCAAGACGTATAATAACATAGGTATCGTCTTCAAATACCAGGAAAAATACGATCAGGCCCTGTATTACTACTGGCAGTCGTTTCGCAAAAGTGCCGGTGTCGATCCCCGTAATCAGGCGGGTGTATTAGCGAATATAGGCGTCATCTATCAGCTAAAGAAAAATAACTTGAAAGCCATTACCTACCTGAATCAGGCACGCAACCGATTTGCTGCCCTGAATGAGCCGATGGGCCTGGTTATCTGCGACAACGATCTGGGCGAAACCTACTGCCGGATAAAGCAATATGACAGGGCAGAAACTACTGTTCAGCAGGCGTTACAGGCAGCTACCCACCTGAACTATACACCCGGTATCATATCGAGTTTGCTATCGCTGGGTGAGATTCGACTACAGACTAGCCGGGCTTATGAGAGTTTCGTTTTTTTTAACAAAGCCCTGCCTCTGGTTGAAACGCTCAAACAACAGGCAGGTCGGTTACGCGTTTACAAGGGATTGGCAACGGCTCATGCCCAGACAGGTGAGTACGCAAGAGCCTTCCAGTTTCAGTCGAAATGGGTAGCGCTCAAGGACTCGGCCTTTAATGAGGAAAGTATAAAAAAAATCGCCGGGGTACAGGCCGAATACCAATCGGAAAAGAAGCAGGCCGAAATCGAGCTGTTAAAAAAGGATCAGCAAGTGGCCGGGTTGTGGCGCAATACGGTAGGGGCCGGTTTGCTGGCTGCTTTGATCATTGCCGGTCTGGTCGTAAGTCGGCAACGCCTGAAAATCCGTAACGATCAGGTTTTGCTAACACAGGGCAAGGTAGTCGCCAAAAAGAATCAGCAGTTGGAAGCCCAGGCGCAGCTACTGGAGAGCCAGGCTGTTGTGTTGACTACACAGGCCCAGCAACTTCAAGAATTGGATGAAGCAAAAAACCGCTTCTTTACCAATGTTACCCATGAATTCCGCACTCCGTTAACCCTCATCCTTGGTACATTGAGTGAAAAACTACATGGGTTAGTCGATAATGCAGAAACCAATATTCGACGGGCAGAGGTAACGGTTATGTATCGCAATGCCGAACGACTCTTGCAGTTGATTAACCAACTGCTCGATCTGTCCAAACTTGAATCGGGGCGACTGCATCTGCATCAACAGACCGACGACGTAAAACCTCTGTTGAACTTAGTAACTTCCCTGTTTTCGTCCTCAGCTGAGCAACGGAACATTCGCCTTTCGGTGAAGCTGTCGCCAGAACGGCTACTTGTCAGCCACGATGCCGATCAACTGGAAAAAGTAGTGACTAACCTGTTGTCCAACGCCTTCAAGTTCACCCCTAATGGTGGAGAAATAATGGTACAGGCCGAACTCATTCAGGTTGACGGCTATGCTTTTGTACAAATAATCGTAGAGGATAACGGTTTTGGCATTGCACCGGAGCAGGCCGATAGGGTCTTCGAGCGGTTCTATCAGGGCGAAGCCTCCCGCATGGACTGGCAACCTGGCACGGGTGTTGGGTTGTCGCTGGTGAAAGAAATCGTCGAACTGCACAAGGGTACAATCCGAATCGATAGCCAGCCCGGCGCGGGTGCCCGATTTGTGGTGCTCCTTCCGGTTGCCGGGTCGGATACGGCAGGAACCAGCTTATCTATCCATAGACCGGCGCCTGCAAGTCGATTTGTTCTGGCAACCGTTCCACACCCGCTACCTAGTGCAGCCCCGCTGGTTAAGGGTCGTACAGATCAGCCCCTATTGTTGATCGTCGAAGATAATGGCGACGTACGTACCTTTATCCGTAACCTGATGCAGGGTACATATCGGGTGGTGGAAAGCGAGAACGGTCGTCAGGGCCTGAAAATGGCACAGGAACAACTACCTAACCTTATTATTAGCGACTGGATGATGCCCGACATGGACGGAATTGAACTCTGTCACCGCATCAAAACGGATGAACGTACCAGCCATATTCCGTTTGTGTTACTAACGGCCCTCTCCACGCAGGACAAGCGCCTGACGGGTCTCCAGACCGGTGCCGATGACTACCTGACCAAACCATTCGATGCCCGAGAATTACTAATTCGTAGTCGCAATCTGATTGATACGCGTCGCCAGTTGCACGAGCGTTTCAAACGGGAAATTCGTATTCAGCCGAAGGAGGTAACGGCCACCTCGGCCGACGAAAAATTTCTGGCCAGGGTTATAGCTATTGTGGAAGCCAACCTTGGCAATGCTGATTTCAGTGCTGAGCAGTTCGGACAGGAAGTTGGCCTGAGCCGGATGCAGTTACACCGCAAGCTCCTTGGCCTGACGGGTGTAGCGGCCAGCGATTTCATCCGGCTCATGCGCCTGAAACGGGCGGCCCAACTGCTGGAAGGGCAAACCGGCCGTGTGTCCGAGATTGCCTACGGGGTAGGCTTTAATTCACTGTCTTATTTCGCCAAGTGTTTCCGCGAACAATTTGGTATGTTGCCTACCGACTATCAGAACAAAGCACGTACTCCCGCCTAGTACTTGACCAGACATAAGCTTATCCAAAAATTGAAAGAAAAAGTATTCGTTTATTACAATGCACTAGCTGGCAGGAAAACAGAGGTTTTCGTGGACGTTTTCCATAACACCTGTTAAAAATGCAACCAGCTTATTATCAGTAAATTATTGACTCATTTGGTCAATTATATGACCTGTTTACTGGATGGAACCGGTTAATGAAGTAAGTGAAGATGTTACAACTAATTATGTTGAAAAATTAAATCGATAGATAGGATAAAGGGTAGTTAAAATATTGAGGTGAGCTTACAAAAAATCTAAAAATTGGCCGTTCATATGCACTTGTTATCTGATTGGAAATTTCATAGTTACTGAAAATCCATAGCTACTAGTGCTTTTCCAATTTAGATTCTATAGTTTCTGTAGATTCTATAGATTCTGATAATCAGGTATCTAGTATCAAAAGAATCTAATAGAATCTACAGAAACTATTTTGGAAGAGCACTAGCTTTAATAACGGTTAACATTAAAGATTTCTAAATAGCGAGTAATCTCAGCCATTAAGCCTACCTGTTCCAATTGTCATGGGTAGTCGTTTGTACCCGCGCAATCATTCGATTTCAGGATAAGATAACATCATAAATCCTACTTGGACTTGACTCGGTCTTGCATAGAGCGGCTTAACTCGTCTCGTTGCTGGTCGACTAATTTGACAACCCCAACTAAGAGGAAGAAGCACCTGCCATCCGTAAACGCTGCACTCGTCGAGATGACATGTTTGACGCTTGTGATGACGTATTGGTGGTCGTTGCTGGACGCTACGGGTGAGTCGGAAGGCCTAAAAAGATGTATAATATCGCCTACCCGATAGTCAGGATGATAGCTTAGTGAGTCTTCTAAGAGAGTACCCTCATCGGTGAAGAGAATTAGCTGTAGAGCTTTGGCTGAAGTTTCCATAAAAAATAGGATAGTCTACTAAGTACCATGCGGAATAGGTCCGCTCACTTTCTTCTTATCTTATTTTGTGGGAGCTAATTAGGTGCCAGGTTTACTGGATAAATTATAAGGCCTTAATTTTCTATCAGTTATATAATATTATTTATCAGAAAGTCATGGTAAATCACTCCATTTTGAATAGATAATTTCTCACTTTGACCAGGTTAGGAATGGCTCGTATGCGGACTTTTTCACCTTACCTGTACTAACAGCTACTAAGAAAGTTGATCGTTATTGGAGCTAGCCTAATTAGGAAATCTCAGAAGCAGTAAAACCTTGTCATACGCCAAGACAGAAATCGTATTAAGCAACTTAAGTTAACGGACTTACTCTGTAGCACACACGTATTCAGCGCCAAAGGTTATTGATTTGATAATACTCCTTATCAAAATGGTATGGATATACGCATCCAATGCGAACAATAAAGAAAGGCAATTGATTGATAATCAAAGGTATAATTATTATTTAATGTATATGGCATGGAATTGTTAGCAGATCGGCTAATACCTATTAACTATTCGTGCTATGGAAGATGTCATTCATAAAACCGAACTGCTCAGTCTGTTAATCAATCGCCTACCCGAAAGCCGGGAGGAATTTATGGGTTTGCCTCAGGAGACTAGTATCCATGTAACGCTACATCTGCTCAGTGAAGTCACGGTCAAGTTGGCCCATCAACATAAGCATCTAGCCCTCGAACGATGTTTATTAACCGCTGAAGAAGTATTGATAAACGGCGACAAACAGGTCAGTGACGCATTTTGTACGGTGTATATGTATCAACTTTCTATGTTGATGCGACATCGAGATGCTGATTCGGAGCTGATTCATCGTTTGTTACCCTATGGTCTGCGCACCGAGTATCAGCGTCAGCTTACTGCCGGGCTGTCGTAAAGGAAGCATTTTCCTGAAACTTGTGGAGAAAAATTGAATTCAGGATAACTATAGCAACTATAGTGAATAAGAAGGTCTAAGTTGTCCCGTCTAGTCTCTCATACCCACCCGTTTAAACCATCCATATATGCCACCAGCCACACCGATCATAACCAGCAGCGTAGTGGGATAGCCATAGCGCCAAGTTAATTCGGGCATACGCTCGAAATTCATTCCATAAATACCTACGATAAATGTCAGTGGTAGAAAGAATGCCGAAAAGACGGTAAGCACCCGCATAACTTCATTGGTGCGCTGAGATGCCATCGAGAGGTAGATAGTAAGCAAATGCGTAGCCGCTTCTTCCAGTTGTTCATAAATCGTGCGGGCTTTCAGATGCAGATCCAGTGTGTCCTGAAGGACCGGAGAATCGCCCTCACTACGTTGTAAACAATGAAGTATGTCTTCCGTTAAGGATAAAATTCGTTTGGCGGAGGACGCTTTGCGTTTAAGATAATAGAGCTGTTGAAGAACCTGTTTGGTCGGTTTGCCTAAAAATAAAGCAGATTCGTAATCATCTAATTCTTTGGCTAGGGCTAAACCCGGATCGATGTAACTGTTGAGTACCCAGCGGACAATTCGAATAGTCAACTCAGAAGTTGATCCACAATGACCTGGGTCTACAAAGCGATTCTTAATTTCGTCCAGCACCGGCTGGCTGCTCCGGTGGACGGTAATGATAAACTCCTTGCTATAAAAGATAGCGATTTTATTGCTTAGCTCCTGAATGGTGTCGCCGTCCGTATCTTTATCGGGGTTATAGATGCGGGTAATAATAAAGTTGACCGGTCCAATCGATTCAAATTTTGGCAGATGATCGGGTTCCAGGCAATCCTTAATGACCGTATAATACAGATCGTACTGCTTGGCTACCTTATTCAGTTCATCTGGTGAAGGATCGTTTAGATCGAGCCACGTGAAAGCGTGCTTAGTTGGGCTTGCTAATTCTTGTTGCATTTGTATACTGTATCGTTAAATCAAGAATCCATTACTTACTTAAATTAAGCGAAGAGATTGATTCATGCGTAAACGAAGCCATGTCAGTGCTCCAATGATGTGCTCATCAGACAACATCGTTTAATTGTGTGCAAGCTAGAAGCGTTAAACACGCAAACGCCAGTAAATTTGCCAAAATTCCGATCATCCATCGATCAGCAAGCTGGGCAAATAACATGATTAGTCCAGCCAGTATATTGACCCGGATGGTAACCAGGAATGATACCGTCTGAAGGTACTGTAAAATCTGAGAACGCTTATCTTTTGGCACTACTGTCATTTCCTTTTTCACTGGAATCGTTGGCTTGCGATCCGAGAAATACAAGATACCCGCCCCAAAAAAAAGAGAGTAGAATGGGTAAATAATCTGTGTAAATGGGGGCGCTCAATGTCGTTTGCAGAATATAGATCAGCAGAACGCTGGCGACAAAGCTGGCCGTTAAAAGCTGGAGAATAATTCGACGAGGCTCGGGTAAATCAGTCCGCTTTAGAAGTAGACTTAGAACGGATGAACGAAAGATGATCAATAAAACAAACATGATCAGCAGGGTACATAACCAGCTATCTCGTGTAGAGAATTGATCCGCCTGGCCTGTTTCCGTAAAATGAACCGGTAATCGAGCTGGCATTCGGTCCCAAATCAGGACTACATACAGCATGGGTATATAAGTAATTAAATTACCCAACCATTGATAGCTATTTTTCATGAACCTGTTCAGAATTCGCTAGACTTTCGGATAGTATACGCTACCTAAGCTATGGCTGACCAGGCAGATTTGAACGTAGGTTTATGCTTTTGCCAGTCGAAAATAAAACTCGGCTCCGGGTGTTACGTCGGGATGTAATCCGATTTTTCCTCCCATCGACTGAATAAACTCCCGGGAAATGGCCAGTCCCAGCCCCGTTCCACTAAAGGGTCCATTGAGGCCAGGCGCTTTAAAATAGCGGTCAAATACCCGCTCCCGGTGTTCTTCACGCAAACCGGGGCCATAGTCACGCACCGTGAATTCCACCTGTTCCTCTACTTGTTTGACGGTTATGTCAATCGAAGACTGATCCGGGCTATGCCGAACAGCATTGGAGAGAAAATTAATCAGCACCCAGGAAGCCTTATCCGAATCAGCTTTCACAGCAGGTAAACTGGTGGGTATAGTTAGTTTAAACTGAATCTGTTTCTGCTCAGCTTGGGTCTTTAGCGCATTGGTGGCCACCTGTACCAATTCGGCTGGATCAGCCGCCTGGATTTGGAGCTGTATTTGACCTGATTCGACCTGGGCCATGTTCATCAATTCACCCGTTAAGCGTAATAATCGATCCGTGTTTTCCTCGACATGCGTGACCATTTCCTGCTGCTCACTATTCAAACTTCCCAGGCGTTTATCCGTCAGGAGTTTTAGACTCATTTTGATGGCTGAAATTGGCGTTTTTAGCTCGTGAGAAACGGTAGCAATGAAATTGGTCTTGGCCAGATCTAATTCTTTATAAGACGTAATATTCAGCAGGACAATCACATAGCCAGCGTTAACCGCCTGATTTTCACCCGTTGGCGTCACTTTAACGGCATGGATTTCTTTGTTGTAGTAACACTCTTTTCCTTTCCCATTTTGGCCAGGGTCGTAAATTTTTAAAAGTCCTGAACCAGTCTCTGCTAGTGGAGACTGAGCAACCAACGGCGTGGATGCTAAATCAGGTTCTACCATAATATCCTGGATAAGAGACCGAAATAAATCATTGGAGGTCGCTACATCGGGCGCGTACTGGCCGATAAGCTTTTGCCGTTCCACGCCCAGTAAGCGCTCAGCAACTGGGTTAATAAACAAAATCCGACGGCGCTCATCCAGGCCAATAATGCCTTCACTCATGATCTCTACCAGTGTATCGATTCGTTTTTTCTCAAAAAGGAGCTTAGCCACGTTCGAATGTTCAAATTCATATAGCTTCTGGGCCATGGAATTGAACGAGCGGGCCAGTTCGCCAAATTCATCGCTGGATCGAATGTGTAGCCGTTCTTCAAAGTTTCGACTGGTGATCTGCTTGATGCCTCGGGTTAATTCCCGAATGGGTCCGGCGATGTAGCTGGGAATATTGATGACAAACGAGAAAACAATCAGAAAACAGAACGTACCAATCGAGCCCAGCCAGAGCAGGGCATCCTTGGCGGTTTGTTCAGCTATTTTACTTTTACTAATAATGGCCTGTCGATTCACATCATCAATGGCAAAAAGATGCTGCCGGATGCGGTTAATCGTTGGCGTATCAGTAGCGCCCGCCCGAAGTCGGGTAAATTCCCGGCGAACAGCCTGGGTGGGCTCGCCTTCACCGACTTCAGTAACATTAGACTCCTGTTTTTTCAGGTTTGTCTCAAAGTCAGTGAGCGCATCGGGATCGTCGAGCGTAGTCAGCGCTTTCTGCATGTTGCTGACAAATTCCAGCGAGATATAATTGTCTTTCAGGATCGCTTTCGAATCCTCGGCCAGTTGATTTAAATAAAAAGCACCTAGTCCCCCAAGCACGAGAATGATGCCAGACAGAAAGACGAACGAGAGCGATACTTTGGTTTTGAGTGTCATAATCAGGAAAGAATAATCAGGTCCGTATCTGACTCAGAAAGTCTGGTGAGCAACTGGTTAAAGGCAAACGTGCGCAGAATGATCTGAATCAGGTTAAAATGAGGTTTCCCTATGCAGACTGTCGTGATGTTTCGTTTCTGCACTTCCTCCATGATGCAATTGACGACATTAGCACCTTTCGCTTGAATGACTTCGGCACCTAACTCGGTCGCCAGTTTGAAATTGTTAATTAGGTGGCGTTGCAGATCCAGCCGAATGCGGTCGGGATCTTCGGCGGGTGTTTGTACGTAGAGCACATACCAGCGGGAGTTGTAATAAGCCGCCAGCCGGGCTGTCTTGCGAATAACTCGGCGGGCAATTTCCGGGTTCGAGCTAATACTGGCCATAAACCGCTCTGGCTTAGCCTTTAAATTAATGGGTAGACTCGTCTCAATCTTACGTTCGACCGCCGTAGCGACTTCCCGAAGGGCTAATTCGCGCAGTTGTAAAATTTTATCAGCCTGAAAAAAGTTGGTCAGTGCTGTAGCAACTTTGGCCTGATCATAGATTTTACCTTCTTTTAGTCGAGTAATCAGCTCATCGGCGGTTAAGTCAATGTTCACCACTTCGTCGGCCATATGCAGCACCCGGTCCGGAACGCGTTCCGTTACGTCGATGTTGGTAATCTCATGCACTTCGTCGTAGAGACTTTCAATATGCTGAATATTGACTGCCGAAATGACATTGATACCGGCGTCCAGAATTTCCAGTACGTCCTGCCAGCGTTTTTCGTTTTTTGACCCCGGAATGTTAGTATGGGCTAACTCATCCACAATAGCCAGTTCTGGGTGCTGGTTAATAATAGACTGTACGTCCATTTCTTCCAGTTCACGTCCTTTGTAAAATAGCTTCCGACGCGGAATGATGGGCAAACCATCAATTAACGCATGGGTCTCGGCCCGGTTATGGGTTTCAATAAACCCAATTTTAACGTCGATGCCGCTCCTTAGGAGCGCGTGGGCTTCCTGTAGCATGCGGTAAGATTTACCCACCCCAGCACTCATACCAATGTAAATCTTAAACTTTCCCCGGCGGGACTCCTGAATAAGTCGAAGAAATTGGTCTGCCGATTGATCTCTTTCGTCAGTCATGGGGACGTATCATTAAAACTGTATAGTTGCTATACTTCATTAAGTTGTCGACGCTGATAAAATGAATACCCGGCAATAAATACATAGACCAGCAAATTAGCCAGAATGCCTACCGACCAGCGATCCTGCCACCGAACAAAGAACATGACCAACCCGGCCAGTAGGTTGACTCGTATGGTCACCAGGCGAGTTAAGCTATGTACTCGCTGGCGAATCGCTAACTGTTGGACGAGAAGTTGATTGGCCTGCTTTGGTTTAAACGGTTCAGTGGGCAGTTCGGCAGGCACCCCGTAATAGATAAAGCTGCTGCCGAATAAAAAGAAAAGAATCGGTAACCATTCCTGATACAGAGGCTTTTGCCAGATACCCTGCCCGATCAATAGGATCGAAGCGCCCATCATGAGTACCGCTGTAGATAGGTATAACTTGACGAGTTGCGAACGCCCTATACCTGGCTGACGACTAATTAAGTTTAGAAAAACAATTCGTATAGTACTCAATACTAGAATTGACCAGGAAATGCCCGTTAGCCACTGATAACGGGTACCGAATTGATCGGCTTGCCCAAACTGGTCAAAATGAATCGGTAACTGATCGGGTAGCCGCTCCCAGTTCCCTAAAAGAACCAGGATTGGCAACACGATCAGCGTTGCGCTCAGGATTTGATATATTCGCTTGATCCGCACGGTCAAAAGGGTCAGGGTTTAGGACAAACCGGGTATAGGTTAGAAAGAAATGGCCAAACTGGTGGTCAGTGACGTATTGCTGCGTCCAAATCCACTCGTCGTTTCAAATATGGCATCCTTACTATTATACACTTTGCCTTCGATTCGGAAGAGAGCATTGGGCAAAATAGCGTAGTCATAATTGAGCGAATACCCCCAGGTCTGGAATCCGTTCGGGGTGCTGGTCGCAACGATGACACCATTCTTATCGTCGTAATACTCAATACGGCCAGCCAGATAACTTTTAGCACTCGTTGCGAGCCGGGCAATAACAACCGGCGAATACCACACATACGAACCGCTGCCTACCCGGCGATCACCACTGATAATTGGTTTGCGGTCAGAGCCAATATCAAAGCCCAGGATTACCCCGAACTTGCCCGTTGGATTGATAATGGCATAGAAGTTATTAAAGAACCGTCCCTGCTTGAGCGAATCCGGACGATCCGATCCCAGAAACGTACTCCAGTTCAGCGTCAGCTTGGAGGAAGGGCGGAACTGGACCTGGGTACTTATCGATGGACCACTGTAACCCGGTAATTTGGTGACGCGCTGCCAACCGTTTAGCACCGAGCCTAGCAGCGTCAATTTACCATTCGACGTAGTATAGGTCAATTTGGCACCAGACAGATAATAGGGTGAGTTTTCGGCCAGAATACTCCGGGTCAGCGTCCAGCAGTCTTTCGAGATCGCACTTTCAAAACCAATGTGCGAGGAGAAAATCCCGGCGTCCAGCCAGAGGTCTTTCTTACTACTGAGTTTGACGCCTGCATTAGCTTCATAAATGTTTTTTATTAGATCTTGCTCAGCTGCGTAGTTGTATTGGGCATACGTACCGACCTGAAGGGCTAGGTTTGCCCGAACACGCTCACCCACATAAGCTCCCTTTATAAAGGCCAGATTGACATTTACCTCCCGGTTTCGTTTGTGATTATAGAGGAAGACGGGACGTTCCTGAGCCGTTTTAGGCGCTGTAAAATCGTAACTGTAATAGGCTTCAATATAACCCGACACGGTTAATCCAGAATTGGGGGTTGCCACTGTCGCAGCCTGCCTTGGCGCGGGGACCCTAGTTGTATCTGTTGTCTGGGCCAGCGAAGTGGTCAATATACCAGCAACCAGGGCTAATGTTGTAAAAATAGTTTTCATAATTATTGTTTTGTTGTACTCACGTTATTGATCATGCCTAGTGATCTTCTTAGTACATTCAGGCATAATTTTTTGAGAAATCAGGGCTTTGCGCCCTGAGTTAAAAATTCAGCGATTGGGCCAATCGCAAGGGCCGGAAAGAAACTTAACGCGCCGATAATGAAGATGATAGCTGTCAGCAACAGTCCGAATGTCCACGATTCAGTGGGCAATACGCCTGCCGTAGGTGGGGTATACTGCTTTTGGTATAAAAGACCACCAATAGCCAGCGGCCCGATGATGGGAATAAACCGGCCCAGCAGCATTACCACCGCCGTAGATAGATTCCAGAAGGGCGTATTATCCCCAAGACCCTCAAAACCCGACCCATTGCCAGCGGCAGACGACACATACTCATAGAGCATTGTCGTGAAGCCATGGTAACCGGCCGGGCGGGCGTTCCCGTTGCTCAACCAGCCGATGTCGGGATTGGCATCCAGAATGACCACCGCTATCGCCGTGGCCGCTAAATACAAAAAGGGCAGGATAACAATGACGAATGTGGCGATCTGAATTTCAGGTATGCTTACTTTCTTACCTACTAATTCAGGGGTTCGGCCAATCATCAGACTGCCAATAAAGATAGCCAGTATGATATACAGAAACATATAAAGAAAGCCTGTACCTACCCCGCCATAAAAGGCATCCAATTGCATTCCCAGCAGCATAAATACCCCTGACAGGGGTGTATAGCTGTCGTGCATTGAGGTTAGTGTACCAGCTGGGATCACAACGTTTACCCCACACCAGAAAGCCGACGCCAGCGTACCAAATCGTATCTCTTTCCCTTCCAGACTCCCAGCCGATTGGTCAACTCCCATCTGACTAATCGCTATGTTCCCGCCCAATTCCTGTTGTATCGTCGGGATAGTTAGCGCCAGCCAGCAACCCGTCATGACTGTGAACAAGATGACGGCCAGCTTCCGGCGGTTCAGGAAATAGCCCAGGAAAACAACAAATGCCATCGGCAGCAGAAACACATCGATCAGGTTGATGATGTAACTGGCGAAGTTGGGGTTCTCAAATGGATGCGCGGTATTCGCCCCGTAGAATCCGCCCCCGTTTGAGCCTAAATGTTTGATCGACAGCATAGCCGCTACCGGTCCGGTTGTTACAGTTTGCTCATGGCCTTCCAGGGTTTTAATGACCTGATACGGTTCGAAGGTCATCGGAACGCCCGTGAACGACAGCAGTACCGCACTGAGCAGGGATATGGGCAAAAATATTCGGGTAATTGACAGCAAAAAGTCCTGATAGAAATTACCGACACTCGAACTGGTTTTAGCCTGCAATGACCGCACCACGGCCACCCCAACGGCCAGACTCGTTCCCGCCGAAACGAATTGGAGGAAAGTCAGCACCGCCATTTGGCTGAAGTAGGTAGCCCCACTTTCGCCCGAATAGTGCTGAAGGTTCGTGCTGGTTAGGAAACTGATCGCTGTATTGATGGCCAGTGTCCATTCCATCGATGGAATATTTCCCTGATTCCAGATAGGAATAGCTGCCTGCACCAGTAACACAATAAGTCCATACACCAACCACAAGCCGTTGATGGTCAGCATAGCTACGGCGTATTGCCGCCAGGTCATGGGTTGAGTCGGGTCAATGCCGCCTAGTCGGTATAGAAGCCTTTCCAGCGGAGCCAGAACATCGAATCCGCTCTTCTTGCCGTTGAATACGCGGTTCATATACCACCCAGCTCCGATGGCTAACCCAACGGCCAGGCCAAACAACAACCCAAGCCCGATATATTGCGGTATCATAGTGGTGTCTGATCAATAAACCGGTCGGCCCGGTTGAAGGCCGGACTGACCGGTAATAGATTATTTAACCTGATCAAGAGCTACATTCAGCGCTAACACATTCACTTTGGCGGGGCCAAAAATGCCTAACAGCGGCCCTTCCGTATGCTGATCAACTAATTGGTTCAGTTGCTCTGCCGAGATGCCCCGTACTTTAGCAATACGAGCCACCTGTATTTTGGCTCCGGTAGGTGACAAATCCGGATCTAAACCAGAACCTGAGGCTGTTACCAGCTCGGCGGGAATATCAGCTTTGTTAACACCTGGATTATGAACCAGAAACGTATCAATGCGGGCCTGTACTGTTTTCAGGTAATCTGGGTTCGATGGGCCTTTATTCGAACCGGCTGATCCGGCTGCATTGTACTCTACAGCTGACGGGCGACTGTTAAAATACCGATCTTCGGTGAATTTCTGGCCAATTAACTTGTACCCTACCACTTTACCGTTTACAGTAACCGTTTCTCCTTTTCCTGCACCGGGGGCTAATTTGGCAATGCCTGCCACGACAAGGGGATAAATAACCACTAACAATACCAGCATGACAAGTGTCAATCGAATGGCTGGTCCAATATGGGTTTTCATGATTTTTATTGTTTATAACGAGATCCTATATACGTAAGGCTCGAATTTGATTTTAGACAAATAATCCGACCATCAGGTCAATCAATTTGATCCCGATAAAGGGAGCTATAATACCGCCAACCCCGTAGAGCAATAGATTCCGACGTAACAGGGCACTAGCGCCAATTGGTTTATATTCTACCCCGCGCAAGGCTAGCGGAATCAGCATCGGAATAATGATGGCGTTAAAAATCACCGCCGACAGAATTGCTGACTCGGGGGAGTGCAAGCGCATAATGTTGAGAGCCTGCAAAGCTGGAATTGACAGCGTAAACAGAGCGGGAACAATGGCGAAATACTTCGCAACGTCATTGGCAATGGAGAACGTCGTTAGCGTACCCCGTGTGATGAGCAACTGTTTACCAATTTCCACGACCTCAATGAGTTTGGTTGGATCATTATCCAGGTCCACCATGTTACCGGCTTCTTTAGCCGCCTGCGTTCCTGAGTTCATCGCTACGCCCACATCAGCCTGGGCCAGGGCGGGCGCATCGTTAGTACCGTCTCCCATCATGGCTACCAGTTTACCGCCAGTCTGTTCCGTGCGGATGTACTGCATTTTATCTTCCGGTTTGGCTTCAGCTATGTAATCATCGACGCCCGCTTTTTCCGCAATAAACTTGGCGGTCAGTGGGTTGTCGCCTGTCACCATCACCGTTTTTACGCCCATCTTGCGGAGCCGCTCGAAGCGTTCAGCAATACCCGGTTTGATAATATCCTGTAATTCGACAACACCCTTAACTTCTTCGTTTTGGATGACAACCAAGGGCGTTCCGCCGTTGGCAGCAATCTCCTTGGCTTTTTTATCCGTTTCGGGGGGGAAGTTATTGCCCGCCCGCTCGACAATGTTACGGATTGAATCCGTTGCCCCTTTTCGAATTCGTTCACCGGTAGGCAAATCAATACCTGACGAGCGTGTTTCGGCCGTAAACTTGATTAGTTTAGAGCCGTTCGTATTCAGATTCCGGGTGACATCAAGGC
The DNA here is from genome assembly GCF_014117325.1 of Spirosoma foliorum. Taxonomy (NCBI): domain Bacteria; kingdom Pseudomonadati; phylum Bacteroidota; class Cytophagia; order Cytophagales; family Cytophagaceae; genus Spirosoma; species Spirosoma foliorum. The sequence goes on along the minus strand of NZ_CP059732.1, from coordinate 4,743,404 downwards.
CTGCCAGTTCGACAATCGACTTACCTTCTGGCGTATCATCGGCCAGTGAGCTAAGCGCCGAAATGCGTATCATATCAACTTGTTTGATACCTGGGGCAGGATAAAAATTCGTGGCTTTCCGGTTACCAATAGTAATGGTTCCCGTTTTATCGAGCAGCAACGTATCAATATCGCCCGCTGTTTCAACGGCCCGTCCTGACTTGGCAATGACATTGGCCCGTAGCGCACGGTCCATACCCGCAATCCCAATGGCCGATAACAAGCCACCGATAGTCGTCGGAATCAGACAGACGAACAGCGAAATCAAGGCGGCTATCGTGATGGGGGTGTTGGCGTAGTCGGCAAAAGGCTTCAAGGCGACGCAGACAATGATAAAAATAAGCGTAAAACCAGCCAGCAGAATCGTCAAGGCAATTTCATTCGGTGTTTTCTGCCGGGTAGCGCCTTCCACGAGCGCAATCATTTTGTCCAGAAATGATTCACCAGGCTGCGTGGTTACCATTACCTTAATCTTATCAGAAAGTACTTTCGTACCACCCGTTACCGAGGATTTATCACCACCCGCTTCGCGAATTACCGGAGCTGATTCCCCGGTAATGGCCGATTCGTCGATAGTCGCCAGGCCTTCAATGATTTCGCCATCCGACGGAATAATATCACCGGGTTCGCAGATGAATACGTCGCCTTTTTTAAGTTGTGCGGACGAGATTGTTTGCACCTCATCGAGTTTCATATTCCCTACTGGTCGGATAACTTTAGCGGGGGTCTCTTGCCGGGTTTTCCGGAGCGATTCGGCCTGTGCCTTACCCCTCGCTTCAGCAATGGCTTCAGCAAAATTGGCGAATAGGACCGTGATGAGCAGAATAAGCGTGATAACGATATTGTAGGTCAATGACCCCTGCGTGGTATCCCCCGAAAGCGCAATATAAGCCGTCACGAACACCATGATCAAGGTGCCAATTTCGACAGTAAACATCACCGGGTTTTTAATCAGGATGGCAGGATTCAATTTTACAAATGACTCTCGGATGGCTGTCCCGACGAGTTCCCGTTGGAACAGGCTGGGGGAAGATGATTGCTTTGCCATTTTAGTATGTATAGAGGTAGTACGCCAGATTACCGGCGTAACTAATTTTATTTAAGTGAGAAATATTCAGCTAGTGGTCCCAAGGCCAGTGCTGGAAAGAAGGATAGTGCCGTGAGAATGAAAATGACCGCAAAAATCATCAGTCCAAACGTGGCCGTATCAACTGGTAGCGTACCTAATGACTCGGGAACATACTTTTTACGAGCCAGCAAGCCTGCAATAGCAACTGGTCCAATGATGGGAATAAACCGGCCCACAATCAGCACGATTCCCGTTGAGAAGTTCCAGAAGAAGTTGTTATCGCCCAGCCCTTCAAAGCCCGATCCGTTGTTGGCATTGGCCGAGGTCATTTCATAGAGCATTTCTGAGAAACCATGAAAACCAGGGTTGTTCAACCAGGCGGAGGGTTTAACTGCCCAGGTGGACGCCACCCCGGCTGCATCGCCGTACTGCATAAAAATCCAGGCTGCCAACGCCGTACCACCTTTTACCAGGAAAGCGCTCAGCAAGGCGACAATCGAGGCAATCTTGATTTCACGCGCTTCCACTTTCCGACCGAAGAGCTCGGGAGTCCGGCCAACCATCAGTCCCGAAATGAAGACGGCAATGATCAGGAAAAAGTAAAAGTTCAGCAAACCAGCCCCGACGCCCCCGTAGAACGCGTTTACCATCATGCCCAATAGTTCCATAACACCTGACAAAGCCATTGAGGAGTCGTGCATGGAATTGACCGATCCCGTTGAAATGATCGTTGTGGCGATGCTCCAGTAGGCCGAAGCCAGCGTGCCAAACCTGACTTCTTTACCTTCCATAGCGCCCGTTGGTTGCCCAACACCCAGTTGAGCGATAGCTGGACTACCCCCTAATTCAGTGAAAATGGTTGGAATAACCAGAAGCAGAAAGCCAATGGTCATCACCCCATAAATCATCCAGGCAAAGCGTTTCCGATTGATAAAGAAGCCTAAGGCGAAAATCATCGCAATGGGAATGATCATTTGAGCGATCATTTCAACCATATTAGTCAGGTAATTAGGGCTTTCCAGCGGATGGGTTGAATTCGCACCAAACCAGCCCCCACCATTGGTACCCAGGTGCTTGATGGCAATCATACCCGCTGCCGGTCCCCGCGAAACCCCAACCGTATCGCCCTGCATCGATACAATCGTATCTTTACCGTCGAAACTAGCAGGTACTCCGTTAAAGACTAAGATTAAGGCGATTAGGAGTGAGCCGGGCAACAAGAGCCGGGTAATGGCTTTTGTAAACAGGACATAAAAGTTACCAACCGTTTCAGTCATTTTCGGCAGGAACGAGCGAAACAACAGGACGGCTGCAGCTATACCGGTTGCCGCAGAGGTGAACATCAAAAACATCATGACGACCAATTGCGTCAGATAGGTCGCACCGGATTCGCCGGAGTAGTGTTGTAGGTCGCAGTTGACCATAAAACTAATGGCCGTATTGAAAGCCAGGTCGGGGGTTTGCGAGGGGTTACCATCCGGATTGAGTGGCAAACTTCCCTGAACTAATAGCAGAACGAAGGCCAGTATAAACCAGACCATGTTGATCGTCAGAAGCGCTACCAGATTCTGTTTCCAGGTCAGGTCAGCGGTTGGGTCAACGCCACCCAGACGATAAATGAGTCGCTCTAACGGCTTCATGAAGTCGAACGCGTTCGGCTCATCTTTAAAAACCTTGGCAAGAAACTTGCCCAGCGGAATCGCCAGCAGGACCGTTAGTCCATACATGACCAGTACGCCAATCCATTCAGTTGTCATTGTGTAGTTAGTATAGGTTAAAACTTTTCTGGTTTAATTAACACGTATAACATGTAGGCGAAAACCAGCAACGCGACAATAAAGACGAGAGTAATCATGGTCAGTAGTGTTTATTTAGATGCGTTCGAACCACTCAATGGCTTTATAGAAAATGAAAAAGCAACCAAGTGCCGAACCAAGTAGAAGCAGAAGCGTACCCATAGTTTTTGAGTAATACTGTTTAGTTTACCACACTATGCCAAAAACTTAACCAAACTTTTTTGAAGTAATTAATTTATTAGATAATCGGCTGAATATTAGTATTTTATTGCAATGTTCAGTCAGCGAAAGAAGTGGGAGTAAACAAAAAACCTTACCATTTTGGTAAGGTTTTTTCTCAGTTTGGTAAAGTTCTTAGCTAGCGTTATCGGTAGTAAATCAATAATTAATCTGTGCAAATAAGAAGGTTTGGGTTAACTTAAATTACAAGGGATAAAGTACATATAGATTAATGCAACTCTTGCATTGAAGCGTTCAGAAACCGGTTTTATAGAATGAAGCTATAGAAAACATATAGGACAGCATATACGCAAACCAGAGATGGGTAGAGTATACGCTGTCCTAGACTGACAGGGGCTACTACAAGAGCCCCAAAGCGTATGTATTAGGTAGGCTGTCAACAGCAGTAAATGGCTTTAGCTGCTGAGATGAGAATAGCCGTTGTCGTTATCAACTGATATTGCTCAATTTTTCGATACAACGTACTTAAACCAATACCGAGTAATCGAGCTGTTTCCGCTTTATTACCTTGCGTATAATACAGGATTTGAGCAATATGCTTTTTTTTCGACGGTCTCCAGGTCAAATGCTGAACTTGTAATGGTATTCGCCGATGATTGCACATCTAGGGGTAAAGATTCAGGCAATAAAGTAGATCCATCGTTTAGAATGACAGCCCGTTCAATGACGTTTCTTAGCTCCCGAATGTTCCCCTTCCAACTATAGCGCATGAGAACATCTAAAAAGGTGGGACTGAGGGCCATCGGTTTTTTACCCAATTTTACGGCGCTAATCCGGGCAAACTGTTCTGTTAGCAAGGGAATATCTTCACGGCGTGCGTGTAGACTGGGAAGTTCAATGGCAAATACGGACAGCCGGTAATACAAATCGAGCCGAAAATGACCTCGGCTGGCTTCCTGCTCCAGACTACGGTTCGTGGCCGCAATGATGCGAACGTCAACCTGGGTAGGCTTCGTATCGCCGACACGAGTGAACTCGTGCGTTTCCAGAACGCGCAGTAGTTTTGCCTGAAGGTCAAGTGGTATTTCTCCAATTTCGTCTAGAAATAGGGAGCCTTTATGCGCTTCGGCAAATAATCCCTTCTGGTCGCGGTTAGCCCCCGTAAAAGCCCCAGCGCGGTGGCCAAAAAGCTCACTTTCCAATATCTCTTTACTAAGGGCTCCGCAGTTAATCGCCACAAACGGGCCTAGTCGACGCGGGCTAGCTTGGTGAATGGCTTGAGCAAATACCTCTTTTCCCGAGCCCGTTTCACCAGTTAACAGCACCGTCGTATCGGTTGCTGCGACTTTACGGGCTAGTTCAATGGCCTGCCGAATCGCCCGCGACTGCCCAATTATATTGTCAAAACTGTACCGCTGCTGTACCTGATCTTCCAGTTGCTTAATTCGCCATTGTAATTGAGCCTTTTCCATGGCCCGGTTCACCAACGGGATGAGTTTGTCATTGTCATCCCCTTTCGTGATGTAATCAAACGCGCCGTTTCTCATCGCCATTACCCCATCGGCAATGGTTCCATAGGCTGTTAGAATAATAATCTCGATGGCTGGATACGCTAGTTTGATTTGAGCCGTCAGTTCGATCCCATTAGCGTCGGGAAGCTTGACATCGCACACCACGACATGCACTTCAGCTTGCTGAAGTACGCGTAGACTACTTCGAGCCGAATCGGCTTCCAAAACTTTAAACTCTTCCAAACTCAGGATGCGAGCCATGAGCTGCCGCAGCTTAGGTTCGTCGTCAATCACCAAAATGGTACCAAGCATCGATTTAGGGAACAACTTGTCGCAACTCTACTTTGAAAATATTCTGGCCACTCGGAATGAAAAACGGATGGGTCCTTCAACAATGCTTTGAGGGTTATCGTTTCGACGCTGGATACAATCAGTGGCAGGGAATCAGGGAACAAAGGCATATGTTTTAGCAGGATTTGCTGAAGCCGAGAAGGCCGGATCGAATAACATACCCGTGCAGAGACAGTATTTTTTGCTTGTTCGGATTAAAATATCACAGTTTTGACAGCTTGCACATTGCCCCCAGAAACGAGCTTCTTGAGGTAATTCTGAGAAAGCGACTGGCCGAAAACCAAGCTGAGTATTCAGGCTCATGACGGCCTGATTAGTCGTGATACTAAAAATTTTTGCCTTGGGGAAAAGCCGCCGACTTAACGTAAACAAAGCATATTTAAGTCGTCTGGCCACGCCGTGTTGCCGGAAAGCAGGGTCGACAATCAAACCCGATTGAGAAACAAATTTTCCTTCTTCCCATACATCCAAGTACGTAAAGCCAATCCATTGCCCATTCGGTAACGTAGCAATGATAGCTTTACCTTCTTCCATTTTTTTACGAATCGATTCAGGCGAACGACCGGCAATACCGGTTCCCCGGCTCTGAGCACTCAGAGCCATTTGTCGGCAGATCGAATCCGCCTGCGATAAGTGCTCTCGAGAAGCAATTGAAATTCTACAGTCAGTGTCCATGGTTAATAAGCTGCTCAAACAGCCCGTTAACTTTATGAGATTATGGAAGGGAGGTTGTTAATTGACGACGGTATTCAGTACGTAACGCCAGAGGCAACATATAATGAATTACTTCTGCCCGAGAGTCCCGTTTATCCAGCAACAGGCTTATGTAATAGACGTAAATCGTACAAACGGCATTGCTGATCTTCGGTTCAGCATGCGTCAACAATTCCTCCGCGGCTAATAGACAGTGTTTGACGGCTTTGAATCTATTCTGATGCGCCAGCACTGAGGTTACTTCGCAAAGTTTATGAAGGGTGGTGTACACACTGGCCTCCCCAGGTAAAGCTCCAAACTCATTTCGAGCTTCTGGTATTTGCTCGATTAATAAGCTACGTAAGCAGCTTTGATCAATGATGGTTTCCATACTCTAGCATACTTTTCTAAATGAGTATGCCAATTCAGGGCCAGTTTTACCGTAGTAAATTTAATTAGCTATGTATCTGATCATTACGAAGTAAAGGTTAATTCATGACGCTAAAAATACAGCTCATTTTGAAATGGTGATTTATCATTTTGAAACGGTATCACTCCACTGATTGCTTAGATCAAAAGCAAATTCACCCAGTATCCAGGCAAACTAGGGGCTTATGTCGACTAGTTAATCATAGGTTCCATTTCATCTTAGGCTTTTTGGGAAAACCTAAAAGCCGATGCAACGTATTTGAGCGTCTATGAAAAGCAGCCGTCGTCACCGATAATGAGCGGGTAGGCGTTTTAGCCAAGCTGAATAATCAGTTTCTAGGCCTGAAAATAAAAACGTTTTCTTTATCTGAGAGGAGTCAGGCCATTGACTGGATACTTAAGTAGCAAAGAGAAGTTAGGAGTAGTATAGCACTTTCCTGATCTATTCATCCGGATACGTATTACGATGAAATTCGGTGCGCAGACCGATAGGTAACAGAAAATGAACAAATTCTGATTGGGCATCCCGTTTATAGAGTAACGTAGCTAGTCGATACATATAAACGGTTTTCAAGCTTGTCCTAATGTCATGATCACCCTCTTTTAACAAGTCTTCTGCTACCAGCAAACACCGTTTCACAACTCTGAACTTATGCTGGCTGATGAGGCTAGCTGTTATATCAAATAGTTTGTTCAGAATAGCGGCTACACTAAGTTGATCAGGCATACGCATAAACTCTCGTCGCGCTTCAGGAATCCGATTGGCGAGTATGTTAAGTAACTCATTGCGGCTAATCTCGTTTTTCATCGAATTGATCAATAGGTTCTACAGCCCTGCTATCAATATCGTGCCATAGCGTTTATCTAATTTATAAGTGAATAATAACCAGAAAGTTAGCAGTTGCTGTGGTTGGGGATAAGTCTATTTTGACCTGATCGTTTTGATAAAGGATTTTATCAAATTGGGAGTATTGTTAAGCTTGCTTACCTGCTCAAGATCCTAAGGTTGTCTACTACTGGTGAATAAACAGACCTAAAACAATGAAGGTATCCGCCGTTGGCGGATACCTTACATGAGTACAACAAACTATAAATAAGGTTGTCAGGAAAAGCAACCGAATAGAATCACTAATTGGATGCCTGCAAAAGCCGGTTTATTTTGAATGTATGATAGTAGGCATCATAAGCGCTAATGGCATCGCGATTGCCCTGTAACCAGGCATCCAGTAGGTCATGTAGTTTCTGGTTATGAGAAAACGTTTGCTCGATTGGTGTGGAGGTAAGTGGTAGAATGTCTGAATCGACACTGGCGCTGAAGTAGAATCGGTCTACCTGCTTTACACCTTTAGCACCACTGGATTCGATTGCTATGGAGCGGTAAATGACGATCGACTTCAGCTCCTCGATCTCGTACAAGCGCCGGTGAAAAATGCGGAAATCGTGTCCTTCACAGGTGCGCAGGCCAAAAATGCTGTCCTTGGGAAACACATATTTTTTCCCTTGGTGAATGACAGTCAAAAAGGGACTGTTTAGAAAATCATTCATTCGCACTTTACTTTTCTCTTGCTGGCAATCAGCGGGTAAAGTCAGCTTGCCCTGCTCAAAATCCGCTGAACTTTGGTAAATACCGCTACTTGTCCGGGCGGTATAATCCGCTGTAGCAGTTTGAGCTTTCACGCCCGCACCTGGTAGCAGGCAATTCATCAGGGCGATGATTATCATTTTCATAGTACAATAAGATGAGTGAATGGACTTAAAAGCGAACGATCATATCCATGGTAGCGACAAATTGATTCTTCTTCGTACCCAGGTCGTAAGGCGTAACGTCATTATCCAGGTTATAATCATACCGGATTTCGGGACGGAACGTGAGCCAGTTGGCAAAGTGGTGAACGAAGCCCAGTGTGTGACTGATATAACTGGTTTGAAAGCCAGTGCGCCATCCATTCATATCTCGCAGATAATCATTACGGATACAGAGATAATCTTTCGGAGAGGTCTGGATATTAAAGTAGTTAACAAATCCCGTTGCCCCCGAGATGCCCGGAATAATCGTCCCTTGTCCACCACCGGCACCATAGCGAACCGGGCCATCGCTGGCCGAGCCACCTAAAGCCGCGTCGCGTTCCCATTCGTAGTAGGCTTCGGTCATCATGTGGACGGAGTTGCTGAACTTGTGTCCCCAAACACCGGCAACATGATTCAAATTGTCATGGCTGTTCTCATACGTACCTCTTCCAAGCTCATTAAAACCAAGCCAGAGCGAGTTGTTATTGTTCTTGGCCACATAACGAACAAATGCCTGACCGGTCAGTCTCGAAGAATTGGTGCCAATGTTCATATCGTTCCCGGCATCTAATGCAAACTCAATCGTCCACTGAGGGTTAAGCATGATAGTCGCCTGGATGCCTGTCTCCGTAAAGGGATCATAAGAGAACATGACCGAGTGAGTGGCTAAGTAATTATCAGGTGATAGCTGAGCCTCAATGTCGTGTAAATTATTAATTTATAGACTATTACATAGACCATAAGTAAGTCTAAATATCTTTTTATTGGACAGAAATCTCGATGATGTAGGTAGTTTTTTACAAAAAAGAAATAACTCACGCAGGGCCGCCTGTGCGGTTAGTCTCGGAGCCGCGCTCGACTTGCGCCGGGCCGCCGTTGCGGTCGTTTGTATTAGCAGTCAACTAAAACGTCCCACCAATAGAGTACTTCGGGAGACGGCTTTTTTTTATCACTGTCAAGTGGCCGCAGTCGGTGCGCCGACCGGGGTCTAGCTGTCGCCATCTCGGCCCTATTAGTAACATATGGTTAGATCGATTCATTGATATATTAACAATTATTTATAAAAAAATAGTTACTTTTGATATAATGTATATAACTACCTTTAATGGCAAAGATATTAGTAGTCGAGGATGACTTGCAGTTAAGGGAAAATATCAGTGAGCAGCTCGAATTAAGTAATCACGAAGTTAAAACCGCACCAGATGGAATCAGGGCGTTTGAATTACTACCCTCTTTTCGGCCCAATCTAATCCTGTGCGATGTCATGATGCCCAACATGGACGGCATTGCATTTATCCGGGCAACAAACAGACACGCTCTTTACCGGTCAATTCCGGTTATTTTTATAACTGCCCGAGTAGCTGAACAGGACAAACTTCTGGGCTTAGAAGCAGGCGCTGTTGATTATTTGTTCAAGCCCTTCCTGCAAAAAGAACTACTCCTAAAAGTTAATAATATCACCCGTGGACAAACTGAGTTAGTCTTGCACCAATTAGAGCAGGCGGCCGCTCATCAGGAAACCGAAATTCAGTTCATTAAGCGCTTTAGCGAGCTACTCGAGCAGCAGGCTAGTAATCCATCCTTGACCGCCGATAAATTATCGTTGGAAATGAACATGAGTCTGTCGGCGATGCAACGGAACCTAAAGAAATACCTCCGACGCAACTTTAGTGAACTGCTAAAAGACCACCGTTTTCGTAGGGCTACCGTGTTTCTGTTAGAAACCGACTATAGTCTTCAGCAGATTGCCGACCGATGTGGCTTTGGGAGCCTATCTTATTTCTCATTCAGTTTCAAGGAAGCCAATGGTGTGTCACCCCTGCGTTTTAGACAACAACACCGCCCGAAAACGGCTTTGCCTAACAACTAACGTTGGCATCCGATACGCATCGAATGAGCCAACGCAACCATTGAGACGGACAACTTGTTTGTGCTCCTTAACTCACACCAGCCCCTTGTTCCTTTAATAGATTACCGATTTGACCGTTAAGCTTTTGCATGACCGTTACATGAGTTTTCAGCAAACAGACCATGGCCGACGAGGATTGAGTTTGCTTTGTTTGCTGATCTAATTCGGCTACAAACTGTTCAATAGTTTTGAGCAAAGCTGACTGTAAACGTCGCAACTTACTAACCTCATGGGCCGATGCAGTCGACGGGGAAGCTAGTAATAGAGAAATCAGATAATAGTTGTTATACAAAGCTTCTACTTCCCGTTGCCAATCGGTTCGACTCACCGTCTTATTGACATACTTTATAAATGGATTAGTCGCCATCTTAGTCATGTATTAGTGGGCGTATTCTGTTGAATGGTGACGAAAATGAGCCACCTCAAATGGCCGAAACAAAGCTAAGGCAGCGTTTTTTCTATTCTGATTCGATTTTTTTAGAATAATCACGGCAAACTCCCTACGCATAGCGGGTACTATTATTTTTATTGATAAAGCGAGGCTTCGCCGATTTAAGAAGACCCTACGTGTTTTTCAGGTAAACGCTCAGCATGACACCTCGATCCAGGCAATCCCAAACGACCCAATCCATCGTACCCTCTTTTGACCAAACATGAAAACGCAGGTATTAGTCATCGAAGATGAGTCATCTATTCGTGAGAACGTAGCCGAACTGCTTACGCTACAAGGCTTTATTGTCGATACAGCCCCCGATGGCCATGAAGGCATAAACCGAGCCATTCAAGCACAACCCGATTTGATACTTTGCGATGTCATGATGCCCGGAATGAACGGTTATCAGGTACTGGAGTCCATTCGCGCTCACCATTCGCTGCGTCACATACCCTTCATTTTTCTCACGGCCAGAGCCGAACCTGATGACCTCCGCCAGGGTATGGTCTTAGGCGCTGATGACTACCTCGTCAAACCATTTACGAGTAAAGACTTACTAAAATCCATCGAAACCCGGTTGAAGCGAGAGCAGATTCGCCACAACCAATTACAGGGCCAGTTGACCGACTATCTTACTAACCTGGGTCGGGTCGCGATTCATGAGCATAACACACCCTTAGCCGGGATTATGGGCTGTATCGGCCTATTAAAGGAAGATCACTCTATACTCGACTCCTCCGAGATGGAGTCTATGCTGGACCAGATGATGACGTGTTGCTTACGGCTTAAAAGAACCCTCGACAATGAACGTCTCACTAATTTACTGATCCGCCCGCATGGTTCAGCAGAATACGACGCACTAAGCCAGGGCAACGCCTATGTGTTCGATGCGCTTGTTGAACAGGTTAAACAAACGATTGAGAAAGAGCATGAACAGCCTGCAACCATCCGTATTGCTACTGAAATGGCCCATCTACGCTTACCGCCCCACAGCCTGACCAAGATACTGGAGGAGTTGATAGACAATGCGATTAAGTTTTCGGACACAGGTCGTGACGTTTGTGTATCGGGGCAGATTAGGGATGAGTGCTACCAGCTAACCATTACCAATTGGGGACGAGCGTTTAAATCCGGCGATATTCTCCGGATTGCTCCTTACACTCAGTTTGACCGCAAGTATTACGAGCAGCAGGGTTCGGGGCTGGGCTTGTTCATCGTCAAAACCCTAATCGAGATGAACCAGGGGCACTTACAGATTGAGAGTAAGCCAGAGGGCCTTACGAAAGTGACGCTCCAGCTTCCACTGATGGATCGTGTTCGTTCACTGACTAAATCTGCATAAGCCCCAAAGATGACAACAGCATGGCTCCTTGACCATGCTGAAACCTACCGTTTTATGACTATATCAGAAACCGAGCAGCAGCGCTTACAGGCGCTCATGAGCTATACTATTCTCGATAGCTTACCAGAAGCGGAATATGACGCTATAACCCAAATAGCTGCCCATATCTGTCAAACGCCCATTTCACTGATTACTTTTTTGGATACTGAGCGTCAGTGGTTTAAAGCAGCCCAAGGTTTTACCCTCAAGGAGACGCCCCGGCAATATTCATTCTGTGCGCACGCCATTCAAACGCCAACCCTGCTTATGGAGGTGATGGATGCCCGTGTGGATGAACGCTTCGCCCAAAACCCACTGACGTTAAGCGACCCGCCTGTTATCTTTTACGCGGGTGTCCCGCTGGTTGATGAGGCTGGACAGGCACTGGGTACCTTATGTGTGATTGATCATCAGCCACGGCACCTCTCCGATCAACAGGCCACATCCCTTAAATCGTTGGCCCAGCAGGTTGTATCGCTCCTGAAACTGCGTCGGAGTCAGACCTTGCTAAGCCAGGCCAATCAGTTGCTAAACGATACGAATGCGCTATTACAAGCCGTCGTCAGTAGCTGTCCGGCCGGGTTGACCCTTTTCGAACCAGTTTATTCGAACGGTGAACTGACTGATTTCAAGTATGTTTTCACCAATGTCGCCAACGCCGTTATTGCTGGACGGAGCGTCGAACAGATGACCGGCAATACACTCAATACCCTGTTTTCAACAGCCGTTACAACTGGCCTGTTCGACCGATTAAAAACGGTTCAACAAACCGGCCAACCTCTCCATTTACAATGGCAGGTAACCGTTGAACACGAGCAGATTTGGTGTAATCTATCCATGGTTTCAATCGGGGAACGAGTCCTATTATGCGTACAGGATATCTCGCAACTGAAACGAACCGAGCAGCAACTACAGGCCCAGACCGAAACTTTAGAGCAGCATGTTGCGGAGCGTACGCTTACGATCGGGCAACTGTCGGCCTGGCAAAATGCAATTCTGGAACATGCCGGTCAGGCGATCATTTCAACGGATATCAACGGGATTGTTCGAACGACGAACCGGGCGATCGAACAGTTGTTAGGCTATAAACCCGAAGAGTTGATCGGTTGCGTCGTTCAGATTGAACCTGGCCCACCCGAAAATCCTGTACCCCTCGTTTCCTACCAGCCTTCTTCGGATCTCCCCACATCCGAACTACTTAAAACGGCGTTGGAAACGGATGGCTTTTTTCACATCGAATGCTTAATCCTGGGTAAAAGAGGCCAACGTATCCCGGTTTTTATGACGGCCAGCACCTTAAAGGATGAGGGCGGAACGGTGACAGGATACGTCGGGACGGCAACAGATATTTCGGCCTTGAAAGCCGCCGAAGAAAAGGCTGAAAAAACGAGTCGTGAGCTAAAGATCTTCTTTGAACGGGCGCTTGACCTCCATTGCATTACCAGCCTGGACGGGCATTTTTTAAAAGTAAATCAGGCCTGGACCGAAACGTTGGGCTATCTGGCGGAAGAAATTGAGGGGCATTACTTTCTCGATTTTATTCACCCCGACGACCGCGACGACTCGTTACAAACCTACCAGACGCCCGTCATCGACGGTTTTGTAAACCGGTACCAGCACAAAGACGGTAGTTATCGCCTGATCCAATGGCGCGCCAAACGGTATGAGAAACTGATCTATTCGTCAGCCCGGGATATTACTGAGCGAAAAAAGGCCGAAGATGCCCTAAGGGAAAGCGAACAGCGGTTTCGAGAGATTGCCGAAAACGTGGATGAAGTTTTCTGGATTCAGTCGGCGAATCCCTTTCAATTGTTATATATCAATCCGGCCTATGAACGCGTTTTTGGCATTACATCCCAACGTCTCTACGACGATCCTTACTCGTTCCTGAACGCGGTTATCCCCGAAGACCGTCCGATGGTAGAAGCGGCATTCGAACGGTATCGCCAGGGGGAGGAAATTCCCGCTCAGTACCGAGTTCAGGGAGGGGACGGCCTGATTCGTTGGCTCAATGTTCGCAGTTTTGTGATGAAAGACAGGGGGGGTATTCCCCTGCGGTGCATTGGTATTGCCAGTGATATTACGGATATGAAAGAAAAGGAACTGGTTCTTCAGCAATCGCTGATCCGGGAGCAGGAGTTAAACAAGCTCAAATCCCAGTTTGTCGCAACCGCTTCCCACGAATTCCGGACACCCCTGGCAACTATTCAATCGAGCGTCGATCTGATCCGTATGCACTTAGAGCGATCGATCCAAGGTCCGCCCCCAGCCGTTAGCCGACATCTGGAAACCATCGAACGGGAGATTGCCAACTTTAGCGAGTTATTAACTGATATCCTGACGATTGGCAAGATTGACGTTGGACGAATTCCCTTTCATCCTGAACCGGTTGATCTGGTTGCCTTAACGAATCGAGTGATCGAAACGCATTTCGCGGATCGTAAAGATAATCGGGTCGTAGATGTATTGATTGAAGGGGAACCCGAACGGGTCTCTGTGGATCAGAAGTTAATCAGCCACGTACTGGTTAATTTACTGTCAAACGCCTTTAAGTTCTCCCAAAGTAACCCGAAGTTACTGATCCGTTTTGGGGCACAACTGGTTATATCGGTTATTGATCAGGGAATTGGTATTCCGGCCGAGGAGCAAGCTCACTTATTCCAGACGTTCTTTCGCGCGAAGAATGTGGTGAATATTCATGGGTCGGGTTTAGGGTTAGTGATTGTTCGCGAGTTTGTGGAACTACACGGAGGTACAATACGAATCGATAGCGTTGAACATGAGGGAACAACTGTGACATTCACCTTATTGAAAGGCTAGCCACTCCATATGCATATGCTCTTGATTAAGTTGGACAGTAGTAAAAATTGTGGATTCGCTTCCAGTCCGATTCCGGCGTTTAACTGAACGATCCAATTAAACAATCACCATTCATTCAAGTTCTAACATAGAAGATTAGTACTTGTTCAATTAGTTGAAACAACCTGCCTTTTATTGGACGAAACTACACGAATGCTCTACATCGAGTTTGGGAATATTCGTATTGAGAAAGTAAAAATCCTGCTTTTCAATTTCAGCACAACGGTAGGCTCAATAGCGTCAATGTACATTCGGCTGAGCTTTCCGAAAAGTTACCAACGTCAGCAATCCATCTGACCACTGACGCGGTCATTTTCCGTCGAAACTTGTAGCGTATGGTCAACTTCTTTCTGTTCTACAGCAAACTCGCCTAGCCTGATATAGGTTGGCAATTAAGACCTAAAATTTGCCAACCTATATCAGGCTAGGACAACCTGGCCTTTTTGCCGCACCATTGGTTCGGCAGAAGTTTGTCGCTAACCCCGTATACATTATGAGCAAAATAAATTCGCAGGCTGGACAGGAATCTGATTCCAGCCTCATTCGCGTCCGCGGGGCTCGGCAACACAACCTCAAAAACGTCGATCTGGACATTCCCCGTGACGCGCTGGTGGTCTTCACCGGCGTTTCAGGCTCCGGAAAATCGTCCCTGGCCTTTGGCACGCTCTACGCTGAGGCCCAACGGCGGTATTTAGAATCGGTCTCGCCCTATGCCCGGCGACTATTTCACCAGATGGCCGTCCCCGAAGTGGATTCCATTGACGGCTTACCCCCGGCCGTTGCCTTACAACAGCAGCGGGGAACGCCAACGACCCGATCGTCGGTAGGGAGTGTCACGACACTGTCAAACCTGGTACGTATGCTCTATTCCAGGGCCGGTGACTACCCGCCGGGACAAGGCATTCTGTATGCAGAATCGTTTTCTCCCAATACGCCCGAAGGAGCCTGTCCCACCTGCCATGGCCTGGGGAGTGTCTATGAAGTGACGGAAACCTCCATGGTCCCTGATCCTTCGCCAGCGGGCGATTGCCGCCTGGCCCCAGGCCTGGGGCGGGCAAAACCAGCGGGACATTCTCGTTTCCCTTGGGTATGATGTGGATCGTCCCTGGCACGAGTTGCCTCAGACACAACGGGACTGGATTTTGTTTACCGATGAACAGCCCGTGGTGCCGGTCTACCCAGGCTATTCGCCGGAACAAACCCGGCGTGCCCTCAAACGGCAGGAGCCGCCCAACTACATGGGCACCTTCAGTAGCGCCCGTCGGCATGTATTTCATACCTTTGCCACGACACAAAGTCAATTAATGAAAAAGCGGGTACAGGCGTTTATGCTCCAGACCCGCTGTCCGCTTTGCCTGGGGAAACAGCTGCGTCCTGAATCGTTGCGGGTTAAGTTTGCCGGGCTCACTATTGCTGACCTCTCCGAATTGCCCCTGAAGCAATTGAGCGCCCTACTCCAACCCTATGCTGAAGGCAGTAGTATGAAGAAAGATCCGTCACAGAAAATTCCCCCAGAGCAGGCAGAAGTCCGGCTTCGAATTAGTCAGGATCTGGTAGCTCGGCTTGAGGTCCTGCTTCAACTGGGTCTGGGGTATTTATCACTGGAACGTAGTACGCCCACCTTATCGCCCGGTGAACTTCAGCGGCTGCGACTGGCCACCCAATTGTATTCGAATTTGTTCGGTGTCGTCTATGTGCTCGATGAGCCCTCGGCCGGGTTACATCCGTCCGACACTGAAGCTCTGTTAGACGCTATGGCGGGTTTAAAGCGGGCGGGTAATTCCTTATTTGTTGTTGAACATAATCTGGATGTTATTCGGAAAGCCGATTGGCTGGTCGATGTAGGACCGGCTGCTGGGGAACAGGGTGGGCAAATCCTCTACAGCGGTCCACCAGCTGGTTTAGCCGATGTTTGCCTTTCCCAAACGCGCCCTTATTTGTTTCCTCAACAGCGCGCTCCTACCAGGCGTCAGGTCCGAACCCCAACGGGCTGGCTGCAATTGGCCCAGGTAAGCCGAAACAATTTACAGGCGCTGGACGTATCGCTGCCGCTGGGTGTCCTAACGACCGTTACGGGGGTATCGGGATCAGGCAAGTCGAGCCTGATCAGCCAGGTACTGGTCGAATTGATGGCCGCTTATCTGGGTCAAGCACTGACCGAAGACGAAACGAGTCTGGAAGCGGTACCGACGACCCAGGGCGGTCGACTCGTGGATGGTATGGAGCGTATAAAACGTCTGGTCGTAGTCGATCAAAAGCCAATTGGCCGAACGCCCCGCTCGAACATGGCCACCTACACGGGCTTATTTGATTCAGTGCGGAAGTTATTTGCGGCAACCCCTGCCGCCCGGCAACAGGGTTATGATGCGGGCCAGTTTTCGTTCAATGTGGCCAAAGGCCGTTGTGAACACTGCCAAGGCGAAGGCTTTGTGATGGTTGAACTCCTGTTTTTACCCAGCGTCTACACGCCCTGCCCGGTTTGCCACGGTGCGCGTTATAATGCGCAAACACTCGCCATCCAGTACCGGAACAAAACCATTGCGGAGGTACTCGATCTAACTGTGGATGCGGCTGTATTATTTTTCAAGGATGAGCCCGCTATACTCCGTTCGTTGACAACTTTGCGTGAGGTGGGGCTAGGCTATCTGCGATTAGGTCAGCCGGCAACTGAATTGTCCGGCGGAGAAGCCCAGCGGATTAAGCTAGCGACTGAATTACAGCGCGCTAGTAATGGATCTTACCTGTATGTACTCGATGAGCCTACCACCGGTCTGCACCCGGCTGATGTAGAAAAATTATTGATTCAGCTCAACGGGTTAGTGGAGTCGGGCAATACCGTCATACTCGTTGAGCATACCATGCGGGTGGTAGCCGCCAGCGACTGGGTGATCGATATGGGCCCCGGTGCTGGCGATGAGGGAGGGCAAATCGTGGTACAGGGCCAACCAGCCGACGTAGCGTTGCATCCTAACAGCCGAACGGCCCCCTATTTGAACGAGTTGATAACCGATAAAAATTGAGTCATCTTCTAGGTACGTTGATGAAACGGATGTTGTTTCCCCCTGTTGACGAATTGCCAACGACTTCGTAAAAATGATTGTGATGTCTTATCCTGAAAACATAGGGAGGGTTTCGTGGGCGGGGTTCTGTACGTCCAACTTAAAATCAACCAATTAATTTACACGCAATTAAGTAGTTCGTTAAATAGCAATAAGTGACGTTTAAATGAACGGTAATCGAGTCAAGTAAGAGGGGAAGAGCCGAAAACTGGCTTTTTTGCGTTCAATAAACCCGTTCATTTTAATTGTTCAGCGTTTATAAAACCTGTCAAGGTTTAATTGAACGACTGATACTAGAAAACTACTCAAAGCCTCGTTTGACTCTGAACCTAATTTTTCATCAATAGCATCAAGGCAATTTAAGTGTTCTCATCATTAAAGCCTGGTTTGTTACCTTTCAAGGCCATTCGGAAATAAGTGGCCTTGGAAGGTAAATTATTTTTCGAATTCACAAAGTCCTCTCTCTTCCAATTCATTGAAAACTAATTCAAAAACCTCCATCGGGGATTTCTCAAGCAGTTTGACTATTCCAATGATAGCCTGCACTGTGAAAGCTTCCGGATGTACGAGTAATTTTTCTACATCTGCAACGGAGAGTCGGGTTACTATCTGATTCATAATCGTTTACTTTAGAAAATTAAGTAAGCTAATATAAATATAAAATATATAAATATGTTTAGTAAAATGAATAAACAGATATATACCAGAGCTATACATAATATAAACCCGAAATGTAATAGTTGGTTACTAATAGAGTACCTTTATTGGCAATTTCCTTTTTTAGATAGTCAACACTTTCCCCTTTAAAAGTTAGATTAATTAATTTTTAACCTTATGTTAGGCCACAAACCGACTTATCATAAAGGTATTTAATCCAGCGATTTCATCCTATTTTGTTATACTATGTCGATTTCTACCGAACCAGTATCTACGCCCAAAGAAGCGATTGTCAGCCAGATTGGACCAGTTTGGCTAGTAGTAAAATCAGAGTTGATGCAAAGACTGCCGCTCTATTAAAAAGTACGTTTTAAGGAACGAGTGGCATTCGGTATTAGCACAATAGTCAAGATCAAAAATTAACTCAACTGGCCAACCCATTTTTCCTCCATCTATATATTTTTGACATCCTTCGAGGACTTTACTGCCTTACTTATCGGCTCACTACCTACCCCTTTAAAATTATAAATGTCCTTTATAGGTGCTATTTGGCCGTCCATGACCAGGTTCATGCAATTGTTTCTCACTGGTTTTTAACGAAACATATTCTTTTGTTCAAATCCATTCTTTTATCCTAGATAATATGATCTGCCTATCGACTACGGGCAAAAAAAATAGATACCACAACCGGTGATAGTTACTTTCTCCATTCATGTTGGCGTTATTCAACTATCGATTGGCTTAAAGCACTATTTTTCTTTTCAACTCCTGATAAGCCTTACTAAATGCGGACCTCTTCTTAATTCGCAACAGTATCTACTGATAGCATTGATTGAGTCATGGATTAGGATCAGCTCCTCTTTTTTCCCTCGCTATTAGTATACGTTCCCAAGTGATAGCATAACCCGCTATTTCTTCGGGTGTCCAACGCCGATTCCGCTACCTTTCAATCTTTTACGAGGGGGCCGGCTGACTAGACCATTTATCATTCTTTGATCTCAGCTGCAAAACGGGGCCAAAATGAAAATAGAACTTCTTGATTTCCCTTTTTCATCGTCGATAGTAATCGACGATCTCCAGCATATAAGCTAGATCGCCAATCCTAGTAAGGGGCACCTTGAACATATCGATGTGAAAACTTCCGGGCTGGGCATCAAGTCTACCCCTTACGACCGCCCGGAGGCCCGGCTTGTAGGTATAGACTTTCGGGTGCTCGGATGACTCAGTAAAGCCCAGTTGTAACAGGCCCTTTGGCGTAATTTTCATGGGTGTATTGGGTAAGCAGAAAAATCATTGATAGGGCCTTCAATAGAAGTTGAACTAATGCTTGAACTGGCTACTGCGTACATAAGCGTACAGAGTTGGCTTGCTGATAGCCAGTATCTCACATATCTTCTTGACAGTGGTTTTCTTGGCCGTATAGAGCTCAACGGCCAACTATTGTTTATCCGCATTCAATGATTTTGGCCGCCCGCCCAATCGACCCCGCGCCCGCGCAGCCAATAAGCCCGCCATGGTTCGTTCCTGAATTAAATTACGCTCGAACTCGGCTAAGGCCCCGAATAGGTGGAAGACTAACTTGCCTGTTGAGGTATCAATCGATTCATGGAGACTCTTTAGAGCCATCCCCTGATTTTCCAAATAAGCCACCCAATCGATAAGGTCTCTTAAGGAGCGGCCTAACCGATCAAGCCGCCACACACGCTGGTTGAGCGCATCATTGTTCTTGGATGGAACTAAGTGATAAGGAATAAGTCTTGTCACCTGCGACAAATCCTAGTTGTTTGTCACTCTGATAATACCTACCGCTGAAGTTGACTTTCAGACCAGGTTTTTGGTAGTCAGTTGTCAAGTTGCAAGTGTAGCCTAAATCATGAGAATCAAAGCTATTTGGGACTCGAATAAAGTAGCTGCTTTGTGTGGAATCATAGTAAACCACACCGTTTTCACGTTTAACCTCTTTAATCAAAGCTCCAGCATTAGCGCAGCGGGGAACAAGCGACTCTTCTGTTTTACATGAGCCTATGATCAATAATAGGCTTACAAATGGGACTAATATGGCTCTCATAGCGTACTACTTTGCCAGAATGACCCCCAGTTTGCGAGAATAGTTGGAATTAGGGCTCAATCAATTGCCTCTTTTACAAAGCTGATTCATCTTAAGATGGAGCATTTTGTGAGAAAGTCTAAGCTAAAGAGTTTTATTCAGGATATAAGCTACACCGTGGTAGTTGTTGACTTGTTTAATGATTAATCTGGAAGTTTCGGAGCCATTAATCAGATGATTACGTGGCAAATTGACCATCAATAGGCTTTTTATCTAAGGCGCTCCCCAATAGTTGGCTCTTACGCACTTTGTGTGGTTCACCACCGATAAAGTACTCGTTGACGCAATAAGTCCAATTTGGTCCTCCCATACATTTGTCGTTTAATGAGCTTCACTCGGGTGACTTGTCCTTCCGTTTGGCCGTTGCTCCAAGGGGTGGACAAAGCTGCTCGCACGGCCGCATAGTCCTGTTGAAGATGAAGACCAAACTGCTGGAGTAACACGGCGGAACAAGTTTGGCAACGCACCAACCAATTGTCTAATAACTTTGCCTGACGAGTTCGAACCATGGCAGCGAAGTCCTTCACTAGTTCATAGACCTGGGCAATAATAGCCTCCTGACAAACATGGTTCAGGATTTGTCCATCAGTCTCTTCCAGTAAGGAGACAGGACGTACCATCAGCCAGGCAAGCTGCTGAGTAGTGGGTAACTCAAAAGGCAGTCGATCAGGGACAGACGAGTTGGTTACTGGTTGTTTTTGAGTCGTTGGCACATCCTCCTTGCGACGTCTGCTCAGCCATTTGGTTACCTGATTATGAGCACCCGGATAGCCCTGCTGGCCAAGCTCTCGCCACAACTGTTGGGCGTTACGGCAACCTTGTCGATAGCGATTTTCTAAGTAGGCTAGATAAGGAGTCAGCATGCTACGCCCGCTTGGACGTTGGACTCGTTCGGGAAATGATTCAGCGTAGGCATACCGACGAACCGTACTCCGATTCATGGCCAATTTCCGACTACTCTTAGAAATAGACAGGCCTGCCCGGCGTAACTGCTGTACTTGATTAAAATAGTCTAAGTGTTTTTCCCGGCCAGCCCAACGGGCCTCTAGTTCATTTTTTGAGTAATCTCGCATCACATAGTTAAGCCGTTCTGGTGTCGGCTGAGTTGGTGTATCTGCCTGAGATACTGGCAGTTTTCGCAATCGTTGATAGCAGCCAGTTAATAATCGCTCTAGGACTTGTTCCAGGTTTTGCAGCAAATGCCATCGGTCGGCAACTTGTTGAGCTTGTGGGGCTCCCTGACGGGCTCCGCGTGCATATTCTCCAGAGCGATCCCTTCCGGGCCGCCGTTGCGGTAATAACTTCTATGCCGGGATGGGCCTTCAGCCGCGACGGCGGCCCGGCAATCTCATAGACCTTCTGCCGTTCGGCCTTCTAGTAAATCAATCGGTTGATGTCGATCCAAATCAACGCCAGCGGGCGACCGTTAAAATCGTACCATAAGTTTTCGCTTTTCGTATCGCCCAATCATCAACACCCAGTGCATAAGGTGTTTGTGGCCCGACTGGTTGCCATTTTCGGATGAGTCGTAAGAGGGTATCATGGCTAGTGGGCATATACAACTGGGTCAGCAGACGGCTACCGGCTTGTCCGCCTAGCATCATAGCCACACTCTGTTGAGCATGAGCCAAGCGGTTCGTTCGACGGGCAAAAGCAGGGAGCCAATCTGGACAAGGCTGACTAAATGTTCGTTTGGGGCAAGTTGGATTTAGACAGCGAAATCGTCTCAATCGCAGTCTCAACTGGACTGATTTATCGCTAATGGGTAAATCGGTCGGCTTACGATAGTGATATCCGTGTGATCTGTTTGAGACTTGCTGACAAAATGGACAACTGGCCTGCTTGTCCGTTGAGTAGACTACTAGGATATAGCCGCCTTCACCGTGCTGACAGTCAATAATTTGGCAATTGGGGAAATAAATGGGAAATGAAAGCTGAGTGCTCATTTAGACAGAACACCAAAAGCTTAAAATCAGGTCATCAGCTCAATCACACAAAGTGCGTAAGAGCCAAGTTTAGGGGAGCACTATAGGAACAGTCAGCTCATAGATCTCGTAAAAAGCTCCTTTATGTGAGACTGTAACAAATCGTCACAA
The DNA here is from genome assembly GCF_014117325.1 of Spirosoma foliorum. Lineage (NCBI taxonomy): Bacteria > Pseudomonadati > Bacteroidota > Cytophagia > Cytophagales > Cytophagaceae > Spirosoma > Spirosoma foliorum. Next base: position 4,721,047 of record NZ_CP059732.1, on the reverse strand, counting down.
CTAATCCCTTAGTTTGAAACCGTAAAATTTCGCCCTTTTGGAAGAAGAACCCTGTATTTGAGCAGTAAGTACGATAACAGTCAGTTTACTGATTTTTTAGCCGTGCTGATTGGCCTCTCGATTGCCAGCTTGGGATTATTGGGCATGGTGACCTATAATATGCAAGGTCATGGGGGCGACAGCCGGGCAACTGGTGAGCAAGCTATCCTGGGAATTTAGTAAACTATTGCTGATCGCCCTGTTGCTAGCCTGCCCATTGGGTTATTTGGCGGGCATGGTCCTGCTGCAAAACTTTGCGTATCGGGTGAGCGTCGGCCTGGAAACGTTTGGCCTTTGTGGTGGTGTGCTTTTGCTACTAGGTGGCTTGACGATCGGGCTAAAAACCTACCGGGCCGCTTAAGCCAATCCAACCGATAGTCTGCGGACGGAATGAGTACAGTGAATGATCCATTATACTGTCTGCTTAAGAATCTCCAAAAACGCTCATAAGTGAGACAAATCATCAACACTTGTCCATGATTCCTGGCCTGAACGAAAAGGATTCTTGATGCAGATCTTTACAATAAGTAAAAGATGCAGTAAGTCATGCCCAAATTAAACCCCGCATGGCAAAGAATTGCGCCCAAGAGTGAGCCTGAAGCCGTTTTAAACCAGAAAAATAGCCTACTCACCAAAAACATACTCATTACCCAGAGAAAAGCCGGCATCATCAAAAACCCCCATTGTTGGTCGATGAACACCAGACCAAAATGAGACAGGTGGGTCGGCGCAAAAGCAGAACTATCTACCAGAGAAGCTCTTTTCTCCCCAATAGAACGGGCAAAACTGGTGTGAACGATACCCCGGAAGAACAACTCTTCACCGATAGGGCTAAACAGCATACCCGTTATCGCTACGATAGTGAATAAGCTTGCTCTATCCAGCTGAGAGATACCGGCTGGTATTTTGTAGGATTTGCCGATATAGACATACCAGTTCTCAAAGGAAGTGGCGTATAAAGTTCGTCCTATCGCGTACAGTAGACCACTGAACACGATAGCCGCTACAAACGCCACTACTAGCTGGCTGTAGCGGTCAGGCTTGGTTATTCCAATTTTTCGGCGTCCAAACGGGGTCAGAAATACAAACGGGCAAAGCGCGGAAATGATCATAATCGCCCCGATTGAACTATAGTTGCCCGATGCGTTAGCCGCCAAGACTAAAATAAAGCGGGGGATACAAACGACCAGTAGTAAACCAAGACCGAATTTCCAATTTAAGTGAATGAGTTTTTGCTAACTTGGTCTTACTTCGTCTTCCATAGGTTAGTTAAGAGCTGCTTGACTATTCGATCCGGCAAAAGTAGCTATAGAGTAGAAGAATTATCCATCTCGCCAAACCCTCCTTCTTGAGACGGTTGCAAGCACTGCTTTAGGCAAACGACGAATTATGTAATTAAACTCAGCCGTCGAGTCGCCCCGACGGCTGGTCTTCAAAACCGTGCTTGAGGCTTTTACCTCACACGGCTCCTCAGTGAGTCAGCCTTTGATGGTGTCTTCCTGCAACTTATCTTGTTGATCGGTCGCCGTTTTGACATCGTGACAATGGCGGTGTAAAAGTTGAAGATTTTCATATCGATCACTGCCACCGGCTGACCGGGGTTGCTGGTGATCGACCTCCAGCAAATCACCATGTTTAAAGAACAGCTTGCAGTGGGTACATTGGCCCTTTTGCCGTTTCAACAAAAACCCAAGTCGTGTACCGACTTCCGGATGTCTACCCATTCGACTACTCCAATACACCCAATTACCATCGAATGGACTTCGGCTACCGATGACTTTGACGTGACGCACAATCCGAGTATCACTGTGCTGAAACAGAGCTTTGCCTTTATCTGCAAATCGCCAGCTTTTGTCCTGAAAAGGCCAGTAACGTTTTCGCAACCAATAGGCTCCTTTACGCGGGTGTCTGCGACTCGCCCAACGCCATAACTTCCTAAACAGTAGGTGAGTTAATCGGCAATAGTGCTTCTTGCTCACCACCGTCGAATAATAGTTGGACCAACCCCGAATGACTGGATTAAGCTCATCAATCAGGAGTTGTTGTTGGCTGCTCCGATGACGGCGGATGATCGTATTCAAGCGTTGACTATGCCGTTTGATAGCCACCACTGAAGGTTGTATCAAAGTCTTGAAGCCCAGCGGGGACCGTTTGTTATCCAAACCGGAGTGATGCTTGCCAACGGGAAATTGCCGTATTGTAAAGCCCAGAAAGTCAAACCCTATCTTACCCTCATGGGCGTACAGCGTATGGGTAAT